>NZ_BARF01000060.1 GCF_000367365.1 Streptomyces prunicolor NBRC 13075 | reverse complement strand
CGGAGCCGCATATAGATACAGCCCCGCGCCCCTTTAGGGGCGCTCCAGCACACCGGCGATTCAAAGACCCGTCTCTCCAGCGCTCGCTCACGCTGTTTCGCGCCTTCCTGCATGAGCAGGACGACCCGGAATCCTGTTACTCGTTGCTCGCCACCGACGCTGTTGATCAAGTTGAGGCCTATGACGGGCCCGTCGCCGGCCGCACCGTCGTGGACGTCGGTGGCGGGAGCGGGTATTTCACCGAGGAGTTTCGGCGGCGTGGCGCTCACTCCTACCTCTTCGAGCCGGACGTACGGGAGTTGGGGCGGAAGCCGCCGGACGGGACCGTCATCGCGGACGGGTATTTGTTGCCGTTGTCCGACGGGGTCGCGGACGTGACGTTCTCCTCCAACGTCCTTGAGCATGTGGCCGATCCGGAGACGTTTCTCAGTGAGCTGGCTCGGGTGACCCGGCCCGGTGGGCTGATCTATGTGTCGTTCACCAACTGGCTGTCCCCGTGGGGCGGTCACGAGTGGGCGCCCTGGCACTACCTCGGTGCCGAACGGGCCCGCGCCCGCTACCGGCGCCGTACCGGAAAGCCGGCCAAGCACACTCTCGGCGAGAACCTGTTCGCCGTGCACATCGGTGCCACCCTGCGGCAGGTCCGCGCCCGTGATGACGTGATGGTCGTCGCGGCGCGTTCCCGCTACTGGCCCTTCCTCGACCGAGCCGTCGTAAAAGTGCCCGGGATAAGGGAGTTGGCCACCTGGAACCTCCTCCTCATCCTCCGGCGGTGTCCACCATGACGGCGACCACGGTCCAGGCCCCGCCCCCGGCGGCCGACCCCACCACGACCATCGCGGGTCCCCCGGAGGGCCCGAGGTCCTGGCGCTGGTTGCTGGGGTTCTGGGCCGTGGTGTTCGTGCTGTTCCTCGCCGTGCACCCGGGGCGGCAGACCTTCGACACGAAGCTCGGCGTCACCGTGGACCCCGGTCAATTCCTGTCGGACCTTGGGCAGTTGTGGCACGACCGGGGTTCGTTCGGCGGTATCCAGGACCAGTACGCGGGCTACCTCTGGCCGATGCTGCCGTTCTACTGGCTGGCCCACGCCGTGCACCTCCCGGTCTGGCTGGCGGAACGGCTGTGGTTGTCCCTCGTTGTCTCGGTCGCCTTCTGGGGTGCGCTGCGGCTGGCCGAACGGCTGCGTGTCGGCAACTCCGCGTCCCGGCTGCTCGCCGCCGTGACGTACGCGTTGTGGCCGGTGTTCACGATCGTCGTGGGGTCGACGTCCGCCGCGGCCCTCCCCGGTGCCTTCCTCCCCTGGGTCCTGCTGCCGCTCACCAACGAGCGTTATACGGCCCGGATCGCGGCCCTGCGGTCGGCGTTGATCGTGCCGTTCATGGGCGGTGTCAACGCGGCGGCGACCCTCGCCTCCCTCCTCCCCGTCGGCCTGTATCTGCTCTCCCGCCCATCAGGACCGCGGCAGCGCAAGCTGATCGCGTGGTGGGTGCCCGGGGTGATCCTGGCGACGGCGTGGTGGTGGATCCCGCTGCTGATGCTCGGCGTCTATGGCGAGAACTTCCTTCCCTACGTGGAGACTTCGCAGACCACGACCGAGACCATGTCGGCGACGGAGGGCCTGCGCGGGGCCGGTGACTGGGTCGCCTATCTGCACCTCGGGGAGGCCTGGATACCGGCCGGCTGGACGGTCGCGTCCTCGGTGATCGTGATCGTCTGCTCGGCACTGGCGGCGGGGCTCGGCCTCGCGGGGCTGGCCCGCCGGGACATGCCGGAGCGGCGTTGGCTGGTGCTGATCGGGGTGTCGGTCGCGCTGGTCCTGTTCGCCGGGTACGGCGGCTCGTTCGGGGCGCCCTTCCACGGGCTGGTGCAGGACTGGCTGAACGGCCCGCTCGTCCCCTTCCGCAACATCTACAAGTTCCAGGCGGGCCTGGCCCTCGCACTCGTCCTGGGCCTGGCCCACCTGGTCGGTGTGGCCGCCGAGACACGCGGCGCCCGTCCGGTCCGGGGCCGCCGACTCGCTCCGCTGATCGCGGCGATCCTCGTCCTGCCCGGTCTGGCGTGGCCGTATCTCAACGGGTCGATCCTGAACCCGGGTTCGTTCCAGCAGCTCCCCAAGTACTGGCAGTCCACGGCGGACTGGCTGCACAAGTACTCCCCCGACTCCCGCGCCCTGGTCGTCCCGGCGACCGCGCACGGCATCTACACCTGGGGCTCCCCCATCGACGAGCCCCTCGACGTCCTCGCCAACTCCCGCTGGGCGGAACGGGATTACGTCCCCATGGGCACCCCCGGCAACCGCCGAGCGATGGACGCGGTGGAGCAGGCGCTGACCAGCGGCGGTGAAGTCCCGGGCCTGGCCGACTACTTGAGCCGGGCGGGCGTCTATTACGTCGTCGTCCGCAACGACCTCGACCCCGACCAGATCGGCTACGTCCCGACGACCACCGTCAAACGCACCCTGGAACAGTCCGGCTACCAGCGGGTGACGGGCCTCGGCCCGATCATGACCGGCGGCCGGATAGCGAACGACACCCCGCTCCAGGTCGAGGGCCTCTACCCGCGCCAGCGTGCGGTGGAGATCTACGAGCCGACGAGCAAGGACGTGATCCGCCCCGGCCAGGCGGGCCTGACGCCGGTGTCCGACACGGCGGTCGTCTCCGGCGGCCCGGAGTCGCTCCTCCCCCTGGCCACGGAACTCAGGGGCAGGGCAACGGTGTTGACGGGCGACAACCACCCGGGCCTGGGCTCACCCCCGCTCCAGGTGGTGGGCGACGGACTGCGTCGCGCCGACACCCGGTTCGGCCTGGTCGACGCCAACACGTCGTACACCTACACCCCCGACGAACGCAACGCGCCGGACGCCGTCCAGGACGCGGGCAAGAAACCGAAGCAGATCCTGCCGACGAAGGGCATCGCCCACCAGACGGTGGCGGAGTTGCGCGGCGCCCGCTCGGTGACGGCGTCTTCGAGCGGCAACTGGCTGTTCTCGCTCCCCCAGTTCGACCCGGTGAACGCCTTCGACGGCGACCCGGACACCGCGTGGGCGGAGGGCGCGGCGGGCTCGGCGAACGGCCAGTGGCTGCGCATCGGCTTCACGGGCGGGTCGTACGACATGCCGGGTTCGTTCAAGGTGACTCCGCTCCCGCAGGAGAGCGTGCGGGCGGCGGCGACGGAGGTGCGGGTGGAGACGGCGAAGGGATCGGCGACGAGCTATCTCCAGCCGAGCGGCATGCCTCAGACCATCAAGGCGCCTTCGGGCTCCACGAGTTGGATGAAGCTGACGATCGTCGACTCGGTGGCCCGCCGCACCGGCCTCACCGGCGCGGGCTTCTCCGAGATCGCTCTCCCCCACATCCAGGTCACCCGGCTCCTCAAACTCCCCACCGACGCGAACACCACCGACGCCTCCGCCGAGATCATCTCCCTGCACCGCACGGCCGACCCGACGGGCCTCTCCCCGACGGGCACGGAGGCGGGCCTGCACCGCACGTTCTCGACGTCGGCGGCGGGAACGTACGAGATGAAGGCGACGGCGGTGGCGACCCCGGGCGAGGAGTTGGACAAACTCCTCTACGAGGTCGCCCCAGCCCAACAACACCGCATCACGGCAACGGCCGACTCCACAGCGGCACTTGGCACGGGCCTCTCCGCCCGCAACCTCACGGACGGCGACCTGACGACGGGCTGGATGGCAGGCGACCGCCCGACGATCCACCTCACCTGGACCGGCAAACAGGCAGTGGGCGAAGTGGTGTTGGCCCCCGCGGGCGGCCTGTCGACGCGCCCGACCGAGGTGGACATCACGTCACCGGACGGTTCGACGATCGCGGGCGTGGACGAGAACGGCGTGACCCGCTTCGACCCGATCACCACGGACAGCCTGACCATCACGATCACGAAGACGGCCCCGCTCACACTCCACAACCCGATAGCGGACGAGAACCTCCAACTACCGGTAGGCCTGACGGAGGCCTACATCCCAGCCCTGGACCAGTACCGCACCCCCCAGCCGAACCCGTCCCGCCCCTTCACCCTGCCCTGCGGAAAGGGCCCGGTGGTGGCGGTGGACGGCGAGCTGTACGGGACGAGCGTGACGGGGACGGTACGGGACCTCACGGAACGGCGTTCGGTGGAGGTGACGCTCTGTCAGCAAGGCAAGACGGACGGGGCGTTGGAGCTGACGTCGGGAACACACCGGGTGGAAGCGGGAAACGCGGGCCCATTGACCCTCACGGGCGTGACGCTGACCCGGGGAACGGTCACCGAACCCACCGCCCAGACACGCGAGTTGACGGTCCAGGACTGGCTGGGCGACCGCCGAGAGGTGGCGGTGGGCGCGGGCGCGGCCTCGTACTTCACCACGTACGAGAACTTCAACGACGGCTGGAAAGCCACCCTGAACGGCAAGGAGTTGACCCCTCTCCGCCTGGACGGCTGGCAACAGGGCTGGCGAGTCCCGGCAGGCGCGGGCGGCACGATCAAGCTGTCGTATGAACCGGCGACGACGTACGAGGCCGGCCTCATCGGCAGCGGAGTCGCAGTCGCCGCCCTCCTGGCCCTGGTCATCTGGCGCCGCGACGAGCCCAACCCCGACGAGTTCCAACCACCCCCGCCCCTACCCGGCCTCTGGCTCGGCACGGTGGCGCTGACGCTGGTCGGAGCGGTGATAGCGGGCTGGTTCGCCCTACTGGTCCCGGCATTGGCGTTGCTCGCATACCGCCGCCACGCTCTCCTGGTCCCGATCGCGTTCGTGGCGCCGGCGGGGGCGGGCATCGTGTCGGCGACGGGAGCGGGAGACCCGGTGGGCGCAGGCGAGGGAGCGTTCAGCCGCGTGGCTCAACTCCTGGCGTTGATAGGCCTGTTCGCGGCATTGGTGAGCGTACGAGAGCGCTCCGCTCCGGAACCAGCACCGATCCCACCCCTGCCTCAAAGAGCGCGAGGCACGAGCGCCCTGGGCGAGGAGTCAAGCCGAACAATCTCAGCACAGGCCAGGGGAAGCGCCCCTATAGGGGCGCGGGGAACTGCGCGACCAGCCCCCACCGACCCGCAGCCAAGGGACGAGCCGGAATGACCACACTCGACCAACCTCCCCGTACCAACACCCGCATCCCCTTCCCCACAGTCGACGAGATCGCCCGCCACTGCCACCAATCCGCCGAACCGGAAACCGTCCACATAGAGGTCCACCTCCCAGGTCCCGTAAACGCGGAACGCCTCCGCACCGCCTTCGCAGAGGCCCTCCACCACCACCCCCGCATCCTCATGCGCGAGGCCCCCGGCCCCTGGTACCGCCGCCGCTACGAATGGGAGCTGACCAACTCCCCGGACCTGGAGGTGGTGACCTTCCCACCCCCCACCAAAGACGCCCTCAAACAGGCCCGCACCCGCTCCCTCACCCACACCCCACCCCTCACCGCATCCCCACCCATCCGCCTCGAAGCCATCGAACTCCCCCACGGAACCGCCCTGATCCTCACGGTCAACCACACCGCACTCGACGGCCCCGCCTGCCTCCGCGTCCTCGCCACCGCAGCGGAGCGCTACGGCGGCAAGGAAAACACCCCGACCGCCCCACCAACCCGCCCCCCGGACAGGCCAGAACCCCCCACGGACACCCCCTCCGTGTGGACCCCGCCCGCCCGAGTAGCCCCCGGCACCCCGCCCCACCCCCGGCGGCAACGGCCTCCTCCTCACCGAACTCCCCGTCCCCCACCGCCCCAAGGGCTCCCCCTACACGGTGAACGACCAACTCATGGTCACGACCGCCCTGATGATCGCCCACTGGAACCGCGAACACGGCGCACACCCCCGCCCGATGCGCATCACGATGCCCGTGGACGACCGCCCCCGAGGCACGGACATGCCGATAGGCAACGGCACGCGACTGGTCGAAGTCACCTTCGCCCCAAGCGAGTTGACCACCACCCCCGCCCACCCCATGGCCGAACTGCTCCACCGCACGGCAACCCGGACCCGCGCCCTCAAAGCCCTCCCCCGCCCCCAACTGGGCCACGGAGCAACCCTGTTGACCGCCCCGGTCGTCCCCGTCGCCTGGCGAGCCACCCTCACCCGAGGCCTCCGCAAGGCAGCCGCCCCCTGGACCTCGACGACCCTCCTCAGCAACATCGGCCGCATCCCGTACACCCTGGACTTCGGCGCCCCGGCGGGCCGCGCGCACGCGGTCTGGTTCTCCGCCCCCGCCCGCATGCCCCGAGGCCTCACCGTGACGACGGCGTCCACCGCAGGAAAACTCCACGTGGCCCTCCGCTGGTCCCGCACCCTCCTCGGCCCCGGCGACGGAGCCCACCTCCGCGACCTCTTCGAGCACTACCTGCACACGACGGAGGAGCACCCGGCATGACGACCACGACCCCGCGCCACCCCACTACACACGACGACCTCCGCGACTTCTACGAGAACCCCACCGTCCCCGTCGCCTCCGGCCCCTCCCGCACGCTCCGCCAGGCCCGCATCCTCGCCACCGCCCTGGGCCCGCCCACCGAACAGCCCCGCACCGTCCTCGACATCGGCTGCGGCGACGGCACCGCGGCCGCCACCGCAGCCCCCCTCCTCACCGGCCACCGAGTCATCGGCGTCGACTGGTCCCAGGACGCCCTCACCCGAGCCCGCACCCACCTCCCGTACACCGTCCGAGGCGAACTCACCGCGTTACCACTCCACTCGGCCGCCGCCGACGCCGTCCTGTTCAGCGAGGTGATCGAGCACCTCGTCGACCCGGACACCGCCCTCGCCGAGATCCACCGCGTCCTGCGCCCGGGAGGCCATCTCATGCTGTCCACACCGAACTTGGCCGCCTGGTACAACCGCGCCCTGCTGCTCGCCGGAGTCCAGCCCGTGTTCTCGGAGGTGAGCCTGCGCGCGATCCACGGCCGCCCGGGCAAGGAGGTCGTAGGACACCTGCGGCTCTACACCCCGCGTGCGCTACGGGAGTTCGTGACGGCGGCCGGCTTCGAGGTCGTAGGACTCAAGGGCGCACCCTTCCACGGCGTACCGCGACCGTTCCGCCCCCTCGACCGACTGGCCTGCGTCAGACCGCAGTTGGCGTCGATCCTGCTGCTGCACGCGCGGAAGACGTAGGGGGCGCGGCCGTGTGGTGGGGGGTGGCTGCGGCCCTGTTGGCGAACGTGCTCTACAGCACCGGTTTCGTCCTGGAGAAACGCGCGCTCGCGGCCCTGCCCGAGGTGACGGTCCGTCAACCGGCAAGGCTGCTGCGGCTGGTGCTGGGCAGCCCGTTGTGGATCGGCGGGTCTCTCGCGCTCGCGTCCGGGTTCGGTGCGCAGCTCGCCGTGTACCGGACGCTGCCGATCGCCGCCGCGCAGGGCATCTTCGTGTCCGGCCTGGTGCTGCTCGTGCTGCTGTCGGCACGCATGCTCGGCGAGGAGACCAGCGGTCGCGAACGGTACGCGCTCGGGGCGATCCTGCTCGCCCTGCTGATGGTCGTACTGTCCCTCAAAGAAGGCTCGGACCACGTCAGCCGCAACGCGCCCTACCCGCTGATCCTGCTGGTCTGCGTGCCCTCGCTGGCCGCCGGCGTCTGGCTGTACCGCTCCACCGAACGCGGCGCGGGCCACCGGCACCGACGGCCCACCACGGGCGTCGAATACGGCGTGGCGGTGGGCCTGTTGTACGGGGTCAGCTCGCTCGCCATCAAGGGCGTGTCGAGCTATCTGACGACAAGTGACCTGGGAGGGGCGGTGGTTGGGCTGCTCAAGTCCCCGTACCCGTATCTCCTCCTCTTCACCGGGGCGTTCGGCCTGGTCATGTCGCAGGCGGCGCTGCAGCGTTGCCGGGCCTCGCTGATCGTGCCGGTCTGCACGACGGTGACGAGTCTGTTCACGGCGGTGCTCGGCACGCTCGCGTTCGGCGAGGCCCTGCCGCACGATCCGCTGCGCCTGGCCCTGCGCATCGGCGGCACGGCCCTGGCCGTCACCGTCCTGCTGACCATGCCGAAGCACGACAACGCGCCTCAACCCCCGGTCGAGGCCAAGGAGTTGACTCCCCCATGAACCCGGACGACCCCCTGCTGAAGATCCTGGCCTGCCCGCTCGACAAGGGCCCGCTGCACCTGCTCCCCACGGACGCCCTGTACAACCCGCGCCTGCGCCGCCGTTACCCCATCGTCGACGGCATCCCGCAGCTGCTGCCCTCGTCCGGAGAGCAAGTGACCGACGACGCCGAGCACTTGGAACTCCTCAAACGGATGGCGCCATGACTCCCCCAGACCCCGGGCATCCCCAACGCCCCATGGACCCCGCTCCTCCCACTCCCCGTACCCTCACCGCCCGCCTCGCGCCCCTCCTCCCCACCCGCCTGGTCGCCGCCACCGCCCGCGCCGTCTACCCCCGCTTCGAACCCGAACTGGCCCGCCTGACCGACCTGTTGCCGCCCGACTGCGGCACGGCGGTCGACGTCGGCGGCTGGTACGGCCCCTGGACGCACCGCCTCTGGAGACACGCGCGCGAGGTGGTGACCGTAGAACCGGTCCCGCACCTGGCCCGGCTGCTCGCCGCTGCCGCCCCCGCGCACGCCCGGGTGATCCCGGCCGCCGCCTCCGACCGCCCCGGCACCGCCCGCCTGTGGCTGCCGCCGGACGACGAGGGCGACCGAGGGGTGTCCTCGCTGGTCCGCCGGGACATCCACGCCCGCGCCGTGCACGTCCAGTGCGTCACGCTCGACGGGCTGAACCTCCGTGACGTCGGCTTCATCAAGATCGACGTCGACGGCAGCGAACTGGCCGTCCTGCACGGCGCGACCGGCCTCATCACCCGCGACCACCCCGCGCTCTTCGTCGAACTCGAATCCCGTATTCAGCCGATCGCCCCGGTGGTGAAGTACCTGTCGCTGCTCGGCTACGAGGGCTGGGTCCTCCCGGACAGGAACAGGAACAGGAACAGGAACAGGAACAGGGACTGGGTCAGGCTGGCGGCCTTTCCCCTGGAGGAGCATCAGGCCCGGACCTCGTACGCCGTCTCCCAGGGCCTGCTGCGCCGCGTCCTGCCCTTCGCGCGCGGCCCCCGCTACGTCAACTCGGTCCTGTTCCTCCCCGAAGGCCGCACCCCCGGTGTCAGCCCCGCTATCAGGCCCGATGTCAGTGCCGTGCGCGACGATGGATCGCATGCCCGAAGCGAACCGCCCCGCCCGCCCCTTCAGTCCCCTCGACTTCCAGCTGGTCCTGCTGCGCCGCATGGCAGACCACAACCCGGACCTGGTCGAGAACGCCCGTCATGAGCTGGGCGTCTCGATCGCCGACATGCGCGAGGCCAACAAGCGTTGGCAGGCGATGCTGCACTCCCCGAGAGGCCGGGCCGCCGCGTCCCGCTACCGCTCGATCCTCGGCACCCCGGAGTCGTCCGCGAAACGCCGGATCGGCGACCTGGACTGCGAGGCCTGGCAGTGGCCGGTCCCCCTCTGGCCCGACCTCCGCTTCGAGGTGCTCACCGCTCCGAACGGCGCCGTGTGGAACGAATGGCTGGTCCGCGCCCCGGGCACGGAAGGCCCCGCCCTCCACACCCTGGACGACCTGACCCCCTGGTCCTGCACGGTCGACGAGGCGGCCCGCGCCTTCGCCCCCGCCCGCCCCCTGGAGGGCACGGCCCCCACCCGCTGGGGCCTGGCCTTCACCGCCCCGGACGCGCAGGGCGTACGCCACAGGTGCGCGGCCGAGTTCACCTGGGGCCTGCTCCAGAGAACAGCGCTCAGCGACTAGCGGCAGCCGCGAGCACCGCCTCCACCACCGCGGTCAACGACGACTCCGGATGCAGATCGAGAAAGAGGTTCGGCTCGACGAGTTCCAGCTCCATCACACACGGCTCCCCGTCCGGCCCGTCGACGAGGTCCACGCGCGCGTACAGCAGCTCCGGTGCGTCCGGTACGGCGGCCAACGCCCGCTCGGCGACGGAGAGTTCGGCCTCGGTCGCGGTCCACGGCTCCAGGTCCGGGTGGGACACCTTGTCGTCGTCGTACGCCGTCCCGCGCGCCAGCACGGCCCCCTTCCGCGAGGCGTGCACGAACCGCCCGCCGAAGAACAGCAGCGCCCGCTCCCCACTGACGTCCACATGCGTGAGATACGGCTGCACCATCGCGGTGAGCCCCTCCGCATGCATGCGCTCCAGCTGTCGTACGGCAGTCTCGTGCTCGTCGGGTGTGTAGCGGGCGGCGAAGCGGGCGCCCGCGCCGGAGGTCGGCTTGACGACGTACTCGTGGTCGTCGGGCAGGTCGACCGGATCACCGGCGGCGAGATACCGGGTCGGCACGACGGGCACGCCGGCCGCCGCGAGGTCGCCGAGGTACCGCTTGTCGGTGTTCCACCGCACGACCTGCACCGGATTCGCCAGCCGCGTCACCTTCGCGGTCCGCTCGGCCCACGCCACGAACTCGACCGGCCGCCAGCTGTAGTCCCAGGTGGAACGGATGAGCACGAGATCGTAGGCGCCCCAGTCGGTCCCGGCGTCGTCCCACGGCACGGCAACGACCTCGGCCCCGGCCGCCCGCAAGGCCTCCACCAGCACCGGAAGGTCACGGTCCTTGCTGGGCTTGGGTCCGGGGTCGTAGGTGGCGAGCGCGATACGGGGCACGGGGTCTCCATCCGGGTGCGGGCTGTGGACAGATCCGCAGGTTAACCATGGCCCCCGCAACCGCGGCAACCGGATTGACCTTCCCCCTCGGTGAAGCCCCAGCATCGGTGGCGGAACCGGGAGAGACAGAGGCGCGCATGAGCGGTACGGGCGACATGCTGACGATCGGGGCCTTCTCGCGGGCGTGCAGGCTGTCGCCGAAGGCGCTGCGGCTGTACGACGAGCTGGAGTTGCTGCGGCCGGCGCGCGTGGACCCCGACAGCGGATACCGGTACTACGCGGTGGCACAGCTGGAGCGGGCGCGGCTGGTCGCGTGGCTGCGGCGGCTGGGTATGCCGCTGGCCGGGATCCGTCAGGTGTGCGCGCTCGAACCGGCCGCCGCCGCCCGCGAGATCCGTGTCTTCTGGGCGCGGGTCGAGGCGGAGACGGCGGTGCGGCGGGATCTCGCCGGGTTCCTCGTCGACCATCTCGCGGCCGGACCGGCCGTACCGGGAAAGGACACCACCATGCTGGAACTGCGTTACTCCGCCCACTCGGACCGCGGTCTGGTCCGCCCCTCCAACCAGGACACCGCGTACGCGGGTACGCGGCTGCTCGCGGTCGCCGACGGGTTCGGCCCGGCGGGCGCGCCCGCGAGCGGCGCGGCGGTGGAGGCGCTGCGCTTCCTGGACACCGAGGAGGTACCGGCGGGCAACGTGCTCAACCTCCTGGAGGAGGCGGTACGGGGCGCCACCGACGCCGTCCGTGACGTGGCCGATCCCGACGACAACGGCACGACCCTGACCGCGCTGCTGTGGACGGGCTCGAAGCTGGCACTCGTGCATATAGGGGACTCGCGCGCATATCTGCTGCGCGACGGCGGGCTGTTCCGGATCACGCACGACCACTCGGTCGTCCAGTCGCTGATCGACGAGGGCCGGCTGACCCCGGAGGAGGCCGGCTCGCACCCCCAACGCACCATGCTGCTAAAGGCGTTGGCGACCGGCGCCCCCGACCTGAAACTCCACGACTCCCGTCGCGGCGACCGCTATCTCCTGTGCTCGGACGGCCTGACCGCGGTCGTCCCGGAGTACCGGATCCGCGAACTCCTCACCGCGGGCCCGGACCCGGAGGAGGCGGTACGGTCCCTGGTCGACGCGGCGAACGAGGCCGGGGGTCCGGACAACATCAGCTGTGTGGTGGCGGACGTGGTGTAGGAACGGGGGTGTCCCCGCTGCCTGGGGACCTGTGTCCCCGACAACCAAGGAGCCCGCCGCGTGTCCACCCTCTTCCCGGCCCTGACCAACCCGGGCGAGCAGCCCGCCCTCCGGTTCGGCGACCGGCCCCTGACCTACGCGGAGCTGGGCGCGGCGGCGGACGCCCTCGCGGCCCGGTGCGCGGGCACCGGCCGGGTCGCCGTCTGGGCCACCCCCTCGCTGGAGACGGCCGTCGCCGTGGTCGCCGTGCTGCGGGCGGGAGTCGCGGCCGTCCCGCTCAACCCGAAGTCGGGCGAGAAGGAACTCGGCCACATCCTGGCGGACAGCGCCCCGACGCTGGTGCTGGCGGCTCCAGGTGACGAACTTCCGTCTCCTCTACGGCACTTGGAGCGCGTCGATGTCGAGGTGCGGGGTGTCGGGGGCGACGGTCCGGACGTCTCCCCCGGTGACGAGGATCCCGCCCTCGTCGTCTACACCTCGGGCACCACCGGCCCGCCGAAGGGTGCCGTCATCCCGCGCCGGGCGATCGCCGCGACGTTGGACGCGCTCGCCGACGCCTGGCAGTGGACCGGTGACGACGTGCTCGTGCACGGGCTGCCGTTGTTCCATGTGCACGGGCTGGTGCTGGGCATCCTGGGCCCGTTGCGGCGCGGCGGGTCGGTGCGGCACCTGGGCCGGTTCAGTACGGAGGGCGTGGCACGGGAGTTGAACGACGGCGCGACCATGATGTTCGGCGTGCCGACGATGTACCACCGCATCGCGGAGACCCTCCCCGACGACCCCGGGCTCGCCAAGTCCCTCGGCCGGGCACGCCTGTTGGTCTCCGGCTCGGCCGCGCTGCCGGTCCACGACCACGAGCGGATCACGTCCGCGACCGGACGCCGGGTCATCGAGCGCTACGGCATGACGGAGACCCTCATGAACACCAGCGTGCGGGCGGACGGTGAGCCGCGCGCCGGGACGGTGGGAGTCCCGTTGCCCGGCGTGGAGTTGCGGCTTGTCGAGGAGGACGGCACGCCGCTGTCCGGGTACGACGGCGAGAGCGTGGGCGAGATCCAGGTGCGCGGCCCGAACCTCTTCACCGAGTACCTCAACCGGCCCGACGCCACGGCCGCCGCCTTCACCGCCGACGGCTGGTTCCGCACCGGCGACATGGCCGTGCGCGACCCCGACGGCTACGTCAGGATCGTCGGCCGCAAGGCCACCGACCTGATCAAGAGCGGGGGTTACAAGATCGGCGCGGGTGAGATCGAGAACGCGCTCCTGGAACACCCCGGGGTCCGCGAGGCCGCCGTCACCGGTGAACCGGACCCCGACCTGGGCGAGCGGGTGGTGGCCTGGATCGTGCCGACGGATCCTCAATCCCCTCCGGAGCTGGTCGAGTTGGCCGATCATGTGGCTCGCCGCCTCGCCCCGCACAAGCGCCCCCGCGTCGTCCACCACCTCTCCGCGCTCCCCCGCAACGACATGGGCAAGATCCTCAAGCGCTCCCTGACCGCTGACCGAGATGCCTGAGCGCCGCCTGTCCGCCCGCGAGTTCCTCGCCCTGGTCACGGACGACACCACCTTCACCGAACTCCGGTACCCGGCACGGGAGTCCAAGCCCGACGGGCCCCTCGCCTGGCAGGGCTACGACGCCTCGCGCGCCCGTGCCGCCGACCGCACCGGCGAGTCGGAGTCGGTGGTGTGCGGCACGGCGACGGTGGAGGGCACGCGGGCGGTGCTGATCGCCTTCGAGTTCGGCTTCCTCGGCGGCTCGCTCGGCGAACGCACCGGGGACCGCCTGGAGTCGGCGTACACATACGCCCGTGAACACCGGCTGCCCGTCGTGCCGTTGGTCGCCACCGGCGGCAGCAGGATGCAGGAGGGCATGATCGCCCTCACCCAACTCCAGCGCGTGGCACGCCAGTCGGTGCTCACCAGGGAGGCCGGCCTCCCACAGATCGCGGTACTGCGCGACCCCACCACGGGCGGCGGCTGGGCCACGCTCGGCGCGGGCGCCGATGTGATCCTGGCCCTGCCCGGCGCCCAGGTCGGCTTCGCGGGCTCCCGGGTCCGGCCGCCGGACGCGGACCCGACGGCGTACACGGCCGAGGCCCAGGTGGCAGCGGGCGCGGCCGACGCGGTCGTACGACAGGAGGAGCTGAAGGAGACCCTGGGGAGGTGGCTACGGCTGCTGACCACGCCGTGGTCGGGCCAGGCACCGGTGCCTGCGGCGCTCGGCGCGAGCGGCCCGCCGGCCACGGGGCGGGACGCGCTCGGCGCGTCCGACCGGTCGGCGGCAGCAGCACGGGAGGACGCGCGGGGCGCGCTGTCAGCTCGGGGTACGGCGGCGGATCCGCCGGTGACCGCACGCGAGGCTGCGCAGGACTCGGGACCAGCTCAGCACAGTGCGGCCGACCCACCCGAGGCCGCGCACGACGCCCCCTCGGCTCCGCACACCGCGCCCGCCCCACCAGTGACCGCCCAGGAGACCGCGCACCCCGCCCAGCCGGGTCAGCTCACGCCGGTCAGCCTGCCAGCCACCGGCTGGGAAGCCGTGCAGCGCGCCCGCTCACCTCAACGTCCGCGTGCCGAGCGATACTTGGACGCCTACTTCACCTACCGGGTGGCGATCAGCGGGGATCGGTGCGGGGGCGTCGACGCGGGGATGTTGTGCGGGTTCGGGGAGCGGGCGGGGCGGACGGTCGCGTATGCCGCGCAGGCCGGGACGGCGACCCGTCCGGCCGGGTATCGCACCGCCGCCCGGCTGATCCGGCTCGCGGAGCGGCTCGGTGTCCCGGTGCTGACGTTGGTGGACACCCCGGGCGCGGCGAACGACGCCGAGGCGGAGCGGGAGGGCGCGGGCGCCGCGATCGCCGACCTGTTCGGCGCGGTGGCCGGCGCCCGTACCCCGCTCACCACACTGCTGATCGGCGAGGGCGGCTCCGGCGGCGCGTTGGCGCTGGCCGCGCCGGGCAACACCTGGGCCACGCCGGACAGTTACTTCTCGGTCATCGCCCCGGAGGCTGCCGCCGCGATCCTCAAGCGGCCACCGGAGGAGACGGAAGCGACGGCCGATCAACTCCGCGTCCGGCCACAGGACTTGGCGGAGCTGGGGGTGATCCGGACGACGTGGCCCGGGTGAGTGACGGCACCTCACCAGCTGTCCCTTACTTGTTCTTTACTTCGGGCATAACAGACAAATACCCCCATTTAGCGGCACCCCACCCGGCCCACCACAAGACGCGCCCGCTCCACCGCCCCCGCACGATGCGAAAGAGGCCCGCCGCCCGGCGACGCCCCGGTCCGCGCTCTCGGGAGACCCTGCCATGACCGTCAGTCTGGAGCAGTTGCGACGCTGCCATTTCGCCGTCGACCTGGGTGCCGCCCGTACCCGCGTCTACGTCAAGGGAGCCGGGCTCGTCGTCGACCAGCCGTCCGCCGCCGCCGTGAACACGCGGACCGGCGCGCTGATCGCCGTAGGAGAGTTCGCGGAGAAGATGACCGGCCGTACGCCCGACTACATCCGGGTCGTGCGGCCCGTGTCCGGTGGGACCGTCGTCGACATCGAGATGGCGCAGCGCATGCTGCGGCACCTGATCGGCGACAAGGTCCGCCGCGCGCTGCGCCGCAAGCCCCGGCTGCGGGCCGCCGCCTGCACGCCGCACGACGCCGATCCGCTGGCCCAGCGGGCCGCGATCGAGACGCTGGTCGGGCTCGGCGCGCGCCGCGTGGAGCTGGTGGACACGCTGATCGCCGCCGCCGTGGGCTGCGGGCTGCCCGTCGAGCGGCCCGAGGCGACCATGATCATGGTGTGCGGGGCTGCCGCGACCCAGGTCGCCGTGCTGTCCCTCGGTTCCATCGTCACCGCCGAACGGATTCCGGTGGGCGGTGAGGCCGTGGACCACGCGATCGTCCAACACCTGCGCCACGAGCACGAGTTGATGCTGCCGAGTCAGTCCGTACGGCCGCTGCAGGTCGCCCTGTCCGGCAACGGTCTCACCCCGCACGGGCCGACCACCACCGAGATCCACGGGCGGGACGTGGCGAGCGGTCTCGCCCGTTCCGTACGGGTCGACACCGCGGCCGTACGGGACGCGATCGAGACCCCGCTGACCGCCGTGCTCGACGGGATCGGCCGGGTGCTGCGCAACTGCCCGCCCGACCTGGTGGCCGACCTCGCCGACCGCGGGATCATGATGGTCGGCGGCAGCGCGCTGCTCCCCGGCTTCGACCAGATGCTGCGCGCGGCGACCGGTATGCCGGTGCACATCGCGGAGCGGCCGGACGTGTGTGCCGTACAGGGCCTGGGTTACATGCTGGAGGGCAAGATCGAGCCGCTGGTCCTGGCCCCGCTGGCGACCACCTGAGCCCCGGCCCGGCCGAGGCGGGCGACGGCGTCCCCGACCTCTCCCGCCTCCTCGAAGCCGTCCTGAGCGTCGGTTCCGAGCTCGAACTGCGCACCACGCTCCAGCACATCGTGGACGGCGCGGCCGAGCTGACCGGCGCGCGGTACGCGGCGCTCGGGACCACGGACCCCGGGCAGGACGGCCTCACCGAGATCCGCACCGGCGGTGCCGAGCCGCCGCCCACCGGGGTGCTCAGCGTGCCGATCCACGTCCACGACGAGGTGTTCGGCCACCTCCACCTCGCCGGAAAGCGGCACGACGCCCCCTTCACCGCCGAGGACGAGCAGCTCCTGCACGTGCTCGCCGCCCAGGCCGGCATCGCGATCGGCAACGCCCGCCTGTACGAGACGGCCCGGCAGCGCGAGCGCTGGATCGAGGGCGCGGCGGCCGTCACCACCGCACTGCTCACCGGCGAGGCTGCGGCCGACGCGCTGAAGACGGTCGCGGAGGGCGCCCGGGCCCTCGCCGACGCGGCGGCGGGCGTGATCCTGCAGCGCACGGCTGCGGGCGGCATGGAGATCGTCACGGCCTCGATCTACGAGGACCCGGGTGACGTCGTCGGTACGACCATCGAGCCCGGCAGCCCCGTCCTGGTCCAACTCCTGGGCGGCGAACCGGTGTTCATCGACGACTCGGCGACCGACCCGCGCATGACGACGCATGTACGGCACCGGTTCGGCCCCAGCATGATGCTCCCGCTCCAGGCGGACGGCCGCCTCATCGGCACCCTGGCTCTCCCGCGCCGCCCGGGCGACCGCCCCTACACGGCCGTAGAACGCCTGCTGGCGACGCAGTTCGCGTCCCAGGCCGCGCTCGCCCTGGTCCTGGCCGACGCGCAGCACAGCCGTGAACGCCTCGCGGTGTACGAGGACCGTGACCGTATCGCCCGCGATCTGCACGACCTGGTCGTCCAACGCCTGTTCGCCACGGGCATGTTGCTGGAGTCCACGCAGCGCAGAACCGAGGGCAAGGACCCGGCGCACGAGCTCCTCGGCCGCGCGGTGGACGAACTCCAGTCGACGATCCAGGAGGTCCGCACGGCGATCTTCGCCCTGCAACAGCCTCCGGCGGAGGCCCCAACGAGCTTGCGAGGCAGGGTACTTCGGGAGACGGTCGGCGCATCGGCCGTGCTCGGCTTCCAGCCCTCGACCCATTTCAGGGGCCCGGTGGACACCGTCGTCCCCGACCAGGTGGCGACCCACCTCGTCGCCGTCCTCCGCCGCGCCCTCGCCGCCGCGTCGGGCCGCGCCGATGTGTCCCGCCTGGAGATCACGATCGACACGACGACGCCCCTGCCGGACGGCAGGGATGCCGTACGACTGAAGGTGTACGACGACGGAGGGACCGGTGCCGGCGACGGTGGCGGCACGACGGTCCGTTGGCAATCGCCCCTGTGAGAGCGGCGCCGGAGGGGTGTCGGTAGGGCAGAAGGCAGGTGTCGGTAAGGCAGGAGGCGGGGGGTCAGTAAGGCAGGATCCGCCCCGACGGCGTCCTGCGGTCGATGGTGTCGTCGCGGGGCGTGATGGGCCGGCGACTGACGCGAACGCGGATCTGTCGGTTCATGGCGCCCTCCCGAGGCTCATATCTCCTATGCCCCTCTCCTATGCCCCACACTCGTCCTCGCGACTCCCAACAACATCAAGTCCGTACGGTGAGGCCCATGACGACCACCTTCACGCTGCTGCATCCCGGCGCCATGGGCGCGAAAGTCGGCGGCGAGGCGACCCGCACGGGCACCCGAGTGCTGTACGTCCCGACGGGCCGCGGCCCCGCCAGCCTCCAACGCGCCCGTGAGGCGGGCCTGGAGCCCGCCGAGTCCCTCGAATCCGCCCTGGCCGCCAGCGACTTCGTGCTGTCGGTCTGCCCGCCGCACGCGGCGGAGGACGTGGCGCACGAGGTCCTCGCGCACCCCTTCCGGGGCGTGTACGTCGAGGCCAACGCGATCAACCCGGACCGTACGAGGCGCATCGCGGTGGCATGCGCGGAGCGTGGCGTGCCGATGCTCGACGGCTCGATCGTCGGCGGCCCGCCGGGACCGGGCAGCGCCCCGCGCCTGTATCTGAGCGGTGACGGGGAGCAAGTCGCCCGAGTTGCGCGGGCGTTCAAGGACACGCAGGTCGTGGCCCGCCCGCTGGACGCGGAGATCGGTGCCGCGTCGGCACTGAAGATGGCGTACGCCTCGTTCCAGAAGTCGGCCCGCGTCCTGGCCGCCGTGTCGCACGCCCTCGCCGCGCACCACGGCGTGGCCGATGAACTCGCCCGCGAGGCAGGCTCGTTGACGTCCAGCATCCTCGCCCAGACCGACCAGCTCCCCAGCGTGGCCGCCCGGGCCTGGCGCTGGGCACCGGAGTTGGAGGAGATCGCGGCGACCCTGCGCACGGCGGGACTACCGCCGGAGATGGCGGAGGGGGCGGCGACGGTGCTGGGCCAGTGGGCAGGGGACAAGGACAGGTTCGACCTGCCGTTGGAGGAGGTACTGGCTCACCTCCGTACGGAGGGGTGACTCAGGACCCCGTGGTGGGCGCGATCGAGCGCAGCTCCTGCACGGTCCCGCCGAGCCGGGAACGGAACCCCTCCAACAGCTCCGGCGTCGCGCTGACCACCCAGCGGGTGCCGACGAGGTACTTGCCGCCGTACATGGCGGCACTGTCGAGCCAGGTCACCTTGAACCGCTCCTCGGGAAACGTGGTGATCCGGTACTCCCCCTGCTTCGTACGGCACAACCCCTCGCGCAGCTCCTCCGCCTCGACCCGGATATCGGCGGTGCAACCGGTCAGCCCGGCGATCACCTCGACCTTCGCGGGAGCCACAACTCCGGCTTCTGGAGCGGCGGTTACGGCGGCCGTGGCCGACTTGCGTTTCTCCTCCGCGCTGTCCTCGCCCCCGCCGCAGGCCACGGCCAGCGGGAGCAGGGCGAGGGCGGCACCTCGGCGCAGGCGGGAGGCGAAAGTGTGTCCTCGGGTGGGCCGACGGGTCTGGTGAGTCTGGTGGGTCATGTCAGGGGGTACGGGGGTGCCGCTGCGGCCGTTCAAAGCCGCGGACGCGCATACCCGTAGTGCGCTGGCGCCTTGTTCTCCGGCCGTGCGCCCCTTCGTACCTCGTGCTCCTTTCCGCCCGCTTCCTTGATTTCCCCGCTGTCGTCCGGGGCGTTCCGGGGAAATGCGTCGGGCGCGGTTTGTCGGCCGACAGATAGTGGCCCGTAGCTGCCGGTCAAAACAGTTCCGGCTGCGGGAAGGAATTCATGACGCATCGGACGACGGACCCCGCCACGGATACGGATACGGATACGGACACCACAACCGCCACCGCGGTCCTCGAAGGGCTGCTCACCCAGGAAGGCTCGGCCGACCCTTTTCCGCTGTTCGAGCGGGCCCGGACGCTCGGGCCCGTGCTGCCGACCGGGGACGGGGTCCTACTGGTGACCGGCTACGAGGAAGCGGAACGGCTGACGCGCGACCGCGCCTTCGGGATCCGGCGTACGGAGGCGGGCCAGGCGACCGGCCCCGGCGGCACCGAACATCTCGCGCAGCGGATCATCAGCGCCTCCCTCCTGGAGACCGACCCGCCCCGGCACACCCGTCTCCGGTCCCTGGTCTCGTCGTTCTTCGCGGCCCGCAGGATTCCCGCGCTCGAACCACTGATCGCGGCGGCGGTGGACGACCTGCTGGATGAGATGGCGGGCCAAGCGGGCCATGCCGGCACTCCCGACTCCGGCACCCTTGGCCCCGGCACTCCCGACTCCAGCATCCTCGGCCCCGGCACCCTCGACTTCATGGAGGTCTTCGCCTCCCGGCTGCCGATGAGTGTGATCTGCGAGCTGATGGGCGTACCGAAAGAGGACCGGCACAGGTTCCGCGCTCTCTCGTCCGCGCTCACCGTCACGCTGGAGATCGCCCAGCCTCCCGAGGCGGTCCTGGCGGCCGATGCCGCAGCGGCCGAACTCGTCGATTATTTCTCGGACTTGACCGCCCGGCGCCGCGCGGATCCACAGGACGATCTCGTGAGCGCGCTGGCCACGGCGGCGGAGGGAGCGGCGGGAGCGGAAGGAGCGGACGCTCGGCTCAGCGAAGACGAGATGCTGTCCATGTTCGTCCTGCTGCTCGTGTCCGGGTTCGAGACCACCGCCAGTCTGCTCGGCAACGCCCTCGCGCTCTCCTTCCAACACCCCCTGGCGGCGGCCGGGTTGCGTGACGGCACGACTCCCCTCCTCGGATTCCTCGATGAGGTGCTGCGGCTGGAAGCCCCCGTCCAGTACGCGGCCCGCGTACCGCTCACCGAAGGGCTCGATGTCGGAGGGGTGCCCGCGCCTCTCGGCACGGTCGCGCTGGTGTTCCTCGGTGCCGCCAACCGCGACCCGAGGCAGTACGACCGTCCGGCGGAGTTCGACCCCCTGCGCACCGGCCCGCAGCCGCTGGCCTTCGGCGGTGGCGCCCACTTCTGTCTGGGCGCCCCGCTCGCCAGGCTGGAGGCGAGCATCGCGCTGCCCGCGCTGCTGAAGCGCTTCCCCCGGCTGCGTCCGGCCGGTGAGCCCGCCAGGCGGTACGGACTCATGCTGCGCGGCTACGAGAAACTGCCCGTCGCGCTCGGCTGACATTCGTACCGATGTTCCCCACTTCCTTCGTTACGGGTAAGCATTGCCGCCCAAATCACACCTAAGCCGACAGAACACCCAGAGCGCGTTTGGCGGATAGTTAAGCTGCAATGCGCCAATAGGCCACATAACGCTTCATTTCTTTCTCCTCTTTCTTGACGCGATTCGCGGACCGTCAGGCGGTCCTCACCCCTTTCGCATTCCTTGTTGAGCCGCGCCCACCCGCGTGTACAGGCCACCCACCCCACCGGCCCCCGCCGGACGAGAGGCACCACCCCGTGAAGTTCCTGCACCATGAACGCGCCACCGTAGAAGCCCTGTTGCCGGGGCTGGACGCGGCGCTCGCCCGGCATCCGCTGGCCGCGCTGGAGAGCGCGCCGAGTCCCGCCATCGCCGAGTTCCGCGCGGCGGGCGGTCCCGCGCTGCTGGTGCCCACCGAGAACGCGGGCATCGGCGCCGGACCCCTCCAGGCCGTACGGGTGCAGCGTGCCGTCGGCTCCCGCTGTCCCTCGCTCGCGGTGGCGACCACCATGCACCACTTCTCGATCGCCGGGCTCGTGCAGGCCGCCGCGTACGGCAACGGCAATAGCAGCGGCGCGGAAGGGCTGCTGCTCGAAGCCATCGCCAAGGAGGGGCTGTTGCTCGCCTCCGGGTTCGCCGAGGGCAACACCGGACAGAACATCCTGGGTCCGCACATCACCGCCCGCCGTACGGACAGCGGGAGCATCGTGCTGAACGGCAGCAAGATGCCGTGCAGTCTGTCCCGTTCGATGGATCTGCTGACCGCGTCCGTGATGATGAAGGACGACGACGGGGTCGACCGGCTCGCCGTCGCCCTGATCCCGGCCGGATCACCGGGACTTGAGGTGCGCCCCTTCTGGAAGTCCCCGGTCCTCGCGGGCGCCGAGAGCGACCAGGTCGTGCTCACCGACGTCGAACTCGACCCCGCGATGGTGGTGTTCACCCAGGTCACCGCCGACGCCGTCCCCGACGAGCTGAACATCGCGGGCTTCCTGTGGTTCGAACTGCTGCTGACCGCCGGGTACATCGGGATCGCCAGCGCCCTCGTCGAGCGGGTCCTCGACAAGCCGGGCGGCCCGCAGGACCCGACGCCCTTCCTGATCGACATCGAGGCCGCGATGCTGGGCGTCGAGTCGGTCGCCCGGGCCATGGACACGGAGGCGTGGAGCGACGCGCTGCTCGTCGACGCCCTGGCCGCCCGGTACGCGGCGCAGGACGCCATCGCCCGGACCACCACGGCCTGCCAGGCGGCACTCGGCGGCATGGCGTTCATCACCGCGCCCGACAGCACGTACCTCGCCTCCGCCGCCACCGGGCTCACCTTCCACCCGCCGTCCCGGGCCCGCATGGGCGCCCCTCTGCGGGAGTTCCTGAACGGCGCTCCCTTGCGGATCGGCTGAGCGCGGTGCTGACGACGAACAGGAGCGGGCTGCCCATGGAGCCCGCCGCCGACGACGACGCCGCCTGCCGTGTCGAGGTACTGCGCTCCATCGACTTCCTGCCGGAGTCGGTCTGGCACCAACTCGCCCCGCCGGACGACCCGATGTGGTCCCGCGCCGTCTTCGCGGCCATGGAGGACGGCGCCATCGGCCCGGACAGCTATGCCTACTTGGTGGTCCGCAGAGGCCCGCGCACCGAGGCCGTACTGCCCCTGGCGCTCTTCCGGAACCTGCGCCTCGACGACATCGTCGGCCCGCACGAACGCCAATTCCTGTCTCCCGTGCGGAAGTTGGCTCCCCGCCTGCTGCGGGTGCCGATGCTCTTCTGCGGGAACTTCCTCGGCCAAGGGCACGTCCTCACCTCCCGACCGCTCACCGACGAGGTCAGCCGGTTGCTGGTCGACGGTGTACTCCGATTCGCGCGGACCGAGCGCCTCGGCACCGTCGTCTTCAAGGACTTCGCCCCCGCCGACCTCAACCCGCTGCGCACCGCCCTCAGTTCGGCGGGCTTCTTTCCCGCGCAGAGCATGCCCGACACCGAACTCCCCTTGTCCGCAGCCTCGTTCGACGAGTACGTCGAGCAACTCCCCGCCAAACCACGGCGCAACGCGCGCAGCAACCTCCGTAAGTTCGCCGCCCGTCCGGGGCTGCGGATGGAGACCGTCGAGGACTTCCGCCCGCTCGTACCGCAGATGCTCGGCCTCTACCGGCAGGTCATGGACCGGGCGGACCAGCGGCTCGACGTCCTCGACGCCGGTTTCCTGACCGCCCTCGCGGCCTCCCCCGGGCCGGACCGGCGGCTGGTGGCCTGCTTCGACGGCGAGCACGGGGACCGGCTCGTCGCCTTCCTGCTCTGCCTGTTCAGCGGCTCCGGCGTCACCGGCGCGCGCATCGGCCTCGACTACGCGCTGGCGCACGAGGCCCGCCTCTACCACAACGTGCACTACGCGGCGATCCGCCTCGCGCTCGACGCGGGCAGCCACCACATCCGCTTCGCGCAGACCGCGTACACCCCCAAGGTCGAGCTCGGCTGCCGGCTGCTCCCGCAGTCGTACGCGATCACCCATCTACGTCCGCTGCCGCGCGCGGTGTTGCGCCGGCTGCTGCCCGCGGCCCTCGCGGCGGCACGGACCCAGGCGCTCGGCCCGCATCTGCCCGCGCGGGCCACGCGTTCCCCGAGCCGCCCCGACCAGAAAGGCGCCCCCTCCGCATGCCCCGAGTAGAGGTCGAACTCCCCATCGCCGTACCGCCGGAGACCGCGTGGGCCGCCGTCGTGGACGTGGAGGCCTTCCCCGCGTGCATGGACAGCGTGGACTCCGTCACGATCACCCGGCGGACCGACGACCGACACCGGACGAGCGCCTGGGCGGTGCGGCTGAAGGGTTCCGTGCTCCAGTGGACCGAGGACGAGGTCCTCGACCCGGTCGCCCGACGCTTCGACTTCCGCCAAGTCACCGGCGATCTCGGTGAGTTCGAGGGCCACTGGGCCGTACGGCCGGCGCCTGGCGGGCACAGCACGGTCTCCCTCGATGTCACCTTCGACATCGGCATCCCGCTCCTGGCCGACCTGCTCAACCCGGTCGCGGCGGACGCCCTGCGGGAGAACGCCGCCCAGATGCTGTCGGCGCTGGAACGCCAACTGCTGGCCAATGATGCCCAGTTGAGCACCCCGGTGAGCGACCCGGCGAGTGTCCTGCCGCCCACCCGTGCAGCCGAAGAGGAACCCGACCTCGTATGACCACGACCATCGGAGCCCCCTCCGACACCTTCGATCTGATCCGGCGTCACCTCTCCCCCGGGCTCGCCCTGACCGGTTCGTTCGCAGGCCGGGGCGCGACCGAGGTGTCCGGCGAGGGCTGCCGGGTGACGCTGTCCGACGGGCGTACGGCACTCGACTTCGGTTCGTACGCCGTCACGCTGCTCGGCCACCGGCACCCGGACGTGCTCGCCGCCGTACGCGCGCAGCTCGACACGATGCCCACCTCGACCCGCAGCCTCGCCAACCCGACGGCCGCCCGCGCCGCCGCGCAGCTCGCGGAGTACTTCCAACAGGCCCTGCCCAAGGTGTACTTCGGGCTGAACGGCGCCGACGCCGTCGAGGTCGCCGGCAAACTCGCGCGCCTCGCCACCGGACGCGGCCGGGTCGTGGCGGTGGAGGGCGGCTTCCACGGCAAGTCGCTCGGCGCACTGGCGCTCACCCACAGCCCACTGTTCCGGCGGGGTCTGCTGGGCACGTCCGTCGACGTCGTCCACGTCGCGCCCGACGACCCCGGCGCGGTCCTGCGGGAGGTCCGGGGCGGGGAGGTCGCCGCGGTCGTCTTCGAACCCGTCCAGGGTGAGAACGGCGCGGCCGTACTGTCCGTCGACGTCCTGCGCCAGTGGTGCGCCGACGCCGCGCGGTACGGCACGTTCACCATCGCCGACGAGATCCAGTGCGGGCTGCGCCGGTGCGGGGAGCGTTCCGTCGCGCTCGCGGCCGGGCTGCCCGTCGACGCCGTCCTGGTCGGCAAGCCGCTGGGCGGAGGGGTCGTACCGCTGTCGGCGCTGGTCTGCTCCGAGGAGTTGTACGCCCCGCTGAGCGCCGATCCCTTCCTCCACTCGGCGACCTTCGGGGGCCATCCGCTCAGCTGCGCTGCGCTGCCCGCCGCGCTCACGGCGATCGAGGGAGCGGCCGAACACGGCGCACGACTCGCCGCCGTACTGGACCGCGCCCTGGCCGAACTCGCGGGCAGGCACGGTGAGTTGATCGCCGGGATCCGCGGCAGGGGGCTGCTGCGCGGTATCGACTTCACCTCACCCGGGGTGGCCGGCTCGGTGGTGGTCGAACTCGCCGGTGCGGGACTGCTGGTGTCGCCGTGCCTGGGCCGCCCGGGCACCGTACGGCTGCTGCCGCCGCTGGTCAGCACCGAGGCGGACATCGCGGAGGCGGCCGACATCCTCGACACGGCGATCGGCGTGGCGGGGCAGCGCGCCGAGTGACCGGCCGTATCGCCACCCCCACACCGCACAGGAAAGAGACACCCATGGACCTGAGCACACCGCTGGACCTGAGCACACCGCTGGACCCGGGCGGCACGGAGACCGCCACCGAACCGGCCCTCAGCCGGGCGGAGTTGTCCCTCACCGTCAGGACCGCCGTGTCGGACGTCCTCGGTACCGAGGTGGGCGACATCGACGAGGCGACCGACCTCGGCAACGACTTCGGCATCGACAGCCTGGAGTTGATGGATGTCGGCAGCCGCCTGGAGAACGCCTTACGGGTCAAGATCCCGGTCTCCGATCTCCTGGAGGCCAGGACCGTCGGCGACGCCGTCGACCTGCTGGCGCGGCGCATGGGGAGGGCCGCATGAAGGGCGCTTCTCCTTCCGGGCGGGTCCGGGTCGTCGTCACCGGCCTCGGGGTCAAGTCGCCCGCGGGCAACGACGTCGAGGCGGCTTACGCGCGGCTGCTCGCCGCCGAGTCGACAGCTGTCGTAGCGAAGCACCTGGTGGAGGCGGAGCGCGACCTCGCCGTCGAAATGGCGTGTCTGGTACCGGAGTTCGAGGTCGAGCCGTACATCACGCGGCGGGAGCGGCGGCAACTCGACCGGGCGGCCGAGCTGTTGCTCTGTGCCGCCGTGGACGCGGTGTCCGACGCGGGCGAGTTGGCCCTCGTCGACCTGCCGTCCTCGCGGGTGGGTGTGCAGGTCGGTACGGGGATGGGTGGCCTGGGGACGATGGAGGGCACCACGTTCGACTACGGGGCGCACCCGATGACGATGCCGGTGCACACCGTCCCCAGGACCATGGCGAACTCGCCGGCCTGCCGGGTGGCGATGCGCTACGGCTTCCGCGGCAACTGCGCCACCTACGCCACCGCCTGCGCGAGCGGCACCACCGCGATCGGTGAGGCCGCCCGCCGGATCCGGTACGGCGAGTTGGACGCGGCGGTGGCGGGCGGTGTCGACGCGCCCGTCACGACCACCATCGTGGGCGCCTTCGCCAAGATGCGGGCCCTGTCCCGGCGTTGCGACGAACCGGACCGGGCCAGCCGCCCCTTCGACACCGACCGCGACGGCTTCGTGATGGGCGAGGGAGCCGCCGTACTCGTCCTGGAGCGGCGGGACTTGGCCCTCGCCAGGGGAGCCAGGATCTACGGCGAGATCACCGGCTACGCGGCCAACTGCGACGCCTTTCACATCGCCGCGCCGGATCCCGAGGCGGTGACGGCTGCCGAGTGCATGCGGCTGGCCGTCGCGGACGCCGGGCTCTCGCCGGGCGACATCGGGCACATCAGCGCGCACGGTACGTCGACGGTGCTCAACGACAGGGCGGAGGCGACCGCGGTCCACCGGTGCTTCGCGGGACAGTCACCGCCGCTGACCGCCGTGAAGGGCGTGAGTGGTCATCTCATCGGCGGATCAGGCGCGTTGGAGGCGTTGCTGGGTCTGCTGTGCGCCGACCGGGGTGTGGTCCCGGCGGTCGCGAACACGCTCGGCAGTCCGGAGGCGGACCTGGTGGACGTGGTGATCGGCAGCCGCCGCACGATCGCGCGCGGGCCGGTGCTGTCCAACTCCTTCGGTTTCGGCGGGCAGAACGCGTGCCTGGTCCTGACCCCACCGGCGTGACCCGCCACCACCGGACACCCTCTCCTCACGGAACGGCCAACACCATGCGAACCCTTGTCACCGGCGCGACCGGTGTGGTGGGCACCGAAGTCGTCGACCGGCTGCGCGCGGATCCCTCCGGTCCCGGACCGCTCACCGGGGTGGCCAGGCGGGCGCCGGACGCCGAGGTGACGACCTGGAACATCGGCAACGAGCCGCCACCCCAGGAACTGTCGGGGCACTGGGACGTGATCGTGCACACCGCCGCCTCCACCCGCTGGACGATGAGCAGGGCGGAGGCGCGGGCGGCCAACGTGGACCCGCTGCGGGCGGTGCTCGCGCTGGCCGACCGGGACACCCATGTCGTCCACGTCTCGACGGCGTACGTGGGCGGGGTGCGGGCCCCGGAGGATCTGCGGGGCGCGGAGTTCGAGGGATACCGCAACGGCTACGAGTGGTCGAAGGCCGCCTGCGAGTCCGTGGTGCGCGAGGAGCACGGCGGGCCGCTGACGATCGTGCGGCCACCGCTGATCGTGGGCCGGCGCGACGACGGGCGGATCGCCCGTTTCTCCGGGCCGTACACGATCATCCACGCCCTGGTCTCCGGCCTCGCCGCCGTCGTCGTCGGCGACCCGGACGGCTACGCGGAGATCAGCCCGGTCGACGAGGTGGCGGAGGCCGTCGCCTCGGCGGTGCTCGCCGCTCCCCCGGCCGCTCCGCGCGTCGAGGTGATCGCGGGCGGCGGCGGCAGTCTGCGCCTCTCCGCGATGATCGGCATCGCCTGCCGGACCCTCAACGAGTTCCGCGCGCACCACGGCGTCGCTCCCATCGAGCAGCCGCCGTTCGTCCCGCCCGCCACCTGGAACCGCTTCTTCCTGCCCCTCGCGGACCAGTACCTGTCGCCGTTCCAGCATCACGCGGTCCAGCTGCTGGCCATGTTCCAGAGCTACACCAGCATGTCCTCCCCCTTCGAACCGACGCGGACGGTCCACGACCCGGGGACGGTCATGGAGACGGCGGTACGGCACTGGGCCGCGCGCAAGCCCCGGCTGGCACTGGCCCGGCCGAATCCGTGGACCCTGCTCGCGACGTAAGGGGGGCCGAGCGCAGGCACGGCGCCCGCGTTGTCCGGCTCGGCGCTCGGGAGGGGTCCCGGGCGCCCGGCGATAGACATCGGTCCGGCCGCCCGATCCGCAGACCCTGGAGCCCTCCCCATGAACGATCCCGCCGCCCCTCTCCTGCCTCCGCGACAGCACTGGCCGACCGCGGTCGTGCTCGTCGCCGGGCTGCTCCTGGCGGGGTGCGGCTCCGCGACGCCGGAGCGCGGTGGGTCCACCGCCACAGCGGAGCACGGTGGATCCGCCGCCACATCGGCGCACGGTGGATCCGCCGCTTCTCGGCCCGCCGCAACGGCCACCGGCAAAGCGCCCGCCACTCCCACCACGCCCGCCGCCTCCGCTCCGCCCCCGCCCGCGCCGACCGCCTCCGACGGCAGGCGGTACGCGGCATGCGCGGACGGCACCTGCGAGGTGGCCGTGTCCCGGCCGGTCGACATCGCCGTGAACGGGGGCACGTTCTCCGTGACCAAGGTGAAGCCGGGGGACAGCGTCGACTTCGAGGTGACCCTCGCCGGCGGTGGCGGGGGCTCCGGCACGATGAAGGGCACCTGCGGCACCATCGTTCGCTTCTACCCGGGCTCCACCTCGTTGATCACCTGCGGCAACGCCGACAGCACCCCGGCTCCGCCCTCGCCCGCACCGGGCGCCCTGTCTCTGCAACTGGCGGGGTGGGACTCCGACGACGCCGCGGTGCTGCGGCTGGTGTCGGGCTGAGCGGGTGGCCGGAGCATGTTCCAGGAGGAAGCGGATCCCTGCGCTCGCACCCTCGGCGGCCGGGCGCGACCGCTCTCATCACGGTGACGGCGGAGAGGTACGACCGTGCGACAACCGTTGCAGCCGGATGATCCGGAGCGGGTGGGCGAGTACCGGCTGCCGGCCCGGCTCGGCACCGGCGGGATGGGCACCGTCCACCTCGGACGCGCGCCGCGCGGCCGGGAGGTCGCGGTCAAGGTGGTGCGGGAGCACTTCGGCCAGGATGCCCGCTACCGCGCCCGCTTCCGCCGCGAGGTGGCGGCCGCCCGTACGGTGACCGGCACGTTCACCGCCACGCTGCCGACGGCCGCCCCGGAGGCCGAGGTGCCCTGGCCGGCCATGGAGTACCTGCCGGGGCTGTCGCTACGGAGGGCTGTCGAGACCTACGGCGGGCTCCCGCCGAAGGCGCTGCGGCTGCCGGCCGGCGCCCTGGCCGAGGCGCTCGCCGACATCCATCGGGCGGACCCGGCTCACCGGGACCCCTTCCTCGTCCTCACCGACCGTCTCCTCCTCGCCCTCGGCGAAGCCCGTCACGGTCGAGTTCGTGATCACCGGCGACGGACCGCTGTCCGAGCTCATCCACTGGGTGAACGGCCGGCCCACCACGCTGCGGAACGTTCCCCTGCGACGTGGACACGGGCGGTTCGGTCGCGGGACCCCTCCCGAGCGCCGGTGTCTCGGGTCGGCCGTCACCGAGTGCGAGGAGGACGCAGTCATGGCGGGTTCGGCGAGCAAGGTCACCCTGCTGCCGCTGGAGATCGGCAGCCTCAGCAGTACGGTTCCGCCGGGCCTGCCGGGCACGCTGCACGTGCTGGGGTCCAACGGCGGCATGAGCGTGGCGCCGGACGCGGATTTCGCGCTGCTGTTCGGCCGTAACGCGCCGGAGGTCCACGTCTGCGTCGGCCCGGGCGACACGCGGGTCAGCCGGCAACAGGGTCTGATCGTCCGGGAGTCCTCCCGCTGGGCACTGCGGAACACCGGCCGGCCACCCATCCGTTTCCCCGGGTCGCGGCTACTGCTCGGCGGAGACCGGGCGCCGCTGCCGGCCGGGTACACGCCCTTGTTCGTGGTCTCCTCCCGACAGGAGCACCTCCTGGAGATCCGGATCGCGGCATCGACGCCGCGCGGCTCGGCGAACGGGCAGGGGGCGCACGAGGAGGAGACACCCGGAGAGGTACGGGACCTGAGCCCCGAGGAGAAGCTGGTGCTCGTCTGCCTCGCCCAGCGCTAGCTACGGCTCGAACCGCAGCCCCAGCCGCTGACGTGGACTCAAGTCGCTTTCGAACTGGGCGAGTTGCGGCCCGAAGAGCGGTGGACCACGAGTCGGGCCGCCCACCTCGTCGCCAACGTGCGCACGCGGCTCAGCAAGAAGGACGGCGTTCCCGGGCTGCTGGAGGAGGAGGTCCCCCCGCCGGTCGGGAACACGCTCAACCACAACCTCATCACCGACCTGCTGGTCACCACGACGCTCGTCAGGTCACACCTGCGCCTGCTGGAGGAGTGACTGAAGGAATGACACGTCGTCCCCTCCGGATACCGGTCCCCGTCCACCCGCACCGGAAGTTCAGTGCCCGGCGCTCTGGCCGCCGTCGACGTGGAGGATCTCGCCGGTGACGAAGGGCGCGTTCTCCAGGAAGAGGATCGCGTCGACGACGTCACCGACCTCGCCCATCCGCCCGAGCGGGTGCAGCGCGGCGAGGCTCTCGGTCGCCTCCGGGTTCATGGCGGTTCTGATGACGCCCAGCGCGACCGCGTTGCTGCGGATGCCGCGGGAGGCGTACTCGATCGCCAGCGCCCTGGTGGCGGACTGCAGCCCACCCTTGGTGAGGGATGCGAGCACTGCGGGGATCCGGGAGTTGGCGTGGTCGGCGAGGCTGGTGCTGATCTGGACGATGTGGCCATTGCCCTGGCGCAACATCTGCCGGACGGCGAGCTGGGTGAGGTGGAAGAAGCCGGTCAGGTTGACGCCGATGACCGTCTCGTACTCCTCCTGGGAGTAGTCGGTGAACGGCTTGGCGATGTAGAGGCCCGCGTTGTTGACGAGGGTGTCGATCCGGCCGAAGCGCTCGATCGCGGCGGCGGTAACGCGCCCGGCCGTGCCGGGATCGGCGATGTCGCCCTGGACGGTGAGCACGTCCGGGTCCTCGGAGGGGGTGATGCGGCGCGAGGTCGCGACGACCGCGTGGCCGAGCTTGCGGTACGCCTCGACCAGGCCGGCGCCGATGCCCTGTGACGCGCCGGTGATGACGGCGACCCGCTTGACGGGACTGTCCATGGTGGCCCTTTGAAGTGGCGGTGGTGGTGCGGACCGATGGTTTGTCGGCCAGCGGTGCGGAGGTCCGAGGTGGGGGAACTCGGGCAGCAGGTCGTCGTGCGGCGGCACCCCGCCCGAGGTGACCTTTCCGTTGGTCAGGAAAGCCATTCGCCGGGCGGCCTCGTCGGCACAGGTGTCCGGTTCAGGAAGGCGAACTCGTCCGTCCACAGGTCGGGGGCGTAGCGGTCGGTCGCGGGGTCGGTCCCGAGGTGCCCGTTCCGCGTGGCCGCCGGGGAGAAGAAGTTCTCCCGCAGCTCCGGTTCATGGGCGGCAGGTCGTCGACCTCGAGTGTGCGGTAGCGCGTCATGCCGACGTCTTCCCCGCTACGGCCCCGATCTGCTCGTGCAGGTCCTTGAGCGCGGCGACGTAGATCTCCGAGAACGTGGGGAACGGCTGGATCGTGTCGCGCAGCACGTCCACCGGGACGCGGGCGCGGATCGCGAGGGTCGCCTGTTGCAGCCACTCCCCTGCCTCCGGGCCGAGGGCGTGGGCGCCGGTGATCACCCGGCCGTCGCTGAGCAGCGTGAGGAACCCGTTGGCGTCGGCGTAGGCACGGGTGTAGGCGGCGGTCTTGGCCACGCCGGAGATCGGGACGGTGGCGCCGAACCGTGCCTCGTCCGCGCCGACCGACGCCGCCTGCGGGTCGGTGTAGACCACGCGGGGTACGGCCGTGTAGTCGGCCTCGCGGGGTTCGCCGAGGATGTTGGCGGCGACGATCTCGCCCTGGTACTTGCCGACGTGGGTGAGCATCCAGAGGCCGGTGGCGTCGCCGGTGACCAGCGCGACGGCTCCGGCCGGCGGTTTCCCGGACATGGCCGGCTCACTTTCCCTCGCGTCGAGGACGCGGCGGAAACCGAGGCCGTCGGGCGCTTCGAGCCCCGGCCGAGGTACCGAACGGGCGCAGCCGCCCGCCCGGCCGACGTGCTCACGACGGCAGCTCGGTACCGGCCTGCTCGCCGACCATGTACCGCGCGTACCAGTCGGGCCAGTCCGGGTCCTCCTCGCCGGTACGCGCCTCGTGCTCGCCGTGTGCCGCGGCGGCCCGGCGCAGCGCGCTCGCCAGGTCCTCGGCGGAGGCGAACGTCGTGGCCGCCGGGTCCACGCGGCCCGGGAGCCGGGTGGTGATCTCCTGGAGGATCCAGCCGTTGCCGTCCGGATCGCCGAACGACAGGAACGAGCCGTAGCTGCTGCGCTGCGGATCCGGCCCGGGCACCCGGGCGTCGGTCCCCGCGTGGTGGAAGACACCGCCCTCGTCGTGGAACACGTCGCTCGGGTCGGCACCGGCCCGCTTGAGCTCGTCGCGGGCGGCGGCGATGTCGTCCACGATCAGGTGCAGTCCCTGGGCCGAGCCCGGTGCCTGGGACGAGACCGAGGTGCCGAAGATGACGGAGGCCGGCGAACCCGGCGGGGTCACCTGCACCACCCGGAAGTCCTCGCCGGTGGCGACATCGGCGTCGAGCCGCCAGCCCAACGCCGTATAGAAGGCCTTGGCCCGGTCCACGTCCCCGACCGGCACCACGACGACTTCGAGCTTCATGTCCATGGGGTGCTCCTCCGTTCTCGGACGAACTTCCGACACCACCAGACTGGCCCCTACGGCCCCGGTTCGCGCCAACTCGGCCGCAGGCGGTGAGCACGAAAAGCAGCTTCGCCATCTCCATCACTCCTGCCGTCAAGGGCCCGGCGCCCGCGTTCGCACCGCGGAACCGCCACCTGCCGCCGCTCTCCGGCGAGCCGCCGCCCGGTCGCACCGGTGGAACACCCTGGTCGTCGTCACGGGGCACGCGCGAACGGTGGGAGGCAGGCTCGACCACCCCACGAAGACTCGTGTTCGCCGCACCGCCACCGGTCAGGCGCCCGCCACACGCACAACGACTCACAGGTCGGACGTCCGACCGTTGCAAGGCCCATCCGCTTCAGGCGCCGGAGGCAGGAGGGCGAGCGGTGTGCCGGGCGGGGCCGACAGCAGGGCTTCGTCACGACGCGGTGAAGCCGGTCCCTCAGGGCCGTATCCGAGGCGGATCACCATCTGTGCGTGGGAGGGGCGGGCGTCGGTCGGTGCCGTGAGCTGCTCGCGCAGGTCGGACCATTCCAGTGCCTGGTGCAGGAGCGATGCCCGTACCCCGTGCGCGGTCGCGATGAGCAGGACCCGTTCGAGGGCCTGTCCTGCGCGCAGCCAGTCGGCCCGGCGGTCGTGCGCGGTGGACAGCACCGCGATCGAGGGCCGCTGCTCGAAGGGGCGCGCGGTGAGGCCGTTCCGGTGGCGGTGGGCGCCGAAGTCGCGCATCGGCATGCGTTCCAGGGAGTCCTGGAGACCGAGCGCCTCCGCCGGTATGCCCAGTCCGCTGTCGTGCGTCTCCGCCACCCAGCGGCGGCTGTCCGTGGCACGGTCCGCGTCAGTGGTGTTGCGGTGCTCCGCCTCCCTGGTGAGGGACAGCACACCGTCGGCCCGACGGGGCGGGAGGCAGTGCAGCCGCGCCCCTTCCAGGTGTGCCGCTTCGGCCAGTTCGGTGCGCAGGGCGGTGGGCAACGGCCGTCCCGAGAAGGGGAATCGGCTGCTGTGCCGGCGCCACACGGCGTCGTAGAGCGAAGTGTGCGAGGACGTCCTGGTGGTGCCGCCGAGACGTACGGTGGCGAGCAGGTCCGGCTCGTCCGGGCGTGGGAGGAGCCGGGTCACCGGTTCCCAGCCGAAGTGCTCGACCGCGACCCGCAGGTTCAGTACGGCGCAGCCGACGGACAGGTGCAGGGCGCGGCCCGTCGGGTCGATGTGGCGCAGGCCGCGGTGCGTGGCCGCGCGGATCTCGACCGTGAGGGTCTCCGGGGCCAGGCGGAAGCGCCAGGGCTGGGTGTTGTGGATCGAGGGAGCGGCTACGGCCGCGGAGAGCAGCCTTTCCAGCGTCGTCCCGTCGAGGGCTGCGGTACGCATCGGGGCCTCCTGCCCGCCCTGCGCCGATGGCGGCGGTCGGGCTTTCCGGTGACCGGTCCAGCGTGGCGCCGGGCGGTGCGGGAGGGGCAGGGGCCGTCCGGCCCGGGCGAGGGTCCGATCGGTCCGGTCGGGGGTCCGGTCGGTCCGGTCGGGGGTCCGGTCGGTCCGGACGGGTGTCCGGTCGGTCCGGACGGGCTCACTTCGCGGGGCGGTCGCCCGTCTGCGGCTGCTCCAACTGCGAGGCCAGGACCGCGGCCTGGACCCGGCGCTGGACGCCGAGTTTGGCCAGCAGCCGGGAGATGTGGTTCTTGATGGTCTTCTCCGAGAGGTAGAGCCGCTTGCCGATCTCGCGGTTGGTCAGTCCGTCCCCGATCAGGGCGAGGATGTCCCGCTCACGCGGGGACAGGCTCGCCAGTTCGGGCGACAGCGCCGGGGTCTCGGCGGGCTCGGCGCGCAGCGAGCGCATCAGGCGGGCCGTGGTCGCGGCGTCCAGCATCGACTGGCCCGAGGCGACCGTCCGTACCGCCGAGACCAGGTCGGAGCCCCTGATCTGCTTGAGGACGTAGCCCGCGGCCCCGGCCATGATGGCGTCGAGCAGGGCGTCCTCCTCGTCGAACGAGGTCAGCATCAGACAGGCCAGCTCCGGCAGCCGGCTGCGCAGCTCGCGGCAGACCGTGATGCCGTCACCGTCCGGGAGACGCACGTCGAGCACGGCGACGTCCGGGCGCACCGCCGGGCAGCGGGCGAGGGCGTGCTCGACGGTGTCCGCGTCGCCGACCACCGAGATGTCCGGTTCGGTGTCCAGCAGGTCGGTGATGCCACGTCGTACGACCTCGTGGTCGTCCAGCAGGAAGACACGGATCGGGTTCTGCTCCGTGAAGGTGCGTGGCTCGGCCATGACGACCCCTTGTTCCCGGTGGCGGACGGGCTGCGGGCTTCCCGTGAGGACGATCATCACGCGCCGGGCCCGATCGCACTAGGGCCGACCGGCCCCAGTCGGCTCGGAAACACGCCCGCACCGTGCGTCGGTGGAGACGCTGTCGCGGACCTCCTCCTTGGGCCCGGTCGGACCGTGTCGGACAGTGTCAGAGGGTGGTGCCGGCGCCGTACGGGGCGTACAGGTCCAGCAGCCGGGTCCGGGCGGAGCGCAGGCGGTGGGCGAGCACGTCGCCGACCCACTGGGCGACGGCGCTGCCCAGGGCCGGGTCTTCCCGGCACATCAGGCGGACGGCCGTGGCGTCGAACTCGTACGCCCGCACGGGGGTCGTCGCTTCGGCGCCGAGATGCCAGGCGTGCGGGGCGAACAGCCAGGACCAGCCGACGAGTTCGTCGTGCCGAAGGATCTCGATGACGGCCGGGCGACGGCCCGGCACACGCATGTCGAGCTCGATCGTGCCCGTGCGGATGATCCAGAACCGGTCGGCCCGGCCGCCCTCCTCGAACAGGCGCGTCCCTTGCGCGAAGGACACCTCGTGGGCGGTGCGCAGCAGCCGCTGCCGGTCCTCGGCGGGCAACGCGCGCAGCATGCTGGGGGTGGGGGTGGTGATCATGGCCTGCCTCCCGACGGAGTAGGGGAACTGCCATGACCAGCGTGTGTCCGGCGCCCCGCGACAGACCATGGGCCACCCGGTCCGTCGGCCGGGCCATTCGGCTCCGATCAGGAGACTTCCGGCACCCTGCGGCCACGCCGATCCGGCGGTTCGATGAGGTGTGCCGCGCTCGACGCACCGGTCGTATCACCGGTCGTACGGCTACGGCAGGCAGCGCCGCCCGCCCGCCACGCGTCCGCACCCGAGCATCAAGGCCGTACTCGTCGCCACTGCCGTACTCATCGCCACCCCGGAGGTCCGAGTCATGCGTATCGTCGTCGCCCTCGGCGGCAACGCCCTGCTGCACCGCGGCGAACGCCCCGACGCCGCCGTCCAGCAGGCGAACGTCGACCGGGTCGCCACCGCGCTCGCGGCGCTGGCCCACGACCACGAGCTGGTCATCACCCACGGCAACGGCCCCCAGATCGGTCTGCTCGCCATGGAGAGCGCGACCGACCCCGCCCTCGGCGCCCCGTACCCGCTGCACCTGCTCGGTGCCCAGACCCAGGGCATGATCGGTTCCCTGTTGGCCCGCACCCTGCACGACGCGCTGCCCGGCCGCGGGATCGCCGCGCTCGTGACCCACACCCTCGTACGGGCGGACGATCCGGCCTTCGCGCACCCCACGAAGTTCGTCGGCCAGGTGTACTCCCTCGACGTGGCGTCCGCACTCGCCCGCGAACGCGGCTGGCACATCGGCGCCGACACCACCGGCCGGCGCCGCGTCGTCCCCTCCCCGGCACCCGAGCGGATCCTGGAGACCGACACCATCCATGAACTGCTCAACAGCGGCACGCTCGTCATCTGCGCGGGCGGCGGAGGCATCCCCGTCACTGCCGACTCCGACACCGGCGCGCTCTCCGGGGCGGAGGCCGTCGTCGACAAGGACCTCACGGCGGCGCTGCTCGCCGAGCACCTGAAGGCCGACTTCCTGCTCATCCTCACGGACGTGCCCTGCGTCTACTCCGGCTACGGCACCCCCGCCCAGCAGCCCGTGCTCGGTGCCACGCCCGCCGAGCTGCGCCGGGGCGGCTTCCCCGAGGGCTCGATGGGCCCCAAGACAGAGGCCGCCGCCCGCTTCGTCGAACGCACCGGAGGCCTGGCCGCGATCGGTGCCCTGGACGCGGCGTACGAGATCGTCCACGGCCGGTCGGGGACGCTGGTCCGCCCGGATCTCACCGTCGTGTGAGGGCGGTCGCAGGGCCGCCCGGCCGGTGGGCGAGGGCCGTACGGCCCCGCCCCCGGACTCCGGTCGGCACTCCCCTCCGGCACGGCCGCTGACCAGGATCGGAAGCGGAAGGCGCACCCGCGCGGGAACGACCACGAGAGGGAACCGGCGATGACCATCACCGCGGCAGCAGAGCACCGGACGGCCGACGCCTGGCGGGAGTTCGCGGGAACCGGCTGGCGCGACCACGTCGACGTACGCGACTTCATCCAGGCCAACTACACGCCCTACGAAGGCGACGCGACCTTCCTGACCGGCCCCACCGACCGCACGCGCGCCGTGTGGGGGAAGGTCAGCGCCCTGTTCCCGGAGGAGCGGCGCAAGGGCATCCTCGACGTCGACGCGACGACCCCCTCCACGATCACCTCGCACGCCCCCGGATACATCGACAGGGAACGGGAGTTGATCGTCGGCCTGCAGACCGACGCCCCGCTGAAGCGCGCGATCATGCCCAACGGCGGCCTGCGCATGGTCGAGAACAGCCTGAAGGCCTACGGCTACGAGCCCGACCCCTTCGTCACACGCGTCTTCGGCACCTACCGCAAGACCCACAACGACGGTGTCTTCGACGCCTACACGCCCGAAATGCGGGCGGCCCGCAAGGCCGGCATCATCACCGGACTGCCCGACGCCTACGGCCGCGGCCGGATCATCGGCGACTACCGGCGCGTGGCGCTGTACGGCACGGACCGGCTGATCGAGGCCAAGAAGGCCGAGCGTGCCCTCCTCGACGCCTGCGCGTCCTCCACCGAGGTCATCCGGGACCGGGAGGAACTCGCCGAGCAGATACGGGCGTTGGGCGAGCTGACGCGAATGGCGACGACGTACGGCTGTGACGTCTCGCGCCCCGCCGCGACCGCCCACGAGGCCGTGCAGTGGCTCTACCTCGGCTACCTGGCCGCCGTGAAGGAGCAGAACGGCGCCGCGATGTCCCTCGGCCGCACCTCCACCTTCCTCGACATCTACCTCCAACGCGACCTGAACGAAGGCGTGTTGGACGAGTCCGGTGCCCAGGAACTGATCGACGACTTCGTGGTCAAGCTGCGGATCGTACGGTTCCTGCGCACCCCCGAGTACGACGCCCTGTTCTCCGGCGACCCGACCTGGGTGACGGAGTCCATCGGCGGCATGGGCGAGGACGGACGCACCCTGGTCACCCGCACGTCCTTCCGCTTCCTCCAGACCCTCTACAACCTCGGCCCCGCCCCCGAACCCAACCTGACGGTCCTGTGGTCGCCCCAACTCCCCTTCGCGTTCCGGGAGTTCTGCGCCCAGGTCTCGATCGACACCAGTGCCGTCCAGTACGAGTCCGACGAGCTGCTCCGCCCGTGCACCGGCGACGACACCGCGATCGCCTGCTGCGTGTCGGCGATGCGGGTCGGCAGGCAGATGCAGTTCTTCGGCGCCCGGGTCAACCTCGCCAAGGCCCTGCTGTACGCGGTCAACGGCGGCCGCGACGAGATGACCGGCGAACAGATCGCGACACCGACGCCTCCGCTGACCGGCGAGTACCTCGACTACGACGAGCTGTCGGCGGCGTACGACCACGTCCTGGACTGGCTGGCCCGGACGTACGTCAACGCGCTCAACGTCATCCACCACATGCACGACAAGTACGCCTACGAACGCATCGAGATGGCGCTGCACGACTACCCCGTGCACCGCTTCATGGCCTGCGGCATCGCCGGCCTGTCCGTCGCCGCCGACAGCCTCTCCGCCGTCAAGTACGCCCGGGTGAAGGTGTTCCGGGACGCCACCGGCCTCGCCGTCGACTTCCGCACCGAGGGCGACTTCCCGGCCTACGGCAACAACGACGACCGCGCCGACAGCATCGCCGTAGGCCTGGTGGAGTCCTTCATGGCGAAGGTGCGCCAGTACCCCACCCACCGGGGCGCCGAACACACCCAGTCGGTCCTCACCATCACCTCGAACGTCGTCTACGGCAAGCACACCGGCAACACCCCCGACGGCCGCCTCGCCGGAGCGCCCTTCGCCCCCGGCGCCAACCCGATGAACGGCCGCGACCGGCACGGGGTCGCCGCCTCCGCGCTGTCGGTGGCCAAGCTGCCGTACGAACAGGCCCGGGACGGCATCTCGTTGACGACGACGATCACGCCCGAGGGACTGGGACACGCGCCCGACGAGCGGGCCGGGCACCTGGTGGGCATCCTCGACGCCTACACATCGGCGGGCGGCTTCCACATGAACGTCAACGTGCTGGACCGGGCCACGCTGGAAGACGCCATGCAACACCCCGACGCATACCCGGACTTGACGATCCGCGTCTCCGGCTACGCCGTCAACTTCGTCCGGCTGACCCGCGAGCAACAGCTCGACGTGATCAGCCGCACCTTCCACGGATCGCTGTGAGGACCGTGCCCACCGCGACCACGGGCCGGATCCACTCCTGGGACCTGTCCACCGGCGTGGACGGCCCCGGGACCCGGTTCGTCCTCTTCGTCAACGGCTGCCCGCTGCGCTGCCTGTACTGCGCCAACCCCGACACCTGGCACATGCGCGACGGCCGGGAGGCGACGGTCGACGAGGTGCTGGCGGAGATCGAGAAGTACCGCGCCTTCATCACGACGGCCGGCGGCGGAGTGACGGTCACGGGCGGCGAACCACTGCTCCAGCCCGCGTTCACCGCCGAAGTCCTGCGCCGCTGCAAGGAAGCCGGCCTGCACACCGCGCTCGACACCTCCGGCTTCCTCGGCACCCGCGCCACCGACCAACTCCTCGCCGACACCGACCTGGTACTCCTCGACATCAAGTCCTTCGACGTCACCACCTACCGGAAACTGACCGGCGGCGAACTCGCCCCCACCCTCACCTTCGCCACCCGCCTCGACCGCCTCGGCGTCCCGATGTGGATCCGGTACGTCCTGGTGCCGGGCTGGACGGACGACGCGGAATCCGTGGACGCCCTGGCCGGCTTCGTCGCGGGACTCGGCACGGTCGACCGCGTGGACGTCCTGCCGTTCCACAGACTGGGCGCGGCGAAGTACGCGGCACTCGGGGTTCCGTTCCGGTTGCGCGACAACCCCGTTCCCGCTCCCGAACCGACAGAGCGCGTCCGTGACCAGTTCCGGGCGCACGGCCTGTCGGCCTACTGAGCGACAACCTCGGCGAACTGCCCTTCGGCAGCTGCGAAGCGCCGGCCGTGCACCCCAACGGTCCCTGCGGACAGGGCCGTTCAGCCCCATGGCCACCGACCTTCGGCATCCGGCGGCAGCCGCCCCACAGGACGAGAGTCAGGGACGTCAGGCACCGAACAGACAGCCCCACTCCTCCCCGAAAGGATCACCACCATGGCCGTGCACGAGCACCCTCGCCACAGTCAGGGCTTCCACCTGCCGTCCATCCGCAGGAACCGGACCGCCTCCGCATCCGAGTCCGCCGTGTCGGCACACAGCGACACGTACACCGTGCGGGCCTACGCCTTCGCGTCCCTGCGGCTGCTCACCGGGTTCGTCTTCCTGTGGGCCTTCCTCGACAAGACCTTCGGCCTCGGCTACGCCACCCCCTCCGGCAAGGGCTGGATCGACGGCGGCTCGCCGACCAAGGGCTTCCTGAGCGGCGTGGCCGCCGGCCCGATGGAATCCACGTTCCACTCCTGGGCCGGTGCCACCTCGGCCGACTGGCTGTTCATGCTCGGCCTGGCCGGGATCGGGGTCGCGCTCCTCGCCGGCGTCGCGCTGCGCTTCGCGGCCGTCGCGGGCACGATGATGATGGCGTTCATGTGGCTGGCCGAGTGGCCGCCCGCCCGGCACCTCTCGGACGGCTCGCCGAGCATGTCGCCGAACCCGTTCGTGGACTACCACCTCATCTACGCCGTCGTCCTGATCGCCCTGGCCGCCGTCGCCGCCGGCGACACCCTCGGCCTCGGCAAGGTCTGGGCCAGGCTCCCGCTCATCCGTCGCAGCCGCTGGCTGCGGTGACCGCGGGAGGTGCGGCGGGCCCGTCGGTGGGCCCGCCGTGCCGAAACCGGACAGGGCCGTGCCGCACACCGGACAGGGCCGTGCCGCACACCGGACAGGGCCGTGCCGCACACCGGACAGGGCCGTTCGGTCCCCGGCAGGGACCTGCGGCCCCTGCCCGGTGCCTCGTACGACGACGAAGCTCGCAGCAGGACCCCGATCCAGAAGGTGGACATCATGACCCGCACCGTCACCGTCGGCCTCGACGGCTCCGCCGAGAGCCGCGCGGCGGCCGATTGGGCCGCCCACGAGGCACAGCTGCGCGGCCTGCCGCTGAAGCTGGTCCAGGTCTGGGAGCCCGTGCCGGCACCCATGGCGCAGGCACCGCTGCTCGGCGCCGAGACACAGCAGCACTGGACCGAGCGAAGCGAGATGGGGGTCCCCCCGGCCGAAGGCTGGGGGAGGATTCCCCGCGAGGCGGCCGACGGCATCCGGCGGCGCCACCCCGGCGTGGACGTGACCGTGGAGCAGCTGACCGGCGCGCCCGCGGACACCCTCCTGGACGCGGCGAAGGACTCCGAACTGCTGGTCCTCGGCTCGCGTGGACTGAGCGGTGTCGGCGGATTCCTCGTCGGTTCCGTCGGCCTCTCCGTGGTCGCACACGCCGAACTGCCCGTGGTCCTGGTCCGGGCCGGCGAACAGGCCGCCGCCGAGAACGGGACGAACCCGTCGTCCGCCACGCCGTCCCGGCCCGTGGTCCTCGGCATCGACGCCGGCGCCCCCGCCGACGCGGTGCTCGAGTTCGCGTTCGCCGAGGCCGCCCGGCGCGACACCGCGCTGCGGGTCGTCCACGGCTGGAGCCTGCCGCCGTACTACGCCTACGGCCTCGGGATGGACGCGGGCCTGAACGACGAGCTGTTCCGCTGGGAGGCCGCGGCTCTCACCGAGGCGCTGCGCCCCTGGCGGCTGAAGCACCCCGCCGTCGAGGTCGCCCTGGAGTCCCGCGTCGGCAGCGCCGCCGACCACCTGGTGGACGCCTCCCGCGAGGCCTCCCTGGTCGTCATCGGCCGCCGGATCCGCCACGGCGCGCTCGGCGCCCACATCGGCCCGGTCGCGCACGGCGTCCTGCATCACTCCACCGCCCCCGTCGCCGTCGTCTCGCACGACTGATCCACACCGATCCCCTTGAGGAGCAGCAGTCATGAAGGCAGCAGTCGTACGAGCCTTCGGTGAACCCCTGGTCATGGAGGACCGCCCCGACCCCGAGCCCGGCCCCGGCCAGGTCCGCGTGCGTGTCGAGGCGTCCGGGCTGTGCCACACCGACATCCACGCCGCACACGGCGACTGGCCGGTCAAGCCCAGCCCGCCCTTCGTCCCCGGCCACGAGGGCGTCGGCCTGGTCGAGCAGCTCGGCGACGGCGTCACCCATCTGGCCGTCGGACAGCGGGTCGCGGTGCCGTGGCTCGGCAAGGCCTGCGGGCGGTGCGAGCACTGCCTGTCCGGCTGGGAGACGCTGTGCGAGCAGCAGATCAACACCGGCTACGGCTGTGACGGCGGGTACGCGGAGAAGATGCTGGCCTGGGCCGACTTCGCCCAGCCGGTGCCCGACGGCGTGAGCGCGATCGACGCCGCCCCGCTGACCTGCGCGGGCGTCACGACGTACAGGGCGCTCAAGGTCGCCGGCGTGCGGCCCGCGCAGCTCGTCGCCATCTCCGGTGTCGGCGGGCTCGGCCACCTGGCGGTGCAGTACGCGAAGATCGCGGGGGCGACGGTCGCGGCGATCGACGTCACCGACGAGAAGCTCGAACTCGCCACCGCGCTCGGCGCCGACCTCGTCATCGACGCCCGCAAGGACGACGTAGGAGAAGTCCTCAAGCGGCACGGCGGCGCGCACGCAGCCATCGCGCTCGCCGTGAACGAGGGCGCGTTCGCCGCCGTCAACTCCGGCCTGCGGCGCGGCGGGAAGCTCGTCATGGTCGCCCTGCCCGCGCACGGCAGCATCCAGGTCCCGATCTTCGACACCGTGCTGAACGGCACCTCGGTGATCGGCTCGATCGTCGGCACCCGGCAGGATCTCGCCGAGGTGTTCCAGCTGCACGCCGCCGGACACACCAAGGTCATCTCCGAGACCCGCCCGCTGGCCTCCGTCAACGAGTCCATCGACGAGGTGCTGCGCGGCGAGGTCAAGGCCCGGATCGTGTTCGACCTCCTCGGTGCGGGGCGGTGACCACGATGACAACACTCCCCGTGGTCGTGGGCGTGGACGGTTCCGAGCCGAGTCTGCGGGCCGTCGACTGGGCGGCCGACGAGGCCGCCGTGCGCGGACTCCCTCTGCGGCTGGTGTACGCGTCACTGTGGGAGCGGTACGAGGGCACCTCGCTCTCCGAAGACCTCGCCAAGCCCGACGAGCAGGTGAGGGCCGAGGACATCGTCGACAACGCCGCACGCCGGGCACGCCGCCGCCAACCCGAACTCGACGTGCGCGTCGAGGTGTTGGTGGAGGAACCCGAGTACGCGTTGGTGCGGGAGAGCCGCGACGCCTCGATGCTGGTGACGGGCACCCGCGGCCGCAGCGGTATCGCCGAGGCGCTGCTGGGCTCGGTGAGCCTGATCGTGGCCGGGCACGCGCAGTGCCCGATGATCGTCGTCCGCGGCGACCACGACAACCGGGCCCGGACCGGAACGCACGGCCGCGTCGTCGTCGGCGTAGGAGCGAAGCCGGCGGGCTCGGCGGCGGTGCGCTTCGCCTTCGAGGAGGCGCGGCGACGCGGAGCGGCGGTGGACGTCGTACGGGCCTGGCGCTGGCCCGCGCACGAGACCACCGACCATCCCCTGATGTCCGGCGAACCGGCCCGGCTGCACGAGCAGCAGGCGGTCGAGGCGCTGGACGCGGCGCTTCGGGACGCCCCCGCCGACGTCGAGTCACGCCGCCGTACGGTCGAGGGCCCCACCCGGGCCGTGCTCGTGGACGCCTCGCGCGACGCCGACCTCCTGATCGTCGGAGCCAGGCGCCGCCCCGGGCACTACGGCCTCCAACTGGGCCGCGTGGCCCACGGAGTGCTGCACCACTCCACCTGCCCGGTGGCCGTCGTGCCCGAGCACGCGTGAGCACGATCGTCCTCAACTCCGCCTGCTGACGCAGTAGTTCCGCCTCCGACGCCCCCGTTGAACCACGCCGATGACTTCCGGAGCCCCCGATGAACAAGGCCGAAAACCTGGACGCGACCGCCCTGTCCGAACTCTCCGAACTCTCCGAACTCTCCGACGACGAACTGCGCACCCTGGACGCCCATTGGCGGGCCGCCAACTACCTTGCCGCGGGCCAGATCTACCTGATGGCGAACGCGCGGCTCACCGAGCCCCTGAAGCCGGAGCACATCAAGCCGCGGCTGCTGGGCCACTGGGGTACCTCGCCCGGTCTCAACCTCGTGTACACCCACCTCAACCGGGTGATCAAGGCGCGCGGCCTGGACGCGCTGTGCGTGTGGGGACCCGGCCACGGCGGCCCGTCCGTGCTCGCCAACTCCTGGCTGGAGGGCAGCTACAGCGACACCTACCCGGACGTCTCGCGCGACGGGGCCGGCATGGAGCGGCTGTTCAAGCAGTTCTCCTTCCCCGGCGGCGTGCCGAGCCATGTGGCGCCGGAGACCCCCGGCTCGATCCACGAGGGCGGCGAGCTCGGCTACTCCCTCGCGCACGCCTACGGCGCCGCCTTCGACCACCCGGACCTGCTGGTCGCGTGCGTGATCGGCGACGGCGAGGCGGAGACCGGCCCGCTGGCCGCCGCCTGGCACTCCAACAAGTTCCTCGACCCGGTCCACGACGGCGCGGTCCTGCCGATCCTGCACCTCAACGGCTACAAGATCGCCAACCCGACGGTCCTGTCCCGCCTCCCCGAGTCCGAACTCGACGAGCTGCTGCGCGGCTACGGCCACGACCCGATCCACGTCACCGGCGACGACCCGCTCAAGGTGCACCGCGCCATGGCCGCCGCGTTCGACGACGCGCTGGACCGCATCGCCGTGATGCAGCAGTCCGCCCGTGCGGACGGCGTGAGCGAGCGGGTGCACTGGCCGATGATCGTGCTGCGTACGCCCAAGGGCTGGACCGGTCCCGCCGAGGTCGACGGCGTCCCGGTCGAGGGCACCTGGCGCGCCCACCAGGTCCCGCTGTCCGAGGTACGCGAAAACCCGGAGCATCTACGGCAGTTGGAGGCGTGGCTGCGCTCGTACCACCCGGAGCAGCTGTTCGGCCCGGACGGCCGACCCGTCGCGGACGTCCTCGCCTGCGTCCCCGAGGGCACCAAGCGCCTCGGCTCCAGCCCGTACGCCAACGGCGGTCTCCTCGTCCGCGATCTGCCGATCCCGTCCCTGGACCGTTTCGCCGTCCCCGTCGAGAAGCCGGGCAGCACCCTGCACGAGCCGACCCGCGTCCTCGGCGACCTCCTCGAACAGGTCATGCACGACACCGCGGCGAGCCGCGACTTCCGCCTCGTGGGCCCGGACGAGACCGCTTCCAACCGCCTCCAGGCCGTCTTCAACGCCAGTGGCAAGGCCTGGCAGGCGGGGTTCCTGCCGGTCGACGAACACCTGGACCGGCACGGCCGGGTGATGGAGATCCTCTCCGAACACACCTGCCAGGGCTGGCTGGAGGGCTATCTGCTGACCGGCCGGCACGGACTGTTCTCCTGCTACGAGGCCTTCGTGCACATCGTCGACTCGATGGTCAATCAGCACATCAAGTGGCTGAAGACGTCGCGGGAGTTGGCGTGGCGGGCGCCGATCGCCTCCCTCAACTACCTTCTGACGTCGCATGTTTGGCGCCAGGACCACAACGGCTTCTCGCACCAGGACCCCGGCTTCGTCGACCACGTCCTCAACAAGAGCCCCGAAGTCGTCCGGGTCTACCTCCCGCCGGACGCCAACACCCTTCTCTCGGTGGCCGATCACGTCCTGCGCAGCCGCGACTACGTCAACGTGGTCGTCGCCGGCAAGCAGCCCTGCTTCGACTGGCTCTCCCTGGACCAGGCCCGCTCCCACTGCGCGCGCGGCGCCGGGATCTGGGAGTGGGCGGGCACCGAGAACGGCGGCGAACCCGATGTCGTCCTCGCCTGCGCCGGTGACGTCCCCACCCTGGAGGTCCTGGCCGCCGCCCAGCTGCTGCGCCGCCACCTGCCCGACCTCGCCGTCCGCGTCGTCAACGTCGTCGACATGACGCGGCTCATGCCGCGCGACGAACACCCGCACGGCATGGGCGACTTCGAGTACGACGGCCTGTTCACCACCGACAGGCCGGTCATCTTCGCCTACCACGGCTACCCGTGGCTCATCCACCGCCTCGCCTACCGCCGCACCGGCCACGCCAACCTGCACGTGCGCGGCTACAAGGAGTCCGGCACCACGACCACCCCGTTCGACATGGTCGTCCGCAACGACCTCGACCGCTACCGCCTGGTCATGGACGTCATCGACCGCGTCCCCCACCTCGCCGTCCGCGCCGCAGCCGTACGCCAGCAGATGGCCGACGCCCGCACCCGCCACCACGCCTGGATCCGCGAACACGGCACCGACCTCCCCGAGGTCGCCGACTGGACCTGGAACGCCTGACCTCCCCGACCCCGTAAATCCCCTGCTCCGCAAAGGAGTTCACCGTCATGACCGTACGTGTCGGCATCAACGGCTTCGGCCGGATCGGCCGCACCTATCTGCGCGCGGCACTCGACCGCGCCGAGGCGGGCACCCAGGACGTCGAGGTGGTCGCGATCAACGACATCACCTCGCCCGCCACCCTGGCCCATCTCCTGGAGTACGACTCGACGTTCGGGCGCATCGGACGCGAGGTGAGCCACGACGACAGCTCGATCACCGTCGACGGCCGGCGCATCGCCATCAGCGCCGAACGCGATCCGGCCGCCCTGCACTGGTCCGACTACGGCGCCGACATCGTCATCGAGTCCACCGGCCGCTTCCGCGACCGCGACTCCGCCGCCCTGCACCTGAAGGCGGGCGCCCACACCGTGCTGCTGTCCGCCCCGGGCAGGAACGCGGACGCCACCATCGTGATGGGCGTCAACGACACGACGTACGACCGGCACCGCGACCGGATCGTCTCGGCCGCGTCCTGCACCACCAACTGCGTGGCCCCGATGGTGAAGGTGCTGCACGAGACCTTCGGCATCGAGCGCGGCATGATGACCACCATCCACGGCTACACCAACGACCAGTCCCTCCTCGACGCCCCGCACAAGGACCTGCGCCGGGCCCGCTCGGCCGCCCTGAGCATCATCCCCACCAGCACGGGTGCCGCGCGCGCCGTGGGCCTGGTGCTGCCGGAGCTGGCCGGCGCCCTGGACGGCATCGCCGTGCGCGTGCCCGTGGAGGACGGCTCGCTCACCGACCTCGCCGTCGTCCTGAACCGCGAGACGACGGCCGAGGAGGTCAACGCGGCCTTCGCCGAGGCGGCGGACGGCCCGCTCAACGGCATCATCCGCGTGACGAAGGCCCCGATCGTCTCCCGCGACGTCATCGGCGACCCCGCGTCCTGCGTCTTCGACCCCGCCCTCACCCAGGCGAGCGGCACCCTGGTCAAGGTCTTCGGCTGGTACGACAACGAGTGGGGCTACACCAACCGCCTCCTCGACCTGACGGCACTGGTCGCCGACGACTGACACATCCCGAGAGGCCACCCGGGAGGCCTCCGCGGTGGTCGTCGGGTCGCCTCGATCGCGCGGGCGGCACAGCGGCCACCTGAGCCCGGTCGCGCACACCCTCCTGCACCACTCGCACTGCCCCGTGGTCCTCGTCCCCATGGGCTGATCGGAAGCCGATTCCATACCGCCGCGCGTTGCGCGCCGGTAGCGTGACCTGTGTCCGGAGCCGCCGGTGCCCAGGCCCGAGGAGACACAGGTGGGAAGCCCCGAAGAGGCCCGTGAGGCCCGCGTACGGCTGCCGCAGCTGAAGCTGGACGAGTTGCTGGAGGAGCTCCAGGCGCGGCTGGACGCGGCCCGCGGCACCCGCGACCGGGTGCACAGCCTGCTGGAGGCGGTGCTCTCCGTCGGCCGGGAACTGGACCTGGAGCAGGTCCTGCACAGCATCGTCGAGGCCGCCGCGGTGCTCGTGGACGCCGAGTACGGGGCGCTCGGCGTGATCGGCCCCGACGGCACGCGGCTGTCCGCCTTCCACACGGTCGGGGTCACCGAGGAGCAGATCGCCCGCATCGGCCCGTATCCGGAGGGCCACGGCATCCTCGGCGAGCTGATCCGCCACCCCGAGCCGCTGCGCCTCGTGAAGCTCTCCGAACACCAGGCCTCGTACGGCTTCCCGCCCAACCACCCGCCGATGAACACCTTCCTCGGGGTCCCCATCCGGGTACGCGACCAGATCTTCGGCAACCTGTACCTGACCGAGAAGCGGGCCGGAGCGCACTTCGACGACGAGGACGAGTCGGTCCTGTCCACCCTGGCCGTGGCGGCCGGCGTCGCGATCGACAACGCCCGCCTGTACGAGGAGTCCCGGCTGCGGGAACGCTGGCTGCGGGCGAACGCGGAGATCACCCACAGCCTGATGTCCGGCGACTCCCGCACCAAGGTCCTCGCCCTGATCGCCGAGCGGGCCGGCGAGATCACGGGCTCCGCCCTCGCGGCGGTCGCCCTGCCGATGGAGGACACCGGGTCGCTGGCCGTGGAGATCGCCGTCGGTATGGACGCCGAGGCCCACAAAGGACTCGTACTCCCCATGGACCGCAGCCTGATGGGCCTGGCATTCTCCGGCGCCACTCCGGTCACCAGCCCGGACGTCGGCCACGACGGACGCATCACCCTGGAACCACCCCGCTTCGGAGGACTCGGCCCCGCCGTGGCCGTACCCATCGGCACCGGCGAGGCGGGCGTGCGCGGCGTCGTCCTCCTGGCGCGTGAAACCGGGCGGCAGCCGTTCACGGCGACGGAGACCGAGACCCTGCAGGCCTTCGCCGCGCAGGCGGCCATCGCGATGGAACTGGCCGAACGCCGCCTGGACGCACAGGAGATCGCGGTGCTCCAAGACCGCGACCGTATCGCCCGCGACCTGCACGACCTCGCCATCCAACGGCTCTTCGCCACCGGCATGACCCTCCAGAGCACGAGCCGGTTCATCGACCACCCCGAAGCGGCCGAACGTGTCGTCCGCGCGGTGGACGACCTCGACGAGACCATCAAGATCATCAGGTCGACGATCTTCGGACTGCGCTCACGGGGAGGCACCGGCGGGGACGGCCTGCGGGCACGGGTGATGCGCGCCGTGGGCGAGGCGGCTCCGGTGCTGGGCTTCGCGCCGAGCGTGCGGATGGAGGGACTGGTGGAGACCCGGGTGCCGCGCGAGACCGCCGACCACCTGGTGGCCGTACTCTCCGAGGCCCTCACCAACATCGCCCGGCACGCTCACGCCGGCCGTGCCGACATCTCCCTCACCGCCGACTCCCACCAGGTCCGTCTGACGGTCACCGACAACGGCTGCGGCATTCCGGCGGACGGCCGCCGCAGCGGGCTGCGGAACATCGCGGAGCGGGCCGAACAGCTGGGCGGGGAGCTGGAGTTGGGCAGTCCCGACGGCGGCGGCAGCACGGTGGTGTGGCGGGTGCCGGTACCGACGGAGTGACCGGACGCCCCTCGCACCCCAGTCGTCCCGTTCCTGACCCTCCGCCCTCCACCCCTCCTTGCTGCTCCTCCGTCCGCTGCCGCTCCTTACCACTCCTCCGTCCGCTGCCCCTCCGTCTCCTGCCGTGGCAGGGAGCCGAGTCAGGGCCGGACGGCACGCTTCGGGTACCCGTCCGGCCCTGTCGGGTGCGCGGCGCCGGGGAAAGTCTGAGTCCCGGGGAGCAAGCCGGGTGCTGCCGGGCCGACACCGCGAGGTCACGGATCCGGCAGCACCCGGTCGCCCGCCGGCGAACGCCGCGCGAGGCGCCCGAGGTTCCGAGACGACGTGTGGTGAAGGGAGGACCGTCATGAGCGGCCCGGTCGTAGTGGGAGTCAATGGCTCGCAGTCAGGCATGGCCTCGGTGGAGGCCGCGGCGCACGAGGCCGATCGCAGCGGGGTGGAACTCCGGTTGGCGTACGCCTATGAGTGGCCGACAGCCCAGGTGTCGCCCGGTGTTCCGCCCTGGGACCGGAGTGGAGCGGGGGCGTGCCGTGTGGTGAAGGGCGCGTTGACCGAGGCCGAGCGATGGGCCGTCGGTGCCGCGCCCCAACTCCGCGTGACGCACGAGGTCTTGATGGGTTCCCCCGTGGCGGTGCTGGAGTCCGCATCCCGAGAGGCGTCCCTCCTCGTGGTCGGCGGCCGTCCGCCGGGCGGGGCCGGGTCGCTGCGACGTGGCTCGGTCGCCGGGCAGTTGGCGGCCCACGGACGTACGCCGATGCTGGTGGTACGCGGCAGGCCGGACCCGGCCGGTCCCGTCGTGCTGGTCGGCGGCCACGCACAGGAGGTCCGGGAGGCGGTGGAGTTCGCCTACGCCGAGGCGGCGGCGCGTGACACGGACCTGGTCGTGCTGGAGAGGACGACCGCGTGGCACGGCCGGTCGCACGACGCCTTCGCCGAAGCCCTGTCCGTGCAGAGCGGTAAGCACCCGGACGTCACCACACACCGTGCCCGCGCCCGAGGCGGGCTCAGCCGGGCGCTCGTCGAGGCGAGCACCCGGGCCCAGCTGATCGTCGTCGGTACGCGAGGCCGGGGCCGCCGGACAGGTGCGCTGCCGACCCCGGTCGGCATGGTGGCCCTGCACCGCGCGGACTGTCCTGTCGCCGTGATCCACTCGGCGGAGAGGTGACCTCAGCGACGGCACGGTTCTCCAGCACCGTGCGGGCACGAGTGGAATTCAGTGGCTCGCCCAACTCCTCGCGGGCGCGGGGTTGGTCCCGTCAACATGGTTGGCAAGTCCCGCTCCGGCAACTGCTCCCCGCACCCGCGGGGTTGGTCGGGCTACTGACGAAATGCGGTTCGCGAGGTGACGGAATGCCTCATCGACCGCTGACGCCCTGCAGCCGTGACCTCCGCGCCGCCAGGAACACCAGCGCGCCGCCCGCCACCAGCAGGACGGCGATGCCCGCCCGCAGCAGGACTCCGTCCGCGCCCGTGGCGGCGAGCCCGCCGCCGGTCGTCGTCCCGCCGCTGGTTCCCGCCCCGGAGCCGGACGGGCTCGCGGTGGCCGTGGCCGACGGGGACGCGGACGCCGATGCGGATGCACTGGGCGACGGGCTGGACGTCGCCGAGCCGGTGGCCTTCACCGTGACCGCAGCGGTGTCGTTCGCCGCGTCGTCGTCACGATTGGGGTACTCGGGGTTCTCCACCGCCCGGACGCTGCCCCGCGCGTCGGGGACGACCTTGTCGATCCGCACCGTGAACTCCTGGGTCACGGAGTCGCCCGGCCCGAAGTCCGTGCTGGCGATGTCGCAGGTGTAGCTCTTCGCGCCGGCCTTGCCCGGTGTGCAGCTCCACAGCGGCCCGGGGTCGCCCTGCTCGCCGGGGCCGGGGGCGCCGGTGATCGTGGTGCCGGCGGGCGGGGTCACCACGAACGTGCCGGAGTTGTCGGCATCCCCCCACCGGAAGTCCATCCGGCCCGGACCGTTGTTCCGCACGCCCACGGTGATGCTCACCGTCTCGCCGACCTTGCCCTCGACCGTGTCACCGAGCGCCTGGTAGTCGGCGTGCTGGGTGGTGGCGAAGGTGCCGTACCCGGAGCCGGTGAATCCGGAGCCGGAGGCGACGGACTTCAGGCCGAGCGGCGCGCCGGTGCCGGTGTCGGGGAAGTCGGACGGGTCGAAGGAGTCGGGCGCGCTGCCGCCGACCGGCCACGCGAGGTAGGTGTTGTAGCCGTACATCGTGTCCTTGGAGGCGGTGTAGCGCAGCGGCGCGTCCGTCTCGTAGGCCGCGCCGGGCGCGACCGGGGTGTCGAACCGGCACCAGGCGCCGATGTCGGACTGGTCCGAGTAGTGGCAGTTGGAGTGGTCACGGGCCAGAGAGACGCCGTCCGAGTCCTGCGCCCACAGCATGACGCCCTTGTCGGCGGGGGCTGCGCCGGTGTCGGCGAAGGCCGGGATGCGCTCGAAGACGGCGCCGGGCGCGATGCCCTTCAGCGCCGGGTAGGGCCGGGCGACGAGCTTGGGCCCGCCGACCAGGACGTCCGTCTTCCCCGTCACGGTGGCCGCGTCGGAGGCGGTGGCGGTGTAGGTGATGGCACCGGTGTCGCCCGCCTTGGCGGCCGCGGTGGGCTTCAGGAAGAACGGGTCGATCGACTCCTTGCCCGACAACGGGCCCACGTCGCACCTCACCTTCAGGGTGCCGGTGCTCACGCAGTCCCCCGTGACCTCCATCGTCGCCTTCCCCGCGAGGGACGACGCGTCGACCGCGACCGAGACGTCATGGGCGTCCCCGCCCGAGGCGGTGATGCCGAGGTTCAGGTTCGGGCCCTCGCCCTCAGTAGGGAGGTAGTAGTTCTCCTGGGCGTCCAGGACGAGCGTCGTTCCGGCGGCGTGCGCGGCCGGGGTCGCGACCGCCATGACGGCGGCCACGAAAGCGGCAGCCGCCGCTCTTCGCCATGTTCTACGTATCGTCAGCACACTACGTGGACACGCCAGAACACCGGAGGGTTGTGCCCGAGGGCTGGACGGCGTTCGGTCGCCGGGCCCTCATCATCGGGCCGAAGGTCGCCCCGGTCGGGCCATGTCAGAGGAGCTGGAGCACCTCGGCCAGCGCGCCGGGACGCTGGTCAACGGGCAGGGGATCGACCAGGTGGACCCGGCATCCCAGCGTGGCGGCTCCGACGTCCGCGACAGGCTCGTCGCCCACCATGAGTGCGTCGCCGGGCGCCACTCCGAGCTGGTCGCACGCCATCTGGAAGATCCGGGGATCGGGCTTCTTCACCCCGCGCTCGAAGGAGAGGAAGTAGGCGTCCACGAGGTCATCGACACCGTGGTCGCGGAAGACGGGGCGCATGTCCCAGCCGATGTTGCTGACGACAGCGACCGGGATGCCTCGCCCGCGCAGGGCGCGGAGGGTCTCCTCGGTGTCGGGATAAGGCAGCCATGCCCCGGGCACCTGGGAACGTTCATACAGGGCGTCGGCCAGGTCGGCCGCCGGCGGTTTCGCTTCCCGGGCAAGGGCTGTGAAGGCGGCCCGGTGTCGTTCGGCGGTCAGATCACGCTCCCGCCACAGCGCCTCCAGATGGGGCGGCACCTTGCGCGGAGGAACCCCTCCGGGCTGGGCCCCGAACTCTTCCAACCGGCTGACGCACGCGTCGAGTTCACCCTCGGGCACGTCCAGACCGGCCTTCGTCGCCACCGCGCGCAACCACTGCGCGGCCGATTCGATCCGGAAGAGGGTCCCGGAGAAGTCGAACATCACACCCTTGATCATGCAGCCGATCCTGGCGGCGCCGACGAGCCGCCCGCAAGCCCCGGACGATCAGGATCTGGTGCGCCTGCAGTGAGCGGTCGACCCGGCGGGCGGGGCGCTCACCGCAGGCACACCAGATCGGACAGCACGGCAGGCGGCAGGGACGGGTTGGCTGCGGCGGCTTCCGCTACTTGCCGGTCCGCGTCGGCGAGCAGCTCTACGACGACCGGTGGCGGGAGCGCCGGATGGCCGGCGGCCACGGGTCTCGCCTGTCTGTCCGCGAGGCAGACGAGCAGCGCCGAGGCCGTTGCCCCGCGATGTCGGGCAACCGCACGGAACACCTTCTGCACCGTTGGTTCGTGCCGGACCAGTTCCTCCAGCAGTGCCGGGGGCGCGTCCGGGTTGGTCGCCACCTTGGCCAGGACACGGACGCCGTGTCGGTCGACCATGGCGCGCAACTGCGCTTCGGTGAGACCGGGGTGCGGAGCGAGGGCCTTGACCACCTTCGCGTCGGGGTCGTCGGCCAGCCGGTCGCGTATCCCGCTTGGCAGATTGCGTAGTTGGGCCACGAGCATGCGGGCAGCCGGGTCCGGTGACTTGGCCAGTTCTTCGACCTCGGCGGGGGAAGAGGCGGCGATACGGGGCAGCAGGGTGTTGCCGATCTTGGCAGTTCGGGCCAGGTGGGTGAGCACGTCGAGCGGCACGCGGGGATGGTGGGCAAGCCCGCGGCGCACGTCGGGGTCACGGTCACCGGCCAGCGCACGGATCAGGGCATCGTCGATCGCGGGATTCTCGGCAAGGTCGGCGCGGACACCGGGAGCGGGGTCCGAGGCGAGCCGTGCACACGCCTGCCGGGGCAGGTCCTGGCGGGCGGCGAGCGCCCAGCGCAACAGCATCGACGGATGGTCCACGAAGCCGACGACGGCTTCGACGGGGGTGGCAGGGTTACGCAGTGCCGCCTCCCGCATGGCATGGACGGTGGACTCGTGGGAGCCGTCGCAGGAGGCGCCCGGCGGTAGATCGCAGTCGAGCCGTGGGCAGTGCCGATCGTGAACGAAGGGAATCTCCTCGCGGTCACAGACCAGGCAGCGTCGCGCCGCAGGCAGCCCTTCTGCGGTCACCAACGCCGCCAGTACGGCGGGGGGCGTCGCCTCGTTGCCCGCCACCATGCGGCGTACCTCGGCGTGCGGATGGACGGCGAGCCTCGCGGCCACGTCGGGGGTGGTCCACAACGCGAGTTCGGCGACGACACGTACGTCCGGGTCCACCGCGAGCGTGTCCACCACATCGGACGGGAGGCCGGGGCAGGCTGCCAGCTTCTCCCGGCGCTCACGGACCGGGTCCGCCGCGAGGAGACGCGCCCACTCCGGGCGGCCGACACCGTGGTCGAGCAGGGCGAGGGCGGCATCCGGCCAGACAGCGGGATCGACATCGGCGGCGGTCAGCCGCCCCGCGTACGCGAGCCGCACCGCGCTCCCGCCGACGCGCTCGGCCAACGCGACCGCCTGTGCGCGGCTGAGGTCCGCGCGACAGGCGAGGTCCGTGGCGATGTCGTCGTCCGCGATGGTTATCAGCCGGTCGACCAGCTCGGACGACAGGGCTGGATTGGCGGCGAGCCCGCACAGGATGTGATGCACGGAGGCATCCTGCCCGGAGTGTGAATGATGAGTTCGGGATTTTCTGACACCAACGAGCCGGCGGGACGCCAGGACAGGTGCTCAGCGCGATACCTGGCGAAAGAAGCGCTCAGTCACAGCCGGGGCATCATTGCCGCTTGTGGGTGTCGATCTGTCGCAGCGGCTGGTTCTTGATGGTCTATGGAAGCTGGTCGCTCCGTTGTTGCCGTCGCTCAACTCCCGTCCGCAGGGCAGCGGGACCGCTCCGTGTGACGAGCGGGCTGCGTTCACGGCAGTCGTGCATGTGCTGACCAGCGGGTGCGCCTGGCGGCATCTGCCGGAGACGTTCGGTGTGTCTCGCGGGCGACGGCGCATCGCCGGTTCACCGCGTGGACCCGAGGCATACCGTTGACGACTCTCTCCTGCTGCGGTTGCCGGCCTGTTGGTTGTGTCGGTGGCTACTTCATGTCGAGCACGTATTCGCAGTGCACCTTCTGGGTGTACTTGGTGCTGCCTTGCGTGTAGTTCACGCGGCAGCCGCTGAGGTGCTTCTTGATGCCCTGCTGGTAGTGATCGCCCCCATCGGAGACAGCTCCCTCACCTCGTCCCCGGTGGCTCGAACACCCGTCGATGGCACCACAGTCCCGGCTTCGCCAGGTCCTCGAAGCACAGCAGAACGAGACGGTGATCCCCCTCGGCCTCCGCAATCCGCCGAAGTCGCGCGGCGATCCGCTCGGGCCCGAGCTGGTCGAGGTCGGCCCGGCATGCCGCCGTAAATTCAGGCTCAGGCTGGGAAAGGCAGTCCCGACGCGGCACGCCCTCCCGCACCGAGTGAGTGAGGGAGGGAGGGAGGGAGGGAGGGAGTAAGGGAGCTTGAAGCGGACCCCGCCCAGGGTGATGCGCACCGACACCCCCTGTGGATGCCGGAACGCCTGGAACCGGTTCGTGAAGAGGGTAAGCAAGCTGCGTCCCGTGGGTTGCACATCATGCGTCAACGCCCGGAATGGTCCGGGCGTTGACTGTTGAAGGAGCTGAGGGAACCGGCATCCGGCTCCCTCAACCCTCTGGTCGTCTTCTGCTCTGCGGCCTCTTGCTGGACCTCAACGGCCGCCTTGTTGAAGTCGGTCCGCATGGCGCGCTGGATGCCCTGGGCCTTGCTCAGCAGGTTCCACACCTGCAGCACCTGGCTGTGGATCTTGCCGACGGCGCGCACGTAGCGGTCGAGGTCGTCGCCGAGGACGACGGCCAGGTCCTCGGGCTTCTTGGCACCCAGTTCCTCCGTACACACCACGCTGGAGCTCCCCGGCACCATCTGGCAGGACGACCTCGCCGTCCTCTTCGCCCACGGCGCACGACAGCCCGACAACACGTGGGCCGTCGGCGCACAGCCCCGGCCGGACGCTGAGCTCCTGGGCATGGTCACGCTCGTCGGCCGGGGCCAGAAGGACGCCGCCAACGCGGCCGTGCGATGGATACGCGAGCACTGCGCCGCGAACGACCTGGAGCTGGTCCGGGTCGAGAACTTCAACGACCGCCACCCCGAGGAGCAGCGGCCGGACTTCTCGCTCACGCGCTTCACCGTCGGCCGCGCCGAGGATCCCGGACCTGACGGCTGGGAGCTGCCGACAGGTCTACCAACCACCCGGTCCAGGACGGCTCGTGGGGCTGCGAAGAGGCGCCGTAAGGCGGCCTGAGGCAGTCCCTGTCCACCGGATCGTCCCCGCGTCCACTACACGTCCACTGAATCTTGGTCCGAATAGCTGAACGGGTGTCACCACCTTCGAGTGACGGCACCCGTTCCGACGTTTCCGCAGGTAGAAACGGTTCTCCTGGGAGAGGCGAAGGTGGGGCGGGTGGGACTCGAACCCACGGCCGACGGATTATGAGTCCTTTGAGGATCTTGGCGACCCTTGTCGATCAATGCCAATCTTGGCTGTTTTACCAGGTCAGGTGAGGGTTGGCGCCTCGCTCCTTCTCAACCCTTGTCGGTCTTTCCCGATCCTTGTGTCCAACCATCGTCCAGAACGCGTCCCCCGATGGACACGCGCACCTGGTTCAAAGACCCTCTCCCCAGTTGGGGAGAGGGTCTCGAAACCATGCGCGGCGGATTTCCTTACCGACGAGACGATGCTCCCCCTCGTCCCAGGTGGAGCATCGTCCCTGACGAGTTCGTCTGCCGGGCTGCGCATGATCCTGGACCTCAGTCTGTCGATCGGGTCAGCCGAGGGCGTAGCTCTCATCGCCGAAGTCAGCGACGATCTTCAGCTTGCCGCCGAGCGCCTTGACGTAGGCGGCGAGGGTCTCGACCTCGCTGCGCTCCAGTTGCCCCTTCTCGATGCGCGAGACGCGAGGCTGGGTGACGCCCACGGCTTCGGCGACCTGGACCTGTGTGGTGTGCTGCCGCTTCCGCAACTCGGCGAGGCGGTGCACACGGGAGGCCAGGACCATCGCCTGCGCCCCCTTCTGGATCTGGTCCTTTTCGGTATCGGTGAAAGCGAAATCCTCGGCCAGGTCTCCCCAGGAGACGACCTGCGGGTCCTTGAGGTGATCAGTCATCGCGCCCGTCTTCTCCATCGATTCGCTTCAGATGCTCCACGCATGCCTGCTCGCCTGAGGCACAGCGACGCGGTACCAGTCGGACCAGTTGCCCGAACCGGGCTCTACAAGGAAGGTAATGGGCGCCTTGTCCCTGCTTACCTTTCCGGCGTCTGGGCGGCTACGCACAACCAATCGATCTTCCGCGCCGGTTCCTCATGGAAGGCTGTTCCGGCGTGTTCAGCTGTGGCCTGGGGTGTTCAACGACACTCAAGATGCCTGCCTGGGCGGTGAGTTGAGAGCATGCTGTGCGCCGATTCTCATTCCACCGAGAGACGGTCTCGTCCCCCTGGATTAGAAGGCTCCTCAGTGATCCGACGGGCCAGGCGCGCTCGTACCGACTCGAGGCGCTCCACGTGGTCGGGTTCGGCCTCAAGGTCGGTGGCGAGTTCCGTGAGTACCGCCCGCGCGGACTCCGAGTCGCCGGACTCGCCGAGCAGGACGCCCAGAAGCTCCCGGTAGTAGAGGGTGTCGGGGTCGGTCCTGCCCAGGGCTGCCGTCGCGTCGGCGGTCAGTGCCCATACTTCATGGACGGCCTGGGTCAGGTGTCTCGCGGCCCGGCTCCGGTCGTCGAAGTCAGCGGCGCGGCGGCCCGCCTTCCGAGCCAGCAGGGCGAAGTCACGGCGGCAGCACAAGCCGGTGCGGGTGTGGGCGGTGCCGTGCGCGGGGTTCACGGCGAGGGCGAGGTCTGCGCTGTCGTCAACGATCCGCTGGGTAGGGTCGGGACGGGTCGGGTCGGACGCGGGCAGGATGACGGCGAGCCGTCGGTAGAGGGTGCCCAGGCGCAGGTGGCGGCCTTCATCGGGAACGCCGGCGTGCAGGAGGTCCAGCAGACTGCCGGTGAACGCGGTCGGGAGGTCGGGGCGGCCGTCGAGGAAGCCCGCCTGGTAGCCCTCGCCCGCGGCGGTCAGCAGATGCATCCGGGCGGCTTCCGGTGCGTGCAGGGCCAGCCCGGCGAAACAGCAGTCGAGCACAGCGACGCACTGCCGGGCACCGCTCGCGGTCATCGCCGCGAAGACCTCACGGATGGGCAGCGAGGGGCCGTCGCCGCGCCGGGTGGAGAGGGTCGCGGGCAGCGCGAGGCGCAGCTGCCGCTCATCGGCGTCGGCGAAGCCGTGTCCGGCGTAGTAGAAGAGCAGGAGATCCGGCTCCCGCCGGTCCGGAGGAGCGTCGTCCCGGGGCCGGACCAAGGCATCGACGACCTTGTCGGCGTCACGCGGGTCGACGACCGTACGGAGCCCCGCGGGGTACCCGAAGCTCCCCCGCGGGGCAGCAAGCGCGTCATGCAGCGCCAGCACGCTCCGGGCGGCCTGCGGCACGGCGGGCAGCTCGCTCGGGTGGACGTGGGTGGCGGTACCGACGAGCACGGCGAGCGCGTTCTCGGAGGCGGGCCGGAAGGCGGGGGGCGGGGTCACGAGATGGTGGGGGACGCAGGGCCGGGGGCGGAGCCGGGACCGGGCTCAGCACCCGGACCGACACCGGAATCCGGATCCGGTGTCGGTCCGGTCCCGGCTTCGGCCTGCCCCGCCTGCTCGCGCCTCACAAACCGCTCCAACTCCACGAGCACCAGCTCCCGATCGCGCCGGTCGGCCGTGAAGGACCGCGAGGTGCCGTCCGCGAGGGTGACCGCAAAGCTGATGGGGTGGCCGGTCATCCGCTGGCCCAGCCAGTAGCCGAAGGCTCCGACGGCCGCGCTGAGCACCGGCCCCGCGGCGGTGACCAGTTCGACCGCGGTGGCGAGACCGCCGAGCGCACCGGGCGGTGGGGGTTCCTCAACCAGCCGGGTGGACCGGCGCAGCCGTTCGTCCCTGCGCAACCACGCGGCGAGCGACCGGTGCAGCTCGCTCGCCGCTTCCGGGGTTTCGTCGAAGGTGAGGGCGAGGTGGATCACGGGGTCCTTCCTTGCCGAGGCTCGGGCGGCCCGCCGAATCCGGGCGGCGGCAGCGGCAGCCCGGCGGAGGACGGGGGCGGCCCTGCGGGGCGAGTCGGAGTGCCGCCCCGCGGGCCGGCGGCGAAGACGGAGAACAGGGGCAGATGACCACCTGTCTCGGCGGGCAGCCGGAACGCGGCCGACGCCTCGGTGACCATGACCCGGTCGACCAGCATCCGCTCGAAGTCGCCCAGGCCGTACGGGAACTCCTGCTGCCGCACCTGGGGCAGCCACTCGTCGTGCAGATGGGCGAACGCCCGCCAGGCGGCCTGGTGTTCGCCCGGATCCCGGACCGGCCGGACGACGGCCGCCCCGGCCCCGCCCGCCCCGCCGACCGCGGCGGCCAGCACCTGTGCGGCCTGCGCGACGGACGCCAGCGCGGCCGGATCCGCGCAGGCCAGGGCGGTCCGCAGCCGGTATGCGGGGCCGGTGTCCACCACCTGCCGAAGCCGCGCGTAGCGGACCGCGGCCTCCTCCGCGAAGGGCACGGCCGCCTCCTGCCACCCTGTGGCCGGGTTGAACCGGCCGGGCCGTCCCAGCGCCGTGTACTCGACGAGGAGCCGTTCCACCATCGCCGTGTCCTGCTGCCGCCACATCAGCGGTTCGAGCCGTACGCCGAGGCTGAACCGGCCGTCGATCCGGGTGAGTTCGGTCCACAGCGGTTCCCAGGCGACCGGCTCGGCCGTGAGCGCGTCCACGTACAGGCCGTACGGGAAGGCCGCGTCCTTGCGCGGGATTGCGCTCCAGTGCACCCGGGGCCGGATCTCCACCATCCCGGCCGGTTCCCAAGGCCGCAGGGCGTCCATGAGCTGCCCGGCGTCCAGCGGGACGAGCCGGACCGAGCCGGGCAGTCTGCCGAGTTGCTCGCGCAGCAGGTGCGCCCCGGCGCGGGCCGCCTGGGACGTGGGCCCGGCCGCACGCGCCAGCAGCACGCACCCGAGCCGGCCGTCGCCGCGCCCGCTGGGGCCGTACCGCAGTTCCCAGCAGCGGCCGTCCGGGGCCCAGGCCTCGGTGAGCCAGGCCCGCTCCAACTGGACGGCGCGGCGGCGGTGTTCCTCGGCGGGCAGGCCCAGAGCCCCGGAGCCCCGGGCGAGGGTGGGGTCCGGTTCCAGCCGGACCCCGGTGACGCACCAGGCCACCTCCGGTCCGGCCAGGTCGAGGAAGCCGTCCGGGGCCATGGTCACCCCTGCCAGCCCGGTCCGCCCTGAGTGCCACCGCCGTACGGCATCTGGGGCGGGGTGGCCGGCATCTGCGGTACGGCGGCGGGCATCCCGGTGCCCGGCACGCCGTAGCCTCCCTGCACCGGACCGGGGATGCCACTGCCGTACGAAGGCTGTGGCCCGGTGAGCTGGGCGGGCGGGACGAGCGGGGTGGTGTCGGAGAGTGCCACGGCCAGTCCCTCCCGGCACGCGATGTGGGCGGCCTCGCGCAGGGCGCGGGCGCGTTCACTGCGCAGCATCTGCCACTCGACCTGGTTACGGCCCTGGATGCCCTGCATCATGTCGCGGAGGTACTGCCCGATGAACTGGTACCCCCGGCGCGAACGCCACATCATCCAGCCGAGGTACAGGCTGCTGCCGTAGGCGAAGACGGAGATGTAGACGGAGTAGGTGTTCTCCCTGAGGATCATCCGTCCTTCCTGCTCCTCCACCCGCACAGGGTAGCCGCGGGTGTGCAGCACCTGCCGGATGCCGTGATAGACGCTCTCCCGGCGGCCGTACCGCTCGGCGAGCAATACCCGCCACTCGGCGATCGGTTCAGGTACCCGGGCGAAGAGCAGGACGACCCAGAAGAGCGCTACCGACAGGAAACCAGACACCACGAACCAGAGCAGACCCACGATGCCCGCGACGACTAGCAGGAACAGGCCGATCACCGAGCACACCATGTAAAACAGGAATGCGGTCAGAAGCCCCTGGAGCACCAGCCCCACCAGGAATCCGAAATGCGTACTCTCGTTGAGCTGTGTCTCGATCTCCCCGAACTTCAAGGTCTTGTCGAGATAGGCGGCGTTCCCGTCGCCCCCGCGCCAGCCCGGCAGCGGATTGGTGTCTGCCGCGAACATTGGTCGTCCCCCTCGCCGCCCTTGTCCACATATAGACCGTCAGGTTGGCACAGTATTGACCGAAAAGAGCCGGCCAGTTTGGAACCGATAAGCGGAATTTCGGAAATGCGAACATGTGCGCCATTCCGCAGGATTTCCTTCTCCAGCTCATGCCTCGGCAGCCGCTTCAGCCCCTCCCGCTCGACCGGTGTCACCGCGTCACCGTCCCCGCCGATGGTCGCGGGCCGGGCCCTGCGGACCCATTGCCGCAGCGATTCGATGTTTCCCCCGAGCTCCTTGGTGACCGAGCCCACCGACCGGCCGCTGAACAACACCAGCGCGACCGCGTTCCCCTTGAACTCCTTCGGATACCGGGCGGCACCCACCTGGACACTTCCTCCTCGGACCCCGCGACCGATCTTCAAGAGATGTCCATAAATAGGGGCAAAAGCCCAAGGCCGGGTAGTTAGCGTTTTCGCAGGTCACGCAAGTGAGTTGAAGGATTCCCGACACAGAGCAACGGAGCTCGTTGGTACAGGCAGTCGACCAAGACAGCTTGTCCCGAAGGAGCTCCGTTGCCCCGTCATTGTGTCCTGCCGTCTGCGCTGACGGCCATCACCCGAACGGTCACCGTGGCCGCGGGCCGGTTCGCTCTCGGGCATCTGGGGAACTGACCGCCGTCGTGCCCTTTGAGCTGGTGGACGCGGTCCCTGCGGAGACGGGGACGGTGCAGCAGCGGTTGCGTGATCTCCCGTCGCGGGCCGGGGTCTACTTCTTGCTGGCGATGTGCCTGTTCCCCGAGGTCGGCTATCGCCTCGCCTGGGACAAGCTGACCGCGGGTCTGTCCGGGATGCCGGTGGTCTGTCCGTCGGCGAAGGCGTTGCGTGACCTGCGCCGGCGGATCGGCAGCACGCCGGTGCGGGCGTTGTTCGAGGTGCTGGCCGGGTTGCTGGCTCGGCCGACGACGCCCGGAGTGCGTTTCGGTTCGTACCGGACGGTGTCGTTCGACGGCTGCAGTTCGCTTAGGGTCCCCGACTCCGGGCGGAACCGGGCCTGGCTGGGCAGGACTTCGCATCATGGCTATCCGACACTGGAGTTGATGACTTTGGTCGAGACCGGCACCCGGGCTGTGGTCGGCGCGGTGTTCGGTCCCACCGCCGAGGGCGAGACAAGCTACGCGGGCCGGCTGCTACATCTGCTGCGGCCGGACATGCTGGTGCTGTGGGACAAAGGATTCGACAGCAATGCCTTCCTCGCGCAGGTCACCAACACCGGCGCTCAGGTGTTGGGCCGGCTCCGCAGCAACCGACGCACACCGGTCCTCACCCTCCTCGCTGACGGGTCCTATCTGTCGGTGATCGGCACCGTGAAAGTGCGGATCATCGACGTCCAGATTGCCGTGGCCTGCGCGGACGGCACGTCCTTCACCGGGTCCTACCGACTGGTCACGACCCTGACCGACGCCCGCTGTTACCCCGCCACCGCGCTGGTGGGTCTCTATCACCAGCGGTGGGAACACGAATCCGGGTACTACGCACTCCGCCACACGATCATGAACGGGCGCAATCTGCGCTCGGGCGACCTGGCAGGCATCGAGCAGGAGATGTGGTCCCTGCTCACGCTCTACCAGGCTCTACGCACCGTGATGGTCGACGCCGCCGAGTCCCTCCCCGGCACCGACCCGGACCGCTGCAGTTTCAGCATCGCGCTACACACCGCCCGCAACCAGGTGATCCAAGCCAACGGCATCATCACCCCGGACACCGACCGGGACGCTCTCCTCGGCACGGTCGGTATCCGGATTCTGGCCGGCCTGCTCCCGCGCCGGCGGCAACGGGTCAGCACCCGCAAGGTCAAACACGTTTTGAGTGGCACCTTTCCAAGGATGAAGCGATGGAAGGTAGCTAGGCCAGCCGGTGCAATGAATCGCGTCGAGACGCGCGCAAGCGACGGCTTCAGCGACTGCGGCATCCCGTTCTCCCTGCCCATCACATCGAGGGCGGATCGAGCCATGTCGCGAGGGCAGGTGGTGCACGGATCAACAGGCGCCCTCACATGCAACCGAGCGCCGTCCTGGAATGGCAACCGTGCTCCACCCCGCGAAGTCACTAGCGAGGTCAGCACTGGGATTGGAGTTTCGTATGACAGCTAGAACGATCGCTGTTCGGGTTGGTGAGGCGGAGTTGTTGGTGGAAACAGCTCAAGTCAGTGGCACAGAGGAGCTCTCGCGGATCGGTGATGCGACGCAGAGGGTGCAGGATGCCTTCAACCGAGCGCAGACGGCCATCGTGGAGGTAGCAACGTCCACAGCGAGGATGATCGAAGAAACCGGTCGACGCGCAGCCCGGCCGGATGCACTGGAGGTGGAATTTGGACTGCGGTTCAGCGCAGAAGGAAGTCTCATCGTGGCGGGGTCGACCAGTGAGGCCACCCTGCGGGTGAAGCTCACGTACAACCGCACTCCCACTCCGTCCAGCAGTCAGGGTGCATGCTCGGAGCCGACTGCATCGGCAGCTGCATGAGAAGGGCGGAGGTAACCGGTCCGGCGCCGGTACCGGGATACCTCGGGCGGATCTTAGATCTCCACGGAGTGCCCTTCGGGACGTGTTTCCAAGTCGCACCCGGTTGGCTTGTAACCGCGTGGCATGTCCTCAACCATCTGAAGGCGGGGGTGGCCGGGGCACAGATATGCATTGAACCGCTCGTGGGGGGTGACGCCTTTGACGGGGTCGTGGAGACATTTGACATGGACCACGACCTGGCCGTGATCCGTTCCCACAGGGAACTGCCCGCCACAGTGTCCGGATGGCTTCCCACCGACACGCAATCGCCCGGCACTCCCATCGTGATTACCGGGACACCGAAGGTCGACGACAGGCATGAGTACCGGTTCCTTGACGCGTACGGCACGTGCGCAGGCAACGTTCTCCGTGACGGCACGGTCAGCCTGGGCCGAGTCGAGAGCGGAGCTGCTCTTCCCGGCATGAGTGGAGCGCCGGTCCGCCGTGTCCACGATGACCGGGTGATAGGCGTGCTTTCTGCCCGCTACAACAGTCCCGACAAGTGGCTCCGAAATGTGGCCTGGACCACTCGCACTGAGAACCTCGCTCAGTTGCTGGCCGGTGTCCGAGGCGTGCCTGCAGACATGCTGCCGCGACATGACATCGAGTGGATCCTGCAGTCCGAGCCTGACGACGGGGCGATGGCTCTTCAGATAGCCGAGGACATCCGCACGTGGTTCCCAATCCAGGGATGGGGTGGAAAGAACGTCCTGATCGGTCGGAGCAATCATGCCCAGCACGTCGGCCAGACCGGTAAAAAGCCGCTGAAGGCCGCGACTCTGTACGCCGGCCTGGTCCAGGACATGACTCTCATGCACGGCGAAGGGGCCGAGACGTTCGCCATCCGCCACCAGCACGCCTACTGGCTCGGAGAGGCAGGGCACGCGGCCGAAGCAGCATGGCTGTATGAATGCTTGATCCCGAGCCTCATAAGCGCAGCTGGCGCAGACGACGTTACGGTGCTCACCGCGCGAAAGCGTCAGGCCCTTGACATAGCCGCGTCCGGCAATCCGGACCGGGCAGTGGAGCTGTACACGGCTCTGATCCCTGATTTCGATCGGGTGTTGGGAAGAGAACACCCTGACTCCCTGGAAGCCCGCGGTTATCAGGCCCAATGCGTCGGGGCAGCCGGCAAGCCTCAGCGGGCAGCGGAGCTGCTCACCACTCTGGCCGCCTCTTTCACACGAACCCTGGGTTCGACACATGCGGGTACCTTCATCATCAAACGTCTCCAGGACTTCTGGGAAACGGGCAAGGGCAGTGGCGCACCCCTGTCCTGGGCGGACTTCCACCCGTTCTCCGTCAGCTACACGAACGAGCAACCGCAGGAGATCGCACCGGACTGGAGCCCGAAGTGGTCCTCTGTACAGTGGCAGCGGTGTTTCCGCCGCGCTCAGGCGCAACGCCGTATCGGCAGCGATCTGACGGGGGTGCAGTCTTACTCTCTCGCCACCCCAAGGACTCCGGGTAGTGAGAGCGAGGAACTGGACACCTGGCTGATGCAACAGCAGCGTGACTGGGACGAACTCAGCGACGCGCAACAGTGGTTGTTGCAGAAAGTACTCGGAGTCGAGCCCCTCTGAACAGGAACCGGGCGGCGGTTCACCAGCTCATCGCTTTGCTTGCCAGCAATGCAGCCTACGGAAATCTTGGGCACACCGGAGTGCGACCGGGTGGCGACTCCTGACCGTCCGCCAGGAGTCGCCACCCGCCCATCCGACAGACCCTTCCCGCCGCGGTCACCACTCCCGCTGGGCCGACGACGGCCTGCCTGACCTCGAATCACGGCGTGTAGTCGGCTCCCCATGCCCGGTCACTTTCGGACGACGGGGCACAGTTGGGTATCACAAGATTCTTCAGGGAGGACCTGGCGAGCACCGCTCCTGTCTGGCCTGCGGAAACTCATGTCGGACTACGGCAGCCACCCCCTGCGCCAACTCGACTCTTTCGAAAACGAGTTGACACCATGTGGGTTCACCGCGAAAATTTCAGGCATGAACCCACAGTCGTGGCTCGATGCGTTCGTGGAGCGCAATGCGGTGGATCTGGCGCGGATGCGTGAGTACTGCGAACAGAGCCTCGCTGTCGCCATGGAGGTCGAGCGGAAGAAGCGCCCGGTCCCCAAGAAGGTGCAGGGGGCGGTGGTGGCCATGGAGATGCGGGACCGCGTCCTGCTCGCCGCCGACAACCCGGTGTTCGGGTCGGGCAAGTTCACCCTCGTGGAGAAGCCGAACCGCTCAGTGTGTCTCCGTGAGAAGCGCACCGGCCACGAAATACGCGTCCGCAAGGCCAAGGAGCCGCCCGTGCTCAACGCAGCGGCGTACCGCCCTCCTGACGTCCATCAACCCCCGATCTTCGACGCCGACGGCGACGGTCTGGACGTCGGCCTGACCCCCGTTCTTGTATGGCACATCGACCCGAGTGATCTCATGGCCGACTTCAGGGCCGTCATCGTGGACGACCTCGAGGAGCTCAACCGCTCTCCGATGACTGTCTGCGCGTCGACGGAGGTGCCTCTTCTCGCCACTCTGAAGCACGCTAACGTTGCGACCGTCGCCAGCGCGGTGAACGACGACTTCGACGACCTGGTCGACCGGCGCCACCCTCGGGAAGCCGACGGAACAGGGGATACACCAACTCAGGCGTAGCCCCTCACAGATAGACAATGGAGATGGGCTGCTGTGGCTGACACGATCGCCGTCTACGGATATCGCGTCCGTCAGGCACGGACGATCCGCCAAAGCCCCATCAAGCCTCTCGCGCAGATGCTGGACATGTCCCCCTCGGCGTGGACCGCGCTCGAACGCTCGACGTCCACGGACATGCCGCGTCTCAAGCTCAGAACTCTCGCGACCCGCTTGAGGTTTCCCGCCGAGTTCTTCTCCCAGCCTCCGGGGCTACCCATTCACCGCGGTTCGCTGCTGTTCCGCAGCAAGAAGTCGATCAAGGTGGCGCAGATCGACGCCCTCACCACCTTGGCCGAGATGATCGTTGAGCTCGTGACCGCCCTCGGCGAACACGCCACGCAGCCCCCTCTCCGTCTGCCGATGGCGCTACGCCAGGACATCAGTCCCGAAGAAGCTGCCCGGCAGACCCGTCAGGCACTCGACCTTCCCGAATCCGAGCCGATCCCCCATGTCATCCACACGCTGGAACGCGCCGGCGTACCCGTTGCCGTCGCCGACGTCGACATGCCAGACGCCAGACACGACGCCTTCTCCGTATGGGGTGGGGACTTTCACGAACAACCTCTGATCGTCGCGCGGCCGGTGAACTCGTGGGAGCGCACGCGTTGGTCGATCGCCCACGAGGCCGGCCACCTGATCCTGCATCGTGGAACCACAGGCGAGGTAGACGAAGATGCCGCCAACCGCTTCGCCAACGAGTTCCTGTTTCCCGCTGACATGCTCCGCGAGGAGTGGCCCGGTGCCGTCACACTCACGTCCCTGATGCCGCTGAAGCAGCGTTGGAAGATGTCACTCGCGGCGATCATCACGCACGGCAAGCACCTCGGTCTCGTTGAGGAACACCGCGCCACGGGCCTCTTCAAGCAGCTCTCCGCACGCCGCGATCCCCACACGGGAGTCACCTGGAGGATCCAGGAACCCGGATGGGCCGATCTGGAACCCGAGCGGCCACGTCTGCTCGCCGTAATGGCTGAACGCGGCCTGGAGCAACGGCCTACCCCAGACCTCTTCACCACCCTCACCGGCGGCTGGGCCCCCGACCTGATGGAACAGATCACCTCTGGCCTGAGGGAAGCCCCGGCAGTAGTCCAGGAGCATGCCAAGACAGCACAGTCCTCGCTCCCCAGCAACGTCGTCACACTACGTCGAGCCTGAACTGAACAGGTTTTACAGCCTCAACCGCGTAACCCTTCATAAGAAGGAGAGACAGCACCATATGAGCCTGGAAGGCTTGCACAGAAAGCTCGCTGTACAGAGATACGCCGTAGTGGACCACTCCAATCCCAGCTTGATTGGTAACTACTTGGGACGATTGTCCAGCTGAGGCCAGGGCTCGGCCGTCCAGTCGGTCAGGTCACGCATGATCGCCCGTGCCTGCGACAGCGCGCTCACTGCGTCGAGAAAGGGTTCGCGTACTCGGTAGAGCGTCGAGGGCAAGGAACGTGCCTTTCGGACGGGACCAGGGGCGGACTCGTCCTCACAGTACGCATCCGCCCCATCCCGGATTACAGCCTGAAGTCAGACAGCGGTAGCCAGCGGTTCAGCAGGAGCAACTGTTCAGCAGACAGCAGGTATGTACCTCGACGTGACCTTGGTCGGCGTTGCTGCCGAGGTCGAGGTCGCCCAGGCTGTCGGCGCTTTCGTGTAGACCCGCAGAGGGGACCCCTGAGTCCAGCGAGGCTGGCTGGCTGCTGACCGGCACCTGCCTGCCGGTCGCCGGGGAAGACTGCCGGGCAGCCTGCCCGACCTCCATTGCTTCGCCCACGTGTTCCGCCCCACCCCGGCGTCACCCCCCACGCCTCGCCTCCACCGGGGCGTAAAGCTCCGGGCGTCCAAGTCACCAGCCTTGCTGGGGTTCGCCCAGCGAAAGTCCGCAGTCGCGGCGCCAGCTCTCGCCTTCGGTCGTCCAGGCGATGCGGTTGCCGAGGGAGATCCAGACGCCGAACTCGCCGGGGGACGGTTCGGCGATCTGGCGCGTCCAGACGCTGTTGGCGCAGAGTTGCACGCCGCAGTCCTTGGACTCGGCGAGACCGCGCCAGCCGCAGTCCCAGCTTGCGTTCAGAGCCAACGGTCCGAGAACGGAAACCATGTGATCCAGTTCGTCCTCGGTGCAGTCGGGGTCGGGCTCGCTGTAAGGATCACCGAAGGGCGAGGTCGAGTCCAGAGTGAGGGTCAGCCCCGCGGGCAGCGGCCAGAGGTCGGTCAGGTCGGGGCAGAGTCTCACGTACCCGGCGAACCAGGAGTTCGGCTCGTCGTTGTCGAACGTGACGACGGTGCGACGCCGCAGTTCCTCCAGAGAGAGGCCGACGCCGGGTTCTCTCCGGTTCCCGTAGATGCGGGCGGTGTCGAAGGCAGAGAGGACGTAGGCGTATTGCTCGGCTGTGGTGACCGGCTCCATGCGGGGCGTCGGGCAAGAGGTCCAGTCGGCGAGATCGCGCGAGATCGCTCGCGCGCGGCCCAGCGCGCTCGGGGCGTCGAGAAAGGATTCACGCACTCGGTAGAGCGTCGAGGACAAGGAACGTGCCTTTCGAACAGGGCCAGGGGCGGACGTGCCCTCACGGGTACGCATCCGCCCCTGTCCCGGACTTCAGCCTGATGTCGGACAGCGGCAGCAGGCGGATCAGTAGAGGTACCCGTTCGACGAATAGTAGGTACGTCCCTCGACACGGCCTTCGTCAGCATTGGCGCCCAAGTCGAAGGTCCCCAGACTGTTGCCGCTTTCGCTGAAGACCCGCAGACGGAACCCTCGGATCGACTTGACGCCACCCCGCGCAAGTGGCTCGCACGCCTTGCCTGCACTGGCGTGTAAGGGGGCGCGTGGCGTCCGGGTCACCAGCCTTCCTCGGGTTGACCCAGCGGGAGTCCGGAGTCGCGGACCCAGGTTTGGCCCTCAGGCGTCCAGGCGACGCGGGGGCCGAGGGAGATCCAGACGCCGAACTCGCCGGGGGACGGCTCGTCGTGCTGCCGCAGCCAGACGCTGTTCAGGCAGAGCAGCACGCCGCAGCCCTTGGCCTCCGGGAGACCACGCCAGGCGCAGTCCCAGATGACGCTCATGGTCAGCGGGCCAAGCACCGAGACCATCCGGTCCAGTTCCTCCTCGGTGCAGGTGTCCTCAGGTTCACCCCCGGGCGCGCCGAAGGGCGGAGTCGCAGCCAGGGAGAGGTCCACGCTCTCGGGAAGGGGCCAAAGATCCGCCAGGTCCGGGCCCAGCCGCACGTCGCCGCTGAACCAGGACTTCATCTGCCGGGCGTCGAACGTGACGACTCCCCGGCGCCGCAACTCGTCCATGAAAGGGAAGACGTGAGGTACCCGGTCCGCGGTGAACCGGGCGGTGTCGAAAGTGCGAAGTGCGTAGGTGAATTGCTCGACCGTGGTGACCTTGTCCAGCTGAGGCCAGGGCTCGGCCGTCCAGTCGGTCAGGTCGCGCATGATCGCGCGCGCCCGCGACAGCGCGCTCAAAGCGTCTGGAAACGGTTCACGCACGCGGTAAAGCGTCGAGGACAAGGAAACGCGCCTTTCGAACAGGCAGGGGCGGACGCGTCCTGACGGTACGCATCCGCTCCTGCTCCGGGCTACAGCCTGGTGTCAGACAGCCGCAACAGGCGGATCAGTAGGAGTACCCGTTCGGCGAATAGTAGGTGTGGTCCACGACGTGGCCTTCGTCGGCGTCGATCCCGAGGTCGAAGTCAGCCAATTTGCTACCGCTTTCGGTGTAGACCCGCACATGGTATCCGCGGATCTTTTCGAGGTCGCTCCCATGATGCAGGCGGCCTTTTTGATAGGCGCGGACCCACCCTTTGACCTCCCGAGCATCGACCAGGTCGGGGACCTGAACGAAGATCTCGTTGACGTCCATCTCCCCCTCCACGTCCTCGCGAACGCGCAGCTGCTGGACGGCCTTGGCGAGCTGCTTGTTGAAGACTCCCTGATCGGCATCCCCAACCGTCTTGACCTCGCCATAGCCGACGACGTTGCCCTGCTGGTCGAGGTACTCGAGGTCAGGGTTCTTATAACCCGGCATGTTCTTGTATTCATGTTCTTCGGGCAGAAGCTGGGACCGGGTCCCCTCCGGGGCGCCGTCCAGCGAGCGGTAGGCGTTGTCCAGGGTGAGCTGCGAGGTCCGCCCTTGATTCTTGTGCTCACCGACCAAGGACTGCGCATCCGCGTCCCGGCTCGAATCCTCGGCGGACGAGCCGTCGGACCCACCCCCGTCGTCGCCGCCCCCGCCGCCATCACCGTTCCGGACGGCAAACGCGATATTCGGCGCTGCGACAGCGGTGGCCACCGTGGCGGAGCCAGTGACGGCGAGTGCGGAGCCCGCCCAGATCAGGGCCTCGCCCGGTCCGAGCGCCCCGATGCCGGACGCCATGAGCGCGCCGCCCAGGCCGTCCGCAGCTCCGCCGAGCAGCAGCTGCCCGACGCCGAGTGCGGCCATGGGACCGTTGGTCCGGTCGATGACCTGCTGGGCAGTGTCGGCGAAGCTGGAGACCGCGTTGGAGAGGGAGCTGAACCAGCTCTGTCCGGTCGGGTCGCTGCCGGTCACCGGATTGTTGGCGGCGTAGTCGTAGCCCGTCAGCTGCGAGGGGTCGGTGGCCTCCAGTTGCGGGTCTCGGCTGACGAAGCGGCCGGTCTGCGTGTCGTACTCGCGCAGACCGAGGTTCACCAGGCTGGTGGCGGTGTCGGTGGTGCCGCCCACATACCCCTTGTCGCCGAGCCAGGAGGCCGGGGCCGCGCCGCGGGTCCCGCCGAACGGCAGGTACTGGCGCCGTGTCACCGCCTGGGTCTGGTAGTCGACGGACAGGTAGTCGGTACCCTGCCGGTTGGGGATCAGGTACTGGACGTTCCCGCTGCTGGAGCGGGCGGCCACGGTGGTGCCGTTGACGGAGTAGTAGCGGGTGCCGGTCACCGCCTTGGTGGCGGTGTTCTCCACCAGCTCCTCGTCGCCCAGGTAGAGCGTGGCCTGGGTCGGGTCGGTGCGCAGCACCAGGCCGCCGTCGAGGCCGTAGAGGTAGCTGGTGGCGCCGGCCGACGTGGTGTCGGTGTCCAGCCGGTTCTGGTGGTTCCAGGTCAGGGTCTGGTCGCCCAGTGCGCCGCCCTGGATCGAGGTGGTGTTGCCGGATGCGTCGTAGTGGTATGACGCCGTGTTCGCGGCGGTCGCCGGGCCGGTGGCGGTGGTGCTGCCGAGCGTGTGCGGCTGGTCGGTCGCGGAGCCCGGGTCCGGGTAGTGGTAGGTCGTGGTGGTGTCGTCGGCGCTGTTGCCGGAGGTGTCGTGGTCGGTCTGTGTCTGGCGCTGGCCGTCGGCGGCGTAGCTCCACGTCTGCCAGTAGGGGTTGGTGCCGCCGACGGTGGCGCTGCTGCCGGTGTCGGGTGTGGCGGCGCAGTTGTCGGTGGCGGTCCAAGCCGAGGTCAGGCGGGCTGCCCAGTCGTAGCCGTAGCACTGGGTGTCCGTGACCGAGCCGCCGTTCTGGCTGTCGGTGGTCGAGGTGAGCAGTCCTGCGCCCTTGGAGACGCCCGAGTTCCCCCAGGTGTAGCTGGTGTCGTCGACAACCGTGGCGCTGGTGGAATCGGTGGTCTTGGCGTCGGTGGGCTGGCCGGTCTGCGGGTCGTACTTCAGGGTCAGATCGACCCAGCTGGTGGTCGGGCCCATGGAGTACTGGAGCGGGTCGCCGTACTCGTCGTAGCCGATGGCGGAGACGTACGTCCAGGCGGCGGTGCCGGTGCTGCCGACGCTGGTGACCTGACCGTACTGGTCGTAGCCGTAGTTGACGGATTCAGCGGGCAGTCCGCCGCCCGCCGGGTCCTGCCGGCCCGACAGCGTACCGGTGATCTTGTACGTGTAGGCCTCCGTGTAGCCGGCGGACGGCGCCAGCGGTGCCAGGTTGCTCGGCAGGTTGGCCAGCGTGGTCTTCGAGGCAGCGACCTCGCCCATGCCGGTGTAGGCGAGCACCGTGTTGGTGACCGAGGCCCTGGTGGTGCCCAGCTGGTAGGAGGTGGAAGAGGTGAGGTACCCCTTCTTCAGCGTGTCGTACGTCCAGGCGGCGATCTGGTTGGCGGTGGACGCGGTGGCGTTGCCGGTGATGTCGTAGGCCGCGGTCCTGCGGCCGTCCTTGTCGTAGTCGTACTGGGCCTGGTCGCCCCGGGCGTCGGTCGTGGTGAGCAGTTGGCCCGCGTTGTCATAGGTCGCCGAGGAGGCACCGGAGTCGGGGTCGGTCGCCGCGACCTGGTCGCCGAGGAGGTTGTAGGTCCAGGTCCAGGTGTTGCCTGCCGGGTCGGTCTGGCCGGCCTGGTGGCCGTCCGGGTAGTACGTGTAGTGCGTGTCGGAGTAGTCCGAGGCGGCGGCGTGGACCGGGTCGGCCGCGGCGCCGGCGTGGTACTGGTACAGGTCGGTCTGGCGTCCCCGGGCGTCGGTGATCGTGGTTTCGGCCACGCCGCCCTTCGGGGGCACGGTGGTGGTGAAGTTGCCGCCGAAGACGGTGGTGGTGTTCCAGGTGGCGGTGCCCAGCGCATAGGCGGTGGCCACGGTCTTGCGTCCGGCACCGTCGTAGGTGAAGCCACTTTCTGAGGGGATGTCACCGTCCTGCGCCTGCACCAGCGTGGAGCTGGGGGCGCCAGTGGTGTAGTAAGGGGCTGTGGACTTGACCACCCAGCCGTTGGTGTCGTAGACGGTGTCGGTGACGTCCCGGCCGCCGTCGACGGTGGTGATCTGCGTCTCGCGAGGCCGAAGCAGCGCGTCCATCAGCAGTTCGCTGCTGCGGTAGCTGCCGTCGTCATTCAGGGTCTGCGTGATGACGGAACTCGGCTTGTCGGCGGCGAGCGTGTAGCTGTACTTGGTCGTGGCGTCGGTGATGCCGGGCCGGAACACGGCGGTGATCCGCCCCAGCGCGTCGTACTGCGCCTTGGTGACGTAGCCGGCCGCGGTGGTCTGCGTCAGCATCAACCCGCGAAGCGGGTCGTAGGTCTGACTGAGCGTCTGTTGCAGCGGGTCCGTGGAGACGATGGCGGTGGGTGCGGCGCCGGTGGTCGGGGTGTAGACGGTCGTGGCGGTCCGCTGGTCGGCGTCGGTGCTGGTCAGCGTCCGACCGTAGACGTCCGTGGTGAGCGACGACATGGTCGAGTAGACCGGGGTGGACCCCTTGTACGAGGTGGCCTGCTGGGTCGAGGTGGGGTCACCGACCGTGGGTGCGGCGCCCAGAGTGCCGGAGCCGTCGTAGTAGACCCGCTTGTCGCTGACGGCGTCGTCCGGAAGCGTCGGGGTGGCCGAGCAGTTGACGGACACCGTCTTCGTCTCGTCCACCAGGTCGAAGATCCCTGTGGAGGTGTTGTCCGCGTAGCTCGCCGTGGTGCACAGGTCGTCGGTCGCGGTGGATACGTCGCCCTTGTCGTCGACCCTGGTGACGCGGCCGTGGGAGTCGCGGGTGTAGTCGGTCTCGGTCTCCCGGGTGGCCCCGGACGCCAGCGGCGTGAAGACATTGACCGCGTTCTGGCCGGTCAGGAACGCCTTCTGCGCCGGCAGCCCGCCGGACAGCGCGTGGACGGCGGTAGCGCTGCTGCTCCAGGGTGCGGCGATCGTGTCGTTGACGACCTTTCCGCTGTTCAGCCCGTTGTAGAGGATCGTCTCGTAGGTCAGACCGGCGTACTGGGCCGAGTCGGTCACCGGCGGATCGCCGCGGGAGTCGGTGACGGCCGCCGAGCGGGTCTTGCCACCGGACAGGGTGTCCCCGTCCATGCCGCGGAAGTAGGTGTAGTCGGTCTCGGTGACCGGGTCGGGCGCGGTGCCCGTGGTGACCTTCATGCCACCGTAGCCTCGCCACTGGTCCCAGGTGCGCTGGGCCGTGGGGGTCAGCGGATTGTCGTCGTAGTGCCAGGCGGGGGTGCCCACGGGGAGGTAGCGGGTGGTGATGGTGTCGTTGACGCCGCCGCCGGTCGGGTCCTGCTGGGTGACCGCGGTGACGACGTACTTGTTGAACCAGTCCAGCATCGGGCTGGTCTGCCCGGTGGGAGTCCAGTAACCGGGGTAGCACAGAGAGGTGTTCTGGCCGGCGTCGCTCGGGGTGCCGCTCGCGCAGGCGGCGGTTGAGTAGCCGACGCTGATGATGCCGCCGGACTCGGTGGTGATGGTGTTGAGCCGGTAACGGGTGATCGGCGGGTAGCCGTCGGTCACGTCCACCCGGTTCGACAACGGCGCGCCGGAGAAGGTCACCTTCGGCATGGCGAGCGCCGACGTGGAACCGCCGGCGGAGGTGTCCTGGCCGGCGCGGGTGACCGAATTCAGCCACAGCGAGGGCGTGGTCGCGTCCCCGGTGGCGGGGAAGGAGTAGGTGAACGCCCAGGAGTCGACGTTCGTCTCGGTGGAGCCGACCAACGCCTGGGTCTGAACGCCCGTCAGCTCGTTCTCACTCCAGAACGTCGGGGAGTTGGCCGAGCAGGTGGCGCCGCTGGCGCAGTTCAGGTCGAACGGTACGTCCGGCCAATGGGACGCGGTGGAACTGGTCAGCGTGGAGGTGGCACACCCGGTGGCGGAGGTGTTGCAGCGGCCGTTGTAGGCGAAGGTGACCTGAGCGGCGGGGCTGGTGGAGTACACCGAGCCGTCGCGCTGGCCGTACTGGATCTTCGCGAGCACCGCGTCGCGCACGTAGGGGGTGTCGGCGGTCTTGCCGAGGTTGCGCGCGTAGTAGGCAGTGGTCGGCGTGTAGAAGGAGGACATCACGTCGCCGTGGGTGTCCTTGACGTAGTCGAGCATCCAGCGGTAGCCCTGCTGGCACCAGGAGTTGGCCCAGGTGGCGTTGTAGCAGGGCTGGGTCGAGTCGGTGCTGTAGACGGGCTCGGTCAGCACCGAGTTGGTGGTCGCGTTCCCTGACGCCCACCCCGGCAGCCTGTTCAGGCCGAACGTGTACTGGGTGCCGTCCGACGTGGTCACCCGGAAGTATTCGCCGCTCTGGGCGCCGTTGGTCGCGCCGGTCAGCCGCTCGACGCGCTCGTCGGAGTCGCCCTGGGCCCGAAAGGTCCCTGTGGTGTCGTCCTTGATCAGGGTGGTGGTGGTGCCGTTGAGCGAGAGGGTGAGCTGGTTGTCGGACGACCAGCAGTTGTCCCAAGTCTTTGTGGCGCCGGTGGGATTGTCGTGGCAGGAGCCGTAGGAACGCTCGATGTAGTTGCTCGGCAGCGAGAAGCCGTCGCCGACGACCGAGGCCTGGTTGTTGGTGGACGAGGTCAGGCCGTCCACGCTCTGGGAGTCGTAGCCCAGTGAGAGATTGGGAGTCAGCCCGCCGGGAACGCTGGGCCCGGTGATCGGGTAGGACCAGGTGAACGCGTCGGTGCTGCCGCCGGCCTGCCAGGAGCCGGAGGGCTTCAGCGAGGTGGCGGCGAAGTCACCACCACCTCCGCTCGGCGCGGCGGTGGCCGCCAGGACCACGCTGTTCTTGGCGAGGGTGAGCGGGGCCGAAAGGGTATGCGCCGTGGCGCTGTTGGCCGAGGCAACGGGGGTCTGCGTGCGGCAGGAGGCGAGTCGCGGCGTGGTCAGGGCACAGTCGGGCAGCTTCACGAGCCGCAGCCGCGAGCCCCAGTCGGCGCCGAACGCGGCGGAGAAGTCCCGGTAGTCCAGGCCGACTTTCACTTTTCCGTGGCTGCCGCTCGGCAGCCCGGACAACTTGAGCAGCACTCCGTCGACACCGGCCGACTGCCCGGTCCGCTGCGGCAGGATACGCACCGCGGCGTGGCCGAGGGAGAGGCCGGCGGAGGGTGCCAGCCAGACCGGGAGGCTGCCCGCCCGGAGCCGGGCGCCGGATGCCGCATGCGTGTTCGCGGCAGTGCCGCCCGTTGCTGTCGGGGCCGCAGCGGTCATCGCGGTGGCAGCGAAGACAGCGGTACCGCTGGGCCACTTCACCTTCGGTGAGGGCGAGTTGGCCAGGTGCCGGACCGGGCCGTAGTGGGAGCGTACGGCGGTCACCGGGACCGGCTTGACCTGGGTTAGGCCGGGTTGCCGGTGGTTCGAGACCGCTTCGGCCGTACCGGTGAGGCCCACGATCACGGAGATCGCCGCCGTCATGGCGGTCAGCCCGCGTATCAGGGGGCCCACGGGTCTCACTCGGCCGCCCGTCCGGGCGCGTGAACCTATCGTCCTTGGCAAGAACTTGCTCCTTCGGATGCCGATGGAAGTCGATGAAGTCGATCTTGAAGTCGCAACGGAACGCACCCAGGACAACCGTCCAGGAATTGCCGCTCGGGAATCTCGCGTCAGATTTACGACATGGGCATGTCGCTACTTTCGGATGGCTGGTCACATAGGGCGTCAGCGTGCCGAATTGATCTTTGCGGGGTCCCGGACGGCCACTTGTATTCGCCGCCGGGCCAGCCCTTGGACCGAGACCTGGAGACAGGAATCCGATGACATACCTCACGCGACGTTGCGCTTCGCTGAGGTCTTCGCCTGGCCGATCCGGCGCGCATCGCGGTACCGGATGCCTGCTTCGTCGTCGCCCCAATTCCCCTCAGGGCGACCTTCGCCGCACCGGAGGGCCGTGAGACGTGCGTGGGCCGGTAGGCCGGCATGGGCTTGGGCTGGTGGCAGTGCGAGGCGACAGCGGAGACCGGTACCGGCTCGTCATAGGCAGGGGTTGGCGCCTGGTGCTGAACGGCCACAGCGTCCGGCGTTGCCAGTAAGAGTTCGGCGCATAAGACCATCGCGGCGAGAGCCACAGTGGGAGCGGGCAGTGCAATCCGGCTCGGCCAGGCACTTGCGGCCCGGCCCGTTCGGGGCAGCCTTGCCGCCCCGGTGTCTACCAGAAACCACAGCGCCCCGCCCCTCTGCGTCCATAACGATCACTCGATCCGAGCGGACGCTACCCACCCCTTGACGCTCGATGAACCCTCCGATGCAGGCATGACCAGACCTTTACGTCACCTACATGACAACGTTTCCCCGTCAATCGGGCGGAATGATCGCCTCCACCCACCGTGCCCCTCTGGTCACGGACAGCGGCGTACTCCTAGCGTCGTGAACTACTGGATCTTCAGGTCTCAGACAGAGGTGGATGTCCCCATGCGAAGGCACCGCATACCCGGCGCACGCAGAACCACCGGCCGGAGCAGAGCCGCCGTCACCGCCACGCTTGCCCTGCTCGCCGCCACAGCGAGCCTGCCCCCCGCCTATGCCGACACTCCTGGGGGCGCGGCCCTCTACTCCTCTGGCGCCTCCGCCCCAGTCGCCGACGACACGTCCGAGCAATCGGATCTGCCTCAGCTGTCGAACGGCTATGGTCCGTCGGCCCCCCAGCTTGAGGCGATGGAGACCGCTGCGGCGACAGCACAGAAGACCGGGAAAGCCGTCACGATCAGCTCGTTGACAACCCCCGTCCAGCAGGTGACCGCCAGTCCCGGCGGCGGATTCCAACTGTCGGCCAACCCCGAGCCCGTGCGCGTAAAGCAGCACGGAAGCTGGGTCGCTGTCGACATGACACTGCACCACAACAGCGACGGCACCTGGTCCCCGGCCGCAACCGCGTACGGCACGGTGTCCTTCTCCGGTGGTGGTCACGCCCCGTTGGTCACCACCCATTACGGCGGCGTGAGCATGGCCGTCTCCTGGCCAGGGACGCTGCCCGCCCCCGTCGTCAAGGGTGGATCCGCGACCTACCGGTCCGTGCTGCCCTCGGTGGACCTGGTGGTCTCGGCCACCGCCGCCGGCGGCTTCACCGACACGCTGGTTGTCAAGTCCCCTGCCGCCGCGCGGAACCCGGCGCTGGCCACCCTCCGTCTGGGTACCCAGGTGACCGGCGGCCGCCTGGCCCGGGGCAACTCGGACGATCTCGCACTGCGTGACATCCGTGGCCGGGACCTCATGGACGCGGCCAGCCCGATGATGTGGGACTCCAACACCGTGCTGCCAACTTCGGCAGCCAAGAAGGCGCATACGGCGAGCACGGCCAAGGTCGCCGCGGACTCCTCGGACGCCGCGCACCCCGGGTTGGCCGCGCGTGAGGCACCGGTGGGTACGAAGGTGTCCGCCTCACAGCTGTCCCTCGTTCCGGACTCGCGGATGCTGACGGCCCGCTCCACGGTATTCCCGGTCTACATCGACCCCACGTTCAACTGGCACCCGTACGATCCCGCCGCCCCGGCCTTCGACGAGGTCAAACAGGGTTGTCCCAGCAAGTCCTTTTACAACCAGACTGGCTCGCTCGCCGACAACGGATACCTGGGGGTCGGCTACAACGGCTGGCAGGAGGGCGCCTGTTACACCGGCAAGGAACATGCGATCTACCAGTGGAAGCTGTCCTCCACCCTTTTCGGCGCGCACATCAACACCGCGACCGTGAACGCCACGGAGATCTACTCCGCGTCCTGTTCCAGCTCCTACACCGTCAATCTGCACTGGTCCGGAGGCATCGGATCGGGCACCGACTGGAACAACCGGCCCGGCTACAACAGCTACTCCACCTCCGTCGCCTTCGCTCGCGCCTACAACCCGACATACTGCCCCTCGAATGGTTCGGTGACCCACGGTCTGAACGTGCTCACCCCCATCAAGCACAACGCCGCCGGTCACTCGGCCACCTTCACCGCCACACTCAGCGAGGACTCCGCCGAGGCCGGCCACGACGACGGCGGTTTCTCCCGCTTCTCGCACAACCCCAGCCTGGAGATCTTCTACAACCGCCCTCCCTCTGCCCCCTCCAAAGCGACGATGGCAGCGGTAGCCGGCGCGGACGACGCGGCCTGCGACACCACCGGCCCCGACTACCCGTACATGGGCAAGACCATCGCCAGCACCCCGCCCGTGCTGAGGGCGAAGGTCTCCGACGCCGACAGTGACAAGTTGCAGGCGACCTTCCAGTACTGGATCAACGGCTCCACCACCCTGCACACCGGGCTCAGCGGCGACAACCTGGCCAGCGGCTCCAACGCCGCCTACAGCCTGCCGGCGAGCTTTATCAGCTCGCTGACCAGCGGCCAGATCGTGGACTGGCAGGTCAAGGTCACCGACGGTGAGGACTCCACCGCCTACACCCAGTCCCCGACCTGCCACTTCGTGGCCGAACCCACCGCGCCGAGCGCCCCCACCGTCACCTCGAAGAACAACCTCTACCCCAACACCGACAACGACGGGGTCACAGGCGCCGCGGCCGGCACCGCCGGCACCTTCAACGTGTCCACCAGCGGCGGGGCCAGCGCGACGAAGTTCGTCTACTCCGTCGACGTACCGCCCGCCACCAGCAACCCGCCCGCTTCCCAGATCGTCACCGCCACGAGCAACGCCGCCGCGGTGACCATCACTCCCTACTCCCCCGGTCCGCACACCCTTTGGGTGTATGCCGTGGACGCCGCGGGCGACGACTCCGGCACCACCGGCTACCCGTTCCTGGCCGCCGGGGACCCGAACACCACCTGCACGAGCCTGTCCGCGTGTTTCAACAACACCGGCATCAGCGCCGACGCCACCCCCGCCCAGGCCGACCTGGACGGCAGCGGCGACAGCTACTCCGCCACCGACCTCGCCACCGCAGGCTGGGCCAGCGCCGGCAAAGTCACGGTCGACGGAGCGACCTTCACCTTGCCCGCCTACGGAGCCGGACAGAAGGACAACGTCCTGGCCGCCAACCAGACCATCACCTACAACGGCTCCGGAAACGCGCTGGAGTTCCTGGCCACCTCCACCTGGTCGGGGCTGTCCACCCCCGGAGCCATCGCCAACGACGACACCGCGCCCTACGTCCCGGCCGACACCCCGGTGAGCGGCTCGTACTGCTTCTCGGGCACCGACCCGACGGGAGCCTGCGCGGCCACCGGCACCGTCACCTACACCGACGGCACCACCGCGACATACGACCTGACCGTTCCCGGCTGGACCGTCAGCGCCGACTCCATCGCCGCCGTGGTCCTGCCCCATCGCAACAACACCTCCGGGCAGACCACCACCCCGCACCGGCTCTACGCCTTCTCCGTACCCATCGACCCGGCCAAGACCATCGCCTCGGTGACGCTGCCCGACGTGGGCAACCACATCGGCTACCACACCCAGTCCCTGCACATCTTCGGCATGGCCACCCGCAACACCACCACAGGCACACCCGAGGCCAAAGGCGCCACAGCCGCCGCACCGGCCGGCCAGAGCTGGACCGGCGCCTGGGCCAACCCCAACGAGGGCCAGTACAACTTCCAGGGCGCCAACTTCTCCAACCAGACCTTCCGTATCGCCCTGCCCGCCTCGATCTCCGGCAACACCGTCCGCATCAAGCTCGACAACGCCATCGGCTCCAGCCTGCTGTCCATCGGCCACGCCACCATCGCCCAGGCCTCCGGGTCCGGTGTCATCTCCGCCGTGCCCGCCGCCACCCCCACCACCCTCACCTTCGGCGGCAGCCAGGCGGTGGCCATCCCAGAGGGCGGTTCCGTCTACAGCGACCCGCTCACCTTCCCCGTCACCGCCAACCACTACCTCCTCGTCTCCTATCAGCTGACCAACTCCGTGCCGTACCTGGTCCAGCACTCCTTCGCCAACAACGCCTACCAGTACGTCACCGTCAGCGGCGCCGGGGACAAGACCACGGACACCACCGGCACGCCCTTCGCCGGCACCACCGGAACCCTGCAGGGCTATTTCACCGACCTCGTCACCAACGTCGACGTCACCACCGGCCACATCCCGACCGAAGCGGTGCTCGGTGACGGACTCATCGACGCCTTCCAGCCCAACACCACCCCCATCACCAGCGGAAACCGCGTCTCCGACACTCTGGAAGGCGCCGAACCCACCACCCCCACCCCCTACGGCACCATCGCCGAGGGCATCGAATCCAACGACCTCATGACCGACAACCCGCAGCTCTACAACTCCAAGATCCTCGGCGGCCCCTCAGCCCTCTCCCGCATCGACCGCGACATCCTCGACCAGCCCGGCATCAGCAACGTCGTGGTCTACGAAGGCCTCGAAGACCTCCTCGGCGGCAGCACCCCGGACGAGTTGGAAGCCAACGGCTACACCGCCCTCGTCCAACAACTCCAAGGCTGGGGCATCTCCACCACGCTGACCTCCCTCACCCCCTGCGACGGCTTCACCGGCGACGGCGCCACCGCCAACGACCCCTGCACCAGCACGGTCGACGCCAACCGCACCGACGTCAACGACTGGCTCGACGACATGGACCTCGGCAGCCCCTGGTCCACCCCGCCGGTCTACTACGCCGACTTCAACACCGCCCTCGCCGTACCCGACACCGGCAACGGCGAGGACAAACTCGCCACCGCCGCCGACGCCGGCGACCATGTCAACCTCACCAACGCCGGGTACGCCGCCGAGGGCCTCGCCATCCTCTCCCCCCACGACACCTGGGCCCTCGACGACGGCGACGGATTCACCATCGCCAACGACACCGCCCCCACCGACACCCCCTACACCGTCAACGACACCACCGGCGTCGGCAGCAACACCCTCACCCTCAACGGCACCACCACCTGGACCAACGACACCACCCGCGGCGAAACCCTCTCCTTCGACGGCACCACCGGCTACGCCGCCGGCAGCGGGCCGGCGCTCAACACGGCCGGCAGCTACTCCGTTTCCGCGTGGGTGAAACTCTCCTCACTGCCCACCAGGAACGCCACCGTCGCCGCCCAGGACGGCACCCAGAACAGCCCCTTCTACCTCCAGTACGACTACGCGGACCCCGGCAGCCCACGCTGGGCCCTCGCCTTCGCGAACACCGACACCGCCGACCCTGCCCTCACAGTCGCCGACTCAACAACGGCGGCCACCGCCAACACCTGGACCCACCTGGTCGGCACCTACGACGCCACCACGAAAACCGCCCAGCTCTACCTCAACGGCAGCCTCGCCGCCACCGCCACAGGTGTCACCTCCTGGAACGCCGCCAACGCCTTCACCATCGGCCGCAGTCTCCACAACGGCACCAACAACGACTTCTTCCCCGGCCTGATCAGCACCGTCCAGGCCTGGAACTACACCCTCACCCCCAACCAGGTCACCGCCCTCTACCAGCAAATCCCCTGATCCCTCCCGCCGTGGGTGCTTCCAACCCGACAGGCAGGAGCACCCACGGCGGCGCACCACATGAGCCCCAAGACCTGCTGAGTAGCGACACAATCACATGTCGGTGCAGCCGGGTTGAGCACCACCGGCGTGAGCACGTACAACTGCGGCAACAGGGTCTCCCGAATCTCGGTTGGCTTCGCAACCCCGAGCTACCGAGAGGCCCTGTCTTCATGCCCGCAGCCTGCACCAACCACCCGATCGAGACTCCCGTTCGACGCATGCCCCTCAAGATCGGAACGACAACAGCTACTTATGGCAGGACACGGCCGCGGGGAGGACCACATCGTGGCGCTCTCCTTCAGAACGGCATCTTCAGCCAGGCCGCCCGCAACACCCGGTGGGCCACCCTTTTTCATCGCCACCTGAGACACTCCCTCGCCAAGCAAAGTCGTACCTGGAACACGCCTCCCGTAGGCGGTGAACGGGCGTCGGAACAAACTCAGCTACCGGCAGTCCGTAGTCCGAGCAGCCGAACGGGGTACGTCGGCACCCCTTGGCTTACATGCCCCGCCGAAACCGTGAGACACGGGGGGGGACGACTCGGTGGTGCGATCTGGGGCCGTTTTCAGTACGGGCCGTTTCTCCCCCACGCCGACCGGGCCACGTCGGCAACGGCAGGATCCAGGCGAGCCCAGTTGCCACCACACCACGCCCACTCCGCTACCCGCCGGGCAGAGTGGATGACTCGGCACCGGAGCGAATGCTTCCGGTTTCCCCGCGTCCAGCCAGCGTCCAGAATCCAATGCCCAACCAGCCACAGGAGCCATGTACCGCAAGGTCAACCACTGCAAACTGGAACATTCGTGCAGGTCAGGAGCATTCACACTACCGACACCGGCAACGAGGCCGAACTCGCGAGCAGCGGATTCAGCCCGTTCAGGCAAAGTTGACGATCCGACAGGACAAAATGAACGTTTCCGCAGGTCAGAAGCCTGCACAGGTGGGGCGGGTGGGACTCGAACCCACGGCCGACGGATTATGAGTCCGCTGCTCTAACCGGCTGAGCTACCGCCCCATTACGGCGCGTCGCGCACATTTGTACGCGCCGTCTGCCGCAGCATAGCCGCTCATACGATCTCCTGCTTCGGATGGTCGACTTCGCACGACCATGAGGACTGCGGCACGTCACGAGCGGTTCCGGGGGACATGAAAAAGGACCCCAACGGGGTCCTCATCACTGCTTCCTCACTGCGCTCTCCCGACTGGACTCGAACCAGTAACCTGCCGGTTAACAGCCGGCTGCTCTGCCAATTGAGCTACGGAAGATCGAAGCTCCCCCGACTGGACTCGAACCAGTAACCTGCCGGTTAACAGCCGGCTGCTCTGCCAATTGAGCTACAGGGGAATGCCTCGTTGCATCGAACCTACCTCCCTGGGTATTCGCCAGGGGGCGTGCGCTCGCTGCGACACATACATTAGCGCAAGCAGGGGGGTGCTCCGCCAATCGGTTCCCCCGGCACCGATGCCGCGCCGGAGCCCCGGAGCCCACGCAGGGGAACCTACGCAAGGGAAGGATGGCCGTCATGCGCTACAAGCTCACGTTCGTCGTCGGACTGGCTCTGGGTTACGTGCTCGGCACGCGGGCCGGACGCGAGCGCTACGAGCAGCTGAAGAAGTCGGCGCGTCAGGTCGCGCAGAACCCCGCCGTCCGCAACACCGCCGAGACGGCGGCACAGCAGGGGCGCCAGTACGCGGGCAAGGCGTACCACGCGGTCAGTGACAAGGTCGGCGACCGGGTCCCCGACTCGGTCGCCCAGCGCGTACGTTCTCTGCGTGAGCGCAACGCGAACGGTACGGGCGAGGACGACTGGGGCACCAGCAACACCTAGGGAGTCCCGACCCGGCGCCGTCACCTCCCGTCGTACGGCAGAATTTCCGCCATGGGGATAGTCGCCGGGTTGGACAGTTCGCCCGATTTCACTCGTATCGTCGTCTGTGACACGGACACGGGGTCCGTGCTCAGGCAGGGATATGCGCCGCATCCGGTCGAAACCGAGACCGAGGGCGGCGGGCGGCCCTCCGATGTCGATCCACAGGCCTGGCTGTTGTCGCTCGGCGAGGCGGCCGGCGGGGGGCTGCTCGAAGGCGTGCAGGCCATCGGCGTCTCCGCGCAGCAGAACGCGCTGGTGCCGCTGGACTCGCAGGGCAACACCGTGCGGCCCGCGATGGTCGGCGGTGACAAGCGGGCGCAGGTCGCGGCGGCCGATCTGATCGACGCGCTCGGCGGGCGCGAGGCGTGGGCGCAGGCGGTGGGTTCCGTACCGCAGGCCGCGCAGCCCGTCACCAAGCTCCGCTGGCTGAACCGGACCGAGCCCGACAACGCCCGGCGGACGACCGCGCTGCTACAAGCCCATGACTGGCTCGTGTGGCAGCTTCTCGGGCGGCCCGTGCGGAGGACGACCGACCGGGGTGGGGCTTCAGGGACGGGCTATTGGTCCGCCGCCAGTGGTGGTTACCGGCCCGATCTCGTCGAACTCGCCCTCGGCCACCAGGCCATGCTCCCCGAGGTGATCGGTCCCTCCGACGCGGCCGGTACGACCCCGGAGGGGCTGCTGATCTCCGCCGGCACCGGCGAGACCATGGCCGCCGCCTTCGGGCTCGGCATCGGGTTCGGGGACGCGGTCGTGTCGCTCGGCGCTTCCGGGTCCGTGATGGCCGTGCACCACGAGGCGCTCGTCGACCAGAGCGGGATGATCACCTCGCTGGCCGACGCGACCGGGATGCATCTGCCGGTCGTCACCACGCTGAACGCCGTACGGACCCTGCGGGGCGCCGCCGAACTGCTCGGGCTGTCCGACCTGGAGAGCCTGTCCGAGCTGGCGATGAAGTCGACGCCCGGGGCGCACGGGCTGGTGTTCCTGCCGTATCTGGAGGGTGAGCGGACACCCAATCTGCCGCACACCGCCGGGACGTTGGCCGGGCTGCGACGGGAGTCGATGAAGGCGGAGCATCTGGCGCGGGCCGCGTTCGAGGGCATGCTGTGCGGGCTCGCCGACGCGCTGGACGTGCTGCGCGGGCGGGGTGTGGCCGTACGGCGGCTCTTCCTGCTCGGGTCGGCCGCCGAGCTGCCCGCCGTGCAGGCCGCGGCGCCCGCGCTCTTCGGGACCCAGATCGTCGTACCGCAGCCCGCCGACTACGCCGCGCTCGGCGCCGCCCGGCAGGCCGCCTGGGCGCTCGGGGTCTCCCAGGGCACCCTCGACCCGCGCAACCCGCCGCCCTGGCAGGGACCGGTCGCCCAGGTCTTCGAGCCCGGCGACGAGTTGGCCGTAGGGCAGGCCGTGCGGCAGCAGTACGTGTCCGTACGGGAACAGACCCATCCGGGCGCGTTCCGCTCGTAGGGACGCACAGTCGACGGCGCCAATAAGGCACTTAAGGGTGCATAAGGGGCCGTAGGGCACTGCTGTTGGCTTAATCGGTTGAGGTAACGCGGGTGGAGTGTCCGACGATGGGGGCGAGGGGCACACCGCCCGCCCTCCACCCGCCGACTCCGAGAGACCCAGCGTGCTCATACGACTTCTGCGGACCTATCTCAGGCCCTACAGGAAACCCATCACTCTGCTGGTGCTGCTGCAGTTCCTGCAGACCTGCGCCACCCTCTACCTGCCCACCCTGAACGCGCACATCATCGACAACGGTGTGGTGAAGGGGGACACCGGTTACATCCTGTCGTTCGGCGCCCTGATGATCGGGATCTCGCTGGTCCAGGTCGTGTGCAACACGGGCGCCGTCTACTACGGCGCGCGCACCGCCTCCGCCGTCGGCCGGGACATCCGGGCTGCCATCTTCGACCGGGTGCAGTCGTTCTCGGCCCGCGAGGTCGGCCAGTTCGGCGCGCCCTCGCTGATCACCCGGACGACCAATGACGTCCAGCAGGTCCAGATGCTGACCCTGATGACGTTCACGCTGCTCGTGTCGGCGCCGATCATGTGCGTCGGCGGGATCATCCTGGCGCTCGGCCTGGACGTGCCGCTGTCCGGGGTGCTGATCGCGGTGGTGCCGACGCTGACCATCTGCGTGACGATCATCGTGCGACGGCTGCGGCCGCTGTTCCGGTCGATGCAGGTGCGCCTCGACGCGGTGAACCGGGTGCTGCGCGAGCAGATCACCGGCAACCGCGTGATCCGCGCCTTCGTCCGGGACGAGTACGAGAAGGACCGGTTCCGCAAGGCCAACAGCGATCTCACCGAGATGCAGTTGAAGACCGGCAACCTGCTCGCGCTCATGTTCCCCGTGGTCATGACGACCGTGAACCTGTCGTCGATCGCGGTCGTGTGGTTCGGCGCGCACCGGATCGCCAGTGGCGGGATGCAGATCGGCGATCTGACCGCGTTCCTCGCCTATCTGATGCAGATCGTGATGTCCGTGATGATGGCCACCTTCATGTTCATGATGGTGCCGCGCGCGGAGGTCTGTGCCGAGCGCATCGAGGAGGTCCTCGACACGGAGTCCAGTGTCGTGCCGCCGCTCGCGCCCGTCACCGAGCTGCGCCGGCACGGGCATCTGGAGGTCCGCGGGGTCGGCTTCTGTTACCCGGGTGCCGAGGAACCCGTACTGAAGTCCATCGACCTGGTGGCCCGCCCGGGCGAGACGACGGCCGTGATCGGCTCGACCGGCAGTGGAAAGTCCACCCTTCTGAGTCTGGTCCCGCGCCTGGTTGACGCGACCGACGGCGAGGTCCTCGTCGACGGAGTCGACGTGTCGACCATCGACCCGGTCCTGCTCGCCAAGACGGTCGGCCTGGTCCCGCAGAAGCCGTACCTCTTCGCGGGCACGGTGGCGACCAATCTTCGCTACGGCAATCCCGACGCGACGGACGAGGAGTTGTGGCACGCGCTGGAGGTGGCGCAGGCCAAGGGCTTCGTCGAGGGGCTGGAGAACGGGCTCGACTCCCCCATCTCGCAGGGCGGCACGAACGTGTCCGGCGGTCAGCGGCAGCGGCTCGCGATCGCGCGGACACTCGTACAGCGGCCGGAGATCTACCTCTTCGACGACTCCTTCTCCGCCCTCGACTACGCGACCGACGCGGCGCTGCGGGCGGCGCTCTCGCGGGAGACCGCCGAGGCGACCGTGGTGATCGTGGCGCAGCGGGTGGCGACGATCAGGGACGCGGACCGGATCGTCGTACTCGACGAGGGACGGGTCGTGGGGACGGGGCGCCATCACGAACTGATGGCGGGCAATGAGACGTATCGGGAGATCGTGCTCTCCCAGCTGACGGAAGCGGAGGCCGCCTGATGGCCGGGCCCATGGGGCGGATGATGGCCGGGACGGGCCCCGACGCCCGTTCGATGGAATTCAAGGTGTCCGGCAAGCGGCTGATCGGCCAGTTCAGGCCGGAGCGGCTGACCATCGGCATCCTGCTGGTGTGCGTGGTGATCAGCGTCGGGCTGAACGTGGTGGGGCCGAAGATCCTCGGCAACGCCACCGACCTGGTCTTCGCGGGCATCATCGGGCGGCAGATGCCGGCCGGGACGACCAAGGCGCAGGCCCTCCAGGCGATGCGCGACCGCGGCCAGGGTTCGGTCGCGGACATGCTCAAGAGCACGGACTTCACCCCGGGCAAGGGCATCGACTTCACCTCGGTGGGTCATGTGCTGCTGCTCGCGCTGGGCACGTTCCTGGTGGCCGGGCTGCTGATGGCGGTGGCGACCCGGATGGTCAACCGGGCGGTCAACCGCACCATGTTCCGGCTGCGCGAGAGCGTGCAGACGAAGATGTCGCGCCTCCCGCTGTCGTACTTCGACAAGCGCCAGCGCGGTGAGGTCCTCTCCCGCGCGACCAACGACATCGACAACATCGGCCAGACCCTCCAGCAGTCGATGGGCCAGCTCATCAACTCGCTGCTCACGATCATCGGCGTCCTCGCGATGATGTTCTGGGTGTCCTGGCTGCTGGCCCTGGTCGCGCTGGTGACCGTGCCGCTGTCGTTCCTCGTCGCCACCCGCATCGGCAAGCGCTCGCAGCCGCACTTCGTGCAGCAGTGGCGCTCGACCGGCAAGCTCAACGCGCACGTCGAGGAGATGTACACCGGCCACACCCTGGTGAAGGTGTTCGGCCGCCAGGACGAGTCCGCGGAGCTGTTCGCGGAGCAGAACAACGCGCTCTACGAGGCGGGCTTCAAGGCGCAGTTCAACAGCGGGGTCATGCAGCCGCTGATGATGTTCGTGTCGAACCTCAACTACGTGCTGGTGGCCGTGGTCGGCGGCCTACGGGTCGCGTCCGGCTCGCTCTCGATCGGTGACGTGCAGGCGTTCGTCCAGTACTCGCGCCAGTTCTCGATGCCGCTGACTCAGGTCGCGTCGATGGCGAACCTGGTGCAGTCCGGCGTCGCCTCGGCGGAACGGATCTTCGAACTCCTCGACGCCGAGGAGCAGCAGCCCGATCCGATGCCGAGCGAACGCCCGGAGGAACTCCGCGGCCTGGTCTCCCTGGAGCACGTCTCCTTCCGCTACGACCCCGACAAGCCGCTCATCGAGGACCTCTCGCTGACGGTGTCACCGGGCCACACGGTCGCGATCGTCGGCCCGACCGGCGCCGGCAAGACCACCCTCGTCAACCTCCTCATGCGGTTCTACGAGGTCTCCGGCGGCCGTATCACCCTCGACGGTGTCGACATCGCGCGCATGTCCCGGGACGAACTCCGGTCCGGGATCGGCATGGTGCTCCAGGACACCTGGCTGTTCGGCGGCTCCATCGCGGACAACATCGCGTACGGGGCCTCTCGCGAGGTCACCCGGGGTGAGATCGAGGAGGCGGCGCGGGCGGCGCACGCCGACCGGTTCGTCCGTACGCTGCCCGACGGCTACGACACGGTGATCGACGACGAGGGTACGGGGGTCAGCGCCGGTGAGAAGCAGCTCATCACCATCGCGCGGGCATTCCTGTCCGACCCGACGATCCTGGTCCTCGACGAGGCGACGTCTTCGGTCGACACCCGTACGGAGGTGTTGATCCAGAAGGCGATGGCCAAACTCGCCCATGGCCGTACGTCGTTCGTGATCGCACACCGCCTCTCCACGATCCGGGACGCGGACACGATCCTGGTCATGGAGAACGGGGCGATCGTCGAACAGGGCGGGCACGCGCAGCTGTTGGCGGCGGACGGGGCGTATGCGCGGCTGTACAAGGCACAGTTCGCGCAGGCTGTGGCCGAGGTCGACTAAAAGATCCATAGAGAGTGCCACGGGGGGTCGTCGTGTGTGTGACGGCCCGTCGTGGCTGGTCGCGCAGTTCCCCGCGCCCCTAAAAGCCCCTCGGCTGAGGTCTTTTCAGGGGCGCGGGGATCCCCTAAAGAACTGGGCGCGCCCGAGTCTTCAGGGGCGCGGGGAACTGCGCGACCAGCCCCCACCGGGCCCGCAGACGGCATCAGTCCAGATAGCCCCTCAGCTGATCCGCAAAAGCGTGATCCCGCAGCTTGTTGAGCGTCTTCGACTCGATCTGCCGTATCCGCTCCCGGGTCACCCCGAAGATCCGGCCGATCTCCTCCAGCGTGCGTGGACGCCCGTCCGCAAGCCCATACCTGAGCTGTACGACCTTCCGCTCCCGCTCCCCCAGCGTCGACAGGACCGCCTCCAGGTGCTGCCTGAGGAGGATGAACGCGGCCGACTCCACAGGGCTGGTGGCATCGCCGTCCTCGATCAGGTCACCGAGGGCAACGTCGTCCTCCTCCCCCACCGGCGCGTGCAGCGAAACCGGCTCCTGGGCAAGGCGGAGCACCTCGCTGACGCGCTCGGGCGCGAGGTCCAGGTGGTCGGCGACCTCCTCCGGCGTCGGCTCGTAGCCGCGCTCCTGGAGCATTCTGCGCTGGACCCGGACGACCCGGTTGATGAGTTCGACGACATGCACCGGGACGCGAATCGTGCGGGCCTGGTCGGCGAGGGCGCGGGACATGGCCTGGCGGATCCACCAGGTCGCGTACGTCGAGAACTTGTAGCCGCGAGCGTAGTCGAATTTCTCAACTGCCCTGATCAGGCCGAGGTTTCCCTCCTGGACGAGGTCGAGCATGGTCAGCCCGCGCCCGACGTACCGCTTGGCGACGGACACGACGAGCCGCAGGTTCGCCTCGATCAGGCGGCGCTTGGCCATCCGGCCCATGACGACCAACTTGTCCAGGTCGAGAGCGAGTTGGCTGTCCAGGTCGGACGCGCCGCCGAGCTTCTCCTCGGCGAACAGGCCGGCCTCGACGCGGCGGGCGAGGTCGACCTCCTCGGCCGCGGTGAGCAGCGGGATGCGGCCGATCTCGCGCAGGTACTGGCGGAACAGGTCCGAGGAGGGCGCGCCGTTGTCGGCGGCGACCCGGCCGCGGGGCCGTGCCTCGGGCTCGGGGGCCTCGGCGGTCTCCACCGCTTCGGCCGTCGGTTCTTCGAGCTCGGGCGGGCTCTCCGCCTCCACGGTTTCGGGGTGGTGCGCGGCACGGTTCTGCGGAGGGACGGTCGCGAGGACATCGGTCTCCGCTTCCGGTTCCGCGCCGTCCGTCGTGCTGGTCTCGGTCTGGTCGAGGGTCTGGGTCTGCACGGGGGCGACCTCCAGGATGATCGCTGCCAGAGGGTACGGCAGCGGTACTTCAGGGGCGGAGTGGGCGGCCTCGCCGCAATCCGTCCCGTACTCGATGAGCGGAACCGCGGGGGTGAAGGACCCGCTGGGGACGGATCGGCCGCGCTCCGAGGACTCAGGCACCGGAACCCAGTGTGGAGTACGACACATCGCCGCCACGAGGGGCGTGCGGTGACTTTTTGAGTCCGTTCCGTGACTACGTGCTCAGAGCGCTGAGGCGCCGTGCACCTGGAGTGCCTGGTCGTACTGCTGAAGTACCCACAACTCGTTCTGTACGGCGGCCAGTTCGGCCGAGTCTCCGTGGCTGCCGAGGCGGGTGAGCGCGCCCTGGATGTCGCCGATGCGGCGTACCACGGCTCTTCGGCGGACCGTGACCAGCTGCTCGCCGGCGTAGTTCTCGTCGACCGTGCGGCGCATGATCGCCTCGACGGCCAGCTCGGTGACCATCGCGCGGACCGCGTCGTCCGGTGCCGCCTCGCGGACCCGGACCAGATAGTCCTGCGCGTCCTGAAGGCCGTACTCGGCGCCGCCCGCCTCGATGATCGCCTCGCGTACGGCCGCGTAGGGCGCGGCGGTGAACTCGTCGACGCCGTACGCGTCGAAGGCCGGGGAGACCAAGTCGGGGCGCTGGAGGGCGAGTTTGAGGAGTTCGCGCTCGGTGGCGAAGACCGGGTTGCGCAGGGTGAGGGCGGGGCCGCCGGTGGGGGTGCGGGGGGTGGTGTCGTACGGCTGCTGCTGTTGTCCGCCTCGGGTCGGCGCCGGGCCCTTGCCTCCTCGGTCACGGGCCCAACGGGCCAGCTGGGCAACGCGCTTGACCACGAACTGGGTGTCCAGGATGCCGAGCATGCCGGCGAGCTGGACGGCGACCTCGTGCTGGGCGCCGCTGTTCTTGATGTGGGCGACGATCGGGGCCGCCTCGTCCAGGGCGGAGGCTCGGCCCGCGGGGGTGTCGAGGTCGTAGCGGACGACGATCTGGCGGAGCGCGAACTCGAAGAGCGGGGTGCGGGGTTGGACCAGGTCGGCGACCGCTTCGTCACCCTTGGCGAGGCGGAGTTCGCAGGGGTCCATGTTGTCGGGCGCGATGGCGATGTATGTCTCGGCGGCGAACTTCTGGTCGTCCTCGAAGGCGCGCAGGGCCGCCTTCTGGCCGGCGGCGTCGCCGTCGAAGGTGAAGATCACGCGGGCCGAGCCGTTGTCCATCAGGAGCCTGCGGAGGATCTTGATGTGGTCGGTGCCGAAGGCCGTACCGCAGGTTGCGATGGCCGTCGTCACTCCTGCCAGATGGCAGGCCATGACGTCGGTGTAGCCCTCGACGACGACCGCGCGGGAGGACTTGGCGATGTCCTTCTTCGCGAGGTCGATGCCGTAGAGGACCTGCGACTTCTTGTAGATCGCGGTGTCGGGCGTGTTGAGGTACTTCGGGCCGTTGTCCGACTCGTAGAGCTTCCTCGCGCCGAAGCCGACGACCTCGCCGCCGATGTCGCGGATCGGCCACATGAGGCGGCCGCGGAAGCGGTCGATGGGGCCGCGGCGGCCCTCCTGGGCGAGGCCGGAGAGGAGGATCTCCTTGTCGGTGAAGCCCTTGCCGCGGAGGTATTTGGTGAGGTGGTCCCAGCCCTGCGGGCTGTAGCCGACGGAGAAGTGCTCGGCGGCGGACTGGTCGAAGCCGCGCTCGGCGAGGAACTTGCGGCCGGTGTCCGCCTCGGGGCTGACGGCGAGCTGCTCCACGTAGAAGTCGGCGGCGACCTTGTGGGCCTCCACCAGGCGGATGCGCTCGCCGCGCTGGTTGGCGGGGTTGTACCCGCCCTCCTCGTACCGCAGCGTGATGCCGGCCTGGGCGGCCAGACGCTCGACCGACTCGGAGAACGTGAGGTGGTCGACCTTCATCACGAACGTGATGGTGTCGCCGCCCTCCTGGCAGCCGAAGCAGTGGAAGAGACCCTTGCTGGGGCTGACCTGGAAGGACGGCGACTTCTCGTCGTGGAACGGGCAGAGACCCTTGAGGTTGCCGCCGCCCGCGTTCCGCAGCTGGAGGTACTCGGACACCACGGCGTCGATCGGGACCGCGTCCCGAACCGCCTTCACGTCCTCGTCGTTGATCCGTCCTGCCACGCGTGAATTCTACGGGGCCGGACTGACACCAGTGACGACGAGGACCGCTAGACGCCCAGGCTGTCCAGTGGAACGTGTGGGTCCGCGAGGGCGTGGGTGTCCACGCGCGCGCGGGAGCGGATGAGCTGCTGGATGGGCTCTGTGACGTCCCACACATTCACATTCATCCCGGCCAGCACGCGTCCCTCCTTCAGCCAGAAGGCGATGAACTCCCGCTTGCCCGCGTCTCCCCGGATCACCACTTCGTCGTAGGAGCCCGGGGGCGCCCAGCCGGAGTACTCCATACCCAAGTCGTACTGGTCGGAGAAGAAATAGGGCACGCGGTCGTAGGTGACGTCCTTGCCGAGCATCGCGCGGGCCGCCGCCGGGCCGCCGTTCAGGGCGTTCGCCCAGTGCTCCACCCGGAGGCGGATGTCGAAGAGGGCGTGGTGGAAGGCGGCCACGTCACCGGCCGCGTAGATGTCGGGGTCGGAGGTGCGCAGCCGTTCGTCGACCGCGATGCCGCCGCCGTGCGCGCGGTCGGCCAGCTCCAGGCCCGCCGCCTCGGCGAGCGCGGTGCGCGGGGCCGCGCCGATCGCCGCGAGGACGTCGTGCGCCGGGTGCTCCTCGCCGTCGTCCGTACGGGCGGCCAGCACCATGCCGTCCTGGCCGACGATCTCGGTGAGCCGGGCGCCGAAGTGGAAACGCACCCCGTGCTCGGCGTGCAGGTCGGCGAAGAGCTGGCCCAGTTCGGGGCCGAGGACGCCGTGCAGCGGCGTCTGGGACGGTTCTACGACGGTGACCTCGGCGCCGTACTCGCGGGCCGCCGCGGCGACCTCCAGGCCGATCCAGCCGCCGCCGGCGATCACCAGATGGCCGTTGTCCCGGCCCAGGGACGCCAGGACGTTCTTGAGGCGCTCGGCGTGCGAGAGGCGGCGCAGGTGGTGGACGCCCGCGAGGTCCGTGCCCGGGATGTCGAGGCGGCGGGGCTCGGAGCCGGTGGCGATGAGCAACTTGTCGTAGCGGACCAGGGTGCCGTCGTCTCCGAAGCGCACCGTCTTCGCCGTACGGTCGATGGCGTCGACGGTCTGGCCGAGGTGCAGCTCGATGTCGTTCTGTGCGTACCAGGCGGGTTCGTGGACGAAGACGCTGTCGCGCTCCTCTTTACCGAGGAGGTAGCCCTTGGACAGCGGCGGGCGCTCGTACGGGTGGTCGCGTTCGTCGCAGATCAGTATCACGCGGCCGGTGAAGCCCTCCGCTCGGAGCGTCTCGGCCGCCTTCGCGCCGGCCAGGCCTCCTCCGATGATGACGAACGTCTGATCCGCGTCGACCACTTGATGCCTCCTCGTGATGGTGCCGCCATAGGCGAGCCTCCCGCACGCAGTGTGATGCGGGAAGGGGGTGTGGCCCGATCAGGCCACGGAGGGTCACATTCGGGCTTGTTTCGCGTCACTGTGCCCCAGCGACGTGAGATGCGCGTGAAGAGACCGCGCCGACGCGTCGGTGAGTGACGCGATCTGATCGACGATCACCCGCTTGCGGGCGCGGTCGTCGGGCGCCTCGTCGAACTGCGCGCGGAACTGCGGCTCCAGCCCGTCGGGCGCGCGGGTCGTGAGCACCTCGGCGAGCTCGGCGACCACGATGCGCTCGTCGGCGCGGATGCGCTCCTGCTCCGCGCGCTGCATCACGTATCGGTCGGCGACCGCCTTGAGGACCGCGCATTCCAGCCGTGCCTCGTGCGGTACGACGAGTTCGGCGTCGTAGCGGGTGAGGCGGCCGGTGCCGTACGCCGCGCGCGTGGCGGACTCGGCGGCCAGGCAGAAGCGGCCGATGAGTTGGCTGGTGGCGTCCTTGAGGCGGGCCTGCGCCACCGCCGAACCGTCGTAACCGTGCGGCCACCACGGCTCGTTCTGGAGCCGGTCCAGCGCCTCGGCGAGTTCCTCGGGGGCCGTGTCCGCGGGGACGTAGCGGCCGATGGCCACCTTGAAGATCTCCTGGCGTTCCGGTTCGGCGTGCAGGCAGTTGGGGTCGATGTGGCCCGCGTGCAGGCCGTCCTCGACGTCGTGCACGGAGTACGCCACGTCGTCCGACCAATCCATGACCTGGGCCTCGAAGCAGGTGCGGGTGCCGGGGGCGCCCTTGCGGACCCAGTCGAAGACGGGCCGGTCGTCGTCGTAGACACCGAACTTCGGGGACTTGGGGTCAATGGGGTGCGCTCCGCGCGGCCAGGGGTACTTGGTGGCGGCGTCGAGGGTGGCACGGGTGAGGTTGAGGCCCACGCTCACCATGTCGCCGGTCGTCGCGCTTCCGTCGCCTGTCGTGTCTCTTCTTACGAAGCGCTTCGGTTCGATGCGGGTGAGGAGTCTGAGGGACTGGGCGTTGCCCTCGAAACCGCCGCAGTCGTCCGCGAATTCGTTCAGTGCCTGTTCGCCGTTGTGGCCGAAGGGGGGATGGCCCAGGTCGTGGGAGAGGCAAGCCGCTTCGACCAGGTCCGGATCGCAACCCAGGGCTGCGCCCAGCTCTCGGCCCACCTGGGCGCACTCCAAGGAGTGGGTGAGGCGGGTGCGGGGGCTGGCGTCCCAGGCCTGACTGCGGGTTCCTGGGGTGACCACCTGGGTTTTGCCTGCGAGGCGGCGTAGGGCGGCGGAGTGGAGAATGCGGGCGCGGTCGCGTTGGAAGGCGGTGCGGCCGGGGCGTTTGTCGGGCTCTGTTGCCCAGCGGTCGACTGACGTCGGGTCGTAGGGGTGGGGTGCTGCTGTGCGTGTGCCTGCGGTGCCTTCCATGCTTCGACAGTAAGCGGCGGTAGTGACAATTCGGGAGTTGCGGGGCGCCTATGCGTTTGCCGGGTGCGGTTTGGGGGCGAGTGCGGGTGCGTTGTACTGGTCGCGCTCACGCGGCGGAGCCGCACATCGATACAGCCCCGCGCCCCTTAGGGAGATGACCGCGCCGTTGGTTGCCAGGGTCTGGTCGTAGCGGTGGAGGATCAGCCTCGTCATCGCGGGGTGGGCTCCCAGGGGGGCCGATGCGATCCAGGGGGCCTGTTCCGCGCACTGGGTTGCGAAGCGACCCGGGGCTGTGAAGCAGGATGCCACTGCCACCCTGTGGTGGCCTCGGGCCCTGAGGGCGCGGATCGCCTCGGGGACCGTGGGGGTCGCTGCGGAGGCGTAGGCCGGGATCACGGGGACGCCCAGGCGGGCGGCCAGGAGGTTGGCTGTGCGGGTGGTGTCGAGCCTTGAGTCCGGGTCTCGGGAGCCCGCTGCGGCCAGGACCACGGCGCTCGCCCTGCGAGTCCTGTCGTCCATCCGCGTGCGCCAACCCGCCTCCACCAAGCGGTCGTAGAGGGTCTCTACTAGGAGGGGGTGCGGGCCCAAAGGGGGTGCCACGCGCGTGCGTGCCGGGGTCTTCGCCTTCGCGGCCAGCTCGGGGATGTCCTGCTTGACGTGGTAGCCGCGGGACAGGAGGAGGGGGACCAGGACGGCTTCCGCGGGGCCCAGTTCGGTGAGGGTGTCCTGGAGGCGGGGCTCGTTGAGTTCGATGTGGCCCAGGTGGACGGGGAGACCCGGGCGGAGTTCGCGGACGCGGGCCATGAGGGCTCGTACGGTGCTCAGGGCGCGCGGGTCGCGGCTGCCGTGGGCCACCAGGACGAGGGCGGGCGTACTGCCGAAGGTGGGTTCCTCGCGAGGTGGGATCAACGCCGTCATGAAGTGATGGTGGCAGGGGGAGGTTGCCACCCCGTTGCACTGGAATCACGGGTCTTTTCGGGGGGTTCACGGTGGGGTGCCGGGGTGTGTGAGGCGATGTGACCTGCCGTTTCCGGGTTCACAGTGAAGCCGGTCACACTGCGGGCGGCGAACCGGAGGGCGTTACGGCGCGTCTGTGACTGTCGAAACCGAACGCGGAGGGGCCCCCGTTGATACGTCTGATGCGCCGCCTGAGACTTCGTCGGCCGCGGCTGCCACGCACGCGTGCCGGGTGGCGGCAGTTCGTCCAGGTGGTGGCCGCCGGTTGTGTCCTCGCGCTGCTTCCCGCGACCTGGCTGTGGGTGTCCACGGCCGACCGGTTGCGGACCCTTCAGGACGCGCCACGCACCGATGTGGCCGTGGTCTTCGGTGCGGGGCTGTGGGACGGCGAGCCGTCGCCGTATCTCGCGCACCGGCTGGACGCGGCGGCGGCGCTGTACCGGGAGGGCCGGGTGAAGGTCGTCCTGGTGACCGGCGACAACAGCCGCAAGGACTACGACGAGCCGGACGCGATGCGTGTCTACCTGGCGAAGCACGGGGTGCCACGCGCGCGCGTGGTGACCGATTACGCCGGTTTCGACACCTGGGACTCCTGTGTCCGCGCCAAGAAGATCTTCGGCGTCGACAAGGCCGTACTGATCAGCCAGAACTTCCACATCCGGCGGGCGGTCGCGCTGTGCGACGCGGCGGGGGTCGACTCGTACGGCGTCGGTGTCGACGACACGCACGACGCGACCTGGTACTACGGCGGCACCCGCGAGGTCTTCGCGGCGGGCAAGGCGGCGCTGGACCTGATGTTCCACCCCGATCCGCACTTCCTCGGGCCGAAGGAGAAGGGCATCACGCGGGCGTTGGCCTCCGGCAACTGAGGCCCGCGGCAACTGAGGCCCCTTCAGGGGTGGTTCAGCGGCGGTTGATCCAGTCGCCGCCCTCGATCAGCTTGCCGTGGGTGCGGAGGCGGGCGGTGACGGTGGGGGCGGCGAGGTACACCCAGGCGCGTACGGACGTGCCGTCGGTGTCGGCATCGGCATCGGCATCGCGGGTGACCCGGAGTTCGACGCGTTCGTAGAGGTTGGCCGGGTCGCCGGGGGCGTAGTCCTCAAGTCGGTCGAGGGCGATGAGGAGTTGGGGGTAGGCCTCGGGGCGCGTGGTGACGAGTTCGCCGACGATCACCGCGCCGGGGGCCTCGACGGCGTACGGGTAGCCGGGGCCGTCGTAGAGGGCGGCGCCGTGGAGGCGTCCCGGCTCCTCCGACTCCGTACGGCCGCGCAGGAAGCGGTCGTGGTTGGGCTCGCCGGGGCGGAGCGTGCCGTAGACGAAGAAGGGGAGGGGCGTCGAGGGGGTCGTCATCGCTCTCCTTGATCCCGGAAGGCTTTGATCCCGGAAGTCTCTGATCCCTGAAGTCTTTGCACGCGCTATGGACATGACATGTCATGGCCCCTTTAAATCTCATTCAACATCAACGCAGCCCCCACGCCCCCCACTTGCGTTCTTGAGGAGAGCCATGAGTCGGACACGGCACATTCGAGGTTCCCGTCTCGCCACGGCCGGTGTCGCGGCCGGCGCCGCGACCCTGTTGGCCGCCACCCTCGCCCCCACCGCCCACGCGGCCGACCGGCCGTCCCGGACCACCGCGATCGCGAACGCCGCGTCGGCGTTGGTGGCCCATGCGGCGGGCTTGGGCCTGACGGCCGCGGAGGACACGTCGGTTCGTGACGTGATCGTCGACGCGGATGGCACCCAGCACGTCCGCTACGACCGTACGTACCGCCAACTCCCCGTCCTGGGCGGCGACTTCGTGGTCCATCTGGCCCCGAACGGCAGTTACCGGAGCGCCGACCGCGCGACCCGGAGCGCCATATCCCTGTCGTCCGTGACGCCGAAGGTGGCCGCTCCGAAGGCGGCGGACCTGGCGGTGAACGCGTTGCGGGCGGCGAATCTCGGTGAAGTGCTGAAGGGGGTGACCGCCAAGCCCCAGCTGATAGTTGACGCCCTGCACGGCACCCCGAAGCTCGCCTGGCGGACGAACGTGGTCGCCAAGGACTCGCTCGGCAACCCGGTCGCCCGCACGGTGCTGACCGACGCCCGCAGCGGCACCCAGATCGACGCCTGGGACAGCGTGGAGACGGCGACCGGCGACGGGAAGTCGCTGTACAGCGGGACCGTGCCGTTGGAGACGACGCTGTCGGGATCGACGTATCAGCTCAAGGACGCGACGCGCGGCGGGACTTACACCGGTGACGCGGCGAACAAGACCGACCTGTGCATCCTCGGCATCTGCATCAGCCGCGCCCCGTCCACGGTGTTCACGGACACCGACAACCACTGGGGAACGGGGGTGAGTTCGGACCGTTCATCGGCGGCGGTGGACGCGCAGTACGGCACGAACGAGACCTGGGACTACTACAAGAACGTCCATGGCCGCAACGGCATCGCGGGCGACGGCAAGGGGTCGTACAACCGCGTCCACTACGGCAACAGCTACAACAACGCTTTCTGGGACGACAGTTGCTTCTGCATGACGTACGGCGACGGTGACGGGACGCAGCTCGGTCCGCTGGTGGCGCTGGATGTCGCCGGGCACGAGATGACGCACGGCGTGACGTCCAAGACGGCGGCGCTGACGTACTCGGGCGAGTCCGGCGGGCTGAATGAGGCGACCTCGGACATCATGGGCACGCTGGTGGAGTGGTACGCCAACAACTCCTCCGATCCCGGGGACTACTTGATCGGCGAGAAGATCGTGCGGTCGGGCTTCGGCAAGGCGGCGCTGCGGTTCATGGACCAGCCGTCCAAGGACGGTAATTCGGCGGACTGTTGGAGCTCGTCGGTCGGCAACCTCGACGTCCACTACTCGTCGGGCGTCGCCAACCACTTCGCGTATCTCCTCGCGGAGGGCAGCGGCGCGAAGACCATCAACGGCGTGAGCTACAACTCGCCCACGTGCAACAGCTCTTCGGTGAGCGGAATCGGCCGGGACAAGCTCGGGGCCATCTGGTACCGGGCGTTGACGGTCTACATGACGTCCTCGACGAACTACGCGGGGGCCCGGACGGCGACCCTCAACGCGACCAAGGACCTTTACGGGGCGGGGAGTTCGGAGTACGGCGCGGTGGGCGCGGCGTGGAGCGCGGTCGGCGTGGGGTGACGATCAGTTCCTGTTCTGATCTGGCCGGTCGTACTCGGCCAGCAGGTCGGCCTCGGCCTTGGTGAGCCGTTCGATGGCAGCCGGGTACCTCGCATCCGTGTCTTCAACGGCCCGGTCGAGGGCCCGGACCGCCTCGTCGACGCGCCCCCGAGCGACCAGTGCGCGGGCCAGCAGGAGAGCGAGACCCGTAGAGCTGCCAGGCGTGACGAGTCTCCGCAGCTCGTCGATCCGTCCCTGCTCGGCGAAGTGGTACGCCACCATGGAGCGCGCGTCGCGACGGGGGCCACTTTCCTCGTAGGCCATCAACTGGACGTCCTTGACACGGCCTTGGAGGAGAAGCAGACGGACCAGCAGGTTCCATTCGACGTATTCGTGCGTGTACCGCTGGAGGAAAGTGATGGCCTGATCGATGCGGTCCTGCGCGCGCAGCAGCTCGATCAACTCGTCGCGGGCGTCCTCCTCATCGACCTGAAGGCGCACCTTCATCACCGCGACCTTGGCTTCGAGATCGTCCTGCCCGGCCAGCGTGTCGGCCAGCAGGAGCGCCAGGCCCTCGTTCTCGGACCCGGCGAGTGTCCGCAACTCCTCGCTCCGGCCCTGCGTGGCGTAGATCTCCGCCAGACCGTGCCGGACAAGCGGAAGCGGAACCCGGTGCAGGTGGTTGGAGATCGGGCGGGTCCTGGACGAGCCTGGGGTGGGTCTTGCCGTTCCTGGATTCTCTGGATACTTGACGTCATGGCTGATCAACGTGAGGTTTCCATCGTCCGCCGGCCAGGCCGGACCCTCTCCGCCGAGGACGGGCTGGGCGCGCTGCTGACGGCGTACCACCTGCGAACGGAGGCCGAGAAGGGGCAGCCCATTGCCGATGCGGACGCGCTGCCGGATCGGTACCGGGCGGAGATCTCGGACCCGCGGACCGCATTCGCCGACGATGTCGTGCTGGTGGCTCGCAGCGGGAGCGCCGCGGTGGGGTGTCTGGTGGTGACCGCCCCCGCCGACGGGCAGTTGGAGATCAAGAGGCTCTGGACGGACCCCGCGTTCCGGGGTCGGGGAGTTGCCTCGGGCCTGCTGGATGCGGCGATTGCGCACGCGGCGGAGAGTGGCGCGGACACCGTGCGGCTGTCGGTGTGGAAGTGGCGGACCGGAGCCATCGCCCTGTACGAACGGTTCGGCTTCGCCGTCACCGAGTCATGGGACGAGCGGGATCAACTGGTCTGCATGGAGCGGGCCTTGTGAGTGCTGCCGTACGACGTCCAACTCGCACCACACCGACTTACCCACGGTGAGCTCGCGCACGCCCCAACCGGTCCGCGATCTGACCGACGATCAGCAGTCCCCGCCCGAACATGTCGCCCTCGGTGACCTCACGGAGGTTCGGCCGTAACTCACCCTTCGGGTCGGACACCGCGATGCGTACGGCGCGTTCCGTGAGGGTGAGTTCGACTCGGAAGAGCCGGTCACGCAGACATCCGTGCAGTACGGCGTTGCCGCCCAACTCGGAGACCAACAGGGCGGTGTCGGGGGCGAGTTCGGGGTGACCCCACTCGGTGAGGAGGCGGTGGGCTCGGCGACGGGCGAGGGTGACGCTCTTGGGGAGCGGGGTGTAGTCGAGGCGGTCGTGATGGAGGGGGACTTCAGGGGCGACCATGTCGCTCACCTCCGGGCGTGGGCGAGTCGCGCCGCGAATCAACTGGCGCCACTCTGCGATCGGTTCGCCACCGAAGGTAGCGGCGCGGCGTCAAGGCTTTCAAGCTCTTCCCGGAAGATATCCACCAATCGTGTTTGCCAGCCCGGTCCCCCACCGAGCAAACTGACCGCGCACAGCACCGAAGGAGCAGCCGGGTGACAGCGAGTCAGGCCCGTCAGGGCAACAGCACGACCAGCGTTCTGGGGCGCAGGCTCGGAGCCGAACTCCTCCAGCTCCGCACGACGGCCGGCCTCACTCAGCCGCAGGCCGCGAAGGCGCTCTCCGCTTCGACGGCCAAGGTCGCCAAGCTGGAGGGCGGCTGGGTTCCCGTGCGCGATCCGGACATCCGGGCCTTGTGCGAGCTGTACGGCGTCCGTGATCTCGGAAAGATCGGTGGCCTCCTCGAACTGGCGAGGGTCGACCGGGAGCGCCGGAAGGCCAAAGGCTGGTGGGACGACTTCGACATCCCGGGTGTCATGCAGGAGTACGTCGCACTGGAGAGCGCCGCGACGGCCATCAAGGCATGGCAACCCGCGTTCATCCCCGGACTCCTCCAAACGCCCGAGTACGTAAGGGCGTTGAGGACTGAACCGGCGGCCACGGAGACCATCAGAGGTTCCCAGGCCGACGAAAAGTTCATCGCGGCACGGCTCGCCCGACAAGGCCGCCTGTCCGACGCCTCTCCACTGTCGCTGGAGACGGTGATCTACGAGGCGACCCTCCGCAACTTTCCCGGCGGCGAGGCCACAGCCGTCAGCCAACTCGACGGGCTGATCAAGGTGGCCGACCAGTCGAACATCAGCCTCCGGGTCTTCCCGTTCGACGCCGGTACGCACCCGGGCCTCAACGGATCGTTCAACATCATGTCGTTCGCCGAGCCCGGCGCCATGGATGTCGTCTACGTGGAGGCACCGTTCGTCGAACGCTGGGTGGAGGGCGGAGAATTCGCAGCCGCCTACGCCGAGTTGTTCGAGACGATCACTGAACGCTCCCTCAGCGAACGGGAATCCATTTCGTTCCTCCACGAGCTGCGCAAGAGACTGTGAACCATGCCCACGTTCGAGTACCGCAAGTCCAGCTACAGCAACGACAAGGCCGAGTGCGTCGAGATAGCCACCAACATCCCCACCACCGTCGCCGTACGTGACTCCAAGAACCCCAACGGCCCCTCCCTCCGCCTCCACCCCACCACCTGGAGAGCCTTCCAATCCTCCCTGCCCGCAGGGGAGTCGTGCCGGTAGCCCGGACTACCGGGAGCCCGCCACAGGCTGCCGCTTGTAGAAGGAATCCTCCAGGTAGGCGGCCTCGTCCTCGTCGAGTTCGACGTCCACCGCGGCGACCGCGTCGGCCAGCTGGGCCGGCTTGGTGACCCCGACGATGGGTGAGGTCACCACCGGGTTGCGCATGACCCAGGCCAGGGCGACCTGGGCCGGGGACAGACCCCGCTTGCCCGGGCCCGGGTCAGCCTGCCCCGCGCCAGCGGGCTCCACGGGATCACGCCGATGCCGGGTCCAGCCGTTCAGGTCAGCCAGGTACAGGGCCTTGGCGAACTGCCAGGCGTGCATGGAAGAGGCTCCGATGTAGCGGACCTTCCCGGACCTGACCGCGTCGTGCAGCGCCTCCAGGGTTTCCTCGATCGGGGTGTCGTAGTCCCAGCGGTGGACCTGGTACAGGTCGATGCAGTCGGTCCCCAGTCGCTTCAGGGAGGCGTCGAGCTCGGCGAAGATCGCCTTGCGGGACAGCCCGGCGCCGTTCGGGCCGGAGCGCATCCGCATCCAGCGACCAGGGCGCGCCGCCCCGGTCCGGCTCGCCGAAGCTCATGCAGCCGAGCCGAGGGCGATGGCGGAGACTTCCAGCCCGGTCGTGCCGAGTTTGATGTGTCGCATGCTTCCGAACCTAG
>NZ_BARF01000061.1 GCF_000367365.1 Streptomyces prunicolor NBRC 13075 | reverse complement strand
CGGAGCCGCATATCGATACAGCCCCGCGCCCCTAAAGGACGACTGGCCAGCCGGTGTTTGTCCAGCTGAGGGTGTTCAGCCCCAGCTTCGGTGTGCCGTTATCGTCTCCGTCGTAGTAGTGGTATGCCAAGACATCCTTACCTTTGTCTTGGAAGATGGATTGTCCGCCTGGGCCTATGTAGCGGCCGTGGCCGGCCAGTAGTAGGTCTCCGCCGCCCGCCAGCATCGACTTGCCCGTGCTGTCCGCGTATGGGCCCGTGATCGACGTCGAGCGGCCGACCCGGATCTTGTACGTGGAGTTCACACCCGCGCAGCACGCGTCGTACGACGCGAAGAGGTAGTAGTAGGCGCCGTGCTTCAGCACATACGCGCCCTCCACCGCATACGGCGCGTCCGGGCGGGTCGCCAGTTGGGCGACCGTTGCGCCGGGGATCGCCTTGCCCGTCGTGGGGTTGAGTTCGACCAGGCGGATGCCCGTCCAGTACGAGCCGAACGCCATCCAGAGTTTGCCGTCCGCGCTGATGAGCGCCGGGTCTATGGCGTTCCAGGCGTCCGTCGTCTCCGAGGTGAAGGCCTTGCCCTGGTCGGTCCAGGTGTCGGGGAGGCCGGTGGGGGACGTCGCCACGCCTATCGCGGAGTGGTTGGTGCCCCAGGAGGAGACGGCGTAGTAGAGCCAGTAGCGGCCGTCCCGGTAGGAGAGGTCGGGGGCCCAGGGGTCGCCGGTCGAGTTGTAGTCGTACCACCAACTCGGGGGCGTGGCGAAGGCGTTGCCCGCGTCGTCCCACTGGACGCGGTTCTTGGAGGTGCGGGCGCCGATGATGCCGCCGGTCGAATAGGCCACGTAGCCACCGGACTTGAGGGCGATGACCGTGGGGTCGTGGATGATCTGCTGGCCGGTGATGGGCTGTGGGTCGGGGTAACTCTGCGCTGCCTGGGCCGTGTTGGGCAGCAGGGCCAGAGCGGCCGCCAGCACCGCCCCGGCAAGACCTCTTCGTATGGTCACTGTCCCGCCAATCCGGTGTGGGCCACGCCCGCGACGATCTGGCGCTGGAAGAAGACGAAGACGATGATCAGCGGCAGGCCCGCCATGAGACCGCCGGCCATGAGCTGGGCCCACTGGATGCCGTAGGAGTTCATGACGGTCGCGATGCCGTTCGGCATGGTCATCAGGTCGGGGTTGTTGGTCACCATGTACGGCCACAGGAAGTTGTTCCACGAGGCGATGAAGGTGAAGATGCCGACCGCCGCGAGGGAGGGCCGGGAGAGGGGGACGACGATGGTGAAGAAGATCCGCCAGCGGCCGGCGCCGTCGATGAAGGCGGCCTCCTCCAGTTCGCGGGGGATGCCCTGGAAGAACTTGTAGAGGATGTAGACCATCGCGGCGGGCGCGCACTGCGGCAGGATCATGCCCCAGTAGGTGTCGACCATCCCCATCTGCTGGACGGTGGTGAAGAGGGGCACGCCGAGGACGGCCGGGGAGATCATCAGGCCCGCCATCACCATGCCCATCAGGACGGTCTTGCCCTTGAACTCGGTGCGGGCGAAGCCGTATCCGGCGAGGGCGGCGACCGTGACCACGATGGCCGTCACGAGGATCGACACGACGAGGGAGTTGACGAACCAGTTCGTGATGTTGCCGGTCTTCCAGAGGGCCTTCCAGGCCTGGGCCGTCCAGACCTCGGGCAGCCAGTGCGGTGGGATCTCGGCGGCCTCGGCCTCGGACTTGAGCGAGGTGAACAGGGCCGCGGCGATCGGCGCGACGAAGAGGGCGGAGACTGCGATGCCGAGGAGGGTGAGGACGATCTGGCTGGGTGTCCAGGGCTTGCGGGGCTTGGTCCGTAGGGGCTTGAGGCGGAGTTGGGTCGTGCTCATCGGGTGCCCTCCTCACGGTTGCGCAGCAGTGCCATCCGGGCGAGGGCCACGGCGGCGATGATCACGAAGAAGATGACGGACATCGCGGAGGCGTAGCCCACGCGGTAGCTGGTGAAGCCCTGTTCGAGGGTGTACTGGACGAAGGAGCGGGTGCTCAGCTCGGGTCCGGGGCCGAAGTCCATCATCACGACGGCCTGGTCGAAGAGCTGGAGCGAGGCGAGTGCCTGGAGCGCGATCACCAGGCCGGTGATGTGGCGCAGCATCGGCAGCGTGATGTGGACCGTGCGGTGCCAGGCGTTCGCGCCGTCGAGCTTGGCGGCCTCGTAGAGGTGGTCGGGGATGCCCTGGAGCGCGGCGAGGTAGAGGAGGAAGCTGAAGCCGACCGTCCACCAGAGGGTCTCGATGACGATGGCGAGCATCGCGTAGGACTTGTCGGTCAGCCAGGGTGTGGTGAGTCCGAAGGTCTCGTTGAACAGGCCGATTCCCTGGGTGAACAGCCATTGCCACATGTTGCCCGCGACCGTCGACGGCAGCAGGAACGGCGCGAAGAAGCACAGCCGCCACAGCCACTTCCCGCGTTCGATGTGGTGCGCGAGCATCGCGAGCAGGAAGGCGAGGACGGTGATGCACGGTACGACGAGGAGGGTGAAGTACGCGCTGTGGCCGAGCGCGTCCCACATCGCCCGGTCGTGCAGGGCCTCGCGGTAGTTGTCGAGGCCGATGAAGTTCGCGCCGTCGCCGGAGATGTTGGCGTCCGTGAGGCTGAGGTAGACGCCGCGCAGCAGCGGCCAGACGACGAACAGGGCGAAGAGCGCCAGGAACGGGGCGACGAACCAGCCCCCGTGCTGGAAGCCCTGGTTGCGGCGGACGGTCGCGGTGGCGGTCGCGGTGGCGGTCCTCGTCCGCGCCGGTGCGATGACGGTCTCGGCACTGGTCGTCATGCGGCTGCACCTCCCTGTGCTGCGGTCCTGCCGTCCATCGGGTTCTTCGAGGCGAGGAGTCTGGTGAGGTGGTTCTTCATCGTCCGCGCTACGGCGGCCGGTTTGGCGGAGCCCATCGTCGAGGAGACGACGAGGGGGCCGAGGTCCTGGGCGAGGACGCCGGTGGAGCCCGCGAACCACACCTTCGGCTCGGTGGCCTGGTGGTACATCGCGGAGACGTACTCGTTCTGCGGGGTTAGCTTCTTGTACGCGGCCGTGGAGAGCGTCGGTGTGTACGCGGGGATGTGGCCGCCGGCCGCCCACTGCACGGCGTGGGTGACGACGTACGCGGCCAGTTCGTGCGCGGTCTCGTTGGTGGCGCCGCCGCGGCCCGCCTGGTGCGGCAGGACGAAGGAGTGCGACTCGGCGTGCGTTGCCTGCTTGCCGAAGACGGGCGGCAGCGGGGTCGCGCCGTAGTCCAGCTTCGCCCCGGAGAAGACCGGCACCGACCAGTTGCCCTCCCAGGTGAAGGGGGCGCCGTTGATGAACTGTTCGCCGGTCGGTGCGCCCGGGATGACGTATCCGTCGGTGACGTGCTTGCGGAAGAACTCCAGGACCTGGGTCGCCTTGTCGACGTCGAAGAGGACTTCGGTGTCGCCGTCGTCGAACCACGTGCCGCCGAGCTGGGTGTAGAAGGCGACGAAGAACCACCACTGGAAGTTCTGGTCGTTGGTCCACAGGCCGATGGTCTGGAGGCCCTTCTTCTGGACCGTCTTGGCCTTCTTCAGGACGTCGAACCAGTCGTCGGTGGAGGTGACTTGGATCATCCGGCCGTCGTCGCCGAGCAGGTCCGCCTTCTTCAGGACGTCCTTGCGGTAGAAGCAGAGCTGTACGTGGACGTCGAGCGGCAGGGCGTACAACTTGCCGTCGATGACACCGCGGTTCCACAGCGCCGGGTTGTAATCGGCCTTGCGTACGCCGTACTTGGCGAGGAGGTCCTCGTCCCAGGGGTCGAGGAGCCGGCCCGGTGAGAAGCCCGCGACGCGGCCCATGTGCATGACGCCGAGCTCCGGTGCGTGATTGCCCGCCGCGGCCATGGCGAGCTTGGTGTAGAAGGGGTTGCCCCACTGGAGGGTGGAGTCCTTGACGTCGATGCCGGGGTGTTCCTTCCGGAAGGCGTCCAGCATCGCGATCATGTTGGCGCCGTCGCCGCCGCTGAAGAGGTTCCAGTAGCGCACCCGGGTGTCCGCGCCGGAGGCGAGCGCGTCGGCGCCGGTGCCGAGAGCGGCGAAGGCGAGGCTGCCCGCGACCGCCAGGCCGCCCGCCGTGGCCAGTAGGTGCCTGCGATTCAGGTCAGGTCGTCCCATTGCCTGTCCTTGCTGTAGAGATCCTGTCGTGTTCGAGATATCGAATGCTGCTCGCAACTTCGAACGGGACCGTAAAATCGAAGCGCTTGCGCGTCAATGGGTTGAACACAGTGCACAGTTCATTCACGGGGGCGATTTCCGGACACAGCGGTCGTTCCCGGTCCCACAACGGCCACCGGACGACATGACGTTGGCAGTTGTGGGCGCGTAACCTCGGACCGGCTTGTGCGGCGGGCGGTGGGAAGGGGGGAGCGTACGACGTGGTGACGACCTTTCTCGGCGAGCTGTACGGGTCCTTCGCGTGGATCCCCACCGGGGTCCTCGCCGCCGCCCTCGCGCTGAAGCTGCCGGCCGTCATCCGGCTGTGGCGGGAGCCGCTGTTACGGGCGGTCGGCGGGCTGTTGCTGCTGGCCTGCGCGCTGTTCGTGTCCGTGACGCCGTCGGTCATCGGCTGGACGAACCGGGTCACCGGTATGCCCAACTTCTCGGCGCCGTGGGTGTATTCGCTGCTCATGGCGTACAGCGGGGCCGGGTTACTGCTCCTTGTCGCCTGGCGCGACGGGCTGTCCGACCGTTCGAACGCGACCCGGCGTGCCAGACGGTGGGTCATCTCCGTGTACTCGGGTGTGATCGTGGCGCTGTGGGTGCTGTTCGCCCTCGCCGACGTGCCCGTGGAGCGGGTGCGGGACCTGGACACGTACTACGCCAACACGCCATTCATGCGCGAGGAGATCCTGCTCTACCTGCTCGCGCACACCGTGGCCGTACTGATCACCGTGCGGCTCATCTGGAACTGGGTGCGCGCGGACGGGCTGCACGGCTGGCTGCGCTGGGGACTGACGTCCCTGGGCGCCGGTTACGTGCTGGACCTCGTGTTCGATCTCGCCAAACTCACGGCGGTGGTGGCCCGTTGGACCGGCCACGATCTCGACACGCTCAGCACGGACATCGCCCCGTGCGCGGCCTGCCTCGCCGCCGTCCTGACGGCCGTCGGTTTCATCCTGCCGCACACCGGCCAGTACCTGCACGACCGCCTGCGCGTCCGCCTCGCCCACCACCGACTGCGTCCGCTCTACGTCCTGATGCGCACCGTCGACGGCGAGGGCGGCGTCCCGTTCCTGCTGTTCGCCGCACCCGAACTGCGGCTGACCCGGCGGGAGACGTACATCCGCGACGTGCTCCTCCCGCTCGCCCGCCACCTCGACGAGGACCTCCGCTGCCGCGCCCAGCGCGCCGCCCTCGCCCTCGGCTGCACACCGCGCCGGGCGAAGGCGCTCGCGGCGGCGGTGGCGATCCTGAACGCCGTCGACTCCGCCGGCCGCCCCGCGCTCCACGGTGCCGGCCACCCCGACACCGCCGACCTCCTCCAGGAGATCGGCCCCCTCTCCCGGGCCCTGCGCCGGCGCGACGCGATCGACGCGGTGCGCGCGACGGTGCGGGGCGGCGGGACGGGGACCGGCGCGACGGAACCGGCCGGTACCGCGCACGCGAACCCGGCGGGTGGCTGAGTCGACGTATGTCCTGGCATATTGCAGCGGTGCGCACGAAGAAGGAGATGCGCCGGTTCGCCGGTGCCCTCATCGATCCCCTGCGCGTTCCGGTCCCCGCCGAGCCCGAGGCCCTGTTCGACGCGCTGGTCGACTCCGTCACGCGCTGGCGGGGGCGTGAAGTGGTCGTGCGCCGCGAGGTGTTCCCGCCGCACACTGCCAGCGGGCTGTGGCTGGAGGGCGACACCTACGACGTCATCGTCATCGACAAACGGGCCGCCGCCTGGCACCAGATCGTGATCTTCTGCCACGAGGTGTGGCACATGCACCAGCGCACCGCCGACGCCACACGTGAGCCGACCGCCGACGGCAGCCCCCGGCCCGTCGCCGCCCGTACCGACTTCAGCCTCGCCGACGAGCAGGAGGCGGACCGCTTCGGCATGTTGATGAGCGGACGGCTGCGGCCCTGGCTGGAGGCCGCGGCGACCTCGGACTCCGCGCTCGACCCCGCCGTGGCGGACGACGGTACGCAGGCCGGGCTGGCCGGGCGTATCGGAGCCGCTCTCAACTATCGCGGGACCAGAAAATGAGCGGCACGATCAACTACCTGAGCTGCGGCCTGCTGTGGCTGGGTCTGCTGGTGAAGGCCCCGGATCTGATACGTCACTGGCGCGACCCCTATCTCCGGGTCATCTGTGTGCTCCTCGGCCTGGCCGGGGCCTGTTTCTTCCTCGGGGCGCCGCCCACCGTCGGCGCGATCAACCACTTCAGCGGCATCACGAACCTCGCCGCCCCGCTGACGTACGCGTCGATCACCGCGTACAGCGCCTCCTCCCAGGTCCTGATCGTCTACTGGCGGGGCGGACCGCACGTCCACCGCACCGCCCGCCGCTGGATCGTGGCGTACACCCTCGTCCTGGTCGGTATCGCCGTGATGTTCACGCTCGGCCACACCCCGGTGGAGCGGCGCACCGACCTGGACACCTACTACGCGAAGACGCCGTTCATCACCGAGATGATCGTGCTGTATCTCTCCGGGCACCTCGCCGCCGTCAGTGTCACCACGGTGTCGTCGCTGCGCTGGGCCCGGCAGGTGCACGGCTGGCTCCGCGCGGGGCTGGTCACGCTGGGCGTCGGCTCGCTGTTCGGCGCGGGGTACAGCCTGACCAAGTTCGCGGCGGTGATCGCCAGTTGGTGCGGTCGGGACTGGACGAAGCTCGGTACGACCGTCTCGCCGGCCGCCGCCGGACTGGGCGCGGTGCTGATCGTCATCGGGGTGCTGATCCCGCTGGGTGGCCCCCAACTGTCCCAGTGGTGGCAGGCCAGGCGCACGTACGCCCGGCTCCAGCCGCTGGAGCACGAGCTGGACGAACTCCTCACCCGCCGTGCGCTACGGCTGCCCCGGCCGCGCTGGTCCTCCCCCGCGACCCGGCTGGTGTGGCGGCAGACGAGCATCCACAACGCGCTCGGCCACCTCGACGTGTTCTTCGACCGGGCCCTGTACGAGCGGACGTCGCAGGCCGCGGCGCGCACGACGGGCGACCCGGAGGAGGCCGAGGCGACCGCGTGGGCGGCGGTCGTCGCCGCGGCCGTGGCCGAGGAGCGCAGCCGTGACACCGAGGACGAGGACGGCGACCCGCACCTCACGTCCGCCGACGAACCGGGCGGGCTCCCCGACCGGGCCCCCGGCACCGCCCTCCTCCCGCACATCGCCGACGCGCTCACCCGGTCCCCGCTCGTCGCCGCGGCCCGGGTCCGCACCGGCACGACGGAAGGGAGTTCGCGGGCATGAGCCTCATGGTGTATCTCGCCGCCGCCGTCTTCGGGCTGTCCTGCACCGCCCTGCTGGTCCGCCCCTCGCGCGCCCCGCTCGACCCGCTGACCGTCTCCACGTGTGCGGCGATCGTCCTCGGCTCCCTGGGCCTGGTCTGCGCGGCGCCGCCGACCCTGAGCGCGGTCAACGGCCTGACCGGCATCGCGAACTTCGGCGCCCCGCTCACCTACGGCATGATCTCCGCGTACAGCTGCTCCCTGCTGGTCCTGCTGTTCCAGTGGCGGGGCGGCTCCCCTGCCCGCATCCGCCGCATGGTGCTGCGCGGCATGGCCGCCTACGGCGTGCTGATCGTCGCCATCGTCGTGCTGTTCGCGCTGGCCGACCCGAGCACCGAGCGGCTCACCGACCTCGACACGTACTACGCCAACACGCCCTACATGCGCGAGATGATCGTGCTCTACCTGCTCGGGCACAGCGCGGCCACCCTCGCCATGTGCGCGGTGTGCGTCACCTGGTCCCGTGAGGTCACCGGCCTGCTGCGGACGGGGCTGCGGCTGATCCTGGTCGGCACCCTGCTGGACGTGGTCGGCTTCCAGCTCACCAAGTACACGGCGGTGGCGGCCCGTTGGACCGGTCACGACCTCGACTTCCTCTCCACCGGTGTCGCCCCGCCGATGGCCTCGCTGGCCGCCCTGACCTGTTCCGCGGGCTTCGCCCTGCCGCGGCTGCTGCCCACGGCCCGCGCGCACTGGCGTTACCTCGACGATCTGCGCGGGCTCGGTCCGTTGTGGTCGGAGGTCCGCTTCGCGTCCCTCGCCCCGAAGCCGCCCAGCACCCTGTGGCAGCTGCCCCGGATGCGGCTGCACTGGCGTGAAGTGTCCATCCACGACAGCCTGTTGGCCCTCGCCCCGTACTTCGACGACCGGCTGCGCGAACGCACCCGCGAGGCCGCCCTGCACGAGGGCCGCTCCGCGCACGAGGCCCGGGTGGTCGCCGAGGCGGCGATGGTGGCCGACGCCGCCCGCCGCGCCGCCGCCCGCGAGGAACCCTTCGGCACCCCGAGCACCTACCGGCTCTACGCCACGGAGGTCTCCGACACCTGCGGGCTGGTCGAGTTGGCGCGGGCGCTGGCCAGGTCCCGTGTCGCTGCGGCCATACCGCGGGGTACGGTGAGGGCCACCCCCCGTTGACCCAGCCCCTGTTGACCGCTGCGTGCCCCAACACCCCTGTTTCCCGGCTGACTTGAGGAGCCCCATGTCGCGGAGAGCTGTCGTCATCGGTGCCGGACTGGCCGGCCTGCTGGCCGCGGCCGCGTTGTCCGTCCACGCGGACGAGGTGATCGTGCTGGACCGGGACGAGCTGCCCGACGGCCCGGAGCACCGCAAGGGTCTCCCGCAGGGGCGCCACGCGCATCTGCTGATGTCCGGCGGCCTGGCCGCGATGGAGGACCTCGTCCCCGGCGTGAGCGTGCGCGGGCGGCTGCTCGACGCGGGCGCCCACGAGATATCCCTCAACTCGGGCATGCTGGCGCTGACTCCGGAGGGCTGGCTGCGCCGCTGGCGGCACGAGGGTCCCCGGATGCTGACCTGTAGCCGTGCCCTGCTGGACTGGGTGATCCGCGAGACGGTCCTGGCCGAGACGAAGACCGAGATCCGCAAGGCGCAAGCCCTGGAACTACTCGGAACCACCAGCGGAGTCACCGGCGTCCGCATCTCAACGCCCGCCGGAGAGACGGACCTTGACGCCGACTTCGTGGTGGACGCGAGCGGCCGGGGCTCCCGCATAGTCCACTGGCTGGAGAAGCTGGGCGTGACCGGCATCGAGGAACGCACGGTCGACTCGGGCCTGGTCAACGCGACAAGAATCTACCGCCGCCCCGAGGGCGCAGAACACTTCCCCCTCACCATCCTCCAGGCGAACCCGTACCTGTCCCTCCCCGGCCGCGCCGGAATGGTCCTGCCCATAGAGGGCGACCGCTGGATGGTGAGCCTCGCCGGCACGCGGGGCGCCGAACCACCCGCAGACCCGGCCGGCTTCACCCAGTACATGCGCGACCTGCCCCACCCCATCCTCGCCCGCCTGATCTCCGGCGCGGAACCCCTGACGGACGTCCACACCAGCCACAGCACGCGGAACGCCCGCCGCTACCTGGAGAAGGTCCAGAACTGGCCCGCCGGCCTGGTCGTCCTCGGAGACGCCCTCGCCACCTTCAACCCGGCCTACGGACAAGGCATGTCGGTGGCGGCACTCGGCGCCCAGACCCTGTCCCGCGAACTGAACGAAGAGGGCTTCACCGCCCCCACCCTCTCCACCAAGGTCCAACGCGGACTGACCCCCTCGGTGGAAGGCGCCTGGGCCCTGGCAGTGGGCCAGGACATCTGGTACCCCAACACAAAGGGCCCCGCCCCCACGACAGCGGACCGCCTGATCACGCGCTACTCCCGCCGCCTGCTGAAGGCGGCGACGGGTTCATACGCGGCGGCATCAGCGTTGGCAACGGTCACGAGCATGGAGGCGGACGCGTCCACGCTGCTGCACCCGGGCACGTTGTTGGCGGCCCTCAACGGCCCCCTTCTGCCTCCCCTTTCAGGCCCACCCCTGACACCGGCGGAACGAAAAACACTGGCTGAGCTGGGCAGTTCAGGGGACTGAGCCGTTTTTAGGGGCGCGGGGCTGCATCAGTGCGCGGCTCCGCCGCGCGGGCGGGCCCGGCTCTTCAGCACCGGCGAACGCAGGTCTTTAAGCGAGCGCGCCCAGCTCTCCAACACAGGCAAGCGCAGGTATTTAAGGGGCGCGGGGCTGTATCAATCTGCGGCTCCGCCGCGCGGGCGCGACCACCTCTCCAACACCGGCGAGCACAGGCTTTTAAGGGGCGCGGGGAACTGCGCGACCAGCCCCCACCGGACCCGCACCCAAAAACCGAACCTCACCCGGCAAACGCAGCCTGCGCCAACCCTTTCCCCGCCCCCGGCACAACCAACAGCGAACCGGCAACAGGATGCGGCGACTTGAGCCCCACCCGAGCCGTCGTCACATACAGGTCAGTGAGATCCGCACCCCCGAACGCACACGCGGTGACCAGCGAGGTCGGCAACGAAACAACCCGCTCCAACTCCCCGTCCGGCGTATACCTCCGCACCGCACCCCCACCCCACAACGCCACCCACACACACCCATCGGCATCAACAGTCAGCCCATCAGGAAACCCCGCCCCAACCTCGACCTCAGCGAACCGCCGCCGCTTCGACACCCGCCCGTCCACATACTCGAACACATCGATCCGACGGGTGGGCGAGTCGATGTAGTACATCAACCGCCCGTCCGGACTCCACCCCGCCCCGTTGCTCACGGCCACGTCATCAAGGATCAGCTGCACAGACCCATCCCCGGCGACACGTGACAACGACCCCCCGCACGCCGCCTCGTCGTACCGCATCGTCCCCGCCCACAACGCCCCGTCAGGCGCGACGGCCGCGTCATTGGCCCGCCGCCCGGCAACAGGCTCCCGATGCAACCACCGAAACCCCCCGTCGGGATCGACAAGCCCGACCCCGTCCCGGAGATTCAGAACAAGCCCTCCCCCGGCCCGAGGCTTGGCCGCACCCACGTGCTGATCGGTCACCCGTACCGTACGAACGCCGGACGAGGGGTCGTACGTGTACACCCGGGACCCGAGGATGTCGATCCAGATCAACCGCCCCGCCGCCGCATCCCACGTCGGCCCCTCCCCGAGCGTCGCCTCGGCCCGTACCGCCACCTCGTACGTCATCCCACACTCCGATACCCAAGCCGCTCCGACAGTTCGACCGCACCCTTCGCGGCAAGCTGCTCCAGCTCGACCCGCCGCTCATCGCTCCACCGAATCATCGGAACGGAAATAGAGAGAGCGGCGACAACCTGCCCCGTACGGTCCCGGACCGGCGCAGCGACACACGACACATCCGGGTTCGACTCACGGCTCTCGACCGCGACCCCCCGCTCCCGGATCTCGGCAAGAGCCTCCCGCAGCGCCCCCGGCTCGACAATGCTGTTCGGCGTCATCGCGGCCAACGACACATCGGCGGGGATACGCGCGCTCAGCTCCGGCTCCGGCAGCGACGCCAGCAGCATCTTGCCCACGGACGTGCAGTGCGCGGGCAGCCGACGCCCGGCCGCCGACACCATCCGCACCGCGTGCGTGGAGTCGACCTTGGCGATGTAGATGACGTCGGTGCCTTCGAGGATCGCCACGTGCACGGTCTCGTCGCAGGTCTCGGCGACGGACCGGGCGACCTGCTGCCCTTCAGCGGCGAGGTCGAGCTGCTCGGCGTATCGGCTCCCGAGCTGGTACGGACGGACCCCGAGCCGGTAACGTCCGGGTTGTCCCGGCACCGGCACGATGTACGACCGGGCGGCGAGGGTGGTGACCAGTTCGTGCACGGTCGTGCGCGGCAGCTGCAGCTTGCGCACGATGTCGGGGGCGGAGAGCGTCCCGTCCCCGTCGAGGAAGAGCTCGAGAATATCGAGAGCCCGGGTCACGGCAGGTACGAGTCGTCCCACAACCGGCCCCCTTCTAAGTGTCGTGTTCGAAATTTCAACTGACGATCGGGATAACGAACACAGGCTAGCCATAGAGGGTTGCACGGGCAATGGTCGCGTGACCACGTGACCACGTGACTACCGATGACTGCCGATGACTACCGACCGGCCCTGGGATCGCCCAGTTCACCACGCAACCGCTGGGCGCGCAGTACCAGTTCGAGCTGGAAACGACGGTCCGGGTGGTCGATCTCGTCACCCCACAGTTCCCGGATCTGCCGCAGGCGATACCGCACGGTCTGCGGATGCACACCGAGCCGCGCGGCCACCTCCGGCGCCCCGCCCCGCGTCTCCAGCCAGGCCAGCAGGGTCTCCGCGAGCCGCCGCCCGTGCGTCGGCCCGCAGTGCTCAAGCGGCGCGAGACACCGCAGCGCGAGATCGTCGATCAGCTCCTCCGGCTGCAGCAGGACCAGCGCCTCCGTGTGCTCGGTGCAGTACAGAACACCCCCGCCCGGCAACAGCCCCCGCTCCATCAGCCCTACGGCCGCCTCGGCCCAGCGCGCCGACTTCACCGCGTCGGCCAGCGGCACCGGCGGCCCGATCGCCCCGGACCAGCCGGTCAGCGCCCGGTGCAGCAGCTCGGGCCGTCCGGCGGCATCCGGTTCGGGGACGACCATGCGGGGCTGCTCGTACTCCATGTCGAGCAGCACCTCCTGCCCCACGGCGGGGGCGACCGCCTCGCGGGCCGGCCGCAGCAGGACACCCACGGCGACCTTGTCGGGCACCGGCCAGCCGATGCGGGCGGCGCGTTCGGCCAGGGCCTCGGCCGGGTCGCCGCGGTGGTGCTCGGCGAGGAGGAGTTCCATGAGCCGGCGCTGGAGACGCAGCCGCTCCCCCGCCTGCCGGGCGGCGGCCTCGGCGTACCCGCGCACGGACTGGTCGACCAGCCCGTCCAGATACTCGTAGCCCGTGTCGACGAGTTCGTACATCGCGGGTGGCGGGATCTCGACGCGCTGCCCGATCTCGGCCAGCCGGCGCCAGGCGAGCCGGACGCCCATCCGGTAGATCGCCTGGAGCGAGTCGAGGCTGCGGCCGTGCAGTCCCTCGCCGCGCCCGAACTCCTGGAAGACGCCCGGCGGTACGGTCGGACGCCCCTCGGCGGTCTCCAGGTGCTGGACGAAGACCTCGATGGCACGACGGATGCCGACCAGGGCCATGGGCTCACCCGAGTCGTCAAGAACCAGGGGCAGTTGGGGGTGCTCACGGCGAATCTCGCGCAGGATCTCCTCGGCGAGCGCGGGCGCCTCGGCCATGGCGATCGCTGCGAACTCCCGCACTTTCGGGCGCGGTACGTCGTGCCACGCCGAGCGCGCGGTCACGGTCGCCGGGCGAGCGGTCGCTGATCGTGCGGTCGCCGGTCGAGCGGCCACGGGGTCAACTCCCCTGGCCCGCTTGCTCGTACGTGACCAGGGGCGTGTTCGGCTGCTCGGGTCCGGCGTCGAGCAGCGCGACGATGCCGAGCGCGGCTCCGATGGCAAGAACGGCAGCCAAAGCCATGGTGAGTGCGGCGGCGAGCAGTCTGGACATCGCAGGGTCAACCTCTCTGTCCTGAGGTCCGTGCGCCCCACCCCTGCCCGTCGGCCCAGTGTCGGCAGACATTGACACTCCGTCAAGGGGCGCCTACGGTTCCCGGCCCAAGAGCGGCCCGAACTCCGTCATCAACCTTCACTGGAGTGTCCGGATGCGCCGTACGACCTCTCCATTTTCCTTGATCCTGCTGGGACTTGGCACGTTTCTGCTGGTCCTGGCGCCGATGCTGGCGTGGTACGTCGAGCCGCGGGCCGCCGTGACCCCGATCGACATCGACACCACCGCCGTCTACCGGGGCACCGGAAGCTACTTCGACACCGGCGAGTTGCGGACCGTGGACGACCAGCGGATCACCGTGACCCAGCAGGTGCGCGGCGAGGTCGCGGACAGCGAGAAGAGCGGGGCCGCGGTCTGGGACGTCACCACGACCGTCGACACCGACAAGTCGCTGCCGGCCGCCGATCCGCACGACGCGCTGGAGTTCTTCCCCAACCGCTGGGTCACGGACCGTAAGACCAACAAGCCGGTGCACTGCTGCCACGAGAACCCGTACTTCGAGGGCGACGCCTTCCTGAAGTTCCCGTTCGACGTGCGGAAACAGCCGTACCAGTGGTGGGACAACTCCCTTGGCGCGACGGTGACTTTGCGTTACTCGGGGACCAAGAAGGTGCAGGGCTACTCGGGTTACGTCTTCAAGGGCACGGTCCCGCCCTCGAAGATCGGCACCCGGCTGGTCCCCGGCAGCCTCGTCGACCAGCCCAAGTCCCCTCAGATCCTGGCCGAGGAGTGGTACTCCAACCACGGCATCGAGCTGATCGTCGACCAGCGCACCGGCCGGGTGATCTACGCCCGGACCGGCCCCCGCCGCACCCTGCGCGCCCCCGGCCACGCCTACGACGCGGTCCTCCTCCTGGACGCCGACAAGCTCGCGTTCACCCCCGCCACGCAGCGCGAACAGGTGAAACTGGCGAAGCGCGAGAGCGGCCAACTGCGCCTGGTGGGGCAGTCGTTGCCGATCGGTGCCGCTGTGGCCGGATTCGTCCTCGCCGTGGCGGGTGGCGTTTTGGTGCTACGCGGCCGTCGGCGCCCGGAATCAACCACTTCAGCCGAGTATCCACCCACGATGTGACGTGACGTCAGTTCTAATAACCCCGGAAATTGTCATGCGGGTGAGTAGCCGTCGGGAACGCCGGAGCGAAAACTGTCCAACCCCACCCCGGCACAGCCCACCCACAGAACTCCGCACCGCGCCCCGTCCCAGCCCGCCCCCACCCCGGGGAGTTCCGCCAGAGTTCAGCACCCCAATCCGCCACAGTTCCGCACCCTGATCCGCCAACGTTCCGCACCCTGAGACGAGTTGGAGCACCCATGCCCCAGCACGTGCCCTACTCGCTGCGCGCCCCGTTTCCGCCAGTCGCGCAGCACCCCCCGGCGCCGGTGCCGCAACCGCGCCGGATCGTCTTCCTCGCCCACCGGGACCTCGACAATCCCCAGGCGGGCGGCTCCGAACTCCTCGTGGACAGACTCGCCGACGGCCTCACCCGACTCGGCCACCAGGTGACCCTGTTGTGCGGCGGCCCGGCCTCCTACCGCGACTATCGCGTGGTGTCGGCGGGCGGTGCGTACGGTCATTTCCTGCACGCCCGTACCGCCTTCGCCCAACAGATCGGTGACTGCGACCTGTTGGTCGAGGTGTGCAACGGCATGCCGTACTTCGCGCCCATGTGGCATCACGGGCCGACCCTGTGCCTGGTCAACCACGTCCACACGGACCTGTGGAAGATGCGGTTCGGGGGGCCGATGGCACCGGCGGCGAGGATCGGGCGAAGACTCGAACACTGGGCGCTGACCGGGGCGCAGCGGCGTGGGCTGTTGGTCGCGGTGTCTCCCTCGACCGCGTGTGCGCTGCGCGGGATCGGGGTCGAGCGGGAGCGGATCCGGGTTGTCCATAACGGAGTTGAGGAGCCGGGGCCTCGGGCTGAGCGCTCGCCGGAGCCGCTGTTCGTGGCGGTGGGGCGGTTGGTCGAGTACAAGCGGATCGATCTGTTGCTGCGGTTGTGGGAGCGGGTACGTCCCGTGACCGGCGGGCGACTGGTGATCGTCGGGGACGGTCCTGAGCGTGAGCGGCTGAAGCGGCTTGCCGGGCCCGGGGTGTCGTTCACCGGGCATGTCTCCGAGGCTCGGAAGCACGAACTGCTGTGTGCGGCCTGGTTGTTGCTGCATCCCTCTGCGCTGGAGGGGTGGGGGTTGGTGGTGACTGAGGCGGCAGCTCGGGAGACTCCGGCGATCGCGTTTGACGTGCCTGGGCTGCGGGACTCGGTTGTTGACGGTGAGACGGGTGTCCTGGCTCGTGGTGAGTCCTCGTTCGCTGCGGCGTGGTGTGCGCTTGCGCTGTCCGCGCATCGCCGGGAGGTGATGGGCAAGGCCGCGTGTGATCTTGCGGGACGTTATCGCTGGGATCGGACGGTCAGACAGTTTCGTGTGGTGGCCGGTGAGGCGGTGAAGGGCTG
>NZ_BARF01000062.1 GCF_000367365.1 Streptomyces prunicolor NBRC 13075 | reverse complement strand
TGGTGGGCGGCCCTTCGGGCCTGCCCACCAGGGGCGCGCATCGACCTAACATGCCGTCATGAACGAACCCTCGGCACAAGCTCGTTGGGAGCAACGCACTCAGCGGCCTCTGCTGGCGCTCGCGGTGGGGTTTGCCGTCGCCTATGCCGTGCCGATCGTGGACACCACCGCCGGTCATTCGCTGACGGAGGTGTGCACTGCGGTCGAGTGGGTGGTGTGGGCGACGTTCGCCGTCGACTATCTGATGCGGCTGGCGATGTCCCGGGACCGGCGGCGGTTCGTGCGGACGCACTGGATGGACCTGTGCGCGGTGGTGCTGCCGATACTTCAGCCGCTGCGGCTGCTGCGCATGGTGTCGACGCTGATACTCGTCGGGCGCCGGGCCCGGATGGCCTCGCAGATCCAGCTCACGACGTATGTCGCCGGCGCGGTGATCGGGCTGCTGATGTTCGGCTCGCTCGCGGTGCTCTCCGTCGAGCGGGACTCGCCCCACGGGAACATCCGGACGCTGGGTGACGCCGTCTGGTGGTCGTTCACCACGATGACGACGGTGGGCTACGGCGACCACGCGCCGACCACCGGGCTCGGGCGGATGATCGCCGTCGGGCTGATGCTCTCCGGGATCGCGCTGCTCGGTGTCGTCACCGCGAACATCGCCACGTGGTTCATCGCCCGGTTCGAGAAGGACGACGTGGAGGAACGGCGGCAGACGGAGGCGATCGAGGCGCTGACGGCGGAGGTGCGGGCGCTGCGGGCGGAGGTGGCGGCGCTGTCGGGGGCGTCGGCGGTGGGTCTCTCCGGGGCGGCTGCTCTGTCCGGAGCGGAGGCGGCGGCCCTCTCCGGGGCAGAGCAGTAGCCCTTTCAAAGGCCGATACAGCCCGGAAGAACGTCCGCTCGGCCTCGGCTCAGAAGAACGTCCACAGGACCGCCGCCAGCGTGTCGATCGCGCCCAGGATGAGGGCCACCAGCGCCATCGCCCGGCGGGAGCCCGTCCACCTGCGGCCCATGGCCAGCCAGCCGCAGATCACCGCGATCGGGCCGAGGACGATTCCCAGGGTGAAGAAGCCCGCTACCGCGCAGACCAGTCCGATGATGCCGAGCGTCGCGCGGTCCGGCCCGCTCCCTGACCCCATGCGGCCACGCGAGCGGGGGGTTTTGCGCGTTCCGAAGCCCGTCATCGTCAACTCCCTGGACATCCATGCCAGTTCGGCCAGTTCGGCCAGTTCGGCCAGTTCGGCCAGTTCCCTACGATGACCGGATACCCGCGTACACACAAAAAAAGCCTGCTTGCGCGCTGCCCCCCTCCGGCAGCGCGCCGCAGACCAACCCGTCCCCCCTGCCCTGCGGAGGACTTGACTTACTGTGACCTGCGGCGCGTACCGGACGCCAGGAATCTTTAGGGGAGTCACCCTGATAGGCGAAATCGGCCTGAAGCAGGGTTGGATGCGTGCCGTCAGATGTGGGCCGCGCCCGCGCCCGCCTCCGCGTTCTCGCCGCGCTTGGTCAGGAGCGCCACGAAGACCGCCACCACCGCTACGCCGGCCGCGACGAGGCAGGCCAGGCTCATGCCGGAGATGAACGTGTCGTGGGCGACCTGCGTGATCTTCGCGGCGATCGCCTCCGGGGTGTTCGGGGCGATCGGGGCGACGCCGACCTGGACCGCTTCGGCGGTGGCGTCCAGCTGGGGCTGGGTGAGCTTGGGCAGGCCCGCGTCCGCCCAGTTGCCGGCCAGGTCGTTGTCGACGCGGGAGGCCATCACCGCGCCGAGGACGGCCGTACCGAGGCTGCCGCCGATCTGCATCGCGGCCTGCTGGAGACCGCCGGCGACACCGGAGAGCTCCATGGGCGCGTTGCCCACGATGACCTCGGTGGCGCCGACCATCACCGGGGCGAGGCCGAAGCCCAGCAGGGCGAACCAGACCGACATGACGGCGCTGCCGGTGTCCGAGGTGAGGGTGGACATGCCGTACATGGCGATCGCGGTGGCCGCCATGCCGCCGGCCAGCGGGATGCGCGGGCCGAGCTTGGTGATCGCCAGGCCGGCGATCGGGGAGCCGACGATCATCATGCCGGTGAGCGGGAGGAGGTGGAGACCGGCGTCGATGGGGCTCATGCCGTGCACGTTCTGGAGATAGAACGTCACGAAGAACAGGCCGCCCATGAAGGCGATCGCCATCAGGACCATCAGGACGACGCCCGCGGACAGCGGGACCGAGCGGAACAGGCCCAGGGGGATGAGGGGTTCCGCGACCTTCTGCTCCCAGAACGCGAACAGGGCGAAGCCCAGCACCGAGACGGCGAGGAACGCCCAGGTCGTGCCGGAACCCCAGCCCCAGGTGGGCGCCTTGATGAGGGCCCAGACGAGGCAGAACATCGCGCCGGAGAGCAGCACGATGCCGAGGATGTCGAAGGAGCGCGGCGCGTTCTCGGCGCGGTGGTCGCGGAGGATCAGCACGCCGAGGACCAGCGCGATGGCGCCGACCGGCACGTTGATGAAGAACACCGACTGCCAGTTGACGTGCTCGACGAGGACGCCGCCGAGGATCGGGCCGCCCGCGGTGGAGGCGCCGATGACCATGCCCCACAGGCCGATGGCCATGTTGAGCTTCTCGGCCGGGAAGGTGGCCCGCAGCAGGCCGAGCGCGGCCGGCATCAGCAGCGCGCCGAACAGACCCTGGAGCACGCGGAACGTGACCACGAACGCGATGCTGTGCGAGAGGCCGATGGCACCGGACGCGAGGGCGAAGCCGCTCACGCCGATCAGGAAGGTCTGGCGGTGGCCGAAGCGGTCACCGAGCTTGCCGGCGGTGATGAGGGAGACCGCGAGGGCGAGGAAGTAGCCGTTGGTGATCCACTGGACGTCGGCGAAACTGGCGCCGAGGTCTTTCTGGATGGCCGGGTTGGCGATGGCGACGATGGTGCCGTCGAGGGCCACCATCATGACGCCGACGGCGACGGTTATGAGGGTGAACCACGGGTGGCCGCGCAGCCCCGTGGAGGGCGCCGGACCGGAGGGGGCGGCTGGTGCCTTGTCCCCCGGCCCCGTCGCGCTGATGGTGGTCTGACTAGTCATGCGTTCGAGGCTAATGTCAGCCGCTGACAGTTGACAAACAGGTTCAGATGTCGGCGACTGTCAACAACGGCGAGGAGAACGGCATGGAGACGTTGCGCGAGCGCAAGAAGGCCCGTACGCGGGACGCGCTGCTGCACGCCGCCCTGGAGCTGTTCACGACCAAGGGCTACGAACAGACCACGGTCGACGAGATCACCGAGGCCGTCGACGTCTCGCAGCGCACCTTCTTCCGCTACTTCGCGAGCAAGGAGGAGGCCGCGTTCTTCGTGCCCCGGCTCACCGAGACGCACTTCGTCGAGGCCGTCCGCGCCCGCCCGCCGCACGAGGCCCCGCTGGAGGCGCTGCGCCGGGCCGTGCTGGAGAGCTGGGACACCATCAACGAGGCGATCCAGCAGGTCGTACCGCTGGACCTGCACATGCGTACCTACCGGGTGATCGAGTCGACGCCCGCGCTGCTCGCCGCGCATCTGCGGCGCTCGCAGGAGCTGGAGGAGGAGCTGGCGCGGATCGTCGCCGAGCGCGAGGGGCTCGACGTGGACACGGACCCCCGGCCGCGACTGGTCGTGGCGGTGTTCGGCGGGGTGATGCGGGTGGTGGAGCGGATGTGGATCGCGGGCGACGACCTCAGCATCGAGGCGATGAGGGAACTGACCGCCGACTACCTCGACGGGGTGGGACCGGCGCTCGCCGGGAACTGGCGCACGAGTCACACAAAGTGAGTCGTACTGAGTTTCTCGTCACGTACCGCTGAAACGTGATCCCCGTCACTCGGTTAACGCGAGACCCTCTCGTTCTCCTAGTGTGTCCTCCCAGTGACTTCCTTCGACTCCTCCCCCACGCTGAACGCCTGGCGCGCACTGGCCGCGCTGGCCGTGGTGTTCGTGATGCTGGCGACCACCGGTTGGACCGCGGTCCGCAGCCACCCCGGGAAAACGGCGCTCCAGGCCTCCCTCTCCGCGTGGGAGCACGGCCACATGAACGGGCGCGAGCTGCCCGACCCGGACGACTCCCCGACCCGGCTCGCCCGCTTCTTCGCCTCGCTCACCGCGCAGCAGCGCACGCGTCTCGCGCACCGCTACCCGCTCGCGGTCGGCAACATGAACGGCGCCCCGGTCTCGCTGCGCTATCGCGCCAACCGCATCGCCCTCGACCAGCAGCGCGAGGTCGAGCGGAAGCGCATGCACGACAACCGTCTGACGCCGCTCGGCCAGCAGGAGGCGGGCCGCCTCATGCACCGCTTCGAGGCGCTGATGACGAAGGACCGCCACATCCTTGCCTTCGACCCCGAGGGTGCGGGCCGGATCGCCGAGGTCTTCGGTGACCTGGACACCGCGCAGCGCGTGTCGGTGATCGTCCCCGGCGTCGACACCGACCTGCTGACCTTCCAGAAGACCAACAAGGAGTACTCGGCACCGGTCGGCATGGCCCAGAACCTGTACGCGGCCGAGAACACGGCGAAGTCCAGGGCGGACAAGGCCGGCACGCGTACGGCGGTCATCGCCTGGGCCGACTACACCTCCCCCGGCGGCCTCGGCATCGACTCGGCCACCGCGGGACGCGCCGAGGCCGGCGCCGTACGGCTGAACGCGCTGGTGCGGGCGTTGCCCGGTAAGGCGCAGGTCGCCCTGTTCTGCCACAGCTACGGCTCCGTGGTGTGCGGGGTCGCCGCGCACGAGCTGCCGGCCCGGGTGACCGACATCGCGGTGGCGGGCAGCCCGGGGATGCGGACCTCGAAGGCCTCCCACCTGCACACGCTCGCCCGGGTGTGGGCGATGCGGGACGCCGACGACTGGATCCAGGACGTGCCGTACATGGAGCTCGGCGGTCTCGGGCACGGCGAGGACCCGGTGTCGGACGCGTTCGGGGCGCGGGTGCTGGCCGCGAAGGACGCCGAGGGCCACACCGGTTACTTCGCGGCGGGCACCGACAGCCTCACCAACTTCGCCGACATCGGTGTTGGCGCGTACCGCTCGGTGACGTGCGCGCACGAAGGTGACACCTGCCGAGAGGGTTTGTCCGGCGCCTAGGCGTCGGACGCGCGTAGAAACAGCAGGAAGTGCGGTCTGCGCGGGGATGGGACGGAGGAGTGTGTGCCGCCTACGATGAGCCGCATGGGTGACGTACTGGCCGGATTTCATGCCGCCTGGGAGTTCGAGTCCGACTCCGTGCTCATCCGCTACGAACGCGGCATTCGAACACCCAAGCTATTCCAGGCGCTCGGTGAACGCCGGATCCCCTTCGAGGCGATCGAGGCGGTGACGCTCGCGCCCGGCAAGCGCGGCACGGTCGTGCTCCGCGTGGAGCCGCGGGCCGGGGCCGACCCGCTGATGGAGGCGGCGGCGGATCAGCTGAAGGAGAGCTGCGATCCCTATCGCCTCGTCCTGCCGGCCGAGCGCGAGACGCTCGCGGAGTACTACGCCGACGAGTTGCGTGCGCAGCTGAAGCGGGAGGGGCCTGCCGAGCGGTTCCTGGTGGCCGCGCCTGCGGTGCCGTTGCGGTTCAAGGCGTACGACGGCAAGGCGACCTTCGACGGGAAGACCGTGTCGTTCCGGTGGTTCTGGACGGGGGCGTCGTCCGCGAAGTGGAAGGCCGGCGACCAGAGCTTCGCGGTCGCCGACCTGAACGGGGTGGAGTGGCGGTCGCCCGAGGTTTTTGAGGGGCATCTGCGGCTGTTGCGTGGGGCCGAGTCGCTGCTGCCTGTTGATCAGGATCCGGCGGCTGTGGTGTTCGGGTTGGGGTATGGGCCTGTGCATGAGTCTCTGCCGTTCGCGGCGGCTGTGCTGGCGGCGGTGCGGTCCGTTCGTCCCTCGGCTGTGGTGCCGGCCGCTCGGCGTGATCCTGCGGATGTCGCCGAGCGGATTCGGCATCTGGCGGAGTTGCATCAGGCGGGGCTGGTGACTGAGGAGGAGTTCAGCGTGAAGAAGGCTGAGTTGTTGGCGGAGTTGTAGCGGGGACGACTTGTTGTTTTTCGGCCGCGGGTTCGTTGTGGCCGGTCGCGCAGTTCCCCGCGCCCCTTAAGGGGCGCGACCCCTAGGGCGCTATTTAGTTCTCCCTGCTCGTCGATGCGAACGACATGTCCGCATAGCGGTCTCCCGCCACCTTGCCCGCGATCGGCTCCAGCAAGGTCAGTTCCTCATCCGTCAGGGCAATCGCTGTCGCCGCCGTGTTCTCCTCCACCCGGCCCGGCTTGGTCGTGCCCGGGATGGGGATTACGGGGAGGCCGTGGACCTGGGCGCGCTGCTGTACCCAGGCGAGCGCGATCTGGCCGAGGGAAGCCCCGTGCGCCTCGGCAACCGTCCGCACCGGCTCCAGGAGCGAGGCGTTGGCGGCCGCGTTCCCGCCGGTGAACCGGGGCTGGTTCCGGCGGAAGTCGCCCTCCGTGAGGTCCTGTTCGGCGTTCGCGAACGATCCCGCGAGGAAACCCCGGCCGAGCGGCGAGTACGGAAGGACCGCCACGCCCAGGTCGGCGGCGGCGCCCACCAGGCTGATCTCGACGTCGCGGCTGAAGAGCGACCACTCCGACTGGACGGCGGCGATCGGGTGCACGGCGTGGGCGGCCCGCAGTTCCGCGCCGGTGACCTCGCTCAGGCCGAGGTGCTTCACCTTGCCCTCGGCGACCAGTTCCGCCATCGCCCCGACGGTGTCCTCGATGGGGACGGCCGGGTCCCGGCGGTGCATGTAGTAGAGGTCGATGGTGTCGATGTCGAGGCGTCGCAGGCTGGCCTCGACCGCCTGGCGGATGTACGGGCGGTCGTTGCGGATGACGCGCCGGGTGGGCTCGCCGGGCGGGATCGACAGGGCGAACTTGGTGGCGATGACGACCTCGTCGCGGTGCGCCTTGAAGAACGGCGAGAGGAACCGCTCGTTCTCCCCCTCGCCGTACATGTCCGCCGTGTCGTACAGGGTCACGCCGAGCTCCAGCGCCCGGTCCAGGGTGGCCAGCGACTCCTTCGCGTCCCGGGGGCCGTAGGACGAGCTCATGCCCATGCAGCCGAGGCCCTGGACGCCGACCTCGGGGCCGGCCGCGCCGAGTCGTGCGGTCGGGATCGGGGTGTCGGTCATCCTGCCTTCTCCTGTTCGTAGGCGCGGCCGGCCGTGGCGTAGAAGTTGATCTTCCGGTCGAGGACGGCCAGGGTGTCCTGCAGTTCGGCGATCCTGGCGATGACGTCCCGGCGGGTCGCCTCCAGGAGTTCGAAGCGGTCGCCGTAGGTGTGCTCGCCCTCGCGCATCAGCTCGGCGTAGCGGACCATGTCGGCGACCGGCATCCCGGTCAGGCGGAGCTTGCCGACGAGGTCGAGCCAGTCGAGGTCGCGGTTGCTGTAGCGGCGCTGGCCGGTGTGCGAGCGGTCGATGTGCGGCATCAGGCCGATGCGCTCGTACCAGCGCAGGGTGTGTGCCGTCAGGCCGGTGAAGGCGACGACCTCGCTGATCGTGTAGCTGTCGTCGCCGTCCGGACGCCGATCGGCCTGCGGCGGGCCCGCGCAGCTGTCGGTACTGGTACCCGTGGTCTCCATCACCGTCATGGCCACCACGCTATGGCCTTGGAGTGCACTCGAAGCAAGCGGAACCGGTAAGAAATCCGCAGGACGGGTCGGCGGTGCGGTGGATAGCGTGCGGGACATGAGTCTCGTACGACGGGCCGCCCCCGACGATGCCGCCGAACTGCTGCGACTGCGCCAGGTGATGATCGACTCGATGGCGGGTTCGGACCCCGGCACGGACTGGCACGCGGAGTCCCTGCCGACGCTACGGGAGCGGCTCGCGTCGGACGAGGACTTCGGAGCGTTCGTCGTCGACCACCCGGAGCGGCCGGGGGCACTGGCGGCGCTGGTGGTCGGGACGGTCGACTACCGGATCGGGAAGGCCGGGGACCCGCACGGCAAGGTCGGGTTCGTTTTCAGTGTGGCCACCGACCCGGACGCGCGGCGTCGTGGGTACGCGCGCGCGTGCATGGACGAGCTGCTGGCGTGGTTCCGTGAGCGCGGCGCCCGGCGCGTCCACCTCACCGCGTCCACGGAGGCCGCGCCGCTCTACGCCTCGCTCGGTTTCGTGCCCAAGCCGGACCCTTTGATGGAGCTGAAGCTCTGACCACTTAGGCTCGACGGCATGTCCTTGCAGAGCCTCGCGCTGATCGAGAACTGGCCGGTGCCGACCGCCGCGGCGGCTGTCGTACGAGCCGACGGGACCGTTCTCGGCACCCACGGCCCGACCGGCCACCGCTTCCCGCTCGCCTCGGTCACCAAGCCGCTCGCGGCGTACGCGGCCCTCGTCGCGTACGAGGAGGGCGCGATCGAGCTGGACGAACCGGCGGGCCCGCCCGGCTCCACGGTCCGCCATCTCCTCGCCCACACCTCGGGGTTGGCCTTCGACGAACACCGGGTGACGGCCCCGCCCGGCCAGCGCCGCCTGTACTCGAACGCGGGCTTCGAGCAACTCGGCGACCACCTCGCGAAGGCGACGGAGATCCCGTTCGCGGAGTATCTGCGGCAGGCGGTGCTGGACCCCCTGGGCATGACCGCCACCACCCTTGACGGCTCCCCGGCGAAGGACGGCGTCTCCACGGGCGAGGACCTCCTGCGGTTCGCCGCCGAGGTCCAGTCCCCCCGCCTCCTGGACCCCCGCACGGTCGCCGAGGCGATGACGGTCCAGTACCCCGGCACCAAGGGCGTCCTCCCCGGCTACGGCCACCAGAACCCCAACGACTGGGGCCTCGGCTTCGAGATCCGCGACTCCAAGTCCCCGCACTGGACGGGGAGTTCGTCCTCGCCGGGCACGTTCGGCCACTTCGGGCAGTCGGGTACGTTCCTGTGGATCGACCCGGTGGCCGGGGTGGGGTGCGTGGCGCTGACGGACCGGGCGTTCGGGCCGTGGGCGGTCGAGGTGTGGCCGGGGTTCACGGACGCGGTGCTGGCCGAGATCTGAGCACCCCTCGCCCGTGATGTGGCCGCGCTCGCTAAAGTGAATTCTCTTGCGCCCCGGCCACTTGTCTCACGAGGAACGGCGAGGTGTCCCGTTGCAGGGAACGTGCCACGCGACCCCCACGGTCGTCGTCCTGACGGCACTGTCGCTCGAATTCCAGGCCGTACATGAGCAGTTGACGGACGTCCGCGTGGTGGAGCATCCGCACGGCACCCTGTTCGACGTCGGCCGGGTGCCCGGGCTGCCGTGGCGAGTGGCGGTCGTCGAGATCGGGGAGGGCAACAGCGGCGCGGCGGCGCACACCGAGCGGGCGGTCGCCTTCTTCCGGCCGGCCGCGGTGTTCTTCGTCGGGGTCGCCGGCTCGCTCCGCTCCGAGGTCGCCCTGGGAGACGTGGTCGTGGCCGGCAAGGTCTATCTGCACCACGGCGGCAAGGAGGGCGACGACGGCTTTCGCGCCCGCCCCCGCGCCTGGGAGATGCGGCACGACGTAGAACAGCGGGTCCGCCGGGCCCTGCGCGGACGTACCGGCGTGCACTTCAAGCCCTTGGTTGCGGGGGACGTCGTACTGAACTCGCGGACCTCCCCGCTGGCGGACCTGATCGCCCGGACCTACAGCGACGCGGTGGCCGTCGACATGGAGAGCGCCGGCATGGCGCAGGCAGCGCATCTCAGCGGTGTCCCCGTCATCCCCGTCCGAGGGATCAGCGACTTCGCGGACGGCCGGAAAGAGATCACGGACGCGAAGGGCGCACAGCCGGTGGCCGCCCGGAACGCCGCCGCCGTGGCCGTACGGATCCTTCGGGAACTGCCCCTGCCCCGTTCCCGTCCCGAGCCCCCCGCGCCTCGGCAGGCACCCGCGGTCGTGGTGGTCTCCCCGTCGGCCGGACGGTCCGACGACACGGCCGGCTGGCGCGGCGGAGCCGTCGTCACCGTGGACGGGGAGGCCTGTCTGCTGCACGACGACCCGGACGCCCCGCCCACCGAGACCGTGTCACCCGACCACTCCGTCGTACGGCGTCAGGCACTCGCCCGCCTCCTGCCCGGGCCCGGTCACGTCGCACGCTTCGTCTGGCTCAGGCAGGTCGAGGCGTCGTACCACGGTCCGGGCGCCGAAGCGGCACTGCGCGCGCTGTCGGACGAGCACGATCTCTTGCGCGAACTGGGTGGCGGGCCGGGCGTGGTCCACTACGGGCGGCGGGGCGGGACAGCGACCCTCGCCCTGGCGTGGCCGGTGTCCCGGCGGTCCGGAAAGCCGTGCGAGACCCTCGCCGAACTGGTGCGGGACGACACCGAGCCGCTCGGCGCCTGGCGATCGCACCGGCTGATACGCGGCCTGGCCGCCTCGTGCCGGATCCTCGGCAAGCTGCACGACCGGGGGCTGGCCCACCGCGCGCTGGAGCCGGCCGCGCTGGTCCTGGGCGACGACGGCAGCCTGTTCCTTCGCGATCTCGGCCTGGCCACGACCCCACCCGTACCCGGGGAGGCGCCCGGCCCGTACCAGGCCCCGGAACAGCGGCGCGGCCACCGCGGACGGGCCGGCGAGCACGGCGCGGCCACGGATGTCCACCGGCTCGGCGCGCTCGTCCACCGGCTGCTCACCGGGTCCCCGCCGGTACCGGGGATGCCCTCGGCGCTCCCCCGGCTCGCCGGGTCTCCCCTCCCCGGTGTCGAGACCGTCGACGCCGCGCTCGCCCCCGACCCCCGGGACCGTCCCGACCTGTCCGCGCTGGTCGTCGCGCTGCGCGCGGTGAGCGACGGCCTCGCCGCTCCGGCCCGAGAGGAGCGGTGAGCGCCCCATGACGTCCTCCACCCTGGAACTGGCGAGCCCCCTGGTGCTCGTGCCCGGCGGTTCCCTCGACAAGCAGCTGCGCGACAAGGCCCGGATCCACCCCGGGCTGCCCGCCGTCGAACAGCTCGCCCGGGATCTGGGCGCCCTCAGGAACGGTGTGCCCGCGCGGCTCGACGAGGGCGGCGGCGGACGCGGCCCGAGCCTGCTGGTGCACACCACCGCCTACCGGCTGCGGCTGTATCCGACGGACCGCGGGACGGGCTACTTCGTCAGCGCGGTCGATCCGGTACGGCTGCGCGACCACCACGAACTCGCCAAGTCCTGCCTGCTGGTCCGGCCGCCCGCCTGGCGGCTGGTGTTCGGCGTCCGCGACATCCCGCAGCACGCCGACGCGGGCTGGCAGCGGATACAGGAAGCCTGGCAGCACCTCGGCACCGTGCTCACCGAGCACCGGGAGACGGCCGCGCCGAACCCCGCGCAGCAGACTTTCCTCGACGCGGTCGGGCAACTCGTCGACGCCACCCAGCGGATCACCACCCGGGAGGAGCGGCGCGGCGGCCCGTACCCGTACGCCGAGTTCGCGTCGACCGGTGGGCAGCGCTCCGGCCGTCATTCGATGTACGAGTTCCGGCTCGCCCTGTCCGACGTGCCGGACGAGGGCGCCTTCGTCGAGGTGCGCGGGGAAGCGGAGATGCGGGGCCAGGTGACGCGCAGGGACGGCCGCCGGGTGACCGTCCGCTTCGACCAGGCGGTGTCCTGGGAGCGCATCCCCCGTCAGGGCGAGCTGGCCGTGACGCCGAGTACCGTCGTGTTCGACAAGCAGCGGGAGGCGCTGGCGCTGCTCGGGTCCGGCCGGGCCGGCAACCCGCTGCTGCTGCCCGCGCTGGTGGAGCACCGGGTGCGAGCCCTGCGGCCGGTGTCCGTGACACCGGGCGAGGCGCTGGACCCCGATCAGCTGACCGCGTTCCGCAAGGCCCTGGCCACCGATGACGTCCTGGTCGTCCTGGGGCCGCCGGGCACCGGCAAGACCCGCACCATCACACAGATCGCCCACGCCTGCGCGACCGGTCGCGCGGGCGGCCGGACCGACGGGGACGCGAGGAATCGGGTGCTGGTCACCTCGCACACCAACCGGGCCGTGGACAACGTCCTGGCGAAGCTGCCGCGCGACCTGGTGGTGGTACGCGTGGGCAACGACGGCAAGGTGTCCGAGGACGGTCGCCCCTATCTGCTGGAGCGGCAGGCCGGCGAACTGGCCGAGGAGGTCTCGCAGGCCATGACCCAGCGTGTGGCCGCGTATGCCCAGGTCGACACCGCACGCAGGCGGGCCGACGAAGTGACGCGGGCCCTCGACCGGCTCGACCGGCTGAGAGCGGCGGAGAAGTCCGCGGCGGCCGGACTGGACTCCGCACGACGCACGGCCGGCGACCCGGTGCGGAAGCGGCTGGACGCCCTGGCCGCGCGACGGGAGCACGACCAGGGCACCCGGGACGGGGTAGTACAGCGCATCGAGCGGGCGGAGCCCAAGTACGTTCGTGCGCGGGAGCGTTCGGAGGGCCGGGCGTTCGGCTCGCTCTTCCGCGCTCCGGCACGGCGGTGGCAGCGACGGCTCGACGAACTGCGCGCCCAGGACGAGGAGTTGCGGACCGCGCTCACCGCGCTGGACACGACACTCGCCGCGACCCACCTGGAGCTGGAGCAGGTCACGCGTGACGCCCCCGCCGTGCGCGCCGCCCGGGACGCCTGGCAGGGCGCGGCCGTGGACCGTGCCGACTCCCAGCACAAGGCGTACGACATCGCGGACCGGGCCATCGCGGCCATCGCCCACCTGGAGTCGCCGCCCGAGCCGGGCAGGACCGAGGACGCCGAGGCCGCACGCGGTCAACTGCGGCCCCTGGAGCGGTGGTTGGGCGAGTGGCTCCCCCTGCTCGTCGCACGGCGGCAGCTGGCGACGGAGTGGCAGGCCGCGATCGCCGCCGACTCGCAGCAACTGGCCCCCGAACTCATCCGCTACGCGCACGTCGTGGGCGCGACCTGCATCGGTACCGCGTCCCGGCCGGAGCTGTCCGGCCTCGACTTCGACCTGGCGATCGTCGACGAGGCGGGGCAGATCGGCATCGCCGACGCCCTGGTCCCCCTCGTCCGCGCACGACGCGGAGTGCTCGTCGGCGACCACAAGCAGTTGCCGCCCTTCCTCGACACCGAAGTGGCCGAGTGGGGCAAGGACATCACCTCCGCGGAGCTGCGGGGGCTGATGACGAAGAGTGCCCTGGAGCGACTGGTCGACGGGCTCCCGGACTCGCACGTCGTCCAGCTGACCCTGCAACGCCGGATGCCGGTGGAGATCGCCGGCTTCGTCTCGGCGGCCTTCTACGACGACCGGCTGCGCACCGAGCACGACCACCCGTACCACGACCCGCTGTTCAGTAGCCCGATCGCCTTCGTGGACACCGGAGACCTGCCGCCCCGGGACCGGCAGGAGTCGTCGGACACCCGGGCCGGCGAGTCCTTCGGTCGCGTCGGCGTCCGCAACCACTGCGAGGCACGGCTGCTCGCCCGGCTCGCCGCGTTCTACCACCGGCGCGGCAACGAGTGGGCGGTCATCGTGCCGTATCGCGCACAGGTCGCGGCGGTGGTCGCCGAGCTGTCCCGGCTCATCGGCGACGGCCGACGCGCCCGCGAAGGGGTCGGGACGGTCGACTCCTTCCAGGGCGGTGAGCGCGAGGTGATCCTCTACGGCTTCACCCGCAGCAACTCCCAGGGCCGGATCGGCTTCCTGAAGGAACTGCGCCGCGCCAATGTCGCCTTCACCCGCGCCCAGCGGCAACTCGTGCTCACCGGCGACCTGGGCACCCTGCTGCGCGCCGACGACCCGGACTTCCGCGCCCTCGCCCAGAACCTGCACACCCATCTGAAGCGGCACGGCGACATCAGGTCCCACGACGACGTCACGGCACTGCTGGCGAAGGCCGCGCAGGAAGGAGACGGGGCATGAACGCCGTACAGCGGCTGATGCGTTTCCCGCCCGAACGGGTACTGGAGGACGCCGCCGTGGAACGGGGGCTGGCGCCGACCCGGCTGCACGCGCTGCTGCTGCCGGTCTGGCGGGTGGAGATCCGGGCCACGATCACCGAGGGCGAGGACTTCAAGCTCATCGACCGCCATCTGGAGCGCGGTCTGGCGTACGGCGGTCTGGCGACCGTGGCCGAACTGGCCCGGTTCTTCGCCCTGGAGGAACCGTTGGTCGCCCAGGCGGTACGTTTCCTGACCCGCACCGGTCACATCGAGGAGCACGCCGGCAGACTCGCCCTCACCCCTCTCGGGGTGCGCTCCGTCCAGGACGACCGACGCTATGTCATCACCCGTGAGGACCGTCGCGAGCTGTACTTCGAGGCGCTCTCCTGCACCCCGCTGTCCCGGGCCCACTACGACGAACGCAAGGTGACCCCGCTCGCGGGGGCGGACCTCCAGCAGGTGCTGAACAGCCGGGATTTCCCACGGTTCACGATGGTGTCCGTCATGACGGGCTTCGACCGCGGGGCGCTCAGCCGGCTCGCGACACAGACCGGGCCGGAGGAACGCGACCGGCTCAATCTGCCCGTCGCGCTGGACCAGGTGGAGAGCCTGGGCGAGGAGTGTGTCTTCCTGCCGGTGTATGTCGTGCACGGGCTGCGGGAGGACGGACGCCCCGGACTGCTCGTCTACAGCCAGGTGGGTGCCGAACCCGACCGTGATCTCACGGCTGTGCTCCAGCGGGCGGAGCACGTCCTGGCCGCGATCGGAGCCGAGGAGCGCGAGGCCGAACATCGCGAGGCCGGCCTCCGGGCCGCCGAGAAATGGCTGGAGCAGAAGGGCCTGGACGACCACCGGCCGCGGCGCCGTCCGGACGGCACGTACTCGATCGACCTCCCGGCCTCCGCGTACGGTCCGGACGGCGTTCCGCTCACCCGGGTGGGTTCGTACACCGTGCGGGGCACCAGTTTCTTCCATCTGTGGTGCCGCGACGAGACGCTCCGCAAGTACGCGCTCCTGGCCCGCCTGGACCTGCGGCTGGGGGCCGGACGCCGGGTCACACGCGCGGACGCCGAGGCTCACGTCGACCGGCTCGCACGGCAGCTCGATCTCCCCGTGCCCGATCTACGGCGGCTGCACAAGGGCGCGGAGACCGCCGGCCACGGATCCCTCGCCGCCCAACTGGCGCGTCTGACCCAGGATCAAGAGCCCGTGTGACGCGCCCCGGATTCAGCCGGCCATCTCCCAGACCAGCACCTCCGCCCCGCTCACCGCCACCAGCTCCAGATCCTTGGCGTCCGTGATCCGCACAGCGTCCCCCGCCCCCAACTCCTCTCCCTCCAGCCGCACTTCACCCCGCACCACATGCACATACACATGCACCGCGTCCGGTACGGCCGTCCGCTCCCCCGGCGCCAGCCGGCGCACGTGCAGCATCGCGCCCGCCTCCGGCACCGCGTACGGCGTGGAGTCGGCGATGCCGTGGACTATCTCGTACGACGGCTCGCCACCCGGCTCCAGCGGGGCGAGCCACATCTGCACGAAGGTCAGGGGTGCGTCGCTGTCGTTGCGCTCGACGTGCCGGACACCGGCCGCCGAACTGAGGCGCTGGACGTCACCGGGCCGGACCCGGGTCAGCTGTCCCGTGGAGTCGCGGTGGCTCAACTCCCCTTCCACGACCCAGGTGATGATCTCCGTGTGGCTGTGCGGGTGTTCGCCGAAACCGGCACCGGGGGCGAGTCGCTCCTCGTTGCAGGCGATGACCGCGCCGAACCGCAGGTTGTCGGGGTCGTAGTGCGGCCCGAAGGAGAAGGCATGCCAGGACCGGATCCCGGCCTGCGGGTCACCCCCTGGGTAGCGCTCGGCGGAACGCCGTACGTCCATCACGCCCATAACGGTAGCCCTGCAGGAGACCTACGGCGTCCGGCCCGACGCCGGGTGAGGGCCCACCAAGTCCCACTGTCCCCACGCCGACGGCCGAGAGGGAGCCGTAGGGGCGCGCCGGTGTCGAGAGTGCGAGCGCGCGGAGGCGCGAAGCGTCGAGCACGGTCGTGCTCTCGACACCGGCTCCCAGCGCCCCGGAGGCGACCGAGCAATAGCGGATAAGGCAGTCTTGTCCCGTGCCCGAACCCGAAACCAGCAGACCCGCAGGCCCACTGCCCCGTGCCCACTCGCACCCGGCGACTCTGAAGCGGCTGGAGCAGTCGTCCGGGAGTCTCGCCGCCCAGGCCATCGCGCGCATGGACGAGACGCTGCCGTGGTACCGGGCGATGCCACCGGAGAACCGTTCCTGGATCGGGCTGGTCGCGCAGGCCGGTATCGCCGCGTTCACCGAGTGGTTCCGGCATCCGGACGCGCCGCAGGCCATCTCCACCGATGTGTTCGGGACGGCTCCGCGTGAGCTGACCCGCGCCATCACCCTCCGCCAGACCGTCGAGATGGTGCGCACCACCATCGAGGTCATGGAGTCCGCCATCGACGAGGTGGCCGCGCCCGGCGACGCGTCCGTGCTGCGCGAGGCGCTTCTCGTGTACGCCCGGGAGATCGCCTTCGCGACCGCCCAGGTCTACGCGCAGGCCGCCGAGGCGCGCGGCGCGTGGGACGCCCGGCTGGAGTCGCTCGTCGTGAACGCCGTGCTGAGTGGCGAAGCCGATGAGGGGGCGGTGAGCAGGGCCGCCGCGCTGGGGTGGAACTCGCCCGAGCATGTGTGCGTCGTCCTCGGTACCGCGCCCGACGGGGACAGTGAGCTGACCGTCGAGGCCATTCGGCGGGCCGCGCGGCACGCCAAGCTCCAGGTGCTCACCGGGGTGCTCGGGGACCGGCTCGTCGTCATCGCGGGTGGCAGTGACAATCCGCTGGCCGTGGCCAAGTCGCTGATCGGGCCTTATGCGGCCGGACCCGTCGTGGCCGGGCCCATCGTGCCCGATCTGCTCGCCGCCACCCGGTCCGCGCAGGCCGCCGCCGCCGGGCTCAAGGCGTGCTCCGCCTGGCAGGACGCCCCGCGCCCGGTACTGGCGGACGACCTGCTTCCGGAACGCGCGATGGCCGGTGACCCCGGCGCCCGGGACCAGTTGGTGGAGGAGATCTACAGACCGCTGGAGGAGGCCGGGTCCGCGCTCCTGGAGACGCTCAGTGTCTATCTGGAGCAGGCGAGCAGCCTCGAAGGCGCCGCGCGGATGCTGTTCGTCCATCCCAACACCGTGCGCTACCGGCTTCGACGTGTGACTGACGTCACCGGCTGGTCGCCGTCGGATGTACGGTCGGCGTTCACGCTGCGGATCGCGCTGATCCTGGGACGTCTGGCCGATGGAGATCCCCAGAACTAGCCTTTTGTCGGGGCTCCACAAAACCCCTTCCCGTTCTTCGTCCCTGTCCCCACGGGCGGCCGTGCCCGTCTCCAAGAGAGAGTGTGAGAGTGCTCGTACTCGTCGCTCCCGGCCAGGGCGCCCAGACGCCCGGCTTCCTGACCCCCTGGCTCGACCTCCCCGGTGTCGAGGACCGTCTGCGTGCCCTCTCGGCCGCCGCCGACCTCGACCTGGTGCACTACGGCACGAACGCCGACGCGGACGAGATCCGTGACACCGCCGTCGCCCAGCCGCTGCTCGTCGCCGCCGGACTGATCTCCGCGGCCGCCCTCGGTGACGTTTCGCCGGGTGCCGTCGCCGGTCACAGCGTCGGCGAGATCACCGCCGCCGTCCTCGCGGGTGTCCTGGACGACGCCGCCGCCCTGACCCTCGTACGCAAGCGCGGTCTGGCGATGGCCGAGGCCGCCGCGATCACCGAGACCGGAATGTCCGCGCTGCTCGGCGGCGACCCGGACACGACGGTCGCGCACCTGGAGAAGCTGGGCCTGACCCCGGCCAACGTGAACGGCGCGGGCCAGATCGTGGCCGCCGGCACGATGGAGCAGCTCGCCGCACTGGAGGCCGACAAGCCCGAGGGCGTGCGCCGGGTCGTAGCGCTCAAGGTGGCCGGCGCGTTCCACACGCGGCACATGGGCCCGGCGGTCGACACGCTCGCCAAGGCCGCGCAGGAACTGACGCCCGGCGACCCGAAGATCACGTACATCTCGAACAAGGACGGCCAGGCCGTCACCACCGGTGCCGAGGTGCTGGAGCGGCTGGTCGGCCAGGTCGCCAACCCGGTCCGCTGGGACCTGTGCATGGAGACCTTCAAGGAGCTCGGCGTCACCGCCATCCTGGAGGTGTGCCCCGGCGGCACCCTGACCGGCCTCGCCAAGCGCGCCCTGCCCGGCGTCAAGACGCTGGCCCTGAAGACCCCGGACGACCTCGACACGGCCCGCGAGCTCATCGCCGCTGCGGCCGACTCTGCTGCTGACGCAGCGGGCGCCAACGCCTGAAGAAGGAGCCGTAGGAACATGTCGACGAAGATCAAGCCGAGCAAGGGCGCACCGTACGCGCGCATCCTCGGCGTGGGCGGCTACCGTCCGGTCCGGGTCGTCCCGAACGAGGTGATCCTGGAGACGATCGACTCGTCGGACGAGTGGATCCGCTCCCGTTCGGGCATCGAGACCCGGCACTGGGCGAACGACGAGGAGACCGTCGCCGCGATGTCCATCGAGGCGTCCGGCAAGGCGATCGCGGACGCGGGCATCACCGCCGAGCAGATCGGCGGCGTGATCGTCTCGACCGTCTCGCACTTCAAGCAGACCCCGGCCGTGGCGACGGAGATCGCCGACAAGCTGGGCACGAACAAGGCCGCCGCGTTCGACATCTCGGCGGGCTGCGCGGGCTTCGGCTACGGCCTGACCCTCGCCAAGGGCATGGTCGTCGAGGGCAGCGCCGAGTACGTGCTCGTCATCGGCGTGGAGCGGCTGTCCGACCTGACCGACCTGGAGGACCGCGCGACGGCCTTCCTGTTCGGTGACGGCGCGGGCGCGGTCGTGGTCGGCCCCGCGAAGGAGCCGATGATCGGTCCGACCGTGTGGGGCTCGGAGGGCGACAAGTCCGACACCATCAAGCAGACCGTGCCGTGGACCGAGTACGACAGCACGGGCAAGTTCCCTGCGATCACGCAGGAGGGCCAGGCGGTGTTCCGCTGGGCCGTGTTCGAGATGGCGAAGGTCGCCCAGCAGGCGCTGGACGCGGCCGGGATCACCCCGGACGACCTGGATGTCTTCATTCCCCACCAGGCCAACGAGCGGATCATCGACTCGATGGTGAAGACGCTGAAACTGCCGGAGCACGTCACGGTCGCGCGTGACGTACGCACCACCGGCAACACCTCGGCCGCCTCGATTCCGCTCGCTATGGAGCGGCTTCTGGCGACCGGCGAGGCCAAGAGCGGCGACACCGCGCTCGTCATCGGCTTCGGGGCGGGTCTCGTGTACGCCGCGACGGTCGTTACCCTCCCCTAGGCACTCCGTGCCGGATCATCATCGGATCCGGTACGGCTGTACTCCCCCGCCGCTGCCGCGGCGGGAACGCCACACCCTCTGGATCACAAAGAAGGAGCGCCTGACATGGCCGCCACTCAGGAAGAGATCGTCGCCGGTCTCGCCGACATCGTGAACGAGATCGCCGGCATCCCGGTTGAGGACGTCCAGCTGGACAAGTCCTTCACCGACGACCTGGACGTCGACTCGCTGTCCATGGTCGAGGTCGTCGTCGCCGCTGAAGAGCGCTTCGACGTCAAGATCCCCGACGAGGATGTCAAGAACCTCAAGACGGTCGGCGACGCGACCGACTACATCCTCAAGCACCAGGCCTGAGCCACCCCTTAGGCCCGGGCCACCGGGTCCGAGCCCCCTCATAGGCCCGGATCCACCAGGCCCGAGCTGCCCCACAGGCCCGGCTGCATGGCCCCGCCACCCGGCGGTGGCGCCGCTTAATCCTCGTACCGTTGGAGAGAGAATTCCCGTGAGCCCGACCAATCGCACCGTGGTCGTCACCGGTATCGGCGCAACCACACCGCTGGGTGGCGACGCAGCCTCGACCTGGGAGGGTCTGATCGCCGGCAAGTCCGGTGTGAAGCCCCTGGAGCAGGAGTGGGCCGCCGAGCAGGCGGTCCGTATCGCCGCGACGATCGCCGTGGAACCTTCCGAGGTCATCCCGCGTCCGCAGGCCCGCCGTCTGGACCGCTCGGCACAGTTCGCGCTGATCGCGGCCAAGGAGGCCTGGGCGGACGCCGGTTTCACCGACAAGGCCGGCGAGGACCCGGCGGTCGACCCCGACCGGCTGGGCACGGTCATCGCCTCCGGCATCGGCGGTGTGACGACCCTGCTCGACCAGTACGACGTGCTGAAGGAGAAGGGCGTCCGCCGCGTCTCCCCGCACACCGTCCCCATGCTGATGCCGAACGGCCCGTCCGCCAACGTGGGTCTGCTCGTGGGTGCCCGCGCGGGCGTGCACACGCCGGTCTCCGCGTGCGCCTCCGGCGCCGAGGCCATCGGCTACGCCATCGAGATGATCCGCACCGGCCGCGCCGACGTCGTCGTCGCGGGTGGCACGGAGGCGGCCATCCACCCCCTCCCCATCGCCGCGTTCGGCAACATGATGGCGATGTCCAAGAACAACGACGACCCGCAGGGCGCCTCGCGTCCCTACGACACCGGCCGCGACGGCTTCGTCCTCGGCGAGGGCGCGGGCGTCCTCGTCCTGGAGTCCGCCGAGCACGCCGCGAAGCGCGGTGCCCGGGTGTACGCCGAGGCGGTCGGGCAGGGCATCTCCGCCGACGGCCACGACATCGTGCAGCCGGAGCCGGAGGGGCGCGGTATCTCGCAGGCCCTGCGGAACCTGATGGACAACACCGACCTGGACGCGGCGGAGATCGTGCACGTGAACGCGCACGCGACGTCGACGCCGGCCGGTGACGTGGCCGAACTCAAGGCGTTGCGCAAGGTGTTCGGTGACGACGCGGACCACATGGCGGTCTCGGCCACGAAGTCCATGACCGGGCATCTGCTGGGTGGTGCGGGTGGCGTCGAGTCGGTCGCCACGGTGCTCGCGCTGTACAACCGGATCGCGCCGCCGACCATCAATGTCGAGAACCTTGACCCTGAGGCTGAGGCCAACGCGGATGTCGTTCGCGGCGAGGCTCGTAAGTTGCCGGTCGAGGGGCGTATTGCCGCGCTGAACGACTCGTTCGGGTTTGGTGGGCACAACGTGGTGTTGGCGTTCCGGACGGTCTGAGAACGCCGTAGTTTGCCGTAAACGGTGTGTGGCCCGCCCCCTGGGTTTTTTGGGGCGGGCCACACGTCGTTTTTCGTCTTACGGCCGGTGGGGGCTGGTCGCGCAGTTCCCCGCGCCCCTAAAAGCTTCACACCACCTGGTGTAGCCAGCGGACCGGGGCACCCTCACCCGCATACCTGAACGGCTCCAACTCGTCGTCCCACGGCTTGCCCAGGAGTTTGGCGATGTCCGCTTCCAGGTTGGTCTCGCCCTGTTGGGAGCGGGTGAGCGCCGCGCGGAGTCGGTCCTCCGGAATCAGGATGTCGCCGTGGATGCCGGTGACTGCGTGGAAGATGCCGAGCTCGGGGGTGCAGCTGTAGCGCTCGCCCTCGGCTGTGGGGCAGGGCTCTGCGGTTACCTCGAAGCGGAGGAGGTGCCAGCCGCGTAGGGCCGACGCCAGCTTGGAGGCCGTTCCGGCCTCTGCCTGCCAGGAGAATTCGGAGCGCCAGGTTCCGGGGGCGGCGGGCTGTCGGATCCAGTCGAGGCTGACGCGTGTGCCGAGCACCCCGGCCACGGCCCACTCGACGTGCGGGCACAGCGCGCGCGGCGCGGAGTGCACGTACAGAACTCCACGTGTCGTCACCGGGACCTCCGGACAGAGCGGGGCATCTTGCTGACTGGCGAACGGCGGCGGCAGGGCAGCCACGTTGAGGGCGAGGCTACCGTGCGGCGGCGCGCGGAGTGTGACGTACCGTCCCTCCAGGTACCAGGAAACGCCGCCATTCACCCATGGGGACGCTTGAACGGGGGTGTGCCGTTGCATCGCACATGTGCGGGAACCATGGCGCGTTGTTATGGGTTGAGACCGTTATGGAGGGGATGGGTCTCAACATGCGAATCCGACGTCTTCGTTCACGGGCCGTGCTCGCCGTCGTGGTGGCGAGCGTCCTGGGGGCCGCCGGCTGCGACTCCGGCGGGGGTACGTCCTCCGGCGCGCACAGTAAGAGTGGTACGGCGGCCAAGGCGAAGCCCTCGCCCACTCCCCTGTGGGACCGCAGTCCGTCGTCGGTCGCGGCCGTCGGGGACTCCATCACCCGTGGTTTTGACGCCTGTACGGTCCTGTCGGACTGCCCGGAGGTGTCCTGGGCGACCGGCAGCGAGGCCTCGGTCGACAGTCTTGCCGTGCGGCTGCTGGGGAAGACGGGTGCGGCCACGCGCAGTTGGAACTACGCGGAGACCGGGGCGCGGATGGCCGACCTGCCCGCGCAGATCGGTCAGGCGGTGGCGCGCAAGCCGCAGTTGGTCACCGTGATGGTGGGGGCCAATGACGCCTGTCGGGCCTCTACCTCGGCCATGACCTCCGTGGCCGACTTCCGTGCCGAGTTCGAGGAGTCGCTGAAGTCGCTGCGCCGGGCGCTGCCGAAGACGCAGGTCTACGTCGCGAGCGTGCCGAATCTCAAGCGGCTCTGGGCGCAGGGGCGGACGAACCCGATGGGCAAGGCGGTGTGGAAGCTAGGGATCTGCCCCTCGATGCTGGCCGACGCGGACGCCCTGGACTCGGCGGCGACCGAGCGGCGCGACACCGTGCTGGACCGGGTGGAGGCGTACAACAAGGTGCTTGAGCAGGTGTGCGCGACGGACAAGCGGTGCCGGTTCGACGGGGGCGCGGTCTACGACTACCGGTTCGGTACGGATCAGTTGAGCCACTGGGACTGGTTCCACCCGAGTACGGACGGTCAGGCGCGGCTCGCCGAGATCGCCTACCGGCACGTCACCGCGCGCGAACCCGTGACCTAGGGTTTCCCTCATGAGCGAACTTTTCGGCACCCTTCCCGACGGCACGCCCGTGCACCGCTGGACGTTTGAGCGGGCCGGTGTGCGGGTGCGGGTGCTGTCGTACGGCGGGATCGTGCAGTCGGTGGAGGTGCCGGACCGGGACGGGCACGTGGCTGACGTCGTGCTCGGGTTCGCCGATCTGGACGGGTATCTCGCCCATCCCGAGCCGTATCTCGGGGCGTTGGTGGGGCGGTACGCGAACCGGATCGCGGGGGGCCGTTTCCCGCTGGAGGGTGTCACGTACTCGCTGGCGCAGAACAACGCGCCCAACTCCCTGCACGGCGGCGAGCGGGGCTTCGACAAGCGGGTGTGGGACGTCGAGCCGGTCGAGCACGGGGTGCGGTTGAGCCGGGTCAGCGCGCACGGCGAGGAGGGCTTTCCGGGGCGGCTCGTCGTCTCGGCGACCTACACGCTGGACGAGTCGGGCGCGCTGCGCTTCGGCTACGAGGCGACGACGGACGCGCCGACCGTCGTCAACCTCACCAACCACAGCTACTTCGATCTGAGCGGCGCGGGAAGCGCGGGCGGCGCAGGTGGTCATGAACTCCGGCTCGCTGCCTCGCGGTTCACGCCGGTTGACGGTGATCTGATCCCCACCGGTGTGCTCGACGAGGTCGCGGGCACGCGCTTCGACTTCCGGGAGGCGCGGAAGGTCGGCTCCGGCTACGACCACAACTTCGTGCTGGACAAGGGTGTGACCCCGGCCGCCGTCGAGATCGCCGAGCTGTACGACCCGGCGTCGGGGCGGGTGTTGACGGTGGCGACGACCGAGCCCGGCATCCAGCTCTACACCGGTGAGCATCTGGACGAGCCGTTCGCACCGGGTGCCGGGATCGCCCTGGAGACCCAGCACTTCCCGGACTCCCCGAACCGCCCCGAGTTCCCGAGCACGGAGCTGCGTCCGGGCCAGACCTACCGGTCGGAGACGGTGTACGGCTTCTCGGCCCGCTGAACGCGTCGGTCGACCGGGATGTGATGAGCCCCGGCCCAGGGGTCAGGTCCCGGGCCGGGGCTGTCTGTGGGGAGCTTGTCCCGGCTCAGACGTTAATCGTCGTGGCGACCCTGCGGTCCGCGATCGAGCGTCCCGCCTGGATCTCGTACGAACCCTTTACAACTGCCCACGAGTTCGCCGTCTCATCCCAGATCTCGAAAGCCCGTCGCGGAAGTTCGACGATCACCTCGACGCTCTCGCCGGGCCCGGCCTCGACACCGGCGAAACCGGCCAGCCAGCGGGCCGGGCGCTGCGGGTCGGTGTCGGTGTTGGTGTTGGTCTCGGCGGGGGCATCGGCGGGGGCCAGATAGATCTGGACGACCTCACGGCCGTGCCGGGCGCCCGAGTTGGTGACGCGGACGGTGACCGACGTCCCGTCCGTATCGTCTGTATCGTCCGCTGCGATCTCGTCGTAGGTCCAGTCCGTGTAGCCGAAGCCGTGTCCGAAGGGGTACGACGGGGTGCGGGCAGCTTTCTCCCAGGCGCGGTAGCCGATGAACACGCCCTCGATGTACGGGAGTTCGCCGTTGTCCGGGACGACCTGGGTGACCGGGGCGTCGGTGAGGGAGCCCCAGGTGGTGGGGAGTCGGCCGCCGGGTTCGTGGGTGCCGGTGAGGACGTCGGCGAGGGCGGCGCCGCCCTCCTGGCCGGGGAACCAGCCGAGCAGGACGGCGGCTACCTCGTCGCGCCAGGGCAGTTCGACCGGGGAGCCGGAGTTGACGATCACGACGGTGTTCGGGTTGACGGCGGCTACGGCGTGCACCAAGTCGTCCTGGCGGCCCGGGAGTTGGAGGTTCGTGCGGTCGTAGCCCTCGGACTCGACGCGTTCGGTGGTGGCGACCACGATGACGGCGGCGCCGGCGGTGCGCGCCAACTCCACTGCCTCGGCGATGAGTTCGTCGGGGTCGCGCTGCGGTTCCTGGTGGACGAGGGAGAAGCCGATGACCTTGAGGGAGCGGTTCTCGGCGAAGCTCACGACGTAGGTCAGGGACACCTCGACCGGGGTGCCGGCGGTGAGGTCGACGCGGGCGCGGGGTTCGGGGGCGCCGAAGAAGGAGCTGAACGGGTCGTCCTTGAGCGGGCGTTGGACGTCGTCGTAGTACGTCGTGCCGTCGACGGTGAGGGTGAAGGCGCCCAGGCCCTTGATGCCGAAGGTGTGCGTGCCGGTGGCGCGCGGGGTGAAGGTGCCGGTGAGTTCGACGGTGTGGAGGGTGTCGTGGGTGACGCCCTCGGGGAGGTCGGCGCCCATCCACCGGAGCTGTCCGCTGGGTGCGGAGGCGGTGCCGATGACCTGGCCCGCCGCGTCCCGGCAGACGGCGCGCAGCTCGAACCCCTTGTCCGCGTCGGCGAGTTCGGTGTTCGGGTCGGCGCCGACGGCGTAGCTGAGGGTGCCTTCGGGGAGCGCGGCGGTGAGGCCGTCGAGCGGGGAGACGATGTGCGGCGGAAAGACGATGGCGGAGCCGCCGCCGAGGACGCGGGCGTCGCGGGCGGCTGCGCCGAGGAGTGCGACGGTGCCGTTGGGCTTCAGCGGGAGGGCGTCGTTCTCGTTGCGGACGAGGACGAAGGAGCGGCGGGCGATCTCGCGGGCGAGGGCCTCGCCATCTACAGGGGACGGGAGTTGGGCCTCGGCGACGACGGGCTCGGCGCCGTCCAGGATGCCGACGCGGGCGGCGAGCCGCAGCACGTTCCGTACGGCGGCGTCGACGGTGGGCTCCTCGACCTCGCCGTCACGTACGGCCTGGGCGAGGGCCTCGCCGTAGACCGTCTTCGGGCCGGGCATCGCGGCGTCGAGGCCGCCCTCGATGGCGCCGACGGTGGAGCGGGCGGCGGTCCAGTCGGAGACGTTGAAGCCGTCGAAGCCCCATTCGCCGCGCAGGATCTCGTTCACCAGGTAGCGGTGCTCGGTCATCGTGGTGCCGTTGACCCTGTTGTAGGCGGTCATGATGCCCCAGGGGTGGGCGTTCTCGACGATCGCTTCGAAGGGGGCCAAGTACAGCTCGCGCAGGGGGCGTTGGGAGATGAGGTTGTCGACGGTGAAGCGGTCGGTCTCGGCGTCGTTGGCGACGAAGTGCTTGACGGTGGTGCCGACTCCGCCTTCCTGTACGCCTGTTACGTATCCGGTGCCGATCCGTCCGGTGAGGTACGGGTCCTCGCTGTACGCCTCGAAGTGCCGTCCGCCGAGCGGGGAGCGGTGCAGGTTGACGGTCGGGGCGAGGAGGACGTGGACGCCCTTGCGGCGGGCCTCCTGGGCGAGCAACACGCCTGCGCGGTGTGCGAGTTCGGGGTCCCAGGCGGCGGCGAGGGCGGTGGGGGACGGCAGGGCGACGGAGGGGTCGTCGGCGGTCCAGCGCACGCCCCGGACGCCGATCGGGCCGTCGGACATGACGAGGGACCTCAGGCTTATCTCCGGGAGCGCGGGCAGCGACCACATGTCCTGACCGGCGAGCAGCCGCGTCTTGGCGTCCAGGTCGAGCTTGCCGAGGGCCGCCTCCACGACTGCTTGACGCGCCTCGTCGGCCGGGGTGCGGGTTCCCGCCATCGCTGTGCCTCCTCGTTGAGTCCGTACCGTGCGGTGCCTCCATCGTGCATCGATTACCTGTAGAGCGGTAGGTTTCGTAACCTTGCTGTTATGTGAACCATTGTCGGGTGTCGTACGGTGACGCCATGAACGCCACGAACTCCAGGACCCGGCGCGAGGAACGACGCGCCGAGATCGTGCGGGCGGCCCTGGAGGTGATCGCCGAGCGCGGCTACCGGGGCGCGAGCCTGGCGGCGGTGGCGGAGCGGGTCGGGCTGACCCAGCAGGGCCTGCTGCACTACTTCCCCACGAAGGACGCGCTGCTCGTCGCGGTCCTGGAGGAGCGGGACCAGTGGGACGCCGTACCGGACAGCCGCTGGCGGGTCGACCTGCTGGCCTCGCTGGTCGAGTACAACGCGATGCGGCCCGGCATCATCCAGACCTTCTCCGCGCTGCTCGGCGAGAGCGTCACGGAGGGGCATCCGGCGCGGGGCTACTTCACCGAGCGGTACGTCCGGGTGCGGGCGAACATGGCGGGGGTCCTGCGCACCGAGTACGGCGACCGGCTGCCGAACGGGCTGACGCCCGAGCGGGCGGCGCCGTTGCTGGTCGCGGTGATGGACGGGTTGCAGTACCAGTGGCTGCTGGATCCGGAGTCGGTGGACATGCCGGGGGCGTTCCGGGACTTCCTGGCGCTGCTGGGCGAGGAGGCGTGACTCTTGGCGTTGCCGGGTCAGGAGACGTACGCCAGGGGACATGAGGGGTCGGTCAACTCCCCTGCTACTGCCCCCAGATGACAGCGAGTACTACTGCCGCCAGATGACGGCGAGCGTCTTGCTCACCGCGCACACCAGGGCGAGGACGAGCGCCCAGTCGTAGGCTCCGGCGACGACCAGCGCGGCGACCCCGGCCCCGAACCACACCGCCTCGAACCCGACCCGGCCGGCGCCCCGCACCTTGTACCTGGCCTTCGGTGAGCCGCACAGTCCCCACAGCGCGGCGAGCACGAGGGGCGCGCCTAGCCCGAGGAGCCAGGTCAGCGGTGTGGCGAGGTCCCGCGTGAACCCCCAGTAGGCGACGGCCACGAGGGCGCCGAGCTCGATGGCGAAGAGGACACCCGTGTTCGCTGCCTTCGCTGTCTTCATGGGTGGCAGTATCGCGGGCTGCTCCGCCCCGCGCGCAAGACCGCACTAGGGGGCGGCCGGTGGCGGGAGTTGGGGGGACCAGGACCAGTCGGCCAGCAGCTTCAGGCGTTCCGCGGAGGGGGAGCCCGGTTCGGCGGTGGAGACGCCCAGGATCTGCTCGGGGTCGTCGGTGGGGGCGAACGCCTCGTAGCCCAGGACGAGTTCACCGACGACGGGATGGTGGAAGCGCTTGGTGCCGTGGGTGCGCTGGAACACGTCGTGGTCGGCCCACCAGTGGCGGAAGTCCGTGTCCTGGACGGAGAGTTCGCCGACGAGTTCGGCCAGGGCGGGGTCGTGCGGGTGGCGTCCCGCGTACAGGCGGAGTGCGGCGACGATGCCGCGCGCCGCGTCTTCCCAGTCGGCGTACAGGCTCCGGAAGTGGTCGTCGAGGAAGACCAGGCGGGCCATGTTGCGGCTGCGGGCGGGCAGCGCCTCGAAGTCCGTGTACAGGGCGCGGGCGAGGTGGTTGGCGGCCAGGACGTCCATGCGGCGGCCGTAGACGAGGGCCGGGACGTCGGTGAGGCTGTCGAGCAGCAGGCGCAGGCCGGGGCGGACGCGCTGCGGGGGCAGCGGGCGCGGACGCGTGTGGGTCGGTCGGGCGACCCGGAACAGGTGGGCGCGCTCCAGGTCGGTGAGGCGCAGGGCGCGGGCGATCGCGTCCAGGACGGACGCGGAGACGTTGAGGTGGCGGCCGCGCTCCAGGCGGACGTAGTAGTCGACGCTGACGCCGGCCAGCTGGGCGACCTCCTCGCGTCGCAGGCCCGGAACGCGGCGGGTGCCGGGCAGCGGGGCCAGGCCCGCCTCCTCGGGGGTGATCTTCGCGCGGCGGGAGCGGAGGAAGTCCCGCAGCTCGCTGTTGGGTTCCTGGGCCATGTCACCACCGTAGACCGGGTGACCTGGGGAGCAGCCACGCGAAAGGGGGTCTGTCGGACCCCCGGTCCAAGTGGGTCTCCCGCTCCGGGGGCGAGCGGTGTTCGGCTGGTGGAGAGCAAGGCACGTGGGAAACACGTGGGAAAGCAGCGCGAGCACGCACCTGGAGGCCCCTCATGAAGCGCAGGATTCTCGGCGGCACCGGCATGTCGGTGAGCGAGTACGCGCTCGGCACGATGATGTTCGGCGCGATGGGCAACACCGACCACGACGAGTCGGTCCGCATGATCCACACGGCGCTGGACGCCGGGATCAACCTCGTCGACACCGCCGACGTGTACTCCGGCGGGGAGTCGGAGGAGATCGTCGGCAAGGCGTTGAAGGGCCGGCGCGACGATGTCGTCCTGGCCACCAAGTTCGGGCTGGCGATGGGCGAGGACCCCAACCGCCGTGGCGGCTCGGCCCGTTGGATCCGGCGCGCGGTGGAGGACAGCCTGCGCCGCCTGGACACCGACCACATCGACCTGTACCAGATGCACCGCCCGGACCCGCACACCGATATCGACGAGACCCTCGCCGCCCTGTCGGATCTGGTCAGGGCCGGGAAGGTGCGGGCCGTCGGCGGTTCGTTCTTCTCCCCCGAGGAGACCGTCGAGGCCCAGTGGACGGCCGAGCGCCGCGGTCACCACCGGTTGCGCACCGAGCAGTCGCCGTACTCGATCCTCACCCGCGGGGTGGAGAGCCGGGTGCTGCCCACCGCGCAGCGCTACGGCATGGGTGTGCTGACCTTCGGCCCGCTCAACTCCGGCTGGCTGTCGGGGCGTTCGGATCCCACCGCCGGGCATCGCAGCGCCGGCGCGGGGGCGAAGATGTTCGACCTCGGTCGGCCGGGTGTGCGGGCCAAGGCCGACGCCGTGCGCGAACTGACCGCGCTGGCCGCCGAGGCCGGCCTCCCGCTGCCTCATCTGGCCACCGCGTTCGTTCGCGCCCATCCGGCGGTCACCGCGGTACTCATCGGCCCGCGCCGCCCCGAGCAGCTGACCGACCTCCTCGCCGCGGCCGACGTGCGACTCGGCGACGACCTCCTCGACCGCATCGACGAGATCGTCCCGCCCGGGGTCGACGTGAATCCCGACGACTTCTACATCGACCCGACCCCGCCGATCACCGACAAGCGGTTGCGGCGGCGGTGAAGGCCGTGGGGTCGGGTGCGGGGGGGGCGGGTGTGGGGCGTGGGTGACCGGCGGGGCGAGGGCATCACTCCGTCCCCGGGACGGCGGCCACGATCTCGACCTCGATCAACGCCTCCGGCCGGAACAGGCGCGACACCTCGAAGGTCATGCTCGTGGGCGGGGTTCCGGTGAGGAACTCCCTTCGTACGGTGCCGTATTCGTCGAGCCCGGTGATGTCGGTCAGGTAGGTACGGATGTTGATGACGTCGGCGAGGGTCGCGCCGTGTGCCTTGAGGAGGGCGGCGATGGTCTCGAAGACGCCTCGGCTCTGTTCGGCGAGGGTGGCGCCCTCCGCGATCTGGCCGGAGAGGAACAACAGGGCGCTCCCGTCGGCCTGTTCGACGCGGGCGACCTGGGAGTAGTAGGGGCTCAGGGGCTGGGGTGCGGAGGCGGGGTTGTCCAGGGTGACGCGCATGGCGTCGACGCTAGGTCCGGCCCGATGGTGCGACAAGCGAATGTCTAGCATGGCCGACATGCCCATCCCGCATGGCAGTTCACCGAACGACACCGCTCCCGACCTCTCCACCGTCTGGCTGCGGGTGTTCCTGGAGGTCGCCCGGCACGGTTCGTTCACGGTGGCCGCGCGGGTGTTGGGGTGGACGCAGTCGGCGGTGTCACGGCAGGTCTCCTCGTTGGAGGACGCGCTCGGTGGGGCGGCGTTGTTCGACCGGTTGCCGAGGGGGGTGCGGCTCACGGAGGCGGGGCGGGTCCTCGTGCCGCACGCGGAGGCGGTGGTGGCCTCGCTGCACGGGGCGGTGCGTGAGTTGACGGCGTTGCGTGAAGTGGCCGGGGGCCGACTGCGGTTCGGGGCGTTCGCCACGGCCGACGCGGCGCTGGTGCCGCAGGCACTGGCCGCGTTCCGCACCCGGCACCCCGGCGTCCGGGTCTCCCGGGAGGAGGGCCTGACACCCGCTCTGCTGAACCGGCTGGCCTCCGGCCACCTCGACCTGGCGATCGTCTCGACGACGGGTGGCGTCCCACTGGAACCGTACGAACTCCACCATCTCCTCGACGAGTCGCTGTACGTCGCCGTGCCGACCGGTCACCCCCTCGCGGGGCAGGGACCGGTCCGGCTGGCCCAACTCGCCGACGCCGACTGGATATCCGGCAGCGACCGCCCCGAGGGCACCCTTCTCGACGCGGCCCTGCGGCAGGGGTTCCGTCCGCGCGTGGCCCACGTCGTCGCCGAGTGGACCGCGAAGGAGGGGTACGTCGCGGCCGGGCTCGGCGTGACCCTGGTGCCGTCCCTCGCCGCCGGGGCCGTACGGCCGGATGTCACGTTGCTACCGGTGCTGGACGAGGGGGCGCCGGCGCGGGCGGTGTACGCGGCGACGGTGCGGGGGCGGTCGCTGTCGGCGGCGGGGGCGGCGTTCGTGGGGGTGTTGCGGGAGGTGGCGGCGAGGAACTCCGCCGCGGATCGGCCCTGTCCGCCGGGGCGGATCTCCTGAAATCCGCGGGTCATGGCGGGTCCCAGGTGGGCGGAGATCCCGTGGCCCGGGTCGGACGATGGCGTACGCCGCCTCCGTCACGCGATACTGCCGCCGTCCCACATGCACCAGCCACGCTCCCCACGGCGACGGAAGGTTCCAACTCCCTTGACATCCATACGCGTTCGCACCGGCTTCCTCGGGCTGGCCCTGCTGGCGGGTTTCTCCGCCCCCAGTACCGGGGCGGCGGCCGAGACCGCTCTGTCCCCGACCGTCGAGGAGCAACGGCTCGACAAGGCGGTCCCGCGGGAGATCCTCGAACACTCCGGATTCGACACCGTGGCCCCGGAGTTCACCCACGCGCTCGAAGCCGCGCACAGTTACGCGCAGGCCCGCCGCGTCGTCGTACGCGAGGGAACCGCGTTGTGGCGGCGGGCGGTCGACCGGGCGCAGGGGCGGGGGCCGGCCGGTGGGGATCTCAGCCGGGACGACGATCGGCCGTTGTACTGGGCCCGGTTGGGGATGACCCGGGAAGTGCGGGGCTGGGAGCCGGAGTTCGGGATCAGCGAGGCTCAACGGAACGCGCTGCTCTCCGAGTTGGAGACGGCCTCGCGTGGGCAGAGCAGTATTCGGTATCCGCAGGAGAAGGGGCTGAAGCGGATTCTCGTGACCGGGTTCGACCCGTTCACGCTCGACGCGGACATCCGGATCTCCAACCCGTCCGGGGCCACCGCGCTCGCGCTCGACGGCACGGTGATCCGGACGGCGGACGGGCCGGCGCGGATCGAGACGGCCATGTTCCCGGTGCGGTGGGCCGACTTCGCGGAGGGGACCGTGGAGCGGGCGTTGCGGCCGTATCTGCCGAAGGTGGATCTGTTCACGACGGTGAGTCAGGGGCGGGTCGGCCGGTTCGACGTCGAGCGGACCAACGGGGCCTGGCGGGGCGGCTATCCGGACAACGACAAGGTGTCGCGGACGGAGACGGTCCCTGTCGCCGACCCTGCCTCGCAGCCTCAGTGGACGTCGACCACCTTGCCGTACAAGGACATTGTGGCCGCGAACACCGGGCGTTTCCCCGTCTACGACCACACCGAGGTGACGGAGATTCCGGCGGGCGGGACCGTTCCCGTCGTGCGGGCGGACGGGCCGACCTCGGGGTCCACGGCCCGTGCCGGGGGTGGCGGCAACTATCTCTCCAACGAGATCGCGTACCGCGCCACGCTGCTACGGGATCGGCTCGGGCTGCACGATTCGTTGCCGGGTGGACATATCCATACGCCGGTACTGCAGTTCGGGGCGGGGAACACGGACCCGGCGACGGGGGCGATCACTGATCCGGAGTTCGTGCGGAACCGGGTGGACATCATCGCGCAGGTCAGGGCGATGGTGACGGTGGCTGTGAACGCCTCACTCGCCAACTGACGCCGGCCCGACTTCCGTGTCCCCCTCCTGATCCCCCTCGGTCTCCTCCCCCAACAGCTCCCGCGCCATCATCGTCGCCCCCGCCACCGCCCCCGGCATCAGGAACACCGCGACGAACGGGACCAGGAAGGACAGGCCGAGGGGGGTGCCGAAGCCCCAGATGAGGGTTTTGCGGGAGCGGAGGAGGGTGAGGCGGGCGCGGAGGTCGATGCCTCGGCGTTGGAGGGCGACCGCCGTCAGCTCCTCCGTGAGGAAGAAGCCCGTGACGAAGAAGCCGATCACCGGGATGAACGTCTGGCCGATGAACGGGACGAAGCCCAGGGCGAAGAGCAGGATGCCCCACAGCACCGCGCGGGCCAGGATGCGGAGGCTGTCGCGGGCCGAGATCCACAGTTCGCGCCAGAGGGGGAGGCCCGACTCGGGGGCCGTGCCGTCCGGGGAGACGTCCCGGTCGACCTTCTCGGAGAGGGTCTCGTAGAAGGGCTGCCCTATGAGGAGGGTGACGGCCGTGAAGGTCAACACCGAGAGAAGTAGGGCGAGTACGAACAGGACCGCCGTGAGGAAGCCGCGGAACAGGCCCTGCCACGGGCTCGACCAGTCGTCCGCGAAGGGGGTCGCCCAGGTGACGAAGTCCTCGCCCCAGAGCGCCAACGCGACCAGTGCCGCCACGTAGAGGACCAACGTGATCAGGCCGGGGATCAGCCCGAAGCCGTAGTGCCTCCCGTGCCGGGCCATCCAGCGCTGGCCCTTCAGGAGATAGCTGAATCCCGCGCCAAGATCATGCATGGGGTGAACTTTACTCAGCGTCAGTGCTATGTGGTCGACACCGCCACCACGACTCCCTGATCCGCCGTCGGAGACACCGCCGCCGTCACCCGTACCGCGGTCGCCCGGGCCACCCGGCCCGCGCGGGAGGTTGCCGCGAGGAGGGTCGGCTGAACGCGTTCCAGGGCGGAGAGCAGGAGTTCCTCGCCCGCGACCAGCATCGGGGCGGTCGCCTTCGTGGTGGCCGCCGCGGCCTCCGTGAGGTCGGCGAGGGGTGGGAGGGTGGCCCGGAGGATGCTCCCGCCCGCGCTCGCCGCCCGTTGTGCGAGGGCGACCTGGAACGGCAGCAGCGGAGCCAGCGCCGCCGTCAACGCCTCTGCCACGCGCCGGAGTTCGGGGGACGCGTCGGCCAGGGTGTCGGCCAGCGCGCGGATCAGCGGGGTCAGGGCCAGCAGTACGCCCGCCGCCACACCGGCCGCCGCGGGCAGCAGCGGGGAGGCCGCCTCGACCAGGTCGCCGAGTGCCGTGGTGAATTCCTCGACCGCCGGTTCCACCGCGTCCAGGACGGGCAGCAGGCTGTCGCCGAGGACGGTCAGCAGTGCCTGGGCCGGTGCGCTCACCGGGTGTACGGCCAGCGGGGCGCCGGTCGTGCCGAGTCGGGTCAGGGTGTCGACAATGCGGTAGAACGCCTCCTGGGCCTGCGGCGACGCGCTCGCCTCGGCCAGTTCGGCGGTGGTCTCGCGCAGCACCCGTAGCGCCTCCGCGCCCGAACCGTCGCGCGGATCAAGGGTGTTGATCGCGATTCTGGTGATGTTCCCGGCCGTGTCCAGGAGTTGGCCGGTGATGTCGGTGGTGCTGCGTGCCATCCGCAGTACCTCGTCCCTGCTGGGGAGCGAAGGAATCGTTGCCATGGGACCTGGGACCTCCTCGCCGTACGCAGCATGCACAACCCGTCGCGCCCGCTGCCCGGTACCGGTACCGGTGACCTCTGCTCAGCATGCCCCCTTCCCGGCCCCGTGAATGCGCCATACGGGGCATCGACGACACCGACAACTTCCTGTTCACCGTTGAGTCGAAAAGGTGCGGCTCGCCGTACCGATCTCTGGAACCAAAGAGGAGGTACGCGTGCGCACCATTGCCAGAGCCGTCCCCCCGAGACCCGTTCTGATCGCCGCCGTCGCCCTGACCACCGCCGCCGGTTCGCTCCTGCTCTCCCCTCGCGTCGCGGGCGCCGACCCCCGCCCCGCCACCCGCGAGGGTTCCGCCCCCGACCGGAGCGCCGCCCGCGCCCCGGCCGCCGCCGCCCGCCGCGCCCTCACCGCCACCGTCCCCCGCGCCGATCCCCGCCTCGGCTATCCCCGCCGACAGGTCCTCTCCCCCGACCCCGCGAACCCCGCCGACACCTCCCTCAAGCTCGGCCTGACCCCGTACGACGCCCTCGCCCCGCGCCTGAACGCCCTTCAGCGGCTGGGTGACCGGGTGAGTGTCGAGGTCGCGGGCGTCTCGGCCGGCGGGCACCGGCTCTACCTCGTCACGGTCACCGCCCCGGAGACCGCCGACCAGGCCACCGCCCAGGAACGGATGCGCGAGCTCATCGAGAACGCGCCCGCCACCGCCGCCAAGTCCCGGGAGATCAAGGCCGGTTACAAGACCCCGGTCCTCTTCGACAACAACATCCACGGCGACGAACGCGAGGGCACCGACGCCTCCCTCGATCTCATCTCCCAGCTCGCCACCTCCAACGACGCCCAGACCAAAGACCTGTTGGCGCACAGCCGCCTCTACTTCAACATCACCGCGAACCCCGACGGCCGGATCGCCGGCACCCGCGCGAACGCCAACGGCTTCGATCTGAACCGGGACTTGATCACCGCCTCGCAGCCCGAGACCCGCGCGATCCGCGCGCTCACGATCGACAAACAGCCCGCCGTCCTGCTCGACCTGCACGGTTACGTCAACGGCACCCTCATCGAGCCGACCACGCCCCCGCACGGCGAGAACTACGAGTACGACCTCTTCCTCAAGAACACCTACGCCAACGCCCTCGGCATGGAGTCCGCCGTCAACGGCCTCGGTCACACACCGGCCAAGGACGGCGTCGAGCCCGTCCACATCCCCTTCCGGGACCAGGCGGAGGGCTGGGACGACTGGCCCCCGGTCTTCACCCCGCAGTACGCGGCCTTCCAGGGCGCGGTCGCCGCCCACACCGTCGAGATCCCGCTCCAGGTCAACAATTCGGCCTACGACACCCTCCCCACCACCGAGCTCCGCCGCCGCGCCGCGATCAACGTGGCCGTCGCGGGCGCCGCCATGCGCGCGACCCTCAACTTCGCCCGGTCCCACCGGACTTCACTCATCGCCGACCAGATCGAGATGTTCCGGCGGGGCGCGGCGGGCGCCGAGCAAGTGCCGATGTCGGCGCGGACCGTCCCGGGCGTCACGGGCATCGGCCCCGAGGACGTCTACACGACCGAATTCCCCCGCGCCTACACCATTGGAGCCGACACGGCGGGCGCCCGCCTCGTCGCCCATCTCCTCGCCAACGACGTCCGCGTGCTACGCGCGGCGACCGGCCCGTACGTCGTCGACATGCACCAGCCCAAACGGGGCCTGGCGAACGCCCTGTTGGCCGACGGCCGTGACATCAGCGACAAGGTGACGGCCATGTACGACATCTCGGCGTGGAGCCTGGGCCGCTTGTGGGGCGCCACGGTCGAGGCCGTAACCACCCTCCCCGGCACCGCACTTGCCGCCATCACCGCCCCCTCCCCCGCCGCCCGGGTCGCCCCGCACGGCGACCTGCGCCTGCGCCTCACCGACCCGGCCGAGTTCGCCGCCCTCAACTCCCTTCTCCGGCAAGGGATTCCGGTACGCCGGGCAGCGGACGGCAGCGCGCTCGTGCCGGAGTCGGCGCGAGCGAAGGCGACCGAGGCGGCCGGTGAGTACGACGTGGCCCTCGACGCGACACCCCTCACCGGCACCGGCACCGGCACCGGCACCACCGCCCTCCACCCCGTCCGTGTCGCCGCCGCCGTCACCGCGGGCGAACTGTTCGCGCTACGGGAGATGGGCTTCGACATCACGCCCGTGTCGACGGACATCCTGAACGCCGGGTTCGACTGGTCGAAGGCGGACGTGCTGTTCGTGTCGGCGGGCTTGGACCACGACGACCTCACCCCAGCCGCCCGCACCGCCCTCGGCACCTTCCTCTCCACCGGCCACGGACTCGTCGGCCGGGGCGTCACCGGCGCGGCCCTCGGCTCGGCGGCCGGGCTGCTGACGGCGACACCCGTCGAGGGCAACGAGGAGGCCAACGGCGTTGTGCGCGTGGTGAATTCAGGACCCGTCACGCTCGGCGCACCGGCCTACGGCTTCGTGTACGCGCCGGTGTGGTTCACCGAACTCGGCCCCACGGTCCGCGTCGAGCAGTCGTACGCGACCGGGAATCCTCTCCTCGCCGGGCACTGGCGGGCGCTGGACGACGGAACCGGCGGTCCGGCCGCCGCGGCAGGGCGGCCCTCGATCGTCAGTGGTCCGCACGCCGTCCTGTTCGGTACGGAGCCCCTCTTCCGGGATCATCCCAAGGGGGAACTCCCGCAGGTCGGACGGGCGTTGTTCACCATGGCACACACGTACGACGGCACACGAGCGATGGCACACGCGAGCAGCGGATCAGTCGAGGAGAGCAGATGACCCAGGAGATCCACGGCACCGTAGCCGACGGCTTCGAGGCGGTGCGGGAGGAGTTCGCCGCGGTCGTGGCGGTCGAACGCGCCGATTACGAGGGCCAGTTGTGTGCGTACGTACACGGACGGCGGGTCGTCGACCTGTGGGCGGGACCACCCGGTACCGACGGCGACTCGCTCTATGGCGTGTTCTCGTCCACGAAGGGCGCCGCGCATCTCGTGGTGGCGCTGCTCGTGCAGGACGGCACGCTGGAGCTGGACCGCAAAGTGACGTACTACTGGCCGGAGTTCGCGTCCGAGGGCAAGGGCGCGCTGACACTGCGCGAGCTGCTCGCGCACCGGGCGGGGCTGGTCGGCACGGACACCGGGTTCACGCTCGACGAACTGGCCGACGACCGCGCGGTCGCCGAACGCCTCGCCGACCAGCGGCCGTTCTGGCGCCCGGGCACGGCCTTCGGCTATCACGCCCTGGTGATCGGCGCGTTGACCGGCGAGATCGTACGGCGGGCCACGGGGCGTTCGCTCCGGGAGGTGCACGAGGAGAGAGTGCGGGCGCCGTACGGGCTGGACTTCTTCCTCGGGCTGCCGGCGGCGCACGAGCCCCGATTCCGCACCGTCCAGCCGCAGTTGCTGACCCCGGAGCAGGAGGCCGAGCGTGCGGCGGAGCCGGCCGGGCCGCACAGTCTCGTCGCGATCGCGTTCAACGAGCACGCGGCGCAGCCGACCGTCCTGGAGTCGCTGCCGAACGAGCGGGTGATCCGGGCGAAGGGTCCCGCGTCGGTCGGCGGGGTGGCGTCGGCGCGTGGCCTTGCCGGGCTGTACGCGGCGGCGATCAGCGAGGTCGACGACCGGGCCGCGCTGTTGAAGCCGGACACGGCGGCGGAGTTCGGGCAGCTGCACTCCGTCGGGTACGACGTGGTGACCGGCACGCACCGGGCGTACGGCCTGGGTTTCCAGGCGATCGCGGACGCCTGGTACCCGTTCCTGGGCGCCGGCACGATCGGCCACAGCGGCGCGGCCGGCTCCCAGGCCTTCGCGGACCCCCGCAGCGGCCTGGCCTACGGCTACACCCGGCGCCGCTTCGCCTTCCCGGGCGGCGCGGCCCTGGAGAACGAGGGGTTGGTACGGGCGGTGCACAGCGCGGCGCTGGCTCAGTGACATCCGCTCGGTGACGAACGGAGGCCGCACCCCACGTCCAGGGGTGCGGCCTCGTCGTAGAAACGTCTTGCGTCAGAGCTTGACGATCATCTTCCCCGTGTTGTCCCCCCGCAGCTGCCCGAGGAACGCCTCCAGGTTGTTCTCGATGCCCTCGACGACCGTCTCGCGGTACTTCAGCTCGCCGGACGCGACCCACGCGCCGACCTCCTGAACGAACTGCGGCTGGAGGTCGTAGTGGTCGCCGACGAGGAAGCCCTCGATGCGGCCGCGGGTCTGGATGAGGCGGCCGAGGTTCTTCGGGCCGGGGGTGGGCTCGGTGTTGTTGTAGACCGAGATCATGCCGCAGATCGCGATGCGGCCGCGCTCGTTCAGGGAGCCGATCGCCGCTTCCAAGTGGTCGCCGCCGACGTTGTCGAAGTAGACGTCGACGCCGTCCGGGGCGGCCTCGCGCAGCTGCTTGCCGACCGGGCCGTTCTTGTAGTTGAAGGCCGCGTCGAAGCCGTACTCCTCGACGAGGAGCTTGACCTTCTCGTCGGAACCGGCGGAACCGATGACCCGGGAGGCGCCCTTGAGCTTGGCGATCTGGCCGACCTGGCTGCCCACGGCACCCGCGGCGCCGGAGACGAAGACCGAGTCGCCCTCCTTGAAGGACGCGGTGCGCAGCAGACCGGCGTAGGCGGTGAGGCCGGTCATGCCGAGGACGCCGAGGTAGGTGGAGAGCGGGGCGAGGTCGGGGTCGACCTTGACGGCGCCCTTGGCGTCGATGGTCGCGTACTCGCGCCAGCCGCCGAAGTGCAGCACGTGGTCGCCGGGTGCGAAGCCCTCGGCGTTCGACTCGACGATCTCGCCGACCGCGCCGCCCTGCATGACCTTGCCGAGCTCGAAGGGGGCGGTGTACGACTTGGCGGCGCTCATGCGGCCGCGCATGTACGGGTCGACCGACAGGTACTTGTTCCGCACCAGCACCTGGCCCTCGGCCGGGGCCCGGGTCTCGGTCTCCACCAGGGCGAAGTCCTCGGGCTTCGGCCAGCCGACCGGGCGGCTGAGCAGGTGCCATTCGCGGTTGATCATCACAAGCGCCTTTCGTAGTGCAGGGGGCCGTGCGGGGTGGTTCGCATGGTTCGCATACTGCCAAATACTTCAGTACCTGAAACAACCATGCTCCTGAATATTTCATGATGTCAAGTAACGGGGTACTCTGAGTCCATGGCCACACCCGAAAAGACGCGCCGCTCCGACCCCGTAACCGTGGAGGTCGTCGAGTTGATCGGCGATGTCGTGGCGCGGTTCTACGCGGACTACGAGGAGGCGGCCGGCGACCACCGGCTGACCGGCGCGCAGGCCAGGCTGCTCAGCCTGCTGTCCCTGGAGCCGCTGCCGATGCGCAAGCTGGCGCTGAAGCTGAAGTGCGAGCCGTCGAACGTCACCGGGATCGTGGACCGGCTGGAGACCCGCGGCCTGGTGGAGCGCCGCCCCGACCCCGCCGACCGGCGCGTGAAGCTCGCGGCGGCCACGGAGGAGGGGCGCCGGGTGGCCCGTAGCCTGCGGGAGTCGTTGCGGTTCGCCCGCGAGCCGCTGGCCGGACTGTCGGACGAGGAGCGGCTGGCGTTGCGCGGGTTGCTACGGCGGATGCTGGAAGTCTGAGCCGAGCCGCCCCACCTGCGTCCGAGCCGAGCCACCCACGGGCGTCCGAGCCGAGCGGCTCAGCAGCACCACTCAGACCCTAGGAACGCAGCACCACTCAGACCCTAGGAACACCACCACAGGATCTGCTTGCAGGTTTCCGAGGGCGACGGTGTCGGGCTCGGGTCGGAGGACGGCGGGTCCGAGGACGGGGTGGTCGCCGGGTCCGTCGAGGACGTCGACGCGGGGGACGTGGCGCCGCCACTGCCTGCCGTCGGGGTGTCCGACTCCTCGGGGTCCTTTGTTTCCTTCGCGGACTTCGACGGCGACGCGGACGGGGATGCCGACGCGTCCGGAGATCCCGTACCCGCGCTGGTTCCGACGGTCTTGGTGACGTCCAGCGGCTCCGCGGTCTGGCTGGCCTCCGCGTCCGCCCCGCCCTCCGCCGACGCACCCGGCGCCGCGGACTTCTGGTTGGAGAACGGCGCGTCCGTGCCCAGCTCCGCCAGGCTCAGGCCGCCCGCCGCCAGTAGGAAACCGGCCGTTATGAGGAGCACCCGGCGCCGCCGTCGACGGTGAGCCGCGGCCTTGCGATCGCGACGACTCCCGCCCGCCGTACCGGCGCCCGCGCCCTCGATGGCGTCGTCGCCGTCATCGTCGAAGTCACCGCTGCCGCTGTGACTGCCGACCCGCCCGCGCCCACGGCTCTTCCGCCGCGCGGCACGCCCCTGGGGCTCGCCGTTCTCGGCGTCTTCGTCGCGCCCGGCATCGGGTGCGTCCGCCTGCGGGCGCGCGTCAACTGAGCGCGCGTGGGCCTGAGTTGGTTCGACCGGCGCTTCGGCTGATGCGCCGCACCCCGGGCACGCGAGGGCGCCGTTCAGGTGCCGGCCGCAGGGGTGGCAGTAGTCCATGACGCGGGAAGACTAAGTTCCTCGCAGGTAACGTTCATAGGCACGCCTGTGAAAGTTGTGTGGGGACGCGGCGGGAAACGACAAGAACCGGCACGAACCGGCGCGGCCGATCGGTATGCCGATCACACCCCTTGCCGAAACCGTTACATGTTCGACCCATTGACACCCCCGCCCCGGCGTCCTTACTGTCTGCCCAGCATTTCGAACGTGAGCCGAAATTTCGAACAGCACTGAAGAGCACAGGGGGCAGCTGCCGTGCGCATCACGGGAATCAGTACGCACGTGGTCGGGACGCCATGGCGCAATCTGACGTACGTCCAAGTGCACACCGACGAGGGCGTCACCGGCGTCGGCGAGACCCGGATGCTGGGCCACACCGACGCGCTGATCGGTTACCTGCGCGAGGCCGAGGCAAACCACATTCTCGGCTCCGACCCGTTCGCCGTGGAAGACCTCGTACGCCGGATGAAGTACGGCGACTACGGGCGCGCGGGTGAAATCGTCATGTCCGGCATCGCCGTGATCGAGATGGCGTGCTGGGACATCAAGGGCAAGGCCCTCGGCGTGCCGGTGTGGCAGCTGCTCGGCGGCAAGGTCACCGACAAGGTGAAGGCGTACGCCAACGGCTGGTACACCACCGAGCGGACCCCGGAGGCCTATCACAAGGCCGCCCAGGGGGTCATGGAGCGCGGTTACAAGGCCCTGAAGATCGACCCCTTCGGCACCGGGCACTTCGAACTCGACCACGCGCAGACCCTGTACGCCGTCTCCCTCATCGAGGCCGTGCGGGACGCGATCGGTCCGGACGCCGAGCTGATGCTGGAGATGCATGGCCGGTTCTCGCCCTCCACCGCCGTACGGCTGGCGAACGAACTCGCGCAGTTCAAGCCCGCGTGGCTGGAGGAGCCGGTTCCGCCGGAGAACCTGAAGGCGCTGGAGAAGGTCGCCGCCAAGGTGGACATCCCGGTCGCCACGGGTGAGCGCATCCACGACCGGATCGAGTTCCGGGAGCTGTTCGAGAGCCAGGCCGTCGACATCATCCAGCCCGACGTCGGTCATATCGGCGGCATTTGGGAGACGCGGAAGCTGGCCGCGACCGCCGAGGCGCACTACGTCCTCGTCGCCCCGCACAACGTCGGCGGGCCGGTGCTGACCGCCGCCTCGCTCCAAGTCGGCTTCTCCTCGCCGAACTTCAAGATCCTGGAGCACTTCAACGACTTCGCGGACGCGGAGATCAAGAAGGTCGTCAAGGGTGCGCCCGAGGTCATCGACGGCTACTTCCACCTCTCCGACGCGCCCGGTCTCGGCGTCGAGCTGGACACCGACGCGGCGGCCGAATTCCCGCAGCAGCAGGCCCGGTTCGACCTCTGGGCGGACGGCTGGGAGCAGCGCAAGCCGAAGGGCGCGAAGTGAGCACGGCGGTCGTCATCGCGGCACCGGGCGAGCACCGGCTGGCCGCGCACGAGCCGCGGCAGCCGGACGCGGGCGAGGCGCTGGTACGCGTCCACGCGGTCGGCATCTGCGGCAGCGACCGCGAGGTGTACCAGGGCAACAGGCCCGAGGGCTACGTCCGTTACCCCCTCACCCCGGGTCACGAGTGGTCCGGCACGGTGGACGCGGTCGGCGCCGGGGTGCCGTCAACGCTGGTCGGCCGCAAGGTCGTTGGCGAGGGTTTCCGCAACTGCCAGGTCTGCGACCGCTGTCACGCGGGCGAGACGACGTTGTGCACGGCGGGCTACGAGGAGACCGGCTTCACCCAGCCCGGGGCGATGGCCACCACCCTCACCCTCCCGGCCCGGCTCCTCCATGTCCTCCCGGACGAGGCCGACTTGACGGCGGCGGCGCTGCTGGAGCCGGCGGCCTGTATCGCGGCGGCGGCGCTGAAGGCGAACGCGCGGCCGGGTGAGCGGGTCGCGGTGGTCGGTACCGGCACGCTCGGGATGTTCGCGGTGCAGTTCCTGAAGGCGGGCTCCCCCGCCGAGTTGCTCGTGGTGGGTTCGCGCCCGGACCGGGCGGCTCTGTCGGAGCAGTTCGGTGCCACGGACTTCCGTACCAAGCACGAACCCCTCCCGGACGACTTCGACGTGGTGATCGAGACCGCCGGTTCCGCGGACGCGGCCCGTACGGCCGCCTCGCTGCTCCGGCGCGGTGGCCGTCTGGTCCTCACGGGCATCCCGGCGCCGGGCGCCGAGGGCCTGGACCCCACCGATCTCGTCGTACGGCAGCTGGAGGTGCACACCGTCTTCGGGGCACCGCCGGACGCCTGGGCGCACACCGTGCGGGTGTTCGGGGCGGGCTTGCTCGATCCGCTTCCCCTGGTCACCCATGAGCTGCCGCTCGCCGAGTTCCCGCAGGCCATCGAGCTGGTGGGGTCCGGCGATCCCAAGGTCGGCAAGGTGCTGCTACGGCCGTAGGAAACCCCAGCCGTGCGCCGGCACGGGGTGTCCTGACCACCCCGTGCCGGCGTACCACCAGAGTCTTTTTCTACCCCGAGCCGCGAACCTCGTCCGAAATACCGAACACGAAGGACAGCAAGTGACCGACACCGCCACGGCAGCCCGCAGGCCCGGGGAGCAGGCCCTCTCCGCGCTCGGCCTGGGCGCGCCCGCCCTCGACCCCGCCGACGCCTCCACCCACACCTTCCCGGACGGCGGTCGCTGGCGCACCGAGATCCCCTCGTGCGAGGGGCCCGAGGCGCTGGCGGTCATCCTCAAGGAGTCCTCGCGCCTCGACGTGCCGATCCACCGGATCAGCCAGGGCAGCGGGGTGTGGATGCTGACCGACGCCGAGATCACCGAGATGGTCGAGGCCAGCGCCGAACGCGACATCGAGCTGTGCCTGTTCACCGGTCCGCGCGGGACGTGGGACATCGGCGGGTCGGTGCGCTCCGACTCGCGTGGTGGTGGGCTGCGTGCCCGGGGTCATGACGCGGTCGCCGGGTGCATCGAAGACGCCGTGCGGGCAACGGAGTTGGGCGTCAAGTGCCTGCTTGTCGCCGACGAGGGTGTGCTGTGGACGTTGCACCGGGCGCGAGTGGCCGGGATCATTCCGGCCGACACGACGCTCAAGGTCTCCGCGCTGATCGGTCCGGTCAACCCGGCGGCGTACGCGGTGTACGAGAAGCTCGGCGCGGACTCGCTGAACGTGCCGAGCGACTTGACGCTGGATCACTTGACGGAGATCCGGCGGGTGTCGGCGGCCCCCATGGACATGTACATCGAGGCGCCGGACGACCTCGGTGGCTACATCCGGATGTACGAGGTCGCGGAGTTGATCCGCCGCGGCGCTCCGCTGTACCTGAAGTTCGGCCTCTCCAAGGCCCCCGGTATCTACCCGTGGGGCACCCACCTGCGGGACGTCACCCTGGACACGGCGCGTGAGCGGGTCCGTCGGGGGCGGCTGGCCCTCGACCTGCTCGCGAGGCACGGCGCGGACGTCGACATGGCGGCCCTTGGTACGAGGTTGCCGGGGACTCTCAACCGTTTCCCCGCAGAGAGTGCCACTGACTGACCGATGGGGTCTGCGGGTCCGGCTGTGGCTGGTCGCGCAGTTCCCCGCGCCCCTAAAAAACCCGGGCCAGCGCGTTTGAGCGGCGCGGGGGTGCGGGTCACCTGGAAACGGGGCCCGCTTCCGAAGGGGCGCGGGGAACTGCGCGACCAGCCCCCACCGGCCCGCACCACACAACACAACCCGCACCACCAAAGCCCGCACCACCCGCACCTCTTCAGCACAGGCCCGCTTCCGAAGGGGCGCGGGGAACTGCGCGACCAGCCCCCCACCGGCCCGCACCACACAATGCAACCAGCACCACGCAAGCCCCGCACCAACGAACCCCGCACCCTGAACCACCCCCCACGCCCGCTGCACCTCTCAACGACGAGAAGAATGAGGCCAGTTCACATGCGCATCCGTAGAAGTCGCGCCCTCCCCCTCATAGCCGGCGCCGCCACCCTCGCGCTGACCCTGTCCGCGTGCGGACAGAGCGGTTCGGGCGGCAGCAAGGAGAAGGAGACCACCGCCAAGGGCGGCACGATCGGTATCGCGATGCCGACGAAGTCCTCCGCGCGCTGGATCTCCGACGGCAACAACATGGTCAGCGACCTCAAGACCAAGGGCTACAAGACCAAGCTGGTCTACGGCGAGGACGACCCGGACACCCAGGTCTCGCAGATCGAGAACATGATCACCCAGGGCGTCAAGGGCCTGATCATCGCGGCGATCGACAACAAGTCCCTGAACAACGTGCTCCAGGAGGCCGCGGACGCGAAGATCCCGGTCATCGCCTACGACCGCCTCATCCTCGGCACCAAGAACGTCGACTACTACGCGTCCTTCGACAACACGAAGGTCGGTGTCCTCCAGGGCACTTACATCATCGAGAAGCTCGGTCTGGACAAGGGCAAGAAGGGCCCGTTCAACATCGAGCTGTTCGCCGGCTCGAACGACGACAACAACACCAAGTACTTCTTCAACGGCGCGATGAGCGTGCTCCAGCCGTACATCGACAAGAAGATACTGGTCGTCAAGTCCGGGCAGACCGCGCTGAACAAGGTCACCACCCTGCGCTGGGACGGCACCAAGGCGCAGAACCGCATGGAGGACATCCTCACCGGTTCCTACAAGAGCGGCCGGGTCGACGCGGTCCTCTCGCCCTACGACGGCATCTCCATCGGCATCCTGTCCGCGCTGAAGTCGGACAGCTACGGCTCCGCCAGCAAGCCGCTGCCGGTCATCACCGGCCAGGACGCGGAGCTGGCCTCGGTGAAGTCGATCATCGCCGGTGAGCAGACGCAGACCGTCTACAAGGACACCCGCGAGCTCGCCAAGGTCGCCGACACCATGATCGACGACGTGCTCAACAAGAAGACGCCGCAGACCAACGACACCAAGACCTACGACAACGGCACCAAGGTCGTCCCGGCGTATCTGCTGCAGCCGGTGAGCGTGGACAAGACCAACTACGAGGACGTGCTGGTCAAGGGCGGGTACTACACGGACGCGCAACTCAAGTAATTCCGCGGCCCGTTACCCGACCCCACACTTGATTGGAAGGCACGACCATGGCGGGACCCGTCCTGGAAATGCGCTCGATCGTCAAGACCTTTCCCGGTGTCAAAGCGCTGTCGGACGTCACCTTGACGGTCCGTCAGGGCGAGGTCCACGCCATCTGTGGTGAGAACGGCGCCGGGAAGTCCACCCTGATGAAAGTGCTCTCCGGCGTTCATCCGCACGGCAGTTACCAAGGCGACATCCTCTTCGAGGGAGAGGAGTGCCACTTCCGCGACATCCGGGCGAGCGAGCACCGCGGCATCGTCATCATCCACCAGGAGCTGGCGCTGGTGCCGTTCCTCTCCATCGCGGAGAACATCTTCCTCGGCAACGAGCACGCCACGCGCGGGCTCATCAACTGGAACGAGACCCTGCGGCACGGCACCGAACTGCTGCGCCGGGTGGGCCTGAGCGACCACCCGGAGACCCGCGTCGCCGACATCGGCGTGGGCAAGCAGCAGCTGGTGGAGATCGCGAAGGCGCTGTCGAAGAAGGTGAAGCTGCTCATCCTGGATGAGCCGACGGCGGCCCTGAACGACGAGGACAGCGGCAAACTCCTCGATCTCATCCTGGAGTTGAAGAACCAGGGCATCACCTGCATCATCATTTCGCACAAGCTGAACGAGATCCGCAGGGTCGCCGACTCGGTGACGATCCTGCGCGACGGCCGCTCCATCGAGACGCTCGACGTGAAGGCGCCGGAGACGACCGAGGAGCGGATCATCTCCGGCATGGTCGGCCGCGACCTCGACCACCGCTTCCCCGAGCGCACCCCGCACGAGGGCGAGCCCGAGGCGGCACCCGCGCTGGAGATCCGCGGCTGGACCGTGTTCCACCCGATCGACCAGCAGCGCAAGGTAGTTGACGATGTGTCAATAAATGTGCGCAGAGGCGAGATCGTCGGCATCGCCGGACTCATGGGCGCCGGCCGCACCGAACTCGCGATGAGCGTCTTCGGCCGCTCCTACGGCCGTTACGCCGGCGGCACGGTCCTCAAGGACGGGCAGGAGATCCGTACGAAGTCGGTCGCGGAGGCGGTCGGCCACGGCATCGCCTATGTCACCGAGGACCGCAAGCACTACGGCCTCAACCTCATCGACACGATCAACCGGAACATCTCGCTGGCCGCCCTGAACAAGGTCTCCCAGCGCGGAGTCGTCGACGAGCACGAGGAACGGCAGGTCGCCGAGCGGTTCCGCAAGTCCATGAACATCAAGGCACCGACGGTGTTCGAGCCGGTGGGCAAGCTGTCCGGCGGCAACCAGCAGAAGGTCGTCCTCAGCAAGTGGATCTTCGCGGGTCCCGAGGTGCTGATCCTGGACGAGCCCACCCGAGGCATCGACGTGGGCGCCAAGTACGAGATCTACACGGTCATCGACCAACTCGCCGCCGAGGGCAAGGCGGTGGTCTTCATCTCCTCCGAACTGCCGGAGCTGCTCGGCATGTGCGACCGCATCTACACGATGGCGGCGGGCCGGCTGACCGGTGAGGTGCCCCGGGCCGAGGCCACGCAGGAAGTGCTGATGCGCCAGATGACGAAGGACAAAGAGGTAACGCGATGAGCACGGACGTGACCGCCAAGAGCCCGGCCCCCGCGCCACCGGGCAAGAGCGGATCGGCCGCGGGCGGCGGCCTGTTGTGGCTGGTGCTGGACGGCCTGCGGCGCAACATGCGCCAGTACGGCATGCTGATCGCCCTCGGTCTGATCGTGATCCTCTTCGCGGTCTGGACCGGCGGGGACCTGCTGCTGCCGCGCAACGTCTCCAACCTGGTGCTGCAGAACAGCTACATCCTGATCCTCGCCATCGGCATGATGCTGGTCATCATCGCCGGGCACATCGACCTGTCGGTAGGTTCGCTCACCGCGTTCGTGGGCGCCTTCGCGGCCGTCCTGATGGTCAATCACCAGGTGTCGTGGCCCGTCGCGTTGGTGCTGTGCCTGCTGATGGGCGCGGTGGCGGGCTCGGTACAGGGGTTGTTGATCGCCTACGCGGGCATACCGTCGTTCATCGTCACACTCGCCGGCATGCTGCTCTTCCGCGGCCTCACGGAGATCCTCCTCCAGGGCCAGACGCTGGGCCCCTTCCCCAACGGTCTGCAGAAGTTCGGCAACGGCTTCCTGCCCGAGGTCGGCCCGAACACCAACTACCACAACATCACCCTGCTGTTGGGCCTGGCGATGATCGCCGTGGTGGTGTGGCAGGAGTTCCGCGACCGGCGCCGGCAGCAGGAGTTCTCGCTCGACGTGGCGCCGACGAAGCTGTTCCTCCTCAAGCTCGTCGTCATCGTCGCCGCGATCCTCTGGCTCACCATGCTGCTCGCCAGCTACAACGGGGCGCCGATCATCCTGATCGTCCTCGCCGTCCTGGTGGCCGGTTACGGCTATGTGATGCGCAACTCCGTCTTCGGCCGCCACATCTACGCGATCGGCGGCAATCTGCCGGCCGCGAAGCTGTCCGGCGTCAAGGACAAGCGCGTCACCTTCCAGGTGTTCCTGAACATGGGCGTGCTCGCGGCCCTGGCGGGTCTGGTGATCACCGCCCGCCTCAACGCGGCCTCGCCGAAGGCCGGCGACGGCTACGAACTGGAGGCCATCGCCTCCTCGTTCATCGGTGGCGCGTCCATGAGCGGCGGTGTCGGCACCGTCTTCGGCGCCATCATCGGCGGTCTGGTCCTCGGCGTGCTGAACAACGGCATGAACCTCCTCAGCGTCGGCACCGACTGGCAGAAGGTCATCAAGGGCCTCGCCCTGCTGGCCGCGGTCGGCTTCGACGTGTGGAACAAACGCAAGTCCGGTTCGTAACTTCAGCCCGGGCCCCGTCTGTTGACTGTCTTTCGCACAGCACGGCGGGGCCCCTTCCATGTGCAGGAGCCGCTCAATGGAACTGAACAGACGCACGGTCATTGCAGGAGCCGCGGCAGCCGGTATCGCCGCGAGCGCACTCGGTACGGGTACGGCACAGGCAGCCTCGGGAGGCAAGAAGCCCGTGAAGGAACTCTTCGGCACCCTCGCCGACGGGAGCAAGGTCTACCGCTGGTCGCTGGAGAACGGTGGCACCCGGCTCAAGGTGCTGTCGTGGGGCGGAGTCGTCCAGTCCCTGGAACTCCCGGACCGGCACGGCAAGTACGCCAACGTCTCCCTGGGCTTCGACAACATCGCCGACTACGTGGCGAAGACCCCGTACTTCGGCGCGCTGATCGGCCGCTACGGCAACCGCATCGCCAAGGGCCAGTTCACCCTGGACGGCAAGAGCTACCAGGTCTCCGTCAACGACGGGGTCAACAGCCTGCACGGCGGCACCCAGGGCTTCGACAAGCACATCTGGGACGTGGAGGGCTTCACCTCCGGCTCCGACGTCGGCCTGCACCTCTACTACACCAGCGTCGACGGCGAGATGGGCTACCCGGGCACCCTCAAGGTGAAGGTGACGTACACGCTCAACAAGCACGGCGACTGGCGCATCGACTACGAGGCCACCACCGACAAGGCCACGGTCGTCAACCTGACCAGCCACGTCTACTGGAACCTCGCCGGCGAGGGCAGCGGGACGATCGAGAACCACGAGCTCACGATCCCCGCCGCCCGCTACACGCCGACCGACTCGGGGCTGATCCCCACGGGCGAACTGGCCAAGGTCGCCGCCACTCCCTTCGACTTCCGCAAGACGAAGCCGATCGGCCGCGACATCCGGGCCGGACACGTCCAGCAGGTGCAGGCCAAGGGCTTTGACCACAACTGGGCCCTCGACAAGGGCATCACCGCGAAGCCCGAGCATGCCGCGACCCTGCACGACCCGCACTCCGGCCGCACCCTGAAGATCGCCACCGACCAGCCGGGGCTGCAGTTCTACACGGGCAACTTCCTTGACGGCACTCTCACAGGCACCGGCGGCCACACCTACCGCCAGGGCGACGCGCTGTGCCTGGAGACCCAGCACTTCCCGGACTCGCCGAACCACGCGAACTTCCCGTCGACGGTGCTGCGGCCTGGTCAGACGTACAAGACGTCGACGATCCACACGTTCGGCAACTGAAGAGGCACAACCGACGCGTAGTTCGGACCCGGGGTTCCCGAACACACACCATTTTCACATCCGTTGAACAGCGCCACACCCGTCTCCGTACTCATGGGTGGCCCGTGCTCCCCCGCGCGGGCCACCCAAGACGACGGGCCCGGTCGTCCCCGCCGGGCCCGCCTTCATACGGAGGTTCCATTGGCCGACTCCAACGTCACCTCGCTGTTCCGCAGTACGGCGGCGCACAGCCCGTCGATGGCAGCGCTGGCGCGTGAGAGCGACGGCACCGGCCCCGTGGACTTCTGCATCCCGTGCAACCCGTACTTCCCCACCCCCGCCATGTTCGACGACATGGCGGCCCGGTTGCGCGAGATCATCACGTACTACCCGAGCAGCGCCGACACCATCACGGCCGAGCTGTGCAACCTGCTCCAACTCCCGCCGAGCTGCGTGGCGATGGGCAACGGTTCGACCGAACTGATCACCTGGATCGACCACTTGATGGTGCGCGAGTCCCTCGCCATCCCCGTCCCCACCTTCGGCCGCTGGACCGACCAGCCCATGGAGACCGGCAAGCGGGTCGACATGTTCCCGCTCCAGGAGTCCAGCGGCTTCGCCCTGGACCTCACGCAGTACGCCGAGTTCATCCGCAAGCGCAACACCAAGGTCGCGGTCATCTGCAACCCGAACAACCCCGACGGCGGCTATCTGCACAAGCAGGCGCTCGTCCAGTTCATGGACGCGATGGCCGACCTGGACCTCATCGTCATCGACGAGTCGTTCCTGGAGTTCGCCGACGCCGAGGTCGAACCCAGCGTCGTACAAGAGGCGATGCTCCGCCCCAACGTGGTCGTCCTGCGCAGCCTCGGCAAGAACTTCGGTCTGCACGGCATACGGTTCGGCTACCTCGTCGCCAACCCCGCCCTGGCCGGCCGCATACGCTCGATGCTCCCCAAGTGGAACCTCAACGCCTTTGCCGAACATGTGGTGTTCATCCTCAAGGAGCACGGCGCGGAGTACGCGCAGAGCCTCCAGCAGGTGCGCCGCGACCGGCTCGACATGGCGAGCCATCTCTCCGCGCTGCCCGGCCTGACGGTCTATCCGTCGCAGGGCAACTTCCTCTTCGTACGCCTCCCCGTGGGCGCCGAAGGCACGGTGGTGCGGGACCGGATGCTGACCGAGCACCGCATCCTGGTCCGCGAGTGCGGCAACAAGATCGGTTCGTCCAGCCGCTTCCTGCGGCTCGTGGTGCGCCCCCAGACGGACGTGCGTCGCCTGGTGTCCGGCCTGGAACAGGTGCTCTACGGGACCAGGAGGGGAGCTGCCGTACCCGAGCTGGGTACAGGGACCAACTACAGCTCGGGTACGGCGGCCGTGGACCGCCTGGTCGGGGCGACGAACGGGGCGGGGATGCAGAACCTCGCCGCGCAGGCCCTCGCCACGGGTACGACGGGGGTCGGTATGCCCATGCAGGCGCCGATGCAGATGCCGGTGCCGGTGCCCGCGGCGGCTCAGATGCAGCCTCAGCCGGTGCCTATGCAGGCGCCGATGCAAATGCCCCAACAGCCTCAGCCTCAACCGCAGATGCCGCAACCGCAAATGCAGCCGATGGTTGCCGCGGCGCAGGTTCAGCAGATGCCGATGGCTGCGATGGCGGACCAGTCCAATGGGATGGGGATGCCTATGCAGGCGCAGGCGCCTCAGCAGATGCCTCAGCAGCCTTACGGGGTGCCTGCGCCGGCTCCGGCGGCGCCGCCTATGCCGCAGGGGCCGACCCCTACTGGTGTGCCTGCGCGTAATGGGCTTACTGCCGCGCAGGTTCGGGGGGCTACGAGTCCTAATGGGATGCAGAATCTTGCGCCGGCGCCTGCTACTGGGTGGCCCAATGCGCAGAGTTGGCCCAATGCTGCGGGGATGGGGCAGGCGGGTTAGGTCTCGTTGCCGGGTGCGGGGTGCGTCGTGGCTGGTCGCGCCCACGCGGCGGAGCCGCAAGTCGACACAGCCCCGCGCCCCTAAAAACAGGGTGTTGATTAGGCTCGGGGCATGACGACCTCTCTTGCCGGTAGTGCGTTCGACTCGCTCCGTCTCGACGGTGTGCGTGATCAGGAGGAGTTGCGGCGGGTCTACGAGATGCCCAATGCCACCGCTCTACGGAAGCAGATGACCGAACTGACCTCGCAGACGCGGGCGTTGATCGGGTGTTCCTCGTTGGTTTTTGTTGCCAGTGTGGATGGTGAGGGCAACTGTGATGTGTCGCCGCGTGGTGGGCCCGCCGGGTTTGTCGCTGTGTTGGACGCGCGGACCGTGGCGATTCCGGACGCGACCGGGAACAAGCGGCTGGACACGCTGCAGAACGTCCTCGCCACCGGACGGGCCGGGTTGCTGTTCGTGATCCCGGGGCGCACCACGACGCTCCGGGTGAACGGCCGGGCCTGTGTCTCCACCCGGCCGGAGCTGTTGTCGCAGCTGACCGCCGTGGGCAAGCCGCCGGCCAGCGCGCTGGTGGTGGGGATCGAGGAGGTCTACCCGCACTGCCCCAAGTCCCTGCTGCGCAGCGGGGCCTGGAAGCCGGACCAGTGGCTCCCGGCGGACGCCCAGCCGGCCTCCGCCGAGGTGACGCTGGCCCAACTGCGCAGGCCGGAACTGACGATCGCCGACATCCGGCAGACGGAGGCGGACTCGTTGAAGTACCGGTACGAGTGACGGGCCGGAGCTAGGAGGGAGTCGCCCGCACCGCGTCGATCAGTGACGCCCCGAGCGGCAGTTCCTGGCACCCCCGTACTTCGAAGCCCGCCTCCGCCAGCATGCGGGTGTAGTGGGCCTCGTCCCGTTCCCGGCCGCCCACGTTGCACAGCATGTGGACGTCCCATGCCACCGCCGTCGGGGTGGGCAACAGGCGTTCCACCACCAGGAGTTGGGCTCCCGGGCGCATCGCCTCCGCGCACCTGCCGAGGATCGTGCGGCAGCGTTCGTCGTCCCAGTCGTGCAGGACCCGGGACAGGAGGTAGACGTCGCCGCCCTCCGGTACGGACCTCGTGAAGTCGCCGGTGACGAAGGTGCAGCGCTCGGTGAGCTGGGTGCGGGCCGCCTCCAGGGCGTCCGGGCGGTCGAAGAGCACACCCTCCAGGTGGGGGTGGGCCCGCAGTACGTGCCCGAGCAGCGCGCCGTTTCCGCCGCCGACGTCCACCACCTCGCGTACGGCCGAGAAGTCGATCAGTGTCGGTACGGGGGTGAACATCTCCGCGCTCGCCGCCATCGCGCGGTGGAACAGGCTTCCCAGTTCGGGGTGTTGGACGAAGTAGGGGAAGTGGTGCTGGCCGTGGCGGTGGGCGAAGGCCTCCTCGCCGGTGCGTACGGAGTGGGTCAGGCCCGCGAAGGAGTCGTAGAACGGGCCGCCGTAGAGCTGGGCGAGCGGGTGGAGGGAGAACTCCGTGCCCGTGCGCAGGGGTTGGCCGGTGGCGGTGAGGTGGTACGTGCCGTCGGCGGAGGTGAGCAGTCCCAGTGAGGTGAGGTAGCGGAGCAGGCGGCGGAGCGCGTCCGGGTGCGTCGAGGTGAGGGTTGCCAGCCGCTCCGCCGACATGCCGGGGTGGTCTGCCAGGTGGTCCGCGATGTTCAACTCGGCCATCGTGGCGACCGCTTGGGTGGCCCAGGCCCCGGTCATGACGGTGAGGAGCGCGGTCGTCGGGGCGGGCAGCGGGTCGTGGCGTCCGGGGAGGCGGAGTTCGAAACGGCGGTGGGTGGTGGTGCGGTGGTAGAGGACGGTGACGTTCTCGTGACCGTTGTAGCCGCCGCCGTCGGGGACCGCGCCGCCCCGCTCCTGGAGGAGGAGCCGCAGGCCCGCGGGGACCACCGGGCCGGATGCCGTGACCGCGAAGGCGTGGTGCGACTCGTGTTCCGCCTCGCGTTCGTCCGCCGCCACGGCCTCCAACGCCGAGTCGGGGGACACGGGGAGCGCGAAGATCTCCACGCTGCGCCCTCCGACCGCCACGTGCACGATGCCCACCGGGATGCCGGCGAGTGCCGGGCCGTAGCGGCGGGTGAGGCGGTCGCGGACCACCACGCTGGGCGTCACCGGGCCCGGTTCGAGGCCGAGGCGGCGGAGTTCCTCGCGGAGGCCGTCGAGGGAGTCGGGGAAGACGAGGACGGCGGTGTGGTCGAAGACCAAGTGGCGGGAGACGTCCGCCCGTTCGGCCGACGTGAGGGACGGGAGGAGCTCGGCCAGGACCTGGTCCGTGTCGTGGGTCTCGACGTAGGCCGCCGCGCGCTCGATGCGCGCTACGTCGGCTTCGGCGAGGCGTGCCTGTACGACGGGGAGGTTCATGAAGGGGTTCCCGGTGAATCGTGGGGACGGGAGGCGGGAGAAAAGAGGTGGGGTCAGATGCCCGTGTAGTTCTCGGCGAAGAAGTCCTGGTGGGCGCGGGAGGTGCGCAGGCTGTCGAGGCGGGCGTACTGGAGCGCGCGGCCGTAGCGGGCGCGGGCGTCCACGGTGTTCTCGGTGTCCTCGGCGGACGGGCCGTGCAGCAGGCCGCTCATCCAGTGCGAGAACTCGTGGGCCCGCCAGACGCGCGGCAGACAGTCGGCGGCGTACCGGGCGAGGTCGCTCTCGTCGGCGTGCTTCAGTGCCGACACCAGTGCCTGGGCGAGGCGTTCGGCCTGGAGTACGGCGAGATTGGCGCCCTTCGCGGCGGAGGGGCTGATGAGTCCGGCCGCGTCGCCCGCCAGCCAGAGGCGTCCGTCGCCGGGGGTGTCCAGGACGTCGGAGCGCAGATCGACGACCGCCTTCTCCAGGACCGGGCCGTCCTTGAGCATGCCGAACTCGTCGACACGGAACCGGGTTTCCAGTTCGGCCCAGATCCGGTCCGCGCTCCAGTCGGCGGGATCGGTGCCGCGCGGGCACTGGAGGTAGTAGCGGGTGACGGTCGCCGTACGGGCCATGTGGCCGGCGAATCCCCGTTCGTGCAGGGCGTATCCGACGGCTTCCATGCTCGGCGGGGCCTCGACGAGGACCGCGAGCCAGCTCACGCCGTGGTCCCAGCGGGCGGTACGCGTCCCGTGGGCGGTCATGGTCGCGCGGGCGACTCCCCGGTGTCCGTCGCACCCGGCGACGTAACGTCCGGTGACGTCCGTGCCGTCGGACGTCCGTACCCGGCCGCCCTCGGAGATCTCCTCGACCTCCGTGTCGAAGCGGATTTCGCCGCCGCGTCGGAGGTATTCGGCGAGCAGGTCCCGTACCAACTCCTGCTGGGGGTAGACCGTGTGGACCTCGCCGCGCCCCAACTCGCCGTAGTCGAGGGTGAATTCACCGTGCTCGCTGCGGAAGAGGCAGGTGCGGTGAGTGTGCCCCCGGGCCAACAGCCCGTCCGCCAGCCCGTGTTGGGTGAGGACGCGGACGGAGTGGGCGGCCAGGAAGCCTGCCCTCGCCCGCCCCTCCACCGCCTCGCGTCCGCGCCGTTCCAGGATCACGCAGTCGATGCCGCGGTCCAGCAGCAGGTTCCCCAGCACCAACCCCGCCGGACCTGCCCCGACGATCACCACCCCGACCTGCACCCCGGGGTCGAAACGTTTCCCCATGTCCGCCTCTGACGTTGCGATTTCGGCCAATAGGTTTCATATCAGCCAGATCACGGAGACGAGCAATCGAAAGTGGTTACTTAGCCCATAAGGGCCAATTGGGCATATGTCAGTGGTCGTTGTCCAGGTGCAGCTTGAGCAGGTCCACGCCGTAGTCGCCGCCGTTGGGGGTGCGGATGATGGTGTGGATGTGCTGCTGGGTGGGGGTGCCGTTGGGCCCGCCCATTCCCCCCTTGGTCCCATACGCGAGCGGGGACTGGGCGTCGTACTCGATGAGGACGACCGGGCCGTGCACGCGGTAGTAGAAGGCGGAGGAGTCCTTGGTCGCGCCGATCCAGTAGAAGTAGGTCGCGTCGAGGTGGTCCTCGACCTCCGACATCCTCACCTCGGCGTGGCCGTCGTTCATGTTGCCGACGTAGACGCGGACGAGGTCGAGCAGGTTCTGCTTCTGGGCGCTGGTGAAGTCCTTGGCGACGAGGCCCTGGTAGGCGAGCTTGGCGTTGTCCTGCCCGGCGCCCGCCTTCATGTTGTCGCCGGCCTTCTTGCCACTGGAGATCACCTTGGCGCGCTGGGCGGCGGTGAGGGAGCGCAGGAGGGTGAGACCGGCCTTGGTCTCGGGCTTGAAGAGGGTGATCTTCTCGCCCTTGTAGGTGGCGGAGGTGGGCTCGGACCCCATGAAGGTCGGGGTCATCACGACCTGGTCGCCGAGCACGAAGAAGTTGATGGCCACGTGGTGGCCCTCGTACTGGAAGCCCCACGGCTTGGTGGTGGACGGCGTCCCCATGAAGGTGAAGAAGTACGCGCCCTCGGTGAGGGTGTCCCGGTTGCCGCCGCTGTAGTCGCCGAGGAAGGCCTGCGCGGCCTTGACGATCCCGTCGGTCGAAACGCCTTTGAAGTCGGCGTACTTGACCTCGCTCTGCCCGGGACCCATACCGTTGCCGCCCCCTCCCCCGGGCCCGCCGGAAGGCATCGCGCCGGTGGACATGCCGCCGCCGGGGCCGCCCGAGGGTGCGCCGTTCGGGGCGCCGGAGGACGAGGACGCGGTGGCCGTGTCGGAGGAGTTCGACGAGCAGCCGGTCATGGTCGCGACAGCGGCGACTCCGCCGGTGAGCAGCGCCTTGTTCATGAACCAGCGGCGGCTGCGGTCGGCTTCGGGGGCGCGGGGGCGGTGTCCGCGCATACCGGCCAACCTCCCGCACCGACCTGAGCCGACCCTGAAGCCGAGTCTGAAGCCCGGCCCAGCCCCCTGACCAGTGCCAACCACCTCGGCAGGTCGATTTCCACCCTTACGGTCTTGCCCGGCGGAGGCACCCGTTCCACCACCTCCCACCGATCCGCGAGCGCCTCCACGATCACCAGCCCGCGCCCGTTCTCGTCGAGCGGCTCCGGCTGTTCTACGGCACCGGGTGCGGGCGGAAGCGGTCCGGTGCGGGTGTCGGTGACCTCGATGCGGACACTCCCGGTGACGAGGGAGAGCCGGAGTTCGAAGTCCCGGCCGGGTACGCGGCCGTGGGTGACGGCGTTGGCGGCGAGTTCGGCGACGATCGCGGCGGCGGTGTCGGAGGCGGTGCTGCCGTGCGGGATGCCCCAGGCGTGGAGTTGATGCAGGGCGAGGTGTCGGGCCAGGCGGGCACCGCGAGAGGTGGGGCTGAGGCGCTGGACGAACGTATGTACGGTGACGGGGAGTTGGGTGGTCATGTGCCCAATGTGGCGTCCGGGGAGGGCAGTTCACCAGGTTCCGAGCCCGTACGCTGCGGTAGCGTACGGGGTCACCCGCTGGACAGTACGCGCTACGTTCCGTAACCATGTCCGCGGGAGGTGGGTGACCATGACCGAGGGCAGCAGCGAGCCCGAAGTGTCCGACAGCCTGCGAACGTTCGGGGCGATGTTGCAAGCCTTACGCGAGCATGCGGGGTTGAGCCGGGAGGAGTTCGGGCGGCAGATCCAGTACTCCAAACACACCGTGGAGTCGGTGGAGTTGGGGAGGCGGATGCCGGACGCACGGTACGTGGAGCGGTCCGAGCCAGTGTTGGGCAACACCGGGGCGGTACGGCGAGGTGCGGAACACCTGGAGCGGCGGCCTGGGTTGGCGGCTTGGTTCCGACAGTGGGCGCTGAAGGAGAAGACGGCGATCACGCTGTACACGTACGAATGCCGCATGATTCCGGGGTTGTTGCAGACGGAGGCGTACGCCCGGACGCTGTTCAACGAGCATCTGCCACCGATGGACGACGCGCAGATCGAGACCCAGTGGGTGGAACGAGAGAAGCGGCAACGGCTGTTGTGGGAGCGGTCGAACACGGCGTTCAGCTTCATCCTGGAAGAGAGCATGTTCCTGCGCCACACAGGTGGACCAGACGTTACGCGGGAACTCATCGACCACGTGCTGCGGATCGCCGAGCTGCGGAACGTAGAGGTCCAGATCATGCCCCAACTGCGCGACCGTCACGCCGGGTTGAATGGCCCCATGCAGCTACTCGAGGAGCCCAACAACCGGTGGTACGCATACTCCGAGGGACACGAGAGCGGGCTGCTCATCACTGATCGAAAAGTGGTGAGCATGCTCCAGATGCGATATGCCAGAATGCGTTCGCAGGCTCTCACCATCCAGGACTCCTTGAGCCTGTTGCGGCGCATGCGAGGAGACCTATGAGCACGTCCGAACTGGCCTGGTTCAAGAGCAGCTACAGCAGCAGCGGCTCCGGTGACTGCGTCGAAGTCGCCCTCTCCTGGCACAAGTCCAGCTACAGCAGCAGCAGTTCGGGCGACTGCGTCGAGGTGGCCACCTGCCCCTCCACCATCCACATCCGCGACTCGAAGAACACCGAAGGCGCCCAGCTCGCCCTCGCCCCCGCCACCTGGACCAAGTTCATCGTCACCCTGTGATCGGGGGCTCCGCCACGAGCACCACTGAACTGGCCTGGTTCAAGAGCAGCTACAGCAGCGGCGGCGATGGAGACTGCGTAGAGATCGCCACCTGCCCCACCACCATCCACATCCGCGACTCCAAGAACACCCAGGGCCCCCAACTCGCCCTCGCCCCCACCACCTGGACGGAATTCATCCGCGCAGTCTGATCACATGACGCACGTTTCCGCGCCGCTCGCCAGAACGCTGGGCGCGGCGGCCCTGTTGTCGGCATTCACAGCCTGGGCGGTGACTGCGATGCCACCCGAGGACGCTCCGCGTCTGACCGTTCTCGTGCCACTGGGACTCGCCGCGCTGTTCAGTCTGGGGTGAGTGCTCGCCAGCCGGCGGGCGCCGCCCGTGAGACCGCTGACGCTGGACCGCCAGGGCGTGGACCGGGAACCGTGGACCGCACGCACGACATCACACCCGTCGCCGCGCTGAGCCCGGCGTCTTGCGCAGCGGGCACTCCGTCCCTGCGCGGGCGGTCAACTCGGCGCGGAGTGCGGCCAGTTCGGCCATGCGGGTGTCGATGACGCGGATCTTGTCGGCGAACAGGGCGGACAGCGCCTCCGCTTGATCGGGAGCCTCGCTCAACTCCTCCCCATGGTCGGCGATTTCGGCCAGCGAGAATCCGAGGGCCTGCGCCGTACGGACGTACTCGAGCCAGGGCACCGCCTCCGGCGGGTACTCCCGATAGCCGTTCGCCCGCCGCTCACTGGTGAGGATCCCCACCTGCTCGTAGAAGCGAAGGGCGTCCCTGGTCAGGCCCACCCGTGCCGCCAACTCCCCGATACGCATGCCCACATGATGACTTGACCTTGGACCGCACTCCACTGTTTAGCGTGAGCGGCATGACCACCAATTCCTGTCCCAGTTCCCCTCCTGCTTCCCGTCCCGCTTCCCGTCCCGCTTCCCGCCCCATCTCCTACCTCCGTGTCGTACGCGCCAGCGCCTGGTACGACCTCGTCGTCACGGCCGGCTTCGCGACCCCGTGGACGTACGCGCTGGTGCACGACACGTTGTCGGCGCTGGGCCGCGCCTGGGGGCTGGGCGTACTGCCCGGACTCGACCCGATACAGACCCTGTACGCGAACCTGATGGGCTCGGTGGTGGTCGTCTGGGCCGTCCTGCGCCTCGTCCGGCCACTGCCTCTGTACGGTCTGCTCGACGGGGTGGCCCGCGTTCTCTTCACCGTCTGGCAGGCCTACGCCCTCACGCAGGGCGCCCCGCGTTTCCTGTGGCTGTTCCTGGTCGTGGAGGCGATGTTCGGTGTGCTCCAACTGGCGCCGTGGTGGCGCCCGGCAACGGGGATGCGGGAACCGCGAGTGCGATGATGCCGGCCATGTCACAGTCACCGCAGGACGCCTCTGACTCCCCTGGCTCCTCTGTCACGGAAGACGGCATGACCGCGGCCCAGGCTGTCGACCGGATCGAGGCCGCCGCGCACCCGCGTCCGCACGATCGCCGTCTGCACGCACGCGGGGCTGTGTACGACGCACGGTTCGTGCCCACCGGGCAGATCGCGGAGTGGACCACCGCCGCCTGTCTCACCGCCGAGTCCGCCGCCGTCATCCGGTTCTCGAACGGCTCCGGCAACTTCGCCGCCGACGACCGGGCACGGGGCGTACGCGGGATGGCGGTCAAGTTCCTTGACGGCGACGGCAGTAGCGATGACGCGAGGGCCGTCATGGATCTGGTGGCCGCGAACTTCCGGGTCTTCTCCAGTCACAATCCCGAGGGGTTCATCGACCTCGTCGAGGCGCTGGGCATGGCGGCCACGGAGGGCGGGTTCGCGGACCGGGCGAAGGGAAAGCTGGCCGCGGCCGGGAAGTTCGCCACCGTACTCGCCCAACACCCGGAAAGCCGGGGCGCGTTGAAGTCCTTCGCCGGGCAACAGGCACCCGCCGGTTTCGCGACCACCCGCTACGACGGGCTGCACGCCTTCGTCCTGGTCGACGAGTCCGGCGTGCGCCGCCCCTTCCGCTACCGTCTCGTGCCCCAACTGGGCGAGGTCGAGATCGATCCCGCGTACGCCGAGACACTCGCCCCGGACTTCCTCATCGGCGACCTCGACTCCCGGCTCACCACCGGTCCCGTCACCTTCACCGTGGTGTACCAGCTCGCCGAGCCGAACGACCCGACCCACGACCCGTCACAGGCGTGGCCGGAGCACCGCCCGCTGATCCCGGCCGGCCACCTGCACGTGACAGCCCGCTCGCCCCGCGAGGACCATTGGCAGCAGCAGGTCTTCGACCCGACCCGCCTCGCCCCGGGCGTCGAAGCCTCCGACGACAAGATGCTGGCGTTCCGCCGCCACGCCTACTCCGTCTCGGCGGAACGCCGGCTCGCTCCCTAGGTCGTGTCCGCGAAGTCCCGTCGTCCGCCCGAAGGGCGGGCCCCGCGCCCCGCCGAGGCCGCGACCCAACTCCGCGTGTTCCAGACCGAGATGGCGGCGGAGGTGGAACACCACCTGCGCCGCCTCGACCTGGGTTCCCCCGACCCGACCCTGACCGCACTGCTCCTGGTCCAGGCGGCCGAGGCCCAGATCCACGGCGCGATCCTCGATCCGCCGCCGGGGCGCACCCCGGCCGAGTGCGTGGAGGCGGCGATCGCCCTGTGCCTGGCGGCGCTGGGCATCCGGCCGACCACGTAGAGCGGCGCTACGGCTGTGTCACGCCGGCGAGTTCCCCCACCGGCGCGAGGTCATGGCAGTCACCGCCGGCCGTACCGCCCCTGCACCACCACACCAGACGCCCGCTCCAGCCGTCGTCCCAGTCCCAGTCGGGCGCCGTGCCCTCGGGGCGAAGATGCGTGCCGAGCTTGTGGAACGGGCACATCGGCCAGGCCAGCCAGAGCCGGTCGGCCACCGTCTCCTGCGCCGCGTCCGCGACGGGGCCCAGGGCGTCGAGGGCGTCGTCGTCCGGTTCCTGGAGACCGTTGTGGTGCCAGGTTCCGTCGGACACGGCGACGTAGACCTGTTCCTCCCAGACCATCAGCACGAGTGGCGGCTGGTCGGGGAGGGTTGCCGCGAGGTCACGGTTGACGGTGGCGAGAGCGGCCTCAAGTCGCGGGTAGCGGCCGGGTTCCGCGCGTTGGGGGTCGAAGGGTTCCATCGGCCGATCTTCGGTCATGTCCCTCACCCGGGACCAGCGGCTGCTTCACGTCACGCGAGCGACTTGTCCGCCAGGATGCGTTCCAAGGACCGCCTGCCCGTCCGGCTCATGACCGGGTTGCTTTCGACGTAGTACCAGACCAACCCCATCGCCTGAGCAAAAGCCCACGCCTTGCCTCGCGCCCATTCAAGGTCGTCGCTGCCCAGGCGGTCACGGAGCACCTGCCGCGGCCCGGCCTCAAGCAAATGCCACGCGCTCACGAGATCCAGCGAAGGGTCGGCCGGCCCGAAGCCGCCGACGTCGAGAATCCCCGCGAGCCGACCGGCGGACACGAGCACGTTGCCAGGAATCAGATCGCAGTGGGCCATGGCGTCCCGAGCCGCACCTCGCGGCAGATCACGCAGAGTCGCCCAGACACGGCGCAGCCGAGGGACATCCAGGAGTTGCTCACTGTGTCCGAAACAGGTCTCCATCCACGAGTCATGGGACCGCAGGTCGCCTCCTCGACCGGTGCCGGCGAACGTGCGGCCATGGGTGTCGATCGCGCGCAGGTCGCCGATGAGATCGGCCAGGTCACCGGCGAACGCCGACGATTCGCCCGGGTCCTCGTCGGCGGCCACGACGCCGGGCAGCCATGTCTGCACCGACCACGGAAGCGGGTAACCCGCCCCGGGCTCACCGAGCGCGACCGGCTCGGGCGTGGGGAAACGTGTGCGACCTGCCAGCTCGCGAGCCGCTTCCGCTTCGGACGCCAGCCGGCGCCGCGTCGACTCGGCCTCGGCGGGCTCAAGAGGGAATCGGGCCGCGAGCCGATCGCCGATACGGAAGACTGCGTTGACCGTGCCCTGCGCGGCGATGCTCCTGACCGGCAGGCCCCGCCACTCGGGAAACTGCTGCTCCACCAACGTGCGCGCCGTCTCAGGCGACACCGTCAGCTGGTTGGCATGCATCTCCATGAGGGAAGCATTCGCGTCACGATCTTCAGCTGCAACCCGTTTTCTGTCGCCGCGGCTCAATGCCATCGCGCCAACGGTGACCCGTAGGGCAGTGTTCGCGTATGCCGTGCGGAGATGACCAGGGGGGCACACATGCGCGTGGGGATGACGGTATTGCCGGAGCACTCCGGAGAATCCGCCCGGAAGATCTGGGCGAGCCTCGAAGAGTACGGGTTCGACCACGGCTGGACCTTCGACCATCTCGGCTGGGACGGGCTGCTCGACGGCCCGTGGTACGGCACGGTGCCGACGCTGACCCTCGCCGCACTGGTCACCTCGCGGCTGGAGATCGGCACGCTTGTGGCCAGCCCGAACTTCCGCCACCCGGTGGCCTTCTCCCGCGACCTGATCGGCCTCGACGAGATCAGCGAAGGGCGTCTCACTCTCGGCGTCGGCGCCGGTGCGGAGAGCGGGTACGACGTCGACGTCTTCGGGGCGGGAGCGCCGAAGAGCCGGGTTCGCAGGTTCGGCGAGTTCGTCGAGCTGCTTGACCGGCTCCTCCGCGAGGACCATGTCTCCTTCGAGGGTGACTACTACTCCGCCGTCGACGCTCGTTCGGTGCCCGGGTGCCGGCAGCGGCCGCGGCTGCCGTTCATAGTGGCGGCCAACGGTCCCGGGGCAGCGTCCGTCGCGGCACGGTACGGGCAGGGGTGGGTGACGATCGGAGGCAGGGCGGAGCGGCTCGATGCGTGGTGGGGTCTTGTCTCGGAGGCGAGCGACCGGATGACGGCCGCCCTCGCGGTGCACGGACGCGAGGGCGATCCGGCGTTCCGGCGGATGCTGCAGACCGATGCCGCACCGGTGCTCAGTATCCAGTCGGCCGACTGCTTCGACGATTTCCTGGGCCGGGCCGACGAGTTGGGGTTCACCGATGTCGTCGCCCCGTGGCCGCGTGCGCAGGGTCCCTTCTCCGCGCCGCGGTCGGTGGTCGACCGGATCGCCGCGGACGTTCTTCCCCGGTGGCGGACCTCGGGAAGCGACCGTCCGTGACGACGGGCAGAGCATCACAGCGGCGTCGGTGATCAACTGGCGGGCGTGTTCAGGGTGTTGGGTGGCGCGGGGCCGCTTTCGGGGAGGTCGTGGTGGACCTCGCCCATGCTCTTCGGTTACCGAGTACTGACGGGCCGAGCCGCCTTCCAGGCGAGGTAGTGCCGGGTGGGCGCGTCCGTGAACGAGGTGTGGCGCGGGGTCCAGCCCAGCAGGCGGTGGGCCTTGGCGCTGGTGACCAACTCGTCCTGGTCTGCGGCCAGTTGCATCATGCCGCCGGCCTCCGCGCTCTCCAGGGCGATCTCGCCGACGCCGGGCTGCGCGCCATGCACGCGGCCCAGCCCTCCCACCTCGCCAGCGCCCGGCGCCGGGTCCTCGACCACATCCCGGCCGACCTCCTGCCGGCCATCGCGGCGACGCTCGCCGAACTCGCCGAGCTCACGGAGGGCGGGCGCCGACAGCAACCGTCGTAGCGCGACCGGCAGCAGCCGTCATAGCGCGACCGGTGACAGCGCCGTAACTCGCCTGTCTTGCAATTGACTTGACGGACCATCACTTTGCGATTCGCACAGCCTGGCGACAGCTTCCGCTCCTAAGGTGCCGTGTTCATGACAGACAACAACGGAGCCACCCCCACCCCGGTCGGACGCCGTACCGTCCTGATCGCCACCGGCACCACCGCCGCCGTACTGGCCGTGGGCGCCGCCGCTCCCTCATCCCCCACGACCACCACCGCCGCGGACACGACTCCCGCAGCGGCGGCGGCAGTCTGCACCCTCACCAAGGAGATGACCGAAGGTCCCTACTACCTCGACGGCGCCCTGGTCCGCGCCGACGTCACCGAAGGCAAGGCCGGCATCGCGCTCAAACTCGCCCTCACGGTCGTGGACGACAGCACCTGCGCCGTCATCCCCAACGCGCTCGTCGAGATCTGGCACAGTGACGCGCTCGGCGAGTACTCCGGCTACGTCGGCCAGAACGGCCACAGCGAACCGGACGACGGCACCTTCCTGCGCGGTGGCGTCCTGACCGACTCCAGCGGTCTCGCGAGCATCACCACGATCTACCCGGGCTGGTACCGCGGCCGCTGCATCCACATCCACGTCAAGGTGCACACCGGCGTCACGCTCACCTCGGACGGCTCGTTCACCGGCGGCAGCGAACTCCACACGGGCCAGCTCTTCATCGACGAGACCATCACCACGGCCGTCGCCAAGATCTCCCCGTACTCGACCAACACGGTCACCCGCACCACCCTCGCCCAGGACTCGATCTACGACGACGCAGGCGCCGCGTCCGGCCTCATGACCGTCACGGGTTCGACCTCCGCGGGCTACACGGGCACGCTGACCCTCGGCGTCCAGCAGAGCTGAGCCGAAGGGGTGGCCCGCGGTGCGAGACGGGCCACCCCTTCCTCATGTCACCTCACAGCACCGCACGTCAGGAACCCGGGCAGTGCTCCCACGCCATGTGGTACACCGTGCTGATGTCGCCGTCCGTCGAGTCCATCGTCATGAAGCTGACCGCACTGGACGACGAGGAACCGGCGCTGACCCGCAGCTCCGTGTTGATGTTGAAGTTGCGCTGAACTCCGCAGGGCGCCCAGACGAGTTGGGCCACCTCCGTGGTGTCGTTCGCTTGCCAGTTGTCGTCGTAGGGGCCACTGAAGGGGTGGTTCTTGCTCGTGGTGTTCGACGAACCCTGGAAGTAGTACGAGGCCTTCTGCGCACCGCTCGCGCCGCGCTGGAGCGAGGCGAAGCCCCGGTAGTCGGCGCTCGCGATGGCGTACGTGAAGCCCTGCGGGACGTGGACGACCAGGTTGAGCTGGCAGTTCTTGCGGAACGCCGTGGGGTCGGAGTTGCCGCCGACCTGGGCGAGGTACGCGCTGTAGGTCACCGTGAAGGCGGTGTTGTCCTCGGAGACGGCGACCGCCGTCGTGCCCTGCGGGCAGCCCGAGCCGTTCACCGTGGCGACGTTGATGACGATCTTGTCCGGGGGCGGGTCGTCGAACACGGGTGAGGACGAGTGCTGCGCGGGCAGCACGGTGGTGAGAAGAGCGGCGACGGCGCCGCTCAGGAGGAGCCCACCAGGCATGGTTTCTCCTTGGGGTTGGGGGGTGGCTGCGCCCCAAGTCTTTGAAGAACCAATGAAGTTCCTGTGAAGACCGACGGCGCGCTCGCATCGTAGGGAGCCCCACAGGAAGCGGTCAGCGCGAACTCAGGCCATTCACAGACGCGTCTTTCACATTCTCTCCACAGCGTGTGAACTCTGTTGAAATAAGCGGCCGTTGACCGTTCCGTCCCCAGGCCCTTCACAGCCGCACATTAAGGAATCCTTCAGGTACCGCCCTAGCTTCCTTGCCATGACGGGAATCAACGAGAACGACCAGCAGCTCGACCAACAGCCCGCCCGGCACCGCCGGGACAAGGGCGTCCAGCGCCGCCGCGTTCTGATCGGCGGCGGCACCGTGGCCCTGGCGGGCGGCCTCGCGGCGGCCGGCTTCGCCTCGGCCGACACCCCCACGACCACCACCGACGCGTCGACCTCCACCGTGACCACCGACGCGTCCGCGTCGGCCACGAGCAGCGTCTGCACCCTCACCGCGGAGGTCACCGAAGGCCCGTACTCGCTCGACGGCGCCCTGATCCGCGAGGACATCAGAGAGGAGAAGGAAGGCGTCGAGGTCCAGTACACCTTCACCGTCGTCGACCAGGACAACGACTGCGCGCCGCTCGCCGACGCCCTGGTCGAGCTCTGGCACTGCGACTCGCTCGGCGAGTACTCCGGCTACGTCGGCAAGAACGGCCACACCGAGGACGACGACGGCACCTTCCTGCGCGGCGGTCAGATGACCGACTCCAGCGGGCAGGCGAGCATCACGTCCATCTGGCCGGGGCACTACGTCTCCCGCGCCGTCCACGTCCATATGCGGGTGCACACGGACGTGACGCTCGCCGACGGCACCTACACCGGCGGCACGGTCGTCCACACCGGCCAGCTGTTCTTCGACGCCGACATCAACGAGGAGATACAGGCCAGTTCGCCGTACTCGGACAACACCACGGCGGAGACGGCGCTCGCCGACGACTCGATCTACGACGAGGGCGGCGCCGCGTCCGGCCTGCTCACCCTGACCGCGCTCGGCACGAGCGTGTCCGACGGCTACACGGCCACCCTGACCGTGGGCGTCAGCACAAGCTGAACTGGAGGCAGATGACCAGGAAGTACTGATCGGGATCCGCCGATCACATCCCTACCGGCTGCCGCCCTCCGGCGGACTCGGACTCGGTCCGCGCCAGCGCCCTCTCCCGGCGATGGGCACGGACCGAGTACGCCAGGCGGCAGCCGGTATCCCGTACAACCCCTATCCCGAACGACCCGTAGTCCGTAGTCCGTAGTCCGTAAAGAACTACGCATACCGGAGCGCTACTTGGGCAGCAGCGGCTCGACGATCTTCGCGAGCTGGTCGCGGGTCACCGCGCCCATCCGCGTCGCCGCCACCTTCCCGGTCGGGTCGATGACGATCGTGTACGGCAGCGCCTGTGTGTTCACCAGGCCGCGCGGCAGCCGCAGGGCCTGCTTGCTCGACGGATCGTGCAGGGACGGATAGGCCAGGTCGTGGGCCTTCTGGAACGCGAGACCGGCGGAACGGTTCCCGTCGTTGTCGAGCCCCAGCACCCGCAGTCCGCGCCCGCCCCACTCCTGCTGGACCTTCTTCAGCTCGGGCGCCTCCGCCCGGCAGGGACCGCACCAGGACGCCCAGGCGTTGAGCAGGACCACCTTGCCGCGATAGTCGGAGAGCCGGATCGCGTCGCCGTCCAGCGAGGTCCCGGCCAGATCCGCCACGGCGGGACGCTTCCCCTCCTTGAAGGTCCGGGTGAGTGGATCCCCGGGGCTGGCGTCGCTGATCGGGGCCGGTGCGGAGCAGCCCGCGAGGACCGCGCACGCGGCGGCCACGGTCACGTACGCGCGTCGAGTCGTCGTCACCGCTCGCGCACGTCCCTGCGGGTGTCCCCGGCGGCGACCGCGCTGAGTACGACCTCCAGGTCCCGGGACCGCCACGCGCCCAGCGCCCAGGCCGCGGGAAGCTGGAGGGTGAACAGGGCGTAGATCGCCACCACGAACGCCGCGTCCGCCGGCGCCTCGTCGCCCGTGGCCCACGCCGACAGCCCGGCGCAGAGCAGCAGGGCCAGCAGGTACACGGATCCGTCGACCACGACCACGCGCCAGCGCGGCAGGGGCGCCAGCAGTCGCCGGGCCAGCGTCAGGACCGCCGTGCCGCACACCAGGAAGACCCAGTTCCCCGGGTCCTTCAGCCAGAAGGACGCCCATGCGCCGAGGCCACCGGTGGCGGCCTGCCACACCAGGTCGACGCCGGCGCCGATCAGCCAGGACAGGACAACGACGGTGAGCGCGTAGCGGACGGCCCCGCGCCAGGTGACAGTCACGTCACTCCCCCTTTCGTCGACGGGCCGCCGCCCAACAGCGGCCGTCCCACGATCATTGTCCTCCCCGTGCTCCGCCGAGCGGGCTCGGGGTCAGTAGCCGCCGTTGTTGCCGATGGTGCCGAGTTCGCACATCGGCTGGGACAGGCACAGCAGGCTCTTCATCCTCGACTGGTGCACGGCCTTCGTGGAGTGCTTGGTCGCGCTGGTGTACCCGTACAGGTACATCTCGCTGTCCGGGGCCTGGCGGTACTTGCCCGACACGTAGAAGTCGCCGTTGCGGGCGAGCCGCGCGTCGTAGTACACGCCGATCCCGGCCCGCTTCGCGCCGGTCTTCGGGCAGAAGGGGTCGGTGGCCTCGATCTGGCCGTGCACGGCACGGGTCTTGCCGTCGAAGCGCGTCTTCGTGGTGAAGTCGATCTTCTTCGTGGAGGCCTTCCGCTTGGCCACGAACTTGCCCGTCTTGGCGTTGTAGACCTGCGTCCAGCCGGTCTCCGGGAAGAGGTCGTACGCCGACTTCGTCCAGTACACGACCCCCCGCAGGCCGGCACGGAACGACGGGCCGGTCACCTTCGAGGAGAAGCTGCGGTTGTCCCCCTTGTACTTGTAGCCCTTGGTGTACTTGCACCCCGACACCGAGCCGAGCTTGGTCGGCACGGTGGCCCACTTCTGCCGGATGAACGACCGCCAGACCACGGTCGTCCTGGTGTACTTCTTCGCCTTCGCCTCGATCTGCGACGCCGTCTTCGCCAGCGTGGCGGCGTCGTCGGAGCGGGGCACCGTCGCCGTCAGACCCCAGGTGTGGCCGAGCTCCCCGACCTCACCGGTGATCTTGTAGTCGACCTCGCCGCCCGCCGTCACACCGGTGTCGCGGAGGCTGTGTCCGGTCGTGTCCGCGATCCGCACACCGTCGCGGTACACCGTGTACCGGCCCGCGCCCAGGTCGGGCCAGGACAGGTCGACGAACCGCGACGAGGCGGCCCACGCGGCCCGTTCCGCCGCCACCGGGGAGGACGCGAGCGTGGTGTCGGCGATCACCTTCTGCCCGCCGGCCGAGAGGATCTGACTGTCGCTCGCCTGCCCGACGTAGCTGCTGACCGTCGACACCCGGGTCGAGGACGAGGTCAGGGCCTGCCGCGTCCCGCCGAACCGGCCGCTGTCCGAGTCGAGGACGAACACGGCCTTGCCGACGGACGCCCCGGACGCCCCGGACGCCCCGGTCGCCCCGGTCGCCTCCTGGCCGGAGGCCGACGTCAGCGAGGACACCATGAGCACAGCGGGAATCGCCGTCACCGCGAGCACGCGCGGCACGGATCGGCTCCACTGCATGCGAACACCCCTTCTTGGTACGAGAGTTGTGGTGGGACCTGTTGCTACGACGACTGGAATCCGCCGCCTCAGGAGAGGCCCCACTCCTGGCGCACCCGCTCCGCCTTCGACGCGCTGGAGTGGTACGCCTCCAGGTACGGCTTCGAGCCCGCGCGGGTGGAGTTCGAGGCAATCGCCTTGTTCTTCGAACGGCTGATGATCCGCGAGCCGTTGAGCGCCCACTGGTGGCTCTTCGACGAGGGCTTGCAGGTGGCCTGGACGATCCGGGAGGCGGAGTCCACCGCCAGACACTTGCCGGACTTGTCGTTCTTGATGGTGAACACCGAGCCGCTCAGCCGCTTCAGGGTCCACCGGAAGGTCTTGTCGGTCTTGCCGCACTTGGCCACGACCAGCCGGGCGTTGTTCTTCTTGCTGCCGCCCATGGACAGGCACACGTTCGGTGCCCACACCCGCTCCAACCGGGTGTGCGCGTACGGGTTCGCCGCCTGCGTCGCGGCCTGGGCGGGAGCCGACATCGTGGCCATCGCCCCGGCCGCGACCGCGGCGAGAGTGAGGGCACTGGCTGTCTTGCGCATCGCTTCTCCTCAACAAGTCGATCTTCTTGAGTGACCGAAGGTAGGCGCGAACTTCCGCCGCCACCACGGCTGTTGGGGAGGTGTCCAAAGGGGCGATGCACAAAGGGGCAAGAGCCAGGGCCGCCTCGGATCCGGCCGCCCGGGTGCCCTAACGTTCTGTCGGAGTCAACCGTTTTCGCCCCGAGAAGAGCACCCGCGCGCATGCCCTGGAACCGCCCGAACCGACTCGCCCTGACCGTGGTCGGCTGCGCCCTGCTCGCCGGCACCGTCGTGACGGGCTACACCCTCGTCAACGCCGACGCGGACGCCGCGGCCGGCATCCGGCCCGCCGCGTCCGCGAACGCGCCGCACTGCCATCGCATCGCCACCAGCGCCCCCGCGTCCCTCGGCGGCCTCGCCCGGCGCGACAGCAGCCTTCCCGGGATCGCCGTCTGGGGGGACCGCGCCATCGTGCTGCGCTGCGGAGTCACCCCGCCCGGCCCCACCAGCGACCCGTGCTTCGCGGTCGACGGCGTGGACTGGGTCATCGACACGGCCCAGTCCACGCGCGGCAGAAAAGTGATCGTCACCTACGGCCGGGTCCCGGCGACCCAGGTCGTCTTCGAGGGCGGGGGACAGACCGACGCGGCACTGGTCGATCTGTCCCGGATCGTCGCCCCCATCCGGCAGACATCGAACTGCGTCGAGACCGGGTGACTTCCGGGCGCGGAGTGACTTCTCCGCGCCCCCCTGTCCCCCTATCCGCCGGAGGACGCCACCTGCCGCCCGGCCGGAACCCGCTCCGGATGGCGCGTGCACGCGGACTCCGAGCACAGGGCGTCATGGGCCAGCGCGGCGACGATCGCCGCCTGTGTCCGTGTCTGCTGCCCGGTCTTGTCCACGATGTTCGCGACGTGCGCCTTCACGGTGCGCTCCGCGATCCCCAGTTCACGTGCCAGTTCCCGATTGCCCACGCCTGTCCCGAGCAGCAGGAGTACCTGCCGTTCACGGACCGTCAGCGCGTCCAGCCGCCAGGTTCCCCGCTCCGGATTGCTTCCGGTGCGCCAGTACGCACATGCCGTATCGAACTTCGAGGCCATGTCGCCCCTCCTTTGATCCCGGCTCTTCCCAGCAGACCCCCGTGGTCCGGTTGCAGCCAAGATCACCGCCCAATCTACCCGCCCGGTCTGACATGGCCACGGCTTTACGGAACGCCCACCTCCCCTTCACCAAGGGGCATTGCCCCAAGAGACAATGTCCGCCAACTGCCGGAATCCCTAGGGTCGTTGCCGATCAGCACCACCATCAGCAACGAACGGGGACACCATGATCAACCGCACCCTGAGCCGCGGCACCATCGCCGCTCTCGCCACTGCCACGGCAGTCGCCGTGCTCGCCCCGGCCGCGCAGGCCGTCACCGCCGCCGCCCCCATCGCGCCCGTCGCCCACACCGCCGCCGTCCTGCCCGCGCACCTCACCGTCGACGGCTACCAGGCCTACCTGAAGAAGAACTGGGCGAAGGGCGGCCGGGAGACCTCCGCCGCGTTCAAGAAGCTCACTCCGGCCCAGCGCAAGAAGTTCCTGCTTCACCTGGAGGACCGCAAGATCTACCTCGCCCTCCGCAACACCGTGAAGGGCAACGTCGGCCACCGGCTGCACATCGTCAACAGCTACAACCAGGACGTCCAGCTGGTCACCGATGTCACGTCCCGTATCGCCGGCGACAAGGTCGCGACGGCCACCCTGAACTTCACCGTCTCCGAGCGGATCTACGGCATCACGGTCACCACCGAGACCGTCACGGTCGGCTTCGAGACGCGCGGCCACGCCAAGAACAAGAACGCCCACGCCAAGGTCACCCTGAAGAACGTCAACGCCGCCATCGCGGTCAAGGCGTCCAAGCCGAAGGCCGTCGCCAAGGGGGCCATCACCAACGGCTCCACGGTCTGGACCGCCACTCCTCAGGTGCGGGCCTTCGGCAAGAAGGTCGTCAAGGACCAGCTCATACAGTCGGCCGTCACCAAGACCGGCAAGACCTTCAGCGCCAGGCTCACCAACCGCTGACCCACCCGCCGGGCCGACCCACGCACCGAGCGGCGGCCGGTGCTACGGGTTCTCCCAGGCCGCCGGTTCCGCGGCCAACCGCCGTACCGGTTCCGGGAGGGCGTCCGCCGCGATGTCCGCGACCGTGACGCCCTCCAGGATCTTGCGGACGTTGGCGCGCAGCGCGATCCACAATGGAAGGAGGGGTTCGGCGGTGCCGGTGTAGGAGAGGCCGGTGGGACGTTCACCGCGCACGGACACGATCGGGCCGTCCACCGCGCGGATGACGTCCGCCACCGTGATCGCCCCGGCCGCGCGCGCCAGCCGGTAGCCGCCGCCCCCGCCGCGCCGGCTGTCGACGATCCCGGCGCGCCGGAGGTCGCCGAGAATTCCCTCCAGGAATTTGTGCGGGATGTCCTGCGCGGTGGCGATGGTCTCGGCCTTCACCGGACCGTCCGGCACAAGGCCGTCGTCACCCCGTACGGCGAGCTCCAGTACCGCCCGTACCGCGTAATCCGCCCGTGCCGAGATCCTCATGCGTCCATTGTGGTCCGTTCTGGCGTAGAGAATGGCCCCGCACGACAGCCTCCCTGGACCACCACGGAAAATGGCTTCGCACGTGCCGCCGACGGACCGGACCCGGGAGGAGCTTCCAGTGGAGCTGAGCAGGCGTACCTTCAGCACCCTCGCGGGGACGGCCGCGCTCGGCCTCGCGCTGGGCGGCGGCAGTGCCGCCCCCCAGGACGCGTACGCCGCACACGTCGTGCCGACCGGCCCGCCCCCCGCCCCACCGGGCGCGGACGGGCAGCCGCACACGATCGGCTACGACCGCTACTCCCTGATCGTCGACGGCAGACGCCTGGTCCTGTGGTCGGGCGAGATGCACCCCTTCCGGCTGCCGAGTCCGTCCCTGTGGCGCGATGTCCTGCAGAAGATGCGCGCCTTCGGCTACAACGCCGTCAGCATCTACGTCTCGTGGAACTACCACTCCCCCGCCCAGGGCCACTACGACTTCACGGGCATCCGGGACCTCGACCTGTTCCTGCGCATGGCCACCGAGACCGGCCTCTACGTCATCGTGCGCCCCGGCCCGTACATCAACGCGGAGATCGACGCGGGCGGCTTCCCGGGCTGGCTGACCGCCACCAAGGGCACCGCGAGGACGGCCGACCCGACGTACCTCTCGCACGTCGACGAGTGGCTGACGCAGGTCAACTCCATCGTCTCCAAGCACCTGTTCACCCAGGGCACGGGCACGGTCCTGCTCTACCAGATCGAGAACGAGTACGACGCCCACGTCACCGAGCCGACCGGCCGCGACTACATGTCCCACCTGTACAAGAAGGTGCGCGCCGACGGCATCGACGTCCCCCTGTTCCACAACGACAAGGGCCGCAACGGTTATTGGACCCCCGGATCCTTCGACACCGGTGCCGACACGGGCGGTTGGCTGTACGGCTTCGACGGGTATCCGACGCCGTCCCAACCGCCGCCGGACTGGGGGCACTTCGGGATCGGCGGGGCGAAGGGCGGGGCTACCGCCAGCCCCAAGACCCCTGGTTTCGTGCCGGAGTTCGGCGGCGGCTGGTTCGATCCGTGGGGCGGGTCGTGGTTCGACGGCAAGGGGTACGCGGAGTCGCGCCGGACGCGTGACGCCGCGTACGAACGGCGTTTCTATCTCACCAACCTCGCCAACGGACTCACCCTGCACAACGTCTACATGACCTTCGGCGGCACCTCGTGGGGCTGGCTGCCGGCGCCGGTCGTCTACACGTCGTACGACTACGGCGCCGCCTTCGACGAGGGCCGCAACGCGACCGCCAAGCTCGTGCCGATGCACCAACTCGGCCATCTGCTGCGGACCGTGCCCGACTTCGCCAAGCTGGACAAGGCGGCGGACGTCGCGGTGGACGGCCTGAAGACCTACCACCTCACCAACGCCGACACCGGCGCCCACGTCTACGTCCTGCGCAACGACGGCACGAAGGAGGTCACTTCGACGCTGCCGACCGCGACCGACGACATCGAGGTCACCGTCCCGGCCCAGGACGCCCGCCTCCTGGTCACCCAACTAGCCCTCGGCGGGCGCAAGTTGAGGTACTCGACGGTCACGCCGATGATGTCCCTCAGCACCGGCCGGCAGGACCTCGCCGTGTTCGCCGGGAAGCGCGGCGAGATGGCCCACGTCGTCGTCGAGTGCCCGGAGGAGCCGGTGGTGACCCGGCTCGACGAGCAGGCCGCGTGGGTGTGGGACCGCGGTCTCCTGCACGTCACCGTCCCGCTCGGCATCGGCGGCCTGACCCGGGTCCTGGTCCAGGCCGGCGGCGTCGACAACCCCCTCGTCCTGCTCTTCGCCGACGAGGCCACCTCCGTACGCCTGTGGCCGTACGAGACCGGCTCGGGCACCGCCCTGGTCTACGGCCCCGCGCTGCTCCGCGGGGCCACGATCAGCGGTACGACCGCCCAGCTCACCGGCGACACCATCGCCGAGACCGGCGTGGAGGTGTGGGGCCCGCGCGGCATCACCGACGTCACCTGGAACGGGCGGCCCGTGCCCGCGACCGTCACCAACGCGGGCAGCCTGCGCTCGAACCCGGACGCGCTGCTGCCCGGCGTGCCCGCGGTACCGCTCCCCGCGCTCGACGGCTGGCGGCGGAAGGTGGAGAACCAGGAGGCCGCGGTCGCCTTCGACGACTCCAAGTGGACTGCGGCGAACAAGACTTCGACGTTCAGCACGACGGCCATCCCCTCCGGGCAGCCACTGCTCTTCGCGGACGACTACGGCTTCCACTACGGCGACGTCTGGTACCGGGGCCGGTTCACGACGAGCACGGCCGACGACCTTGAGTCGCTGACCCTCGCCTACAGCACGGGTACGCAGGGGTTGCTGATGGCGTGGCTCGACGGGGAACCGCTCGGCACCCACCGGATGCCGGTGCCGACCACCAGCAGTGTGCGGCAGGGCAGTTGGACGGCGAAGGCGACCCTCGCCGTCCCGGAGAAGCCCGCGAAACTGCGCGCGGCCGGTCCGCATGTCCTGTCCGTCCTGGTGCGGCGGATGCAGCACGACCAGGACGGCAAGGCCCTCGACACCCACAAGGTGGCCCGCGGCCTGACGGCGGCGACCTTCAAGGGCGCCTCCCCGAAGGTGAGTTGGCGCCTCCAGGGCGAGGCCTCACCCGATCCCGTGCGCGGGCCGCAGAACAACGGCGGGCTGTACGGCGAGCGGAAGGGCTGGCATCTGCCGGGATACGGGGACGGCGGCTGGGAAGCCGTCACCCTTCCCCGCGCCGACAAGCGCCAAGGCGTGGCCTGGTACCGGACCAGCTTCCAGCTCGCCGTGGACACCGACATCGACGCCTCGATCGGCCTCGTCCTCGACGACGACCCGGCGCGCGCCTACCGCGTCCAGATCTTCCTCAACGGCTGGAACATGGGCCAGTACATCAACGACGTGGGCCCACAGCACACCTTCGCGCTGCCGAACGGGATCCTCCGCACACGTGGCACCAACACACTCGCCCTGGCCGTCCTGTCCGACGGCACCACACCTGCGGGCCCGAAGGACGTACGGCTGACGCTGTTGGGGAGTGCGGCCGGAGGAGTACCGGTCTCGCCGGTGGCCTCGCCCGGCCGCTGACCCCGCTTCGGTTCAGGCTCCTGCTTCGGTTCAGCTGATCCTGATCATGTTCCAGGACAGCGGCTCCAGTACGGCGGTCAGGGTGCCGTCCTGGAGGGTGGTGCCCTCGACCTCGTGCGGGGCCACCCGCTCCGGGTCGGCCAGGGTGTTGCGGGCGTCCGGGTCGGTGTCCGCGAGGGCGCTGTGCTCGACGACCGACGTCAAGTCGAGGCCGTTCAGGCCGACTTCGAGCGGGAGGGACTCGGTGCGGCTGCGGTTGACGGCGAACACCGTGACCGAGCCGTCCTCGCCGCGCACGGCGGTGGCGTGCAACAGGTCGGCCTCGCCGTGCTTCTGCGTCTCGTGGGTCGGGGAGTCGACGCGGACGTCGAGGACCTGGCCGCGGCCGTGCTTCGACGCCTGCGCGAAGGGGAAGAACGTCGTCTGCCGCCAGGCCGGGCCGCCGGGCTCGGTCATGATCGGCGCGATGACGTTGACGAGTTGGGCGAGGCACGCGACGGTGACGCGGTCGGCGTGCCGGAGCAGGGCGATCAGGAGTGAGCCGAAGACGACCGCGTCCATGACGCTGTAGTTGTCCTCCAGGAGGCGCGGGGCCTCCGGCCAGTCGGCGGGGTCCGCGTTCTTCGCCTGCTCCTCCCAGTCCGACGTGTACCAGACGTTCCACTCGTCGAAGGAGAGGTTGATCTTCTTCTTCGACTTGAGGCGGGCGCCCACGTGGTCGGCGGTCGCGACCACGTTCTCGATGAAGGACTCCATGTCGACGGCCGAGGCGATGAAGGAGTCGAGGTCACCGTCGGTCGGCTGGTAGTAGGCGTGCAGCGAGATGTAGTCGACCAGGTCGTACGTCTCCTGGAGGACCGTCGACTCCCACTCGGCGAAGGTCGGCATGGCCTGGGAGGAGGAGCCGCAGGCGACCAGTTCGACACCGGCGTCGATCTGGCGCATCGCGCGGGCCGTCTCGGCGGCGATCCTGCCGTACTCCTCGGCGGTCTTGTGGCCCGTCTGCCAGGGGCCGTCCATCTCGTTGCCGAGACACCAGACCCTGATGCCGAAGGGGTCCTTGTCGCCGTGGGTGATCCGCTGCTCGGAGAGGGTCGTGCCGGAGGGGTGGTTGGCGTACTCCTGGAGTTCCAGGGCCTCGGCTACGCCTCGGGTGCCGAGGTTGATCGCCATCATCGGTTCTGCCTGGGGGCCCAGCTTCTTCAGGAACGCGATGTACTCGGAGAGGCCGAAGCGGTTGGACTCCGTCGAGCGCCAGGCCAGGTCTAGGCGGCGGGGGCGATCCCCTGCGGGGCCTACCGAGTCCTCCCACTTGTAGCCGGAGACGAAGTTTCCGCCGGGGTAGCGGATGGTGGTGACGCCGAGTTCGCGGACCAGGTCCAGGACGTCCTGGCGGATGCCCTGTTCGTCTGCGGTGGGGTGGGTCGGTTCGAAGATGCCGGTGTATACGCAGCGGCCGAGGTGTTCTACGAAGGAGCCGAAGAGGCGGGGGTTGACTTCGCCGACCGTGAAGGCAGGGTCCAGGGTGAAGCGGGCGGTGCGCATGCGGGCCTTTCTGGGTTGAGTTTTGTCTGCGGCTTGTGGGGGCTGATCGCGCCCACGCGG
>NZ_BARF01000063.1 GCF_000367365.1 Streptomyces prunicolor NBRC 13075 | reverse complement strand
GCTCCCCCGCCCTCCCCGCCCTACGCCCCGGTCCCCCGGCGGAACAACGCCGTCCAGAGGAAGCTCTCCCCGAAGCACGGCGAGGCGTCAGGTTCGTCACGCATCCGACGCAGCTCGACCTCCTCCAGCTCCAACTCCGACTCCCCGAATATCCAACGCAGTTCATCAGCCGTGTAGGCCAACCCGCCCTGAAGCCCGGAGCCCCGATAAAGCTCGGCATCGGGCAACTCGGATCCCATCCCACCCGCAGCGAAGCACGTGAGCGCGAAGCACCCGCCGGGGGCGAGGACTTGGTCCAACAGGGCGAGGTAGCTGATACGCCGGTGCGGGGGCAGGTGATGGAAGCATCCGGAGTCGTAGACGAGGTCGTAGGGGCCCGGAAGTTGGAGTTCACTACCGGCGAGGGCGAACACGTCCCCGCAGTGAAAGCGAACCCGGGGGCCCTCCCCCTCCCCTCCCCCCACCCCCGCCTCCCGTGCCCGCTCCTCCGCCCAAGCGACAGCCGTGGGCGACAGATCCACCCCGTCCACCTCGAAGCCCCACGCGGCCAGTTGAAGAGCATTGCGCCCCGGACCACACCCCAGGTCCAGCGCACGCCCACCCCCGCCCCCGCCTATCAGCCCCCGGTCGACATACCCGACCAGGTTCTCGTCCGGCTTCGCCACGAAGAACGGCACCGGCCTGTCACGGTCGGCATAGAACCCGTCCCACCAAGAGGCGCCCCTGGAACTCCAACGGTCGGCCTCCGGCGCGAACAGTCCGTCCAGAAGCCGGAGCACGTCGTCGACCGTCCGTATGTCACGCCCACGCCGCTCCCGATCCGTCCGGTCCATCCAGACCCCCTCTCCGCTCCACCGATCGTAGAAGCGGACGGACCGAAAGCCCAGGTCAGCCCCCATCCGGGACGCTCACGCGAATCCCGTCAACTCCTCTGTACGGGGCGGGAGTCGACGCCGGAAGCACGTCACCCCAACGCCACGGTGAACCCCTGCCGACACCCCGCCCGAGGACCGCCAGGACGGCATTCCCGGCGACGGCGACCGCACTTTCCGGCGTGCCGGCCCGGCGGGACCTGCACGTCATGCCCCTCAGGCGAACGTGCCCTGCTGCGGCGCCAGTTCATCCACGCCGCCACACTCCCGCCCTACTTCGTCACCTCCGCCGACTCGTAAGCCGTCCCCGCCGCCCCCACGCACACGAACCAGTTGTCCAAAGACCCCGCCGCCGGCCGGATCGCCGCCTCGTCGCTGTTGATGTCGGCCCCCGCCTCCACCCTGCGGGCCACGGTGGACGAGCCGTCCTTCCAGGTGCAGGTGACCTCCTGTGCGGTCTTGGCGACCTGGCCGACCACCACGCGCTGGGGGCCTTCGGTCTTCTTCGGGTCCAGGGTGGACGCGCCCGACTTGAGGTCCGTGCCCGCCATGGTGTCCTGCGGGGAGACCGAGTCGCCCATCAGGAGTTCCGGCTCGCCGGTCCCGACGGCCCGTTGCACGAAGTACGTGATCTTGCCTACCAGTGCGGAGGAGTTGTCCCTGTCCCAGGGCTCCTCGTGATGGCTGGACATGGACCGCAGCTGGGCCGCGGCCTCCGCCTCGGTGCGGGGGGCGCCCCACACGTCGACCGTGACGTACCACGTCTCGCCCTGCTCGATGCCCGCCGCGAGCGTGGTTTGCTGCGGCGTGTACACATGCCGTTCCTCCGGGGTCGACGGCTGTGTCGCCCTCTGGGTCACCGCGGGGGTGACCTCGCCCCCGTCCCCGCCGCGCAGCCCGGCCAGCGCGAGGCCGCCCGACGTGCCGACGATGACCAGTGCCGTCGCCGTCGCGAGCGCCCAACGGCGGGCCCGGCGTCGGCGGCCACCGCGGATCACCGCCTGGTAGGGGGCTATGCCGATCTCGACCTCGTCCGCGGCGTCGGCCAGCAGGAGGGCGATGTCTCTGTCCGTCATGGTCTGGTTCGTCTCCCGGTCCGCGCTCATCACTTCCGCCCTCCGTGCGTCACCATCTCGGCGAGTCCCGGTATGGCGCGGAGTTTCGCGATCCCCTTGGCCGCGTTGCTCTTCACCGCGCCGACCGAGCAGCCCATCGCCTGGGCCGTCTGTGTCTCGGTCAGGTCCTCCCAGTACCGCAGCACCACCGCCTCCCGCTGCCTCGGCGGCAGTTGGGCCAGTGCCTGCAACAGGGCGCTGCGGTCCTCGGCCTGGGCGATGCGGTCACCGGTGTCGGCGACCTCGCGCACCAGGCCCGAGTCGTCCTTGGGCGCCAGGAACTCCTTGAGCCGTCTGCGGTGTTTGCGTGCGTGCGCGTTGATCATCACGCGCCGTACGTACGCCTCCGGATCGTCGGCCGAGCCGACCTTCCGCCAGGCCACAAAGGTCTGTTCGAGTGTCGACTGGACCAGGTCCTCCGCGGCGTGCTGCTCCCCCGTCAGAAGAAATGCCGTCCGCATCAACCGCGGCCAGCGGCCGATGACAAAGCTCTGGAACGCGTCATCGCGAGTCTCCCGAGCCTCTTCGCGATCCCCCATGGGCACCTCCTAGATATGTAAAGGAGTCCATGAGCCGCCCGAACCGTTGCCTCATCCCGTGGAACTCGTCGAAACCCTCCTGGGCGGCCACGGCAGCCACACCACCATCAGCACCACCGCACCGAGCAGCACCCCCGCCCCTGTCCGGAACGCCAGCGCGTACCCCTCCGTCAGCGCCTCGGCCGTACCGCGGCCACTCCCCACCGTCCCCGCCGTCCCCGCCGTCCCCCCGGCACTCGCCGTACGCGCCGCCGCGATCGTCGACATGACCGCGAGCCCCAGCGAACCGCCCATCGTGCGCGAGGTGTTGATCAGCCCGGAGACCAGCCCGGCCTCCCCCGGCGCCGCCCCGGACGTGGCGAGTGCGGCGAGTGGCGTGGCCGTCAGGCCCGCGCCCAGCATCATCAGGATCCCGGGGAACATGATCTCGGTCAGGTAGTCGCCCCGCACCGTCATCAGGGACTGCCAGCCGAAGCCCAGCGCGGCGATCACCGTCCCGAGCACGGCCACGTTGCGCACGCCGAGCACCGGCATGAAGCGGGGTGCCGACTTGGAGCCGATGAGGACGGCCAGGGAGCTGGGCACCAGCGCGAGTCCCGCCTCCAGCGGTGTGTAGCCGAGGACGTTCTGCGCGTACAGGGTCATGAAGAACCACATGGAGAACATCGCCGAGCCGTTCACGAACATCGCCGCGTTCGCCGACGACACCGCCCGCGCGCGGAACAGTCCCAGCGGCATCAGCGGAGCCGCCGTACGCGCCTCGACGACGAGGAAGAGTGCGATCAGGGCGAGTCCGGCGGCCAGCGGGAGCAGGGTGGCGGCGGCCGTCCAGCCCCTGGCCTCGGTCTGCGAGATGCCGTACGCCAGGACTCCGAGACCCGCCGTGATCAGGACGGCGCCCGGCAGGTCGAGCCGTCGCCGGTCGCCCGCGCGGCTCTCCGGGAGCCAGCGCAGGGAGCTGAGCAGCACGACCGCGCCGACGGGCACGTTGATCAGCAGCACCCACCGCCAGGACAGGGTGTCGACGAGCACTCCACCGACAAGTCCGCCCGCGGCCCCGCCACCGGCGCCGACCGCCGTCCAGGTGGCGATGGCCCGGGCGCGGGCCGCGCCCTCCGACACCGCCGAGGTGACGATCGTCAGGGTCGAGGGTGCCAGTACGGCGGCGCCGAGTCCCTGTACGGCCCGGGCGAGGAGCAGTTGCCAGCCGTCCTGGGCGAGCCCGCCGCACAGCGAGGCCAGCGTGAACAGCGCGAGCCCGACCAGGAACATCCGCTTGCGGCCGTAGAGGTCACCGGCCCGTCCGCCCAGCAGCATGAACCCGGCGAAGGCGATGGCGTACGCGTTGACCACCCATTGCAGCCCGGACGCGCTCATCCCCAGGTCGGCCCGCATCGACGGCAGTGCCACGTTGACGACGGACACGTCGAGGACGACGAGGAACTGCCCGGCACAGGCGAGCGCGACGACCAGCCAGGCGGCGGGCGGCGGCGAGCCCCGGCGGAACGGGCGCGATATTCGGGAGGGAGGGGCATCAGCGGCTCGGGGCATGGTCGTCATACTCTCAACCGGCCCGTGCCCCTTGCATCGGCATTTCGCCCCAGCCGTACCACCGCCGCAGGACCTACGCCGCCCGCAGCAACGTCACCACCGCCGCCCCGCCCAACCCGATGTTGTGCGCGAGCCCCACCTCGGCCGCCGGCACCTGCCGCTCCCCCGCCGTCCCCCTCAACTGCCACACCAACTCGGCGACTTGGGCGATCCCGGTGGCCCCCAGCGGATGCCCCTTGGAGATCAGCCCACCGGACGGATTGACCACCCACCGCCCGCCGTACGTCGTCCCCCCGGACTCGACGAGCTTCCCGGACTCCCCCGGCTCGCACATGCCGAGCGCCTCGTACGTCAGCAGCTCGTTGACCGAGAAGCAGTCGTGCAGTTCTACGACGTCCACGTCGTCGATGCCGAGTGCGGACCGTTCGTAGACCTGGCGGGCGGCGGCCCGCGACATGGGCTGCCCTACGACGTCGATGCACGAGCCCGACGCGAAGGAGTCCTCGGTGTCAGTGGTCATCGCCTGGGCGACGATCTCGACGGGCCGGCAGGTCAACTCGCGTTCCTGGGCGAAGCGTTCGGAGACCACGACCGCCGCCGCGGCGCCGTCCGAGGTCGGTGAGCACTGGAGTTTCGTGAGGGGGTGGTGGACGACCCTCGCCGCGAGGATGTCGTCGACGTCGTACACGTCCTGGAACTGGGCGTACGGGTTGTGCGCGGAGTGCCGGTGGTTCTTGGCGGCGACGGCGGCGAGCTGGGCCTCCGTCGTGCCGTACTTCTCCATGTGTTCGCGGGCCGCGTCGCCGAAGATCTGGGCGGTGGGCGGGGTCATCTCGAAGCCGTGCCGGGCGGCCATGATGCCGTAGTGCCGGGCGACGGGGGAGGTCGCGAAGTCGCCGCCATCGGTACCTCCGCCGAGCGCACCCCTCTTCATCTTCTCGAAGCCCAGTGCCAGCACACAGTCCGCCGCCCCGCCCTCGACCAGCTGCCGGGCGAGCATCAGGGCGGTCGAGCCGGTGGCGCAGTTGTTGTTGACGTTGTAGACGGGGATGCCGGTGAGACCTAGTTCATAGGCGGCGCGCTGGCCGGCGGTCGAGGGCTGGAAGCAGTAGCCGACGGGAACCTGTTCTACGTCGGTGTAGGAGATCCCGGCGTCCGCGAGGGCGGCGTTCCCGGCCTCGCGGACCATGTCCCAGTACTGCCACTCCCGGGTCTCGGGCTTCTCGAATTTCGTCATCCCGACGCCTGCGACATAGGCCTTCATGGCGGGCGAGATTAGAACACGTTCCAGTGAATGACCAGAGATGACGGAGGGTCAGATATTCATGGGACGGTCAAGGATTCGTTAGTACGCCGAAGCATCGGAATAGTTGCCCATGCATACGAGGTTTACCGTGCACTTATCTCACCCGGATGAGTCCACCCGCACGGATCAGTCCGCCCCGCACGGATCACGCCACACCTACGGCCTGGAGGCCCTACTCCATGACGCACACGTCGACCGACCAGCCCGCACGGAGGCCGTCCGGCGCCGTCGTGCCGGTGCTCGCCTTCGCGGGCATCGTTGTCGCGGTGATGCAGACCCTGCTCGTCCCGGTCATCAAGGACCTGCCGCAGCTGCTGAGCACCGAGCCCAGCAACGCCACCTGGGTCCTGACCTCGACTCTCCTGTCCGGAGCCGTCGCCACGCCGATCATGGGCCGCCTCGGCGACCTCTACGGCAAGCGCCGGATGCTGATCGTCAGCCTGTCCGTGATGGTCGTGGGAGCGCTGGTCAGCGCGCTCACCAGCGACCTGCTCACGATGATCGCGGGCCGTGCGCTCCAGGGCTTCGCGATGGGTGCGATTCCGCTGGGCATCGGTCTGATGCGCGACATGCTGCCCCGCGAGAAGCTCGGCTCGGCGATGGCCCTGATGAGTTCCTCGATCGGCGTCGGCGGCGGTCTCGCGCTGCCCGCCGCGGCGCTCGTCGCCCAGCACGCCGACTGGCACGCCCTCTTCTACGGCGCCGCCGGCCTCGGTGTCCTCGCGATCGGCCTCACCCTCCTCGTCGTACCGGAGTCCCCGATGCGCGCGGAGGGCACCTTCGACGTGCTCGGCGCGATCGGTCTCTCCGCGGGCCTTGTCCTCTTCCTCCTGCCGATCACGAAGGGCAGCGACTGGGGCTGGACCTCCGGGACCACGCTCGGCCTGTTCGCGGCGGCGGTCGCCGTCCTGCTCCTGTGGGGCGTGATGGAGCTGCGCCTGAAGGCCCCGCTGGTCGACCTGCGCACCACCGCCCGGCCGGCGGTCCTCTTCACCAACCTCGCCTCGATCATGGTCGGCGTCTCCTTCTACGTCGTCTCCCTCGTCCTGCCCCAGCTCCTCCAGCTGCCGAAGGCCACGGGCTACGGTCTCGGGCAGTCGATGGTCAGCGCCGGTCTGCTGGTGGCTCCGCTCGGCCTGACGATGATGTTCACCGCTCCCGTCTACGCCCGGCTCTCGGCGAAGTACGGTCCCAAGGTCACCCTGATCCTCGGCATGCTGATCATCGGTATCGGCTACGGCGCGGGGATCGGGCTCATGAGCGCGGCCTGGCAGTCCCTTGTCATCGCCGTCGTGCTGGGTGCGGGGATCGGGCTCGCGTACTCGTCGTTGCCCGCGCTGATCGTGGGGGCGGTGCCGGCGTCGGAGACCGGTGCGGCGAACGGGCTCAACACCCTTATGCGGTCCATCGGTACGTCCGTCTCCAGTGCGGTGATCGGGATGGTGCTGGCGAATACCGCGAACCATGTGGGCGGGGTTGCCGTTCCGACCATGCACGGGTTCCGGGTGTCGTTCCTGATCGCTACCGGTGCGGTTGCCGTCGGCCTGCTGATGGCCCTGTTCCTTCCGAAGCCGAATCGGGCGCCGCAGTTGAACTTCAGCAGCGAGGAGGAAGCGAACCTTGAGCGGGCCGAGGAGGCTCTGCGGGGCTTCCGGGGGCGGGTGCTGAGTGCCGACGGTGTTCCCGTCGCCCGGGCCAAGGTCACGCTGATCGACCGTCGTGGTCGGCAGGCCGGGGCGACGCTCTCCGAGGAGGACGGGAGTTACTTGCTCGCTGTGCCGTCTCAGGGGGCGTATGTGCTGGCGGCTCGGGCGAGTGGGCATGGGCCGCTTGCTTCGTCTGCGACGCACGGTGGGGACGAGGTCGCGGTTGACCTGGATCTTTCGTTGCCCGGCGAGACTGTCAGCGCGTAGTCGGGTTCGTCGTTTTCTGCGGGTGCGTGGGGGCTGGTCGCGCAGTTCCCCGCGCCCCTAAAAGCAAAAGCCGCACCGCACCCCCTGCCGAAGCGTTCGGCAGGGGGTGCGGGAGCATGTGCGTGCAGCCCTATCGAGAGGAACCCCATGCCCCCGGCACCCAAGCCCGAGATCCTCGCCGCGTTCGAGGCCGCCAAGGGGTTCATGCCTGCCGGTGAAGGGCTCGCCCTCTACGCCGCAGCCGTAGAAGCCGGGCACCTCGGCCTCCCTCTCCTCGAAGTAGGCACGTACTGCGGGCGCTCCACCCTCCTCCTCGCCGATGCCGCCCGCGAAGCCGGTGTCACCGTGCTCACGCTCGATCACCATCGGGGTAGTGAGGAGCAGCAGCCGGGCTGGGACTATCACGACCCGGAGACCGTCGACCCGGAGGTCGGGCTGATGGACACATTGCCCACGTTCCGCAGGACCCTGCACCGGGCCGGCCTGGAGGAGCACGTCGTCGCGCTCGTCGGGCGGTCGCCGCAGGTCTCGCGGATCTGGCGGACCCCGCTCGGCCTCGTCTTCATCGACGGTGGGCACACCGACGAGCACGCGAACGGTGACTACGAGGGGTGGGCGCCCCATGTCGCCGAGGGTGGGCTGCTCGTCATCCATGACGTGTTCCCGGAACCGGAGGACGAGTTCACCGGGCAGGCGCCGTACCGGGTGTATCTCCGGGCGCTGGAGTCCGGCGCGTTCACGGAGGTCTCGGCGACCGACTCCCTGCGTGTCCTACGGCGTACCGGTACCGGTGTCTGAGGTCAACTCGGCAGCCCTGCCAGCCAGTTGAGCAGGTGCTGGTTGACCTCCGCGGGGCGTTCCTGCTGGATCCAGTGGCCGCAGCCCTCCAGGATGTGCGCGCCGCGCAGGCCGGGCAGGGTCGCCGGGTACGCGGCGATCGCGTCGGACAGCCAGGTGGTGGACGCGTCCAGGGAGCCGCCGAGGAACAGGGACGGTTGGGGGATCGGTGCGCCGTCGTGGGCAGCCATGTCCTCCCAGTCCTGGTCCATGTTGCGGTAGCGGTTCAGGGCGGCGGTCAGGCCCGTGCGCTCGAACTCGCCCGCGTAGACGTCCAGTTCGGCCTCGCTCAGCCAGGCAGGCCGGTCGGTCGCCGCGGGGAACCGCTCCCTCAGCGTCCCTCCCTCCCGGCTCACGAAGTGCGGGTCGGGGGCGCCGGGCGCGGGCATCGTGTCGGCGGAGAACGCGGCGTAGAAACCGGAGAGCCAGCCGCGTACGTCCGGTTCGATCTCGGACTCGGCGCGGCCCGGTCGCTGGAAGTAGGAGACGTAGAACTCCTCGTCCCCGCCCATCCCCGCGAAGATCTCGCTGGGGCGCGGGCCGCCGCGCGGCGCGTAGGGGACGCTCAGCAGGCCTACGGCTCGGAAGGCGTCCGGCCTGAGGAGGGCGGAGTGGGCCGCGATGCCCGCGCCCCAGTCGTGGCCGATGATCACCGCCGACTGTTCGCCGAGGGCGTGCACGACCGCCACGGCGTCCTCGACGAGGTCGAGCATCCGGTACGCCGACGCGTCCTCGGGGCGCGACGAGCGGCCGTAGCCGCGGACGTCGACGGCGACCGCGCGGTGGCCGGCCGCGGCCAGCGCGGGGAGCTGGTGGCGCCAGGAGTACCAGGACTCCGGGAAGCCGTGGACGAGCAGGACCAGGGGGCCTGTGCCCTGTTCCACGAGGTGGATGCGGCCGGCGGGGGTGGGGACGAGTCGGTGCGTGACGTCCTTGACCATGGTCATGAGTCCTCCGGGACGGGGGCTGGTCCAACGATCCTGCGCCCCGGCGGCGCCACCCCACGACTCTTGTTGCCGCTTCAGCAAACCCACCCTGTGCGGCGGCTAGGGTGGCTCCCGTGTCGTACGTAGGTCCGGACTTCGATCCCCCGCAGCCCCGCCGTCCCCGTCGAGGGCCCCTGACCGTGGCGCTGGCCGCGCTGGTCCCGGGAGCGCTCATCGGATGGTTCGTCTATGAGGCGGTGGGCAGCCCGGGGGGCGGCTCCTCGGCCCACGCGTCGTCCGCGTCGGCAGGCGCGTCCGTGTCGCCGACGTCCACCGCGTCGAACGACGACAAGCCGCCGGGCCCAAGTCCCCTCAAGGGCAAGGTCGTCGTCATCGACCCGGGGCACAACGTAACCAACTTCCAGCACACCGCCGAGATCAACCGCAAGGTGGACATCGGCACGAACTGGAAGGAGTGCGACACAACGGGGACGTCGACCAACGTGGGTTATTCGGAAGCCCAGTTCACGATGGACGTGTCCCACCGGCTGAAGGCGCTGCTCGAAAAGCAGGGCGTCACAGTGAAGTTGACGCACGACACCGGCTCCCCGTCCTGGGGGCCGTGCGTGGACCAGCGGGCCCGGATCGGGAACGACGCGCACGCGGACGCCGCGCTCTCCATCCACGCGGACGGCGCACCGGCCGGCGACCGCGGCTTCCATGTGATCCTGCCCGCCTCCGTGCACGCGGGCGGCGCCGACACCCGTGCCATCGTCGGCCCCTCTGCCGTCCTCGGGCGGGGCATCGCGAGCAACTACCGTCGGGTGACGGGCGAACCGTTCTCCAATTACGTCGGCGACGGCACCGGTCTCGACACACGTAAGGACCTGGGCGGTCTCAATCTGTCAACGGTTCCGAAGGTGTTCATCGAATGCGGCAACATGCGCGATAGCAATGATGCCGCACTGCTGACGAACGGCGCCTGGCGACAGAAGGCGGCACAGGGGATCTCTGAGGGAATCGTCAGCTTCCTGGAGAGTTAAGCGCTTTGATGGCATGTCACCAGCGCCTCACCCGCTCCCTCATATCTGCCTCAAATCAGTTGCAGATGCACAGCTCACCCTGATCAACTGATCTTGACCGGAGGCGATCAAAGCCTTCCCACTTACGATCACGGGGGATCACTTGAAGTTCCAAACAGTTCGGCGTGGGGCCGTTGTTGCCTCACTGTCCATGGGTCTGCTCGGCATGACGGCTTCAGCGCAGGCGGCATCCGGCGCGGAGCACACGAACATCGCGAGCGTGAAGTCAGCCAAGACCGTGGGCCCGATCGAGTACAAGCGGCTGATCAACGTCCACTCCATCGGGACCTCGTGCGGTAAGCCGGTGATCGCCTCGGCTTCCGGGCGGGGCAAGATGACACTGCGCATCGACGACACCCGATCGGTCGGCACCGTGCTCTCGAAGCACATCGACGCTTCCAAAGGCGTGATCAGTGCGGGCGTCGGCTGGGACGTGACGAAGTCGCACAGCATCACGGTGAGCGGCGCGAAGGAAGTACCGAGCGGTAAGTACGGCACCCTTAACGCCCACACCAAGTACGCCGTCAAGAAGTTCGATGTGCAGCTGTACATCGACGGCAAGACGCGCACCATCCAGAAGGGCAAGAAGGCTTACAAGCCCATCGGCGTCTGCTTCACATACACGCAGAAGTAGACGGCCAGGACACCCTCGCTTGCACACGAAGCGGCTCGCCGAGACCTCTCTTGGCGAGCCGCTTCGTTTGCTGCAAGCACTCCCGGCCGCCTCAAGGGCCAAGGCCCGTCGGCGCTCGCAAGTCATCCACCGACACAGCAAGCATGATCGGTACTCGACAGCACGCCGCTGCCCGTGAGCGGGGCCTGGCACGAGGAGTCAGCGCAAAACATCGTGAGGGTCTTGCGCGAGTAACCGAGCCTGCCCCGTAGCGGCGGACACCCGAACCTTGCAGGCGATATTGTCACCCGTACGATGAGTAGCCATCCCCGCGCTTCGCACCGGGCGTGAAGGCAACAGCGTGACAGCGATGCCGACGACGAGACGACTGATGAAGGATCTCTGAAGTGAATATCCGCTCCCTCACACGAGGCGACGGCGTGGTGATCGGGGCAGCGGTGTTGCTCTTCATCGCGTCGTTCCTCGACACCTACGACAGCTCCGGCAGCAACATCCCCAACGCCTGGGACAACCTCGGCCTAGTGATGAGCACGTACGTCGGCGGCATCATCGGTGCGGTCTTGATCGTTCTCGCCCGTTCACTCCCTCAGCCTCGCAAGGTCGTCGGTCTCGACCTCGGTCAGGTCGGTGTCTCGCTGACGGTCTTCGCCGCGTGGACCGCATTTTGGACGATCATCGACCCACTGGGCGCGTTCGATGACCTGGGCTCCGGGGTCAGTGCCGGAGTCGGCCTCATCCTCGGCCTGATCGCCGCCCTCGTCCTGGCCGGCGGCGCCATCGCCACCCCGCTCCTCCCGCCGCTCCAGGCCGCCCTCATCCCGGCCCCCAAGCCGGCCGCCCCGCAGCCCTACGGCGCCCAGCAGCCGCCCGGTGGTTACGGCTACCCGGGTGCCGGTCAGCCGCAGCCCTCGTACGGCACTCCGCCGCAACAGGCGCAGGCCGCGCAGCCGTTCGGGCAGCCCGCGCCGGCTCCGGCCGGGGACTTCTCGCCGTTCTGGTTCGCGGTGCCGGTGGCCCGGCCGCTGTTCGCGGAGGACGGTACGCCGTCGCCGATCGCCGAACTGGCGCCGGGTACCTGGTACTTGGCCGTGGAGCAGCGTGGTCCGGCGCTCGTCGCGCAGACCCAGGACGGCCGTCGTGGTGTCCTGCAGGACACGTCGGGGATCCAGCGCGGCTGAGCCCCTCCCCCAGCGTTCACCGCGGCCCCTCGCCCTTCCGGGTGGGGGGTCGTTGTCGTACAGTCGCAGCCGTCCGGCGACGGACTGACGGTCCGTCAAGTCCTTGGCTGTGGAGGCGATATGCGGCTCGGTCTCGCACTCGGGTACTGGGGGCGCGGCCCCTCCGCCGACCATGTGCCGCTGGCCCAGGAGGCCGAGCGGCTCGGGTACGACTCCGTGTGGACGGCCGAGTCGTGGGGCTCCGACGCCTTCACTCCCCTCACCTGGATCGCGGCGCAGACCTCAACGATCAAGCTGGGCACGGCCGTTGCGCAGATGGCGGCCCGCTCCCCGACCACCACCGCGATGCACGCGCTCACCCTCGACCATCTCTCCGGCGGTCGGGTGCTGCTCGGGCTCGGGCTGTCGGGGCCGCAGGTGGTGGAGGGCTGGTACGGGCGGCCGTTCCCCAAGTCGCCGCTGACCGCGACCCGGGAGTACGTCGAGGTCGTACGGCAGGTGCTGCGGCGGGAGGCGCCGGTCGAGGTGGACGGGCGGTTCCACGCGCATCCGTACCGGGGCGCGGACGGTACGGGGCTCGGCAAGTCGCTCAAGTCCATTACCCACCCGCTCCGTTCGGATCTGCCGATCCTGCTGGGCGCCGAGGGGCCGAAGAACGTGGCGCAGACGGCGGCGATCGCGGACGGGTGGCTGCCGTTGTACTGGTCGCCGAGCCGACCGGAGGTCTACGGGACTACGGCCTTCCGTGACAACTTCCTCGTCGCGCCGATGGCGCAGGTGAAGGTCTGCGACGACGTGGCCGAAGGCCTTCTCCCCGTGAAGATGATGCTCGGCTTCTACATCGGCGGGATGGGGCACGCGGCCCGTAACTTCCACGCCGATCTGATGGCGCGCATGGGGTACGAGGAAGAGGCCCGGCGGATACAGGAGTTGTTCCTCGCGGGCCGTCGGGAGGAGGCCGTGCTCGCGGTGCCGGACGCGTTCGCCGACGAGATCTCGCTGGTCGGCCCGCGTGAACGGATCGCGGAGCGGCTGGAGTTGTGGCGCAAGGGCCCGGTGACGGACCTGCTGGCCCTTGCGCCCGACCCGCACACGTTGCGGGTGCTGGCGGAGCTGAACTCCTAGGAACCGCTCAACTCCCAGATGCTGAAGGGCTTTTACCCTCCGGTGAGCTGCCCTGCCGACGGCACCTTGTCGGTCACCTCGGCGCCCGCGCTCTTCCCGGCGTCCTTGACCTTGTTGATGATGTCGTCGAAGGAACCCGCCGTGGCGTCCGTCGAGTCACCCTTGCGCAGCTTGGACGGCAGATCCTTCAGGGAGTCGATGCCGGCGCTGAGCGGGGCGACCGCCTTGGACAGCGTGGGGTCGCCCTTGGCGTTCTTGGTGGCCGCCTTGAGCCGGTTGTACGCGAACGCGCCCGCGAGGCCCGCCTTGATGAGCGCGAACCTGCGTCCGCTCGCGCCCTTCTTGAACTTGCCCGCCTTCCAGGGCTTCACGATCCACTGGTAGGTGGCACCGGCGGCGAGGCCCGCGTTCGCGACGAAGCGGGTCTTGGCGAACTTCTGCCGTTCGGCGGAGGTGCTGGGGCTCGGGGTCGCGGCGGCAGCGGCGGCCACTACGGCTGCGGTGTCCTGCGTGGCGTCATCGGTGGCGCTGCCGCAGGCCGTGGCACCGGCGAGCAGGGCGCAGCAGAGGGTGAGCGCCACGAAGAGGCGCCGTATCGGTACGGGCACGGGGTCCTCCGGGGTGTTCTCCCCGAGTGGGTGTCCTTACCCCGGCAGCCTGACCCGGCTCGGCCACGCGCGCCACCCGGGCGGGACCGTACGGGTTTCATCCGGCCGGAAGCGGCAATCCGCTTGGCATGTCCCCCTACCGACGCGGTTCGAATTCGGTCGGCAATGTCATCGTGATCATCGCCGACATCATGGCCCTCATCCTGGCCCTCTGGATTCTGATGTACCTGCTGGACGCCAACCGCGCGAACGACCTCGTGCAGTTCGTCCACCGCTCGGCCAACTGGCTCGCCGGCTGGTCCCGCGACCTGTTCACCTTCGACGAGGCGTGGGCGCGGGTCATCTGCGGCTACGGTCTGGCGGCGGTGGTGTACCTGTTCATCGGGCATGCGATCGCCAACAAGGTGCACCGCTAAGCATTGCCGGTTGCGCCCACGCGGCGGAGCCGCATATAGATACAGCCCCGCGCCCCTAAAAACACCAGCGGGACCAGGCTTTTAGGGGCGCGGGGAACTGCGCGACCAGCCCCCACCGGGCCCGCGCCTAACAACAATCCGGATCCAGCCCCAAAGGCAAATGCTCGGCGCCAAACACCGCACAGGTCGCGTCATGGCCCCCCAACGCCGCCACCGCAAGCAGCAACGACCCCGCAGTCCACGTGGTCAACTCACGAGGCCACACCGCATCGTCATCGAAGACGTACCCGGTCCAGTACAGCCCGCTCTCCGCATCCCGCAGATGCTGAATGGCCTGGAGAATCTCCAACGCACGGTCGGACTCACCCAACACCCACAGCGCCAGGGCGAGTTCAGCCGACTCACCCCCCGTAACCCACGGGTTGGGAACGACACACCGCACCCCGAGCCCCGGCACGACGAACCGGCTCCAGCCCTCCTCCACCCGGGACTTGGCCTCCACACCGGTCAACGCACCACCCAGCACCGGGTAGTACCAGTCCATCGAGTAACGGCCCTTGTCCAGGAACCGTTCAGGATGCCGACGGATAGCGTGCCGCAGCGCCCCGACCGCCAACTCCCAGTCGGGCTGCGGCTCTTCACGCTGTTCGGCGATCGCAAGGGCACACCGCAACGCCTGATGGATCGACGAGGAACCGGTGAGCAGCGCGTCCGACGTGTCCGTACCGTCGTCCTCCCGCTTCCACCCGATCTGCCCACCCGGCTGCTGCAACCGCAGCACGAACTCGACCGCAGTGAACACCGTGGGCCACAACCGGTCCAGGAACGTGTCGTCGCCGGTCGCGAGGTAGTGGTGCCACACGCCTACGGCTATGTAGGCGACGAAGTTGGTCTCGCGCCCCCGGTCCGTGACCTCATCCGGATCCCCGTCCGCGTAGGCCGCGTACCAGGAACCGTCCTCGTTCTGGTGCCGGGCAAGCCAGTTGTACGCCCGCTCGGCGGCTTCGTGTTCGCCCGCCGCGTCGAGCGCCATCGCGGCCTCGGTGTGGTCCCACGGGTCGAGGTGATGGCCCCGGAACCACGGGATCGCCCCGTCCTCCCGCTGCACGGCGAGGATGCCGGCGACGGTCGCGGCGGCCTGCTCCGCGGTGAGGACCCCGGGCAGGACGAGGTGTTCTGTCCGGGGAGTGGTCACTTGGCTTCCGCCACGGGGAGGTGCGGCTTGGTCGCGTAGGCCACGAAGCTCTTGCCGATCAGCGGGTTCAGCGCCTGTTCGGCGACCCGGGTCGCGAGGGGTTTCTTCATGATGTCCCAGACCAGGAGCTTGTGGTACGCCTGCACCGGCAGCGCCTTGTCGTTGTCCACGCCGAACGCGCACTTCAGCCACCAGTACGGCGAGTGCAGCCCGTGCGCGTGGTGGGTGCCGTACGGCTGGAGGCCCGCCTCGCGGATCTTGGTGAGGAGTTCGTCCGCCTTGTAGATGCGGATGTGGCCGCCCTCGACCTCGTGGTAGGCGTCGGACAGGGCCCAGCAGATCTTCTCGGGGCCGTAGCGCGGGACGGTGATGGCGATCCGGCCGCCGGGCTTCAGCACCCGGACCATCTCGGCGAGCACTCCCTTGTCGTCCGGGATGTGTTCCATGACCTCGGAGATGATCACGGCGTCGAACGACTCGTCCGGGAAGGGGAGTTGGAGCGCGTCGCCCTCCATCGCGGTGGCGGTGGCGCCGGCCGGGGCCTCGCCCGCCTCCTTCATCGCCGCGAACCACTTGGCTACCTCGCGGATCTCCTCGGCGTTCTGGTCGAGGGCGACGACCTGTGCCCCTCGCCGGTAGCACTCGAACGCGTGCCGCCCGGCACCGCATCCGAGGTCCAGGACACGGTCGCCAGGGGCGAGCGGGAACCGGGAGAAGTCGACGGTCAGCACGTGGCCCTGCTTTCGGGAGAGACGCCGGTAACACTGGTCGGAGAAGGGGATGGAGCGGGAGACGGAGGCGCCGAGGGCGACAACGATGCCGTGGCCGCGCCGGCCGTCCGGCCGGAGGTGATCGCCTCGCGGTACCTGGCCGCCGTGCCCTCCGCGGCCTTCGCCCAGGTGAAGCGGGCCAGGACGCGTTCACGGCCCGCCGCACCGAGGCGGGCCCTCAGTGCCGGGTCGGCCAGGAGTCGACTCAGCGCGGTCGCCAGCGCCCCCGGGTCGCCCGGCGGCACCGCGAGGCAGGTCTCCCCGTCGCGTCCGGCGACCTCCGGGATGGCCCCGCCCGTCGTGGCGACAAGCGGGGTACCGGTAGCCATCGCCTCCGCCGCCGGGAGCGAGAAGCCCTCGTACAGCGAGGGCACGCAGGCGACCTCCGCCGAGCGGACCAGGTCGACGAGTTCGGCGTCCGTGATGCCCTTGACGAACTGGACGGCGCCTTCGAGGCCGTAGCGCTCGATGGACTGGGCCACCGGGCCCTCGGTGGGGCGTTTGCCTACGACGATCAGGTGGGCGTCGGGGTGTTCGGTGCGGACCTTCGCCAGGGCCTCGACGAGGAACACGAGGCCCTTGAGGGGGACATCCGCGCTGGACGTCGTGACGATCCGGCCCGGCACCTGCGGTACCGCCGGGTTCGGGGAGAACTGGTCGGTGTCGGCGCCGATGTGGACGACGTGGATGCGGTCGTCGCGGACGCCGAGGTGGTCGATGATCTCCTGGCGCGAGGTGCCGGAGACGGTGAGGACGGAAGGGAGGCGGCGGGCGACGCGCTTCTGCATCTGCGTGAACGCGTACCAGCGGCGCTTGGACATGCGCTGGCGCCAGTTCTCGGCGGCGTCCAGCTCCAACTGGCGGTCCACGGTGATGGGGTGATGGATCGTCGTCACCAGCGGGGCGCCGACGTCGCCCAACAGGCCGTAGCCCAGCGTCTGGTTGTCGTGCACGATGTCGAACTCGCCGCGCCTGGCGCGGAGATGACGGCGGGCGCGGAGCGAGAACGTGAGGGGCTCGGGGAAGCCGCCGGTCCACATCGTCGCGACTTCGAGGGCGTCGATCCAGTCCCGGTACTCGTCGCGCTTCGGGGTGCGGAAGGGGTCCGGGGAGCGGTAGAGGTCGAGCGAGGGCAGCTCGGTCAGGGAGATGCCGTCGTAGCCCTCGTCGAGCACGGGGTAGGGCTGCGATCCGATGACCTCGACGCGGTGGCCGAGGCGGGCCAGCTCGCGGGAGAGGTGGCGGACGTAGACGCCCTGGCCCCCGCAGAACGGGTTCCCCTTATAGGTGAGGAGTGCGATACGGAGCGGTCGCTCGCCGTCGGCTGCCAGGTCCTCCTGGGGACCCGCCTGACTGGCCTCAGCGGTCACTCTGAGCCCCCTTCTGCCTGCACCGTCCCGCGAGATTACGCCGGGACGCTAATCTAGAACAAGTTTCAGACTTGATCGTCCAGGAGGTTCTGAATCTACCGGCCGGTACGGGCGCTGTGAGAAGTGGATCAGGTGATTCACACCACGGCCGAGACCCTGCCATGATCGGTCCGATCACCCGCCCTCACCGACAGTCACGGGAACAGTCACGGAACGGGAGCCATGCCAGTGGAAGCCAAGCCCGAAGCCACTGCGCGGACCTCGCCGCCCCTCACCGAGCGGCAGGAGGCCCGGCGGCGGCGCATCCTGCACGCGAGCGCGCAGCTGGCGAGCCGGGGTGGTTTCGACGCGGTGCAGATGCGGGAGGTCGCGGAGTCCTCGCAGGTCGCGCTCGGCACGCTGTACCGGTACTTCCCGTCCAAGGTGCATCTCCTGGTCGCCACGATGCAGGACCAGTTGGAACACATGCACGGCACGCTCCGCAAGAAGCCGCCGAGCGGCGACAGCGCGGCCGAGCGGGTCGCCGAGACCCTGATGCGGGCCTTCCGCGCGCTCCAGCGCGAGCCGCATCTCGCCGACGCGATGGTCCGCGCGCTGACCTTCGCGGACCGCAGTGTCTCCCCCGAGGTCGACCAGGTGTCGCGGCAGACCACGGTGATCATCCTGGATGCGATGGGCCTCGAACACCCCACGCCGGAACAGCTGTCGGCGGTCCGGGTCATCGAGCACACCTGGCACTCGGCCCTGATCACCTGGCTCTCGGGCCGCGCGTCCATCGCCCAGGTGAAGATCGACATCGAGACGGTCTGCCGATTGATCGATCTCACCGAACCGGGCGGGGCCGGTGACCGATAATTCCCCCATGGCTGTCATTCACCAGACCTACGTCAAGCCCACCAAGCTCGAACTCCTCACCGCCTGGCTGCCCACCCGCAGCTGGTATCACGGCCCCGCCGAACCGGAGTTGGCGAAGGCCGGCGGGTTCCGGCTCGACGACCCCGAGGGCGAGGTCGGCATCGAGTTCATGGTCGTCACCGACGGCTCGGGCGCCTACCTCGTGCCGCTCACCTACCGGGCCGCCCCGCTCCCCGGCGCCGAACACGCCCTCGTCGGCACCATGGAGCACGGCGTGCTCGGTCCACGCTGGGCCTACGACGGCTGTCACGACCCGGTACTGACCGCCGGGTTGACGGCGTTCGTCGAGGGGCGGGTGGCGGCGCAGGCGCAGAGCGTCTCCCACACCCTGGACCGGGAGGTCGCCCGCTCCTGGACCGGGACGGCACCCGTCCCCGCCCTGGGCGCCCCGACCGACACCGACGAGGCCACCGAGTTCGCCGTACCGGACGGCCCGACCCTGCGGCTGCACCGGGTGCTGACCGCCGGCTCCACGGCCCCCGAGGACGCGCTCGGCCAGGTCACCGGCGCCTGGGCCCAGGCCGACGGCACCCGGGTCCGCGCGCTGTTCGCCACGCTCCGGCCCAGTTAGTCCCGGTGGCTCATGCGGTGGCGGAGGCCAGTGCCCTGCGCCGGTCCGCCACGTAACGCGCCACCGTCTTCTTGTCGGCCGCCGTCAACAGCCGCTTCTCGACCGCCCGTTGGACATCCCGGACGGCTTCGGACAGGCCCGTCTCCAGCTGGCACTGCGCGTCGGCGCGGGCGGTGCGGAGCTCGTCGTTGCCGAGCGCGCGCAGGGCCGTCTCGTCCGACGCGGCCTTCCGCAGACGGGAGTCGACGGCCTGCCGGGGGGCCTGAAGGTCCTTCGCCGGGTGCCCCGCCTTGGTCATGCACGAGGACCAACGGCGTACGGCGGAAAGGTAGTTGGAGTCCTTCTCCACGGCGTTGAGCACCCGGTTCGCCAGTCCTACGGCGGTGGGCTCCACCGTGTTCCAGTCCGCGCCGTACAGCTCGGTGCGGGCCTTGGTGACGCAACCGTCGGTGGAGTAGGCGAGGTTGACGCCGTCGGGCAGTCGCAGGGTCACCCGGTGGGCCGGGGTGCCGGTCAACGCCCGCTGCCAGGACGCCTGGTGGGATTCGCTCGCGGGGACGGGCGTGGAGCGCCGGTAGAGGTACTCGCCGACGATGCCGTAGCCGTCCTGAGCCGCCTTCCGGACGGTGAGCAGGCCGTAGGGGTTGGTCTCCTCGCCGCGCGCGGACGCGGTGCGGGGCTGTGCCGTGTAGGTCTGGCCGCGGGCGCTCATGCAGGCCGCGACGGCATGTTCCTCACGGTCGTAGAGGCGTACGGCGTCGGCGTGGGTGGACGCGGTGGCACCCGACAGGGGACGCACGTCGAGCGCCGCGGGCCCGCGGGCCGACTGCTCACCCCCGAGGGAGCAGCCGGCCGCGGTCAGCACAAGGAGCACCGTGAGAAGTGTCCGCCGCGCCGTGGTTGTGCTCACACGCACCAGTCGTTGGAGGCGACGTTGTGCCAGTACACGGTGTTCGCCAGCGAGCCGTTGTAGTAGCCCTTGGCGAGGATGTAGCTGGAACCCGTGTAGCCCGTGCCCGAGTAGATCCGGACGTTGCAGCTGCTGCCGTTGTTGTACAGCGACTCGGCGTTGTTGAACTTGTTGTACTGGAGCAGGTTCGTGTTGTCGCCGTAGACCACGCCGGGGGTGCCCGAGCCGTTGACGCCGAGGTAGGCGCAGAGTCCTCCGGAGGGGCAGTCCGACAGTGCCGCGCTTGCGGGGGCGGCGGTGATGAACGCGCCGGTGGTGGCCAGGGCCACGCTTCCGAGGGCGATGCCGGCCTTGGTCAGGATCCGCTTCATTCTCTGTGTTCCTCCATCACTCGGGGTGCCGCCCGCGGACCCGAAGTCGTCCGTGGCACGGGCGAGTTGCCGTGCCCAAGGTGATGGAGGGAGGTGGTCGGGGACCTTGCGCAAACCTTGTCCCGCAGGTGGGCAGGTGGTTGGGTGCGCGGTGGAGAACCTGTGAAGCGCGTGGGGTGGGACAGTGGAGACGGGCGTGAGGGGATTTCGGCTGCTGGGGCCCGTGGAGTTATGGGTGGCGGGCCGTCCGGTCGATCTGGGGCCCGCCAAGCGGCGTACGGTCCTGGCGGCGTTGTTGGTGGACGCGGGCCGCTGGGTGCCGGCCGAGACGCTGATCGACCGGGTGTGGGGGGAGGATCCGTCGGCCCAGGTGCGGGGCACGCTGTACGCCCATATCGCCCGTATCCGCCGGGTACTTGTGGAGACGGGGCCGCGGCTCTCCGGCGGTGACCCTGGGAGGCCCGAAGTCCCCTTCCCCGCACCGGAGTTGGTGCGCGGCCCCGCAGGCTACCGGCTCGACGTCTCGCCGGACCTGGTCGACGTGCACCGCTTCCGGAACCTGGTCGCGCGGGCCCGCCGGGGCGAAAGTACCGACGCGGTACGGGTGTTGGGGCTGCGGGAGGCGATGGGCCTGTGGCAGGGGACGCCGTTGGCCGGGCTGCCCGGTGAGTGGGCGGCGCGGACCCGGGAGAGCTGGCTGCATCAGTACGTCGACGCCGTGCTCGGCTGGGCGGACGCCGAACTCCGGGTCGGCGGGCACCTCGTGGTGGTCGACGCGCTGTCCGTCCTCGTCGCCGAGCACCCGCTGGTCGAGCCGCTCGCCGTGGCGCTGATCCGGGCGCTGCACGCCGCCGGGCGCGCTCCGGAGGCACTCGCCTGCTACGCCGCCCTGCACAAGCGGCTGGCCGACGAACTCGGCACCACCCCGGGGGCGGAGGCCCGGCGGGCACACCAGGCGGTCCTGAGCGGGAAGGCCGCCCCGCGCCGGTCGTCGGGGGTCGGCGGCACCGGGCACGTCAAGGTCGTACCCGCTCAACTCCCTCTGGACCCGGCGGGGTTCACCGGGCGCGAGGAGGAACTGGCCCGGCTGGAGAAGGTGTTGGGAGCGAGTGCCGCGCGGCCGACCGCGGTGGTGGTGTCGGCGGTGTCCGGGACGGCGGGCGTCGGCAAGACGGCCCTGGCGGTGCACTGGGCGCACCGGGCCCGGGACCGGTTCCCGGACGGCCAGTTGTATGTGAACCTGCGCGGCTACGACCCCGACCGGCCGCTGACCGCCCCGGACGCGCTGGTCCGGTTCCTGACCGCGCTCGGGGTGTCCGAACAGGACATCCCGCCGGAGCCGGACGACCGCGCGGCGCGCTACCGCACCGAGGTCGCGGACCGGCGGATGCTGATCGTGCTCGACAACGCGGCCACCGTCGAGCAGGTCCGTCCGCTGCTGCCCGGCACCGGCTCCTGCGCGGTGCTGGTGACCAGCCGCGACAGCCTGGCCGGGCTGGTCGCGCGGGAGGGCGCCCAGCGGCTCGACCTCGACCTGCTGCCCGCCGACGCGGCCCGCACGCTGCTGCGCCGGCTCATCGGCCCGCGTGCCGAGGCCGAGCCGGACGCCGTGGACGCCCTCGCCGCGCAGTGCGCCCGGCTGCCGCTGGCGCTGCGCGTCGCCGCGGAGCTCGCCGTCACCCGCCCCGGCACCCCGCTGACCGACCTCGTCGCCGAACTCGCCGACCAGCAGCGGCGGTTGTACCTGCTGGACGCGGAGGGCGACCCCCGGGCCGCCGTGGTCACGGTGTTCTCCTGGTCGCTACGGCAACTGCCCCCGGAGGCGGCGCGCACGTTCCGGCTGCTCGGTCTGCACCCCGGCCCCGACCTCGACGCGCACGCCGCCGCCGCGCTGACCGGCAACACGGTGCCGGACGCCCGCCGTGCCCTGGAGATCCTCGCCCGCGCCCATCTGGTGCAGCGCGTGGACGCCTCCCCCGCACCGACCGGCACCTCCACGCCGGACGCCCGCGAGGCCCTCGACACCCCCACCCGCACCCAACCCGTCCAACGCGCAGACACCACCCCCGCACCGACCGGCACCTCCACACCGGACGCCCGCGAGGCCCTCGACACCCCCACCCGCACCCACCCGATCCAGCGTGCGGACACCGCCCGGTACGGCATGCACGACCTGCTGCGCGCCTACGCCGCGCGGCTCGCCGTAGCGCAGGATCCGGCGAAGGCCCGCGAGGCGGCGCTGGACCGGCTTTTCGACCACTACCTCGCCACCGCGGCCGCCGCCATGGACCGCCTGCACCCGGCCGAGGCCCACCGGCGCCCCACCGCTCCCGCAACGTCAACTCCCGTGCCCGATCTGTCGGATGCGGACGCCGCACGGGCCTGGCTGGACACCGAGCGCACCTGTCTGACGGCGATGTCCGCGCACACCGCCGCCCACGGCCGGCCGGCCCACGCCATCCGGCTCTCCCTCACCCTGTACCGCCACCTCATCAGCGGCCACCACACCGACGGCCTCACGATCCACGGCCACGCGCGCGACGCCGCCCGCCTGCTCGCCGACCCGGCGAGCGAGGCCCTCGCGCTGCTCGGCATCGGCACCACCCACTACCAACTGGCCCGGCACGAACCGGCCCGCCGGCAGCTCCAGGAGGCGCTGACCCTGTTCCGGCGGGCCGGCGATCCCACCGGCGAGGCCCGTGCCCTGACCAACCTCGGCCTCGTCGACGAACGCCTGGGCCGCTTCCTGTCGGCCGTCGAGTACCTCGAACAGGCGCTGCTGCTGTACCGGAGCGTCGACGACACCTCGGGCGAGTCGATCGCGCTGAAGAATCTCGCCCATGTCGAGGGCCAGTTGGGCCGCTACGACCAGGCAGCCGACCACCTCCAGCAGTCCCTGACCCTGCTGCGCCGCACCGGCAACCGCTACCTGGAGGCGCACGCGCTCATGGACCTCGGCACGGTCGAGACCCGCCTCGACCGGCTCGACGAGGCCGCCCGCCACCAGGAACAGGCCCTGGCCCTGATCCGCGAGGTGGGCGACGGCTACGGCGAGGCCGGTGCGCTGCACGGCCTGGGCATCGTCCACTCACGGCGCGAACAGCACACACAGGCCGCCGAATGCCACCGCCAGGCCCTCGCCCTCTACTCCCGCAACGGCGACCGCGACGGCGAGACCCGAGCCCTCAACGGCCTCGGCGAGGCCGCCCGGGCCGCCGGCCGCACCGCCGACGCCCTCACCCACCACACCGACGCCCTCACCATCGCCGAGGACATCGGCAATCCGGGCCAACAGGCCCGCGCCCACGAGGGATTGGCCGAGGTCCACCACGCACGCGACGACACGACCCGCGCCGTCCACCACTACGAGCGCGCACTCGCCCTGTACACGGAACACGGCATGCCGGAGGCGGACACCGTCAGGTCACGGCTGGCCGCGGTGTCCGACCCCGCCGGTGGCCACGCTTCCGGAGCCATTGGCAGCTGAACCAGGGCGAGTTACTCCTCCTCCGGCGGGAACACCGGCTCCCCGCTCCCCAACAGCGTGATCATGATGGCCTCCACCGGGCACCCCTCCGCCGCCGCGAGGATCTTCTCGTTGGCGTCGGTCTCCGGGGCGACCGGGTGGGACTGCATGGCCGCGTCGAGGTGGAAGCGGTCGGGGGCCTGGTGGGTGCACTGGGCCGAACCGATGCAGATCGAGCGGTCGACCTCTACCTGCCAGCGGTCGCCCGCCCCCACGCTCGAATACGCTCGCGCGGGAGGTACCCCCATCCCGTTCACCCCTCCCAGCCGGCCGGCAGGTGGATCATCTTGTGTTCGAGGAACTCGGAGAAGCCCTCGGGCCCGAACTCCCGTCCCAGACCGCTGTTCTTGTAGCCGCCGAAGGGGCCGAGCATGTCGAGGCTGAAGGTGTTGACGTTGTAGGTGCCGGTGCGGACCCGGCGGGCGATGTCGATGCCGTGCGCCACGTCTCCCGTCCAGACGCTGCCGCTGAGGCCGTAGTCGGAGTCGTTGGCGATCTTCACGGCCTCGGTCTCGTCGCCGTACGGGAGGAGGCAGATGACCGGGCCGAAGATCTCCTCGCGGGCGATACGCATCGAGTTGTCGACGTCCCCGAAGAGGGTCGGCTCCACGTACCAGCCGCGGTCGAGGCCGGGTGGACGGCCGCCGCCGGTAAGGATCTTGGCGCCCTCCTCCTGGCCGATGCGGATGTAGTCGAGGTTTCGTTGTTGCTGGCGCTTGGCCACCAACGGGCCTACCTGGGTGGCCGGGTCGAGCGGGTCGCCGACCACGAGAGCGCTCGCCGCCTGGGCGAAGGCGTCCGCGAACTCGTCGTAGCGCGAGCGCGGTACGAGGATGCGGGTCTGGGCGACGCACGCCTGGCCGTTGTTCATCCAGGCGGCCGAGACGATGCCGGGGACGGCGGTCGTGAGGTCCGCGTCGGGCAAGACGATCGCCGCCGACTTGCCGCCCAACTCCAGTGTCACGCGCGTGAGATGACGGGCGGCGACCTCCATCACACGCTTGCCGGCCGGGACCGAACCGGTGAAGGAGACCTTGTCGATGCCGGGATGCCCGACGAGGTACTCACTGACCTCGCGGTCGGCCGGGAGGATGGAGAGGACACCCTCCGGCAGCCCTGCCTCCTTCGCTATCCCGCCCAACAGATAGGCGTCCAGGGGCGATTCGGGCGACGGCTTCAGGATCGCCGTACAGCCGGTGAGCAGCGCGGGCGCGAGCTTGGCGGCGGCGACGAACTGCGGGACGTTCCACGGGACTACGGCCGCGACCACCCCAACCGGCTCCCGGCGCACGAGAATCGGTCCGAGGACGCCGTCCCGCCGCTCCTCGTAGGTGAAGCCCTTCGCTACGGTGATCGCCGCGTCCCACACCATCATCGCGCCGAGCGCCTGCCCGAGGATGCTCCAGGAGTACGGCGACCCGTTCTCGGAAGAGATGACGCGGCCGATCTCCTCGTACCGGGCGGCGATCGCGTCCTTGATGCGGGTGACGACCGCGATCCGTTCGTCGAGCGTCATGCGCGGCCAGGGCCCCTCGTCGAAGGCGCGGCGGGCGACCGCGACCGCGCGGTCCACGTCCTCCCTCGACGCGTGCGGGACGCGGCCGATGACCTCTTCGGTGTGCGGGGAGATCACCTCGATGACGTCCTTGCCCAGGGGGTCGGTCAACTCCCCGCCGATGAACAGCTGTCGGTGTTCCACGAGCTCTGTCATGGCCGAACGCCTCCCCGGTACCGCTGTCTGACGATCCATCAGATACGAAGACTGAATACCAGTTCCGGTCGATGGAGTCCACGTATAGTGACCGGAAGGCGGCGATTGGGGAGTCCATGACGTCCATGGGGCAGGTCCACGACCACGGCGGCGGCGTTCGCTCCATCGAAGTCCCCATCCCCGACAACCCGTTGGGGACCACGCTCGTCTACGTCGTCGACACCGACCGCGGACCGGTCCTGGTCGACACGGGCTGGGACGACCCGGCCTCGTGGGACACCCTGGTCGAGGGCCTGGCGGCCTGCGGGACACCGGTCGACGAGGTCCACGGCGTGGTCGTCACCCACCACCACCCCGACCACCACGGCCTGTCCGGGCAGGTGCGCGAGGCGTCCGGGGCGTGGCTCGCGATGCACGCGGCGGACACGGCGATCGTACGGCGGGCCCGTTCGACCGAACCGGGCCGCTGGCTGGCGTACATGACCGCGAAGCTCACGGCGGCCGGTGCCCCCGAGGAGCACCTCGCGCCCCTGCGCGCGGCCCGCCCGCGCAGCGTGCCGGGCCTGGCCCCCGCCCTGCCCGACCGGGAGATCGTCCCCGGCGAACTCCTCGACCTGGCCGGCCGCCGACTGCGCGCGATCTGGACGCCGGGCCACACCCCCGGGCATGTCTGCCTGCACCTGGAGGAGCACCACCCGGCCCAACTCCCGGGCCACGGCCGCCTGTTCTCCGGCGACCATCTGCTCCCGGAGATCACCCCGCACATCGGCCTGTACGAGGACCCGGACGACACGACGATCGCCGACCCGCTCGGTGACTACCTCGACTCCCTGGAGCGGATCGGCCGCCTCGCCCCCGCCGAGGTCCTCCCGGCCCACCAGCACACCTTCACCGACGCGACCGGCCGCGTAAGGGAGTTGCTCACCCACCACGAGGACCGGCTGACCGGACTGCTCGCCCTGCTGTCCGAACCGCTCACCGCCTGGCAGGTCGCCGAGCGGATGGAGTGGAACCGGCCCTGGGCCCAAATCCCCTTCCAGTCAAGGAACATCGCGGTGTCCGAGGCCGAGGCACATCTGCGGCGACTGGTGAAGCTCGGGCAGGCGGAGTCGGTGACGGGGAGCGAGCCGGTCACGTACGTGGCGGTGTGACTCATACGCGGCGCGGTACGGCTCCGTCCTGCCAACGGTAGAGGTCGCGCAGCAGGGAGATCTCGGCGCCGTGATGGATCAGCTCCCTGTTGACGTGCAGGATCCTGTTCTCCATGGGATACCGCTCGGGACCCACCGCGGGCGGATTCTCCAGGTCGGCGTCCGAGAGCCCGCGGACCCCCGCGTCCCATCTCCCGTACATCTCGTCGAGCTGTTTCAGCGCCTCGTCGGCGGTCCCCGCGTAGGCGAATGTCTCGGATTCGACGCCCTGGCCGCCGAAGTACCATCCGACCCGGTAGCCCAGGCAGTCGACGATGATGTGCGCCAGCCGCCAGGCGATCGTGGTCACCGGCGCCGGCTCCGGGCCGGGGGACGCGTGGTCCATCGTCCATTCCCCCGAACCCTCCGACATCGGTGCGGTCGACGTGCCCCGTGGGCGGATGCTCCAGCAGTCACGCACCGGCTCCCAGAAGTACTCCTCATCGGCAAGACCGTGCAGCCGCGGCCGCAGGTTTTTCTGCCAGTACCAGTCCAGCTGGAACGCGAGCCGCTCACTTCTTGTCATTTCGGCACACTACAGAGAACGGGGAACGAGCCGGTGGCGTACATGGCGGTGCGGTCGGTTCGGTCGTGGGGGTAATTCGGTCGTGGGGCGAGGGGTGCGGCTGGTACCAACGACCGCATGGACCTGGACCCTTTGCAACGACTCCTCGCCGAACGCGCCTGTGAACGCGTCGTCCTGGACTTCGTCCGCCGGCTCGATCTCGGTGAACCCTCCTCCGTCGCCGAGCTGTTCACCGAGGACGGCAGCTGGGAGTGGCCGGACGGCGATCGGCTCGTGGCGGGGCGGGAGGCGTTGCGGAAGTACTTCGGTTCCCGGCCCGCCGGGCGGCTCTCGCGACGCCTGATGTCGAACGTCCTCGTCACCCTCACCTCCCCCGACACGGCGATCTCGACGGCGTACTTCACGACGTACCGCGTCGACGGCCACCACGGCGGCGGCATGGTCAGCGCCGGTCCCCCGGTCCAGGTCGGCCACTACGAGGACAACTTCCGTCAGATGGACGGGAGTTGGCTGATCGGTACCCGCACCCTGTTCCTGCCGTTCGGCGGTCCCACCCCGCGTCACCGACCGCCCGGCCGGCTCGTCGCGTAGGCGATTCCCTCGTCGTACGACATCGCCAGGCCCGCCCGGTATCCCGTCTCGTAGGCGTCGTCGCCGAGGTGTTCGCGGACGCGGAGTTCGCAGGTGCGGCGGGTGGCGATGAGGTCCGGAGAGTCCATCTGGGCGCGGCCGGTGAGCTCCCAGAGGCGGGTGCCGATGCCCAGGAGGCGGGCGGCGCGGTGGGCGTCGCCGGTGGTGACGATCGCGGCGGCCAGCAGGTCGAGGGACATGGCGGCGCCGACGGTGTTGTGCAGCAGGGCGTGGCCCGCGATGGAGGTGCGGGCGCCGTTCACCGCGGCCGGAATGTCGCCGTGGGCCAAGTCGGCCTGGGCGATGAGGTAGTCGGCGAAGGCCCCGCACCAGTACTCGCCCTGTTTCCGGCCGGCCGTCCGCACCTCGCCCGCGACCTCGCGACCTCGCTCGTACTCGCCGCGCAGCACGTGCGCGAGGGAGAGCGCGAGCCGGACCTGGAGCTGGGCGGCTCCGAACGCGTCGTCCTGTATGGGGAGTTGGGTCGCGGCGGCGAGGACGTCGATGGCCTCGGCGAGGCGGCCGGTGAGGGCCAGTTGGCCGCCCCGCACGTACCCGGCGGCGACCACGGCGACCGGTGAGCCCTGTTCGCGGGCCGCGTCGGCGCAGCGGACCGCCCAGTTGGCGGCCGCCTCCTGGTCGCCCTGGAGGATGGCGACCGCGCCGCGCGACCACAGGGCGAGGGTGCGGCCGTGGCCGGGCGGCGGGTCGGCGGCGAGGGCCTCGTCGAGGCAGGCCTGAGCCTCGCGGAGGTAGCCGCAGTGCCGCCACAGGAACCCGACATGGCCCGCCATCTCCACGGCCGCCGCACGGTCCGGTTCGGCGAGCGCGCTCTCGACCGCCGCGCGGAAGTTGGCGTGTTCGCTCAGCACCCGCTCGCACCAGGCGACCTGCCGGCCGGTGTTCCACTCGGCGCAGCCCTGGTGGGCGAGGCGCGCGTAGTGCTCGCGGTGACGGCGTCGTACGGCGCGTTCCTCACCGAGCGCGTGCAGCCAGTCGGTTCCGTACTCGCGCACGGTGTCGAGCATCCGGTAGCGGGCCGAGATGACGGGTTCGGGCAGCACGATGGATTGGGCGACGAGCCGCGAGAGCAGCCCGGCGATCCGCTCCGGGGCCAACGGGCCGCCCGCGCACACCTGTTGGACGGTCTCCGCGCAGAACCCGCCGGTGAAGACGGACAGCCGCGCCCACAGCAGGCGTTCGAGCGGGGCGCAGAGTTCGTGGCTCCAGCCGATGGCGGTGCGCAAGGTCTGGTGGCGGTGCGGGCGTTCACCGGGGGCGGAGGTCAACAGGTCCAGCGGGGAGGGGAGATCGGGGAGTGAGGGCAGGCGTTCGCCGAGCCTCGCGTGGAGTTGGTCGAGGGTGAGGTCGGCGAGGCGGGCCGCGGCGAGTTCGAGGGCGAGGGGGATGCCGTCGAGGCGACGGCAGACGGCGGCGGCGAGCGCGCGGCCGGCCAGGTCGTCGTCGCTCAGTGGACGTCCGGCGGCCGCGGCGCGCTCGGCGAACAGGGCCACGGCGTCACCGGCGGCCCCGAGGTCACCGGCATCGGAACCGTCCCCGGCGTGGCCGTCCACGGGGAGCGGTTCGAGGTGGAGGACCTCCTCGCCGGGCAGCGCGAGGCGTTCCCGGCTGGTGACGAGGATGCGCAGGCCGGGCACGCGGGACAGCAGCGCGGCGGCGACCTTCGCGCAGTCCGCGAGGAGATGTTCGCAGGAGTCGAGGACGATCAACAGCCGTCTGCCGTGCGCCCATTCGATGATGACGTCGGTCACCGGGCGGGTCGACTGGTCGGCGAGCCGGAGGGTCTCCATCACGGCGAGGTCCACGAGTCCGGCGGTGTGCAGCGGGGAGAGTTCGGCCAGCCAGACACCGTCGGGGTAGGACTCCCGGACCTCCGCCGCCGCGCGCAGGGCGAGCCGGGTCTTGCCGACCCCGCCGACACCGACGACGCTCACCAGCCGGGCCGCGGGACCGACGCCCGGGTCCAACGCGGCCCGGAGCCGCGCGAGTTCGGTGCGCCGCCCGACGAAACTGTGCGTCTCGGGCGGCAGATTCCCGAGGTTCCCGGGGTTCGGGTGAGTCGTGTCCGGCACGAGGCCCAGTGTGTCCGTACGCCACCGACTCCATGCGCGGGTCACGTAACGCGGTCCACGGCTGCCCGGAACAGTCACAGTGGCCACGAAATCGCCGTACCTTCTGATCATTTGTGGGCCGATTTCGACGCGCCGTGATCGAGAGCTGATCAACTCCCCGTTGGCATGGGTGGGGAGACGGAAATTCGGCGATCGTCGTGGCGTGAACACGATGGATGGGGGACGCGGATTCCGCACGGCACGGACGGGTTCCCGTACCGCAGCGGCGGATTCCCGCACGGGCTCGGCCGGTTTTCTCGCGGGGCCGCTCGGGCTGCTCGTCGCGCCGGTCGGTTGTCTGCTCGCGGCCACGCCGGGGCTGCTGATCGGGCGGGTGCAGCCGATCCTGCCGCTGCTGGCGATCGGGCCGCTGATGGCAGCGACGTTCCTGGGCGCCCGCCGTACGTTCCTGGTCAGCTGCTGGACGGTCCTGCTCGCGCTGGCGGCGGGTCTCGGCGCGGGGACGCAGCTGAGCGCCGGGTTCGCCGTCCGCTGGGGCGGGCTGCTGCTGGGCTGCGCGTGCAGCGTGTACGCGGCGTGGCAGCGCGGCCGGCTGCGGGAACGGCTCGCGGAGGCACGGGAGGTGGCCCGGATCACCCAGGAGGCGATCCTGCGGCCGGTGTCCCGCACCCTCTCCGGCACGCATGTCAGCACCCGCTATCACTGCGCGGGCCGTGAGTCGTCGGTCGGCGGCGATCTGTACGACCTCGCGGTGACGCCGTACGGACTGCGTGTCCTGGTCGGCGACGCACGCGGGCACGGGCTCGACGCGCTGCGGACTGCGTCCGACACGGTCACCGCGTTCCGTGAACTCGCGTACACGACACCGGACTTGACGGCCCTCGCGAGGAAACTGGACGTCCGCCTCGCGCCCCGCCTCGCGCCCGAGGACTTCGTCACGGCGGTGCTCGCGGAGTTCGGGCCGGGTGAGGTACGGCTGGTCAACTGCGGTCACCCGGCGCCCCTGCGCTCCGGCCGGCGCCTGGAACTTCTCGAACCCCGGGTCCCCGCCCTGCCGTTGGGCCTGCACCCGGAGCCGCACCAGTACCGGGTCCGGCTCCAGCCCGGTGACCGCCTCCTCCTCTACACGGACGGCCTCACCGAGTCCCGTGCCCCCGACGGCACCCCGTTCGCCCTGCTCACCGAGTCCGCCACGGCCCTCGGCGAACCGACGCCGGACGCGGCGCTGCACGCCCTCTACGACCGCCTCCTCGCCCACACCGGCGGGCCGCCCACCGACGACCTGGCACTCGTCCTGTGCCAGCCGACGGGGGTGACGGCGCCGGTGCGGGTGTGAGGCCGGTCCGTCCGGTTCAGCCCAACTTGAGGAGCAGTTCGGTGAGTTCGGCGGGCTTGGTGATCATGCAGTCGTGGCCGGTCTCCAACTCCCACACCTGCGCCGGGGTGCCGTTGGGCTGTATCGCGGGGACGGGCCGGCGCTCGAAGCCCTCCGGTTCGCTGCCCACGCAGTGGATGTGGGTGCGGGGGATCGCGTTCGCGGCGGGGTTGTCCAGTCGTACGGGTTGCTGGAGGCAGAGCGCCGACTGGTCGGAGACCATCGTGCGCAGCCAGGCCACGTCCGCCGGGTCGGTGACCCCGAACAGGCCACCGGGCGGCGGGAGTTCGGGCAGCGGCGGAATCCGCCAGGGGGTGTCGGACCGCGCCGCGAGGTCGATCAGGACCTGGGTCACGGGCAGGATGTCGGTCGCGCGCTCGCCGTCCACCGGGACCATCGCGTCCAGGTGGACGAGTTGGGCGATCCGGTCCGGGAGCCTGTTGGCCGCGCCCGAGACGACCAGCCCGGCGTAACTGTGCCCCACGAGGACCACGTCCGTGAGGTCCTCCTCGGTGATCAGCCCGACGACGTCGTCGACGTGGGTGTCGAGACCGACCTCGGGACCGAGCAGCCCCGCCTTGTCGCCGTGGCCGGTGAGCGAGGGCGCGAGCACCCGGTGCCCGGCCTCCGTCAGCAGCGGGACAACCCGCTCCCAGGCCTGCCCGCTGTGCCAGGCGCCGTGTACCAGTAGATAGGTGGACATGACTGTGCTCCTTGGTGAGGTGGTGGCCGGGGTTCCCGAGCCGTGGTGGCCGGCGTGCTGATCAGCACGCACTCGACCGGCCATCGACCGGCCATTCAGCGGCCATCGGGGTGGCCACTGAGCGGCCATCGACCGGCCACCGACGACGCTCCCGCCCGCCGAACACCCCAACCAGGGCCCCGCCGACCCTGGGGGTGACAGGACCAGGCACGCGCCCCGCCTGCCGCCTTACAGTGCGGAGATGGCCGAGGAACCGAACCCGCTGGGCGAGTACGTGCGCGCCCGCCGCGAACTCGTCACCCCCGAACAGGCGGGCATCCCCGCCTTCGGGGTACGGCGCGTGCCGGGTCTGCGCCGCGAGGAGGTCGCGATGCTCGCCGGCATCAGCGCCGACTACTACCTGCGCCTGGAACAGGGCCGCGACCGCAACCCCTCCATACAGGTCCTGGAGTCCATAGCCCGCGTGCTACGACTCGACGAAGACGCGACAGCCCACCTCCTGCGCCTCGGCGCCGCCAAACCCCGCCGACACCGCGCCAGACCCCGCCCCCGCAAGGAAACCGTCCCCCCGGGCATCACCAAACTCGTGGCGACACTCCCCCTCCCCGCACTGGTCGAGGGCCGCTACTTCGACGTCCTGGCCGCGAACGCCCTGGCGACCGCCCTCTCCCCCCGCTTCACGCCGGGAGCCAATCGCCTGCGGTCCCTGTTCCTCGACCCGGCCGAGCAGGCGCTGTACCCGTACTGGGAGGGCGCCGCCGGAGGCATGGTCGCCGGTTTCCGCGAGTCCGTCGGCACCGACACCGACGACCCCCGTTTCATCGAGCTGGTCGGTGAACTCTCCCTGGCCAGCCCCCTGTTCAGCCGTCTCTGGGCCCGCCACGACGTCCAGGCCTGCGAGGCCGCCCCCAAACACCTCGCCCACCCCCAGGTCGGCGGCCTCCAGCTGAACCGCGAACGCCTGAGCATCGACGGCACCCCGGGCCAGACCCTCGTCATCTACCACCCGGACCCCGACACCGACGCGGCCGACAAACTCGCCCTCCTGGCCTCCGCGATCCAGCCCCGATCGGTACGCGAGGTGCCCAGAAATCCAACCACTGTGTGAGGCGGCGCGCACCGGCCGTCACAGAGGTGGTGAAGCGGCCCACATGACCCATGTCACAAACTACTTGGATTAGTAGTGTTTAGCCATGACATGTACGCGCCCCAAACACCCTCTGACCTGGGGTTTGAGAGCCAGGTCACACAGTTCATCTTTCACCCACATGCGACCACAACTAGTAAAAGGGGTCTTTGCGGACACGGATCGAGAGTGCTTCTCTGGAGCAGTCGCACGGCGCCGACGAGTCCTCACGGGCCTCGGCGCCGACGCATTGCCACCGCCGCGCACCGCGTGACACCGGCAGGCACACGACGCCTCTGTCCCCGAAGAAACAGGTTCTCCGTGTCCGTCTCCCGCATCGTCGCTCGCATCGCCTCCCCGAAGAAGGCCCTGACCGCCGCCGCTCTGGCCGCCGCCACCACCGGTCTCGTGCTGACCTCGGCTCCCGCCCAGGCCGCGACGACCTCCGCCTCCTCCGCTCAGTCGATCGCGCACAAGATGATCCCGAGCGCCGCGCAGTACAACGCGTTCAGCAAGATCGTCGAGCACGAGAGCGGCTGGAACGTCACCGCCACGAACTCCTCCTCCGGCGCCTACGGCCTGGTCCAGGCCCTCCCGGGCTCGAAGATGTCCTCGGCCGGCTCCGACTGGAAGACCAACGCCGCCACCCAGATCAAGTGGGGCCTGGACTACATGAACTCCCGCTACGGCAGCCCGACGGCCGCCTGGAGCTTCTGGCAGTCCAACGGCTGGTACTGATCACCGGCCCACACACACGCACGCAGCGGCGGTCCCCGGCACACCGGGGGCCGCCGCTACATTGCGTTCATGGACCAGAACACGGACCAGAACACACCGCCCCAGTCCTACGACCGTGAAGCGCGCGGAGTGCGGCTGGTGGCCGTGCTGCTGGGGCTGACCGTGGTCAGCGGGCTCATCGACGCCGTCAGCTATCTGGGCCTCGGACATGTCTTCGTCGCGAACATGACCGGCAATGTGGTCGTGCTGGGCTTCGCCGCCGCCGGGGCGCCCGGGTTCTCGGTGCCGCACACCCTCGCCTCCCTCGGCGCCTTCCTGGTCGGCGCGGCGGCCGGGGGCCGGATCGCGGTACGGATGGACACCGGCTCGCGCCGGACCTGGGCCCGGGTGAGTCTCGGCGCGGAGGCGCTACTGGTCGGCGTGGCGGCGGTGATCGCCTTCGCGGCACCGGGCGACGGCGCCACGACGTATCCCTTGATCGCCCTCACCGCCTTCGCGATGGGCATGCGCAACGCGACGGTCCGCAAACTCAAGGTCTCCAACTTCTCGACCACCACGGTCCTGACGATGACCCTGACCGGCCTGGTCGCCGACTCGGTCGCGGGCGGCGGTTCGGGCCCCGGTTCGGTGCGCCGGGTTCTGGCGGCCGTCACGATGGTGGTCGGCGCGTGCCTGGGCGCCTGGCTCACTCTGCACGACGGTATGCGCTATCCACTCCTGATCGCGGCCCTGACCGCCGGGGCGTTCGCGGTGACGGCATCCGGACGGGAGTAGCCCAAAGCCTGGCCAAGAAGGCAGAATTCGTGCGTCTTAGTCCCACGATCAAGAGGATCGATCACACATGATCACGCTCACGAAGGAAGACGGTCCGGCGGATCTGGACGGAGTGACCCATCTGGAGATCGGGGCGTCCTGGGACCCCACCGTCGGCAGCAGCGGCGGCATCATCGGGAAGCTGCGCCAGAAGGCCGGTACGGACCTCGATCTCATCGCCATCGCGATGCAGGGCTCGGAACCCGTACGGCTCGCGGGGCTCGACTCCCTGGACCCGCTGGGCAACGGCGCGCTGCTGCACAGCGGGGACAACCAGACCGGCAAGGGCGAGGGCGACGACGAGACGGTGACCGTCGACCTCGCCAAGATTCCGGCCGCCATCACGTCCATAGTCTTCGTCGCCGCCGCTTACAAGAAGGGCAGTTCCTTCCAGAAGGCACGGAACATCGCCTTCAAGGTCTACGACGCGAGCGGCGGCAGCACCCAGCAGGTCGCCGAGATCTGGCCGAACCTGCTCAGCTCCGACAACGGTTGCGCGGTCGCCAAGGCCGTCCGGGAGGGCGGTAGTTGGAAGCTCCTGGTCATCAACGAGACCGGGAAGATCAAGCAGGGGGACGAGAAGGAGCTCATGAAGTTCGCGGTACGGAAGTAAGCCCCGAGGACATGAGCTGAGACGGGCCGGCGGCGCCGGGATGCCGCCGGCCCGAGCTTCTCAACCTGCCGTCACCTGAAGCTCTTTGACCCCGTTGATCCATGCCGAGCGCAGCCGGCGCGGGTCGCCCGTCAGGGTCAGGTCGGGCATCGCGTCCGCTATCGCGTTGAAGATCAGGTCGATTTCGAGGACCGCGAGGGACTTGCCGAGGCAGTAGTGCGGGCCTCCGCCGCCGAAGCCCAGGTGCGGGTTCGGGTCGCGCATGACGTCGAACTGGTCCGGGTTCTCGAAGACTTCGGGGTCGTGGTTGGCGGAGGCGTAGAAGATCCCGACGCGGTCGCCCTTTTTGATCGACTTGCCGCCCAGCTCGGTGTCCTGGGTCGCCGTGCGCTGGAAGGCGTTGACCGGCGTGGCCCAGCGGACGATCTCCTCGGCGGCGGTCGACGGGCGCTCCCGCTTGTACAGCTCCCACTGCTCGGGGTGGGTGAGGAACGCGTGCATGCCGTGGGTGATGGCGTTGCGGGTCGTCTCGTTGCCGGCCACCGAGAGCATCAGCACGAAGAAGCCGAACTCGTCGGAGTTCAGGTTGCCCTCGTCCTCGGCGGCGACCAGCGTGCTGACGATGTCGTGGGCCGGGCACTGCTTGCGTTCGGCGGCCATTCCCATGGCATAGGCGATGAGTTCGGCGGCGGACTCGGCGCCGATCTCCTCCGTGATGGCGTACTCGGGATCGTCGTACGCGATCATCTTGTTGGACCACTCGAAGATCTTGACGCGGTCCTCCTGCGGGATGCCGATGAGTTCGGCGATGGCCTGGAGGGGCAGTTCGCAGGCGACCTCGGTGACGAAGTCGAAGGGGCCGGAGTGGGCGCGGGCGGTCTCGACGATCGCGTGGGCGCGGTCGCGCAGGCGTTCCTCCAGGGCGCGGATCGCCCTCGGTGTGAAGCCTCGTTGGACGATCTGGCGGACGCGGGTGTGCTCGGGCGGGTCCATGTTGAGCAGGATCAACTGCTGGACGTCGAGCGCCTCGCGCGTCATGTGCTCGCCGAAGCGGATGATCGCCGTGTTGAGGGTCGAGGAGAAGATCTCCGGGTGGGTGGAGACGTACCGGACGTCGGCGTGCCGGGTCACGGCCCAGTAGCCCTCGTCCTGGAACCCCGCGATGTTGAGGGGCTGCGGTATCCAGCGCACCGGCTCGGCCGCGCGCAGTTCGGCGAACTCCGGTAGCGGGACGCGGTGGTGGAGCAGGTCCGGGTCGGTGAAGTCGAACCCGTCGGGCAGAGCTGGACAGGGCATGGGCACTCCAGCCGTTTTCTGACGGTCCATCAGAACAGGGGAATGCCCGTGAAGGTAATAACGGGTTCTACAAGTCGCAAGAGGCACGGCAAGCCGAATTCCCTGCACGACCCTTGCGGTTGTGGACGACCTGTCAGCAGACTGCACACAGAACTAGAACGCGTACTAGTTCTGCGCGGCAGGTGGCCGGGACGCCCGCGCCGCGCGGTGTACGAGGAGAGGACGTGTCCCATGGTCGCGGAACCCGTCATCGTGGAAGCCGTACGCACCCCCATCGGCAAGCGCGGCGGCGCGCTCGCCAACCTCCATCCCGCCTATCTCCTGGGCGAGACCTACCGTGAACTCCTCGGCCGCACCGGCATTCACGCCGACTGCGTCGAGCAGGTCGTCGGCGGCACGGTGACCCACGCCGGCGAACAGTCCATGAACCCCGCGCGCACGGCCTGGCTGGCCATGGGTCTGCCGTACGAGACGGCCGCGACGACGGTCGACTGTCAGTGCGGCTCCTCGCAGCAGGCCTCGCACATGACCGCCAACATGATCGCGGCGGGCGTCATCGACGTCGGGATCAGCTGTGGCGTCGAGGCGATGTCACGGGTGCCGCTGGGATCGGGGTCGAAGCACGGACCCGGGAAGCCGTTCCCGGACGAGTGGAACGTGGATCTGCCCAACCAGTTCGAGGCCGCCGAACGCATCGCCCGCAACCGGAAGTTGACCCGCGAGAACGTCGACTCGCTCGGCCTGATCTCGCAGGAGCGGGCGGCGATCGCCTGGTCCGAGGAACGCTTCAAGAAGGAGACGTTCGCCGTCCAGGTGCCGACGACGGAGGACGAACAGCGCGCCGGGCACGGCATGTGGCGGCTCGTCGACCGCGACGAGGGCCTGCGCGACACGTCGATGGAGGCGCTGGCGCGGCTGAAGCCCGTGATGCCGACCGCCGTGCACACGGCGGGCAACTCCTCGCAGATCAGCGACGGCGCCTCGGCGATCATGTGGGCATCGAAGCGGATGGCGCGGGCGCTGAAGCTCAGGCCGCGGGCGAGGATCGTGGCCCAGGCGCTGGTCGGGGCCGACCCGCACTACCACCTCGACGGGCCGATCGACGCGACGCGGGCCGTGCTCGGCAAGGCGGGCATGACGCTCAAGGACATCGACCTCGTCGAGATCAACGAGGCGTTCGCGTCCGTGGTGTTGAGCTGGGCGCAGGTCTTCGGCCAGGACCTGGAGAAGGTCAACGTGAACGGCGGCGCGATCGCCCTCGGTCATCCGGTGGGGGCGACGGGCGCCCGGCTGATCACCACGGCTCTCCATGAACTGGAGCGCTCCGACAAGGAGTTCGCGCTGATCACGATGTGCGCGGGCGGGGCGCTGGCGACCGGCACGATCATCCAGCGTCTGTAGCCGCCCAGTTGGCGGGGGTCAGATGATCCTCGGCGCAGGCGCGGAAGGCCGCGAGCAGTCGGCGGTTCTCCTCGCCTGCGCGGGTGGCCAGCACAACCGGGACGGGGGGCGCGCCCTCGATCGGGACCGTGGTCAGATCGAGCCGCAGCCCCTTCTTGACGGCGCCCGCCGGAACGAGTGCCACCGCCTCGCCCGCCGCGATGACTTCGAGCTTGTCCTCGAACTCCCTGACGAACGGACCGGCCGGCGCGGGCCGGCCGCCCGGGCGGGGGTCGACGCGCCAGACCGCGTTGAACTCCTCGTCGGGGAACCGGGGTACGGGCTCGTCGGCGATGTCGTCGAGGGTGACGTACTCCTTGCCGGCCAGCCGGTGGCCGACCGGCATCAGCAGCACGCGGGACTCCTCGTAGAGGACGCTCACGCTCAACCCCTCGGTGGCGAACGGGAGTCGGCCCACCACCACGTCCACCCGGTGCTCCAGCAGGGCGGACGGCAGCTCGCCCCAGCCGAGGAAGCGGCTGTGCACATCGGCCTCCGGGTGCCCGGCGCGCAGGGCACGCACCGCCGGGGTGATGATGAGCCCGGTCATGAACCCGACGACGACCCGGCTGGGCTGCCCGACCGCCCGTACCAAGGCCGCCGCTTCCTCCGCCGACCGCAACAACGCCCGGGCCCGGGGCAGGAACGCCTCCCCGGCCTCGGTGAGTTGGGTGCCCTGCGCGGTCCGGTCGAAGAGCCGGACGCCCAACTCGCCCTCCAAGCGCCGGACATGACGACTGAGGGACGGCTGCGCGAGATGCAGGACGGCCGCCGCCCGGCCGAAGTGCAGTTCCTCGGCGACGACGGTGAAGTAGCGGACGAGGCGCAGGTCCAGGTCACTCATCCCTCGACTGTACGACGCTACAACCGCGCGAGCTGCACTGATACCGGAAATGAATCACGTCTTCCGGAGTCGGTCTTGGACGGGCCTGGTGCGGCGGGCGCAGGCTGGAAGCACACCGATTCTTCCGACCCGACTTTGATCTGGGTGATTTCGTCATGCGTGTTTTCGTCACCGGAGCGACCGGATTCGTGGGCAGCGCGGTTGTCCGCGAACTGCTCGACAACGGCCACCAAGTGCTGGGCCTGGCGCGTTCCGACGCCTCGGCCGAACGGCTCGCGGCGACCGGGGCGGAGGTGCACCGGGGTTCGCTGGAGGACCTCGACGCCCTCCGCGCGGGCGCGTCGGCGTCCGACGGTGTGATCCACACCGGTTTCATCCACGACTTCTCGAACTACGCCGCCTGCGTGGCGATCGACCTGAGCGCGGTGCGGACCCTCACCGAGACCCTCGCCGGCTCGGACCGCCCTCTCGTCATCAGCTCCGTGATGAGCCACGGCCGGACCGAGGACGACGTACCCGACCCCGCCGCCCGCCCCGACCTGGTCCGCCTCCCGGCCGAGGTCACGGCCCTGACGGCGGCGGCGCGGGGCGTCCGTTCCTCGGTCATCCGGCTGCCGCAGGTGCACGGCGAGGGCGATCACGCCTTCGTCCCCGGTGTCATCGACATCGCCCGTGCCAAGGGCGTCTCCGCCTACCCCGGCGAGGGCACGAACGGCTGGGCCGCCGTCCACCGCGACGACGCCGCGCTGCTGTTCCGGCTGGCCCTGGAGAGCGCCCCGGCGGGCACGGTCCTGCACGCGGTCGACGACGAGGGCGTCCCCGTACGGGAGATCGCCGAGGTCATCGGCAGGCGGCTGGACCTACCGGTGAAGAGCGTGCCGGTCGAGGAGGCCGGGACCCACTTCGGCTGGCTGGGCCACTTCTACTCGTCCGACCTGGTGGGCACGAGCGTCCTCACCCGGGAGCGGTTCGGCTGGACCCCGACCCGGATCGGCCTGCTCGCCGACCTCGACCACGACTACTACTTCAACCAGCCGTCGTAGCGGACCAGTTGACGAAGGTGGCGAAGGTGGCGGGGCCGAGGGTGAGACCTTCCGCTACCGGCAGGCGGGCCGCTATCTGGCGGCCGCCGGTTCCAACTCCTCGCTGGTCCGCACCGGTTGGGGCCGCGACCGGGCCCGCGGCCCCTGGAAGACATACGCCAGGCCGAAGCCCGCGGCGACGACCGCCGCGCCGCCGGCCGCGTCCAGGACCCAGTGGTTGCCGGTCGCGACGATCGCGGAGACGGTGAAGAAGGGGTGCAGCAGGCCCAGGGCCTTCATCCACCACTTGGGGGCGAGGGCGAAGATGACGACACCGCACCACAGGGACCAGCCGAAGTGCAGCGAGGGCATCGCCGCGTACTGGTTGGTGAGGGCGGTGAGGGTGCCGTAGTCCGGCTTGGAGAAGTCCTGGACGCCGTGGACCGTGTCGATGATGCCGAGGCCGGGGAGCAGGCGGGGCGGGGCCAGCGGGTAGAGCCAGAAGCCGACCAGGGCGAGCAGGGTGGCGAAGCCCAGGGCGGAGCGGGCCCAGCGGTAGTCGACCGGGCGGCGCCAGTAGAGGACCGCCATGACGGTCAGCGGGACCACGAAGTGGAAGGACTCGTAGTAGAAGTTGAAGAAGTCCTTCAGGAAGTCGACCTTCACGACCCAGTGGTTGACCGCGTGCTCGATGTCGATGTGCAGGAAGCGCTCGATCGAGAGGATCTCGCGGCCGTGGTGTTCCGCCGTGGCCCGGCCGCCCGCGTTGGTGCCGCCGGTCGCCGCGAGGCGGACCTGCTGGTAGGCGGCGTAGGTGACGCGGATCAGGAGGAGTTCGAGGAGGAGGTTCGGGCGGGTCAGGACGCGGCGCAGGAACGGGAGCAGCGGGACGTGCTTCCAGCGCGTGGGGACCGGCTCGGCGTACTCCGTGGGGATCGGCCGCCGGTAGTACTCCGACGTGCGGGACAGGAACGGCACGACGGTCGCGGCGGCCAGCGCCATGAGCAGAACGACGTTGTCACGGAGCGGATAGACGGCCGCCATGTTCGGCAGCATCATCTTCGCGGGCAGCGTGACGACGAGGACCACCGCGACCGGCCACACGTACCGGTCCGAGGTCCGCTTGCCGACCCGGCCGACCACCGCGAGCAGCACCCACAGCAGCTGGTGCTGCCAGGTCGTCGGCGACACGGCGATCGCCGCGCAGCCGGTGACCGCGACCGCGAGCAGTAGCTGCCCGTCACGCGCGTACCGCACGGTCCGGCGCAGGCCCAGGTACGCGACGGCCGCGCCCAGCACCAGGAACACGCCGATCTCCAGCGGCCCGGTGAGACCGAGCCGCAGCAGCGCGCCGTGCAGCGACTGGTTGCCGAGGCCGTCCGCCGCGCCGCCGAGGCCGGCGCCGGCGATGTGGTGCACCCAGTAGGTGTACGAGTCGTGCGGCATCGCGGCCCACGCGATCACCACGCTCGCGGCGAACGTGAGCGCGGAGGTGACGGCGGCCCGGCGCCGGCCGGTGAACCACAGCAGCGGCGCGAAGAGCAGCACGGTCGGCTGAAGTGCGGCGGCGAGGCCGATCAGCACCCCGCCGGCCCGCTCACCGCGCACGGTGAAGCAGCCGAGCAGCACGAGCAGGACCGGGATGATGCTGGTCTGGCCGAGCCAGAGCGTGTTGCGCACCGGCAGCGACAGCATGAGCAGGCTGATCGCGACGGGCGCGGCGAGCAGCGAGCTACGGCGGGTGACGGGCTGTGGCAGGGCACGCGCGACGACCAGGCCGAGCGCGACGACCAGCAGCAGCGTGCCGAAGGTCCAGCCCCAACCGAGGGCCTGTTCGGCCGCGCGGGTGAGCGGTTTGAGGACGAGCCCGCCGAAGGGGGTGCCGGTGAACTGCGTCGAGTCGTACAGCGAGCCCTTCACATGCAGCACGCCGTTCGGCCCCACCCAGGTCTCCAGGTCGGTCAGCCGGTCCCCCTGCGGAGTGCTGAGGACCACGGCCACCTGCCGTACGGCGAGGACCGCGGCGACCAGCCACAGGCCCAGGCGCGCCACGCGCAGCCGTGCCCTGGCCGTCTGGGCGGCACTCGACCCGAATGCTCCCGCGGCTCCCGCCGGTCGCCCGCTGTGCTCCACGTTCGCCACGCCTCGTAGGCCTCCCGCCCCGCTCGTCCCACGCGATGACGCGCGTGGTTGTTCCCTCTGGGAACCCTATGAGGTTCGCACCCCCTGCGGGAGAGACGCAGGCAACCCCCCCTTCACCTGACGTCCGCCCTCCTTTTGTCCGGATGACGATAGTCGGCCTCGGGTTGCCTGGGCACAGCAAATAACGGCGTATCCGTACAGTGAGTGATTGCACACGAACGGGTTCGTAACACTTCTCACCGGATTCACGAACCGGATTCACGAAAGGCACCGGCACATGAGCGAGTCGCAACTGTGGGACGACGTCGACGACTATTTCATCAGCCAACTCGCCCCGGAGGACGAGGTGTTGGCGGCGACCCTGCGCGACAGCGAGGCCGCCGGGCTCCCGGAGATCGCGGTGTCCGCCGCCGCGGGCAAGCTGCTCCACCTCCTGGCCCAGATCCAGGGCGCCACCCGCATCCTGGAGATCGGCACCCTCGGCGGTTACAGCACGATCTGGCTGGCCCGCGCGCTGCCCGCCGACGGCCGGCTGGTCACCCTGGAGTACAGCCCGAAGCACGCCGAGGTCGCCACCCGCAACATCGCCCGCGCGGGCCTCGACAAGATCGTCGAGGTACGGGTGGGCCCGGCCCTGGAGTCACTGGCCGAGCTCGCCGACGAGGCCGCCGAGACCGCCGAGACCGCCGAGAAACCGACCCCCTTCGACCTGGTCTTCATCGACGCCGACAAGGTCAACAACCCGCACTACGTGGAGTGGGCCCTCAAGCTCACCCGCCCCGGCAGCCTGATCATCATCGACAACGTGGTGCGCGGCGGCCGGGTGGCCGACCCGGACAACACGTCGCCGGACGTCCGGGGCACGCGCACGGCGATCGAGTTGATCGGCTCGCACGCGCGCCTTTCGGGTACGGCGATCCAGACGGTGGGCAAGAAGGGCTACGACGGTTTCGCGCTGGCGCGGGTGCTCGACCAGAGCTCCTGACCCGGGGTTTCCCGCTGGGGGCTCCTCAACTCTCGTGATAGAAGCCGACGTTGACGCTGCGCGGCCCGGTGCGGTCCTTGATGACGATCTCGCCGCTGCCACCCCGGGGCAACGGCACGCTGCCTCCGTAGCCGACGGTCTGGGCGTACTCGCCGACGATCAGGCGTACTTCGGAGGACGGGTCGGGCTGGGAGCCGCGCAGCCAGCTCACCTGCCAGACGCCCTCGGGTCCGCACAGGAACTCCAGATGGACCCGCGAGATGAACAGCCAGTCGTCCGGTGTCACCAGACGGCACACCGTCTCGTCGCGGCCCACCCGCAGCACCGCGCCCGGGTCACTGGGCGCGTCGGCCATCAACATGCCGGCGGTGGCGCCCTCGTCCGTCCCGGAGACCGAGGCCATGGTGAGTTCGAGCACGTGCGCTCCCCTGTGAAGTGTCCTTACAGCAGCGGGCGCATGATAAATCGCCCGGCGCCACCGCGTCCGGCACAATTGAAGTCATGACCGAGCGAAAGCCACCGGGTGTGTCCTTCGAGTCCTGGGTCGACAAGCAGATCCGGGACGCCGAGCAGGCCGGCGAGTTCGCCCAACTCCCGGGCGCGGGGAAGCCGTTGCCGTCCGGCGCCGACACGACGTACGACGAACTGTGGTGGATCAAGCAGAAGATGGCCCGGGAGGGCATCTCCGTGCTGCCACCGACCCTGGCCCTGCGCAAAGAGGCCGAGGACGCCCTTGCTGCGGCGTACTCGGCCCCTTCGGAGCGGATCGCGCGGAAGATCGTCACCGAAGTCAACGTGAAGATCCGCGAGATGATGTTCAAGCCACCGCCCGGCCCCCCGCTGGGGATGAAGCCGTACGACGTCGAAGAGGTCGCGCGGGAGTGGCGGGAGCGCCGGGCGGTTGACGGAACAGCTGGATCCGACGGGTCAGATGTGTAGCGATCACATGTGGAGCGATCAGATGTGGAGAAGCCGCTCCGTCAGTTCGCGGTAGTCCCGCAGGGCCAGGCGGAGTTGCTCGGTGTTCTCCGAGCCGTCCGAGCCCTTGGACTCCCAGGAACCGTGCAGGGTGGCGCGGCGCTTGGTGACGGCCTCCGTGAAGCGGGCGGCGACCTCTTCCAGTACGTGGTCGGCCTCCTCGACTGCGGACCGGGGCTCGTCGACGAACCCGGTGACCGCGTGCTGCAACCGCAGGCTGAACTTGTCGCTCTCGTCGTGCGGCAGCAGGCTGCCGTTCTCGGCCTCCTGCGGGACGCGCCGCCCGTTGCCGGAGGCGGCACCGGAGCCGATGCCGGGGGCGGGCTCGGGGGCGTGCACGGGGCGGGACGACTGCTGCTCGGTGCGGTCGGAGCGGTCGGTGCGCTCACTGCGCTCGGTGCCGGTCGTGTCGCCGGCGCGCGGGCTCGGGATCGCCCGGTCGGCTTCGCGCGAGGAGGTCGTCGATGACGTCGATGACGTCGTCGGGGTCGATGCCGTAGGCGTCCGGTCGGACGACCCGAGCGGTGTGGGCTTCTCGGACCCACGCGGTGCCGACTTGTCGTCGGTGGCCGTGCCGTCGGTGGACCTGCCGTCGCCGGTCCTGCTGCCGAACGGCTTGTTGCCGGACCCGGACCCGGACTCGCGCGACGCCTTCTCGGCATCCCGCTGCTCGGCGGTCTTGTCCGCTGCCCTCTCCGCTGTCCTGTCGGTTTCCTTGCGGTCGGCGCGCTCCGCGTTCGTGTTCGTGCTCGCGTCCGTGTTGTCGCCGGTCGGCCGTATCGCGTCGGACATTAAGCTCAACTCCCCTTCAGTGCCTGCTTGTTGAATGAGCCGATCGAGTGGCGGCCACCGCGCCCGTTGCCATTGCGACTGCCACCGCTGTCGTCGCTCACCAGGTCGTCGAAGAGGGCGCGGGCTTCGAGCATCGCCTCACGCATCTCCTCGGTGCCGGCCTGGCTCTCCGGCGTGCCGTTCGTGCGCGCGGTGACGACGCGGTGCACACGCCGGTAGCCGTGGACGTGGGCCGCGTGGTGCACGGACAGCGCGTCGAACTGCTTGTCGTACTCGGCGACGTCGGGGAAGCCCCGGGCGCCGGCGACCTCGCCGAGCAGCTGGTCGACGTCGGCCACGGCCTGGCGGGGCGAGTCGACGAAGAGCTCCTGGGCGGCGGCCCAACGGGCCTGGAACTGCTCACGGGCCGCGGGCTCCAGCGGCTGCTCGTGCAGCGAACCGTGCTCCTGGACGCGCTCGCCGAGCTCGCGCTCGGCGGCCTTCGCGTCGCCGTCGTGCCGGGCCACGGTCCGGTCGTACTCCGGCCCGAAGCGGCGCTTCAGGCCCGAGCCGCCGGTCGCGCCTCGGGCACGCAGCGCCAGGGCGGCCGCGGCAGCGACCACGCCGACCACGATCACGATCACGATCAAAACGATGATCACGCCTGTGGACATGAGTGCCTTCCGGGTTCTTGGCCAACCGGCTCTCGTAGTCGGTCGGTTCCTCTACCGGGTTGCCGTAAAGGCCCTCTTCAAACGACGGCCACACCTCGGCGGAATTCGTGTTGCCGGTGTGTCGATTGCGCCCCGCCCCGTTCGACGCAGGGGTAAAGACCGATCGAGGAGGTTGTCATGGGCGAGGTCATCGCACGGCTGGCCATGTCGCTGGACGGGTACATCGCGGGCCCGGAGTCGGGGCGGGAGCATCCGCTGGGAATCGGCGGGGAGCGGCTGCACTCCTGGGTGTTCGGGCTGCGGAGCTTCCGTCGGATGCAGGGCATGAAGGGCGGGGCGGGCGGTCCGGACGACGAGCTGCTCGCCGAGTGGACCGAGCGGCCGGGGTCAGTCGTCATGGGCCACGGGATGTTCATCAGCGGGGAGACCCCGTGGGGCGACGAACCGCCGTTCCACGCCCCCGTGTTCGTCGTCACCCACCAGCCGCGGGAGTCGGTGGTGAAGAAGGGCGGCACGACGTACCACTTCGTCACCGAAGGCCCCGACCGTGCACTGGAGTTGGCCCGCGAGGCGGCAGGCGACAAGGACGTCTCCCTCGCGGGCGGCGCCGACCTGGTCCAACAGTTCATCCGCGCCGGGTGGTTGGACGAACTCCTCCTGCACGTCGTACCGGTCCTCGCGTGCGGCGGGCGCCGCCTGTTCGACAACGTGGGCGACACGCACATCGAATGGAAGCAGACCCAGGTCCTGGACTCCTCCCCCGAGGTGACCCATATTCGCTTGCGCCGCACCCCCGTCACCTCCTGACAATGCCCGCATGACCTGGACGATCGCCCCGGAACCCTACGACTCCCCCGTCGCCGCCGCGCTCTGGCGGGCGTACTACACCGAGGTCAGCGACCGCTGGTACCTGCTGCACGAGAACCACCGCACGGACCCCGCGGAACTGGAACGCGAGATCGCCGCCGTCACCGGTGCCGAACTCGCCCCGCCCAACGGCTTGTTGCTGGTAGCCCGGTACGGGGACGAGCCGGTGGGCAGCGCGGGCGTACGACTCCTCGACGCGACGACGGCCGAGCTGAAGAGGGTCTTCGTCCACGAGGGGATGCGCGGCCGGGGCGGCGCTCCGAGGCTGGTGACGGCCGCCGAGGACGCCGCCCGCGAGCTGGGCGCCAAGGTGATGATCCTCGACACCAGGAACGACCTGGTGGAGGCGCGAACCCTGTACACAAGGCTCGGCTACGAGGAGACCGACCGCCACAACGACGACCTGTACGCAGAACACTGGTTCCGCAAGAACCTCGACTGACCCCAACTACCCTCACCTGAACGCCGTCAGGCCCACCAAAACAGACGGTGAGGGCCCACCAAGTCGGACTGTCCCCACGTGGACGGCCGAGAGGGAGCCGTAGGGGCGCGCCGGTGTCGAGAGCCTGGGGGTCCCCCCTCTGGGGGAGCGCGGAGGCCCGCAGGGTCGAGCACGGTGGGGCTCTCGACACCGGCTCCCAGCGCCCCGAAGGCGACCGAACCAATAGAGGTGTGGCGCGTGGGTGCCTGATCAACACGGGCCCACCCACGCGGCACCGTCCCCACACCGGCCCACCCACGCAGCACCATCCCAACACCGGCCCAGGCACCCGGCACCACTCGAAGCACCGGTCCCGAAAGAACCTCAACCGACCTTGCTAGCCGCCCCGTTGTGCGGCTGCTCCCGATCAGACCCGCACAACTCCCCATTCAGCTCCTTCACCAACTGAACAAGATCCGTAGGCCGATCCGGCCCCCACCAATCCCCCAGGGTTTCCGCAAGAGACTCCTCACGGGCCTGCGCCAACTTCTCGGCCACTTCCCGCCCCCGCTCGCTCAGTCGGAGGTCGAGACCCTCCCGTACGGCGAGCCCCCGCCCCTCGATCTGACGGACCGCGGCGAGGATGACGGGCAACGGCACAGTGCTGCGCTCGGCCAGCACACCCGGTTCCGCCCAGCCGTCCCGCTTGATGCGCAGCAGCAGCCAACTCGCCGCCGGCTGAAGGTCGTAGCCCGCTTTCGCGGTGATCGTCTTGTAGATCTCGCGGCGCCCCTCCCGCGTGCCGAGCACGGACAGCGCGCGGCACACCTCGTCGTAGGAGGACCGTTGGACGGGGTTGCTGGCGAGGGTCTCGGTGACGTCGGGGGCGGTGACCGAGCCGCGCAGTTTGTCCTCCTTGAGGAACCATGCCAGGACGAAGCCGACGAGGGCGACGGGAGCGGCGTACAGGAACACATCGGTGATCGAGGACGCATACGCGTGCAGGGCCTCCGGCCGTACCGCGACCGGCAGTTGGGAGATGCCACGCGGGTCGGACTCCAGGCCGTCCGGTGTGACGCCCGGCGGCAGCGAGGTCCCCCGGAGAGCGTCCGTGAGCTTGTCACCGAGTCGGCTCGCGAAGACCGTGCCGAAGATGGCGACGCCGAACGAGGCGCCGATGGACCGGAAGAAGGTCGCGCCTGAAGTGGCGACGCCGAGATCCTCGTACGAGACGGCGTTCTGCACGATGAGCACCAACACCTGCATGACCAGGCCGAGTCCGAGTCCGAAGACGAAGAAGTAGGCGCTCATCTCGGCGGTGGAGCTGTTCTCGTCGAGCTGGTGGAGGAGCAGCAGGCCGAGGGCGGTGATGCCGGTGCCGGCGATGGGGAACACCTTCCAGCGGCCGGTACGGCTGACGACCTGGCCGGAGCCGGTGGACGAGATCAGCATGCCGAACACCATCGGCAGCATGTGGACGCCGGACATGGTCGGGGTGATGCCCTGGACGACCTGGAGGAAGGTCGGGAGATAGGTCATCGCGCCGAACATCGCGAAGCCGACGATGAAGCTGATGACGGCGGCGAGCGTGAAGGTGCGGACGCGGAACAGCTTCAGCGGGAGGACGGGTTCGGCGGCCCGCCGCTCCACGGCGACGAACGCGGCGATGAGCACCACACCCAGCACCGCGAGCCCGATGATCTGCGGCGAGCCCCAGCCCCAGGTGGTGCCGCCGAGGGAGGCGACGAGGACCAGACAGGTGGCGACCGCGGCGATGAGGAAGGTGCCGAGGTAGTCGATGACGTGCCGGGTCGACTTGCGCGGGATGTGCAGGGCGGTCGCGATGACGGCGAGGGCGACGACGCCGACGGGGAGGTTGATGTAGAAGACCCAGCGCCAGCTCAGATGCTCGGTGAACAGCCCGCCGAGCAGCGGCCCGAGGACACTGGTCGCGCCGAACACGGCACCGAACAGCCCCTGGTAGCGCCCGCGTTCACGCGGCGATACGACATCCCCCACGATCGCCATCGACAGCACGATCAGACCGCCGCCGCCGAGACCTTGGAGCGCCCGGAAGCCGATCAGCTGGGGCATGTTCTGCGCCGCGCCGCAGAGCGCGGACCCGATGAGAAAGATCACGATCGCGATCTGGAACAGCCGCTTCCGGCCGTACTGGTCGCCGAGCTTGCCCCACAGCGGGGTCGCGGCGGTCGAGGCGAGCAGATACGCGGTGACCACCCACGACAGATGTTCGAGGCCACCGAGATCACTGACGATCGTCGGCAGGGCGGTCGACACGATGGTCTGGTCGAGGGCGGCGAGCAGCAGCCCAGGAGCAGCGCCCCGATCGAGACGAGGACGTTGCCCGACACGTGTTCCTGAGCGGAACTGCCCCGCTGCGGGGGCCCCTCCGGTGGCTGCGCGTCGTGCACATTCCCCGTCATACCGTGCGCATCGCCGGCCATGAAGACCTCCTGCGGCTCTCGTTACACATCCATGGTGATCGGTATGGCCGGTTACGGCCTGTTGAGTCCGAATGGAAGCCCGCATTCCGGGGGTCGGAGGAGACGGCGTGAAGGAGATCCGCATAACCTCTGGAGTCCGACGGGGAGGGACGAACACGTGAACGAGGCGAAGGGCCACATATGCCCGCAGTGCGGGGCACCTCGGGCAGCCGACGGTTCCCCGTCCTGCGCCTGCACCCAACGGGCGTCCGACGCGCTGCGTGACGCGCGCACATCGGAGGCGGCAGCGGCGGAGGACTTCGACCCGCTGCGGATCAGACCGTATGTGGAACTGGACGGCACCCCGCAGGAGCAGACGCCTCCGGCGACACCGGTGGCTCCCGAGGGTGAGACACAGCGGCTGCCGGCGGTCGAGGAGACGATGCTGCTGCGCGCGGTGACGCCGTCGCCGCTCCCCGCGCAGGAGACGTCGGTCCTCCCCACCCTCCGGGCACCGTCGGACACCGCCCCGATCCAGACGGACCTGAGCCTGTTCGCGGACGGCGGGAGTGGCAAGGGCGACGGGGCCGCCCCGGACCCGCTGCTCACGGACGACGAAGACCCCCCGCGCCGCCACCACCGCCGTACCGTCCTCCTCGCCGCCGCGGGAGCCGTCGTAGCGGTGACCGCGGTCGCGGCGTTCGCGAGCGGCATGTTCTCGTACGAGACACCGTCACGGGACGAGGCGGCCCCTCAGGACGTACGGGCGAGCGTCCCGACGGCGTCGAAGAGCCCGGCGTCGGCAACACCGTCCACGAGCGGCTCCACGCCCGCACAGCCGACGTCGGCGTCCCCGGCCCCGTCGCTGAGCGGGACCCCGTCGCCGACGGCATCGTCGAGCCCGTCCGCCACGGCGTCGAGATCGGCGCCCGCCAGCCACACCCCGACGCCCACCGCCTCGACCTCGACCTCCTCCGCCACCGGCCGCCAGAGCAACAGCACCCCCACCACGGTCCTGCAACGCGGCGACGAAGGCCCCGAGGTCACCGAACTCCAACTCCGCCTGACCGAGGCGAAGTTCTACTCCGGCCCCGACAACGGCATCTTCGACAAGCAGGTACAGACGTCGGTCCGCGCCTACCAGGTGGCCCGCGGCATCACGTCCGACGAGCTGGGGGTATACGGGACGGCAACGCGAGCAAGACTGGAGTCCGAGACACCCGAGCCGTAACGCTGCGCTGGCTGGGGGGCTTTTCGGCGCCGGGGTTGTGGGGGGGTGCCAGGGTTACGGACGGCGGGGCTGAAGGGCGCCGGGGCTTGCGGGGAGCGCCAGGGTTACGCGTCGGCGGAGCTGAAGAAGGCTGCCGACGTTTGCGGAGAGCGCCGGGGCTGAAGGTTGCCGGGTTGCGAGAGGCACCGAGACCGCCCCTGGCGCGCGCACCGGGTCGGCCGTCACACCAGCACCCCACAGCCGTAGACCAACGCCCACAGGCCAACAGCCGTGGGTCAACGGCCGTAGGCCAACAGCCGTGGGTCAACGGCTGTGGGTCAACGGCTGTGGGCCAACACCCTCAGGCCAACCCCCGAGGGGCAGCGCCCCAAAGGGGCGCGGGGAACTGCGCGACCAGCCCCCACGGCGCAGCACCCGCAAAACAACCGAAGCGACCCAAGGAGGCACAACCGAAGCGCCACCCACCCCGCCCCACTGATCCCACCCCTAACCCGCACCCCCAACCCCCGCACCCCTATCCCACATGCAGCCGAATCCCCCCGCCCCCCAAATCCTCAACCCGAACCTCACGCAAATCCCGCACCACCACTTCCGCCCGATGGAACCCGGCCTGCGGCCCAACCCCCACCACCCGCATCCCCGCGGAGCGCCCCGCCGCAATCCCCGCCCCGGAATCCTCGAAGACAACACAATCCGCAGGCGCGACGCCCAGTTCGGCAGCGCCCTTCAGGAAGCCCTCCGGGTCAGGCTTGCTCGCGCCGACGGATTCGGCGGTGATCCGGACCTCCGGCAACTCCAGCCCGGCCGCGCCCATCCGCGCCGTGGACAACGCAACGTCCGCCGACGTGACGAGCGCATGCGGCAGCCCCCGCAAGGACGCCAGGAACTCCGCCGCGCCCGGAATCGGGACAACGCCCTCGACGTCCGCGGTTTCCTCGGCCAGCATGCGCGCGTTCTCGGCGTAGTTCTGCTCCATGGGCCGCCCAGGCAGCAGCAGTGCCATCGACGCGTACCCCTGCCGACCGTGCACGACCTTCATGACCTCGTCCGCGTTCAGCCCGTGCCGGTCGGACCAGTTCCGCCAGATCCGCTCGACGACGGCGTGCGAGTCGACGAGGGTGCCGTCCATGTCCAGCAGGAGGGCACGGGCGGTGAGCACGGTGGTGGCCGTCATCGGCAGGCTCCAAGGAACGGGAGAGGTGTACGTCGGTCAACCTGGTCACCCCGGTCAACCCCCGGAGGGACAAGGTGGCCCCGCCCGCCGGTCAGGGAGAACGGACGGGAGCCACTTTGTTTCCCTACGGTACAAAACCGAACCGGCATCGCGCCACCACCCCCCGGAACAGTTCACCCACCGTTCAGCTCACCCCGCCCGCACCAAAGGCACCCTCACGAGCCCCCTCACCCGCTCAGGCCGTCACGGCCTCCCAAAGACTCCACGCCCCCAACCCCAGCATCAGCACCGCCGCGATCCGCGTGATCAACTTCAACGGCACCCGCTTCATCAGCGCCTTCCCGCCCACGATGCCCAGCCCGGCCACCGCCCACAACGCCAGCACCGCACCGAGCCCGACGGAGAACGGATCGTCGTAGCGCGCCGCGAGGTTGGCCGTCATGATCTGGGTCAGGTCACCGAACTCGGCGACCAGAATGAGCATGAAACCGGCGCCGGACACCTTCCAGAAGGACTGGTCCTTCGGCTTGCGGACCTCCTCCTCGCCATCACCCTTCTTGAAGAGGAGCACCGCGGCCCCGCCCAGGAAGAGCACACCGGTCACCGCGGCCACCAACTGCTGCGGCAGCAGCGTCAGTACGCTGCCCGCCGCCACCGCGAGCACGACATGGAGAAGGAACGCGGCGGCCACGCCGACGAAGACGTACGAGGCGCGATAGCGGGTGCCGAGGACGAGTCCGGCGAGCGCGGTCTTGTCGGGGAGTTCGGCGAGAAAGACGACGCCGAAGACGAGCGCCGTCACGCTGATGCTGATCAAGATTCCTCAATCGGTCGGGGCTGCCCCACCGAGAGTGTGATTGCTGTCCGCGGACACCTCGGCACGGCAGCGCACACGAAAAACGACTAGTGCACTGCTTTACCGAAGGTCTCGCTGGCCGACCCGTCCCACCTGCGAGATGAACCTGCCTCCGGGCGCCGGCTCAGACGAGCTGAGCAGTATGTCGACGGTCCGGCGAAGAGCTACTCCCCTTCTGCGCCATCCACTGTACGCGAGGACCGACTCTGCCCACCCGTGAGGAAAGTCTCGTCGCACCCCTTGTTGTGTCATGAACACGTCACTAGCTTCTTACCGGACGCACACCTCCCCGCAACACGGCACCGCGAGCATTTCCCCGCTCGCACTCCAACACCCCCACACCACAAGGGAGTTCGTATGCCGAAGTTCTACGCGCGTCGACGGCTCAGCATACTCGCGGCACTTACCGGGTTCATAGCCTTCGCCGGGCTCTTCAACGGCCCGGCCGCCTCCGCTGCCCTCCCCACCCCGGTCAGCGCCGCCACCGCCCGCACCTACCTCGCCTCGCTCACCGTGGCGACCGAGGTCCGGACCGGCTACGACCGTGACCTGTTCCCCACCTGGATCACGATCAGCGGCACCTGCAACACCCGTGAGTACGTCCTCAAGCGGGACGGTACGAACGTCGTCACCAACTCCGCCTGCGCCTCGACCAGCGGCAGCTGGTACTCGGTCTACGACGGTGCCACCTGGACCGCCGCCTCCGACCTGGACATCGACCACCTCGTCCCGCTCGCCGAGGCCTGGGACTCCGGCGCCCGCAACTGGACCACCGCGGCGCGCCAGGGCTTCGCCAACGACATCACCCGACCGCAGCTGATCGCCGTCACGGACAACGTCAACCAGTCCAAGAGCGACCAGGACCCGGCCGAGTGGATGCCTCCGCTCGCCTCGTACGCCTGCACCTACGTGCGTGCCTGGGTCCAGGTGAAGTACTACTACGACCTCTCGGTCGACACGGCCGAGAAGGCCAAGCTCACCTCGGTGCTCAGCGGTTGCTGAGCCCCACAACCAAGTGGTCATCCGCGGAACCTAGTCGCTGACCTCCGTCGTTCCGTACCGTACGGGGCGACGGAGGAAGGTGATCACCTGTGGCCGGACTGAGTCTTGGACCACTGCTTCGCTACGCCGACGGCTCGTCCGCGACCATCTGGGTCGAGGCGAGCCGTCCGTGCACCGCCGAGGTGCGCTGCGCGGACGGCGCCCGGGGCACCGCCCGGACCTTCCAAGTGGCGGGCCACCACTACGCGTTGGTGCCGGTGGAGGGCCTCACGCCCGGGACGTCGACGCCGTACGAGGTGTTCCTGGACGGCGCGCACGTGTGGCCGCTGCCCGACTCGCCCTTCCCGCCGTCCGTGATCCACACCCCGGACGCCGACGGTACGGTCCGTGTCGCGTTCGGCTCCTGCCGCTGGGCCGCGCCGCCCGCCGACGACCACGACCCGGTGGGCCCGGACGCGCTGGACACCCTGGCCTCGCGCATCGCCCGCGAGCCGGAGTCCGAACGGCCGGACGTACTCCTCCTGTTGGGCGACCAGGTCTACGCCGACGAGGTCTCCGACGCGACCCGTCGCTGGCTCTCCGCGCGCCGAGATCTGCGCGAGCCGCCGGGCAGCGAGGTCGCGGACTACGAGGAGTACACGCGCCTCTACTACGAGTCCTGGCTCGACCCGGAGATCCGCTGGCTGCTCTCCACCGTGCCGAGTTGCATGATCTTCGACGACCACGACGTGATCGACGACTGGAACACCAGCGCCGCCTGGCTGGCGGACATGCGGGAGACCCCGTGGTGGCGCGAGCGACTGCTGAGCGGCCTGATGTCGTACTGGGTGCACCAGCACCTCGGGAATCTCTCCCCCGCCGAACTCGCCGCCGATCCCCTCTACTTGGCGGTCCGGGACACCCCCGACGGCACCGACGAACTCCGCGCCTTCGCCTGCCGCGCCGACGCCGACCCGGCCACCGTCCGCTGGAGCTACCGGCGCGACTTCGGCCGCGTCCGCCTCCTGATGGTGGACAGCAGGGCGGCCCGCGTCCTCGACGAGCAGAACCGCGCGATGCTCGACCCCGGCGAAGCCGACTGGCTGCGCACGCAGGCCCTCACGGACCCCGGTTCCTACGACCACCTCCTCATCGGCACCTCCCTCCCTTGGCTGCTGCCGCACCTCGTCCACGACGCCGAGTCCTGGGACGCGGCCCTGTGCCGGGGTGAACGGGGCGCCCGCTGGGCCGAGTTCGGCGAGAAACTGCGCCGGGCGGCCGACCTGGAGCACTGGGCGGCCTTCCCGGAGTCGTTCGAGAAACTGGCTGACCTGATCGCCGAGGTCGGGACGGGAGACGGGGCGCCGGCGTCGGTGCTCGTGCTGTCGGGGGACGTACACCACGCCTACGTGGCGGAGCCCAAGTGGCGGACAGGCGGCCCGAGTTCCCGCGTCCTCCAGCTCACCTGCTCCCCCGTCCACAACTCCATCCCCGCTTACATACGCGTCGGCTTCCGCTTCGGCTGGAGCGCGGTCGCGCGCGGACTGGGCCGTCGCCTCGCCCGGCACGGCCGTTGCCGGCACCCGTCGGTCAAGTGGCGCAAGACGGGCGGCCCTTGGTTCGGTAACCAGCTCATGACGCTGACGTTGCACGGCCGTTCGGCCCGGCTGCGGCTGGAACAGGCACGGGCGGACGGAACGCTGAAGACCGTGGACGAGTCCCCACTGACACCCCCGTGACCTTGCTCGGGGCATGATGAGGCGGGCCGTCCGCTTTCCCGGTGGGCGGTCTGCTCCATTGCGCCCCCACACGCCCGGGAGTCACCCCTTTGTCTGCAGTGAACGCCGTGTCCGACGGCGGGTCGGCCCCCGCCCCGGCCTCCGTCTCGGTCGCCGTGGTGGGCGCCGGTCCGCGTGGTACCAGCGTCCTGGAACGCCTCTGCGCCTCCGCCCCGGACCTCCTCCCGCCCGGCACCCGGCTCACCGTCCACGTCGTCGACCCGGCACCCCCGGGCCCCGGCCGCGTGTGGCGCTCCGCGCAGTCGCCCGAGCTGCTGATGAACACCGTGGCCTCCCAGGTGACCCTCTTCACCGACGCCAGCGTCGACTGCGCGGGCCCGATCCGCCCCGGCCCGAGCCTGCACGAGTGGGCGCCCGCCGAACTGGGTCCGGACGACTACCCCACCCGCGCCCACTACGGCCGCTACTTGGAGTGGGTGTTCGCCCGCACGGTCCGCGAGGCCCCCGAGTCCGTTCACGTGGAACCACACACTGCCCGCGCGGTACGCCTCGACGACACGGCGGACGGCCACCAGTGCCTCACCCTCGACAACGGCCGTACGCTGTCCGCCCTTTCGGCCGTGGTCCTGGCCCAGGGCCACCTCCCGACGGCCCCGGACACCACCCACCGCCGCCTCACCTCCTACGCCGACCGCCACGGCCTGCGCCACATCCCGCCCGCGAACCCGGCCGACGTGGACCTGACCGTCGTACGGCCGGGCGAACCAGTGCTGTTGCGCGGCCTGGGCCTCAACTTCTTCGATCACACAGCCCTGTTGACGACGGGCAGGGGCGGCCGTTTCCTCCACGCGGAGGACGAGGGCGAGGGCCTGCGCTATGTCCCCTCCGGCAACGAGCCCCGCCTGTACGCCGGTTCACGCCGAGGCATCCCGTACCAGGCCCGCGGCGACAACGCGAAGGGCCCCCACGGCCGTCACACCCCCCTCCTCCTCACCCCGGAGACCGTCGCCGCCTTCCGCAAACGCGCCGACTCCGGCGAGCCACCCGAATTCCTCACGGAGATATGGCCGTTGGTGGCGAAGGAGGTGGAGACGGTCTACTACGCGGCTCTGCTACGGCCCTCCCGGCGCCCGGAGTTGACGGAATTCACGGAGCGCTTCCTCTCCGTACCGCACCGGGACCCTCAAGAGGCCCTGATCCTGGACGAGTTCGGGGTCGTAGCCGCCGACCGCTGGAGCTGGGACCGGCTGTCCCGGCCGTATACGGAACGCGATCTCGCGCACCCGGCGGCCTGGCGGGACTGGCTGCTGTCGTATCTGCGCGAGGACGCCGAACACGCGGCGCTCGGCAATGTGGACGGCCCGCTCAAGGCAGCGCTGGACGTGCTGCGCGATCTGCGCAACGAACTCCGGCTGGTCGTCGACCACGGCGGTCTCGCGGGCACCTCCCGCCGTGACCACCTGGACCGCTGGTACACGCCGCTCAACGCGTTCCTGTCCATCGGCCCGCCCCGCCGCCGTATCGAGGAACTGGCCGCGCTGGTGGCGGCGGGTGTGGTGGAGGTGCTCGGGCCGCGGCTGGAGGTGCGGGAGGCGGACGGCGCCTGGGTGGCACGTTCCCCGGAGATACCGGGCTCGGCGGTGCGTGTGACAACCCTCACAGAGGCCCGGCTCCCCGAACCGGACCTGCGCCGTACCGCCGACGACCTGCTCGGCCGGCTGCTGAGGACGGGCCGGTGCCGGCCGCACACGGTGGACGGTTACGAAACGGGAGGACTCGACGTAACACCACGTCCGTACCGTCTGATCGACCGTCAAGGAGGCGTCCACGCAAGGCGGTTCGCGTTCGGGGTGCCCACGGAGGGCGTGCACTGGGTGACCGCGGCGGGAGCGCGTCCGGGCGTGGATTCGGTCACGCTTTCGGACGCCGACGCGGTGGCGAGAGCGGTTCTACGTGCGGCGACGACCGATCCGGAACCGCAAACGGAAGCTGAACAGTGGCCGAATGTTGAACTTGCAAGCATTGATTAGGTTCACCTAACGTTGATCGCTCACTCGGCTCGTCCCCAGGCCGGTCCGCGACCCGGACCGGCCCGACCGAAGGAGCACCCCCCACGTGACCCCTCACATCAACGGACGCCTCAACAGGGCTCAGCCGTACGCCGTCGGCCTGTTCCGGATCGTCGTCGGCCTGCTCTTCGCCTGCCACGGAGCGGCCTCGCTCTTCGGCATCCTCGGCGGCGCCGCCGGCACCGACGGCGGCACCCTCGACGCGGGCACCTGGCCCGGCTGGTACGCGGCCGTGATCCAGCTCGTCGGCGGCACGTTCGTCCTGCTCGGCCTCGGCACCCGGGTGGCCGCGCTGATCACCTCGGGCTCGATGGCGTACGCGTACTTCGACGTCCACCAGCAGGCGGCCCTGTGGCCGATCCAGAACGGCGGCGAGGCCTCGGCGATGTTCTGCTGGGCGTTCCTGCTGCTGGTGTTCACGGGCTCCGGCGCGCTGGGCGTGGACCGGCTGTTCGCGAAGCGTTCCGCCACGGCGGCCGGTGACCGGACGTCGGCGGACCAGGCACCGGTAGCCGCCTGACCTGACCTGCTGGGCGACTGGCCGGTGCCCCCTCCCAGGGACACCGGCCAGTCACGTCAGGGAGCCCAGCCGAACGGCACCGTGAAGCAGGCGGCGCGGGTGTGGCTACCGGGCATGTCGTGGATGACGACGGAGGACGCCTCGCCCTGCCGGAAGCCCCAGTCGTGCCGGGCGCTCGCCTCGGCGGCGCCGTGCTCGTCGGCCGTGAAGTCGAGCCAGACCTCGTTGTCGGCGTTGGTGGCGGCCGGGTCGGTGGACGGCTTGTGCTGGAAGTGCCCGCCCGCGGCGGCCGGGTCGGCGCCGCACGGCTTCTGGTGCACATGGACGCCGTAAGCGTGCCCCGGCACCATCCCGTCCACCTTGAGCCGCACGGTCGTAGCACCACCAACCGCGATGTGCTGACCGACCTGGATCCACGCGGCGGCGGGCACCAGCTTGCTGTCGTACGTCACCGCCGCCGAGGGCACGAGGGCGCCGACCGGAGCGAACCGAGCGTCCGTCCGCATCCAGAACCCGTCAGGGGCACCGGATCCGGAGCCGACGCCGGTGCCTCCTCCGCCGCTCGCCAGAAGGGCCGCGACGACGGTGCCCGCACATATACCTGCCACCATGATGTGTACCGTTCCTCACGTTCAGGTGCGTTTGGATGCGCTTTGATCCCCTTTACGTTGCTACGGGATACGAGCCCGCCCCGCCCCTCGGGACAGGGCAGCCGGGTGAACACGCTGTGCGGATCACACGCGCCCCCCGTGAATCTCCTGTACCCACCCAGGCGTACGCTGTATGGCTGTCACTGGCCGTCTTTGCCGCGGCCCACGGGGGAGTTCACGGGGAGACGCGTTGTTCGAGAGTGTGGGGTCGCTGACCGGCAGCCCATGGATCTACGCCATGGTCGCCCTGTCCGTACTCCTTGATGTGTTCCTGCCGGTCCTGCCGAGCGGTGTCCTGGTCATCGCGGCCGCGACGGCGGCGGCAGCGGGCACCGGCGCGGCGGCGGACGCCGTTCCCGTCCCGCACGAGGTCCCCAGCATCCTGGCGCTGATCGCGTGCGCCGCGACCGCGTCCGTCCTGGGCGACCTGGTCGCGTACCGGCTGGCCTGGCGCGGCGGCGCCCGTCTGGACCGCGCGATCTCCCGCTCCCGCCGCCTCACCACCGCGCAGGAACGTCTCGGCCTGGCCCTCGCCCGCGGCGGCGGCGCCCTGGTCATCCTGGCCCGCTTCGCCCCCGCCGGCCGCTCGGTAGTCTCCCTCGGCGCAGGCGCCGCCCACCGCCGAGCCCGAGACTTCCTCCCCTGGTCGGCCCTGGCAGGCCTGTCCTGGGCGGCGTACAGCGTGGCTCTGGGGTACTACGGGGCCCAGTGGCTGGGAGCGACCTGGCTGGCGACAGGGGTGTCGTTGATCGCGCTGTTCGGGGCGGGGGCGGGCGCGGCATTCGTGATGCGACGCCAGCCCCGGGTGGCGACGGAGGTGAGCGCCCCTTAGGGGTGCGCGGGTCCGTTACGGATCGGGGGCGCGGTTTCGTTTCTTAGGGACGCGGCTTCGCTATGAATCAGGGGCGCGCGTCCGTCTCTCAGGGGCGCCGCTTCGCTACGGATCAGGGGCGCGCGTCCGCTTTTCAGGGGCGCGCGTCCGCTTTTCAGGGGCGCGGGGAACTGCGCGACCAGCCCCCACCGGCCGGCACCTTCGCTACGGACCGGAAGCGCCCGTTCGTTTCTCAGCAACGCGGCTTCGCTACAGATCAGGGGCACGCGTCCGCTTTTCAGGGGCGCGAGGCTGTATCAATGTGCGGCTCCGCCGCGTGGGCGCACCCAGCCCCCACCGACCCGCACTTTGATCACCGGTCCACCCGCGGAGCGCCCCGCACCTCAAGCCCCGCCAGCAACTCAGCCGTGGCCTCGGCGATCACATCAACCGCGCGGTCAAAGACCTCACGATTGTGCGCGGCCGGCGCCCGGAACCCGGAGACTTTCCGCACGTACTGCAACGCGGCGGCGCGAACCTCCTCCTCCGTGGCCTCGTCGGGCAGGACAGGCGGTCGAAGCGTCTTGATACTGCGGCACATACGTCCAGTCTCCCGCTCCGGAGCCGATCCCGCCGCCCCTCTCCCGAACACACCTGCGATGATCCCTCCGAGGCGGCCACCGTCACCACGCACGGGGCCGACCGACGAGAGGACACAACAACATGGCGAACAACGAACTCACCGTGGCGATACTGGGCCCCGGCGGCGTAGGCGGCCTGCTCGCGGCCCTGCTCTCCCGCGCCGGCCACCGCGTGATCTGCCTGGCCGGAGAAGAGACGGCCGACACCCTCCGCACGAACGGAATCCGGATCCACAGCGCCCGCTACGGCGACTTCACCGCCCCGGTGGAGGCGGACACGGAACTACGCGAACCGGTGGACGCCTGCCTGATCACGGTCAAGGCGACGACCCTGGACGCGGCCCTCACCCGAGTCCCGGCGAAGACCCTGGGAGACGGCCTCCTCGTCCCGTTCCTGAACGGCGTAGAACACCCAACGCACCTCCGCGCCCACTACGCCCCCACCCAGGTAGCCCCCACGATCATCCGGGTCGAGTCAACTCGCGTCGCCCCCGGGGAGATTGAGCACGGCAGCCCCTTCGCGGAGATCGACCTGACGGGCGACCCGGTCCCCCGCGAACGCCTGGACGCACTGGCAACAGCACTGAACGCGGCCGGCCCCAAGACCCAGGTCCTGCCCGACGAGACGGCCGCACTCTGGGCCAAGATGACATTCCTCGCTCCCCTCGCCCTCCTCACCACCCGCTACGGCCTCCCCCTCGGCGACGTACGCACCCGCCACCGCGAGGAGTTGACAGCCCTGCTGGAGGAAACCGCGGCGGTGAGCCGTTCGTACGGCGGCCCCTCGGACGCGGCGGGCGCACTGGCCCGCTACGACACGTTCCCTCCGCAGACCAAGTCGTCGATGCAACGTGACGCGGAGGCGGGCCGCCCGCTCGAACTGGACGCGATCGGCGGGGCGTTGCTGCGGGCAGCGGAGAGGCAGGGGATCGCGGTGCCGGTAACGGCACGGCTGGTAAGGGAATTGGAAGCGCCGAGCACCAACTGACCCTCCGACAGGCAGGTCACCCTCCAACAAGCAGGTCACCCTCGGCCAAGCGGATCACCCTTGGAGGTCGACCCGCCAGTCGTTGGAGGTGATCCAGTGCCCCTTGGGATACTCGAACTCCACCTCACCGAGCAGGGTGAACCCGGCTTTGCGGCACACCGAGTTCGACGCGTGGTGGTCGACGCTCGGAAAGGCATGCAGATACCGGTGCCACCCGGCGACCCGTGCCGCCCCGACAACGGCACCGGCCGCGCGGGCGGCCAGCCCACGCCCCTGGAACTGGGGCAACACCCCCCCACCCGGTCTCCCACACCGACTCACCCCGCCACTCCCGCTCCCAGAACCCGATCGAGCCCACGGTCTCCCCACTCCCCGCCGACTCGACCCGGTACATGCACCCGCGCTCCAGCTCTACATACCGCCGATGCCGATCAAGGAGCTTCTCCTCGCCCTCGGGTCCCCCAAGTGCTCGGTCATCTCAGGGCTGTTGAGCCGCCCCAACAACCAGAAGTCCCCGTCAGCCGAGGACGAGCGGATCACCGCCCCGTCAGGGCATCGCATCCAGAGTTCTCAACGCCTTGCGGGCAGCAGCCGCGCCCTTTCTGTCACCGGCGGCCCTCATCAGCTCGACGCGCCAGGAGGTGCAATCGTGCGCCACCGAGCGGGTTTCCAGGTCAGTCACCGCGAACGGGGTCAGCGCGGCCACAGTGCTGGCAATCCAGGAGGAGAGGTCGAGCGTGAGCTCACGCAGGCCGTTACGCGCGGTGATCTGGGAGCAGGCGAGAAGGACAAGTGCCCAGGACGGGCCGTGCTCGCCCATGTTGTGGCGCAGTTCGGACGACTGCCGTTCGGACTGATGCGCGTAGAGCACGTGGGCTTCCAGCCCCAGCCGCAGGCTCGCGGCCGGCTCGCGTTCCCATGTCGCCGTCGCGGCAGCGGCGAACATGCCGGCGACCATGGGGGCGTCGTCGCTCGTGCACCGCAGGTACGACGTGACAAGAGAGCAGTCGGTGGCCGGGGCGGTCACCGCAGCGGTGAACTCCCGGCTGCGCGCGCTCCTGTTCATCGCCTGCCGGTGCGACCATTTTCAACGCTCGGGCCAGTGTCATGTCGGCCAGCAGCGGCACAGGTGCCTCGATGCTGACGGACGGTAGGACGGGGCCGACATCCTTGACCAGACCCCGGGCGCTCGCCGCGATGGTGGACCGGCCGAACCGTTCGTGGATGTCAGCGGCGATCAGTCCGGCCTTGATGAAGGCGGGTACATACCTCGTGCGTGCGGCGACAGTTCCATTGATCTCGTCACGCCGGTTGAGGAAGGTGCGGATCGCCAGGTCCGCGGCGCCCACCGCGAGGTCGGGATCGCCCCAGCGGTGCAGCACCTCGGCGTGCTGTGAGAGCGCCCTCGCCATGTCCACCGTGAACGGGTCATGGCGCTCGAAACGCTCCAGCCAGGCATGAAGCCCGTTCTCGGCACTCACCAGAGCCGACGCGCCCTGCCCGCCGCGCAGCTTCTCGACAGCATCGTCGAACTGCCGCTCGGGATAACCGGTTTCGACGCGACTCACGGTGTCCCGCCCTGCTGTCGACGCCAACCCATGCCATAAATATAGGGTGTTGGCCATTGCCTGAGAAGTTCGTGACCGCACGGGGCGGACAGAGCCCTACTTTCCGTCTCGTTGACCGGTCTCCGGAGCGGACGAGGGGTTTCGTTTGCCGCTGTTCGGAGGCGCCCAGGCGTCCAGAGCCGACGGGCGGGGTCAGCTCGCGTCGGTGGCGAGGGCGAGTGCCGGCGCCACCAGCGCGAAAGCCTGGTCGGCCAGCTCGTCCATGTTCTTGGTGCCGCCGCTGTCCGCCCAGTGGCTCAGCGCGGTCTGGACCGCGGCGAGCGCGACGCCGGCCGCGAGAGCGGGGCGCAGGTCGGCGCCGGCGTCCAGTCCGGTGCGCCGGGCGAGGATGCCGGTGATCTCGGCCTGCCACTGCGACTGCCGCTCCAGGTAGCGGGCCGGCAGGGCCGGTGTGTCGAGGATCAGCCTGATCTGCCGCAGCATCTTGTCCGTGTTGTCGACGCTCGGACAGGTCAGTACCGACACAGCGCGGCGGAGTGCCATCGCGGACGGCTCGTCGGCGGGCCGCGCGCTCAGCTCCGCGCACATCCGCTCGGCGGCTTCCGCGATCGTGTGCACGACCACGTCTTCCTTGGAGTCGAAGTAGCGGGAGAACGTACGGCGTGACATCCCCACGGCGGCCACGATCTGGTCGACCGTCGTCTCCTCGAATCCCTGATCCGCCAACGGACGCACCCGTGCCACCTGCTCGAAACTCACACCCCTGAACATCAACCCCGTGCCGGTCAAACGTCGATGGCAAAGATCATCCCGAACCCGTTCGTGTGAAGTCCCGGAAGGAACTCGCGACTCAAATTCGAACAGGCGTAGCATTAGCGCGTGGCTACGACCTATGACTTCCCGAGTGATCTCCTCGCCGGTCAGGAGGAGCTGCATCAGGTCCGGGCCGAGCTGTCGGCCCTGCTGAAGCGGCTGCCCTGGTCGGTCGAGCCCCTGGACGGGTTCAGTGACCTGGGCGGCTGGCGCAAGGTGGAGCGCCCGGCCTCCCCCGGCTGGACGCCCGACGAACAGGCCGAGGTGGAGAAGCTCCGGCAGCGGGAGCACGAGCTCGCGGTCTTCGTCAGCGGCCACCGTTTCTGGACGGAGGTCGCGGCGACGGACCGCGTGGACAAGCGGATGAAACTGAAGCACGCGCACGAGGTGCCACCGGACGGCAACAAGGCGGACAATGGCCAGCAGAAGCCTTGAATCGCCGAAGCAACCGAGAGGCGGCGATCACGATGGCCGATCACCCGCACGCACTCCTCGTCCGCAAGGGCTACGACGCCTTCATCCGCGGTGACATGGACACCCTGCGCGGACTGATGTCCTCGGACGCCACGCACCACGTTCCCGGCACCCACCCGCTGTCCGGTGACTTCAAGGGCCAGGACGCGATGATCGACATGTACGGCCGACTCTTCGCGGAGACGAACGGCACCCTGCACGTCGAACTGCGCAACGTCCTCGTCGACGGCCGAGGCCACGCGGTCTCGCTCCACCACTTCACGGCCGATCGCGCGGGCAAGCACATCGACGAGACCGGAGGCATCGTCTTCCGCATCCTCGGGGACAAGATCACGGACCTGGACGAATGCGTCGAGGACATCGACAGGGCGAACGAGTTCTGGTCCTGACCCCGCCCGCCGCCCGTCCTGAACTACGGCTTCCGCAGGGCCCGTTGGGCCAACAGCAAGGCAGCCGCAGCCCCTGCGGCCCCTATGACCGCCACCGAGCCGGCCCCGGCACCGACGGCCCGGAAGCCGCGCGACGAGCGCCAGGACAACACCGACCACCGCGACTGCGCGGACAACACGGACCCCGTACTCAGCCACGACCCGGCCGAGACCAACGACAGGGCCGAGCCGATCGACCCGACGGACAACGCGCTCCCGATCGACCCGACGGACAGGCTCGACCCGACGGACCCGATGGACAGCACCGACCCCACCGAGCCGATCGACAACACCGAGTCCTTCGACCACAGGGACAACACGGAGTCCGTTGCGGCAGCGGCAGGTCCGGTGCGAGGTCTACTCATGAACCCATCCTGCCCAGGATCCCCGGAAACCGCGACACCACCGGGCCGAACAGTCGGCGCGGTCAGCCGTCACGCCCTCAACTCCCCACCCCGGCAAGGGAAGTGTCAGGGTTGGCCTGACGGCATGACCGATGCCGAAGACGCGTCCTCCATACCCGTACCGGCCTCACCAGAGCTGCACAGGCTGTCGCCGCGCGACGAGTCACGCGTGACCCTGGCCCTGACGCTCCGTCAATTCGTGGACGCGGTACCGGTCGAACCGAGCCTTCAACAACGCCTGACCGGACTGCACTTGAGGTCGACGACTCGCGGGACGTAGCCGAGCTGCGCGTCGGCCCGGAGATCTGGGAACGGTTCGCCATCATGGGGCCAAGGTCGAGCACCTGACTGAGCTGGTCGAAAAGGAGAAGGAAGAGGTCACAACGCCGGAGCGCCTGCTCCGTATGACGATGCTCATCGTGCGCCGTGCGAACCAGCGCCTGACCCGCTCCGGAGCTCCACCGGAGGAAGTACCCCGGGAACTGATCCCGTACAGCATCGACTGACGAAGCGGCCCCGCTCTCCAAGGTCGGCGAGCGGGATGTCCATGGCCCGGGCGATCCGCAGCAGAGTGGACAACACTGGGAGCCGAGCCCACAAGACAGGCCCCGCACCCACCCTGAGCTGGGAGGTACGGGGCCTATCTGCTGTTTATCCTGGTGGGCGCGGACGGTTTCGAACCGCCGACATTCGCCTTGTAAGGGCGACGCTCTACCCCTGAGCTACGCGCCCAGGACGAGTCGACAGCCTACATTGCCCGGGGGCCTGTCCTGCAAACCCGTATCGCGATGGAAGAAGGTCCGGGGGAGGTCAGGGCACTCCCGGGGGATGCAAGCTGCTGCGTAATCCATCTGCATTTCTCAGCTTTCATCGTCTTTTCTCTTGCGGGCCGGGTGCCGGGTACGCCAGGCGCCGAGTTCGGATGCGGGCCACAGGAGGGTTCGCCCGACCTTGCGGGGCTGGGGGAAGTCGGGGGTGTTGCGGTGGTGGTTGTAGAGGGTGCGCCAGGCGATGCCGAGGCGGGCGCAGGCTTCATCGCTGGTGATCCAGTTCCCGGAGTTGTCCATGTGCCAGATTATAGTCACTCACTGACTAAGTCGGGAGGTGTCCAGCGTGAAGAAGTTCCAGCCGCAGCCCGGGTTCGTGGTGCAGGCATTCCGTTTCGCGCTGGATCCGAACGCCACGCAGGAGCATGCGCTGCGCTCGCACTGCGGCGCCGCCCGTGCTGCCTACAACTGGGCTGTCGGCTGGGTTACCGCCTCCTGGTGGCAGCGCAAGGCCGAGGCCACGTACGGCATTCCCGAGGCGGAGCTGACGCAGTGGCGGCCGTGGTCGCTGCCCTCGCTGCGCAAGGAGTTCAACCAGGCCAAGCGCACCGACCTCCGGTTCGTGTCGTGGTGGGAGGAGAACTCCAAGGAGGCGTACAACACCGGCCTGGCCAACGCCGCCGCCGCGTTCGACAACTACGCCAAGTCCAAGCAGGGCAAGCGCAAGGGCAAGCGGCTGGGGATGCCCCGCTTCAAGTCGAAGCGGAAAGCGCGCCTCGCCTGCCGGTTCACCACTGGCACGATCCGCGTCGAGTCCGGCGGCCGACATGTGACGCTGCCCCGCCTCGGGACGATCCGTGTCCACGAGCCCACCGACAAGCTCCTCGTAAAGGTGCGGGCGGGGACGGCCCGCATGCTGTCCGCGACCGTGCGGCACGAGCGCGGACGCTGGTTCGTGTCGTTCTCCGTCGAGGTCGCCCGCGAACTCCAGCGCGTCACCCGCCCCGATGCGGCGGTCGGTATCGACCTGGGCATCAAGACGCTCGCCGTGCTGGCCGACAGCGCCGGCGAGATCCGTACCGTCGCCAACCCGCGCCACCTCGCCGCCGCTTTGAAGCAGTTGCGCCGCACGTCGCGCACCGTGTCCCGCCGCCAGGGCCCGGACCGGCGCACCGGTCAGAAGGCGTCGAAGCGGTGGGAGAAGGCCAACGCGGCCCGCAACCGGGTACACCACAGGGTGGCGAACCTCCGCGCCGATGCCCTGCACAAGCTCACCACCGCCGTCACCGGCGAGTACGGCACGGTCGTGGTCGAGGACCTCAACGTGGCCGGGATGCTCCGCAACCGGCGTCTGGCCCGCCACATCGCCGACGCCGGATTCGGCGAGATCCACCGCCAACTCACCTACAAGACCAAGCGGAACGGCTGCCGCATCGTGGCCGCCGACCGCTGGTACCCCTCCTCCAAGACCTGCTCCGGGTGCGGCGCGGTGAAAGCCAAGCTGCCGCTGCACATCCGGACCTACGAATGCGACGCCTGCGGCCGGGTCATCGACCGGGACGACAACGCCGCACTCAACCTCGTCGCACTCGCCGTCCTCGCGGCAGCCGCAGTGACTGGTACCGGAGTGGCCGGAGACCAGGACACCGCCCCGGCGGTGTCGAAGCCTCGTGGAGCCGACCAGAAGACCCGCGCCACCCGCACCTGCCGCAAGGCGAGCACGGGGCGGGCAGGTGGCGCAACCCTGCCGCACCAGCGGCAGACGGAAACGAGAGACCGTACTCAAACCGAAGCCCTCACGCTTTGGTCATGAGACGGACCTTCCAGGCAGAAATGCCCGGAATGTCGAGACCTGACTACGGTCTCGGCAACGGTTTACCCCACCCCGAGTCCGGGAGCGCACCGGGTGCCCCACAGCGCGCCGCTCTCTACGGTCGAGGGGCGCCGTAGGAGTGACCAGGACTCCGCTCGGTGCACCTCGGGCTCGGGGCCGTACCCGACCTGGTGGAGGCCCGCAGCGGCGACGGGTCCGTGACGATCGCGCTGCCCAAGGGCGGCGGCGCCGAGTACCGGGTGACCACCAAGACCGGGGACGGATCGGTGGATGTGTCCGTGCCCCGGGACTCGTCCAGTTCTCATGTGGTGACCGCCCACACCGGCGACGGGAAAGTCACGGTGCGGAACGCGAACTGACCGGCCCGTGTGTTCGTCCTCTACCGGTGGGAGAATGACAACGGTCAGGACGGACAACACGGGAGAGGGATGTGACGGCGACACCAGCGCAGCCGTATTCGCCGCTCACACGGCTCCGGCGCGGTCCCACCGCCGCCCGTGCCGCACACCTCGACAGCCCCGCTCGCGCCACCCGGGCCGCCCTCGACACCCTCACGCTGATGAGTCTGCCGCTGCTGATCGGTGTGCTCACCCTCCCCGCCGCGTTCGCCGGCGGCGGCACCCGGCGCTGGTTCGGCGGGCGGGCGGAGAGCCAGCGGGCCGAGGCGCAGGCGGCGAAGGATGCCGCGGCGGCGGCGTTCTACGAGCTGGACACCGCCCAGCGGGATCTGCGGATCTCGATAGACACCATCACCGCGGTCGACGACTCGCCGGCCGCCCGCCGCGCGGTCACCGACTTCGAGGCCCTCGGGCGGCGCATCGACGAGGCCAGCGGCCGGTACATCAACGCCGTCGACGCGCACGACCTCGACCGCGACGACCTGGAGGCCGCCGCCGCCAACCGCGCCCGCACCGAACTCACCGCCGCCAAGGACCAGTTGGGCCAGGTCAAGCAGGAGCTGGACCGGTTCGAGAGCGGGCTCGGTCCGCTGCTCGGCAAGGCCGAGACCCAGCTCGCCCGGCTGGCCCCCGCCGTCGAGCGCGCCCGGCAGGCACTGCTCGCCGCCTCCAACGCCCTGGACGCCGTACGGGCATCGGGCTTGCGGGCCGACGCGCTCGCCGCCCGGCTCGCCGCGCTCGGGCCGGAGCTGACGAAGCTGAACCAGGGCGCCGGGCAGCACGGCGTTCCGCAGACGCTGGAGCGGGCGACGCAGGTCGCCCGGGAGGCCGAGGCCATCAGGGCCGAGGCGGAGCAACTGCCCGAGCGGGCCGCCGAGATCGACCACCGGCTGGTCTCCCTGCGCACCCGCGCCCAGGCCCTCACCACCCGCGCCGGTCAGGTCGACCCGGTGCTCAGCGAGTTGCGGCGGCGCTTCTCCGCCGCCTGCTGGCAGGACCTCCAGCAGGTGCCGCAGCAGGCCGGCGAGAACGTACGGCAGGCCGAGACGAAGCTGAAGGAGGCGCAGGCCGCCCGGGACGCGCAGCGCTGGCCGGACGCCACCTCGCTGCTGTCGACCGTACGGGCGCTGCTGAACACCACCGACGAGGCCGTGTCGGCCGCCGGTGACCGGCTGCGCCGCCTGAACGCCGTACAGAAGGACCCGCAGCAGGAGATCGACCGCACCCGCTTCGCGATCCGCGACGCCCAGCGGCTCGCGATGTCCGGCCGCAGCACGCCCGAACCGCGCCACGCCCGCCCGCTCGACGACGCCGTCGCCCGCCTGGACCGCGCGGTCACCACGCTGGAGGGCCGCCACCCCGACTACTGGCACTTCCTGACCGAGACGGAGGCCGTACGGCAGTCCGTGGCCCGGGTGGTCGGCCAGATCCGCGAGGAGCGCGGGACCCCCGGACACTGAGCGCGAGACGGCCCCCGGCCGCGTGCCGAAGCATGCGACCGGGGGCCGGTGGGACTACGCCGGGCTGTGGAACTCAGGTGCGGTAGGCGTAGTAGTACGCGGTCGGGTACGACGCGATGAGGCTCGCCACCGACCTGCGCAGGGTGTTGTTCGAGTGGTACGTGACGTACGGGACGCCGTTGCTCTTGGCCGTCACGATCATCGTGTGGTCCTTGGCGCCGTCCCGGTCGAAGTCCATCTGGAGGACGTCGCCGACCTCCAGCTGGTAGACGTTCGCGAGCGGGGTGGTGCGCTTGGAGTTCTGCGCGAACCAGGACCACTCGTTGACGCCGACGAAGGAGTCCGACTGGATGTCGGCGGTGCCGAACCACTTCGTGTAGTCGTAGACATAGCCCGGGACGTGCTTCCAGCCGCCGGCCTTCAGGGACTGGCTGACGAAGTTGGTGCAGTCGCCGCCGTCCGCGTGGCCGTTGAAGTCCGGGTAGGCCGTGTTGTAGACGTTCCAGTACTTCTCGGCGTACGTCGCCATCGCCTTGTAGTCGTACGTCGTGCTCGTCTTCGGGACCGCCACCGGGTTGCGGGTGGTGGCCGCGCGCGGCGCGTCCGGCGTGGTGTTGCCGTCGTCGGCCGGGGCGGGCGACGCCTTGACCGCGGGCTTGGCCACCGTGTTGACGGCGAGGCCGCCGGTGTCCGTGTCCTGGATGTTCGAGAGCTGCCAGGTGCCCTGCTGGTCGGCCTTGAAGGTCAGTTCGTGGTGGGCCTGGAAGCCGGTGCTCTTCGGCTCGTTCCCCGTGACCTTCGCGTACGTCAGCGTGGTCGTCTCGGTGACGTCGGCCTTGGCGGTCCGGCCGGTCACCCGGGTCGCGTCCAGCGTGACCTTGGTGGTCCCCGTGCGGTACGTCTCGCCGAGCTTCGCGATGCTGCTCTGGCGGCCGCGCAGCTGGCTCAGCGCCGACTTCTCGTCGCGTGACTGGGTGCTGGAGAGGCGGACGTCGCCGGAGAAGCGAGACGCGGTCTGCTTCGTCGTGGCCCCGTGGACGAGCGCCTGGGTGCGGTCGGTGAAGACCGCGTCGGCCAGCTTCTGGAAGGTCGCCTTGGTCGCGGCGTTCACGGTCGGGTCGTCGACGACGGCAGCGCCCGCGCTCCAGTTGGGCACGAGGGCGACGCCGGCGACGACCGAGGCGGCGGCCGCCGAGATTATGGCCGTACGGCTCCGCTTACGGCTCAGTTTTCTGGATTTCAATGGTGTTCCCCTCTACGCCGGTACGCCTACCGGGCGAGGGCATCTTCGCACGCCATGTGTGGCTCCTGTGAAGGGGGTTGCACTTGGTCAGTTCACCAGTCCCGAGAGGTCACTTGACCACCGTGGACCAGTCCGGCGACTGGGCCGGGTCCAAGCTGCGCAACTGCTGCAAAGTCTGGGGCGACTGAACGTCCATCCAGTCCGAAAGCTCCCTGAAGGACACGCACTTGACGCCCTTCTTCGTGCAGATCTTCGGGATGATCTGGTCGATCGCCTTCATGTAGATGCTGCCGTTCCAGTTCTCGAAGTGGTTCCCGATGAACAGGGGCGCCCGGCTGCCGTAGTAGACCCGGTTGAAGCCGGCCATGTACGAGTCGACGGTCTTCTTCTCCCAGTCGGCGAACTTCGCGGGGTCGCCCTGGGTGGTGCCGCCCGACTGGTTGTAGAGGAAGTTGAAGTCCATCGACAGGGCCTGGATGTTGTCCCCGTAGGGGAGCAGTTCGAGCGGGAAGTCCCAGAGGCCGTCCTTCTTGGTGGGCCATATCTGGAAGTCGCCCGGGGAGCTGGCGTCGTAGCGCCAGCCGTAACCCTTCAGCGCCTTCAGGAGGTTGGGCTGGCCCTCCAGGCAGGGGGCGCGGCCGCCGACGACCTCCTTCTTGAAGTCGAAGGGCAGGGCCGGGATATCGGTGTAGCCGGTGTTGGTCTTCCAGTTCTCGACGAACGAGAAGAACTGGTCGATCTCGCTCTTCCACTGCGCGACGCTCCACTCACCGCCGCCCTTGGCCTCGCAGAAGTGGCCGTTGAAGTGGGTGCCGATGTCGTTGCCCTGCTCGTAGGCCAGGCGGAGTTGCTCCAGGGTGTCCCGGATGTGCTGGTCGGTGGGGAAGTCGATCGCGGCCGAGCCCACCGAGTGCATCGGCGGGTGGTACAGGTCCCTCTTGCTCTTGGGCAGCAGATAGATGCCCGTGAGGAAGAAGGTCATGTGGGCGTTGTACTCCTTCGCCATCTCCCGGTAGTGCGAGAAGAGTTTGTCGTCCCCCTGAAGCGCCCCGTCCCAGGAGAACACCACGAACTGGGGTGGTTTCTCACCGGGCTTGAGCGGTACGGCCTTCAACTGGTCGGTCTGAGGCCCCGTGTACGAAGTGGAGCCGTCCCCCAGCACCTTCGTCTTGCCGTCCCAGGCGGGTTCCTTGGTCGACTTCGGCTCGGCGTTCTTGCCCGCCGACGCGGTGGGCGCCGTGTTGTCCCGGTTCAGCGCCAGATACCCGGTCACCAGCGAGGCGACGACAAGGAACACGGCCAGGGTGAGGAACCCCGGCTTGGGGGTACGACGGCGCGGTTCAGGGGCTCTGCGGCGGCGGCCGGACGGTGCCTTCGTCCGAGGCTTCATGGGCGGCTCATTCTGCGAGGAGGTGGCGGTTGCGCTGCGGTGGTCAGCCGAGCGGGGTCATGGCTCTCGACCAGATGCCGTAGGGGACGTCGGTGACTGGGGTGCCGGAGATTCCTTTCAGGGGCAGGGGTTCCAGGCTCTTGCCCAGGTCGATGCGGTAGACGACGACGGCGGTCGACACGGACTTGGCCGTGCCGACGTACCAGGCCGCGGTGTCGTCCTGGGTGGTACCGGTCTTGCCCGCCACTTCGGTTCCGGCGGCCTTGGCTGCGCTGGGATGCGCGAGGCCGAAGGAGTCCGTGAGCGCGTCCGTCACCTCGCTCGCGGTGGTCCTGCTCATCGCCCGGGTCGGCTCCGGCCGCTCCAGGGCGACCGCGGCGCCGTTACGGGTGATACGGCGGACCGAGTACGGCTCGGTGTGGACGCCCCCGGCGTCGAACGTGCCGTACGCGCTCGCCATCCGCAAGGCGCTGGGCGTGGCATTCCCCAACGACAGCGCGGGCACCTGTGCGCCGAAGCTGGAGGAGAGCAGCCCGGCGTCCTCGGCGGTCTTCCGTACGGTCGTCAGCCCGGTGTCCATGCCGAGCTGCATGAACGGGGTGTTCACGGACTGGGCGAGGGCCTGGCGCAGACTGATCTGCCCGTAGGACTTCTTGCCGTCGTTGTGCGCGGCGACCTTCTTGCCGCTGCGGTCCCAGTACGGCCCCTCCGGTGTGGTGATCGGCACGCCGTCGTTCCCGTCGTACAGCGTGTCCGGGGTGACCGAAGTCGGCGGTCTGCCACGGGTCTTGGTGACCCCGTGCTCCAGGGCGGCGGCGTAGACGAACGGCTCGAAGGCCGAACCGGCGGGCACAGTGGTCGAGTTGGAGTCGTTGTAGCCCTGCGTACGGTGGTCGGGGCCGCCGTAGACGGCGAGGATCCGGCCGTCGGAGGCCACCGAGGAGGCGCCGTAGTGCGCGGTCTTTGCCGTGTCGGCGTTCTTCTTCTGCGCGTCCTTGCGGGCCTTGTTCACGGCGTCCGTCAGCTCGGTCTCCCGCTTACGGTCGAAGGTCGTGTAGATCTGGTAGCCGCCGAGGTCGAAGTCCTTGTCCGAGATGTGCGCGGTCTTCTTCGCGTACTGGGTGGCCAGTTCGACCAGGTAGTCGCTCTGCTTTCCGGTGTCGTAGGTCTTCGACTGCTTGAGCGGCTCGGGGAAGGTCTTGTACTTGGCGCGCTCGGCCGGCGACAGCTTGCCGATCTTCACCATGCGGTCCAGGATCCACGACCAACGGGCCACCGCCCGGGCGTGGTTGGCCTTGCTGAGCGTCGGGTCGTAGAGGCCCGCGCCCTTCAACAGCGAGGCCAGGAAGGCGCCTTGACTCGCGTTGAGCTGACTGACGTCCTTGCCGTAGTACGCCTGCGAGGCGCGCTGCAGGCCGTAGGTGCCGCGGCCGAACCAGCTGGTGTTGAGATAGCCCTCAAGGATCTTGTCCTTGCTCATCTTGTTGTCGAGCTTGAGGGAGATCATCGCCTCGGTGAACTTGCGGCTCACCGTCTGGTTCTGGGTCAGATAGACGTTCTTCACGTACTGCTGGGTGATCGTCGAACCGCCCTCGGTGTCCCCCTGGCCGACCGTGCGGTAGAGGGCGCGGCCGATGCCCTTCACGGAGATGCCGGGGTCGCTGTAGAAGCTCTGGTTCTCCGCGGCGAGCACGGCCCAGCGGACGTCCTCGGGGATGTCCTTCAGCGGCATCGCCTGCCGCTGCACCCAGCCGGTCCGGGCCATGGGCGTCCCGTCCGACCAGAAGTACACGTTGTCCTGCTGGGTGGCGTACGTGTTGAGGTTCGAGGGGATGTCGGTGGTCGCGTAGGCGACGACCAGGAACATTCCGCTGAGACCTACGACGGCCAGGACGCCCCCGACCGACTGCCGCCACGAGGGTATCCAGCGGCGCCAGTCCGTACGGCCCGGGCGCGGGTACATCGGGCGCAGCTTGCGGACGTACGGCGTGAGGAAGATCACGGCCGGGGCGAGGCGGGCGGCGACGGGGGCGAAGCGGGTGCGGAGGATCGCGGCGAGGCGGGAGAGACGGCTGCGGAGGGACGCGCGGTGGGCTTTGCGCCCCCGGTGCCGGACCGGTTTCGTCTCCCCCTCGGGTATCTCGGACGCCTCCGGTATCTCCAGGTCGGACAACCGCAGCTGCATGGTCTCGTCCGGACGGAACCCGGCGGGGAGCTTCAACTGCATGGTCTCGTCCGGTCGCTGAGGCTCTTCCCCCTCCCCCTCGTGGCTCACGACGCGTTCCCCTCCGCACTCCGTATTGCTCGCACAGGCAGACGCACAGTCGTACGAGGGTCTGTCCAGGTTGCCGCGGACGCGACTGCAAATCCCGGTTCCCCCCGGCCTCACAGATCACGCGACGCCCTCAAATTACCAGTGGTCTTCGCAAGTTCTCCATATAAGAAAACGACAGAACAGGACACAGCCGAAACCTTCATGAAAAAACAAGGTGCCGTACTCATGTGAGGCTCATGTGAGGTGGGGGTTAGCCTGATGCCATGCCTCGCTACGAGTACCGCTGCCGGACCTGTGGGACCACATTCGAAGTCAGCCGACCTATGGCGGAGTCCTCCGCGCCGGCGGACTGTCCCTCCGGGCATGACGACACGGTGAAGCTGCTGTCGGCTGTGGCGGTGGGGGGTACGTCCTCTGCCCCCGCGGCCGGAGGGGGCGGCGGGGGCGGCGGTTGTTGTGGTGGCGGGTGCTGCGGCTAGGCAGAGTCTGTGCGTTGTCGGGTGCGGGTGCGTGGGGGCTGGTCGCGCCCGCGCGGCGGAGCCGCAAATCGATACAGTCCCGCGCCCCTAAAAAAGGGCGACTGTACGGGACTGTGTCAAGAACTCCCGCAGGATTCGCTCGCCCGCCAGGACGCCTCGCTCGGGTAGGGCCGTGACGTTGGGGGCCGTCCAGGACTCGTCTGCCAGCTCTCCATGGCCCGGGCGCCAGGCCTTGTCTGCTGCCAGCAGGAGGTCGGCGTCCAGCAAGGAGTCGCCGGCTGCCAGGGTCAGGGTGGCGCCCGTGCGGTGGGCCACCTCTCGCATCGCTGCGCTCTTGGTGAGGGGCTTCGGGACGGCGTAGATCTTGCGGCCCTGGAGCGAGACCGTCCAGCCTCGGTTCTCCGCCCAGACCGCGAGTTCCTTCACCCACTCCTCGGGGAGGAGTTCGCGCTCGACGACGAGGTAGGCGAAGAGGTCCTCGGCGACGCGGTGCTTGCGTACCCACGCCGGGTCGGCGGTGTCCGCCAGGTACTGCCGGACCTCCTCCAGCGGCGCGCACTCGGCGGCCAGCTTTGCCTGGACCCCGGCGTGCCAGTCCTCGTCGGTGACGCCGTCGACGAGGAGGTGGCCGCCGTTGGCGCAGATCGCGAACTTCGGTTCCGGGCCTGGCAGGTTGATGCGCTGGTACTGCTTGCGGGTGCGGGTGGTGGTCGGCACGAAGACGGCCGCGTCACCCAGTTCGCCGAGTTCGGTGAGGAGTCCGGCCGCGGTCTCCGTCATGAAGGACAGCGGCTTGCTCTCGTGCACCTCGACGCAGAGCAGCCGGGGCGCCTGCGCGTCCGGCATCGTCAGGGCGAGGGCGGCCGAGGAGTAGATGAGCGTACGGTCGAGGTCGCTCGCGACGAGTACCGGCATCAGACCGCCACCGCCTTGCCGTCAGCGCCGGTCGCACCGCGCGTGTACTTGGGGTGGATCAACCCCACGCAGGTGTACGGCAGTTCGGCCACCTCCTCGACGGGCACGCCTCGCTGCTCGGCGAGGAGTCTGACGTGGTCGAGGTCGGCACCCGCACCGGCTCGCGCGAGGATCTTCCAGGGCACCCGGCGCAGCAGCACCCGGGTGGTCTCGCCGACGCCGGGCTTGACGAGGTTCACGTCGTGGATGCCGTACTCCTCGCTGATCCGCTCAACTGCCGCCCAGCCTTCCCAGGTTGGGGTGCGGTCGGCGGCGAGCAGTTCCTTGGCGAGGACGGTCACCGCGTCCGAGACCTCCGGGAAGCGGGCGGCGACCGCGTCCAGGAAGTCCACGGAGACGTCGACTCCGGCGAGTTCGCGGTAGAACTTGGCGCCGTGGAAGTCGTGCGGGCCGACCAGGTCCGAGCGGAGCACCGTGCGTGAAATCAGCCCCGACACGGTCGAGTTGAGGCAGGCGGAGGGGATGAGGAAGTCCTCGCGGGTGCCGTAGGTCTGCACGCAGGATCCTGGGTCGGCGAGCACCGCGATCTCCGGGTCGAAGCCGGTGATGCCGTCGGACTCCTCGAACTCCCTGACCGCGTCGGTGAGTTCGCGGGTGATGGCGCCCTTGCCGGTCCAGCCGTCGACGAACACGACGTCGGCGGGGTCGTGGTGGGCGGCGAGATAGCGGAGCGCGTTGGCGTCGATGCCTCGGCCGCGCACGATCGACACGGCATAGTGCGGGAGGTCGAGACCGTGGCGGTACTGGGCCCAGCGGCGCATCAGGACGCCTACGGGGGTTCCTGCGCGGGCGAGGGAGACGAGCACGGGGTGCGGGGAGCGCTCGGCGAGGACGAGTTCGGTGACCGCGCCCACGGCGAGCGCGAGTCGGCCGGCGGCCTCGTCCAGGGCGGTGTGGAAGAGCTGTTGGTACTGCTCGCTCGGCTGGTACTCCACCGGCAGCGACTCCGCGTAATGCGCGCCGCCGCTCTGGATGGCCTCCTCGCGCTCCTCGGTCGGCGCCTCCAGCGTCACGTCCGAGAGGTCCTGGAGCAGCCAGCCGACCTCTTCGGGCGCGTACGAGGAGAAGGCGGGGCCGCGGAGGGGCTCGGGGAGCATGGGGGGCCTTTCGGGGACGTACGAGGGCACTACCGCGAGGATGACGTGCGGGGTGTGTTCGGCGAGCCTCGCCAACAGGCCGTCCGGGGCGTGGAGTTCGGGGGTGTCGGCAGTGTCGTCGATCACGGCGACGACCGCGTCGAAACCGGCGCCGGCGATGTTGTAGGCGTAGCGGTCGCCCGGGCCGTCGGCGGGGGTGTCGTGGGCCGGGAAGGTCAGGCGGGTTCGTATCGCGTAGCCGGGGTCGTCCACCGCGAGGACGGGCGAGCGGGTGGTGGTGGAGTAGGTGACACCAGCGTCTACGACCTGTTCCAACTCGCGGGCCAGTCTCAACGGGGCGTACATCAGCTCTTCGAAACCGAGGATGTGCACGCGATGCGCGCCCTCAGGGAGGGCGTCTGCGAGGCGGGCGGCCATTGCGGGGAGGGCACGTTCGAGGCGTATTCGGTGTTGGGGGGTGAAGCCGTGACGTCCACCGTCGGGGAGGTTTCTGGGCCAGCGGAGTTCGACTCGGGTGGTTCGGTTGTGGGTCGGGTGCGGGCCGGTGGGGGCTTGTCGCGCAGTTCCCCGCGCCCCTGGGGGGTTGGCGTCCAGGTGGGTTTTTAGGGGCGCGGGGAACTGCGCGACCAGCCCAGACGGCGCAGCAGACGACAGACCACCTGCCCCAGCACCCCCTGCCTCGTACCGCGCCACCAACTCCTGGCCCCTCTCCAGCACCCCCTCCGGCAGGCGAACCGTGCCGGATGCCGCCGCCACCAGGTCCACCCTCGCGCCGATCTCCGCCGCGAACTCGTCCAACCGACCCGCGTCCGCCGCCGAACGCATGTCCACCAGGGCGACCACCACATACCGGTCACGTGGATAACGCTCGTGCAGGTCGCGGATCGTGTTCAGGACCGTGTTGCCCGTGGAGAACTCGTCGTCCACCAGGACCAACGGCCCCTCCCCCGCGAGGAGTTCGGGGTCCTCCGGCAGCAGGAGGTGGGACGTCGCGTGGGAGTGGGACTCCTCGAAGCCGCCCGCCGTGGCCACGCCGGCGACCGGGCGGCGGGTCGAGTGGAGGTAGGGGGCGACGGCGATGCCGTCCGCCACCGCGTGGCCGAGGCCCGTCGCCGTCTCCGCGTAGCCGAGGACCACCGCCCGGGCGGCCTCGTCGGGGCCGAGGAGGTCGCGGACCCTACGGCCCAGGGTGAAGCCGTAGCCGTACACGATCGACGGGGACTGCGGGACGTGCTTGCCGAGTACGTTCGACACGAGCAGGTGGGCCCGCTTGGGGTTGCGGCGGAGGGCCAGGCCCAGGAGGTCCGTCAGCTCGGGGTCGCCGAGCAGTTCGACACCGAGCCGCTCCGCGACCCAACTGCCCGACCAGACCTCGTTATTGCCCGGCCGGACCCCGTCGTTCACTGCCTTGTTCATACGTCCCTTGCGATTCAGCCGGGGATTCCGGCGGCGAGCAGCTCCACGAAGCCGACGTCCTCGCGTGCGACCCCGAAGATCTCGGCGCGCAGCATCGTCCGCTCGGCCCAGGCGCGGTGCGGCTTCACCTCGTTCATCTTGTTCGTGTACGCCGAGCGCAGCACGCCCCCGCCACCCCGCTCCGGCCGCAGGATGTCCTGCGCGTCGCAGAACTCCTCGTGGCTGACCACGGACAGCGCGTGCACGGGCAGCACGTGCGAGGGGTGGATGCAGGTCTTGCCCATCAGCCCGTTGGCCTGGTCGAGAGAGATCTCGCGCAGCAGGCCGTCCATGGCGTGCTCGATCAGCGCCTCACGCAGCTCCTCCGCCTGGCCCTCCAGGAAGGGGCTGCGGCGCAGCTGCGGCTTGAACATGCGCTCCTGGACCCGGAAGTACTCCCACACCGGGCCGGTCACCGTGAACCCGGTGCCGTCGGCGCGGCCCAGCATGTTCACCACGTCGCCGATCACGTTGGCGACGATCTGGACGTCGTAAGCCGTCATGTCGGAGGCGCGGCGCAGGCCGTAGGAGGAGCAGAAGTCCGTCACGCCCAGGCGCAGGGCGAGGACGCGGTCGCGGTACTTGTCGACCGCGCGGGAGATGCCCTCCAGGGTCTCGACACGCGACTCGCGGTACAGCAGCTCCGGCGACTCCAGGACCGGCATGCCGAACAGCCGGTGGCCGCTCGCCGCCTCCGCGGCGGCCAGCGCCTCCAGGAAGGGGGTGCCGCTCTCCTCGGTGAACTTCGGCATCACGAAGCCGGAGAGCAGTTCTACGGCCGGGCCCATGCGGCGTACGAGATCGGGGATCTGTTCGGGCACGCGGACCCGGATGAACAGCAGCGGCAGCTCGGTGTCCGGGCGGGCTGCCAGCTCGGTGAACTGCTGGACCAGGTTCTCCTCGGCGGCCGGGACGTCCTCGTCGCCGATCGAGTCCTCCAGGCACAGCACCATCGAGACGACACCGCGTCCCGCCAGCTTGACGATGTCGTCGGCGAGGTGGGGTCGGGTGGCCGGGCTGTAGAGCGTGGCGCCCAGGGCCGCGGCGAGCAGCCTGGCCGGGGAGTCCGCGTCGAACTCGCACGGCTCCTGGAAGAAGAGACGCTGCCGTACCTCAGGGGCAATGTGCCCGAAATGACGCATAAAGCTCCCCCGTGGTGCCGTTGTGGTTCGTGATTGTTTTCGATAGGTGGCCGGTAATAGTACGTACAAACCCATGTCGAGGGTTCCCGCCGGGCATGAACTTCAGGTAACTCGGCCATGTCGGTGTCCGAACCCCCACGTTGTCGTGACCAGGACCGAGAGGGCAGGATGACCGCATGACGCACGCGATGCTGAAGGGGTCGAACGTCCCGCTGGAAGCCACCACGGTACGTGCCGTGCTGCGCTGGGCCCCCGGGGCGGAGGTCCCGGACGTGGATGCCTCGGCGCTGCTCCTCGGCCCCGCCGGTCAGGTGCGTTCCGACGAGGACTTCGTCTTCTACAACCAGCCCCGGCACCCCTCCGGGAAGGTCTGGTGGCTCGGCAAGAAGCGTGTCGCGGAGGGTCCCACCGACACGATCCAGACAGATCTCGCCGGTGTCGAGCCCGAAGTCAGCCGGATTCTGGTGGTCGCTTCGGCGGACGAGGTCACCTTCGACCACGTACAGGGGCTGCGCATCCTGCTGTACGACGCGGCCGTCGCGGAGGGTGAACCGCTGCTGTATTTCGACATCAAGCCGGAGACCGGTGAGGAGACCGCGCTGATCTGCGGGGAGCTGTACCGGCGGGGTGACGGGTGGAAGTTCCGGGCGCTCGGTGAGGGGTACGCCAACGGGTTGCGCGGGCTGGCGATGGACTTCGGGATCACGGTGGACGAGTCGGAGGGAGTGGGGGTGGGGGTGGCTGAGGCGGGGGTCTCCCAGCCGTTGCCTCCGGCGGTTCCGGTGCAGTCCGGGTACGGGTATCCGCAGGCCGAGGAGCCCGTGACTCAGCCTGCGTATGGGTATCCGCAGACCGCTCCGGCGGGGACGTACGGGTATCCGCAGCCGGTGCCTGTTGCTGCTGCGCCGGATCCGAACTTTCGGATGCCTCCGCAGGGGCCGCAGTTCATCTGAGGGTGGGTGCGTTGTTTTTTGGCTGCCGGCCGGTGGGGGCTGGGCGCGCAGTTCCCCGCGCCCCTGGAGAAGCTGCCCCTTCGGGGCGCTTCAGCGCTCCACCTTGGTCTTGTAGCCCCGCCCCCACTGCAAGCCCCACCCATACAACCGGTCCAGTTCCGCTTGGAAGCCGTACACGAACTTCACCTCGCGGCGGACCATCAGTTCGCCCTTGACGTTTTCGATCATCACGACCGCGCAGGAGCGGGCCTGGGGGTGGCGTTCGTCGAGGCCTATCTCGATGCGGGGGCCGTTGCTGGGGTACAGCGTGACGATCGCGTGGGTGCGGTCGAAGGCCGGGGTCTGGTCGTAGATGTAGACGAAGACCAGGAGGCGTTTGATCTGGTCGCGGTGGTCGAGGTTGACGTACATCGTCTCGCCGGACGCGGAGCCGAAGCGGTCGTCGCCGCTGAGCTTCACGTAGGGGGGTGAGTTGACGTCGCCGAGGAGGCCGCCGAGGGGCTGGACCACGCCCTTGGTGCCGTCCATGAGCTCGTAGAGGCAGCCCAGGTCGAGGTCCACGTTGACCATGCTCTGGCTGTGGCCCATGACCTCCGGGGGCTTGAGCGCCTTGAAGGGGTGCCTCAGGAGGCTGTCCCGCTGGAGGCCGCCGATGTCGGAGGTCCGCATCCGCCAGGTGAGGTTGACGCGGAGGTTGCCGGTGGCCGCGCCCTGTTTGGTGAGCGAGACCTGATGGTGCCGTTTGGTCAGTTCTATCGCGTTGCTGGCCGCGCTGCCCGAGTCGAAGTCGGCCTCGCGCCGCCAGATTCCGTCGAAGAAGCCCATTCCCGCCCCCACGTCCACATCAACGTTCCGCATGACAAAGCCGTCGGGGCGGCCGGACAGAGGACATGTCCTCGACGGCCGCCCCGAACAGAAGCGTTCCCTTACCAGGGAGCTTGTCACACCCCGGACGAGACCTCAGTCTTCTCGTCCGCGCCCGCTTTTCCCTCTGCTTCCGCGAGGGCCTTGTTCCTGCGGACCGAGGACCAGAAGGACCAGCCGATCAGGATGACGCCGACCAGGCCGGTGATGACCTCGTTGATCTGGTACTGGATGGTGACCATGAGGATCACGGCCAGGGCGCCGATCGCGTAGTGGGCGCCGTGCTCCAGGTAGACGTAGTCGTCAAGGGTGCCCTGGCGGACCAGGTAGACCGTCAGCGAGCGGACGTACATCGCGCCGATGCCGAGGCCCAGGGCCATCAGGACGATGTCGTTGGTGATGGCGAACGCGCCGATCACGCCGTCGAAGGAGAAGGATGCGTCGAGCACTTCGAGGTACAGGAACATGAAGAACGCTGCCTGGCCGGCGAGGACGACTGCCGAGCGCTGCTTGCCGGTGCGCGCGGCCTCTTCCTCCTCCTCGTGCTCCCGCTCCTCCTCTTCTTCGAGCTTGTCCTCGAAGTAGCCCGAGAGTCCGCCGACGATCATGTACGTGATCAGGCCGGAGATACCGGCGATCAGGACCGTCTGCGCCTTGTCCGCGTGCGCGCCGCCGTGCTGGTGGGCGTGGGCCGCGAAGGTGAACGAGGTGATCAGCAGGACGATCAGCGCGATGCAGACCGACAGCATGTCGACCTTGCCGAGCTTGGCCAGCGGGCGCTCGATCCAGCGCAGCCACTGGATGTCCCGGTCCTCGAAGATGAAGTCCAGGAAGATCATCAGCAGGAACATGCCGCCGAAGGCCGCGATCGCCGGGTGGGCGTCGGTGACCAGCTGCTGGTAGTGGTCCTTGTTGTTGAGCGCGAGGTCGACCGCGTCGATCGGGCCGATCTTGGCGGTGACCGCGACGATGACGACGGGGAACACCAGCCGCATGCCGAAGACGGCGATCAGGACACCGATCGTGAGGAAGATCTTCTGCCAGAAGGCAGACATCTTCTTCAGGATCCCGGCGTTGACCACCGCGTTGTCGAAGGACAGCGAGATCTCCAGGACGGCCAGGATCGCCACGATGCCGAAGGCTTCCCACCCCCCGTAGAACGCCGCTGCGACAAGGCCGAGCGCGGTGACCGCGAACGACCAGCCGAAGGTTTTCAGAAGCACTGGCTACCCAATCGTGTGTTGGGGGTTCCCCCAGACGGAGTCTGGGGGAGGGTCTCCCCCCGCGCCGCACTCGGCTTTACTTAAAATTTGACGTCGAGCACTGAGTCTAGAGGGAGACTCCGCCGACCGGGACAGCCGGTGTGGATAACGCCCTTTACGAGACGTTGACCCCGAAGTCCATGGCGATGCCCCGCAGTCCCGACGCATACCCCTGTCCGACCGCCCTGAACTTCCACTCGCCCTGGTAGCGGTAGAGCTCGCCGAAGATCATGGCCGTTTCGGTGGAGGCGTCCTCGGAGAGGTCGTAGCGGGCCAGCTCAAGGCCGTCGGCCTGGTTGACGACGCGGATGAAGGCGTTGCTGACCTGGCCGAAGGTCTGGCCGCGGACATCGGCGTCGTGGATGGAGACCGGGAAGACGATCTTGTCGACGTTGGCCGGCACCTTGGAGAGGTCGACCAGGATCGACTCGTCGTCACCCTCGCCCTCACCGGTGAGGTTGTCGCCGGTGTGCTCCACCGAACCGTCCGGGCTGGTGAGCTGGTTGTAGAAGATGAACCACTCGTCACCGAGCACCCGGCCGCCGTTGCACAGCAGGGCGCTGGCGTCGAGGTCGAAGTCGGCGCCGGTGGTGGAGCGCGCGTCCCAGCCGAGGCCGATCAGGACGTTCGTGAGGTTCGGTGCGGCCTTGGACAGGGAGACATTGCCCCCCTTGGCGAGCGTGACGCCCATAGTGCTGGTCCTCCCCGAGGCGATGCTTCTTTGGTTGTCCTGCACTCCCCCGGAGGGGAGACCCTCCGGCGCCGCACGCGAACCGCGCGGCGCCGGACGGTGAAGCCTCCGTACATCGGACGCTCGTACGTCAGACGTTGACGCCGAAGTCCTGGGCGATGCCGCGCAGGCCCGAGGCGTAGCCCTGGCCGATGGCGCGGAACTTCCACTCCGCGCCGTTGCGGTACAGCTCGCCGAAGACCATGGCCGTCTCGGTGGAGGCGTCCTCGGAGAGGTCGTAGCGGGCGATCTCGGCGCCGCCGGCCTGGTTCACCACGCGGATGAACGCGTTGCGGACCTGGCCGAAGGACTGCTGGCGGTTCTCGGCGTCGTAGATCGAGACCGGGAAGGTGATCTTGTCGACGTCGGCCGGGACCGCCGCGAGGTTCACCTTGATCGCCTCGTCGTCGCCCTCGCCCTCACCGGTGGTGTTGTCACCGGTGTGCTCGACGGAGCCGTCGGGGCTCTTGAGGTTGTTGAAGAAGACGAAGTTCGCGTCACTGGCGACCTTGCCCGCGCTGTTCAGCAGCAGGGCGCTGGCGTCGAGGTCGAAGTCGGTGCCGGTGGTGGTACGGACGTCCCACCCCAGACCGACGATGACCGCGGTCAGGCCCGGGGCCTCCTTGGTCAGTGAAACGTTGCCGCCCTTGCTGAGGCTGACTCCCACGAGTCCTCCATTGGTGTCCAGGGGCGGGGATGCCCCGTAGTGCGTCGGTATCGGATCAACGTCTCGATCCTAGTGACGGGTTCCCGACCCTCGCAGGCTCTGGAACCTAACAATCACAGGCTGTCGAGCGCCTTCACGTACTCGTTGAGGTCGCGCGCGTCCGGCAGGCCGTTGACGACCGTCCAGCGCACGACGCCCTCCTTGTCGATGACGAAGGTGCCGCGCACGGCGCAGCCCTTGTCCTCGTCGAAGACGCCGTAGGCGCGCGAAGTGTTGCCGTGCGGCCAGAAGTCGGAGAGCAGCGGGTACTCCAGGCCCTCCTGCTCGGCGAAGACGCGCAGGGTGTGGATGGAGTCGTTCGAGACCGCGAGGAGCTGGGTGTCTCGGTCGGTGAACTGCGGCAGGTTGTCGCGCAGGGAGCACAGTTCGCCGGTGCAGACGCCGGTGAAGGCGAAGGGGTAGAAGAGCAGCACCACGTTCTTGTCGCCGCGGAAGTCGGAGAGCTTCACGGTGGCGCCGTGGTTGTCCTTGAGCTCGAAATCGGGGGCCTTGTCGCCGACCTGAATCGCCATCTCGTCCTGCATCCCTTCGGTGGGGCTGTTCGGGTGAGTCCACCCGGCGTCCACCCTACGCAGCGATCACGGCATGCGGACGGACGGGCTGGCGTGGCCAGCCCGTCCGGGGTTCAACGATCGAGGTACCTCCGGGGTCTACCTCTTGGACTTGGCTGCCTTGGGCGTCACCAGCCGGCTGCCACTCCAGTCCTTGCCCACGCTGACGCTCTTGGCCGCGGAAAGGCCCGCGGTCGTGGCGGCTTCCGAGATGTCGCTGGGCTCGACGTAGCCGTCACGGCCGGTCTTCGGCGTCAGCAGCAGGATCGAGCCGCCCTCCTCGACGTACGAGATGGCGTCCACCAGCACGTCGGTCAGGTCGCCGTCCTCGTCGCGGAACCACAGCACCACGGCATCGGCGACGTCGTCGTAGTCCTCGTCCACCAGGTCGCTGCCGATGACTTCTTCAATGGCCTCGCGGAGTTCCTGGTCTACGTCGTCGTCGTAGCCGATCTCCTGGACCACCTGCTCGGGCTGGAACCCCAGCCTGACGGCAGGGTTCGTCCGCTCCTCCGCGTGGTCCGCGGTCGCGCTCACGGGTTGCCTCCTGATCATGTCTTGATGAATGTCCAGCATCGCGCGTGCGCGAAGCATTGGCCGTAGTCCACACGGACGGGCCGGATCGCGCAAGTACCCGGCGATTCGGAACGCCGAAACGGTGACGATCCTGGCCGTGTCGCCGCAACTCCAGGCACGCTATCGCGGCCGCTGGTGACGTACACCACAGCGTTCTGCCCGGTTTGCACGTTTGAGAACCCTCCGAGGGTACGCGACTCGAATGACTTTGCTAAACGAGTCACGGTTACCTCACGGTAGAGATGACGATTGCCATCCTGCGGTAGACCATGGGGAACGGTGCAGAACCATGGAAATCCAGCACCGATAAGCCTCATTAAGCCCTCATAGGCCCACCCCATCAGCCTCAGACAGTCCCCTCTGACAGGTAAGGAACAGCGTGGCTTCCGGATCCGATCGCAATCCGATCATCATTGGCGGCCTTCCGAGTCAGGTTCCTGACTTCGATCCCGAAGAGACCCAGGAGTGGCTCGACTCGCTCGACGCCGCCGTGGACCAGCGCGGCCGTGAGCGGGCCCGCTATCTGATGCTCCGGCTGATCGAGCGGGCCCGCGAGAAGCGCGTGGCCGTGCCCGAGATGCGCAGCACTGACTACGTCAACACCATCGCCACCAAGGACGAGCCGTTCTTCCCCGGCAACGAGGACATCGAGCGCCGCATCCTGAACGCGACCCGCTGGAACGCCGCGGTGATGGTGTCCAGGGCCCAGCGTCCCGGCATCGGTGTCGGCGGCCACATCGCCACGTTCGCCTCCTCCGCCTCGCTCTACGACGTGGGCTTCAACCACTTCTTCCGGGGCAAGGACCAGGGCGACGGCGGCGACCAGATCTTCTTCCAGGGGCACGCCTCGCCGGGCATCTACGCCCGCGCGTTCCTCCTGGACCGGCTCAGCGAGCAGCAGCTGGACGCGTTCCGCCAGGAGAAGTCGAAGGCGCCGTACGGGCTGTCCTCGTACCCGCACCCGCGGTCGATGCCGGACTTCTGGGAGTTCCCGACCGTGTCCATGGGCCTGGGCCCGCTCGGCGCGATCTTCCAGGCGCGGATGAACCGCTACATGGAGGCGCGCGGCATCGCGGACACGTCGCGGTCGCACGTGTGGGCGTTCCTCGGCGACGGCGAGATGGACGAGCCGGAGTCGCTCGGCCAGCTGTCCATCGCCGCGCGCGAGGGCCTCGACAACCTGACCTTCGTCGTCAACTGCAACCTCCAGCGGCTCGACGGCCCGGTGCGCGGCAACGGCAAGATCATCCAGGAGCTGGAGTCGCAGTTCCGGGGCGCCGGCTGGAACGTCATCAAGCTGGTCTGGGACCGCACCTGGGACCCGCTGCTGGCCCAGGACCGGGACGGCGTGCTGGTCAACCAGCTGAACACCACGCCGGACGGCCAGTTCCAGACGTACGCCACGGAGACCGGCGCGTACATCCGCGAGCACTTCTTCGGGCACGACCACCGGCTGCGCGCGATGGTCGAGAACATGACCGACGACCAGATCCTGCACCTGGGGCGCGGCGGGCACGACCACCAGAAGGTCTACGCGGCCTTCGAGGCGGCCAAGCAGCACCAGGGCCAGCCGACCGTCGTCCTCGCCCAGACGGTCAAGGGCTGGACGCTGGGCCCCAACTTCGAGGGCCGCAACGCCACGCACCAGATGAAGAAGCTGACGGTCGCCGACCTCAAGGGCTTCCGCGACCGGCTGCACCTGCCGATCACCGACCAGGAGCTGGAGTCCGGCGCGCCGCCGTACTTCCACCCGGGCCGGAACTCGGAGGAGATCCAGTACATGCACGACCGGCGCAACGCGCTCGGGGGCTACGTCCCGACGCGTGTCGTCCGCTCGAAGCCACTGGCGCTGCCCGAGGAGAAGACGTACGCGAGTGTGAAGAAGGGTTCGGGCCAGCAGTCGATCGCCACCACCATGGCGTTCGTGCGGCTGCTCAAGGACCTCATGCGGGACAAGGAGATCGGCCGACGGTTCGTACTGATCGCGCCGGACGAGTACCGCACGTTCGGCATGGACTCGTTCTTCCCGAGCGCGAAGATCTACAACCCGCTGGGCCAGCAGTACGAGTCGGTGGACCGTGAACTCCTGCTCGCGTACAAGGAGTCGCCGACCGGGCAGATGCTGCACGACGGCATCTCGGAGGCGGGCTGCACCGCTTCGCTGATCGCGGCGGGTTCGGCGTACGCGACGCACGGCGAGCCGCTCATCCCGGTCTACGTCTTCTACTCGATGTTCGGTTTCCAGCGCACCGGTGACCAGTTCTGGCAGATGGCCGACCAGTTGGCGCGCGGTTTCGTACTGGGCGCGACCGCGGGTCGTACGACTCTGACCGGTGAGGGTCTGCAACACGCGGACGGGCACTCGCAGTTGCTCGCGTCGACCAACCCGGGGTGTGTCGCCTACGACCCTGCGTATTCGTACGAGATCGCGTACATCGTGCAGGACGGACTGCGGCGGATGTACGGCTCGGACGCGGAACACCCGCACGGCGAGGACGTCTTCTACTACCTCACCGTCTACAACGAGCCGATCCAGCACCCGGCGGAGCCCGCGGACGTCGATGTGGAGGGCATCCTCAAGGGCGTCCACCGGATCAGTCGGGGGGCTTCGGGGACGGTTCCGGCGCAGATCATGGCGTCGGGCGTGGCGGTGCCGTGGGCTATCGAGGCTCAGCGGCTTCTCGCCGAGGACTGGAACGTGCGGGCCGATGTGTGGTCCGCGACCTCCTGGAACGAACTGCGGCGCGAGGCGGTCGATGTCGAGCGGCACAATCTGCTGCATCCCGAGGAGGAGCAGCAGGTTCCTTATGTCACGCGGAAGTTGAGCGGGGCGGAGGGGCCGTTCGTGGCTGTTTCCGACTGGATGCGGTCGGTTCCTGACCAGATTTCTCGGTGGGTGCCCGGGACTTATCAGTCGTTGGGGGCTGATGGGTTCGGGTTCGCTGACACCCGCGGGGCGGCTCGGCGGTTCTTCCACATTGACGCGGAGTCGATTGTGGTGGCTGTGCTGACGGAGTTGGCGCGCGAGGGGAAGGTTGATCGGTCTGTGTTGAAGCAGGCGATCGATCGGTATCAGTTGCTGGATGTTGCTTCGGCTGATCCGGGTGCGGCGGGCGGGGACGCGTAGTCGTTTTTCGTCTGCGGGTGCGTGGGGGCTGGTCGCGCCCACGCGG
>NZ_BARF01000064.1 GCF_000367365.1 Streptomyces prunicolor NBRC 13075 | reverse complement strand
GACCAGTCACGACGGACCGCAACTGATCGCGCACCCTCGCTACTTGACGCCCAGAATCTGCTCCACGGGGTCGATGGCGAAGTACACCAGGAACAGCGCCGACACACCCCACAGCAACCAGTTGATCTCCTTCGCCTTACCAAGCACCGCCTTGATCACAACGTAGGAGATGAACCCGGCACCAATGCCATCGGTGATCGAGTACGTGAACGGCATCACGGCGATGGTGAGGAACGCCGGAATCGCGATCTCGTACTTGTCCCAGTCGATGTGCTTCACGTGGGTCATCATCAGGAACCCGACGGCGATCAGCGCGGGCGCGGCGGCCTGCAACGGCACGATCGTGAGCAACGGCGTAAGGAACAACGCCAGCCCGAACAACCCACCGGTGATCAGATTCGAGAACCCGGTACGCGACCCCTCACCGACCCCGGACGCCGACTCGATGTACGCGGTGTTGGAGGACGCGGACCCGAGCCCACCGGCGACAGCGGCCGCGCCGTCGATGAACAGGACGCGACCGATGTTCGGCACCTGACCTTCCTCGTCCAGCAGACCGGCCTCCGCGCTGATACCGACGATCGTGCCCATCGCGTCGAAGAAGTCCGACAGGATCAGCGTGAAGATCAGCAGGACGACAGTGATCGCGCTGGTCTCGCCGAACGCGCCGAACAGGCTGAAGTGACCGATGAGTCCGAAGTCGGGCGCTTCCACGATCTTGTCCGGCACCTTGGGAGTCATCAGACCCCAACTCTTGATGTCGGCAACCGAGTTGATGATGATCGCGAGGACGGTCATCGTGACGATGCTGATCAGGATCGCGCCCTTCACCTTGCGGGCGACGAGCGCGATGGTCAGCAGGACACCGAGACAGAAGACGAGGACGGGCCAGCCGGCCAGATGACCGACGGCGCCGAGCTGCACGGGGACCGTGGTCTGCGCGACGTCCGGTATACGACTGACGAAGCCCGCGTCGACGAAGCCGATGAACGCGATGAACAGCCCGATGCCGACGCCGATGGCCTGCTTGAGCTGTTGCGGGATGGCGTTCATGATCGCTTCGCGCAGCCCGGTGAGGACCAGGACGCAGATCAGGACGCCCTCGATGACGACGAGGCCCATCGCGTCGGGCCAGCTCATCAGCGGTGCCAACTGGAAGGCGACGACGGCGTTGAGACCGAGGCCCGCGGCGATGGCGAGCGGCAGATTGCCGCCGACACCCATGATGACCGTCATCACACAGGCCACCAGGGCGGTGGCGGTGACGAGTTGGCCGGTGTCGAGGGTGTGGCCGAACTTGTCCTTGGCGCTGCCCAGGATGATCGGGTTCAGGACGAGGATGTAGGCCATCGTGAAGAACGTGGCGAATCCGCCGCGTACCTCACGGCCGAAGGTGGATCCCCGTTCGGAGATCTTGAAGAACCGGTCGACACCGTTCGCCGCCGGTGGTTCGGCACTTGGCCGGTCGGCCACCTTCTGTGACTCGGACATGCGGGTACTCCTCGTGGCTTCAATGATCGTGCGCGGATGCTGGCTGGATTGTTCCCGCGTTGAACCTGTTTCAGGTTTTCCCCGTGTTACGGAATCAGGGTCGGCCTGCCAGCCCGTGGTCGACTGGTCAGACGCTGTTCGAAGGTCTGTACCAGATCGGCCAGTTGATCACTGCTACGCTTCCGGATCTCGTCGGGATCATCCCCGAACAAACACGTGTCAGCTACATGACACTCACAAACCGCAGCGAGGAGAGGTCCGCCGTGGGCACAGTCGTCGACGACGCCGCCTCCGAGGAGTTCCACGCCTTCTTCGAGCGCCACTACGCCGAACTGTCCAGGCTCGCCCACCTGTTGACGGGTGAGGCGGACGCCGCCGACGATCTCGCGGCCGACGCGCTGCTCGCGCTCTGGCACCGCTGGGACCGGGTGCGCGCCGCCGACCATCCCGCGGCCTACGCCCGTGGGGTCGTCGCCAATCTGGCCCGCACCCGGATCCGCAGCGCGGTGCGTGAGCGGCGGCGGGTCGCCCTGTTCTGGTCGCAGCGCGAGGAGAAGACCGAGAACCCGGACGTGGCCGGCGTGGTCGACGTCCAAGAGGCCCTGCGCAGACTGCCGTTCCGCAAGCGGGCCTGTGTGGTGCTGCGGCACGCGTTCGACCTGTCGGAGAAGGACACTGCGCTCGCCCTCGGTGTTTCCGTCGGTACGGTTAAGAGCCAGACGTCGAAGGGGATGGCGGAGTTGCAGCGGTTGCTCGGTCCGCAGAGCCCTCCGCTGCGGATGCACGCGGCGCTGGCACGCGGCGGCGAGAGTGGAGGGAGGACCCGATGAGGCATCAGGACGTGCACGACGACGAGTTGATCGCCCGGCTGCACGAGGCGGCCGAGGGGCACGAACCCGACCGCTCCCGCATCCTGGCGCGACTCGAACGCGGCATGGCCGCGCAGTCCCGCCCCGACCACCGGGCCACCCGGCCACCCGTGTTCGGCTGGGTGCGGGTGGTCAGCGCCACGGCCGCGGTGGCGAGCGTCCTCGCGATCGGCGGCTACGCGGTGGCGTCCGCGGTGAAGAACAACTCCCCCGCCGAGCAGACGGTCTCCGTCTCACCGACGCCCACGCCCACTCCGTCGCCGGACGCGACGAGCCGTACGCCGGTCAAACCGGTTGCCCCGAAGCCGAGTTCAGGCTCGGGCGACACCTTGCACAGCTCCCCGAACGCGAGCGCCTCGCCGACGGAGTCCCCGACCGCCTCCACACCCGCGCTGCCGCCCGCCTCCGGTACCCAGGACGGCCCGCTCTGGTCGGACGGTTCGATCGACCCGGGCAGCAACGACTTCTGGGCGCAGAGCGATGTCACCCTGAAGACGAGCAAGCAACTCACGTCGCTCACCGTCCAGTTGAAGGTCAGGCTGACCGCCGGGGTCACCTCCGCGGGCGCCTGGCGCTCACTGCCCGAGCAGGACTTCACGCAGACGGTGACGGAGCAGGACGGGTTCCTGGTCTACACGTGGGTGCTCAAGAAGGGTCGTACGGTCGCGGTCGGGGACTGGGTCTTCGCCGGGCAGTACAACCATGCGCGCGGCGGCCGGGACGCCAAGGACGACAGCTACTCGGCGGCGGGCACGGCGGCCGGCCAACAGCTCGCGGTGAAGGGCGACTTCGCGGCGCAGAAGTCGTAGAAGGAAATCTCAAGAGGGCGGCAACCCTTTCTCCACCGGTGACGACCAAGAGGCGCAAGGTTCCTCTCGCACGGAGTCACACGGAGCAAGTCGCTTGAGCACGCACAACTCGCACAAGAAGCACCTCACCCGTAGGCGGGTGCTCGGGGCCTCCGCGATCGGTGTCGCCGCCACCGGCGCGGCCGTCGCGGGCGGCACCGGCCTCCTCTCGTCCGCCAACGCCGCCGCCTTCGGCTACACCGACGACGGCTCCAACTACGTGATCACCACGGGCAGTTCACTCATCCTCAAGGTCTCCAAGTCGACCGGTGATCTCACGTCCCTGGCCTACAAGGGCAAGGAGTACGAGGGTTACGGCGGCAGGCACTCGCATGTCGAGTCCGGGCTAGGCGCTTCGACGGTCACGATCAAACAATCAGGCTCGACGATCCTGGTGAAGGTCGTGCACGGCGCGATCACCCAGTGGTACGCGGCCCGCAGCGGCGAGAACAACGTCTACCTGTGGACGAACAAGGCGGACGCGTCCTTCACCGCGACCCGGTACATCGTGCGGGTGAAGGCGGGGGTGTTCCCCAACTCCGGTTCGGACGCGTGGGATTCGACCACCGACACGATCACCGAGGCCGGTGACGTCTGGAAGCACCCCGACAGCACGACCCGCTCCAAGCACTACTCGGGCAAGCGGACCATCGACTACGACCACGTCGGCTTCACCACCGGCTCGGTCGGCCTGTACCTAGTGCGCTCCAACCACGAGAAGGCATCCGGCGGCCCGTTCTACCGCTCGCTGCTGCGCCACTCGAACGAGGGCGGGGCGGGACTGTACGAGATCCTGCACTACAACGAGGCCCAGACGGAGCCCGAACGCTTCGGTCTGCAGGGCCCGTTCGTGGTGACGTTCACGGACGGCGGAACCCCCTCGCCCTCCCTCTCGGCGGCGAACCTCGACACCTCCTGGGTGGACTCGCTGGGCATCAAGGGCTGGGTCGGCAAGGCGGGCCGGGGCAAGGTGGCGGGCGTCGGCCTGAAGGGCATGGACGCCAACTACCCCTACACGGTGGGCTTTTCGAACACCAACGCGCAGTACTGGGCGAAGGCCGCGGCCGGCACCGGCGCCTTCTCCTGCAAGGGGATGCTGCCGGGGACGTACACGCTGACCGTCTTCAAGGGCGAACTCGCCGTGCACAGCCAGTCGGTGGCGGTGACAGCGGGCGGTACGACGTCCCTGCACACCCTGAACATCACGGGCGACCCCTCCACCGCGTCGACCGTATGGCGGCTCGGCAACTGGGACGGCACACCAGGCGAGTTCAAGAACGCCGCGCTGATGACGTACGCGCACCCCTCGGACGCCCGGGCGGAGAAGTGGACCGGGAACGTCACGATCGGGAGCGGGAGCGAGGCCGCGTCCTTCCCGGCGTACATCTGGAAGGACGTCAACAACGGGGTACTTGTGTACTTCAAGCTCACCGCAGCACAGGCCGCCGCAGCGCACACCCTGCGGGTCGGGGTGACGACGGCGTACATCAACGCCCGCCCCCAAGTCACCGTGAACGACTGGGTCTCGGCCATTCCCACCCCTCCCACCCAACCCTCGACGCGCGATCTCACCACGGGTTCCTACCGCGGAAACAACCACACCTTCGTTTTCAACGTCCCTTCCAGTGCGTGGAGTTCGGACGCGACGCAGTACAACGTGTTGAAGATCAATGTCGTCAGTGGTTCGACGGGGTCGGGGTTTCTCAGCCCGGGCACGTCGTTCGACTGCATTGACCTGCTGACCTGAGCCCCCCTCGGTCAGCAGAGCAACGCCCCTGCCGGTGACGACCGGTGGGGGCGTTGCGTTGTGCCCTGGATCTCAGGGACTCGTACGCCCCGGTGTCCGGACACGCAGAGCCTGGACGGACCAGTCGAGGACGGGGGCGAGACTTTCCGGTGCCGTCCAGCCGTTGACCACCGCGAGGAGCTGGAGATATCGCTCCCTGCGGGGGTCGTTGACGCTCTCCAGCCGCGTCGCCAACTGGGTGCGGAGCTCGATGTCGTCGGAGCGGCCGAGGAGGTGGGCGTAGTGCGCCGTGAACGACGCGACGAACGGATCGGCCTGGGGTGAGGTCGGGTCGACGCCGGCGGTGAGGGCCGGGCCGACCTGGTCGCGGACGGCTGCGGCGATGTCGCGGCGCGGAACCGTCGTATCCCTTCGGGCCTGCTCGGCCGCCTGCTCCTCGGCCATCCGCCGTACGGAGGCACGGAAATCCGGGTCCAGGGACAGTTCGGCCAACTCTACCCACGCCTGGACCTGTTCGGCCTCCGGGTTGTCAGGCAGCTCGGGGGTCATCGAGCGCCTGGCCCCCGCGAATGCGGGAGCGGCGTCAAGGCCGCCGAAGACGGCGTCGAGGAACTCGCCGATCAGGTATCGGCGTTCGTCCTCGGAAAGCTGGGCCAGCCTGTGCATGAGTTCCGTCTCCTCAGGTGTGGACCCGCGCTCGGCCACCGCCATCAACACCGCGCGCCGTATACGCAGGACCCGGATCTGCACGGCCAGCGCTTCGGCGTGCGCCGCGGCGACCTCGGGCAGCGAGAGCTCCCGGTCCACGACCTTGCGGATCGTGGAGAGGTCAACTCCCAGCTCGCGCAGGGTCCTTACAAGGTCCAGGCGTGCGACGGCGTCGATGCCGTAGAGGCGGTGGCCGGCCGGGCTGCGGTCCGTCGGCGCCACGATTCCGCGATCGGAGTAGAACCGGATGGTCTTGACCGTAAGACCGGTCCGCCGAGCGAGTTCACCGATCGAGTGAAGCGTGTCGCCGTCCATGCCCCCCACCTTCGCGTCTCCCCTTACTGGAGACTCAAGCCCCTTCGCCTGCCGGCGGGCAACCATGTCAAAGGTCCTTTGCGAGCCGGACTCCAAGGGAGATCCCGGTCCAGAGGGAGGTGACCAGGCCGACGATCCCAGCGCATGAGGCGATCATGTCCGCCGGACTTCTGGTCATGTCCCCGCTCCTGCTGGCGAAACTCGATCACGTCGCTACGCGCGAGCTCGGGCGTGAGGCCGCCATCAGCGCGGTCGATGACCTCCGGCGTTGGATGAGCCGAGGCCGGGTCGCCATGCCCGAGATCACGGAGGGCCACGTGGGCGCCGCCCCATCCGTCCGCGTCCGCTACGGCGCACTGGATCTGGACCTCACCGATGCTGTGAACATGCCGTTGGCAGCGGACTACGACACCGACACGATCCTCGCCCTCGACCGGCGCGACTTCCGTGCCGTACGTCCTCTCGGCCGGCACAAGGCATTCCGCGTCCTGCCCGCTGATCTGCCGCTGTGACGAGGGAACGGCAGGCTGCGATCTTCTGGTGCGGGATATTGCGGCATGAACGGTGAAGCCGGGCTGCACACTCCTCGACGAGCTTTAGCGAAGAACAACCCCAGGTCTCTGGCCCGGGGGCGAACTCTGGAGCGGGTGCCGAGAATCGAACTCGCACTCCAAGCCCGAGAAGCTCGGGTGTTCCAGGACCGCGTACACAGCCGGCCTGAATCAGTGCCGCGTTGCGGTCGTCGCTAGACCACCCTGCCCTTGCCCAGCGAGTCACCCAACGACTTGAACATCCGTGCCAACCGTGCGTCCGCCTCTGGCGGCGGTTCCGTGATAGGTGCGCCGGCGGCGATGTGCTCACCCACCAGCCACAGCACCTCGTACAGGTCCTCGGCGGTGTCACGATCGAGGCGCAGGACAATGTCATCGGTCATGACCGCAAGCTATCGCCTGAAGGGGGAGACACGAGGCGTGGGCCGCGGCTGAGCCGCTTCGTCCCGAAGCAGGACAGAGACGTCGAGCCGTCCGGGGTAGGTCCTAAATCCCTTTGAGACGGTCGCGGTCTCTCCTATGTTGGCCCGCGTGACGATCGAGGTGCCCTACCAGCCAATTCCGGTCGGCCAGACGGACGTTCACTACGCCCACGGCCCCGACTCGGCTCCACAGCCGGACGTGCCCGTCGGGGAGACGGTCGAGTCCGACTGGAACGACAGCGCGATCTACCCGGGCACGTCACGGAAGTTCTGGGTCCATGTGCCCGCGCGGTACGACCCGGCCGAGCCGGCGTCGCTGATGGTGTTCCAGGACGGGTGGTGGTACCTGGACCCCGCAGGGGAGGTCCGCGGCGCGACAGTCCTGGACAACCTCGTCCACCGTGGGGACATCCCGGTCACCATCGGCGTGTTCGTCGACCCCGGCGTCTTCACCGACGCCGAGGAACCGAAGAACCGCAACACCGAGTACGACGCCTACGACGATGCGTATGCCGGCTTCGTTCTGAACGAGATCATCCCCGAGGTCAGGAAGCACTACTCGATCGCCGAGGACCCGGATCGATGGGGCATCTGCGGTGGCAGCAGCGGCGGCAACTGCGCCTTCACCGCGGCGTGGCTGCGCCCGGACAAGTTCCGCCGCGTCATCGGGTACCTGTCCAGCTTCGCGCAGATGCCGGGCGGCAACCCGTACCCCGAGGTCATTCCCCGCGTTCCCCGCAAGCCGCTGCGGATTTTCCTCCAGGCAGGCCATCGTGACCTGCGCTGGAACGAGCCCGAGGCGAACTGGCTCGCCGCCAACCTGCGTGTCGCGGCCGCGCTCGCAGAAGCCGGCTACGACTTCCGCCTCGTCCTGGGGGACGGCGGCCACAGCCCCAACCACGGTGGTGTCCTGCTGCCCGACGCCTTGCGCTGGTTGTGGCGGTCCGACGTCGGTGATTCCCCGGGTTGCTGTCCTTCGTCGCCGTACAGCAGGATCGAACGATGTCCCGAACAGTAGGCGAGCACACCGCCGACCCATGCCCTCGGTGCTTCGTTCACGCGGTCCGGCCGGGCGAGCCGACGGCTGTCGGTGGATGCGATGTGGTCGGCTACCTCTGCGATCGATGTGCGCATGCGTGGACTCGACCGGTCGAGGATGACCTGGACGTCTACGACATCGTCAGGGTGGACCTGACCGACGCCACGCTCTACGGCACCGTCTGGCAGATGGACGCCGATCGCGTCCTGGTGCGCGGTACGAGCGGTGAGTGGCTGCGGTGGGTCGAGCGCTGGAGGGTGATCGTCTACTGAAGACCCTCACGAGGCAGAGACCCCGGTCAACCCGCGGTGACGGGGTCCGGGGTCTCCTCACGCGTCAGGTCAGTCCATCGTCGCGCCGATCGTCGTAGAGCCCGTCGTCAGGAACGTCGTCGTCGGCAGCGTCCCGCTCGACGAACGGGCACCGTACGCCGTCGTCGCGTCCGTCGACTTGAAGGACGGGGCGGTGACCCGGCTGTCCCAGTTGTTGGCCGCGGAGACCGTGGCCGAACCGAGCTTGTCCAGGCCGCCCTTGTTGCCGACCGCGAGGTTCCGGGCCAGGCGGGCCTTGCTGGTGGCGAAGAAGAAGCCCGCCTCCGTGTTGGCGTACGCGGTGTTGCGGTTGAGGACGATCGCGCCGGTGTTGGAGTTCTCGGTGAAGCCGTTGAGGGTGTTGTCCCAGGCCGCGTTGTCGTTGACGACGTGCGCGACCGAGACGCCTCCGCCGCCGAGCTTGAAGCCGTTGCCGTTGCCCTCGAACGCGGAGTCGTTCCAGCGGTTCTTGCCGTTGCCGAACGCCCAGGAGTGCTCGATGGTGACCGGCGAGGAGAACTGCCACAGGTCGAGGCCGTCGTCCGAGTTGTTGTAGAGGCGGGCGCCGGTGACCTTGTTGCCGGTGCCGGAGCCGAACTTGATGGCGATGCCGTCGGCGTTCTGGCCGTGCCCGGCGGCGTCGTAGTTGCCGTAACTGTCCAGGTTCTGCACGAGGTTGTTCGTGGTGCCGTCGCCGCGCAGGGTGAAGCCGGAGTCACCGTTGTTCGCCGTCACCAGGTTTTTGAAGATGCCGCCTACCGACGACGTGGCTACGAAGCCCTGTGCCGGGGAGTTCTGGAACGTGAGGTTCTGCACCGTCCAGTAGTCGCCGTAGATTCCGGCCAGCCACTGGCCCGCGGGCAGCTTGGAGCCGTCGATCTTCACCTTCTCCGTGCCGTACGCCTGCAAGGTGATGCGGGCCGAACTGGTGCCGTTCGCCGTGGACTTGAGGGTCGCAGCCGGGGTGTAGGTGCCGGCGCGGACCTGGATCACCGTCCCCGCCGTGGCGTTGGCCACGGCCGACTCCAGCTGGGCGGTGGTGGACACGGTGACCGTCGGCGAAGCGGCTTGCGCGCCACCGCTGTTGAGGCCGAGGTAGACGCCGCCCGCCCCCGCGGCGACGGCCACCGCGGCGGCGATCGAGAGGGTGCGGGTCCTGCGGTGGCGTCCGGTGCTCGTACGCACGGCGTTGGTTCCTTTCCTGGATGACGAGGACGAAACGGGCCGGAGGGGCCGCCCCGGCCCGTTTCTGATCCCTGGTCGCCGCCGCGGCCGGAAAGGGTTGCCGCGGTCACGGGAAAAGGCGGGGGGAAGGAAGCGAAACTTTCGCTCCGGCCCGTCCCACCCGCACCGATTGACGCCCCGCACCTCGCTGGTGACACTCCGAAGGCACAGCCACTCAACAGAATCCCCCACACTCCCCCAGGATGTGCCATGCGACCCCGCACCGCCCGCACCCTCCTGCTCCCCTTCCTGGCCCTCCTCACCCTTCTCCTCGCCCTGCTCGCCGCCCCACCCAGTACCGCGCACTCAGGAGGACCGCCCGTGACCCACCCCAAGTACGCCGGCTACCTCTTCGCCTACTTCACCGGCGAGGGCACCGCCGACGGCGAACAGATCCGCTACGCCCTCAGCCGGGGCAACGACCCGCTGCACTGGCGGGAGTTGAACCAGGGCAAGCCGGTCCTGACGTCGACGATCGGCGAGAAGGGGCTGCGCGACCCGTTCGTGATCCGCTCCCCGAAGGGCGACAAGTTCTACCTGATCGCCACCGACCTGCGGATGTACCGGAACAGCAGCGGGAGTTGGGACGACGTCCAGCGGCACGGCAGCAAGTCCGTGATGATCTGGGAGTCGACCGACCTGGTCCACTGGACCGACCAGCGGCTGGTGAAGGTGGCCCCGGACAACGCGGGCAACACCTGGGCACCAGAGGCCTATTGGGACGACTCGCTCGGTGAGTACGTCGTCTTCTGGGCGTCGAAGCTGTACGCCGACGACGATCCCGAGCACACCGGCTCGACGTACAACCGCATGATGTACGCGACCACCAAGGACTTCCGTACTTTCAGCGCGCCGAAGGTCTGGGACGACCCCGGTTACTCCGTCATCGACTCAACTGTCGTGAAGTACAAGGACACTTACTACCGCTACACCAAGGACGAGCGCGACCCGTCGTCCAGCTCGCCCTGCTCGAAGTTCATCACCGGCGAGAAGTCGACCTCGCTGACCTCCACGTCGTACGACTTCGTCTCCGAGTGCATCGGCAGCGGTGCGATCGAGCGGGGCGAGGGGCCGACGGTGTTCAAGTCCAACACCGAGAAGAAGTGGTACCTGTTCGTCGACGAGTACGGGCTGCGCGGCTACGTCCCCTTCGAGACCACCGACCTCGACTCCGGCGAGTGGACCCCCTCCACGGACTACCAACTCCCGGCAAGTCCCCGGCACGGCACGGTACTTCCGGTGACACAGGCGGAGTACGACCGGCTGCTGGCCGCGTATCCCGCCACTCCGACGTCGGTCGTGGACGCGACGGCGGGCGGGCAGAAAGGGTACGCCGTCGTCACGGAGGCCTCGTCGAAGGTCGTGCTGCCGATGCAACCCGGCGCGGATCTGCGGCACTTGGCGCCCTCGCTGGCGATCGGCTCGGGCTCCACGATCAGCCCGCCGTCCGGCAAGCGACGCGACTTCCGCACACCACAGCAGTACACAGTCACGGCCGCGGACGGAACGAGCCGCACCTGGACGGTGGAGGCGGTGCCGACGCGAAGTCCCGTGCTGCCGGGGCTGACCGCCGATCCGGACGTGCACTATCTCGACGGGCAGTACTGGATCTATCCGACGAGCGACGGCTACGCGGGCTGGAGCGGGACGAGCTTCAAGGCGTACTCCTCAAGGGACTTGGTCCACTGGCGGGACCACGGAGTGATCCTCGACCTGGGGCCCGACGTCTCCTGGGCCGACAAGAACGCGTGGGCGCCGGCGATCGCGGAACGCGACGGGAAGTACTACTTCTACTTCTGCGCCGAGCAGCAGATCGGGGTCGCGGTGGCGGACTCGCCCGCCGGTCCGTTCAAGGACGCGCTCGGCAAACCCCTTGTGGCGAAGGGTGGTTCGTTCAGCGGCCAGATGATCGACCCGGCCGTCTTCACGGACGACGACGGGCAGTCGTATCTCTACTGGGGCAACGGGCACGCGTACGTGGTGCCGCTGAACGCGGACATGACGTCGTACGACGCGACGAAGGTGAAGGACATCACGGCGGGCGACTTCCGTGAGGGGTCCTTCGTGGTGAAGCGCAAGGGCACGTACTACTTCATGTGGTCCGAGGACGACACCCGCAGCGAGAACTACCACGTGGCCTACGCGACGGGACCGTCCCCGCTCGGTCCGTGGACCGAGCGGGGCACGATCCTGTCCAAGAACCCCGAGTACGGCATCCTCGGCACCGGCCACCACTCCGTGGTGAACGCTCCGGGGACCGACGACTGGTACATCGTCTACCACCGGTTCGCCCTGAACGGGCCGGGAAAGCCTGGTGGGGACGGCACCCACCGGGAGACCACGATCGACCGCCTACGGTTCGCGGCGGACGGCACGATCCTGCCGGTGGTGCCCAGCCTCGGGTCGGTCAGCCCCGTACCGACGACCCGTACGAACTAGCGAACTAGCGAACTAGCCGACGAAGTAGGTCGGGTTGGGGATCTTGTACGTCTTGTCGGCGTAGCCCCCGTCGAGGTCCGAGTACTGGTCGCCGAAGTTGGCGATGATGTTGTACCCGAGGTCCTCGATGTGCTTCCGGGTACCGGACTTGTACTGCACGGTGGTGCAGGTCCAGGTACCGGCGGTCGCGCAACCGCTCAAGTACGACGGCGGGTTGGCCGTGTTCTTGAGGAACATGTGGTCGGCGTCGAGGTTGACGTCGGCGCCGACCTTCTTCAGGTTGTCGACCGCGTAGGTGCGCTGCGCCTCGCTGAGACCCGAGTTGTAGAACACCGTGACGCCCTTGGACGCGGCGTACTTGACCAGCTCGGGGCTGCCGAAGACCTCCGGGCGGTTGGCCTGCGCGACGTACGCGGCCCAAGTGGCCGAGCTGTAGCCGTAGTTGTTCTTCTTCTCGTAGTCGAGGCTGAGCAGCAGCGTGTCGTCGATGTCGAAGACGACCGCGGGCTTGACGCCCTTGTGGTGCTTGCGCACGGCCTCGTCTATGTACTTCTTCGCCGACGCGTCGATGCGCGCCAGGTCCTTGGCGTACGGGCTGGTCGCCGAGGCCTGGTAGACGCCACCGCTGTCGAGCGCGGTGCCGTAGTAGGTGTCGATGTCCTTCGTCAACAGGCCGATGTTGTACGGCTCGTGCGTCGAGTTCGCCGTCGACTGACCGGCGGTGGCGACGCCACTGCCGTACAGGGCGGCACCGGCGACGACACAGGCGGCGCCGAGGGCGGCCGCTCTAAGGGACTTCCGCATGGAATCTCCGGATCTGGTTCCGATGGGTGATGCACCAGGTCAGAGACTGTCTACGCGCATCACGCGCCGGGCGCGAGGAGCGTTATCCGATCGATACGCAATCCACAGGGCGGGTAATTACCCGCGCATGGGCCTCACTTGACCTTCTCTTGGCGGGCCTCCCCTACCGTCGTGGACGCGACTGCGAACGGGGGAACGCGCGATGGGTGACGGCAACGACCCGGCCAAGGCCCTCATCAAGACCGCCGACATGGCGGACGGTCATGTCGGCAACGACGAGTTGATCGCCGGGATGTTCACCGAAGTGAAGGTCACCGATTCGGACGGTGCCGGTGAGCGTTGAGGACGAGGCCCGGAAGATCCTGCTGGATCTGGGCCTGTGGTGGCCGGAGGCCGACTCCGGGAAGCCGCGGTCGGCGGCCGCTGACACAGAACACATCACCGAAGGAGAACCGAGAACGTGATCGACATCGTCTTCGCCCTGGGCGGTCTGCTGGCTCTGTGGTGCGGACTGAGCTGGGCCTTCGATGTGCGGGGTATCACCACGCGGAGGTCCGAACGGATCCGGCTCAAGAACGAGGCGGCATGGGCGGCGATGGGGCGCCTCGGTGGTTCGCCCACCGTTTTCGCGACCGTCGGCTATCTGCGGTTCCTGGGTGTCGTCATGGCAGGTGCGGGGCTGCTGCTCCTGGTCGTGGCGTACGCCCTGTGGCACCTGTCCGCCTAACACTGATGTGGGCTCGGCCGACCTTCTGCGGCACCTCGACCGAGCCCACGCCGCCACACGTCAGTTCATGACGTCAGTTCATCGTCGCGCCGATCGTCGTGCTCCCCGTCGTCAGGAAGGTCGTGGACGGCAGCGTGCCGCTCGACGAACGGGCGTTGTACGTCGTCGACGCGTCCGTGGAGACGAACGACGGGGTGGAGATGCCGGAGTCCCAGTTGTTGCCGGCCGAGGTGACCGCGGAACCCTTGCTCACCGAACCGCCGCCGTTGCTCACCGCGAGGTTCTTGCCGAGTTTGGCGGAGCTGGTGGCGAAGTAGTAGCCCGAGCCGCTGTTGGCGTACGCGGTGGTGCGGTTGATGACGATGGCGCCGGTGTTGGAGTTCTCGGTGAACCCGTTGCCCGAATTCCCCCAGGCGGCCGAGTTGTTGACGACATGGGCGACGGTGACGCCGTTGCCGCCCAGCTTGTAGCCGTTGCCGTTGCCCTCGAAGGCGGAGTCGCCCCAGCGGTTGATCCCGTTGCCGAAGGACCAGCTGTGCTCGATGGTGACCGGCGACGAGAAGGACCACAGGTCGATGCCGTCGTCCGAGTTGTTGTACAGGCGGGCGCCGGTGACGAGGTTGCCGGTGCCGGAGCCGAACTTGATGGCGACCCCGTCAGCGTTCTGACCGTGCGTCGCGGCATCGTAATTGCCGTACGAGTCAAGGTTCTTGACGGTGTTGTTCACCGTGCCGTCGCCGGTGAGCGTGAAGCCGGAGTCGCCGCCGTTGATGGTCTTGACGTTGCTCCAGTTGGTGCCGGTGCAGGACTGGCAGACGACCGCGCTGTCCGGGGAGTTCTGGAAGGTGAGGTTGGAGACGTTCCAGTAGTCGGCGGTGAGCTTGAAGATCCAGGACCCCGACGGCAGCGACGAGCCGTCGATCTTGACCGTCTCCGAGCCGTACGCGGTGAGGGTGATCGGCGCGGAGGAGGTGCCGTTGGTCGTCGACTGGAGGGTGGCCGTCGGGTAGTAGGTGCCGGCGCGGACCTGGATGACCGTGCCGGCGGTGGCGTTCTTGATGGCGTTGGTCAGATCGGTGGAGTTGCTGACCACGACGGTCGCCGCGTGTGCCGGGGTGGCGATCACGGCGAGTCCGAGCGAGGCCGTGGTCACGGCGAGTGCGGTGAAGGTGCTGATACGACGCATGACGTGCGGGTCCTTTCGTCGATCAGAGTGGGCGGACGGGTCGCCAGTCACCGAGGTAGGCGGCAGGGGTGTGCAAGTCGGCCTCGGCGGGCGTGAGTTGGGGCCGGTTCTCCGGGACGGTGATCACGGAGCCCGGTCCCCTGTTGCGGTACTCGTGGAAGCGCATCGACTGCCAGGGGTAGGCGTCGCGCATGTTCGTGTAGGGCGCGACCGGGTCGATGCCGGGCCCGATCCGGGTGTCCCGCACGACGAGGGACGGCCAGGCCGTCGTCTCGTACGACGGGACCCACGGCCGGGCCAGCTTGTAGGCGGCGTCCTCGGCGCCGGAGGTGATCCGCGAACGGACCGCGAGGATGCCGTACGGGTTGGCACGGGCGGTGGACGGGGCGAAGACCATGCCCTTGGGCGTGAAGGCAACGTCCCGTTGGAGGGTGTGGAAGTGGCAGTCCGCGAAGACCGCCGTGGCCCGCCCGAAGACGAAGTCGACGTCCCCCTCGATGTAACAGCGGGAGAAGTACTGCCGGTTGAAGGCTTCCAGCGCCGTCGTGTCCACGAACAGCGTGTCCTGGTGGGCCAGAAGACGGACGTTCGAGAACCGCGAACGGTCCCCCGTCACATACGCGGCCACCGCCTGCGTCCCCGTGATCTCCGGATGGTCCGCGCGCAGCCAGTCGTTGGCGAGGGTCAGGTCGCGCACGGTCAGCCCGGGCGCCGCCGAGGTGAACGTCGCGGAGCCCGCCGTCCCGTACGTCCCCGAACCGTCGGGTTTCTGCGTCCCGTTGGCGTTGTCGTAGACGATGACGACGTCACGCGGATCACGAGTGGCACCGCGCAACGTCAACTCCCCCAGTCCTACGGGTACGTTGACGACCTGGCGATACGTCCCGGGGTGCACGGCGATCGTCCAGCCACCGCCCTCCACCGCGTCCAGGGCCGCCTGCACCGAGTCACCGGGCCGGACGTGCAGGACACGACGACGATCGAGGGCTACGGCAGGCCCGGCACCGGCGGCCACCAGCCCACCGGCGATTCCCACCGATCCCGTTACTCCCGCCAATCCCGTCAGAAGTGTGCGTCTGCGCAGGGTCATCTCAGCGCCTCCGCCCGGGTGTCCAGTCGCCGAGATACGCCTCGCGGGTCGCCGACTCGGCCTGTTCGGCGGTGAGTTGGGGCCGGTTCTCCGGGACACTGATCACGGCACCCGGGCCCGTGTTGCGGTACTCGGCGAACCGCTGGCTCTGCCAGGGATAGGTGTCCGACATGTTGGTGTACGGCGCCACCGCGTCGATCCCCGGACCCAACGCCGTGTCCCGCACGGTGAGCATCGGATGGGCGGTGGTGTCCGAGCCGGGCACCCAGGGACGGGCCAACTTGTAGTAGCCGCCCGGGGCTTCACTGCTCACGCGGCTGCGCGTCACCAGGTATCCGCGCGGGTTCGCGACGGCCGTGGAGGGCGCGAAGACGAAACCGTACGGTGCCGTCGCCAGGTCGGTGCGGTCGAGCGTGCGGAAGTGGCAGTGGTCGTAGACGGCGGTCGCCCGCCCGAAGACGAAGTCGACGTCTCTCTCGATGTAACAGCGCGCGTAGTACTGGCGGGCGAAGACGCCGAGGGCCGACGAGTCGGCGTACAGGGTGTCTTGATGGCCGAGGAAGTGGCAGTCGAAGAACGCCGAACGGTCGCCCTGCACCTTGATCGCGACCGCCTGGGTACCGGTGATGTCGGGGTGGTCGGCGCGCAGCCAGTCGTTGGCGAAGGTGATCCGGCGGGCGGTGAAGCCGCCGGTGCGGATGGTCGTGGTGGCCGAGCCGGTGGTGCCATAGGCGCCCGAACCATCCGGCTTCTGGGTGCCGTTGGCGTTGTCGTAGACGATGACGACGGCACCCGGGTCCGCACCGGCACCGAGCCAGGTCATCTCGCTCGCGGCGGCGGTGAGTTGGCCGGTCGCCGGGTCGGTGACTCCGGCGGTGACCGTCTCGCGGTAGACGCCGGGGGCGATGACCAGGGTGTATCCGGCGGTGGTCGCGGCCGACACGGCTCCCTGGACGGTGGTGAAGTCGCCCCGGCCGCGCGGATCGACGTACAGGGTGAGCGGGGTCAGGCGCGCGGCCGGTGAACCGTACCGGCCGAATGGGCGCGGCCGGCCGGCGGCCAAGGCGGGGGTCGAGGCGAGGCCGAGCGCGGCGCCGGCGGCGACGGTGCCCGCTGCGAGGAACCCCCGTCTGGACAAGGGGCGTTGGAGGTGGTCGGGCGAGGGCATGCGGGTGCTCCTTATGACGGAGGGTCAGCGCAGGCGACCCGCACCGGCGTTGTGGTCGACGACGTACGGCACGGCCCTCGCGGGGTCGATCTTCGTGCGCAGGGTCGGTGTCCAGCCCGCGCCGGACTGGAGGATCTCGGTGGGCACACCGGCGTTGTGGACGGCGATCAGGTCGGTGAGCTCGCCGTTGACGTAGTTGTCGTCGGCGGTGAGCGGCGCCTCGGACCACTTCTTGAGGATGGTGGCCTCGGAGATGCCGGCCGGGACGGTGAACGCGTTGTGCTCCGCGACGAGTTGGGACTCCAGTCCGATGCCGTAGCTGTAGCCGTATCCGGGCTCGGCGACGAAGTGGTTGTTGTAGGAGTCCACTTGGCCGAAGCGGACGCGGGGTGCGCGCTCGACCAGGTTGGAGAACAGGCTGTGATGGAGCGTCACCTTCAAGTGGCCCCGGTCGACCGCGGCGGTGGAGGCGCTGTCGCTGTTGCCGATGAGGATCGTCTTGTCGTGGTCGCCGAAGACGTTCCAGGAGGCGGTGACGTAGTCGGCGCCCTTGACGATGTCGAGTTCGCCGTCGTGCTGCTCGAAGATCCGCCCGAAGTAGGTGGGCAGCGTGCTGTCCGGGTGGTCGCCGTCGGTGAACGAGTCGTGGTCCAACCACACATGCGTGGAGCCGTAGATGACGGCACTGTCGTACTCGGAGTTCCAGTTGCCCGTGTCCCCGTCGGTCGGGTCCCACTGCGGGAAGCAGTCGAGCGGGCTCTCGAACGAGAGGTTCCGGACGATGACGTTGTCGACGGCCGTGATCTGCAGGCTGGCGCCCTTGAAGCCGGCGTTCCTGTCGACGCCGATGAGGGTGGTGTTGGCGGGGATGAAGGCCTTGATGGCGGTGTTCTGGTTGGCGGCGGAGACGCGGCGCAGGCCCTCGGGGCTGTCGGCGGGCTCGTTGTCGAGGTTCTGGTCGTAGCCCCAGACGGCGGGGTCGTAGGTGGCGAGGTACTGCGCGAAGTCGTGGCCGGGTGCGGCGAAGGAGTCGCAGCCCTCGGCGTTGGCGTCGATCACACCTTTCACTCTGATGATCTTCGGCGCGCTGCCGCCGGCGGCCAACGCGGCCTTGAAATCGGCCCAGTTGGTGACGGTGTAGACATGCTCGGCGGTCGCGCTCGCACCACCGCTGGTGCCGGTGCCGTAGGAGCCCCAGCCGTCACCGGCGCCGAGGGTCTGCCGGTCGAGGGCGCGCGGATGGGCCTGGGCCGTGGTCGTGGTGACGGCGAGGGCCAGGGCGGTGCAGCCCACCAGCGTCGCTATGACACGTCCATGACATTTCTGTGTGCGCATCGTGCGGGTCTCCTTGCCTACGCGTCCGAGGCGTCGCTCGCCTCGGGCCAGGTGATCCAGAACGGGGGAATCTCGTCGTGCAGCCGGACGAGCTCACGCGGCGCGAGCACCCGGGTGCGCGCCAACTCCCGCGCCACGAGCCGCGCCACGGCGATGGCGCCGGGCGGATTGAAGTGCGTGTTGTCCTGCTCGGTGTCGGTCCAGTTGAAGTAGACCTTCGTCTCCTCGACCCCGAGCCGCTGCCACAACGCGAGCGACAACGCCTCGATGTCGAGCAGCGCGACCCGCTCCTCCTGCGCGAGCGCCCGCATCGCCGCCGGGTAATCCCCGTGCGTCGGCAGCGCGTTGCCGTCGACGTCGAACCTGCGGCGCTCGACTGGGGTGGCGAGCACGGGCAGGGCGCCACGGCCCCGGGCCCCGTCGATGTAGAGCCGCAGACAGTCCTGGTAGGTCGTCCAGGGCTCGGTGTACCGGGTGGGGTCGGCGGTCTTCTCGTCGTTGTGCGCGAACTGGATGAGGAGGAGATCGCCGGGCTGGATGCCGGCGAGAATCGCGTCCAGCCGCCCCTCGTCGACGAAGCTCTTCGAACTCCGGCCATTTATGGCCTGGTTGGAAACCTTCACCCCCTTGCGCAGAAAGAAGGGGAGGGCCATTCCCCACCCGGTCTCCGGAGCTTCGATGACGTACTTCTGGGCAGCGGTGGAATCCCCGGCGATGTACAGAGTCCGATTCCGCCGAACACCGCCACCGCGTAAAGGAACGGCGGCGAGAGCAGCTAACGCGACTTGCCTACGGGTAAGAGACACAATGGGGCCACCTTTCGGTTTTTAGGGGCGCGGGGAACTGCGCGACCAGCCCCCACCGGCCCGCAGCCCCCCACAATCCGCAACCACCCAATTCAGTGGTTCTTCTTCCAGTCCGCCTGAGCCTTGTTCAACTGGTCGGCCAACGTGTCCAGAAACTCCTTCGCCGTCACCTTCCCCAACAACAGCTTCTGGAAGTTGGGCTCGTTGTCCGCCTTGGAGATCGTGTTCCAGTCCGGCAGGTAATACGGCAACTGCACAATCTTCGTGGACGCCCCGTTCAACGCCGCCGCAGCCAACTCCGTAGGCTCGGACTTCTGAATCCAAGCCGCACCGGCAGCATCCGTGTTGGCCGGAACCTGCCCCGCCGACTCGTTGTACTTCGAGTTCTCCGCCGCGGACACCGCGAACTCGATGAACTTCCAGGCCGCGTCCTTGTTCTTGCTGGACTTGAACAGACTCAGCCCGTCAACGGGGTTGGAGATCTGCACCCGCGTACCGTCGTCCAGCGTCGGATTGGGAATGCCCTTGAACTTGTCCGCGCCCAACGCCTTCAGGTGATCCTGATAGGACCCGAGGTTGTGACTCAGCATCCCGATCGTGCCGCTGTCCCACTGCGCGACCATTTTCGTGAAGTCGTTGTTGAGGTCGGCGGACGGGGTGTCCTTCTTGAACAGCCCGACGTACTTCGCCAACGCGGCAACATTCTTGGGGTCATTGACCGTGGTCTTGTCCCCGTTCCAGAACGACGTGATCCCGGTCTGCCCGTACACCGCGTCGAGCGCAGGCGCGATCGACCCCTCGCCACCCCGAATGGTGAACCCGAACTTGTTCTTCGCCTTGTCGGTGAGCTTGTCCGCGGCGGCGTAGAACTTCGACCAGGTGGTCGGCGCGTCCAACCCCGCCGCCTTGAACAGATCGGTGCGGTACCACAAGGTCCCGTTGTTGGCGGAGGTGGGAATCTGGTACAGCGTGTCCCCACCCCCCGCGCTCTTGCTGACGTCGAGCAGGTTCTGGCTCAACTTCCCGTTCAGGGAACTCGACTTGAGCCGACTGTCCAACGGCTCCAGCGCCCCCTGCACCGCGACCTCCGCGAGCACAGCCGTCCCCACACCGCCGACGTCGGGCAGCCCGCCGCCCTGGATCGCGGTGTCGTACTTGGACTGGGCGCTCGCGGCCGGTATCCCGACGTACTTGACCTTGATGTCGGGGTTCTTCTTCTCGAAGTCCGCGATGATCTGCTTCCAGATGTCGGTGCGGACACCGCCGTTGTTGTCCCAGAAGGTGATCGTGCCCTTGCCGGACCCCTCGTCGCCCTTGTCCCCCGCGGCGCCGCTGCCGTCGTCGCCGCACGCGGTGGCGGTCAGCGCGAGCACGGAGCCCAGGGCGACGGCCACGGCGGCACGCCTGCTTCTGCGGATGCTGGTCTTCATAGAGCGGCTCTCTTCTTGTGGATACGACGGTGTGATGGCCTCGCCGGCGGTGAGCAAGCGCTTGCCACGGAGGTGCGTCATTGCGACTCCCAACAGGCGTACGGGCAGGGCGAGTCAACGGAGCGAGTGAACAGGACGAGTTACTGGAGAGAACTGATCCGGAACCGCGTGAACGTGGCCGCGCCGGCATGTCCCGTGCCGACGGGCGCGAGCGAGAAGAGCCCGAGCAGGGCGCCGACCCAGCGCCAGGGGGTGGCGGCGAAGACCTGGCCGGTCGCACGCGGCCCGTCCCCGACGTCGTAGAAGAAACGGCAGCGCGCCCCGGTGCCGATCTCGATGCGGAGCCGGACGCGCCCCGAAGGGGCGAGGCTCGGCTCCCCCGCGTCGCGTTCGCGCTCGGCGACGGGTTCGGCGAAGCGGTGGACGAACATCGCTCTTCCGTCCGCGCCCCGCTCAAGCCCGATCCAGCTGTACGCGTCGCCGAGCACGGCGAGTCCGGCTCGCGCCCCCAACTCCTCGCTGTGCAGCCGCAGTTCGACCTCGACGGCGGCGGGCGTGCCGGGCAGGCGCTGGGTGAGGAGGTTCGGGAGCCTGCGCAGGTCGTGCGCGTCGGCCGTGCGGGCGCAGGTCAGGCGTAGGCCGTCGCCGGAGTGGTGGGTGGCCCAGCCGTCCTGCGGGTTAGCCGTCCACTGCCACTGGCGGCCGTACCGTCCGCCGGGGAAGTCGTCGTCGGTGGCTGGCGCGGCGGGCGGCTGCGGCGGGAGGTCGGGTTTCCGGTGTACGGCTACGGGGGCGCCCGCGTCACCGATGACCGGCCAGCCCTCGTCGTCCCAGCGCATCGGCTGGAGGTGGACCAACCGGCCGTAGGCGCCCCGCTGTTGGAAGTGCAGGAACCAGTCCTCGCCGGACGGGGTGCTCACCCACGCCCCCTGGTGGGGACCGTTGATGTCGGTGTCCCCTTGTTCCAGGACGACCTTCTCCTCGTACGGGCCGAAGAATCCGCGTGAGCGGAACGCGCCCTGCCAGCCGGTCTCGACTCCTCCGGCGGGGGCGAAGATCCAGTACCAGCCGTCGTGTTGGTGAACCTTGGGGCCCTCCAGGGTGAACCAGCCGGGGATGCGGTCCGCGTCGACGATCACTTTGCCGTCGTCGAGCAGGGTCGTGCCGTCGGGGTGCATACGGTGGCCGGTGAGGCGGTTCTTGATGCCCGCGCGGGACTTGGCCCAGGCGTGGACGAGGTAGGCCTCGTCGTTGTCGTCGTCCCACAGCGGGCACGGGTCGATGAGGCCCTTGCCCTCCTTGAGGAGGTGCGGGCGGGTCCAAGGGCCGCGTATCTCGGGGGCGTTGATCTGGAAGATGCCCTGGTCGGGGTCGCCCCAGAAGATCCAGAAGCGTTCGTCGTGGTATCTCAACGCCGGTGCCCACACGCCGCAGTCGTGCCGTGGGGTCCTGAACTCCGCTGCCGGTTCCAGGCGTTGGAGGGCGTGGCCGATCAGGGTCCAGTTGACCAGGTCGCGCGAGTGCAGCAGCGGCAGGCCCGGTACACGGCCGAAGCTGGACGCGGTGAGGTAGAAGTCGTCGCCGACGCGGATGACGTCCGGGTCGGACCAGTCGGCGTTCAGGACCGGGTTCGTGTACGTCTCGTGCGTCACTGGCTGAGTCACTGGCTGACCGCCTTCCGCACCAGCACCGACGCCTCGTCCGGGTCCAGGCGGCCGTCCGCGACGACGGTGACGACGCGTCGTACGACCGTGTCCCCAGGCGGTATCGGCAGCCGTTCGGCCGAGGCCAACGACGCGCCCACGCCCGGGTATTCGGCGGTGCGGACGAACCACGGGTCCTGGCGGGAGCGGCCCGTGGCGCCGGCGAAGACCAGCGTCCAACCGGTGCCGGCGAGCGCGAGCCAGTCGGCGCGGGTGCCGTGGATCTCCGGTGCGCCCTCGCGGTCGGCGGTGAAGACCTGCGGGGTCTCCGCCTCCTTGCGGGCCCGCCAGAAGAAGCCGCCGTACGCGGCTCCGGGGCGGCCGTTGGTGGCGGGGCTGCCGATGGAGAGCGGGGTCGGTGTCACGTTGGTGAGGGAGAACGTGAAGTCCAACGCCCAGGCCGTGTCGGTGAGTTCGGTGGCCGCGACCGTACGGCGCTCGCGCAGCAGCTCGGCGCCGGAGGCCATCCAGCGCAGTTCCTCCACGAAGCCGTCGGGGTCGCGGAGTTGGAAGGCGGAGTGGCGTTGCGCGCCGTGGTTGTCCAGTTCCGTGGGGCCCTGGTCGCGGACGTACGTGCGGCCGCCCCAGAAGTTGTGCCCCTCGACGTCGGGAACGGCGACACCGACGCCGAGGTGGTGGGTGTGGTCGACGGGACTGAGTTCGGTGACCGCCGTGCCGGCCAGGGTGGTGACGGGGTGCAGATACGGGCGCGGGGAGAGCCGCTCGGGCAGCTCGGGCCTGGTGACGTACCGGGCGACCGGGCGGCCCGCGACGCGCAGCACCGGGGTGTCGTGGGTGATCATCAGGTGCTCACCTCTTTCGGTGGGGCCCAGGAGGCGCCCAGCTCGGAGTAGAGGGCGAGGGTGTCGGCCGCCGCCGTGACCAGTGCGTCGATGCCGGGGACGACCCGGCGGTTCTCGGCGGTCAGCAAGTGCCAGGCATCGGTGGGGAGTTGGGCCGGGTCGGGAGCCTCGCGGATCGCTTCGACGACCTTCATGAAGGCGCCTGTCGCGTCCGGTTCGACCAACAGCTCGTCACCGTCGGTGAGATGGGCGACCAGGTTCTCCAGCAGGTCCGTGCTGCCGTACTCGAACTCCTCGGGGCCGTGGCCCGCTCGCTGGAGCAGGGCGCGGTCCTGCTTGTACCAGTAGGTGATCCGGCCCTCGCTGCCGTGCACCAACACGTAGGGCTCGCCGGGGTGTTCGGCGCACAGGGTGACGGCGACGGTGACCGGGCGGCCCTGGACGGTGGTGACGCGGACGCAGGAGGTGTCGTCGGACTCGATGTCGTTGGCGCGCACGAGTTCCGTCTCGATGCGGGTCACGTCCTCGGCGCGGGTCGTGCCGTTGAGGGCGAGGGCGGTGGCCACGGCGTGCGCGAGGGGGTTGGTGAGGGCGCCGTCGATCACGTCGACGCCGTTCAGGCGCCGCTTGCCCGCCCAGGGGGCACGTCGGTAGTACGCCTCGTCGCGCGCCCAGGCACCGGCGCCGCCGACCCCGGTCAGCGTGCCGATCGCGCCCTTGGCGATCAGCTCTCGGATCGCGGGCACGGCGTGTGAGCCGAGCGACTGGAACCCGATCTGGCAGGCCACCCCGGCGGCGGCGACCCCGTCGGCCATCCGGCGGAACTCGGCGTACGAGGGCGCGGGCGGCTTCTCCAGCAACAGGTGCACGCCTCGCTTGGCGGCGGCCAGGGCGAGGTCCGTGTGGGTCGGGATCGGGGTGCAGACCACGGCGACCTGGGCGCCGGTGGAGTCGAGGAGGGCGCCGAAGTCCGGTGACTGCGCGGGGAGTTCGCCACCGAACTCCTCCTCGGTCAGCGGGGTCAGCTCGCAGATTCCGACGAGGCGTACGAGGCCCTTGTCCTGGAGCCGGCGGATGTTCTCGACATGCCAGCGGCCGTGGCCCCGGGCGCCCGCGAGGACGATGGTGACGGGCGGGGCGAGGGGTGTGGGGCCAGGTGCGGCGAGGGGCGTGGTGCCGGATGCGGGAACGGTCGTAGGACCGGTGTTGGTGGTCATGGGATTCTCCCTGCGTCGACGATCTTCGCCAGCAGGGTAAGCGGTTGCCTCATCCCTTCACCGCCCCCGCGCTGAAGCCGGTGATCAGCCACTTCTGAATGAAGGCGAACACGATCACCACCGGGATCGCCGCGACGATGCCGCCCGCGGCGAGCGCGCCGAGGTCGACGCTGTCCGCGCTCATCAGGGTGTTGAGGCCGACCGGGATCGTCTGCTTGCTCTGGTCGGAGAGGAACATCAGGGCGAAGAGGAAGTGGTTCCAGGCGTGCACGAAGGCGAAGGAGCCGACGGCGATCAGCCCGGGCCGCAGCAGCGGGAGGACGACGATGCGGAACGCGGCGAAGCGGTTGCAGCCGTCGACCCAGGCGGCCTCTTCGAGGGACTGCGGGACGTTCCGGATGAAGCCGCTGATCAGGATCATCGAGAGCGGGAGCTGGAAGACGGTCTCCGCGAGGATGACGCTGCCGAGCGAGTTGATCATCTGAAGCTTGGCGAAGATCTGGAACAGCGGGACCAACAGCAGGGCGCCCGGCACGAATTGGGAGCACAGCAGGGCCAGCATGAACGCGCGCTTGACCTTGAACTCGAAGCGGGCGAGCGCGTAGCCGCCGGCCAGCGCGACCACGGTGGTGAGGATCAGGGTGGCGACGCCGACGTAGACGCTGTTCTGGAAGTAGACGCCGAAGCTGCGTTCGGTCCACACCTTCTGGAAGTGGTCGAGGGTCATCGGCCAGGGGACGAGGGAGGTCGAGCCGGCCGGGCGGAACGCGAAGAGCAGGATCCAGTAGAAGGGGATCAGGGTGAAGACGAGGTAGATGCCCAGGGGGAGGTAGATCTGCCAGCGCGGGACCTCGTCCCAGGCGCGCCGGACCTTGCGGGGCTGTTGTGGGGCGGCGGACTCCTGCTCGCGCGCCGGAGCGATCTCGGTGATCACTTGTCGCCGCCTCCGAACTTGCTCAGGCGCAGATAGATGATCGAGAAGAAGAGCAGGATCACGAAGGCGACCGTGGTGAGGGCCGAGGCGTAGCCGAAGTTGTGTGCTTCGACGCTGGTGTTGGCGACGTAGAGCGGGAGCGTGGTCGTCTCGCCGGCCGGGCCGCCGCCGGTCAGGGTGTAGAGGAGGTCGACGTTGTTGAACTCCCAGACCGCGCGCAGCAGCGTGGAGAGCACGATCGCGTCCTTGAGGTGCGGCAGGGTGATGTTCCGGAACTGCTGGAAGCGGCTGGCTCCGTCGACCTCGGCGGCCTCGTACAGGTCCTTCGACACGGACTGGAGGTCGGCGAGGATGAGGATCGCGAAGAACGGGACGCCTCGCCAGAGGTCCGCAACGACCGCTGCGGAGAAGACGGTTGAGGGGTCGGAGAGCCAACTCGTGCCGTACTGGCCGATTCCCATGTCTGCGAGGTAACGGGTCACGCCTGTCTGGGAGTTGTAGAGCAGCACCCAGATCGCGGAGGTCAGGACGCCCGACACGGCCCACGGGGAGAACACCAGCGCGCGGCCGATGGACCGGCCCACGAAGGTCTGGTTGACGATCAGGGCGAGGGCGAGACCGAAGAGCAGTTGGAGGCCGACCTCTACGACGACCCACTTGGCGCTGAACGTCAACGTGTCCCAGAACTGGGGGTCGTTGGTGAAGGCGTGGGTGAAGTTGTCGAGGCCCGCGAAGCCGTTGCGCCACGGCTTGGTGGGGTTGTAGTTCTGCAGGCTGTAGTAGAAGACGCTGATGACCGGGTAGGCGATGAAGCCCAGCATGAGCAGGGCCGCCGGGGCGATCAGCAGGTACGGGAGCCTGCGCGGGGTCGCGGAGGCACGGCGCCGCCGGGGTGGCGCGGGCGGTTTCGCCACGGCTGCGGCTTGGGCCATGACTGTTCTCCGTTCGCTTGCGGGGGGTCGTGTACGGGGTGAAGCGCTTTCTCAGTGGGTGTGGCGCGGCGCTGTGCGCTACGAGGAGGCGGCGAGGGGCTAACCCGCGTACGGGTCGGCGACCTTGCCCGGCCGGGCCAGGAACTCGAAGTCGCAGCCGGTGTCCGCCTGGGTGATCTGGTCGTTGTAGAGCGCGCCGTAGCCGCGCTCGTACCGTGCGGGCGGCGGTGTCCACTCCGCCCTGCGTCGCTCCAACTCCTCGTCGTCCACGTTGAGTTGGAGGGTGCGCGCCTCGACGTCCAGGGTGATGGTGTCCCCGGTCCGCACGAGCGCCAGTGGTCCGCCGATGTACGACTCGGGCGCGATGTGCAGCACGCACGTGCCGTAACTCGTCCCGCTCATCCGGGCGTCGGAGATCCGGACCATGTCCCGGACGCCCTGCTTGAGGAGGTGGTCGGGGAGCGGGAGCATGCCGTACTCGGGCATACCGGGGCCACCCTTGGGACCCGCGTTGCGCAACACCAGCACACTGTCGGCGGTGATGCCCAACTCCGGGTCGTTGATGGTGCGTTGCATGGTCCGGTAATCGTCGAAGACGACCGCGGGTCCGGTGTGCTTGAGCAGGTGCGGTTCGGCGGCGATGTGCTTGATGACCGCGCCGTCCGGGCAGAGGTTGCCGCGCAGGACGGCGACCCCGCCCTCGTCCGCGACCGGGTTGTCGCGCGGGCGGATCACGTCGTCGTTGTGCACCCGCGCGCCGTCGAGCTGTTCGCGCAGGGTGTCGTAGGAGACCGTCGGCCGGTCCAGGTGGAGCAGGTCGGTGATCCGGGAGAGGAATCCGGGGAGGCCGCCGGCGAAGTGGAAGTCCTCCATGAGGTAGGTCTGGCCGCCGGGCCGTACGTTCGCGAGGACCGGGACCGTGCGGGCGATGCGGTCGAAGTCGTCGAGTGTGAGGTGGACGCCGGCGCGGCCGGCCATGGCGATGAGGTGGATCACGGCGTTGGTGGAGCCGCCGAGGCCGAGGACGGTGGTGACCGCGTCCTCGAAGGCGTCCTGGGTGAGGATCGACGAGAGAACACGCCCCTTTTGGACTTGTTCAACGATCCTCATGCCGGATTGCGCGGCCATCCGATCGTGCCCCGAGTCCACGGCGGGGATGCTCGACGCGCCCGGCACGGTCACGCCCAGCGCCTCGGCGGCGGCGGTCAGCGTGGACGCCGTCCCCATGGTCATGCAGTGCCCGGGCGAGCGCGCGAGGCCGCTCTCCAGTTCGGTCATCTCGCACTCGCCGATGAGGCCGGCGCGCTTGTCGTCCCAGTACTTCCACATGTCGGTGCCGGAGCCGAGGATCTCGTTGCGCCAGTGGCCCGGCAGCATCGGTCCGGCGGGGACGAAGACGGTGGGCAGGTCGACGCTGGCGGCACCCATGAGCAGCGCGGGGGTCGACTTGTCGCAGCCGCCCATCAGCACGGCACCGTCGACCGGGTACGACCGCAGCAGTTCCTCGGTCTCCATCGCGAGGAGGTTGCGGTAGAGCATCGGGGTCGGCTTCTGGAAGGTCTCGCTGAGTGTCGAGACGGGGAATTCGAGCGGGAAGCCGCCCGCCTGCCACACGCCCCGCTTGACCGCCTGGGCGCGCTCACGGAGGTGCACATGACAGGGGTTGATGTCCGACCATGTGTTGAGGATCGCGATGACGGGCTTGCCGAGGTGTTCCTCGGGGAGGTAGCCGAGCTGGCGGGTGCGGGCCCGGTGACTGAAGGAGCGCAGCCCGTCGGTGCCGTACCACTGGTGGCTTCTGAGCTCGTCCGGTGACTTCATACGGACCATCCGGCGGCTATCGCGGCGACCTCGGCCCGCTCACCCTCGGGCAGGGGCCTGCTGGGCGGGCGGACCTCGCGGCGGCAGAGGCCGAGGGACGCAAGCGCTTCCTTGACGATGGTGACGTTGTTCGCGGAGCCGTTTACGGCCCTTAGCTCCTCAAATCGGCGGATCTGCTCCCACACCTTCATCGCCCCCGGATAGTCCCCTGATCGAAGCGCTTCGATCATGTTCAGCGAGACGGACGGGGCGACGTTCACGAGCCCTGAGGTGAAGCCGGTGGCGCCCGCCGAGAAGTAGGAGGGCGCGTACGGTTCGGCCAGCCCGGCCACCCATACGAAGCGTTCGAGCCCCGCGTCCCGGGCGAAGGCGGCGAAGCGGGCCGCGTCCGGGACGGCGTACTTGACGCCGATCACGTTCGGGCAGTCGTCGGCGAGTTCGGCGAGGCGGGCGCCGAGGAGCTGGGCGTTGCGGATGTACGGGACGACGCCCAGGTCGGGCACGGCCTCGGCGATGGCGCGGTGGTAGTCGACCCAGCCGTCCTGTGAGACGTACGGGTGGACGGGCTGATGGACCATCACCATGTGGGCGCCCAACTCACGGGCGTGCAGGGCGGATTGGACGGCGGTGGGCACGTCGTGTCCGACGCCGACGAGGATCGCGGCGCGTTCGCCCACCTCGTCGACGGTCAACTCCGTGACCAGTTGCCGCTCTTGGGGAGTCAGGGCGTAGAACTCGCCGGTGTTCCCATTGGGCGTGACGATCCTGACCCCGCCGTCGAGCAGTCGGCGCAGCAGGGCCCGGTGGGTGTCCTGGTCGACGCTGCCGTCCTCGGCGAACGGGGTCACCGGGATCGCCACCACGTCGGCCAGGGCGGCGCGTTGGGCCTCGAACCTCGCCGTCATGCCCTACCGTCCTCTCCGTGGGTGTCCCGTCCCTGGCTGTCCCGTCCGGGGGTGCCCTGTCCGTGGGTCTCCAACTCCGTGCCGGGGAAGGCCCGTTGCACGAACGACGCGATATGGGTGTGCAGCGCGGTCGCCGCGCCGTCCGCATCACCGTCGAGGGCGAGCCGCAGGATCTCCCGGTGTTCGCCGGCCTCCCGTTCCCAGGAGGGCGAGGCGGCCCAGGCGACGGCGGAGACGAGGGCGGCCTGGTCGCGGACCTCGTCGAGCATCCGGCCGAGCAGCGGGTTGCCGCACGGCAGGTACAGCGCGCGGTGGAACTCCCGGTTGGCGAGGGAGCGTTCGGCGGTGTCGGTGGCCTCGTCGGCGCGGGTCAGCGCCTCGCGGGCGGCGTCGAGGGAGGCCTGGCGTCGTACGGCACGGCGGAGCGCCTCGGGTTCGAGGAGCAGCCGTACGTCGTACACCTCGCGCGCCATGTCCGCGTCCACCATGCGCACCGTGACGCCCTTGTACTGGTTCATCACGACGAGCCCGGTACCGGCCAGGGTCTTGAGCGCCTCGCGCACCGGGGTCTTGGACACCCCGAACTGTGCGGCGAGGTCGGTCTCGACCAGTGGCTGACCCGGCGTCAACCGCCCGGTGAGGATGCGGCGTTTGATCTCCTCCTGCACGTACTGCGTGCGGGACGGGATCGGCGTGGGCACAGAGGTCATGCGCGCCTCTCGGATGTCACGTGGTTGCGGTCGCGGGGTCGGATCTCACGGGTCCGGCTCGCTGGTCCGGCTCTCGCGTATCTGATCTCGCATATCGCGTCTCATATATGACGTATGAAGTACGACGCGTTGAAGGTAGGAGCGCGCTTTTGTTTCGTCAATGCTTCTGACAGAAGAACCGGCAACTGGCCCCGGTGGGGCGTCACATGGTCTTGGTGACGCCTTCCAGCGCGGCGGAGGTCCGGCCGGGGAAGATCGCGGCGGCGCGTTCCAGGGCCGCTTCGCGGGTGAGGGTGGGTCCCACGTGGGTGATGAGGAGTTCGCGCGCACCCTTGGCGCAGGCGGCGGCGTCCTCGGGCGTGAGGTGGAATTGCCGTTCGCCCTCGCGATGCCGGTCGATGTCGGCCTCGCACAGGAACACGTCGGCGCCGCCCGCGAGTTCGGTCAGCGCCTCGCAGGGTCCGCTGTCCCCGGAGTACCCCAGGACACTCCCCTGGCACTCGGCGCGCAGCCCGTACGCCTCGGTGTCGTGGGCGACGGCGCGTGCGGTGAGCCGGAGGTTCCAGTGCCGGACGGTGTGGCCGTCGTAGAGCGATCGGAAGTCGAAGACGCCGTTCAGGAAGCGGACGTCCGGCTGTCCGAAGAAGCCGGCGAGCCGGCGGGCGCAGTCCTGCGGGGCGTAGAGCGGGATCGGGGAGGTCGGGGTCATCCCGCCGAAAGCGAACGCGTAGGCGGCGGCGAGGAGATCGGCGCTGTGGTCGGCGTGCAGATGGGAGATCCAGATGGCGGTGAGCCGCGCCGGATCCGTGTGCCGCTGCAACTCGGCGAACGTCCCGGTCCCCGCGTCCAGCCACACCTCGGCGCCGCCGCCGCGCAGCAGGTACCCGGAGCAGGGGCGGCCGGGGCGCGGATGCGGGGAGGCGGTGCCGAGGATGGTCAGACTGAGAGGCATGGTGGGGAAGAGTACGGTTCCGGGGCCCACGGCACTCACATTTCAGGGCGTTCCGTGGTGCTCGGCCTCGGACCGACCGCGCCTGGGCACCGCGGTCAGTACCCTGACGCGGTGATGGCCGACACTCTCCTGTCGAGGGCGATGACCGGCGCCGTCGACCCGCCACTGCTTCCGCTGCCGGATCGGGTGGTCGAGCTGCTGTCCGAGTTGAGCAGCCCGGCGCGGCTCGCGGCCCACCTGCGAGCTGTCCATGACGTCGCCCATCAGCTGGTCGACTGGGTCGAACTGCACTGCCCCGCCGTGCGGTTCGACCGCGAGGCGGTGCTCTTCGGGGCGGCGACGCACGACGTGGGGAAGACGCTGCACGTCTCCGAACTGTCCGGGCCGGGAGCGGCGCACGAGGAGGCGGGACGGGATCTTCTGCAACGCCACGGCGTCAGCCCGGAGTTGGCCCGCTTCGCCGCGACGCACGCGTCGTGGGGGCGCCAACAAGTGGGCCTGGAGGACCTGTTGGTGAGCCTCGCCGACAAGGTGTGGAAGAACAAGCGTGTCCCCGAGCTGGAGGATCTCGTCGTGGCCCGGCTGACCGAGGCGACGGGCCGGGCGGCATGGGAGGAGTTCATGGCGCTCGACGAGCTCCTCGCCGGCATCGGCGACGGGGCCGACGAGCGCCTGGCGTTCCAGTCGTCCTTCCCGGTCCACGGCTGAGGCGCTTCGCCTCCCTCCGCTAGGCCGTGTCCGCAAAGTCCCTCCCCCACTGCCTTAAGGGCGTGGGCGGTGCCCCCACTCGCCGCACCGGGCGAAAGCCCAAGTACGTCCAGTACGAGGACTTCCGCCCGGCACTCCCCCAGCCTCCGGCCGGGGGACCCCCAGAGCACGCACCAGACGCCGCAGGGCCCGCCCTCCTGGACCGGACGACGGGACTTTGCGGACACGACCTAGCCCTACGGCTTCCAGCCCGGGTCCCGTCCGCTCAGGCCCACCGCCCGGTCCAGGAGGGGTGCGTCCGTCGGTACCGGGACCACCGGTCCGAAGATGCCCCCGCCTCCGGTCGGGTCCTCGGCCGCCGCCAGCAGGAAGGTGTACGACGTCCGCAGCGCGGCCGCGTCGGGCTCGTACGGCTGGCCGGTGGCCACCGCCAAGTCCCAGCCGTGGATGACCAGTTCGTCGGCGACGACGGCCGCGGCGACGGCTCCGGGGAGGTCGATGCCGCCCGCGCGGGTCATGCCGGTCCAGGCGGCGGGGTCGCGCCAGGCCTCGGCTAGTCCGTCGAGAATCTTGGGGAAGTCCTCGCGCCAGCCGGGGCCGATGTCGGAGGCGCCGGTGTCCGGTGCGGTGTCCGTCATGACGCCCAGGTCCTTGCGCGCGGCGTCACGGAAGGCGACGGACAGCCCGAGCAGGTGCCCCAGCATGTTGCGTACGGCGGTGCCGGGGCACGGGGTCACCTCCCTGAGCTGCTCGTCGGTGACGCCCTCGACGAGGCGGGCGACGACGCGGGTCTGCGGGCCGAGGTCGATGATGCTGTCGGTCATGCGCTTTCCTTCCGGGGGTCGGTCTCCACTCGTGAGGTAGACCGACGGCGGCCCCGAAACTCATCGCGGGCCGGTACGCCGGCCGCGTTCGGCGGACCTGCGGTGGCCGATCCGGACGCGGTCACATCCGTACCGGCGGTGGGACTGTGATTGCTGCCGCAGTGATCGGCCTGGGGCTCCGCGCGTGCCGGCGGGTGCCGCGGCGCTCGGCCTGGTGCTGCCGTGCGTGCCGATCGCCGCGTTCACCCCCGTACGGCGGGAGTCGCCGGGTCCGCTCGCGTGCCCGACGTCGCTTGAGCCCGGCGCGTCCCCGAAGTCGCCCGCTCCGTCCGGACACACCCCCGGCTCAGAGCCCGCTCAACGCCTCCCGCACCCCCGCCTCAGAGCCCGCCCAACGCCTCCCGCACCCTCACCAAGTCTCCCTCCGACGCCAACCCCGCGTGATACAGCCGCAGTTCACTCGCCCCGAGATCCCGCGCCCGTTCCGCGTCCGTCGCCAGCGACCCCGGCCGGCCGCCCATCCCGGAGACCACCGTGAAGTTCGCGGCCAACACGGCCCCGTCCACGCCCTGTTCGGCGAACGGTGTCAGCAGGCCCGTGCCGCCCGCGCAGGGGACGACCACGCCGTCGGCCACGGAGAGGATGTGCCCGGGATCCACGCCCGCGTTGGCACCGCAGTGGTACGACACCGGGTCCGCGTGGAGCAGTACCTGGAAGTCGGCGGGTGCGGCAGCCCGGACCGCTGCGACCGCCGTCTCCTGGAGGGTGCGGGCCCGCTCGTCGCGCCACGCGCGTGTGGCCGTCGCGTTCGCCTCGCCGAGGAGTTTCTCGACCCCCGCCCAGCCGCCGTCGGAGGGCGCGCCCTGCCACACGGGTTCCAGCGCGGCGCGTACGACCGCCGCCAACTCCTCGGCGTCGAGGCCCTGTTCGCCGTAGCCCTCCTGGCAGGTCGAGCAGAAGCACAGGGACATGAGGAACTGGGCGGCGTCCCCGAGCCCGACCCCGGCGGTCTTGTCGTGGGCGTGGAGATGGGTGAGGCCGTACCAGCCGAGGGACTCCAGTTCGGTGCCGCGCGCGCCGGGGCGTACGGCGGCCTCGGTGGCGAGGTCGACGAGGTACGCGCGCGTGGCGGGTTGGGCGATGCAGGGTGCCCAGGGGTAGTGGTCGCCGTACGCGTTGACCACCGAGGTGTCCGGATGGTCCGCGCCCAGGCGGGAGTTGTGGGCTAGCACGACCCAGGTGTGTACATCGAGGCCCGCGTCCGCGAGGGCAGCCGCGGCCTCCCCGTAGGCGTCGCCGGGGGCCCAGTCGCCGGCCGCGTACGGCTTCAACTCCCGTCCCTGCCAACGGTTGTCCGGCGGATACAGGACGGCCGCGTGCTCGGCGGTGACGATGCGGTGGCGCGGGTGGCGGGGGGTCAACGCGCGCGTGGAGTGGTACGCGGAGGCCAAGGTCGCCTGCTGGACGCCGAGTTCGGCGATCCTGGCGCCCGCCTCCGGGTCGCCGTTGACGTCCCAGGGGTAGACGAATGCCGATGCCTTCACGCGCCCTCCTCGATCCGCGACGCGACCTGTGACTCGACCTGCGACTCGGTCTCCGACTCGATCAACGCGTAGCCGCGCTCGATGAGTTGGGCGAGCTGCTTGACGTGGTCCTCGGTCGGTTCGGTCAGCGGCGGGCGGACCTCGCCGACGTCCGACCCCCGCATCCGCACGCCCGCCTTGACGAGCGAGACGGCGTAACCCCGGCCCTGGGCGCGCAGTTCGACGAACGGCAGGTAGAAGCCGTCGAGGAGGCGGTTGGCCGTGGTGTCGTCGCCGGTCGCGAGCGCTCGGTGGAAGGCGAGCGCGATCTCGGGGACGAAGCAGAACACGGCGGAGGAGTACAGGGTGATGCCGATGCCCCGGTAGGCGAGCTGGGTCTGTTCGGCGGTCGGCAGGCCGTTGAAGTACAGGAAGTCGCCCGGGACTTCGGCACGTACGGTGCTCACGATCCGCTGCATCAGGTCGAGGTCGCCGAGGCCGTCCTTGAACCCGATGATGCCCTCGGTGCGGGCGAGTTCGACCACCGTGGCGGGGGTGAACACGGCGTTGTCGCGCTGGTAGACGATGACGGGCAGCGCGGTCGCCGCGGCCACCTCGCGGTAGTGCCGCAGCAGCCCCTCCTGCCCGGCGACCACGAGGTACGGCGGCATGGCGAGCAGCCCGTCCGCGCCGGCGGCCTCCGCGAGCCGTGCGTACCGTACGGCGAGCGCGGTGCCGTAGCCCGCGCCCGCGACCACCGGCACCCGGCCCTCGGTCGCCTCCACGGCGGCCCGCACGCACGCCTCGAACTCCTCGGGCAGCAGCGCGTGGAACTCCCCAGTGCCGCAGCACGCGAAGACCGCAGCGGCTCCGGCCTCGACGCCCCGGCGGACATGCGCGCGGTAGACGTCGAGATCGACGGAGCCGTCGGGGCCGTAGGCGGTGACGGGGAAGAAGAGCGGCCCGCTGGGGATGCTGAGCCGGGCGGCGAGAGGGGCAGACGTCACGGGCTCTCCCTTGAACAGGTGCGTGCGTTGAACAGGTGCGTGCGTTCTTCTGATCCACGTCTACATTTCTGAACGATCCCACCCTAAGGAGCTGCCTCAGGATGGGTCAAGCCAGCAAATGAGCAAGAGTGAAGCGGATTTCGCAGGTCCGCGCCACACTTGACGGGCATGGTGACGGATATCTAGCTTGTCCATGCATGTGAATACCGTCCATGGATGAGATCGACCACTCAAGGAGACCGAGGATGCCCGCTCCCCGCACCGTTCTGCTCACCGGCGCCGCAGGCGGGCTCGGCACCCTGATGCGGGACCTGCTCCCCTCCTACGGCTACGAGCTGCGGCTGCTCGACCTCCGCCCCATCGAGGGCGAGCCGGACGCGATCACCGCCGACCTCTCGGACCGGGCGGCCCTGCGCGAGGCGGTACGGGGCGTCGACGCGATCATCCATCTCGCGGGCATCTCCCTGGAAGCCTCCTTCGACAAGATCCTCGCGTCGAACATCGAGGGCACGTACAACCTCTACGAGGCCGCCCGCGAGGAGGGCGTCCCCCGCATCGTCTTCGCCTCCTCCAACCACGCGGTGGGCTACACCCCGAGGCCCGAAGCCGGAGACCCGCTCATCCCCATCGACACCCCGCACCGCCCCGACACCTTCTACGGCCTCTCCAAGTCCTTCGGTGAGGACCTGGCGCAGCTCTACTGGGACAAGCACGGCCTGGAGACCGTCTCCGTGCGCATCGGCTCCTGCTTCCCGGAGCCCAGCAGCGTGCGCATGCTGTCGATCTGGATGAGCCCCGCCGACGGCGCCCGCCTCTTCCACGCGGCCCTCACCGCCGAGGACGTACAGCACACCGTCGTCTACGGCTCCTCCGCCAACACCCGCCTGTGGTGGGACCTGTCGACCGCGCGGGCGCTCGGTTACGAGCCGCAGGACGACTCCGAGCCGTACGCCGAGAAGATCGTCGCCGAACAGGGCGAGCTCCGGCCGGGAGTCGAGGCGCACGCCTATCTGGGCGGCCACTTCGTGAACGACCCGCCGATCTGGCCGTACTGACACGGGCGGGTACTGACACGGGCCGTACATCCGGTCGAACTGACGGGAAACGGGTCTCCGGAGACGCGGGCGGGCACCGAACGGGCCCGCCCGCAGGCATGTTCGGGCACGGACGCTGCCCGATCTCACGCCCGGGCGGACAGCCGCGCAGGTCCGCGACGGGCACACCGCGCGGTAAACGGTCACACACGGGCAGCATCGGGCGTGCAACAGGCCTGGTCAGTGCCGCGCACCCGCTGTAGAACTTCCCCCAAGGGTCGCACCGGGCCCGAACGGGCAGTACTCCAGTGAGCGGGAAGGTGGTGTCGGCCATGAGCACGAGTTCGGCGGAGGAGCGTCAGCGGGAGATCGTGCGGGCCGCGCGCCGCACCGGCTCGGTCGACGTCACCGCGCTCGCCGCGGAGCTGGGCGTGGCCAAGGAGACCGTACGGCGCGATCTGCGCGCCCTGGAGGACCACGGGCTGGTCCGCAGGACACATGGCGGCGCCTACCCCGTGGAGAGCGCCGGTTTCGAGACGACGCTCGCCTTCCGCGCCACCAGCCATGTCCCGGAGAAGCGCCGGATCGCGATCGCCGCGGCCGAGCTGCTCGGGGACGCCGAGACCGTCTTCGTCGACGAGGGCTTCACCCCACAGCTCATCGCCGAGGCGCTGCCCAGGGACCGACCGCTGACCGTGGTCACCGCGTCCCTGCCCGTGGCGGGCGTGCTCGCCGAGTCGGAGAACACCTCGGTGCTGCTGCTCGGCGGCCGGGTCCGGCACGGCACCCTGGCGACCGTGGACCACTGGACGACGAAGATGCTCGCCGGCTTCGTCCTCGACCTCGCCTTCATCGGCGCCAACGGCATCTCCCGCGAACACGGCCTGACCACGCCCGACCCCGCCGTCAGCGAGGTCAAGGCACAGGCCATCCGCGCCGCCCGGCGCACCGTGTTCGCGGGCGTGCACACCAAGTTCGGGGCGGTCAGTTTCTGCCGGTTCGCCGAGATCGGCGCCCTGGAGACGATCGTCACGAGCACGCTGCTCCCGTCGGCCGAAGCCCACCGCTACTCATTGCTGGGGCCACAGGTCATACGCGTCTAGAGCGTCACAAGCATCGGGCGCGTCCAGAACGCCGTTTGAAAAACCAACTGAGTCACTACGTAGGGCGCAGCCATGCCCGGCGGCGCCTTTGTCACCCCATAAGTCCAACTCCCCTTACTGCAGGAGCGATCCATGCGAACCCAGAGCCGACGACGGCCGCCGCGAGCCACGCTCGCCCTGGCCGCCGTAGGGACGCTGCTCGCCCCGTTGCTCTCCGGCTGCTGGGTCGGAGCGGGCGGCGCCGGATCAGGCGGCAACTCGATCAACGTCCTGATGGTCAACAACCCCCAGATGACCGAACTCCAGAAACTGGCACCGAACTTCACGAAGGAGACCGGCATCAAGGTCAACTTCACGGTGCTGCCCGAGAACGACGTCCGCGACAAGATCAGCCAGGACTTCGCCAACCAGGCCGGCCAGTACGACGTCGCGACCCTCTCCAACTACGAGATCCCGATCTACGCCCGCAACGGCTGGCTGCACGAGATGGACTCGTACGTGGCGAAGGACCCGGCCTACGACGAGCAGGACATCCTCAAGCCGATGCGCGAGTCCCTGACCGCCGACGACGGCAAGCTCTACGGGCAGCCGTTCTACGGCGAGTCGTCCTTCCTGATGTACCGCAAGGACGTGCTCGCCGACAAGGGCCTCACCATGCCCGCGCACCCGACCTGGACCCAGGTGGCCGACATCGCCGCCAAGGTCGACGGCGCCAAGCCGGGCATGAAGGGCATCTGCCTGCGCGGGCTGCCCGGTTGGGGCGAGCTGATGGCGCCGCTGACCACCGTCGTGAACACCTTCGGCGGCACCTGGTTCGACAAGAACTGGAAGGCGCAGCTCGACTCCCCCGGCTTCGAGCAGGCGACGAAGTTCTATGTCGACCTGGTCCGCAAGCACGGCGAGTCCGGCGCGGCCCAGTCCGGCTTCGCCGAGTGCCTCAACAACATCACGCAGAGCAAGGTCGCCATGTGGTACGACGCCACCTCGGCGGCCGGTTCGCTGGAGGCCAAGGGCTCCCCGGTGAAGGGCAAGATCGGCTACGTCCCCGCCCCGGTCGAGAAGACCGACTCCTCCGGCTGGCTCTACACGTGGGCCTGGGGCATCCAGAAGGCGTCCCACAACTCCGACAAGGCCTGGAAGTTCGTGTCCTGGGCGTCCGGCAAGCAGTACGAGCAGCTGGTCGGCGAGAAGGACGGCTGGGCCAACGTGCCGGCCGGGAAGCGCGCCTCGACGTACACGAACCCCGAGTACGTGAAAGAGGCCGCCGCCTTCCAGGAGCAGACGAAGGAAGCCATCGAGGGCGCCAAGCCCAATGACCCGGGCGTACAGCCGCGGCCCGCGCCCGGCATCCAGTTCGTCGACATCCCCGAGTTCACCGACCTCGGTACGAAGGTCTCCCAGGAGATCAGTTCGGCCATCGCCGGACGGCAGTCCGTCGACTCGGCCCTGAAGAAGTCCCAGAAACTCGCCGAGAAGATCTCCAAGGAGTACGAGGGACGATGACCGCCACGACAACGGCCCCGCTGGCCACCAGTCCGACCCGCACCGCGCGACAGCCATCGGACAAGCTGCGCGCCTGGGCCACCCGCGCCCCCCTGCTCCCCGCCCTGATCTTCATGATCGTCGTGACCCAACTCCCGTTCGTGGCCACGCTGGTGATCTCCTTCTTCGACTGGAACGCGCTCTACCCGAAGGCCCGGCACTTCACCGGTTTCGACAACTACCAGCAGGTCCTGACCGACGCCGACCTGCGCCACTCGGTGTGGACGACCGTCCTGCTCACCGTGGCGGTGGTGGTGGCCAGCCTGATCTTCGGCCTGCTGCTCGCCCTGCTCCTGGACCGGAAGTTCAAGGGCCGGGGCTTTGTCCGCACGCTGCTGATCGCCCCGTTCCTGGTGGTGCCGGTGGCCGCGGCCCTGCTCTGGAAGCATGTGCTCTACAACCCTGAATACGGCCTGTTCAATGGGCTGTTGCACTATGTGGGCGGCCCACAGCCGGATTGGATCTCCAACACCCCGCTGCTCGCGGTCGAGGCTTCCCTGGTGTGGCAGTGGACGCCGTTCATGATGCTGATCCTGCTGGCCGGCCTCCAGAGCCGCGACCACCAGCAGATCGAGGCCGCGAAAGTGGACGGCGCCAGCGACTGGCAGGTCTTCCGCTATCTGACACTCCCGCATCTGCGCCGCTATCTCGAACTCGGCGCCCTGCTGGGCTCGATCTACATCGTCCAGAACTTCGACGCGGTCTTCACCATCACGTCGGGCGGCCTGGGCACCGCCAACCTGCCCTACACCGTCTACCAGAGCTTCTACCAGGCGCACGAGAACGGCCTCGCCTCGGCGGCCGGTGTCCTGGTCGTCATCGGCTCGATCATCATCGCGACCTTCGCCCTGCGCGTCGTGTCGTCCCTGTTCCGTGAGGAGGCGTCCCGCGCATGAGCAGCATCGCCGTACGCGTGCGTGACCGCCGTAAAGGAGCGGGCCTCGGCCTGGTGGCCTGGCTTCTCGGCATCGTGTTCTTCCTGCCCATCGCCTGGATGGCGCTGACGTCCTTCCACTCGGAGACGGACGCGGCGACCAACCCGCCGTCCTTCGGGGCCGCCCTCACCCTGAGCGGCTACCGGGAGTTCTTCGGCACGGGCGGCGGCGCGAGCCCCTGGCCCGCGCTGGTCAACTCGCTGGTCGCGTCGGTGGCTTCGACACTCTTCGTGCTGGTGCTGGCGTTCCCGGCGGCCTACGCGCTGTCGATCCGCCCGGTGAAGAAGTGGACCGACGTCCTGTTCTTCTTCCTGTCCACGAAGATGCTCCCGGTGGTGGCGGGCCTGCTGCCGATCTACCTGTTCGCGAAGAACGCCGGGATGCTGGACAACATCTGGCTCCTGGTCATCCTCTACACCTCGATGAACCTGCCGATCGCGGTGTGGATGATGCAGTCGTTCCTCGCCGAGGTCCCGGTCGCCGTCATCGAGGCGGCGCAGATCGACGGCGCGCGGCTGCCAACCATCCTCGCGCGCGTGGTGGCCCCGATCGCCCTCCCCGGTATCGCGGCGACCTCCCTGATCTGCTTCATCTTCAGCTGGAACGAGCTGCTGTTCGCCCGGGTCCTCACGGGTGTGGTCGCCGAGACCGCCCCCGTCTTCCTGACCGGCTTCATCACCAGCCAGGGCCTGTTCCTGGCCAAGGTGTGCGCCGCGTCGCTCGTCGTCTCCCTGCCGGTGCTCGCCGCAGGGTTCGCCGCCCAGGACAAGCTGGTCCAGGGCCTCTCCTTGGGAGCCGTGAAATGAAGGCCGCCGTCATCGAGTCCGTGGGCCGCGCCGTCGTCACCGAGGTCCCCGACCCGACGCCGGGCCCCCGCGAGGTCGTCGTCGAGGTCGCCGCCTGCGGGCTGTGCGGCACCGATCTACACATCCTCCAGGGCGAGTTCGCGCCCAAGCTGCCGATCGTGCCGGGCCACGAGTTCGCCGGCGAGATCGTCGCGGTCGGCACCCAGGTCACCGAGGTCTCGGTCGGCGACCAAGTAGCCGTAGACCCATCCCTCTATTGCTACGAGTGCCGGCAGTGCCGCAACGGCCACAACAACCTCTGCGAACGCTGGGCCGCGATCGGCGTCACCACGGCGGGCGGCGCGGCCCAGTACGCACTCGCCCCGGTGGCGAACTGCGTGAAGCTCCCCGAGCACGTCCGCACCCAGGACGCGGCCCTCGTCGAACCCCTGTCGTGCGCGGTGCGCGGCTACGACGTCCTCAAGTCCCGCCTCGGCGCACACGTCCTGATCTACGGCTCCGGGACCATGGGCCTGATGATGCTGGAGCTGGCCAAGCGCACCGGCGCGGCGAGCGTCGACATCGTGGACCTGAACCCGGCCCGCCTGGAGACGGCCCGCACGCTCGGTGTCTCCGGCTCCGCGGCGAACGCGGACGAGCTGGACCGGCCGCAGGGCTGGGACCTCGTGGTCGACGCGACCGGCAACGCGGCGGCGATCCAGGACGGCCTGGGGCGGGTGGCGAAGGCCGGCACGTTCCTGCAGTTCGGGGTGGCCGACTACGCGACCCGGGTGTCGATCGACCCGTACCGCATCTACAACCAGGAGATCACCATCACCGGTTCCATGGCGGTGCTGCACAGCTTCGAACGGGCGGCGGAGCTGTTCGCGAATGGCGTCCTCGACCCGGAGATCTTCATCAGCGACCGGATCGAGCTGGAGCGGTATCCGCAGGCGCTGGAGCAGTTCGCGGCGGGGGTGGGGCGGAAGATCGTGGTGATTCCCTAGTCCGCAGAAGGGTTCAGGGGAGTCCGCAGGAGGGATCGAGGGCGGTTTCGAGCCGGTGGTGTCAAGGGTTGGCCAATTGGTCGCTTGGTAAGGGAACGGCAAAATGGTCTCGGTCGTTCACGAGTCATGACAGCTATGACCCCCGGCTCGAACATCCCTCTCTCCGCCGCGCGCGTGACGGTGGACGTCGCCGCCCCGGTGCGGCTCGACGTATCGGGCCTGCTGCTCACGGGCGACGGCAAGGTGCGCTCCGACGACGACTTCATCTTCTACAACCAGCCGACGGGCCCCGGCGTGACCTACCGCTCCGGCGGCGGTACGGCACCCGACGCGATCACCGTCGACACCGGCGCCGTCCCGCCGGGCATCGAGAAGATCGTCGTCACCGCCAGCCCGGACGCGGCCGGCCAGAGCTTCCAGGGCGTCGAACCCACGGCCACGATCCGCAACGCGGACGACAACAGCGTGCTGGGCACCTTCACACCCCCGCAGCTCGGCGCCGAGACGGCACTCGTGGTCGTGGAGATCTACCTCCGCAACGGCGTCTGGAAGGCCCGCGCGGTCGGCCAGGGCTACGCCAACGGCCTCGCGGGCATCGCCACGGACTTCGGCGTCTCGGTCGAGGAACCGGCCGCGGCTCCGGCAGCGGTTCCAGCTCCGGTGGCCCCGCCCGCACCGCAGGCCGCAGCAGCTCCCGTCGCTCCCGCGACTCCCCCGCCGCCGCCCGCCGCACCCCCGCTCGGCGCCGGAAAGATCAACCTCGACAAGGGCCGCGTCAGCCTCCAGAAGAACCAGACCGTCTCCCTGGTCAAGGGCGGCCGCCCGCTCCTCTCCCAGGTCAAGATGGGCCTCGGCTGGGAGCCCGCGTACCGCGGCAAGGACATCGACCTGGACGCCTCGGTCATCGCCTACGGCCCGCAGCGCAACCACGTCGACAGCTGCTACTTCGGCAAACTGTCGATCCTGAACGGCGCGATCAAGCACTCCGGTGACAACCTGACGGGCGAGGGCGGCGGTGACGACGAGGTGATCGTGGTCGACCTCGGCCGCATCCCCGAGAACGTCACCGGCCTGGTCTTCACGGTCAACTCCTTCTCCGGCCAGAAGTTCACCGAGGTCGCCAAGGCCTACTGCCGCCTCCTGGACGCCGCGACCGGCGAGGAACTGGTCCGCTTCGACCTCACCAACGCCGAGTCCCAGACGGGCGTGATGATGGCGAAGCTGGTCAAGCAGTTCACCGGTGAGTGGGACATGACCGCGATGGGCGACTTCGTGAAGTCCCGCACGGTGCGCGGCATGGTGAAGCCGGCGGCCCAAGCGCTGTAACCACCACAGACACAGTCCTACGACCGCTGCGGGCGCTCCTTCCGAGGGGCGCCCGGCGTTCACTCCGACCCGGCAGCGGGCCGTAGCCCGTTCGTCAGCAGGGACAGATAGCGGCGGATGGACTTCCCCTGGCCGTCCGCCAGTTCGGAAGCCGTGGACACCCCGTGGGCCAACCGCAGGACCTCGATCGGCTCGATGTCCTGACGCAGGGTCCCCTCCCGCTGTGCCGCCTCCACCAACCGCTGCGTCGCGCCCTTCATATGCGTACCGCAGGCCGTGAGCGCGAGATTGCTGCCGTCCGCGACGGCCGAGCCCAGCAGGGCCTTCATGCCGCGCACCTGGATCGTGCCGACGCAGACCTCGTACAGCCACTCGGCCAGCGCCTCGCCCGGCGGCAGCTCCTTCGCGAGCTCGTCGGCGCGGGTCCCGAGCGCCTCGATCCGGTCGACGTAGGCCGCCTCCAACAGCGCCTGCCGGGTGGGGAAATGCCGGTACAGCGTCCCTGATCCGACGCCCGCGCGCTTGGCGATGTCGTCGAGGGACGCGTTCTCCCCGTGCTCGGCGAAAGCCTCCGCCGCCACCTTCAGCAGTCGGTCATAGTTGCGCCGGGCGTCCGCGCGCATGGGTCTGACCTGCGCCATCCAGATACTCCTTGCGAACCGGGGACTGTCTCCGTATCTTACCGAGTACTAAACGGAGACAGTCCCCGCTTACCGCTGCGGGCAGTCCGTGCTGCCCGCACATGTCTCAGCCGGGGACGCCAGAACGGGAGAACTCCATGTCCAGCCCGTCCGCACCGTCCACCACCGTCGATCCTCTCTCCGCACCACCCCGAACCGCCAGGCTCGGCACCGTCCTCTTCGTCGTCGTCACGGCCTATTTGATGGTCGGCGTCGACTCCACTGTCGTCAACGTAGCGCTGCCGGACATCCAGAAGGACCTCGACTTCAGCCCCACCGGGCTGTCCTGGGTCCTCAACGCCTACACGCTCGCCTTCGGCGGGCTGCTTCTGCTGGGCGGCCGGGTCGGCGACATCGTCGGCCGTCGCCGTACGCTCACCATCGGCGTGCTGCTCTTCGCGACGTCCTCCCTGCTCGGCGGACTCGCCACCGACAGCGCCTGGCTGCTCGCGGCCCGCGCGCTGCAGGGCGTGGGCGCCGCGCTCATCGCACCCAACACGCTCGCCCTGATCACCACCAACTTCCCGGAGGGCCCGCGCCGTCACCACGCGCTCGGCATCTACACCTCCATGGCCGGCATCGGCGCCTCGATAGGCCTGGTCATCGGCGGCATGTTGACCTCCTGGGCGTCCTGGCGCTGGGCCCTGCTGATCAACGTGCCGATCGGCGTCGCGGTGGCCACCGCCCTCCCCCGTTTCGTCGCCGAACCCCCGCGCCACGCGGGCCGGTTCGACGCGGCGGGCGCGCTCACCGGCACCGCCGGGATGACCTCGCTGGTGTACGCGTTCATCCGGGTCTCGTCGGACGGCTGGGGCGATACGCAGGCGCAGTTGGGGTTCAGTTTCGCGGCGGCCCTGCTGGCGGGCTTCACCCTGGTCGAGTCCCGCGCCGCCCAACCCATCATGCCGCTGCGCCTGTTCGCGAGCCGCAACCGAGCGGGTGGCTACGCGGGCGTCCTGCTGTTGCCGGCGGGCATGTTCGGCGCGTTCTACTTCCTCACCCTGATCAGCCAACGGGTCCTGGACTACAGCCCGTTGCGCGCGGGCTTCGCGTTCCTGCCGATGACGCTGGCGATGTTCACGGTCGTGCGTTTCGTACCGCGCCTGCTGGCCCGCTTCGGCGCCAAGCCGATCCTGCTCACCGGCATGGCCGTGCTCGTCGCATCGGCGACGTGGCTGTGGCAACTCCGCCCCGGCGACGGCTACTTGACCGGCCTGCTGGGCCCCCTGTTCCTGATGGGCCTGGGCGTCGGCCTCAGCTTCATGCCCCTCAATGTGACGATCCTCGCGGGCATCGAGCCCCGTGAGGCGGGCGCCGCGTCGGGTCTCCTCCAGACCCTCCAGTGGCTCGGCGGCACCCTCGGACTGTCCATCCTGGTCACGGTGTTCGGTACGGCGACCCGGCAATCGACCGGGTCACCGTCCGAGATCCTCGTCCACGGGTCGGCCCGCGCGTTCGGCGTCGGCGCGCTGATCGCCCTGACCGCGCTGCTGGTATCGGCGCTCGTGATCACCGGCAGGAAACCCGAGCGGGCCAAGGGGACTGCCTAAAGAGGACTGAGGGGACTGCGGGGCCTGCCTAGAACAGCGCGCTGTACGCGTTCAGCGCGGGCTGTCCGCCGAGGTGGGCGTAGAGCACGGTGGAGTCGGCGGCGATCTCACCGCGGGCGACCAGGTCGATCATCCCGGCCATGGACTTGCCCTCGTAGACGGGGTCGGTGACCATCCCCTCGGTGCGGGCGGCGAGGCGCATCGCCTCCAGGGTGGTCTCGTCGGGGATGCCGTAGATGCCGGCGTGGTAGCGGTCGTCCAGTTCGACGTCGTCGAGGGTCAACTCGCGCTTGACGCCGATCAGTTGGGCGGTGCCCTGGGCGATGCGGGCCACCTGCTCGCGGGTCTCGGCGGGCTTCGCCGAGGCGTCGATGCCGAGCACCCGGCGCTCGCGCCCGCCCGCTTCTTCCAGCGCGCGGAACCCGGCGACCATGCCCGCCTGGGTGGACCCGGTCACCGAGCACACCACCACGGTGTCGAAGAAGACGCCCAACTCCTGTTCCTGCTGGGCGACTTCATGGGCCCAGTTGGCGAAGCCGAGGCCGCCGAGCGGGTGGTCGGAGGCGCCGGCCGGGATGGCGTACGGCTTGCCGCCGCCTTCCTCGACCTCCCGCAGAGCCTGCTCCCAGCTCTCCTTGAAGCCGATGCCGAACCCGGCCTTCACCAGCCGTACGTCCGCTCCGGCGAGGCGGCTGATCAGGATGTTGCCGACCTTGTCGTAGACGGAGTCGGGCCACTCCACCCAACTCTCCTGGATCAGCACGCACTTGAGCCCGGCGCGGGCGGCAGAAGCCGCGACCTGGCGGGTGTGGTTGGACTGCACGCCGCCGATCGACACGAGGGTGTCGCAGCCCTTCGCGAGGGCGTCGGCGACGAGGTACTCCAGCTTGCGGGTCTTGTTGCCGCCGTACGCGACACCGGAGTTGCAGTCCTCGCGCTTGGCCCACAGGGCGGCGCCGCCGAGGTGGGCGGTGAGGCGCTCCAGGGGGTGGACGGGCGAGGGGCCGAAGAGGAGGGGGTAACGGTCGTACGAGGAAAGGGACATGAGTTCTCCAGGGTCAGTCGGCGTCGGCCAGGTCTGCGAGGGTGTGCCAGATGTCGGCCGTGACGCGGACCGCACCGTCCGTGTCGCCTTCGGCGCAGGCCTCGATCAGCCGCTCGTGCAGTCCGGCCGAGCGGCATGAGCCGCCCTCGCCGAAGCGTCGTCGCTCCAGTCGGCGGATGAGCGGGGTGTAACGGGCGATGGTGGCGGCGGCGGCGCGATTGCCGCTCACCCGCACCGGTACGTCGTGGAGTTCGTCGTCGGCGCGCAGGGCCGCGTCCACGTCACCGGCGGCCACGGCGGCGGCGAACCGGTCGTTGGCCGCGCGCATCACGTCAACGTCCTTGTCCCGCAAGAGGGGTACGGCGACCCGCGTCACCAACTCGTGCATGGCCCCGACCACGGCGGCGGCGTCCCGCACCTCGGCGGCCACAACCGGCGTCACCCGGGTGTAGCTCTGCGGCTTGCTCTCCAGCAGGCCCTCCTCCACCAGCCGCGAGAACGCCTCGCGTACCGGCGCGCGCGACAACCCGAGCCGCTCGGCGAGATCGGCGTCCCGCACCACGGCCCCGGGCTCGATCTCCCCGGCCACGATGGCGTCGCGGATCGCTTCGTAGGCGCGGTCGCGGAGAAGGGTGCGCGGGACGGGCCGTAGGGCTTCCATGAACCGATAGTAGAACTGAAATGTTAGATGTCAATGGCTCGCCCACACCCTTGTCCGGACATGGGTGTGGCCCGCACCCATGTGTGGGTGCGGGCCACATGTCTCGCTTCCTCGCTTCAGGCCGCCCAGGGCCAGTCCGCGTCCCGGGCCGCCTCCAGCAGCGGCACCATCCGGAAGGCCGCGTCCGAGAGGCCGCCGAAGGTGTGCCGGTTCGCCGTGCCGGACGGGCCGTGGCCCGCTCGGTACCCGGCGAGGTTCCAGGTGTAGACCGGGATGCCGGCCGGTACCTGCTCGGTCGGGTCGCCGTGCCGGCTGTACGCGTACTGCTCGTCGGTGACGATCAGCACCCGGTCCTGGCCCCGGTAGTGCGAGCGGACCGCCGAGGTGGTGTCGGTGCCGCCCAGGTCGCCGAAGCGCTCCAGGACCTTGAGCACCGACTCGCCCGCGCCGAAGTCCAGGCGCTTGCTCGTGGTGCCGAACTCGACGAGGTCCGCGTCCGCCGCCCGCAGCGCGAGCGCCGTGCCGAAGATCGCCGCCGCGTCGGCCCGGTTGAGCTCCGAGCGGTCGGACAGCCGCGAGAAGAACATCGAGCCCGAGCGGCCCACGAGCACCAGCGTGCGGCCCGGCAGCGCGGGCACGTTGGCCAGCGAGTGGCCGAGCGCCTGCTCCAGCGGGTACGACCAGCGCAGCGAGGGAGCGTGCTGGTACGCGGCGAGGTACCGGAAGGGGAACTGCCGCGAGCGCGCGACCTCCGCCGGGTCGCTGATCTTCGCCGCGACCTGGGCCGCGACCTCGTCACAGACCCCGGCCTCGTCGAAGTTCCGGAGGTTCCGGACCAGCGCCATCGAGCCCATGGACGGGATGACCGCCTCCCAGGCCGCCTTGTCCATCGGCCCCTGGAGCCAGCCGGCCAGCGCCTCCCACGTCATCCCGGCCGCCGCGAACCGCTCCGCGCCGTCGGCCGCGGTGACGACAGCGCGTCGCCGCTCGACCGGCAGCGCCATCAACTCGCGGTGCGCGGTGAGGACTTGGTTCGACGCGGGCGGTACGGCGGTGTCCGGGTGGTGCCGCCGGTCCAGCGCGTACTGGAACAGCTCGCCCTGCCACGCCTTGTCCGGGTCCGGCGCCGCGTGCACCAGGTTGAGGATGTCGCCGAAGCGGTAGCCCTTGGCCGCGGTGTCGTACTTCAGCAGCGACTTGCCGCCGTAGAGACGTCGTACGGCGTCGGCGACACCGCGCTTGACGGGCTTCGGGATGGCGCGGCCGTAGCGCGTGGTCCAGTACGCGAGCAGCTCGCCGGGCTCGTCCGGGCGCCGGAGCACGGAGTCGACGACCTGTCGGTTCGAGGGGCCGTCGGTGGCGCCGGCGTCGAGGCGGGCCTTCACGTACTCGGCGGCGCCCACGAGGGAGGCCGTACGGAGGTTGCCCTCGCCGCGCAGCCAGCCGAGGAGGCCGGCCGTCCAGGCCGGGTCGGTGACGGCGAGCTCGCGCACGAGGGTGGCGAAGCGGTCGTCGCGGTCGGCGCCGGACTCGTAAAAGGTCTGCTGGGAGACGAAGTTGGCGACGGCGAGCAGGAAAAGCTCGGAGCGCGCGTCTCGCTCACTGCCTCGGCCGCCCTGGTAGGTACGGAGCACTCGGCCCGTGGAGGTGACCCGCGAAGTGGGCTGGGTCTTCGCCGCCTTGGTGTTGAATCGCGCCATGGTGAATTCCCCCGAATTCCTTGGTGTTTCGGAGGAAGACGCAGCGGAAGGTGGGTGCCCGAGATCAGAAAGCGGCGACGGACTTATCAGATGCTCCACCCAATTGAGCTACACCGACCCGAAGTCGATGACGGGACTCGAACCCGCAACCGTCTGGCCCAATGAAGTAACCGTTGCCTGCGCACCGGGCACCCACCATGAGCTGCGCCTCCCGAGATCAAGAACGGCTGCGGTGTCTTTTTCGATCACAACGAAGTAACCGCCGCCTGCGCACCGGGAGGTGCGTGCTGTTGTGATCTCAGAGTAGGAGGCACAGCTCTGGAGGGGCCAACCAATTAATTCCGTACGGGAGTTCAGCCGCGCTTCTGCCGCTTCCAAGGCCCCGTGATCGCCAGCATGATCCCCGGCGTCTGGATGTTCGCGAACAGCGTCTTGCCGTCGGGCGAGAAGGTCACGCCCGTGAACTCGCTGTATTCCGGCTTCTCTTCGGTGCCGATGTTGAGTTCGTTGCGGGCGATCGGGTACGTGCGCCCGCTGTCGGTCGCGCCGAACAGGTGCTGGACGCCCTCGCCGTCCTCGGCGATGACGAGGCCGCCGTAGGGAGAGACGGTGATGTTGTCGGGGCCGTCGAACGCGCCGTCCACGGACGGGTCGGGGTTGACGCCGATGAGGACCTTGAGGGTGAGGGTGCGGCGCTTGGGGTCGTAGAACCAGACGGCGCCGTCGTGCTGGACGGGGCTCTCCGTGCGGGCGAACGAGGAGACGATGTAGGTGCCGCCGTCGCCCCACCACATGCCCTCGAGCTTGCGGGCGCGGGTGATCTCTCCGGCGGCGAACTGCTTGCGGACCGAGACCGTCTTCGCGTCGCGGTCGGGGACGTCGATCCAGTCGACGCCGTAGACCGTGCCGATCTTCGTGGCGCGGGAGAGGTCGTCGATGAACTTGCCGCCGGAGTCGAAGCACTTGAAGGCCTGGAGGACGCCCGCGTCGTCGGCGAGGGTGCGGAGCTTGCCGCGGCCGTGGTGGAAGTGCTCCGGCGGGGTCCAGCGGTAGAGGAGGCCGTTCGGGCCCGACGCGTCCTCGGTGAGGTAGAGGTGGCCACGCTTGGGGTCGACGACCACCGCCTCGTGGGCGTAGCGGCCAAGTGCCTTGATGGGCTTGGGGTTTCGGTTGGCGCGACGGTCGACCGGGTCGACCTCGAAGACGTAACCGTGGTCCTTGGTGAAGCCGTTGGTGCCGGCCTTGTCCTCGGTCTCCTCACAGGTGAGCCAGGTGTCCCAAGGGGTGTTGCCACCCGCGCAGTTGGTGACGGTGCCGGCGATGCCGACCCACTCGGCGACATGGTCGCGGCGGACCTCGACGACCGTGCAGCCGCCGGCCCCGGCGGGGTCGTAGACGAGGCCCTCGGTGAGCGGGACGGGGTGGGGCCACTGGGCGCGGGGGCCGGCCAGCTCGTGGTTGTTGACGAGGAGGGTGGCGCCGCGCGGGCCGTCGAAGGTGGACGTGCCGTCGTGGTTGGAGGGGGTGAACTCGCCCGACTCCAGCTTGGTTTTCCCGCTGTAGGTGATGACGCGGTATTTGAAGCCGGCGGGGAGGGCGAGGAGGCCGTCCGGGTCGGCGAGCAGCGGGCCGTAGCCGACGCCGGGGTGCTGGTGTCCGTGGCCGTATTCGGCCGCCGAGTTCTCACTGTCGGTGTCGGTGGCGGCGAGGGCGTTGGGCGCGGTGGCGAGGGCGCCGACGCTGCCCGCCAGCGCGACCCCGGCACCGGTCAGCGCGGACTTTGCGGTGAAATCCCTGCGGGTGAGCGACATGCGTGTCTCCTGTGACGGTGGGTGTGCCGTGGAGGGTGGCGGACCTCGGTCGGCGCCACGCTTCCGCCCATGTCTGAACGGGAGTTGAACACCGAGCGACATCACCAGTCTCCCTTCCATGAATCCGTATGTACTCCCCCACGAAACCCAAAAGTCCTCCGCTCCGGAAGAACTGGCCTGGCGACGCTTCGAAAGCAAGGCCAAAGGGCGTGTAGCGGACGGAAAGTATGGATCGGGGCGAAATTCGTGATTCATTTCAGATTGCCTTGACTCCGCCTGCTCCCCGGCCATAGACCTGAAGAGCACACCGCAGAAGGCCGGCTCACGAAGCCGGCCCATGTGAGCGGGAAGTGCCCCCCGCGACCGGCCCTTTCGAGAAGGCGCGATCGCCGTAGCCCGTAAGGGACCAAGAGCCGTGATCTGATGAGGTGGTCTGGCGTGAGCCAGCCCGAGATGATGCGAGGACCGACCGGCGGCCAGCTGAGTGACAGCTCCCGTCGGCAAGCGAATTCAGACTTCCTGCGGCCGCAGTCGCCGCTGGCCAACGTCGTCGGCTTCGGCCACGGCGTGAAGTGGATCGACGGACAGGCCACGGGCGAAGCGGCCGTGCTGGTGTTCGTGACCCAGAAGGTGCCGGAGTCCCAGCTCCCCGAGCGGGATGTCATCCCGCGCACGATGGACGACGGCACCCCCACCGACGTCGTCGCGGTCGGCCATGTCGCCGCGCAGCGTCAGCAGCAGCAACGCCGGACCCCGGGCCGCTCCGAGGACCGCGGTACCTCCTACCGGAGCGACGGCAGCACGGCCGAGCAACTCGCCGGCCTCACGCAGCCGTTGCTGGAAGAGCTCGGCGGGCTCGGCCGGTTCGAGCCGCAGCTCCTCAAGCGCCGTATGCGCCCGGCCCGTTCAGGCGTCTCGATCGGCAACGTGCGAGTGACCGCGGGCACGTTGGGCAGCGTGGTGTACGACTTCCTGCCGGGCGCCTCCGTGGACCCGCCGGGTCCCGGCCTCGGCACCCCCGCGCGGTTCTACGTCCTCTCCAACAACCACGTGCTGGCCGACTGCAACCGCGCCCAGCCGGGGAGTTCGATCCTGCAGCCCGGCGCGTACGACGGCGGCACGGACCCGGACGACCGTCTCGCGACCCTGGACCGGTTCATCCCTATCCAGTTCGCGCCGCAGATCCCGGTGGAGCGCCACAACAACGTGGTGGACTGCGCGCTCGGCGCCGTGGACTTCCAGGACGCCACCCGTGAGCAGCACTTCAGCGGTGCGCCGCGCGCCTGGCGGCGCAAGGCCAACGTCTCGGTCGGCGACCTGGTGAAGAAGACCGGCCGTACGACGAACATCAGCTTCGGCCGGATCATCGCGACCGACGTCACGATCGACGTCGGCTACGGCACGGCGGGCACGGCCCGGTTCTTGGACCAGGTCCTGACGACGAGCATCTCGGCGGGCGGCGACTCCGGTTCGCTGGTGACCTCCCTCGACAACGTCGCGACCGGTCTGCTCTTCGCGGGTTCCTCGGTCGTCACCGTCGCCAACCACATCGAGAACGTCCGCGCGCTGCTGCGGGTGGAGATCGCCGAGCAGCTTGCCTGACGGTCACTCAGCACCCGTAACGGTCGCTCAACACCTGTACCGGAAGAGGGAATCAGCATGACCACGCAGGCCAAGCGGCAGAAGAGCCATACCGGCTCCGAGCACCGTTTCCACAATCCCCAGGGCGCGGAAGTAAAGACGCGTGACGAGGCGTTCGCCTCCCAGCAGGACATGACCGCCGAGGCGGCCTCCGCGTCCACCAAGCTGGAACTGCACAACGGGTCGATGACCTTCGCCATCGAGGTGGAGTACAACCCCAACACGTACCCGCACGTCGTGACCGGCGGCAAGATCACCTCCGGCATCAGCGGCGCCCCCTGGGACATCACGGGCGGCTTCATGGGCGAGACGATCCGTCTCGACGCGAAGCGCACCGGCCAGGGCGCCCACGCCAACGCGACGACCCTCGTCGGCGAGTTCCAGAACCCGCCGGCCTACCGGGGTACGTACGGCTTCAACGGGGACTCCTCGTCGTTCAAGCACACGACGAGCTACCACTGCTGAGGCGGTGAACCGTCGGGGTGTGGGGAGGTCGCCCTCCCCACACCTCGGCTTTCCGCGTCAATTCCCTTGCTGGGAACGCGCCTTGAACGCCGCCTTGCGCGCTTCCTTCGCGATCCGCTTGTCCGGGTGCAGCCGGCCCATCGCCTCCAGGACGTCCGCGGTTGCCGGGTGGTCGACCCGCCAGGCCGCCGCGAAGAACCCGTTGTGCTGCTGGGCCAGGCCCTCGACCAGGGCCTGCAGCTCCTCGGAGTTGCCCTCGGCGGCGAGCTGCGCGGCGACCGTGTCGACGGTCAGCCAGAACACCAGGTCCTCGGAGGGCGCGGGGACATCGCTCGCGCCGTGCTCGCTCAGCCAGACCCGGGCGAGGCCGCCCAGTTCGGGGTCGTCGAGCACCTCGCGCAGCGCGGGCTCGGCCTCGTCGCCGACGAGGGAGAGCGCCTGCTGGCAGAGCAGCCGCCGTAGCGGCGCTCCGGTGTCGGCGCCGCGGGCCGCGGCGAGCAACTCCCGTGCCGCCGCCAGGGGTTCACGACCGGCCAGCCACTGCTCGGTCTCGGCCCGCGCGGCCGCCTGCGGGAACGTCGACGTCCCGTCGAGCAGCGCGTCCGCGCCCTTGTCCGCGAGATCTCCTACGGCGGGGGCGGCGAAGCCCGCTTCGAGGAGGCGGGCGCGCAGGCCGTAGAGGCCGAGGGGGGTGAGGCGGACCATGCCGTAGCGGGTGACGTCGGTCTCGTCGACGGGCGCGGAGGGTCCGTCGGTCAGTTCGTCGGGGTCGGCCATGAGGGCCTCGTCGACGGGCTGGTACTCGACGATGCCGACCGGTTCGAGGAGCCGGAACTGGTCGTCGAGGCGCATCATCGCGTCGGAGACCTGCTCCAGGACGTCGTTGGTGGGCTCACCCATGTCGCTGGGCACGATCATCGACGCGGCGAGCGCGGGCAGCGGGACGGGGCCGTCGCCGGGGCCGTCCTCGTTGACGGTCAGGAGGTAAAGGTTGCCGAGGACGCCGTCGAGGAACTCGGCCTCCGCCTCGGGGTCCCAGTCGAGTGACGAGAAATCGACCTCGCCGCCCTCGTCCATGGCGTCGACAAGACCGTCCAGATCGGGCACGCTCGCGTCCGCGAGAAGAGTGTCGAGGGCTCCGAGCCACACCGCGAGCACATCGCCGGGCGAGCCGGAGGTGAGCTGTGCCAGCTCCTCGCCCGCCGCTACGGTGCCCTCCTCCTCGTCGACGACCTCGACGAGCCCGGTGTCCACGGCGACCCGCCAGGCCTCGCTCGCGTCGGCCGCGGCGTCCTCGCCGGTGAGGCCGAGGAGCTCGGCCGCGGCGGGCAGTTGCTCGTCGACAAGGCTGCCACCGGCGTCGATGCGGGTGTCGGGTCCCGCCCAGCGGGCGAGCCGTGCGGCCCGGGCGAGCAGGGGTGTGGACAGCGCGTCGCGCGCCAGCTCCGCTTCGGAGTGCAGCCGCACCGGCGGCAAGGGGGAGCTGTCTGACATCGGTGGGTTCTCCTAGGGCGCCTCGAAGGCCGTACGACGGCTGTACGACGGCCGTACACGACACACGACTCAGCCGCTCAGCCTAGACGGATTTCGACCCATGCCGCCCGGTTCATGTTCCGGCCACGAGGAGTACATGGCCGAAACCTTGACAACTGGGCGGCCTCGCAATGAGATTGACGCGCGTAGAAATGTCATGGACACCCATTCCAGGTAAGTTCTACGCGCGTCGCCACCGCCCCACCGGTTCGCGGCTCCCACCGCCGTATCACCTGTTGTCACCTGTTCCATCACCCTCGTCCCGGCACTCATGCATGTCCCCGGAGGGATCCCGTTGCCGAGCAAGTCCTCCGCGCGTCTCGCCGCGCTGACCGTCGCCGCCGTCTGTTCCGTGGCGTCCACGATCGTCCTCACCTCGCCCGCGCACGCCGACAGCGTGCGCATCCATGACATCCAGGGCACGACCCGGGTGTCCCCGTACGCCGGCCAGAAGGTCGCGGACGTACCGGGCATCGTCACGGGCGTCCGTACGTACGGCTCGTCGAAGGGGTTCTGGTTCCAGGACGCGACCCCGGACGACAACCCGGCCACGAGCGAGGGCGTCTTCGTCTTCACCAGCTCCACGCCGAAGGTCGCCGTCGGCGACTCGGTCACCGTCTCCGGCACGGTCTCCGAGTACGTGCCGGGCGGTGCCGCCACGGGCAACCAGTCGCTGACCGAGATCACCAAGCCGACGGTCACCGTCGTCTCCAGCGGCAACGCCGTTCCGGCCGCCACGGTGATCAGCGACCGGTCCGTGCCGAGCACGTACACCGCGGTCGGCGACACCGCCGCGAGCGGTTCGATCAACGCGCTGGCGCTCCAGCCGAAGAAGTACGCCCTGGACTACTACGAGTCCCTCGAGGGCATGAACGTCCAGGTCTCCGACGCGCGCGTGGTCACCGCGACCGACCCGTACGCGGAGCTGTGGGTCACGGTGAAGCCGCACGAGAACGCCACCAAGCGCGGTGGCACGATCTACGGCTCCTACGACTCGCAGAACGGCGGGCGCCTGCAGATCCAGTCCCTGGGCGCGACGGCGGACTTCCCGGTCGTCAACGTCGGCGACAAGCTGACCGGCACCACGGCCGGCCCGCTGGACTTCAACCAGTACGGCGGCTACACCCTCGTCGCGAACGAGATCGGCGCCGTGAAGAGCGCGGGCCTCAAGCGCGAGACGACGAAGAAGCAGTCGAAGAGCCAGCTCGCGGTGGCGACGTACAACGTCGAGAACCTCGACCCGTCGGACGGCACCTTCGCCGCGCACGCCGCCGCGATCGTCAACAACCTGCAGTCCCCCGACATCGTGTCCCTGGAGGAGATCCAGGACAACAACGGTGCGACGGACGACGGCACGGTCGACGCGAGCGTCACGGTCAACAAGCTGATCGACGCGATCGTCGCGGCGGGCGGCCCGAAGTACGACTGGCGTTCGATCGACCCGGTCAACGACCAGGACGGCGGCGAGCCCGGCGGCAACATCCGCCAGGTGTTCCTGTTCAACCCGGAGCGGGTCTCCTTCACCGACCGCGCGGGCGGCGACTCGACGACCGCCGTCGGTGTCACCAAGGTGCACGGCAAGGCCCAACTCACCGCCTCCCCCGGCCGGATCGACCCGGCCAACGCGGCCTGGAGCGCGAGCCGCAAGCCGCTCGCGGGCGAGTTCGTCTTCAAGGGCAAGACGGTCTTCGTGATCGCCAACCACCTGATCTCCAAGGGTGGCGACCAGCCCCTGACCGCGCAGTACCAGCCGGTCACCCGCAGCTCGGAGACCCAGCGGCACGCGCAGGCGACGGCGGTCAACGCCTTCGTCAACGAGATCCTCGCCGCGCAGAAGAACGCGGACGTGATCACGCTCGGCGACATGAACGACTTCGAGTTCTCCGACACCGCGAAGATCCTCGAAGGCGACGGCGAACTGTACTCGGCGATCAAGTCCCTGCCGAAGAACGAGCGTTACACGTACGACTACCAGGGCAACCAGCAGGTCCTGGACCAGATCCTGATCAGTCCGTCGATCCGCAAGGACTGCTTCGAGTACGACAGCGTCCACATCAACTCGGAGTTCAACGACCAGATCAGCGACCACGACCCGCAGGTGCTGCGCTTCCAGCCGTAGCACCTGCGGGGCCCACGGGGGCACGGGGGGTGGTTGGACGGGGTCTCGCCGACTTGCACCAGGTCAGGCGAAGGCCCCGTCCAGCCAGTTCCGCCAGGCGAGTTCGTTCGTCTTGGCGTCGGCGTCCGGGGCGAAGTCGTGGACGCTGATGCCGACCGGGGCGCCCCAGTGGTTGCGCCCGAAGAAGCGGATCAACGCGCTGTCGGTGCGCAGTCCGATGAAGTACGGGTCGCGGAAGTCGAGTACGGCGTCCAGGAGTTGGCCTTCGGGCCCGCGGGCCCGGACCCGTGCTCCCTCGGCGGTGTCGTCCGCGAGGCCGAGCGCCCGGCCGACAACTCCGAAGGCGTCGGCGGCGGTTGAGGCATCGGGGCCGTCGAAGGTCGCGAACGCGACCGGGCGGCCCGCGAAGTGGGTGACGTACTCCCGCAGGGTGTGCAGATAGAACGCGTTGTGCTTGCGCGCGCCGTCGTACTGGTTGTCCCAGTCGTCGGTGAAGATCCCGCTGTGCACGTACCGCACCCAGGCCCGCCGACCGTCGTCACGGGGTTCGATGGTCTCGTCGATCTGGTTGAGACTCTGGGTGGGGAAGCCGACGTCCTCACTGAGGGCGGTGAGCCGGTGCGGCGGATCGAAGTTCGTGAGCGTGGACCCGAAGGGCCCGGTGCGCTTCTCCCCGTCGAACTCCATCGGCCACAGCCACCCGCCCGTACCGGACGTGATGGCGTCCCACACCTCCCCCGGCGTGGCGTCGACCTCAAACTCGTAGACGATCTCGAATTCCTTGGACATGACTGGCTCCTGAGTGCTACGGGGTTCTACTGGCTCTATTGGTTCTGCCGGTCTACTGGTCCAGTTCTGGGGTGGGTGGCGTCTTGAGCGTGGGGTGGACGGCCACGACGATCCGATGGTCGCGCCCCTCCTCCGCGTCACCCGCGTCGTACTTGCGGATGAGGGCGCTCACCCCGGCGGTCAGCTCCTGGATGAACGCGGCCCGGTCGGCGGCGGAGGCGAAGCGCACCTCGCCGTCCAGCGCGTAGGTGGCCAGCCGCTGGTGGGCCTTGGTCGCGCCGGTGATCAGCGAACCGACGTCCCGCACCAGCCGGGCGCCGAGCGCCAGCAGCCAGCGTGCGGAGAGCTGGTCGCGGAACCGGTCCGGGTCCGGCTGTACGGCGGCGAGCGCGAGCGGCGAGATGACGTACGACGCGGCGGTCGCCCGCATCATCCGCTCGGTGACATTGCCCTTGCGCCGCTCGCCGTCCAGCTCGACCAGGCCGTGCCGCTCCAGCGCCTTGAGGTGGTAGTTCACCTTCTGCCGGGGCAGTCCGACCTTGCCGGCCAGCATGGTGGCCGACGCGGGTCCACCCGCCAGCTCGGCGAGCAGCCGGGCCCTTATGGGGTCCAGCGAGACGGCTGCGGCCTCGGGGTCCTCGATCACGGTGACGTCCAGCATGCGTCCACCGTCTCACCGAACACTTTTTTTGTCCAGGGGGGTGAGATTGTCGGTGGGGGGGGTGCCGGGGCGAGCTGTCGGGGGGAGTTGCCGGGGGGCCATTCTTGGCGGGTCCCGCTCCGCGGGGGGGCGACGCCACGACGCCACATCGACCAGGGGGACCCACTGATGAGCGCCGACCCCTCGGCCCGACCGCTCGCTCCCGCCCCGGCGCCGACCGAGAGCGAGCGGATCGCCAAGGAGAAGCGGCGACTCGGCATGATCAGGGAGTACTGGAACCAGCTCTGCGGCATCGTTCACGTCTGGCGCGAGAACGACGGTTACGACATCGCCCGGTGGCAGCAGGCGACGTACCTGGACGCGAGCGCCGAGGCCGAGCACCACCGGTACCGCGCCGAAGCCCCGTGATCAGTCGGGGACGAGCCCGAGGGCGTGGTCGTAGCGGCTGACCGTCGTGCTCTTCAACCCCGGCCAGGTCTGGACGCGTTGCCACAGCGCGGTGGCGGAGCCGATGCCGTCGCCGGGGGCCGCGAGGGCCTCGATGTGGGACTGGGCGCTGTCCCACTCGGCGTAGTTGAGGACGCGGGTGCCGTCGGTGGAGAGGTGGAAGTGGGCGGAGATGCCGCCGGGGTGCGGCGCGGGTTCGTTCTCCAGGGCCTCGAACACGGCGTCCACCCAGGCGCGTTGGCGGTCGGGGTCGGGGCCCTCGAACTCGATGTCCACGATCACGATGCAGCCGGGGACACGGCCACCCCGGTCCGCCGGGCCGCCGCTGCGGTAGTGCCGGTAGCGGCCGAGGCCGAGCCGCTCGATGCCCGGTACGGCGGTGTCGATCTCGTCGACGCGCTCCTGGCGGCGGGTCTTGACGAAGGCCTCGTACGCCGGCTCGCTCGTCCACTGCGAGTAGTGCAGCAGGGTGGAGGCGTCGTGGCCGGAGTACACGTGGTAGCCGAGGAGGTTGTCGGCGGGCCAGGGGCGGCGCTCCCAGGCACCGGCGATCGCCTCGACGGACTGCCGTTGGCGCAGCGGTGTTCCCACGCGCCAGGTGCTGAAGAAGGGGGCGCCGACGCGAGGGTCGGCGAGGTCGGGGTGGGAGTCGGTTCGGCGGGTGGTCATGCGGGCCTCCGGTGCTCGGTACGGGTGTGTGCACCGACCAGCCTTCAACCTCGACCAAAGTTGAGGTCAAGGCCCGCTCCCTACTGCTCCGCCCCGCCCCCTTCCAACCGCGCCAACCGGCTCTGGAACCAGTCGAGCCGGGCCTGCAACAGGGCGGCCTCCGCGACGAGTTCGGGCACACCGAGCCCTTCGGGAAGCCCGGGGTCGACGGTCGCCGCCGGGTCTCCTGAATCTCCCGATTCTCCTGGGTCGCCGCTCCCGGCCACCACCCGCAGCCCGTCCCCGGCCAGCCGGGCGAACGTGGCGAGCGAGACGGACGTACGGCCGCGGACACAGCCCGCGCACGCGGCGGCCAGGGCGCGCCAACCGGGCCTGCCCCAACCGGCGTCGGCGAGCGCGACGGCTCGCGCGCCGCAGGCGCAGGGGCCGACGGTGGCGGCGCGGACGCGCTGGCGGGCGTAGCGGAAGCCGAGTTCGAAACGGATGTAGGTGCCGAGGACGGTGATGTCGAGGAGGACCGCCGCGCGGTGCTCGGCGACGCACAACAGGGCTTCCGCGGTTGCCCGTTCGTGCACACAGTGGAAGCCGCAGTCGCAGCGCCGCGCGGGCGAACGGTGGCGGCGGCCGTAGACGCAGGACGCGTCGGCCACGACTCCGTACGGCAGCGCGCCGCCCAGCGACACACCGGTGAACCCGGCCCGGGTGCCGTCCTGGGACAGCACCGGGTGGGCGATCTTGAATCCGGTCGGCGGCTCCGTCGGACGTTCCTCGGGGAGCCGCAGCCTCATCGGGCGGCCGGAACCTCTTCGGGCGCCTTCAATTCCTTGATCTCCTCGGGGAGTTCGAGTTCTTCGTCGTGGATCTGCGGCCGCTCTTCGGCGACTCCGGTGGCCAGTGCCTTGCCGAGCTTCATGACGCCTCCCGTGACCAGGGGTCGATCAACTTCCCACGTCTGTGACCTTCCTGGCCATGGTGACCCATGAAGGGGCCAATTGGACATAGGGCCTTGACCCCGGGACGGGGGCGTCGGTAAGCGTGATCGTGGTCGCCCACGGGCATCGTGCCCCTGTGCACACGTTCGGGGTCATCATCATCTCGGTGGTCGGTCTGTTCGTCTGGCTGCTCGCGGCGCTGCTCCTCGGCATCGCCCGGACCTACTGGAACGCACGCTGGACGCGCGCGGCACACGTCGTGGCGTCCGCGGTGATCCTGGGGGCGCTGGCGTTCGGGATCTCCCGCCTCGTCCTCGCCATTCCGGACGACGGCTGCGGATCCTCCCCCGCCCAGAAGACGAGTTGCTCCCTGGGCTAGGGCCTGTCCAGTGGATCAGGTCGCAGGGCCGGTCAGTACGGGCCGCCCCGGAAGTACACGCTGCGTTGACGGCGCGGGCGGTCGCCGCGTTCGTGGGAGGCGTCGGACCGGTCGGCGGGGGCGCTGCGTTCGGCCAGGTCCAGGAGCGTCTTCAGGCCGGTCAGGATCTCGCCTCGGTGCTCGGCGGTCTTCATCCAGGCCGGGAGCCGCGCGAACATCGCCAGGGTCGGCGACAGCCTGCCGCGCTCGCGCAACCGCGCGCCCACGTACGCCGAGAGGGCGTCGGTGTGTTCCTCGTTGTAGGCCCACAGGATGTGGCCGACGCAGCGGGTCTGGAGCCAGAGCGGTCGCCGGAAGAAGGGGTCCTCGGTGCCGCCCGGCTCGGCGCCGACCAGGGCGTTGTCCCGCATGTCGGCCTCCCGGTCGGCGACGGCCCCGCACTCGGCGCACGCCAACCGGCGTGGCTGGTACAGCAGTTCCATGGCGTACCGGGGCACGGGCACACCGGGGCGCGGGACCACGAGGGCGCGGCCCCCGCAGCGGGAGCAGACCACGAGCACACGGTCGGTGAAACGGGCCAGCGGGACTCCGTCGTCGTAGTGGCGGGCGGGATCCTCCCTGTCGCCGCGCCCCGTCACGCCGCCCCCACCGCCTTCGCCACCGCGTCCCTGACCTCCGCCTCCGAGGGGGCCAACCGGCCCTGGAACGCAGCGAGTTCGGCGAGGGAGGTCATCGTCACACCGGGCAGGCCGCAAGCCGTGAAACGGGTGAACTCCGCAAGGTCCGACGTGATGTTGAGGGCGAAGCCGTGGCTCGTCACGCCGCCCCGATGGGGGCCCCTCCCGCTCGAGCGAAGCCGAGAGTGGGGGAGCATGCCGATCGAGGCGAGCTTCTCCCCGGCCGGGGTCCAGACGCCGACCAGGGACTGGGCGCCGGGCGGGGTGTCCCGTCGTAGCGTCTCGAAACCGAGGGTGGCGCAGGCGTCGATCAGGGCGTTCTCGACCTGGCGCACGATGTCGCCGGGGCCGCGCTCGCGGAGGTTGAGGACCAGGTAGCCGATCAGCTGGCCGGGGCCGTGGTAGGTGGCCTGGCCGCCGCGGTCGACGGGGATCAGGGGGATCGGGGAGTCGGTGGGGAGTTCGGCGGGCAGGGTGCGGGCGCTGTAGGTGATGACGGGCGGGTGGGTGAGCAGGGCGAGGCGGTCCGGGATCTCGCCGGCGCGGCGCTGCCCGACCCAGCGGGTCATCCGCTCGACGGCCTCCTCGTACGGGACCTCGCCGAGGTCGATCCGCTCGATGTCACCCATGCCCATGTGGCCCGCGTCCATGTGGCCTGTATCCATGTGACCCGCGTCCATGTGGCCTGTGCCCGCGTCACCCATTGCGCAGCATTCCTTATCGGTACCTGGCAGAAGAATTAAGTAGTGCTTCACTGTCGTTCTGCCGAGACTACTCCTATGACACACACGGCCCCCTCCGCCCCACCCCCTTTCGGCCGCGCCCTGTGCGCGATGATCACCCCCTTCACGGAGGCAGGGGAACTCGACCTCCCCGGTGCTCAACTCCTCGCCGCGCGGCTGGTGTCGGAGGGCTGTGACGGGCTCGTGTTGTCCGGGACTACCGGTGAGTCGCCGACCACGACGGACGCGGAGAAGTCGGCGCTGATCACGGCCGTCCGCGAGGCCGTCGGCGATCGGGTACCGCTCGTCTCCGGCGTGGGCACCTTCGACACCCGGCACACCGTGGAACTCGCCCGGCAGGCCGAAAAGGCGGGCGCGGACGGGGTGTTGGTGGTCTCGCCGTACTACAGCCGACCCCCGCAGGACGCCCTGGAGGCACATTTCCGCGAGGTAGCCGACGCCTCGGGACTGCCCCTCGTGCTCTACGACATCCCGGGCCGCACCGGCACCCGTATCGAACCGGAGACGATGATCCGGCTCGCCGAGCACCCCAGGATCGTCGCGGTCAAGGACTGTTCCTACGACTTCCTGGGCGTCCAAAAGGTCTTGGGCAGAACGGAGTTGGCGTATTACGCGGGCTGCGACGAGCACATCCTCGCGCTGTACGCGGTGGGCGGGGCGGGTTATGTGAGTACCGTCGCGAACGTGGTCCCGGCTCAACTCCGGGCGATCCTGGACGCGTTCGAGGCGGGCGACACCCCCGTGTCCGCCCGCCTCCAACAACGTGCCACGCCGCTCATCGAGTTGCTGATGGCGGCGGGACTGCCCGGCACCGTGACGGTCAAGGCGCTGCTCAACTCGCTGGGCCTGCCCGGGGGTTCGGTCCGGGCCCCGCTGCGGCCCGCCGGCCGGGATACGGTCGACGGGCTGCGGGCGGCGTACGAGGAGTTCATCGCCGTATGACCGGACCGGGCGCCAAGTCGGCGCTGTTCGGTCAGCGTTGGGCGAAGACGGGCTTCCACCGTCCGGCGCTGACGTCCGTGCTGCCTCCCAGGAAGCCGCTCAGCGGTACTTCTTTGTCGCTGCCGATGGTGACCAGCACGAGCCGCGCGTGGAACTCGCTCTTGCCCGCCCCGGAATCCCCCTTCCCGATGTCCCAGGCGACGAGCGACTTGTCGTCGGCCCAGGCGAGCAGCTCCTGCCCGTGGATCTCGGTCTTCTCGCCGGTGGCGGAGTCGATGACGTACGACGAGGTGGTCCACGCCTCCCCCGCGAAGTCACCGGCGACGTGCTTGCCGTCGGGGGACAGTCCCGCGTCGATGTACGAGACCAGGTACTTGTCGCCGTTCTGCGGCGCGGGGACCTCGGCGCCGGTGAAATCGTAGAACAGCTTGTTGACTTCCTCGGAGGGGACGCCGGCCCAGACGTATCTGTCGTCGGAGGTGAAGGCGAAGTCCTGGCGGTTGTTGATGAGGGTGTTCAGGCCGTCCGCCCGCTGGCCGCCGACCGCGACCCCGCCCCAGGTGCTCTTGCCGGAGGCTACGTCGAAGACGTAGAAACCGGTGCGGCTCGACGGCTTTTCGGGCTCCCCGACATTGGGGTCCGCCGGTTGGAAGTTCGCGTCGGGGTTGTAGGTGTAGGTCGTGGCGACCAGTTTCCGGCCGTCGGCCGAGAACGACAGCCCACCGGCCTTGTGACCGACCGGCATCCACCGCTTCACCTCGCCGGTGGCCAGGTCGAGCAGGCCGATCCGGGAGGCGGGCAGGGTGCGCTCCAGGACGGCGGCGGTCTTCATGCCCGGGGCGACGGCGACGAACGACCACTTGGGGGCCTTCACATAGGTGCCGCTCTTGCGGTCGAACAGCCAGTAGGTGCGCTCGGTGACCTTTTCCGTGGCCGACTTCTTGACCGTGGTCGGGATGTAGTAGGCGGCAAGTGCCGTGCTCCCGGCGGCGATCAGCTCGCGCGGCGGCGACTGGTCCGGGTGGGCGCTCGTCCTGTCCCGGCCCACCACACCCGACGGACGGACGTCACTCTTCCCCGAGTCGAGCAGCGGCACGCCCACCGCGACGGCGGCCACGGCGACCGCGGCGGCGACGACGGTCACGAGCCTTCGGGTACGGCGGCGCCGGCGGACGGCCAGCACCCAGTCGGCGAACCCCGGTCCCGCCGGGGGCTGTTCGGCGGCCTGCTCGCGCAACGTGTCGCGCAGGAGATCGTCGACGTTCACGGGCGCACCTCCACGGGCGAGTGGTCACGGGACGACCGGAATTCGGCGTCGGCCGGGCCCAGGGCGGCCAACTCCGGTGCGAGGACGCGCAGTCGGGCGAGGGAGCGGTGGGTGGTGGACCGTACGGTGCCGACGGAACAGCCCAGCAGCCGGGCCACGTCGGCCTCCGGCAGGTCCTCGAAGTAGCGCAGCACGAGGACGGTGCGCTGGTGGGCGGTGAGCCGGGACAGCGCCTCGCGCATCACGACGCGCAGCTCGGCGGCGGACGAGGCGTCCGTGTCCGCGCGGGTCTCCGGCGGTTCGGCGACGGTCAGTTCGCGTCTTCGCCACTTCAGCCGCCACCGGCTGACCTGCTGCCGGTAGAGGATCTGCCGTACATACGCCTCGGGTTCGTCGATCCGCTCCCACCGCCCGGCCGCCTTGGCCAGCGCGTTCTGCAGCAGATCCTCACCGGCGTACCGGTCTCCCCCGCTGAGCAGCACGGCGGTCCTCAGCAGCGCCGACGACCTGTTGTCCACGAAGTCCCGGAAACCTTCCAGCCCTTCGGCATCCATCGTCACCTTCACTCACTTCCCCGACGGCACACGATGCCCCGCCCCTGTGATCCTTGGGACGCGTGGGGACAGCTTCCGCTATGCCTGTGGGCGCGAGAAAGTTCGGCGCGCGAAAATTCCGTCCGCCTCGGCCCGACACAGGTGAGCGCCCCTCCGGCGAACGGAAGGGCGCTCCATCACACATACGACGCCGGTCAGTTGTGGCTGTGCAGGATCTCGTTCAGGCCGCCCCAGACCGCGTTGTTCGGGCGGGCCTCGACCGTGCCGGTGACCGAGTTGCGGCGGAAGAGGATGTTGGAGGCGCCGGAGAGTTCGCGGGCCTTGACGATCTGGCCGTCGGGCATCGTGACGCGGGTGCCGGCGGTGACGTAGAGGCCGGCCTCGACGACGCACTCGTCGCCCAGCGCGATGCCTACGCCCGCCTCGGCGCCGACCAGGCAGCGCTCGCCGATGGTGATGCGGACGTTGCCGCCGCCGGACAGCGTGCCCATCGTGGACGCGCCGCCGCCGATGTCCGAGCCGTCGCCGACCACGACGCCGGCGGAGATCCGGCCCTCGACCATCGACGTGCCGAGCGTGCCGGCGTTGAAGTTGACGAAGCCCTCGTGCATGACCGTCGTGCCCTCGGCGAGGTGCGCGCCGAGGCGGACCCGGTCGGCGTCGGCGATGCGGACGCCCTTGGGGGCCACGTAGTCCGTCATGCGCGGGAACTTGTCGATGGACGTCACCTGGAGGTGCAGGCCCTCGGCGCGCGCGTTCAGCCGCACCTTCTCGACGTCGTCCACGGCGACCGGGCCGAGCGAGGTCCAGGCGACGTTGGCGAGGAAGCCGAACATGCCGTCCAGGCTCTGGCCGTGCGGCTTGACCAGCCGGTGCGAGAGGAGGTGCAGGCGCAGGTACACGTCGTGCGCGTCGAGCGGCTTGTCGTCGAGGGAGGCGATGACCGTGCGGACCGCGATGACCTCGACGCCCCGGCGGACGTCCGGGCCGATCGCCTTGGCCGCACCCGCGCCGAGCAGCTCCACGGCACGCTCGGCGGACAGCCGCTCCGTACCGGCGGGCCCGGGTTCGGCGGACAGTTCGGGCGCGGGGAACCAGGTGTCGAGTACGGTCCCGTCGGCGGCGAGAGTGGCGAGCCCGGCGGCAACGGCGCCGGTGGTGCGAGCTGCGGTCGTGTCGGTCATGAGGGAAACCTAACCTGGCGGGGGCGGCGGGGACCAACTCGTCCGCGGGGCGTCTCAGGGAACGACACGCCCGTACGCCTCTCGGCGGTGTCACGGGCGGCCCGCACTCCCCTCGTGGTGCGGGCCGCCCGTGCTCGGGGTGCCGGGTCAGCCGCGTTCGCCGGCCTTGTCCACCACCGCCCGCGCGGCGATCGCGTTGCCGCCGACGACCTTGCCGTCCTGCACCATCCGCATGCCGACGATCCGATAGGTCTGCGGGTCGAGCAGCCACTGGTCCGCCATGGACTCCCCGGACTTGGGGTTGTCCTCCCTGGCGTAGCTCAGAGCGATCACCCGGCGCCCCGAGGCGTCCTTCACCAGGTGGTCGGCGACCGTCCCGCCGGGCAGGGTCGCGAGGGCGCGGTAGAGCGAGGCCAGCCCCTTGGACGGCATCACGTCGGCGGTCAGCAGGACACTGATCTCCGTGTAGTCCGACTCGGCCTGGGTCGCCCCCTGGCCATCGGCGATGGCGTTCTTCTCACGGAGGAACGTGAGGGTCTGCCGGCCACCGGCGGGCAGCGCGTCCAGCACCCGGTACAGCTCGCGCGGCGAGCGGTCGTCGCCCTCACCGCCGTTCTCCAGGTGCATCTTGGTGATGGAGAGCTTGGACTTCTGTCCCTTGGGGACCGGATTCCGGGAGGCCATCGCGCTGCCGTCGTACCGGATCCAACTCGGTTGCTCGATCGCCGACTTGCCCAGCACCCTCACGAGCCCCGGATCGGGCGACTCCGACATCTGCAGGGTGTAGATCCACTGATCGGCCCTCGGTACGGCGGAGTCCGGCTCCTTCTCGACCAACTCGGCCGCCCGCTCCAGGAGTTGGGCCGCACGGATCCCCTTCAGGCTCACGTTCGGCGTGCTCGCGGGCTCCACCTTCCGGCTGCCGGGGGCGGTCCCGCTCAGCAGCACGGTGACAGTGACGGCCACCGCGGTCACCGCCGCCACCACTGCGACGATCACGAACTCCCGCCGCCGCCACAGCACTTGGTGCCGCCCTCCGGCCCGCGCCGTCTCGGTCAGTCGCGTACGCCCCGCCGCGAGCCGTCCCCGGTCGGGCGCCGGCGCTCCGGCACGCAGCTCACGCACCTGCGTCATCTCGTCCATCGCTACGCCACCTCCGCCGCGTCGTTCACGAATGCGGGATCGGCGCCCAGTGCCGAACGCACCTTGCGCCGCGCCCTGTTGAGCCGGGAACGGACGGTGCCGACCGGGATGTCCAGCGCCTCGGCGACCTCCTGATACGTGAGGTCGGCCCAGGCGACGAGCAGCAGCACGTTCCGGTCGCCCGCCGAGAGCGCGGCGAGGGCACCGGCGAGCGGGCCCTGCGCGGCGATCCTGCTGTCGGTGTCCTCGACCCAGGAGTCACCCCAGGACGCGGCGACAGGGTCACTCCCGGTGCGGGCCAGCGCCTTGAGCGCCCGCACTTCGGTACGGCGCTGCTTGCCGATGAGGTTGCCCGCTATGCCGTACAGCCAGGGGCGCGCGTTGGCCCGCGTCAGGTCGTAGCGCGAGCGGATACGGAACGCCGCGAGGAAGGTGTCGGCGGTGATGTCATCGGCCGCGCCGTCGCCCAACCGCCGCGCCGCGTACCGGTGAATGTCCGACGCGTACCGGTCGTAGAGCAGGGCGAACAACTCCGGCTGCTCCAACGACCGGGCGACGACCTCCGCGTCGTTGCCGTCCCGCGCCGCACCCGGCGGTGGTCCACTCACAAGGCTTCCCCCGATTCATCAGTACCGACAGTGCCGAAGAGCGCGGGCAGTGCCGGATGCCGTCGTGTCGCCTGCTGTTACCCGGTGGGGGCCGGAGAGTTCACGGGGCCGGAGAGTTCACGGGGCCGGAGAGTTCACGGGGCCGGAGAGTTCATGGGGCCGGGGAGTTCATGGGGCCGGGGAGTTCATGGGGCCGGAGAGTTCATGAGAAGTGCGGGAATGTTCTTCAGTCCTCCGCGGGCCCTCGCCTGGTCATCGCGGGATCACCCGCCCCAATACCTCCCGCGCATACCCCTCGTCGTACACCGCGTCCGTCAGCAGCACCTGCAGACAGATCCCGTCGATCAGCGCGACCAGCGCCCGCGCGGTCACCGGGTCCGTCCGCCGGGCCAGTTGGTCGGCGAGGTCGCGGGCCCACTCGTCGGCGACGGGGCGCAGCGCGGGGCGGCGCAGGGCGGCCAGGTACAGCTCGTACTCCAACTCGACGCCCGTACGGTCACCCGCGAGCCACTCCCCCATCCAGCCGGCCAGTTCCTCGGCCAGGTCGGTGCGCGGGTCCTCAAGACCACCCCGCGAGGCGATCACCTTGGCGAAGGCCTCGTTGGCCTGGCGCAGGGCGGCGACCATCAGCTCGTCGAGGGTCGTGAAGTGGTACGTCGTCGAGCCGAGCGGAACATCGGCCTCGGCGGCGACGGAGCGGTGGCTGAGGCCGGCGATGCCCTTCGCCCCGACCACCCGGATCGCCGCGTCGATGATCCGCTGCCGCCGCTCGGGATCGTAACGCCGGGCCATCAGCGAGTACCTCCCTTGACCATCAGCGCGCGCCTCCCTCGGTCGAGCGCGTGCCTTCCATGGTCATCAGTGCGCACCGCCCATGTTGAGGACAACCACCCCGATGATGATCAGCGCGATCCCAGCGGCCTTCGCGAGGTTCATCCCCTCGCCGAGGAACACCGTCCCGATCCCCACGATCGCCGCGGTACCGAGCCCGGACCAGATCGCGTAGGCCGTACCCACCGACATGGACTTCAGCGTCTGCGCGAGCAACGCGAAGGAAACCGCGTACCCGAGAACCGTAAGAACCGACGGCCACAGCCGACTGAAGCCGTGGCTGAACTTCATGGCGGTGGTGCCGCCCACCTCCGCGGCGATCGCCGTGAGGAGCATCAGGAATCCCATGTGTACGAGTGTACATAACGGAACCTCGTAGAAACCGCTCACTGAAACGGCTGCTCGAACACCTCTCGCTCCACTACTGTTTCACCGTTCACACACCTGGCTTTCACGGTCACGGCCGTCGCCATGGGCGCCGCTGGAGGAACAGCGCAATGCCAGACAGTTCACCCCCGCCCTCCCCCAACTCCCCCTGGGAGAACGGCTGGACCCCCGACAGCTCCCGGGCCCCCGGAACCCGCCGGCTCTATCTGGCCGGGGCGCTCGCCGTCGCCACGATCGCCGTGTGCGTCACGGCAATTGTCGTGACGGACAAGCAAACTGACGACACGTCACACACCAAACGGGCGGACCCGTCGACACTCCCCGGCGCGGACGGTCCCGGGCTGCTCTCGTTCGCCTCCCCGTCGAAGCAGGGCACGCCGACGCCCGACGAGCACACGTCGACGGCGGTGAAGACGCCCAGCGCGAGCGCGTCGGCCGCCGCTGCGGAACACAGCCCGAAGCCCTCGGCGAAGACACCGTCCCCGTCCAAGTCGGCGTCATCCCACGGGAGTTCATCCGGATCGTCGGGCTCATCCGGGTCGTCGGGCTCCTCGTCCTCCACCACCTGGAAGTCGGTCCGCTCGGTCAACTACCCGGACCGCTACTGGCAGGTGAGCGGGGGCCTCGTCAAGCTCAACCCGGTCAGCTCCACCGCGGCCCGCCGCGCCGCCACCTTCAAACTGGTCAAGGGCCTTGCGAAGAGCTCCTGTTACTCCTTCGCGACGGCCGACGGCACCTACCTCCGCCACCGCAACTTCATCCTCCGCGCGGAACGCAACGACGGCTCCGCCCTGTTCAAACAGGACGCCACCTTCTGCCCCCGCCCCTCGTCCACGTCGGGCGCGGTGATGCTGGAGTCGGTCAACTACCCGGGCCGCTTCCTCCGCCACCAGAACTTCCAACTCAAGCTGGACCGCTACCAGAACAGCAGCCAGTACCGGTCCGACTCGGCGTTCCGGCTGGTAGCCGGGCTCAACTAAGCGGGCGCGTCACGAAGGACGATCGTCACGGAAGGCGATCAGCGAGGCCTTGGGCCGCAGTACGCAGAACTCGTTGCCCTCCGGGTCGGCGAGCACCACCCAGCCCACGGCCCCGCTCTGCCCGATGTCGACGCGCCGCGCACCCAGCGCGAGGATCCGCTCGACCTCGGCCTCCTGGTCGTCGGGGGCGAGGTCGAAGTGGAGTCGGTTCTTGACGGTCTTCGGATCGCTCACCGGCATGAAGCAGATGCCGGTCTCCGCGAACTCCCCTGGCCCGATGACCACTTCACGCGGTTTCTCGGACAGCACCCGCCAGTCCAGCACCCCGCACCAGAAGCGCGCGAGCCCCGGCAGATCGTGCGTGTCGATGACGACGTGATGCAAAGAAACGGCCATACCCCAAAGGTATGGCCGTTCCGGTGAACCCGAGGGCTCAGAGCTGCTCAGGCAGGCTCACACGTTCTCAGACGTTGAACCCCAGCGCCCGAAGCTGATCCCGTCCATCGTCCGTGATCTTGTCCGGACCCCACGGCGGCATCCACACCCAGTTGATGCGGAGCTCGTTGACGAGGCCGTCCGTGGCGGACTTGGCCTGGTCCTCGATGACGTCCGTCAGCGGGCAGGCCGCCGAGGTCAGGGTCATGTCGATCGTGGCGATGTTGGCGTCGTCGATGTGCACGCCGTAGATCAGGCCGAGGTTGACGACGTCGATGCCCAGTTCGGGGTCGACGACGTCGAGGAGGGCCTCGCGGACCTCCTCCTCGGAGGCGGGCTTGATCTCCATGGTCTCGGTGTCACTCATGCCGTCTTCCTTTCCGCGTCGGAGTCGGCTCCGCCCAGGGCCTGGGCCGTCGCGTCCTTCCACGCCATCCAGCTGAGGAGGGCGCACTTCACCCGTGCCGGGTACTTGGAGACACCGGCGAACGCGATCGCGTCCTCCAGCACCTCCTCCATCGCGTCGTCGGGCTCGATCCTGCCCTTGGACTGCATCAGCTCCAGGAAGGTCTCCTGGATCTTCTGCGCCTCGGACAACTCCTTGCCGACGAGGAGGTCGTTCAGTACGGAGGCCGATGCCTGACTGATCGAGCAGCCCTGGCCCTCGTAGGAGATGTCCGTGATCTGCTCGCCGTCGTACTTCACGCGCAGCGTGATCTCGTCGCCGCACGTCGGGTTGACGTGGTGCACCTCGGCGTCGCCATCCCGCAAGCCCCGGCCGTGCGGGTGCTTGTAGTGGTCCAGGATGACTTCCTGGTACATCGAATCCAGCTTCACACCAACCACCCTCGCATCCCTGCCAGACCTCGCGTCCCGTGTCTTTTCTGCCGGGGGTCCGGGGGTTGTCCCCCGGGATAGCACAGCACGGTCTCAGTTCACGTCCCTCAGCCGAAGAAGTTCCGTACGTGCTCCAAGCCGTCGACCAGTGCGTCGATCTCGGCCGGCGTGGAGTACAGATAGAACGACGCTCGCGTGGTCGCAGGAATTCCGTAGCGCAGGCAGACGGGCCTCGCGCAGTGGTGGCCGACCCGGACCGCGATGCCTTCCTCGTCCAGCACCTGGCCCACATCGTGCGGGTGGATGTCACCCAGCGTGAACGAGATCGCCGCGCCCCGGTCCTCGGCCGTGGTGGGGCCGATGATCCGCAGGTCGGGCACGTCCAGCAGGCGCTTCACCGCGTACTCCGTGAGCGCGTGCTCATGGGCGAGGATCTTGTCCATGCCGATCGACGAGAGGTAGTCGATCGCCGCGCCGAGCCCTACCGCCTGCGCGATCGGCGGGGTGCCCGCCTCGAACTTGTGCGGCGCGGGAGCGTACGTCGACGAGTGCATCGACACGGTCTCGATCATCTCGCCGCCGCCGAGGAACGGCGGAAGGTCTTCGAGCAGCTCCTGGCGGCCCCAGAGGACGCCGATGCCCGTCGGGCCGCACATCTTGTGGCCGGTGAAGGCCACGAAGTCGGCCTGGAGAGCCTGGACGTCCAGCGGCATGTGCGGCGCGGCCTGCGAGGCGTCGATCAGGACCAGGGCCCCGACCTCCTGCGCGCGGCGCACGATCTTCTCGACCGGGTTGACCGTGCCGAGGATGTTCGACACCAGGACGAAGGAGACGATCTTCGTCTTCTCCGTGATGATCTCGTCGATGTTCGAGAGGTCGAGGCGGCCGTCGTCCGTGAGGCCGAACCACTTCAGCTTCGCGCCGGTGCGCTGCGAGAGCAGCTGCCACGGCACGATGTTGGAGTGATGCTCCATCTCCGTGATGACGATCTCGGTCTCGTGGTCCACGCGGTAGGGCTCGTCGGCCCAACCCAGCATGTTCGCAACGAGGTTGAGCGACTCGGAGGCGTTCTTGGTGAAGATCACCTCGTCGCGGCTGGGCGCGTTGATGAACGTCGCGACCTTGTCGCGCGCGCCCTCGTACAGCGCCGTGGCCTCCTCGGCGAGCACATGCACACCGCGGTGGACGTTGGCGTTGTAGCGCTCGTAGTACTCGTTCAGGGCGTCGAGCACCTGGCGCGGCTTCTGCGAGGTCGCCGCGTTGTCCAGGTACACGAGCTTCTTACCGTCGTGAACCGTGCGGTCCAGGATGGGGAAGTCCTTGCGGAGCGCCTCAGTGTCGAGGAGACCCGGCAGCTGTGTCACGCGGATACGCCACCCTTCGTGGTGTAGGCCTCGTAGCCCTCGTTCTCCAGCTTGTCGGCGAGCTCGGCGCCGCCGGACTCGACGATCCTGCCGCCGGAGAAGACGTGCACGAAGTCGGGCTTGATGTAGCGCAGGATGCGCGTGTAGTGCGTGATCAGCAGGGTGCCGACCTCACCGGTCTCGCGGACGCGGTTGACGCCCTCGGAGACGACGCGCAGGGCGTCGACGTCCAGGCCGGAGTCGGTCTCGTCGAGGATCGCGATCTTCGGCTTGAGCAGCTCCAGCTGAAGGATCTCGTGGCGCTTCTTCTCACCGCCGGAGAAACCCTCGTTCACGTTGCGCTCGGCGAAGGCCGGGTCCATGGAGAGGCGCTCCATGGTCTCCTTGACCTCCTTCACCCACGTACGCAGCTTCGGCGCCTCACCGCGGATGGCGGTGGCGGACGTACGAAGGAAGTTGGAGACGGACACACCGGGGACCTCGACCGGGTACTGCATCGCGAGGAACAGGCCGGCGCGGGCGCGCTCGTCGACGGACATCTCCAGGACGTCCTCGCCGTCGAGGGTGACGGTGCCGCCGGTGATCGTGTACTTGGGGTGGCCCGCGAGCGAGTAGGCGAGGGTCGACTTGCCGGAGCCGTTCGGGCCCATGATGGCGTGGGTCTCGCCCTGCTTCACGGTGAGGTCGACGCCCTTGAGGATCTCCTTCGTGGCGTTGTCGGCCTCGACGGTGACGTGCAGGTCGTGGATTTCAAGCGTTGCCATGGGTTCCTCAGGACTCCTGGGTGAGAGAGACGAGCACGTCGTCCCCTTCGATCTGTACGGGGTAAACGGGTACGGGGCGCGTGGCGGGCAGGCCGGACGGCTTGCCGGTGCGCAGGTCGAACGCGGAGCCGTGCAGCCAGCACTCGATCTGGCAGTCCTCCACCTCGCCCTCGGAGAGCGAGACGTTCGCGTGCGAGCAGATGTCGTTGATCGCGAACACCTCCCCTCCGGTCTTCACGACCGAGACCGGCGTGCCGTCGAGTTCCACCCGCTTCGGGGTGTCCTCCTCCAGCTCGCCGAGGCCACAGGCGCGTACGAAGGTCATCAGACCGACGCCTCCAGCTCCGCGTCGATCTTCTCCAGCAGCCGCTCCTGGATGTCGGCGACACCGATCTGCTGGACCAGCTCGGCGAAGAAGCCGCGGACCACCAGGCGTCGGGCGTCGTCGGCGGGGATGCCGCGGGCCATCAGGTAGAAGAGCTGCTCGTCGTCGAAGCGGCCGGTCGCGGAGGCGTGTCCGGCGCCGACGATCTCGCCGGTCTCGATCTCCAGGTTCGGCACGGAGTCGACCCGGGCGCCGTCGGTCAGCACGAGGTTGCGGTTCATCTCGTACGTGTCGGTGCCCTCGGCGGTGGCCTCGATGAGCACGTCACCGATCCATACCGCGTGGGCGCCCTCGCCCTGGAGCGCGCCCTTGTAGATGGCGTTGGACTTGCAGTGCGGGACGTTGTGGTCGACCAGGAGGCGGTGCTCCTGGTGCTGGCCGGCATCCGTGAAGTACAGACCGAACAGCTCGGCCTCGCCACCGGGTCCGGCGTAGGCCACGCGCGGGTGCAGTCGTACGAGGTCGCCGCCGAAGGTGACGACGAACGACTTGAACGTGGCGTCCCGGCCGATCAGGGCGTTGTGCTGGCCGACGTGCACGGCCTTGTCGTCCCAGTCCTGGACGGAGACGACGGTGAGCTTGGCGCCGTCGCCGAGGATGTAGTCGACGTTGGCGGCGAGGACCGCGTCACCGGTGTGGTCGATGACGACGACGGCCTCGGCGAAGGCTCCGAGCTCGACGACCTGGTGGCCGTACGCGACGCCGCCCTCGCCGTGCACGACGATGCGGATCGGCTCGGTGAGGACCGTCTCCTTGGGGACGGTGACGACCGAGGCCTTCTCGAAGGACGAGTAGGCCTGCGCGGCCACGCGGTCCACCGGGGTGCCGGCCTTGCCGAGCCGCGCGTCGTCACGGCCGACGGTCTCCACGGTGACCCCCTCGGGGGTGCCGATGGCGACCTTCACGCCGTCGCCGGTGGCGATCGCGGTGCCGTCGTGCAGCCCGCGCAGGCGCTCCAGCGGGGTGAACCGCCACTCCTCCTCGCGGCCGTGGGGGACCGGAAAGTCCGCCACGTCGAAGGAGGGGGGCGCGCTCATGCGCGTGGCGACGGTCGACTCGGCGGCAACTGCCACCGCGCCGGCGGTGGTGGACCCCACCGGAATGCTCTGAGCCTCAGCCATGGCTGTCGGTCTGCTCTCTTTCCTGCGTCAGAATTCGCTTGCTGCTCTACGGAGGGCGGTCTTAGCCGACCGAGCCTTCCATCTGCAGCTCGATCAGCCGGTTGAGTTCGAGGGCGTACTCCATCGGCAGCTCCTTGGCGATCGGCTCGACGAAGCCGCGCACGATCATCGCCATCGCCTCGAACTCGGTCATGCCCCGGCTCATCAGGTAGAAGAGCTGGTCGTCGCTGACCTTGGAGACGGTCGCCTCGTGGCCCATGGACACGTCGTCCTCGCGGACGTCCACGTACGGGTACGTGTCCGAGCGGGAGATCGTGTCGACGAGCAGCGCGTCGCACAGCACGTTCGACTTGGAGCCGTGGGCGCCCTCGCCGATCTCGACGAGACCGCGGTAGGACGTACGACCGCCGCCGCGCGCCACCGACTTGGAGACGATGTTGGAGGACGTGTTCGGCGCCATGTGGACCATCTTGGAGCCGGCGTCCTGGTGCTGGCCCTCGCCCGCGAAGGCGATGGAGAGGGTCTCGCCCTTGGCGTGCTCGCCCATCAGGTAGACGGCCGGGTACTTCATCGTCACCTTGGAGCCGATGTTGCCGTCGATCCACTCCATGGTCGCGCCCTCGTAGGCGACGGCGCGCTTGGTGACCAGGTTGTAGACGTTGTTCGACCAGTTCTGGATGGTCGTGTAGCGGCAGCGGCCGCCCTTCTTCACGATGATCTCGACCACCGCGGAGTGCAGAGAGTCCGAGGAGTAGATCGGCGCCGTACAACCCTCGACGTAGTGCACATAGGCGCCCTCGTCGACGATGATCAGCGTCCGCTCGAACTGGCCCATGTTCTCCGTGTTGATACGGAAGTAGGCCTGGAGCGGGATCTCGACGTGCACGCCCTTCGGCACGTAGATGAAGGAGCCGCCGGACCACACGGCGCTGTTCAGCGACGCGAACTTGTTGTCACCGACCGGGATGACGGTCCCGAAGTACTCCTTGAAGAGCTCCGGGTGCTCCTTCAGCGCGGTGTCGGTGTCCATGAAGATGACACCCTGCGCCTCGAGCTCTTCGTTGATCTGGTGGTAGACGACCTCGGACTCGTACTGGGCCGCGACACCGGCGACGAGGCGCTGCTTCTCCGCCTCGGGGATGCCGAGCTTGTCGTACGTGTTCTTGATGTCCTCGGGCAGGTCCTCCCAGGACTCCGCCTGCTTCTCCGTGGAGCGCACGAAGTACTTGATGTTGTCGAAGTCGATGCCGGAGAGGTCGGAGCCCCAGTTCGGCATGGGCTTCTTCTCGAACAGGCGCAGGCCCTTGAGGCGGAGCTTGGTCATCCACTCCGGCTCGTTCTTCTTGCCGGAGATGTCCCGGACGACGTCCTCGTTGATGCCGCGCTTGGCGGAGGCACCGGCCACGTCGGAGTCGGCCCAGCCGTATTCGTACGTGCCCAGACCCTCGAGCTCGGGGTGGGCGGTCTCCTCGATGGGGAGCGTCATGCGGGGTTCCTCCCGGCGGTACGTGCAGATGAGTCAGATGGATCGGAAACGGTCTTGGAAATCTTCGGGATAAACGTGGTGCACACGCCGTCGCCGTGGGCGATGGTGGCCAGTCGCTGGACATGTGTGCCGAGCAGTTGGGAGAAGAGCTCGGTCTCCGCCTCGCACAGTTGCGGGAACTGCTCGGCGACATGGGCGACCGGGCAGTGGTGCTGGCAGAGCTGCTCACCGACCGGTGCGCTACGCGCCGTAGCAGCGTACCCGTCCACGCTCAGGGCCTTGGCCAGGGCTTCCGCGCGGTTCTCGGGCGCGGCGGCCTCGACGACCTTGCGGTAGGCGATGGCCTGGGCGGCCATGCGGTCGCGGGCGAAGGCGACGACGGCCTCGTCCCCGCCCTCACGCTGTGCGATCCAGCGCAGCGCGTCCGCGGCGAGCTTGTCGTAGGACTGATCGAAGGCGTCCCGGCCGCAGTCGGTCAGGGCGAACACCTTCGCGGGGCGGCCGCGCGTGCGCGCTCCGTAGACCCGCTGCTCACGTGCTTCCACGACGTCGTCGGCGACGAGTGCGTCGAGATGACGGCGTACGGCGGCCTGGGTCAGCCCCAGCCGGCCGGCGAGGTCGGCCACGGTCGACGGGCCGTGGTCCAGGATGGAGCGCGCGACACGGTTGCGGGTGGACCGCTCACCGGTCGCGAGTTCCTCCTGCGGAGCCTCGCCAACGTTTTTCACAACGCCATTGTTGCGTAATTCCTCAGAGCCTGACAACCCGCGCCCGGCGGATGGACGGTGCGCTGCATCACTTAGGCATACCTAATCTGACCTGCGAAAACGATCTTTGATCGATCAATTCGCCGGTGCCACAGACCCTCTTCGAGGACACTCCACAACCATGCCCACACCCCCTCCCACCGGCCCACTTGTCACCCGGGACACAGTCGCCGCACAACTGCGCGAGCTCGGCGTCCACCCCGGTGAGACCCTCCTCGCGCACACCTCCCTCAGCTCCCTCGGATGGGTCTGCGGAGGCGGCGTGGCGGTCGTCCAAGGAGTCCTCGAAGCACTCGGCCCGGACGGCACCCTGGTGGTCCCCACCCAGTCCGCCGACCTCTCGGACCCGGCCCACTGGGGAAACCCGCCGGTCCCGCGCGAGTGGTGGGACACCATCCGCACCTCCATGCCCTCCTACGACCCTCTCGTCACGCCCTCACTCGGCGTCGGCGTCGTCCCGGAGACCGTCCGCACCTGGCCGGGTGCCCTGCGCTCCGCGCACCCGCAGACCTCCTTCGCGGCGATCGGTCCCCGCGCGGCCGAGATCCTCGCCGGCCACGCGACCGACTGCCGGCTCGGCGAGCGCAGCCCGCTGGCGCGCCTGGAGGGCCTCCACGCGCGCGTACTGCTGCTCGGCGCGGGCTACGACACCTGCACGAGCTTCCATCTCGCCGAGTACCGCATCGCCTCGCCGCTGGTCGAGATCGGCCGCCCGGGACCGGAGGGGTGGGAGACGGTGACCGAGGTGTCGATCTCCTCGGACCGCTTCGACGAACTGGGCCACGACTTCGAACGGGACCGTTCCGTCGTACGGGGAAAGGTGGGCGCGGCGGACGTACGGCTGTTCCCGGTGGCGGACGCCGTGGCCTACGCCGAACGCTGGCTGCCCCTGCACCGCCCCCGTGAGGAGGAGATCTCGCACCCGCCGCTCTGAGCGCGGGCCGGGCTACCTAGACTCGGGCGCATGCGAAGTGAGCCCGTGCTCCAGGTCCAGGCCCTGGTGAAGCGGTACGGCACGAAGACCGCGGTGAACGGCCTCGACCTGGTGGCCCATGCGGGTGTCACCGCAGTACTCGGTCCCAACGGAGCGGGCAAGACGACCACGGTCGAGACCTGCGAGGGGTACCGGAGGCCGGACTCCGGCACGGTGCGCGTCCTGGGCCTCGACCCGGTCCGCGAGTCCGCCGCACTGCGCCCCAGAATCGGCGTGATGCTCCAGTCCGGCGGTGTCTACTCGGGCGCCCGCGCCGACGAGATGCTCCGCCACGTGGCCAAGCTGCACGCGCACCCGCTCGACGTGGACGCGCTCATCGAGCGCCTGGGACTTGGCAGTTGCGGCCGTACGACGTACCGCCGGCTGTCCGGCGGCCAGCAGCAGCGCCTGGCCCTGGCGATGGCGATAGTGGGCCGCCCCGAACTGGTCTTCCTGGACGAGCCGACGGCCGGCCTCGACCCGCAGGCCCGCCGCGCGACCTGGGACCTGGTCCGCGACCTCCGCGCGGACGGCGTCTCGGTCATCCTCACGACCCACCACATGGACGAGGCCGAGCAACTCGCCGACGACGTCGCCATCATCGACGCAGGCAAGGTCATCGCCCACGGCTCCCCCGAGGACCTGTGCCGGGGCGGCGCCGAGAACACCCTCCGCTTCACCGGCCGTCCCGGCCTCGACGTCGGCTCCCTCCTGAAGGCCCTACCGGCCGACTCCACGGCCGCCGAACTGACCCCGGGCTCCTACCGCGTCGGCGGCAAGGTCGACCCGCAACTGCTCGCCACGGTCACGTCCTGGTGTGCGCAGCACGGGGTGATGCCGGAGAAGATCTCGGTCGAACGGCACACCCTGGAGGACGTGTTCCTGGAACTCACCGGCAAGGAGCTGCGCTCATGACGACGACTGTTCCGGGGACGTACACCCCGCAGCCCGGGGCGGCCCCGCTCCCCCGCATGATCGCGGCCCAGGCGGCCCTCGAAACGAAGATGCTCCTACGGAACGGCGAGCAGCTCCTCCTCACGGTGGTCATCCCGACCCTCCTGCTGGTCCTGTTCAGCTCGGTGGACATCGTCGACACCGGCAAGGGCAAGTCCGTCGACTTCCTCACCCCCGGCATCCTCGCCCTCGCCGTCATGTCGACGGCGTTCACCGGCCAGGCCATCGCGACGGGCTTCGAGCGCCGCTACGGCGTCCTGAAGCGCCTCGCGTCCTCCCCGCTGCCCCGCTGGGGCCTGATGACCGCGAAGACGGCGTCGGTGCTCGTCACGGAGATCCTCCAGATCATCCTGCTGACGGCGATCGCCTTCGCCCTGGGCTGGTCCCCGCACGGCAACCCCCTCGCGGTGCTCCTCCTCCTGATCCTCGGCACGGCGGCCTTCTCGGGCCTCGGCCTGCTGATGGCGGGCACCTTGAAGGCGGAGGCCACGCTGGCCGCCGCGAACCTGGTGTTCCTGCTGCTGCTGGTCGGTGGCGGGGTGATCGTGCCGATGGACAAGTACCCGTCGGGCGTCCAGGACGTGCTCGGCCTGCTGCCGATCTCGGCCCTCTCGGACGGCCTGCGGGACGTGCTCCAGCACGGGGCCGGGATGCCCTGGGGCGACCTGGGGATCCTGGGCGCGTGGGCGGTCGTCGGGCTGGCGGCGGCCGGGCGCTTCTTCCGCTGGGAGTGAGTGCCGTACTCCGGACCCTCGTGAAAGCGTGCACAAGCGGCGCCCTACGATGGTCCCCGTGCCCAAAGTGACCCCCGCCGACGTCGTAGCCGCCGCGCGCAACCCCCTCGCCTTCATCGCCGCACGCTGGACCCCGGATCCCCGGACCGTTCAGCGGGCGGCTCTCGCCGCGCTCGTCATGTCGGTGGTCATCGTGGTCACCGGCGGTGCCGTGCGGCTGACCGGATCCGGGCTCGGCTGCCCGACCTGGCCCAAGTGCACGGACGACTCGCTCACCACGACCAGCGCGATGGGCTTCCACGGTGCCATCGAGTTCGGCAACCGGATGCTGACGTACGTGCTGTGCGCGGCCGTCGGCTGGGCGATCATCGCGGCGCGCTCGGAGAAGCCGTACCGCCGTACCCTCACCCGGCTGGGCTGGGCGCAGTTCTGGATCGTGATGAGCAACGCGATCCTCGGCGGGATCGTGGTCCTCGTCGGCCTCAACCCGTACACGGTCGCGGCCCACTTCCTGCTCTCCTCGGCGCTGATCGCGGTCGCCACGCTGATGTGGCAGCGCAGCCGGGAGGGCGACGGCGAGGCCAAGCCGCTGGTCGGCAAGGCCGTGCAGCAGCTGGTGTGGTTCCTGGTCACCGCCTCCGTGCTGCTGATCGCGGTCGGCACGGTGGTCACCGGCGCGGGCCCGCACGCGGGTGACTCCAAGGAGGTCGACCGCATCCCGATCGACTGGGAGACGGTCGCCAAGCTGCACGCGGTGCTCGCCTGGATCGTGGTCACGCTGACGTTCGCCCTGTGGTTCGTCCTCAAGGCGGTCGACGCCCCCAAGGGCCCGCTGGACCGCACCCGGGACCTGTTCCTGATCCTGCTCTCCCAGGGCGTCATCGGTTACGTCCAGTACTTCACGAACCTCCCCGAGGCCCTGGTCGCCCTCCACATGTTCGGCTCCTGCCTGGTGTGGATCGGGGTCCTGCGGGTGCTGCTGTCACTGCGCGAGCGGCCGGAGGTCGTGGCCGACCTGCCGGGCCCGTCGGTGGAACAGTCACTGCCCACGCGCGCGTGAAGCATCACCCGTAATAAACGGCTCACCCGTAGCGGGTCACGAACTCGTCGATCGCCGGGCCCAGATAGGCCCGGGTCAGCTCCGCCCTGCGGTGGAGCCAATCGCCCTCTACGGAGGCGGCGGACGGGACCGTATCGTCGTAACGCCGCCGTACGACGTCCGCTACGACCTCCACCGGAGCGCCGAGCGCGGGCAGCAGGTCGAGGGCCTCGCGCTTGGTGATCAGGCGGCCGTCCCGTCTGGTGACCGTCGCGCGGGCGAAGGTGGTCAGGCCGACGTCGACCCAGCCGTTCTCGAGCCAGAGCTGCGGCTTGTCCACGGCCGGTCGCCAGTAGTCCCGCTGGTCCCGTACGACGAACTCGGCCAGCTCCTGGTCCGTCACCTCCGGCAGCAGGTCCTTCGGCGATCCGCCCTGCAACACCCGCCCGAAGTCGTGCAGTTCACGCCGGGTGACGGGGGTGACGGGCCGGCGGGTGACGTGGTCGTGGGCCCAGGTGAGGTGGCGCTGGTTCGGGGCGTCCTGGGTGCCGGGCGCGAGGTAGCTGCAGTGCAGGCGGACGGCGAGGGGGTCGGTGCGCAGCCCTCGGTGCAGGGCGACGAGTTGACGGGCGGTGCTCGGCTTGAGGGGATGGTCCAGGATGGCTATCAGGTCCAGGTCGCTGCGGCCCTCCTGGTAGTCGCCCCCGGCGAGCGAACCGTGGGCCCACACGGCAACGGGTTCCAGCGGGGCCAGTTCGTTCAGGAAGCGGGTGAGCAACGCGTCGGTCGGCATGGGCCCAGTCTGTACAGCTCACTCCAGCCCGTACACCCTCTTTGCGTTGCCGACAGCGATCAGTCCCGCGACACGTTGCGCGTCCGCGAGCGACCAGGCCCCTTCGGCGACCCAGTTGCCGAGCACCCGCCCGAGCGCCTCGCGGAACAACCGGGCGCCCACGACGTGCAGTTCGGGCAGTCCGTGGGCCCCGCTGGAGAAGAGGATCTTGCCGAAGGGCGCCAGCTCCAGGATCTCGGCGAGCACGGTCGCGGCGCGGGCGCCGGTGCGGACGAGGGCGGCGCCGGAGTCGGCGTAGACGTGCGGGAAGACACCCGCGAGATGGGCCGCGTGGCGGTGGTACGGGTAGCTGTGCAGCAGCACCAGGTCCGTGCCGAGCCCGGCCGTCGCTCGCACGAAGTCGGTGAGCAGGACGGGGTCGGTGCGGTCGATGCGGACGCCCGGTTCGCCTAATCCGGCGTGCAGTTGGAGGGGCAGCCCGGATGCTACGGCGATCCACAGCAGGTGCCGTAGCAGCACCGGGTCGCTGAGCGTCCCGCCGACGCGGCGCCCGGCCAGCCAGCGGCCCGCCGCGCCCCGTACCTCGCCGGGGCCTGGCGGTTCGGGCGCGAGCGCGAGACCGTGCCGTACGCCCGCCACGGAGGTGAAGGCGACCGCGCTGCCCGCTGCGCCGTGCACCGACTCGGCGAGGTTGGCGAGGAAGGACTCGACGGTGCCGGAGGTGTCGGCGACCTGTTCGGCGAGGAGTTCCAGGCGGACGATCTCCCGTGCGTCCGCCTGACCCGCCGTCGCCATCTCGGCGGGGCCCGTGAGGTCACCGGGCAGACCCGTGTCGATCAGATACGTCGTGATGCCACTGCCGCGCAGCAGCCTGCGGCCCGCTTCCAGTACGCCCAGTTCACGGCGCCGGGCGAGATAGCGGGCGGGCGGGCAGTGCGGCTCCAGGCCGAGGAGGGGTGGGCACCAGCGTCGTACGGCAAAGCCGGTCTGGGTGTCGAAGAGGGTGGTGCCGGCTGCGGGTGGGCCCTCGGTGCGGGCCAGTTGGGCCTCGAAGGTGCCGAGGCCCAGCTCCGTTCTCAGTACGCCGTGGCAGTACTGGTCCACGAGGGACGGCGTTTCGATCATCCGGACTCCCCGTGGCAGTGACTGCGTCGCTTGTACGGGGCCTAACGGGTGAACGGGGTGTCAGGTGTTGCTCGTACGCACCCCGTGTGAGGGGGAGCCAAGCCTGGGGGCGCCTGTTCAGCCGTTGCTCGGGCCGCCCACCTGGATTCCCGCCATGCGGGTCCACTCGTAGGGGCCCGTCTTCACCTTTGCCGCGAACTCGCCGTCGAAGGTCTCGTGGGCGGTGATCCCGGACTTCTCGACGGCCTGCTGGGCGATCTCGTAGGTCGGGGCCACCAGGTCGCCCCAGCCGCCGTCCTCGCCGACGAGGACGATGCGGGCGCCGCGTTCGCCGATGTACGCGACCTGGGCCTCGGCCCCGCCGTGTGCCTTGGAGAAGGTGCCGATCTGCTGGGCGAGGCGGGCCACCTGGCGCTCGGCCTTCGCGTCAACCTGCTGCGTGTCTGCCATGGCCAGGATGCTACCGACGGGTAGGTCGAACGGCGACGGGCGGGGTGAGTGACTCCCGCCTCAGCAGGGCTCCTACCTGAGGAAGGGGTCCACCGCGATCGACACGAACAGGATCGACACATAGGTGATCGACCAGTGGAACAGCCGCATCTCCTTGAGCTTGCCGCCGGTCACCTCGGCCTTGGCGCGGTTCTGGAGACCGTGGGCCTCCCAGAGCCAGAAGCCGCCGGCCAGGAGCGCGACCGTCGTGTAGAACCAGCCCGTGTAGCCGAGGAGGGGGAGGAGGAGCGAGATGCCTACCATCGCCCAGCTGTAGATGACGATCTGGCGGGCGACGACCTTGTTCGAGGCGACGACCGGGAGCATCGGAACGCCCACGCGCGCGTAGTCGTCGCGGACCTTCATGGACAGCGGCCAGTAGTGCGGCGGCGTCCAGAGGAACATCACCCCGAAGAGGATGATCGGCGCCCACGACATGGAGTCCGTGACGGCCGACCAGCCGATGAGCACCGGGAGGCAGCCGGCGATGCCGCCCCACACGATGTTCTGCGAGGTACGGCGTTTGAGGATCATCGTGTAGACGACGACGTAGAAGAGGAGTGCGCCGAGCGCGAGCCAGGCCGACAGCCAGTTGACGGTCAGGCCGAACATCAGGGTCGAGATCACGCCGAGCGAGATGCCGAAGGCGAGGCACTCACGGGGGCTGACCATGCCGGTGACCAGGGGGCGCTGCGAGGTGCGGTCCATGAGCGCGTCGATGTCGCGGTCGATGTACATGTTGAGCGCGTTGGCGCCACCGGCGGACAGGTAGCCGCCGACACAGGTGAGGAGGACCAGCTTGAGGTCCGGCACACCCTGCTGGGCCAGGAACATCACCGGAACGGTGGTGATCAGCAGCAGCTCGATGATCCGCGGCTTCGTCAGCGCCACGAACGCCATGATCCGGGCCCCGATCGGCCGCCGGCTCGGGCTCTGGCTCGCCCCGACAATCCCCGCTGGACGGGATTCAACGGCCGTCACGCACACCCCTGACAGAGACATCCCAGCAAGCCTTCGGGTGTGAACTCCCCGTAACGGCTCGCGCGTACCACGCCACTGTAGACGTTGCCCAGACCCGGACATTCGCGGGGGTGGGGTCGTGTTGGGGGGCACCCCCGGAAGAGCTGATCGGCACTCTGTTGAGCACTCGAACGAGCACCTCCGTATTCAGTTGCCGAATGCGAAACGGACCAGTAACGGACCAGTCGGGAGGCGGATCCGCGAGAGTCCCGGCAGTCTGGAATGACTCGAAAAAATGCACGTTCTTACGGGGGTAGGCTCGACAACGGCCGGTGGGCGCCGCGTGCACCGGCATTCGACATGCGTGACATGTGGAGAGGAGCCCTGACCCAGGGTGAGCACCAAGCCGACCACCACAGACCTCGAGTGGACCGAGTTGGACCAGCGGGCGGTGGACACCGCCCGCGTCCTGGCCGCCGATGCCGTACAGAAGGTCGGTAACGGCCATCCCGGTACGGCGATGAGCCTGGCCCCGGCCGCGTACACCCTCTTCCAGAAGGTGATGCGCCACGACCCCGCCGACGCCGACTGGGTCGGACGCGACCGGTTCGTGCTGTCCGCCGGCCACTCGTCCCTGACCCTCTACACGCAGCTCTACCTGGCCGGTTTCGGCCTGGAGCTGGCCGACCTCGAAGCGTTCCGTACGTGGGGCTCGAAGACTCCGGGTCACCCCGAGTACGGGCACACCACCGGTGTCGAGACGACGACCGGCCCGCTGGGCCAGGGTGTCGCCAACGCCGTGGGCATGGCCATGGCCGCCCGCTACGAGCGCGGTCTGTTCGACCCGGACGCCCCGCAGGGCGAGTCCCCGTTCGACCACTTCATCTTCGCGATCGCCGGTGACGGCTGCCTCCAGGAGGGCATCTCCGCGGAGGCGTCCTCCATGGCGGGCCACCAGGAGCTCGGCAACCTCATCCTCCTGTGGGACGACAACCACATCTCCATTGAGGGCGACACCGAGACCGCGGTCTCCGAGGACACCGTCAAGCGCTACGAGGCCTACGGCTGGCACGTCCAGCGCGTCGCCCCGAAGCCGGACGGCGACCTGGACCCGCACGCCATCTACAACGCCATCGAGGCCGCGAAGAAGGTGACGAACAAGCCGTCGTTCATCGCGATGCGCTCGATCATCGCCTGGCCCGCGCCGCACGCGCAGAACACCGAGGCCGCGCACGGCTCGGCGCTCGGCGCCGACGAGGTCGCCGCCACCAAGCGTGTCCTCGGCTTCGACCCGGAGAAGTCCTTCGACGTCTCCGACGACGTCCTCAAGCACACCCGCCAGGCGCTGGAGCGGGGCCGCGAGGCGAAGGCCGCGTGGGACCCGTCGTACCAGGAGTGGCGCACCGACAACCCGGAGCGGGCGGCCGAGTACGACCGCATCCGCGCGGGCGAGCTGCCGGCCGGCTGGGAAGAGCAGCTTCCCGCCTTCGAGACGGGCAAGTCCGTCGCCACCCGTGCCGCGTCCGGCAAGGTGCTCCAGGCGCTCGGCGCGGTCATCCCGGAGCTGTGGGGCGGCTCGGCCGACCTCGCGGGCTCGAACAACACGACGATCGACAAGACCTCGTCGTTCCTCCCCGCGGACAACCCGCTGCCGGAGGCGAACCCGTACGGCCGCACGATCCACTTCGGCATCCGCGAGCACTCCATGGGCGCGGAGCTGAACGGCATCACGCTGCACGGCAACACGCGTGCCTACGGCGGTACGTTCCTCGTCTTCTCCGACTACATGCGCAACGCCGTACGCCTCTCGGCGCTGATGCACCTGCCGGTGACGTACGTGTGGACGCACGACTCCGTCGGTCTCGGCGAGGACGGCCCGACCCACCAGCCGGTCGAGCACCTCGCCTCGCTGCGCGCGATCCCGGGCCTGAACGTGGTCCGCCCGGCCGACGCCAACGAGACGGCCATCGCCTGGCGCGAGGTCCTGCGCCGCTACACGAAGGTCTACGGCGAGGGCGCTCCGCACGGTTTCGCGCTGACGCGGCAGGGTGTGCCGACGTACGACGCCAACGAGGACACCGCCAAGGGCGGTTACGTCCTGTTCGAGGCGTCGACGGGTACGCCCGAGGTGATCCTCATCGGTACCGGTTCCGAGGTGCACGTGGCCGTCGAGGCGCGCGAGCAGCTGGAGGCCTCCGGGGTTCCGACGCGGGTCGTGTCCATGCCCTGTGTGGAGTGGTTCGACGCGCAGGACCAGGGGTACCGGGAGAGCGTGCTGCCGCCGTCCGTCAAGGCGCGGGTCGCGGTCGAGGCCGGGATCGGTCTGACCTGGTACCGGTTCGTCGGGGACGCCGGTCGCATCGTTTCCCTGGAGCACTTCGGGGCTTCCGCCGACGGCAAGGTGCTCTTCCAGGAGTTCGGCTTCACTGCCGAGAACGTGGCCGCCAAGGCCCGGGAATCCATCGCCGCCGCCCAGAGCTGACGCTGACAAACGACACGTAGGAGATGCATTTTCCATGACAGACGCACTCAAGCGCCTCTCTGAAGAAGGCGTCGCGATCTGGCTGGACGACCTGTCGCGCAAGCGGATCACGTCCGGCAACCTCGCCGAACTGATCGACCAGCAGCACGTCGTGGGCGTCACCACCAACCCGTCGATCTTCCAGAAGGCCATCTCGTCGGGCGACGGTTACGAGCAGCAGCTCACCGACCTCGCCGCCCGCAAGGTGACCGTCGAGGAAGCCCTCCGCATGATCACGACGGCGGACGTCCGCGACGCCGCCGACATCCTGCGTCCGGTCTACGACACGAGCGGCGGCCAGGACGGCCGGGTCTCCATCGAGGTCGACCCGCGCCTGGCGCACAACACGGCGGCGACCATCGCCGAGGCCAAGCAGCTCGCGTGGCTGGTGGACCGCCCGAACACCCTGATCAAGATCCCGGCCACCCGGGCGGGTCTGCCGGCGATCACCGAGGTCATCGGCCTCGGCATCAGCGTCAACGTCACGCTGATCTTCTCGCTGGCGCGCTACCGCGAGGTCATGGACGCCTTCATCGCCGGCCTGGAGAAGGCCAGGGAGCGCGGCCTGGACCTCTCGAAGATCCACTCCGTGGCGTCCTTCTTCGTGTCCCGCGTGGACACCGAGATCGACAAGCGGATCGACGCGCTGGGCACCGACGAGGCCAAGGCCGCCCGCGGCAAGGCCGGTCTCGCCAACGCGCGGCTCGCCTACGAGGCGTACGAAGAGGTCTTCGCCACGCCGCGCTGGGCCGCCCTGGACAAGGCGCAGGCCAACAAGCAGCGTCCGCTGTGGGCCTCGACCGGCGTCAAGGACAAGGCGTACAAGGACACGCTGTACGTGGACGACCTGGTGGCGCCGAACACGGTGAACACCATGCCGGAGGCCACCCTTGAGGCCACCGACGACCACGGCCAGATCACCGGCAACACCATCTCCGGCACGTACGAGCAGTCCCGCGCCGAGATCGCCGCGGTCGAGGCGCTCGGCATCTCTTACGACGAGGTCGTGCAGCTGCTGGAGGACGAGGGCGTCGAGAAGTTCGAGGCGGCCTGGACCGACCTGCTCAAGTCGACCGAGGCGGAGCTTGCGCGCCTCGCCCCTTCGGAGGGCTGAGACCTTGGCTCCTCATTCCGGTTCCGGAGCGAATCCGCTTCGTGACCCCGCCGACCGACGGCTCCCGCGTATCGCGGGGCCGTCGGGCCTGGTCATCTTCGGCGTCACAGGCGATTTGTCACGCAAAAAGCTGATGCCCGCCGTGTACGACCTCGCCAACCGTGGTCTGCTGCCGCCGGGTTTCTCGCTCGTCGGCTTCGCCCGGCGCGAGTGGGCCCACGAGGACTTCGCACAGGAGGTCCACGACGCGGTCAAGGAGCACTCCCGTACGCCGTTCCGTGAGGAGGTCTGGCAGCAGCTCGTCCAAGGGATGCGCTTCGTCCAGGGCACCTTCGACGACGACGACGCGTTCGAGCGGCTGCGCGACACGATCGACGAGCTGGACAAGGCGCAGGGCACGGGCGGCAACTTCGCCTTCTATCTGTCGGTGCCGCCGCGCTCCTTCCCGGTCGTCATCCAGCAGCTGAAGAAGCACGGTCTCGCCGACCAGGAGAAGGGTTCCTGGCGCCGCGCGGTCATCGAGAAGCCCTTCGGCCACGACCTCAAGTCGGCCGAGGACCTCAACAAGGTCGTGCACGAGGTCTTCGCCGCGGACCAGGTCTTCCGCATCGACCACTACCTCGGCAAGGAGACCGTCCAGAACATCCTGGCGCTCCGCTTCGCCAACACGATGTTCGAGCCGATCTGGAACCGGTCCTTCGTGGACCACGTGCAGATCACCATGGCCGAGGACATCGGCATCGGCGGCCGGGCCGGTTACTACGACGGCATCGGCGCCGCCCGTGACGTCATCCAGAACCACCTGCTCCAGCTGATGGCGCTGACCGCGATGGAGGAGCCCTCCTCCTTCTCCGCCGACGCGCTGGCCGCCGAGAAGGAGAAGGTGCTCGGCGCGGTACGGCTGCCGAAGGACCTGGGCAAGAACACGGTCCGCGGGCAGTACGCGGAGGGCTGGCAGGGCGGCGAGAAGGCCGTCGGCTACCTCCAGGAAGACGGTATCGACCCCCAGTCGAAGACCGACACCTACGCCGCCATCAAGGTCGAGGTCGACAACCGCCGCTGGGCGGGCGTCCCCTTCTACCTGCGCACCGGCAAGCGCCTGGGCCGGCGCGTCACCGAGATCGCGGTGGTCTTCCAGCGCGCCCCGCACTCCCCCTTCGACCAGACGGCGACGGAGGAGCTGGGCCAGAACGCGATCGTCTTCCGCGTCCAGCCCGACGAGGGCGTCACGGTCCGCTTCGGCTCCAAGGTGCCCGGCACCTCGATGGAGATCCGGGACGTGTCCATGGACTTCGCCTACGGCGAGTCGTTCACGGAGTCGAGCCCGGAGGCGTACGAGCGGCTGATCCTGGACGTCCTGCTCGGCGACTCGAACCTCTTCCCGCGCACCGAGGAGGTCGAGCTGTCCTGGAAGATCCTCGACCCGATCGAGCAGTACTGGGACAAGCACGGCAAGCCCGCGCAGTACCAGTCCGGGACGTGGGGTCCGGTCGAGGCGGACGAAATGCTCGCACGAGAGGGACGGAGCTGGCGTCGGCCATGAAAATAGACCTCACCGACACCACTGCCAGCAAGATCAACAAGGGGCTGGTGAAAGCCCGCCGCGCCATCGGCACCCCGGCCGTCGGCATGGTGCTCACCCTCGTCGTCGTCACGGACGAGGAGAACGCCTACGACGCCCTGAAGGCCGCCAACGACGCGTCGCGCGAGCACCCCTCGCGCACGCTCGTGGTCATCAAGCGCGTCTCGCGCTCACCCCGGGACCGCACCCAGTCCCGCCTCGACGCCGAGGTCCGGGTGGGCACGGACGCGGGCAGCGGCGAGACGGTCGTCCTGCGGCTCTACGGCGAGGTCTCCGACCACGCCCAGTCCGTGGTGCTGCCGCTGCTGCTGCCGGACGCGCCGGTGGTGGTCTGGTGGTCGGTGGACGCGCCGCGCGACCCGGCGAACGACCCGCTGGGCGCCCTGAGCCAGCGCCGGGTCACCGACAGCTACGCGGCGGAGAAGCCCGTCGACGAGCTGCGGTCCCGCGCCGAAAGCTACGAACCGGGCGACACCGACCTGGCCTGGGCCCGGATCACCCCGTGGCGTTCGATGCTGGCCGCCGCGCTCGACCAGGTCGACTGCGAGATCGTCTCCGTCGAGGTGGCGGGCGAGGAGTCCAACCCGAGCGTCGAACTGCTCGCGATGTGGCTCGCCGACCGCCTCCACGTGCACGTACGGCGGGCGGTCTCCGCGGGTCCCGGTCTGACCCAGGTGCGCCTGGAGACGACCGGTGGGCCCATCACGCTGCACCGGTCGGACGGGGCGATGGCCACCCTGGCCCTGCCCGGCCAGCCGGACCGCGCGGTGGCGCTCAAGCGGCGCGAGACCTCCGAACTCCTCGCGGAGGAGCTGCGCAGGCTCGACCCCGACGACACCTACGCGTCCGCGCTGCGGTTCGGCGTGGACCGGCTGGGCGGCATCCAGTCGGCAGCGGAGCGGGCGGAAGCGGCTGCTCAGCCGGTGCCGACGCTGCCGGTGCGCGCGGTGACGGAGCCGGCGGCGACCGGCGTGCAGCCGACCTCCTCGGAGAGCGGGAACTCCGACCGGCCCACCCCGGCGAAGATGCCCCCGGTGAAGAAGGCTGATCCGCAGTGAACACTCCCCAACTCGTCGTCCACCGCGACAAGGAACTGATGGCCCAGGCCGCCGCGGCCCGCCTGATCACGAAGATCGTGGACGCGCAGGCCTCGCGCGGCTACGCCTCGATCGTGCTCACCGGCGGTCGCAACGGCAACGGTCTGCTGGCGGCTCTGGCGGAACAGCCCGCCCGGGACGCCGTCGACTGGGGCCGGCTGGACCTGTGGTGGGGCGACGAGCGGTTCCTCCCCGAGGGCGACCCGGAGCGCAATGTCACCCAGGCCCGTGAAGCGCTGCTCGACGCGGTGCCGCTGGACCCGAAGCGCGTGCACGCCATGCCCGCGTCCGACGGCCTCTACGGCAACGACGTGGAAGCGGCGGCGGCAGGCTACGCCGAGGAACTCGCCCGGTCCGCCGGTCCCGAGAACCACGGTTCGGTCCCGACCTTCGACGTCCTCATGCTGGGCGTCGGCCCGGACACCCATGTGGCGTCGCTCTTCCCGGAGTTGCCCGCCGTACGGGAGACCGAGCGCACGGTCGTCGGCGTCCACGGCGCTCCCAAGCCGCCGCCGACCCGGGTCACGTTGACCCTGCCGGCGATCCGCTCGGCCCGCGAGGTGTGGCTGCTCGCGGCCGGCGAGGACAAGGCGGAGGCCGCGGCCATCGCCCTGTCCGGCGCGGGCGAGATCCAGGCACCGGCGGCCGGCGCGCAGGGCCGCGCCCGCACCCTGTGGCTGCTGGACGCGGCGGCGGCCTCCCAGCTGCCGCGCGCGCTGTATCCGCCGGCTTCCGCCTGACACCGGCAACCTGCTGAAGAGCCCGTACGACCTCGGTCGTACGGGCTCTTCCGTGTCTCAACGCCCGCGCAGCTCGCGGTACTTGGCGACCAGGGCCGTCGTCGACGCGTCCAGGCCGGGCACGTCCGCGCCCTCGCTCAGGGCGGGTTCGACGCGCTTGGCGAGGACCTTGCCCAACTCCACGCCCCACTGGTCGAAAGAGTCGATGTTCCAGACCGCGCCCTGAACGAACACCTTGTGCTCGTAGAGCGCGATGAGCTGGCCGAGGACCGACGGGGTCAGCTCGCGGGCCAGGATCGTGGTCGTGGGGTGGTTGCCCTTGAACGTCTTGTGCGGCACCAGTTCCTCGGGCACGCCCTCCGCCCGCACCTCGTCCGGCGTCTTGCCGAAGGCCAACGCCTGTGTCTGGGCGAAGAAGTTGGCCATCAGCAGGTCGTGCTGCGCCTTGAGCCCGTCGCTCAGCTCGGCCACCGGCTCGGCGAAGCCGATGAAGTCCGCCGGGATCAACTTCGTGCCCTGGTGGATGAGTTGGTAGTAAGCGTGCTGGCCATTGGTCCCGGGCGTACCCCACACCACCGGCCCGGTCTGCCAGTCGACCTCCTGGCCGTCCCGGCCCACGTACTTGCCGTTCGACTCCATGTCCAACTGCTGCAGATACGCGGTGAACTTGGAGAGGTAGTGGCTGTACGGCAGCACGGCGTGCGACTGGGCGTCGTGGAAGTTGCCGTACCAGACGCCCAACAGACCGAGCAGCAAAGGCACGTTGGACTCGGCGGGCGCGGTGCGGAAGTGCTCGTCGACGAGGTGGAAACCGTCGAGCATCTCGCGGAACCGGTCCGGGCCGATGGCGATCATCAGCGACAGCCCGATCGCCGAGTCGTACGAGTACCGTCCGCCGACCCAGTCCCAGAACTCGAACATGTTGGCCGTGTCGATGCCGAACTCGCTGACCTTCCCGGCGTTCGTCGACAGCGCCACGAAGTGCTTGGCGACGGCGTCCTGACCGGCCTTCAGCTCGGTGAGCAGCCAGTCGCGGGCCGAGGTCGCGTTGGTGATCGTCTCGATCGTGGTGAACGTCTTCGACGCGATGATGAACAGCGTCTCCGCCGGGTCGAGGTCACGGGTCGCCTCGTGCAGGTCGGCGCCGTCCACGTTCGACACGAACCGGACCGTCAGATCGCGGTCCGTGAAGCTGCGCAGCACCTCGTACGCCATCGCCGGGCCGAGGTCCGAGCCGCCGATACCGATGTTGACGATGTTCTTGATGCGCTTGCCGGTGTGCCCGGTCCACTCGCCGGAGCGGACGCGGTCCGCGAAGCCGGCCATCTTGTCGAGCACGGCGTGCACCTGCGGCACCACGTTCTCGCCGTCGACCTCGATCACCGCGTCACGCGGGGCGCGCAGCGCGGTGTGCAGGACCGCGCGGTCCTCGGTGACGTTGATCTTCTCGCCGCGGAACATCGCGTCCCGGAGGCCGAACACGTCCGTGGCGGCGGCCAGCGCGTGCAGCAGCCGCAGGGTCTCGTCGGTGACGAGATGCTTCGAGTAGTCGAGGTGCAGGTCACCGACCCGGAGCGTGTAGCCGGTGCCTCGACCGGGATCGGCGGCGAACAGCTCCCGCAGCCGCACCTCGCCGAGCTCCTCGCGGTGCTTGGCCAAGGCGGTCCACTCGGGCGTCTGGTTGAGCCTGGTACGGCCGTCTGCGTTCATTGCGACTTCAGCCTTCTTTCTTACCGACCTGGGGGCCGGTTCCAACCTAATTGATCAGCCCGTGGCGCGAGCGGTCGTCCCGTCGTCCTTCGGGGCAACAACAGGTACGTCCGGCTTGACTCCGGGTATCAACGAGGCGACGGCCAGCCCGAACAGGGCTGCCGCGAGCAGTGCCGGGCCGTTCAGTCCGTAGGTCCCCGCCACGACTCCGCCGAGCAGGGCGCCGAGCGGGGCTCCCGACGTCGAGGACGTGCGGAACGCGGAGGCGATACGGCCGACCATGGCGGCGGGGCTGCGCTGCTGCATCAGGGTGACCTGGTTGACGTTCCACACCATGTTCATCGCGCCGAGCAGCAGCATGCCCGCGACCAGGGCGGCCAGGTGGCGGACGGTCCCCATGAGCAGCAGCGACGCCGTCTGGACGCTCCCGGCCAGCAGCAGCGCCCGGACCCGCCCGGTGCGGCGCGCGATCCGCTGGGCGAGGAAGCCCCCGGAGAAGCTGCCCATGGCGTACGCCGTCATCGCGGCCGCGTATCCGGCGTTGCCCGCGTCCAGCCAGCGCGTCACGTGCAGGACCAGCGTCGCGATCAGGGCGCCCATGCCGATGTTGCACAGCAGCGTGGCCACGCAGACCGCGCGCAGGGCCCGGTCGCCCCACAGGGCGCGCAAGCCTTCCGCTATCTCCGTCCTGAGGGTGCTGCCGGCCGGGCGCGGCTCCCGCTCCGGCGGGCGGGTGCGCAGGGAGGCCACGAGGGCGGCGGCCAGGAGATAGGTGCTCGCGTCGGCCGCGAACGGCATGAAGGCCCCGGCCGTCAGCAGCAGCGGCACGAGCGGACCGGCCAGCAGACCGCCCGCGAGCTGCTGCCCGGTCATCAGCCGGGCGTTGGCGCTGCCCAGCGCCTCGCGGTCCACCAGGGACGGCAGCAGAGCCGTGGACGCGTTGTCGAAGAGGGTCTGGAGCGTGGTCAGACAGAAGGCGAGGGCGAGCAGCAGCGGGATCGAGGCGTGGCCGAGTCCGACGGCGAGCGCGAAGGACGCGACGAGCAGGCCTCGTACCAGATCCACGGCCCACATCGCGCGGCGCTGGTCGACCCGGTCCGCGATGGCGCCGCCGAGGAGTCCGAAGAGCAGCCAGGGGAGGTATCCGCAGGCGGTGACGGAGGCGATGACGAGCGGATCGTCGGTGAGCCGCACGGCGAGCAGCGGCAGCGCGGCCGTACGCAGCGCGTCCCCGAACCGGGAGATCACGGCGGCACTCCACAGCCGCCCGAACCCCCCACGCCACGCGGGTACATGAGTACCCGTCACCTCGACCGTCGTCACTGCTCCCCCTCACGATTCGTCACTTCACAAACCGTAGAGGGCACCACTGACAATCGGTCCGGAGGCGGGTCGGCCACCGGCCTGTGAAACAGCTCCGGCCAGACACCCTGTGGGCGTCCGGCCGGTTCAACTCCTAGATTTCTCCCCGCAGTTTGGCGAGCGCCTCGGCGAGGATCGCCTCGCCGTCCGCGTCGCTGCGCCGCTCCCGTACATACGCGAGGTGCGTCTTGTAGGGCTCGGTGCGCGGCGGGGCCGGCGGATTGTCCCGGTCCTGTCCGGCCGGGAAGCCACAGCGGGGGCAGTCCCAGGTTTCGGGAACCTGCGCGTCGCTGGCGAAGCTGGGCTGTGTCTCGTGTCCGTTGGAGCACCAGAAGACGATGCGCAGCCGGGGCGCGGACTCGCCGCGCTCGGCCTCGCCCATCGGCCCCGCCCCGACCCGGCTTCCTCGGATCGCGTTGCCACTTGCCACGGTCGTAACTCCCTGCGTGATGGTGCCGCGAAGCGAGTCGGCGTTTTCGCTCCGTTGCGAGCGCCTCAGTCTACGTAAGGCCCAACGCGCGTCCAGTGGTTGGAGTTACAGCCCCTACACCTAGACGCAAGCCCCATGATAGGCCGCGCTCAGCTGCGCGTACCGAACATGGGGCCTTACGTACGGAATGTGCGAAGGAACGTGCGGTCAGCCCGTCTTCATCAGCAGGCCGAGCACGACGATGCAGGCGAACCAGAGCACACCGAGCACCACGGTGATGCGGTCCAGGTTGCGCTCGGCGACCGAAGAGCCGCCGACGGACGACGCCATGCCGCCACCGAACATGTCGGAGAGACCGCCGCCCTTCCCCTTGTGCATCAGCACCAGCAGCATCAGCAGCAGGCTGAAGACGATCAGGGCGATCGAGAACCCCAAAACCACGGCTGGACCAACTTCCTCGGATTCAGATGGACGACAGGGGCATAGCACGTTATCCATGTGCGGCTCCGCCGCGTGGCCGCTATGCCCCCGCAAGGGTACGACGGATCGCCGCTACCGCCTACACACTGCCGGACTCACTGGTCGCGGAAGCGTGCGATCTTGACGAACTCGTCCGCGTCCAGCGAGGCACCGCCGACCAGGGCGCCGTCGACGTCGGGCTGCGCCATGATCTCGGCGACGTTGCCGGACTTGACGGAGCCGCCGTACTGGATGCGGACCTGGTCGGCCAGCTCCTGCGAGTACAGTTCGGCGAGCTTGCCGCGGATGGCCTGGCAGACCTCCTGGGCGTCGCCGGCGCCGCAGACCTTGCCGGTGCCGATGGCCCAGACGGGCTCGTAGGCGATGACGATGGACTCGGCCTGCTCGGCCGGGACGTCCTTGAGGCCGCCCTCGACCTGGGAGAGGGTGTGGGCGACGTGGTTGCCCGCCTCGCGGATGTCGAGTTCCTCGCCGACGCAGAGGATCGGGGTCAGGCCGTGCTTGTAGGCGGCCTTGACCTTCGCGTTGACGATCTCGTCGGTCTCCGCGTGGTACTGACGGCGCTCGGAGTGGCCGATCGCCACGTACGTGCACTTGAGCTTGGCCAGCATCGCACCGGAGATCTCGCCGGTGTAGGCACCGGAGTCGTGCGCCGAGATGTCCTGGGCACCGTACTTGATCTTGAGCTTGTCGCCGTCGACCAGGGTCTGGACGGAGCGCAGGTCGGTGAAGGGCGGCAGGACGGCGACCTCGACGGCCTCGTAGTCCTTGTCCGCGAGGGCGAAGGCGAGCTTCTGGACGTGGGCGATGGCCTCGAGGTGGTTGAGGTTCATCTTCCAGTTGCCCGCCATGATCGGCGTGCGCCCAGAGGAAATAGATGGAGCCATGTAGGTCAGTCCTCCAGTGCGGCGAGGCCGGGGAGCGTCTTGCCCTCGAGGTATTCGAGGGAGGCGCCGCCGCCGGTCGAGATGTGGCCGAATGCGGTCTCGTCGAAGCCCAGGATGCGGACGGCCGCGGCGGAGTCGCCACCGCCGACGACCGTGAAGGCCGGGGAGTCGAGAAGGGCCTGGGCGACCGCCTTGGTGCCCTCGGCGTAGTCGGGGTGCTCGAAGACGCCCATCGGACCGTTCCAGAAGATGGTGGCCGCGTCGGCGAGCTTCGAGGCGTACAGGGCACCGGTCTCGGGACCGATGTCGAGGCCCATCTGGTCGGCCGGGATGGCGTCCGCGGCGACGGTGGTGGGGTTGGACGGGGCCTTGGTCTTGAGGTCCGGGAACCCGGCCGAGGTCACGACGTCCACGGGGACGACGAGTTCGACGCCGTTCTTCTCGGCGCGCTCGACGTACTCGGTGACGGCGGGCAGCTGGTCGTCCTGGACCAGGGAGGCGCCGATCTCGTAGCCCTTGGCCTTGAGGAACGTGAAGGCCATGCCGCCGCCGATGAGGATGCGGTCGGCCTTGTCGAGCAGCTGGTCGATGACGGCGAGCTTGTCGGAGACCTTGGAGCCGCCGAGGGCGACCACGTAGGGCCGCTTGACGTCCTCGGTGAGCTTCTTCAGGACGCCGACCTCGGTGGCGATGAGGTAGCCGGCGTAGTGCGGCAGACGGGCCGGGAGGTCGTACACGGAGGCGTGCTTGCGGTGCACGGCACCGAAACCGTCGCCTACGTAGACATCCGCCAGGGCGGCGAGCTGGTCGGCGAACTCGCCGCGCTCGACGTCGTCCTTGGCGGTCTCGCCCGCGTTGAAGCGCAGGTTCTCGATGACCGCGACCTGGCCGGGTTCGAGGCCGCGCACCGCGTCGTGGGCGGCGGGGCCGACGGTGTCCTGGGCGAACGCGACCGGCGCGCCCAGGAGTTCGGCCAGGCGCTCGGCGGGCTGGAGGAGGGAGAAGGCCGGGTCCGGGGCGCCCTTGGGGCGGCCCAGGTGCGAGGCCACGATCACCTTGGCACCCGCCTCGACGAGGGCCTTGATCGTGGGCAGCACGGCGCGGATGCGGCCGTCGTCGGTGATGAGGCCGTCGGCCAGCGGGACATTGAGGTCGGCGCGGACGAAGACCCGCTTGCCGTCCACGCCTTCGGCGAGAAGTTCGTCGATCGTCTTCATAAAGGGACTCCTAGGGAGGGCTCTTCAGATCCGAGAGGGCTGATCGATCACTACGTAGCAGACGCCAAAGGCTCGGACACTACGTAGCAAGGGCTCGGACAGCGCGGCGTGCGCTGCCCGAGCCCTGACTCACATCGAGTTGCCTGCTCTGGGAGTTAGAGCTGGCCGCCGACGAAGACCGTGAGGTCGACGAGGCGGTTGGAGTAGCCCCACTCGTTGTCGTACCAGCCGAGGATCTTCACCGTGTTGCCTTCCTGAACCATGGTCAGGAGGGAGTCGAAGGTGCAGGAGGCCTGGTCGCCGACGATGTCCGAGGAGACGATCGGGTCCTCGGTGTACGTCAGGTAGCCCTTGAGGTCGCCGTCCTCGGAGGCCTTCTTGAACGCGGCGTTGACCTCGTCCTTGGTGACCTCGCGCTGCAGCGTCACGACCAGGTCGGTGGCCGAGCCGGTCGGGACCGGGACGCGCATCGCGATGCCGTCCAGCTTGCCCTTGAGCTGCGGGAGGACCAGGGCGGTGGCCTTGGCGGCACCGGTCGTGGTCGGGATGATGTTCTCGGCGGCGGCACGCGCGCGGCGCAGGTCCGAGTGCGGGAAGTCCAGGATGCGCTGGTCGTTCGTGTACGCGTGGACCGTCGTCATCAGGCCCTTGACGATGCCGAAGTTCTCGTCGAGAACCTTGGCCATCGGCGCCACGCAGTTGGTGGTGCAGGAGGCGTTCGAGATGACGTGGTGGTTGGCCGCGTCGTACTTGTCCTGGTTGACGCCCATCACGATCGTGATGTCCTCGTCCTTGGCCGGAGCCGAGATGAGGACCTTCTTGGCGCCGCCGGCGATGTGCTTCTCGGCGTCGGCCTTCTTCGTGAAGATGCCGGTCGACTCGATGACGATGTCGACGCCCAGCTCGCCCCACGGGATGTCGGCGGGGTTGCGCTCGGACAGCACCTTGATCGTGTGCCCGTCGACGGTGATCGTGTCGGCGGTGTGCGACACCTCGGCCTGCAGGCGGCCCAGGATGGTGTCGTACTTGAGCAGGTGAGCGGTGGTCGCGGTGTCACCCAGGTCGTTGACAGCCACGATCTCGATGTCAGCACCCTGCTTCAGCAGCGCGCGGAAGTAGTTACGACCGATGCGGCCAAAGCCGTTGATGCCTACGCGGATCGTCACGAACCGATCTCCTCGTTGGTACGCCGGCTCAGTGCCGGCGAGTTGTATGGGATGTCCCCGACCGCCTACGACCCTACCTCCCTGAGCCCTCCGTGGTGACATCGAGATGCCCCATACACGGCAGGGCGGTCCGTACCCGCCAGTAGGGGTACGGACCGCCCTTGATGTTCATGACATCGTCACACAGGGTCAGCTGGTCAGAGCGGTCAACGCCTTCTTAAGAAGGGCAGCACGGTCGGCCGCCGAGGTGACCTGTTCCAGGCCGAAGCCGAGCAGCACGGTGCGGTCGGTGGTGACCGCGCCGTACGTCTGGAAGAGGGCTCCCGTGCGGGTCCAGTCGTTCAGGACCGCGGGGCTGCCCGCGGGCGGGCCGCTCACGCTCCAGGCGCCGAGCGAGGTCTCGAAGCCCTCGGCCTGTGTCGCCGTACCGCCCACGACGAGGGAGGTGTCGTCGGCGAGGACGCCGTGGCCGCCGGAGCCCGGGTCGGTGATGTAACTGAGCGACACCTCGACGGACTTGCCTGCGTAGGCGCTCAGGTCGAAGCCGACCTGCTGCCAGCCGTTGGAGGCGCCGGTGAAGCTGTTCCACGAGCCGGTGGCACCGGTCGCGGTGCAGCCGCTGGAGGCGATGGTCAGGTAGTGCTTGAGCCACGGGTGCTCGGCGATCAGGAAGCCCGCCTCGCACTCCGTCGGTACGGCGGTGCCGGTGGCGCCGCCGACCTCCGGGAGCGTGGTCCAGTCGTCGGCCCCGGTGGTGTGGATCTCGACGACGGCGTGGTCGTAGCCGGGCTCGGTGTCCCACAGCAGCTCACTGCGGAGCGTGGGCTTGTCGGCCGCGCTCACCCCGGTGAGGTCGATGGTGCGGGTGAGGCGCTTGTAGGCGTCGTCGGTGTGGACGGCGGCGGCCATGTAAGAGCCCGCGTAGGGGCCGTACGGGTTGACGGTCCCGGCGAACTGGCCCGCGCCCGCGCTCGCGAACTGCGGGTACGTGGTGGGCGACAGGGAGTCGGAGGTGACGCTGTAGGTGCCGGCCCGGTCCAGCGGGTTGCCGGGGGCGCCGCTGAGCGGCCCGGTGAAGCCGGCGAGCTTGCCGGAGCCGGTGAAACCGGTGGCTCCGGGGGTGGACGTACGCGAATAGGCACCCAGGTAGTACTGGCTGAAGTCGTTCGAGGGGGTGCCGTCGGCGAGGGCCACGGATCCGCCGGCCTGCTCGCCGGCCTCGATCAGCTTGCCGCCCTCGTTGAGGAAGGCGCGCAGTTGGAGCTGGGTGTCGTTGCGCGGTCCCGCCGTGCCCGAGTAGTGGACGACGGTCTTGAAGTGGTCGAGCACGCCGAGCGCGTCGGGCGCGCCCTGGGTGGCGACGTCCCAGACGACCGCCTTGCGGCCGTTCGCCTTCAGGGCGTCGACGTAGGTCTGCGCCTGGGTGGCGGCAGCACCCTCCTCGGCGACGACAAGGGTGTCGGCCGCGGGCCGCGTGGCCACCGTGTACGTGAAGTGCGCGCTGGAGGTGGGCTTCCCGGCCTTCGTCTCACCGGTGAACCACACCTCGACCTTGTCACCCGGGTCGCCGTCCTTGACCTTGGCGCGGTATTCGTCGAAGTACAGGTTGTCGTCCCCGCCGTAGGTCTGGCCGCCCTTCCAGGACTTGAGCGCCATGTCCTCCGTACGGCCGCCGTTGACGCGGTACTTGAGCTCCTTGTCGCGCACGGACTTCCGTACGACGACGGAGACCTCCTGGTCGGCGCCGCGCGAGTACGACGTGGAGAAGGTGGCCGGGGTGAAGTCGGCGGCGCTGAGGCCGACCGACGACGTGGGCCGGTCGGGGTGGGCGGCGGTCTCGGCGACGGAGAGCGCGAAGGGGATGTTCTTCGCGAACTCGTCCTGGATCAGCTTCTCGTCGTCCGGGTAGTTGAAGACGGACTGGCAGTCGGCCGCGTTCCAGGCGTCGGTCGGGTCGATGTTCGACGCGGTCTGGCAGGTCGACATCTCGGGGGTGAACATCGACATGCCGTTGACGTTCGACGCGTGGCCGTCCGCCTCGCCGTTGGTCGTGTACAGCTCCGAGGAGACCTGGGAGTGGTAGCCGGGGATCGCCGGGTTGTCAGGCGTACCCGCGAGGGCCTTGTAGAGCACGTCGTCCGGGGTCGGGGTCGCGACCTGCCAGCCGACTCCGTAGAGGAGGAGTTCGGCGGCCGAGTGGTAGTTGATGCCGTAGCTGAAGCCGATCCGCTTCTCGAAGGTGTCGAGCGCCTGGGTCTCGGGCTCGGAGGCGGGCGCCGTACCGCGGTAGGTCTCGCTGGTGGGGTTCGGGGACGAACCCTCGTCGTCGTAGCCCCACTTGTAGGAGAAGTTGCGGTTGAGGTCGACACCGTCGCCGGTGGAGATGGTGCCGTCGCCGTTGTTGTCCCGCAGGTTCTTGCGCCACAGGCGGGTGTCGGAGTTCTGGAAGGTGTAGTCGTAGCCGTCCGGGTTGGCCGACAGCACGAACCACAGCTCGGTCGAATCGACGATCTTCTTGATGCGCTTGTCGGTCTTGTAGTTGTCCAGGTAGTAGTGCATCAGCCGGCGGGTCATCTCCGGAGTGATCCACTCGCGCGCGTGCTGGTTGGACACGTAGAGCACGGAGGGCTTGGAGCCGTCCTTGGTCTTCTTCGCGTTCTTGGTCAGTTTGAGCGCGAGGATGTCCTGGCCGTCGATCGTCTTGCCGATGGACTCGACCTTGGTGAGCCCGGGGTTGGCCTGCCCGGCCTTGAGGATCTCCTCCTCCAGCCCGCCGCTTCCGCTGTACGGCCGGAACACGCCCTGCGCCGCGTCCTCGACCCGCGTCTCGGCCTTCGCCGACAGGGTGTGCTCGGTGAGGTCGACGCCCTGCTTCTCCAGCTTCTGGGCCTGCTGGTCGGTGAGGTAGACCTCGACGGCGGTCTTGCCGGCCGCGGAGAACTGGTTGTCGCCGAGTTCGTGGGCGTCCTGTCCGGCCTTCAGGAGCAGGGGTATCTGCTTCTGGGTGACGTCGGCGCGGAAGACCTTGACCTCGGCGGGGTCGGACTTCGCCGAACTCCCGCCCTGCGCCCGGGCGATCGGTGCGACGCTCGCCCCTGCGATCAGGAGGGCGCCGACAGCGAGGATCGATCTCGCTCTGTGTCTCATGAATCCCCCTAGCAATCGTCCGCCACAGCGGCGAACAGTTGCCAGGCTCATGACACTTCATGATCGAGTCAAGGGGGCCTCAAGGACGGTCAAATGACGGGGTGGGCGGGGGACTTCGGCAGGGGCGGCGGATCGTGCCGGAGAGGCGAGGGGGACGCGTGTCCCTCGCGGGGCCCAGGCGGCGTTGCTCGTGGGCCGCGCGGGGCCGAACTGTATCGAGTTCTGCGGCGCCCAAGGCGGACGTACGGCGACGCGAGGGCCCTCGGGGAGCCCGGCCGATCTCCTTGAGGGGCATGGGGCGGCCGCGGGGCGTTTCTCCTTGAGGGGCGCGGGCGTTGATTCTCCCCGGCCTGATCAGCTGGGAGGCCTGGAGGAGCGCGCACCGGTGTATCGGCAGCTCGCCGGCATCGAGACGACGGCAACCGCAGCAGAGAAGCGCCGGTGCCAGGGCCTCCGAGGATGCCTGCGGGTCTTCCCCAAGGCCGCAGTGGCCGGCATGCATTCGCCCGGCGGGAGCCCTCGTAGTCTTGCCCTCGACCCTCGGCTCCCCCGCGCCGACCGGCCGCCGTTGACCTCCTCCGGCCCGATCCACCAGGCACGCCCGCGCAGGCGCCCCGCACCGGCGAATTGACGGCCCGTCGGCATCGAAGCCGAGGCACCCCACGACAGACGAACGCCGGTGCCGACGCCCGGACTGGGCACCCGCACCGGCGTATTGACGGATCGTCAGCCGATCCGTGACGAGTGATCGTCAGCCGACCATGTTGTCGGCCATCTCCTCGGTGATGCTGGACTCCGTGCCCGGGATGCCCAGGTCCTGGGCCCGCTTGTCGGCCATCGCCAGGAGGCGGCGGATGCGGCCGGCGACCGCGTCCTTGGTCAGCGGCGGGTCGGCGAGGGCGCCGAGCTCCTCCAGGGAGGCCTGCTTGTGGTCCATGCGGAGCCGGCCGGCCGCCGCGAGGTGCTCGGGGACCTCGTCGGCGAGGATCTCCAGGGCACGCCCCACACGGGCACCCGCGGCGACGGCCGCGCGGGCCGAGCGGCGCAGGTTGGCGTCGTCGAAGTTGGCGAGGCGGTTCGCCGTGGCGCGCACCTCGCGGCGCATCCGGCGCTCCTCCCAGGCCAGCACCGACTCGTGCGCGCCGAGCCGGGTGAGCAGGGCGCCGATCGCGTCGCCGTCACGGACGACCACCCGGTCCACGCCGCGCACCTCACGCGCCTTCGCCGCGATCGACAGCCGACGGGCCGCGCCGACCAGTGCGAGCGCGGCCTCCGGGCCGGGGCAGGTCACCTCCAGGGAGGAGGACCGGCCGGGCTCGGTCAGCGAGCCGTGCGCCAGGAACGCCCCTCTCCAGGCCGCCTCCGCGTCACAGGTGGCCCCCGAGACGACCTGCGGGGGCAGGCCCCGGATGGGGCGTCCGCGGCCGTCCACGAGCCCGGTCTGCCGGGCCAGCTGATCGCCGCCCGCGACCACCCGGACGACGTAACGGGAACCGCGACGCAGGCCGCCGGGCGCCATCACGATCAGTTCGGAACTGTGGCCGAAGATCTCCAGAATGTCCCGCTTGAGCCGGCGCGCCGCCATCGCGGTGTCCAGCTCCGCCTCGATCACAATGCGCCCGCTCACCAGGTGGAGGCCTCCGGCGAACCGCAGAATGGCGGAGACCTCCGCCTTCCTGCAGCAGGTCCGGGTGACGGGGAGCCGGGAGATCTCATCCTTCACCGCTGCCGTCATCGCCATGGGCCGATCCTTCCATGCATCCGAAAAATACGGTCGTACGCGGCGGCCAACAGCTCCGGGTCGTGCCTTGGAGTTCCGTCGGTCCGGGCCACCGGCGCCAGCTCGACCGCGGCGTCCAGCCGCTTGGCGGCTTCGGTGAGCGACGCGCGATCGGGCACGGCGGCCTCGTCGGCCAGCACCACGTCCAGGGCGAGTTTAGGGGCGTGTCGTCCCAAAACCTCCAAATGACGCTGCGGGGAGAAGCCATCGGTTTCTCCGGGCTGCGGCGCGAGGTTCAGGGAGAGTACCCGGCGCGCCTTCGTCTCGGTGAGCGCGTCGAGCAGTTCGGGCACCAGCAGGTGCGGGATGACGGACGAGAACCAGGAGCCCGGACCGAGCACCACCCAGTCCGCGTCGAGCACGGCGGCGACGGCCTCGGGCACGGCGGGCGGGTCGTGCGGCACGACGTGCACGGACATCACCTCACCGGGAGTGAGGGCCACGGTCGCCTGTCCCCGCACGGTGTCGACGTCGTCGGGCCGCGCCGGATCGTGCCCCTTGACCAGGGCCTGGAGTTCCAGCGGTACGGCGGACATGGGCAGCACGCGCCCGTGCGCGCCGAGCAGCTTGCCGACCAGGTCGAGGGCCTGGACGTGATCGCCGAGCTGCTCCCACAGGGCGACGATCAGCAGATTGCCGACCGCGTGTTCGTGCAGGTCGCCCTTGGACTGGAAGCGGTGCTGGATGACGCGGGCCCAGGTCTGGCCCCAGTCGTCGTCGCCGCACAGCGCGGCGAGGGCCTTGCGCAGGTCCCCCGGGGGCAGCACGCCCAGTTCGTCGCGCAGGCGGCCGCTGGAGCCGCCGTCGTCGGCCACGGTGACGACGGCGGTGAGGTCGCCGGTGATCCGGCGCAGTGCGGTGAGCGAGGCGGACAGGCCCATGCCACCGCCGAGGGCGACCACCTTGGGCTGGGTGCCGCGCCGGCGCGGCTTTCCGCCGCGGGCCTCGACGGGCCTGGTCGTCCGTCCTTCGGGCACCACGCGGCGCAGCCTGCCCAGCCGTGGGCTACGTCCTGTCATTCCCGTCCCATGTCCCGGTGTACGACCACCGTCTCCACGCCCTCGGCCACGAGCCGCGCGGCGAGCTTCTCCGCCGTGGCGACCGAGCGGTGCTTGCCGCCGGTGCAGCCGATCGCGATCGTCACGTACCGCTTGCCCTCACGCCGGTAACCGGCCGCGATGAGCCGCAGCAGCTCGGCGTACCGGTCGAGGAACTCCTTGGCGCCGGGCTGGTTGAAGACGTACGCCGAGACCTCTTCGTTGAGGCCGTTGAAGGGGCGCAGCTCCGGGATCCAGTGCGGGTTGGGCAGGAAGCGCATGTCGGCGACGAGGTCGGCGTCGACCGGGAGGCCGTACTTGAAGCCGAAGGACATGACGGTGGCCCGCAGTTCGGGCTCCTCCTCGCCGGCGAACTGGGCGTCCATCTTGGCGCGCAGTTCGTGGACGTTGAGGCTGGAGGTGTCGATGACCAGGTCGGCGTCGCCGCGCAGTTCGCGCAGCAGCTCGCGTTCGGCGTCGATGCCGTCGACGATGCGGCCGTCGCCCTGGAGGGGGTGCGGGCGGCGCACCGACTCGAAGCGGCGCACCAGGGCGTCGTCGGAGGACTCCAGGAAGACGATCCGCCGGGTGACGTTCTTCGACTCCAGGTCGGCGAGGGACTCGCGGAGGTTGTCGAAGAAGCGGCGTCCGCGGACGTCGACGACGACCGCGATGCGTGCCACGTTGCCCTGGGAGCGGGCGCCGAGCTCCACCATGGTGGGGATCAGGGCGGGCGGGAGGTTGTCGACGACGAACCAGCCGAGGTCCTCCAGGCACTTGGCGGCGGTGGACCGCCCGGCCCCGGACATGCCGGAGATGATCACCAGCTCGGGGATGGCCGCCTCGGGCACCCCGGGGGTCGTACTGTCCGTACTCACTTCTGCTCCGTTGTCCTGGGTCTCTTCCGGTGGAGCCTGATCCTCGCCCGTCTTCTTGTGGGTCTGATCTCGGTCCGCTGTGGGCCGCTTCTCGTGCTCGGTCATGTCTCCTGCCCCCGTCGCTCGTCCGGGGCTCCCGCGGGTACGGGCTCCCCTGGGGCGCCCGCCGTCGTCTCGGGTGTCCCGTCTTCCATGTCATCCATGATCTCTCCAGTCGCCGTGTTCACGGCGGGTGCGGCCGGGGCCGCCTGGGCGAGGGCCACCGCGATGGTCTCGGCGGTCTTGCGACCTATGCCCGGAACCTCGCAGATCTGGTCGATTGTCGCGGATCGCAGCTTCTTCACCGAACCGAAGTGTTTGATCAGCGCCTGCTTACGGGTCTCGCCGAGGCCGGGCACGTCGTCCAGGGGGCTCGCCCGGAAGCGCTTGGCACGCTTGGCGCGCTGATAGGTGATCGCGAAGCGGTGGGCCTCGTCGCGGACGCGCTGGAGGAGGTAGAGGCCCTCGCTGGTGCGGGGCAGGACCACGGGGTCGTCCTCGTCGGGCAGCCAGACCTCCTCCAGGCGCTTGGCGAGGCCGCACACAGCGATGTCGTCGATGCCCAGCTCGTCGAGGGCCCGCTTGGCGGCGGCGACCTGCGGCTGTCCGCCGTCGACGACCACGAGCTGCGGCGGGTAGGCGAACCGCTTGGGGCGGCCCTCGTCGTCCTTGAGGTCCCTCAGCTCGTCGCCGTCGGCCCACTCCCCCGTCTTCTCCTTCTCGGCGAGATAGCGCCGGAAGCGGCGGGTGATCACCTCGTGCATCGAGCGGACGTCGTCCTGGCCCTCGAAGCCCTTGATCTGGAAGCGGCGGTACTCGCTCTTGCGCGCCAGCCCGTCCTCGAAGACGACCATCGACGCCACGACGTCGTCGCCCTGGAGGTGCGAGATGTCGTAGCACTCGATCCTCAGGGGGGCGCTGTCCAGGTCGAGGGCCTCGGAGATCTCCTCCAGGGCGCGTGAGCGGGTGGTGAGGTCGGAGGCGCGCTTGGTCTTGTGGAGGATCAGCGACTGCTGGGCGTTGCGCGCGACGGTCTCCATGAGGGACTTCTTGTCGCCGCGCTGCGGGATGCGCAGGGACACGTTCGCCCCGCGACGGTCCGTCAGCCACTGCTGGACCGGCTCCACCGGGTCGGGCAGGGCCGGGACGAGGACCTCCTTGGGGACGGAGTCCCCGGTCTCCTCGCCGTAGAGCTGCTGGAGGGCGTGTTCGACGAGGGCCGCGGTGGTGACGTCCTCGACCTTGTCGGTGACCCAGCCGCGCTGGCCGCGCACGCGTCCGCCGCGGACGTGGAAGATCTGGACGGCCGCCTCCAGCTCGTCCTCGGCGACCGCGATCAGGTCGGCGTCGGTGGCGTCGGCGAGGACGACCGCGCTCTTCTCCATGGCCTTCTTCAGGGCCTCGACGTCGTCACGGAGGCGGGCGGCCCGCTCGTACTCCATCTCCTCGGCCGCGTCCGTCATCGCCTTCTCCAGGCGGCGGATGTACGTGCCGGTGCGGCCGGCCATGAAGTCGCTGAACTCCTCGGCCAGTTCGCGGTGCTCCTCCTCGGAGACGCGGCCGACGCAGGGGGCGGAGCACTTGCCGATGTAGCCGAGCAGACAGGGGCGGCCGGTGCGCGCCGCGTTCTTGAAGACGCCGGCCGAGCAGGTGCGGACGGGGAACACGCGCAGCAGGAGGTCCACGGTGTCGCGGATCGCCCAGGCGTGTCCGTACGGCCCGAAGTAGCGGACGCCCTTCTTCTTGTGACCGCGCATCACCTGCACGCGCGGGTACTCCTCGTTCATCGTCACCGCGAGGTACGGGTAGCTCTTGTCGTCGCGGTACTTGACGTTGAACCGGGGGTCGTACTCCTTGATCCAGGAGTACTCCAGCTGGAGTGCCTCGACCTCCGTGGACACCACCGTCCACTCCACCGACGCGGCCGTGGTGACCATCGTGCGCGTGCGCGGGTGGAGTCCGGCCAGGTCCTGGAAGTAGTTCGCCAGGCGCTGGCGCAGGCTCTTCGCCTTTCCGACGTAGATCACCCGGCGGTGCTCGTCGCGGAATTTGTAGACCCCGGGCGAGTCCGGGATCTCTCCCGGCCTGGGGCGGTAGCTGGAGGGATCGGCCATGTTTCCCACCCTACTGGCGCGGAGTGACAGCGCGGTGGGGCTGTGGACAACGCCGGACACGCCCGGCGGAACTCTTGCCGGAACGATTGTCGGATGTCCGGCCGGAACTCCTACCGGGACTCCAGAAACGTGAGAACGGCCAGGACACGGCGGTGGTCGTCGGCGGCTTCCGGAAGGTGGAGTTTGCCCAGGATGCTGCGGACGTGTTTCTCGACGGTGCCCTCGGTGACCCACAGCCGGCGGCCGATGCCGGCGTTGGAGCGGCCCTCCGCCATCAGCGCCAGGACCTCGCGCTCGCGGGTGCTGAGGAAGGACAGCGGGTCGTCGCGGCGCTGCGCGGAGAACAGCTCGTGCACCAGGGAGGGGTCCACGACCGAGCCGCCCTTGTGGACACGGTCGAGGGCCTCGACGAACTCGTCGACGACCGTGATCCGGCTCTTGAGGAGATAGCCGACCTTGTGCCCGCCGGCCAGCAGCTCCAGCGCCTCCTCGACCTCGACGAACGCGGACAGCACGAGGATGCCGGTGCCGGGGTGGCGCTCACGGATCGTCCGGGCCGCCTTGAGGCCCTCGGTGGAGTGGTCGGGCGGCATCCTGATGTCGACGATCGCGAGGTCGGGCCGCTCGGTGTCGACCAGTTCCAGGAGCCGTACGGCGTCGCCGGCCTGGCCCGCCACCTCGTAGCCCAGGCGTTCGCACAGGCTCGCCAGGCCCTCCCTGAGCAGGACGTCGTCGTCGGCGAGGACGACCCGTCCCCGCGCGGTCTGCTGCGATGCGTCCATCGTCACGGCTCCCCTTGCCCGACCGGTGCGGTGCACCAGGCACAGCCTGCCGGACCGGGTCGGGTACGGCTAGCCGGTAAGGGAATTGGGGGGTGACCGTGAAGACGTGGCGCCGCGTCCGGGCGATTCTCGTAGGAGTGCGAATGCGGGCGGACCGGTCACCCGGGCGAGAAGCGACGGGCCCCGGCCGGAACGTCGGAAGGGCTGCGGGAGATGCGGCGGACACGGGCAGGCAGACGACGGCGGTCGGTCCGTGTCCGCCCGTACGAGGACGACACCCGGTCCCTGAAGGACCTCCTCGACCCGCGGGACCCCGACGTGGTCCGCGCCAAACAGCTGCGTGCCAGAACCTCGCGGCACCCCTAGAGCCGGACGGCTGCCTCTCCGTCCGAGAAGACCGCCCGACGCGTACGCGACGTCACCGAGTCCAAGGCTCCCCCCGACCTGGACCCCGTCGCGTACGCCTCGGGCGGTCACATGTCGGTCCGGGGCAGCGGCAGTCGTACGGTGAGAGTTGTGCCCTCCCCCGGTGGGCTGGCGACGCGCAGCTTGCCACTGATCGCCTCGACGCGGTCGACGAGGCCGATGAGCCCGGAGCCGTGCCCGAGGTCGGCGCCGCCCACTCCGTCGTCGGCGATCGTCACCTCCAGGACGTCGTTTTCGACCCGCGCCGTCACCGCCACGAAGCTCGCGCGCGCGTGCTTGACGGCGTTGGTGAGGCACTCGGAGGTCACGTAGTAGACGGCGACCTCGATCCCCTCCGGGAGGCGGCCGGCGGGGAGGCGCAGGTCAAGTTCCACGGGGACGGCGGAGCGGCGGGCGAGTGCGCGCAGGGCCGGGCCCAGGCCGCCCTTGGAGAGGATCGCGGGGTGGATGCCGCGCGCGACCTGCAACAGGTCGGCGAAGGCGTCGTCCAGGCCCTTGGCGATGTGGTCCAGCTGCTCGGCGAGTTCCTCCGGCTGCTCGTCCAGCATCGACTGGGCCATTCTGAGGTCGAGTTGGAGCGAGACGAGGCGCTGTTGGACGCCGTCGTGCAGATCGCGTTCGATACGGCGTCTGGAGGCGTCCCCGGCGGCCACCACGCGCGCGCGTGACGCGGTGAGCTGGTCGCGGCTGTCGGCGTTGGCGAGGGCGGTGGCGACGAGTTCGGTGAAGTCGGCGAGCCGGGACTCGGTGCCCGGCGGCAGCGGTTCGGGTCCAGCGGCGGCCGCGACGACGGCACCCCACAGCCGGTCGTCCACGACGATGGGGGCGCCCACCGAGCGGCCCACGCGCGCGGGGCGGGCGGTGCGCGCGACCTCCGCGGCGGCGGCCGTCTCGGCCTCGGCGGCGGGCCCGCGGGCGGAACCGAGGACGGTGGCGGCCCCGTCGGCGCCGTAGCGCAGGACCGCGGCGGAGCCGCTGCTCAGGACCTTGCCCACCTGGTCGGCGACTTCGGAGAACACCTCGTGCGGTGGCACCCCGCGCGCGACGAGGGTGGCGACCCGGCGCAGCGCGGCCTGTTCGCGGGCGGCGCGGCGGCTCTCGGTGACGTCGCGTGCGGCGGCGTAGATCAGGCCGTCCGCGGTGACCGGGCGGGCGCTCCACTGGAGCCAGCGTTCGGTGCCGTCGTCGCGGACGAACCGGTTCTCGAACTCGGCCAGTTCGGCGCCGTTCGCCAGCCGGTCGAGGGCGGCACGCGTGCGTGCCCGGTCTTCCGGGTGCACGAACTCCAACCAGGGTCTGCCCAGGAGCGCGTCGGCGGAGTGGCCGAGGGTCCGCTCGAAGGCGGGGTTCACGCGCTTGAAGTAGCCGTCGAGTCCCGCGATGCACAACAGGTCGAGGGAGAGGTGGAAGATGCTCGCCAGCTCCTGCTCGGCCTTGTCGCGCCGCCCGTGTGCCGCGGCGAAGGACGCCATGGTGCCGTTCATGCCGCCGAGCAGCTGCGCCCAGGTCCCCTCGAACGCGGCGACGTCCGCGCGGTGGCCGAGCCGGTTGTCGTCGATCGCCGTGTTCATGGTGTTGATCTCGCCGGCGAGCCGTTCGGTGGTGACCCGTAGTTCGCGGAACGTGTCGGCGACGGCGCCGAGTTCGTCCCGGCCCGCGTACCGGATGTCGTACGACAGGTCGCCCTCGGAGAGCGCGCGGGCGCCCGCGGAGACCTCGCTGAGGGGGCGGGTGATCGACAGGCGCAGGGTCAGCGCGAGGATGGTGACTGCGGCCAGGACGGCAAGCGACACGCTGAGGTCGCGTGCCTCACGCGTGCGTGCGGTGTCTAGGTCGCGCGCGGCGTCGCGGCCCAGTTCGGCGGCGGCCCGGTGCTGGATGCCGCGCAGTGTCTCGATGCGCTGGGTCGAGGCGGTCAGCCAACTGGCGTACGTGGGCCAGGCGTTGCGGTCGGCGTGCGGGTCGGCGAGGGTTTCGCGGGTCTTGCGGACGACGAGGCCGGGGTGCTGGAGCAGGGCGACGTAGAGCCTGCCCTTGAGGTCGGCGGGCGCGGTCCGGCCGAAATCGTCCAGGAGCGCCTTCTCCAGGGCCGACCAGCGGTCCGTGGCGGTGGCGTGCGGGGCGTCGGGGCTGTCGAACAGCACGGCCAGTTCGGCGCGTTCCCGTTCGGCGGCCTCGATGGCGTTCAGGAGCGCGATGTGGGTGTCGGCCGCCTGCCCGGAGGTACGGGTCGGGCGACCGGACTCCAGGGTGGCGGCCAGCTCCAGGAGGTCGTCCTCGATCGTGTCGTACTGGGCGGCCAGTTGGGGCGCGGTGAGCGACTCGGTACCCAACTGGAGCCGCAGGGCGTGCAGTTGGCGGTTGCGCGCGGCGAGCCTGCCCGTGACGTCGGTCGGTACGGGTCGGCCGGCCGCGCCCAGGAGGGCCGCGTTCAGGGCGTGGTCGGTGGCGCGCTGCGCAGCGGAGCGTTCCTTCAGGGTCGCCGGGCCGGGACGCAGCCGGGCCCGCACGGCGGCGATGCGCTCCCGGGCGATGGCGTCGGTCAGCGCGGTGGTCCTGAACGACAGCGCGGTCGCCGTTCGGAAGTCCCGCAGCGTCTGCGCGTCGTGCCACTGGGAGACGGCGCCGAACACGGTGAACGCCAGCATGCCGGTCACCGGGAGCAGCACCAGGAGCATCAGCTTGCGCCCGACGCGCAGCCGGGCGAGGAAGGGGATCCGGAGGGCTGCGCCGGGCCGCGGGCGCCGCCGACGGGGGCCGTACGGGGCGGGCCGGTCGGAGCGCGGGCTGCGCAGCTCCGGGAGCACGGTGGGCGTGGCGAGGTCGGGCTCGGCTCGGAGCCCTGGCAGCACCCTACGGAGCGGGCCCGGGGACAGGGGGCGACGCACGGCGGGCTCTCAGCGGCCGGCGGGTGGGGAGTTCCGAAGATGGTGGGTCACATGCCCAGCCTGCCCCCAACCGGCCATGATCGTCAGGGCCTTGGGGAGGACGGGTCCCTCGAAGTCGGGCACGCGCGCGTAAGAGCCATGTCAGGCACGCGTGCGTAGGACCCCGTCGGGCAGGCGTCCGCGAAACGCATGGCGGGCACGTGCGCGTGAGACCCCGTCAGGCACTCGCGCGTGGAACCCGTGTCGAGCACGCACGCCTAGGACCCCGCCTGGCCCACGCCGTGGAGCCCCTGTCGAGTGTCGAGCACTCGCGAGCAGGCCCCCGTCCGGCACACCCCCGTAGAACCCCGTCGAGCACACACGCGTGCCGCACGTTTTCGCTATGTGCTCGGGGGATAGCCGTCGTGCGCCGCAAGGTCCTTGTCGATCTGTTTGGCCGCCTCGTCCAGGGTGGCCTTGACCGGCGCCCGGTTGAAGATGATCTTCGCGAAGGCCCGGGAGAAGGCGTCGGTGATCGTCGGGTAGGCGGGCGTCTGTGGCCTGGGGCGGGCGACTCCGTCCCGGAGTTGCTCGATGAAGAGGTGCTCGGGGCCGCCGGGGGCGTACTGCGGCGAGAGCTTGATGGCGCTCTCGGTGGCCGGGATCGCCCCGTTGGCCACGGTCATCCGGTGCACCTGGGCCGGCTGGAGCAGGAAGGACAGGAAGCGCCAGACGGCGTCACCGTCCGCGCTGCCCGCCGGGACGCCCCACTGGAAGGAGCCCATGCCGGTGACGGTCCCCTGGCCGAAGTCGGGCAGCGGGACGATCGCGACGTCCCCGGGGAAGGCCTTGTTGAATTCCGGATAAGTCCAGTGCCCGCACCAGGAGATCGCGCTGCGGCCGCTGACGAACGCCTTGTCGTCCTTGACCATGTCGATGAGCCCCGCCTCGGCCCAGTTCTGCATGTCGGTGAGCGCCTTCACGGAACCGGGGCCGTTCACATAGCCGTCGGCGGTGCGGTAGTTCTTGGGCTCGATCAGGTCACCGCCCGCCGACCACACGGCGGGTGCGAAGCCGTACGTGTTCCACTCCTGGCCCGGCTGCGAGTAGACGAGCCGCAGGTCGAGGGGGGCCTGGTAGCCCTGGGTGCGCAACTTGCGCAGGATGCCCGTCAGTTCAGTGGCCGTCCAGGCGTCCTTGGGGCCGGTCGGGAGGCGTATCTCGGCCTTCTTCAGTACGGACTTGCGCACATACAGACCCATGCCCGAGTCGAAGGTGCCGATGCCCCACAACCTGCCCGCGTAGGTGCCCTGTTGGCGGATCGTCGGCAACAGGTCGGCGCGGACGCTCGCGGGCACACAGGAGTCGATCGGCCGGAGCTTGCCCGACCAGGCGTAGCTGTAGAGGTTGGGCCCGTCGAAGTCGAGGAGGTCGGGCAGGTCCCCGCTGGCGGCGGCGGACAGCACCAGGTCGTTGTAGACGCGGTTCTCCGGGAGGGTGACCAACTCGACGCGCACCTGCTTCTGCGCCTTGTTGAAGTCCTTCACCTGGTTCTGCAGCGTGGTGAACTCGCCGCTCGGGCCCGCGTGGAACCACACCGTGATGTGCGCGGTGCCGTGGATCTTCCCGTCGCAGGTGGTGTCCTTCGGGGACGCGCTCGCCTCCTTGGCGTCGCTCCCGCCGCCGTCGCACGCGGCCAGCAACAGGGCCGTGCACGCCACCCAGGGGACCAGGACTCGGCGGACCCGACGGACCCGACCGGCCCCGCGGACACCGGGCCACGCGCGCGTGGCACTCGTTCCGTTCATGGCACACCCCCACCCGACCGGACGACATGGTCTCCCCAGGGCGCCGTCATGCTACCGCCCGTCGCATCCACCTCGCCCTGCGTGCGCGGGAACCTTCCGGCGCGGCACGGGAGTTCAGCACTTTCCGGCTAGCTGGAAGGCGCGACCGACCACCGGTTGGCAAGCTGGGCACATGTCGCTGCGCTGTCTCCTCGTCGATGACAGCGCCCGGTTCCTGGAGGCGGCTCGCGCCCTGCTGGAACGTGGCGGGGTGGAAGTCGTCGGCATCGCCTCGACGGGCGCGGACGCCCTCTCCCAGGCCCGGGAGAGGGCCCCTGACGTCGTCCTGGTCGATCTCGACCTCGACGGCGAGAACGGCTTCGACGTCGCGCGCCGGCTGGTGGGCAACGTACCGGCGGTGATCCTCATCTCGACCCACTCCCGGGAGGACTTCCAGGAACTCATCGCCGCCAGCCCCGCACACGGCTTCCTCCACAAGTCGGCCGTGTCCGCGCGGGCGATCAGGGACGTGCTGGGCGACGACGGGCCGCCCGCACCGCGGTGAGCGCACCCACCGCGACCCGGCCAAGTCACATATGCCTGATGGACGACAGGTGTTGTCGGGACTTGGTCAACACGCTTCAATGCGGGGGAACTCGGGGCGTGAATATCGGCGTACGGATGTGAAGACCTTTCTCCGGTGCCGACGGGGGCCCCGAAGCAACTCGCGTGAACGGCCTGACCAGCCGTTGTGAACATTCACAGAAAGGGCCCCTGCATGCCGCACGCCACACAGCAGGCGGACGTCGCCACCGCGGAACTGGATTCGGCCCTGCGCGGCGGCCCCTTCCACGTCGCGCTGCGCGCCGCCATCGCCGCCCGCGGACTGCCGCTGCAGCGCGTCCAGCACCACCTGACGCGCTACGGGGTCAAGGTCGGTGTCACCAGCCTGAGTTACTGGCAGCAGGGCGCCCGCCGCCCGCAGCGCCCCGAGTCGCTGCGCGCCGTACGCGCACTGGAGGAGATCCTCCAACTCCCGGAGGAGTCACTGATCCGGCTGCTCGCCGAGGCCGAGGAACGGTCCGTCGCACAGCGCCCGGCGGCCCGCTCGTACCGCTCCTTCGTCGAGGCCTCGGGCGTCCTGGAGCAGCTGCTGGCCGAGCTGGAGTCCTCGCTCGACAGCGGCCTGCACACCCTGGGGCATCACGAGCGTGTGCGCATCGGGCCGCACCGTGAGCTGGTCGGCCGCGAGTCGCACCACATCGTCCGCGCCCACCGGGACGGCATCGACCGCTTCATAGCCGTCCACTACGGAGACCCGGGCTGCGCCCCGGACCGCATGACCGTGCACGCCCTGGAGAACTGCCGTACCGGCCGCGTCCGCCGCCACCACGAGACCGGCATGCTGGTCGCCGAACTCCTCTTCGGCACCCGGTTGCGCTCCGGAGATACGTTCCTCTTCCGCTATGGCGTCGAGGACGGCACCGCCGGCGTCTCCCGCGAGTACGTCCGTGACTTCGGTATCGCGGGCGGCCAGTACGCGCTCCAGGTGCGCTTCGACGAGAACGCGCTGCCGGTGCGCTGCCACCGCTTCACCCAGCACTCGGCGGCGGCCCCGCGCAGCGGCCGCCAGGAGCTGCGCCTGACCGGAGGGCACCACTCGGTGCACCTCGTGGAGCCGAGGATGCGGTCGGGGATCGTGGGCATCGGCTGGGACTGGGAGTGAGCCGCCGGGGCCCGGACACGTCCTGAGGATCAGGCGGCGGGCCCCGCGACGATCTTGCCGTTCTCGGCCGTCACCTTCAGCTCGTGCAAGGGCTCGGTGGCCGGCGACTGCACCACTTTGCCGGTCATGGCGTCGAACTGGCTGCCGTGGCACGGGCAGATGAGGGTCGTGCCGTCCAACTTGTTGATGGGGCACTGCGCGTGCGTGCAGATCGTGCTGTACGCCTTGAGGGTGCCGTTCGCCGCGCGGCTGACGACCACGTTCTGATCGCGGTACAGCTTGGCGCTCCCCTTGGCGAGCTCGCTCTCCGCACCGAGTTCCACGGGCGCGGTCGGGGTCGCGGCGGCCCCCGAGCCACCGCCCGAGCAGGCGGCGAGTCCGAGCCCGGCGACGGGCGTGAGGGCCGCTCCGCGCAGGACGGTACGACGGCTCGGGGCGGGGCGGCCGGGCATGGGGGTCTCCAGCTGTTGTTCGGGCTGCTCAAGAGGCAGTGCACGGCGACGATACCCGCGCGGTTCCGCCCGCTTTGAGCTGGGTTCACCGGAGAGGCGCTCACGGTACGTAAACGTTTGCGCAAGCGTTTACGTCTGGCGGCGGATGGGATACGTTCCCGCCCAGAAGGCCTGCCGTATTCCAAGGCCCGCCGCACCTCGGGGAGGAGGATCCGCGATGGCCACCATGGTCGACGTCGCGCGGAGCGCCGGTGTGTCCGTCGCGACCGTCTCGCACGTGCTGAACGACACCCGTCCGGTGCTGCCCAGCACACGGGAGGCCGTGCTGACCGCGATCGAGGAACTGGGCTACACCCCCAACACTCTCGCCCGCTCGCTGGTCACGTCCCGCACCCGGTCCATCGGCCTCGCGGTCTCGGCGATCAGCAACCCGTACTTCACGGAGATCCTCCAGGGCGTCGAGGCCGGTGCCCTGGAGGAGGGCTACAGCCTGCTCATCGCCGATCCGCACGACGACCCGGAGCACGAGCGCAAGGTCGTCCAACTCCTGCACGAGCGCCGGGTGGACGGCATGATCGTCGCCCCGTCGGCGGCCCCGGACGCCCTGGTCGCCTACCTGGGCCGGCACTCCGTACCGACGGTGTTCCTCGACCGGGTGGTCGAGGCGCCCTCGGCAGACGCACCGCCCGTCGACCATGTGTGCGCCGAGAACGTCGAACCGACGGCCCAGCTCGTCACCCACCTCGCCGGACTCGGCCACCGCCGCATCGGCCTGGTCGCGGGCCTCCCCGGGCTCAGCACTACCCGCGAGCGGATCACCGGATACCGCTACGGCCTCGCCGCCGCCGGACTCCCTTACGACGAGCGGCTGTTGGCGTACGGCGACTCCGAGTCGGCCGCCGCCGAGCGGGCCACCGAGAAGCTGCTGTCCCTCGCCGCCCGGCCCACCGCCCTGGTCACCGCCAACAACGCGATGACCATCGGCGCCCTGCGTGCCCTGCGCGAGCGCGGTCTGTCCGTCCCCGGCGATCTCGCGCTGTGCTGCTTCGACGACTTCGCCTGGGCCGACCTGTTCGAGCCCCGGCTGACCGCGATCGCCCAGCCCAGCAAGGAGATCGGCGCCCAGGCCGTACGGCTGCTGCTGGACCGGCTCGCCTCGCCGGACCGGCCCGCCCGCGTCCTGCGCCTCCCCTGCGCCTTCGTCCACCGCACGTCCTGCGGCTGCCCCACCCCGTCCGAACAGTCCCAGAAGGGAAACATCTCGTGATCGTCGTAGCCGGTGAGGCCCTGATCGACCTGGTGCCGCAGGGCACGGGCCCCCTCGCCGCCCTGAAGCCGGCGCTCGGCGGCGGCCCGTACAACACCGCCGTCGCCCTCGGCCGCCTCGGCTCCCCCACCGCCTTCTGCTCCCGCGTCTCCGACGACGCGTTCGGCGAGGCCCTCCTCGGCGGGCTGCGGCAAGCCGACGTGGACGTCCTGGACGTACAGCGCGGCCGGGAGCCGACCACCCTCGCGGTCGCCACGCTCGACGCGAACGGCTCGGCCACGTACTCCTTCTACGTCGACGGCACCGCCGACCGGCTCTTCGAGGTGCCCGCCGCGCTGCCCGCCGAGACCGAGGCGGTGTCCTTCGGTACCTGCTCGCTCGTCCTGGAGCCGGGCGCGAGTGCCTACGAGGAGTTGATGCGGACCGCGTTCGCGCAGGGCGTGTTCACCCTGCTCGATCCGAACATCCGGGCCGGGCTGATCCCCGACGCGGACGCCTACCGGGCGCGCTTCAAGAGCTGGCTGCCGTACGTGTCGCTCCTCAAACTGTCCGAGGAGGACGCGCTGTGGCTGGGCGGCACCCCGCGCGAGTGGCTGGACGCCGGTCCCTCGGCGGTCGTGATCACCCATGGTGGCGACGGCCTCGCCGCGTACACCCAGGACGGCACGGTGTACCCGATTCCGGGCGAGAAGGTCGACGTCGTGGACACGATCGGCGCGGGCGACACCGTCAACGCGGCGCTGCTGCACGGCCTGTCCGCCCGGAACTCGCTGTCCGCGGAGGGGATGGCCGTCCTGGGCCGCGACGGCTGGACCCAGCTGCTCCGGTTCGCGGCGCGCGCGGCCGCGATTACCTGCTCACGGGCGGGGGCGGAACCGCCGTACGCCTCCGAACTGGGCGATCTGTAGCGGGCGTTGAGCGGTGGCGGGCTGTGCTCGCCACCAAGTGCGGCGCCCCGCGGGGAAGTTCCCGCGGGGCGCCGCACTCGTGTTCCTGCTGTGTGCCGGTCAGGCCTTGCGGGCTCGCGTCGTCTTCTTCGCGGGCGTGGCCTTCTTGGCGGGCACGGACTTCTTCGCCGCGACCGCCGCGGTCTTCTTGGCGGCCGTCTTGCGCGGGGCCTTCACCGGGGCTCCGTCGCTGATCCGGTCGGCGTCGAGGATCTCGCGCAGGAACTTGCCGGTGTGGCTGGCTCCTACGGCGGCGACCTGCTCCGGGGTGCCCTCGGCGATGACCAGACCGCCGCCCGCGCCGCCTTCGGGGCCCATGTCGACGACCCAGTCGGCGACCTTGATCACGTCGAGGTTGTGCTCGATGACGATGACCGTGTTGCCCTTGTCGACCAGGCCGCCCAGCACCGTGAGGAGCTTGCTGATGTCCTCGAAGTGCAGGCCGGTGGTCGGCTCGTCCAGGACGTAGACCGTACGGCCGGTGGAGCGGCGCTGGAGCTCGCTGGCGAGCTTGACGCGCTGTGCCTCACCGCCGGACAGGGTGGTCGCGGACTGGCCGAGCCGGACGTAGCCGAGGCCGACGTCCTTGAGGGTGTTGAGGTGGCGGGCGATCCCGGGGACCGCCTCGAAGAACTCGGTCGCCTCCTCGATCGGCATGTTCAGGACGTCGGCGATGGACTTGCCCTTGTAGTGGACGTCCAGCGTCTCCCGGTTGTAGCGGGCGCCGTGGCACACCTCGCACGGGACGTAGACGTCCGGCAGGAAGTTCATCTCGATCTTGATGGTGCCGTCGCCCGCGCAGTTCTCGCAGCGACCGCCCTTGACGTTGAAGGAGAAGCGGCCGGGCAGATAGCCCCGCACCTTCGCCTCGGTCGTCTCCGCGAACAGCTTGCGGACGTGGTCGAAGACTCCGGTGTACGTCGCCGGGTTGGACCGGGGCGTACGGCCGATGGGCGACTGGTCGACGTGCACGACCTTGTCGACGAGGTCGTCGCCGTCCACGCGCGTGTGGCGTCCCGGCACGCTCCTCGCGCCGTTCAGCTCGCGGGCCAGGTGCGTGTACAGGATGTCGTTGACCAGGGTCGACTTGCCGGAGCCGGAGACGCCGGTGACCGCGGTGAACACGCCCAGGGGGAACGAGACGTCGATGTCCTGGAGGTTGTTCTCCCGGGCGCCGTGCACCGTGAGCTGGCGGGAGAGGTCGCGCGGGCGCCGGATGTCGGGCAGCGGGATGGCCCTCTTGCCGGACAGGTACTGCCCGGTCATCGACTCCTCGTTGGCGAGCAGCTCCTTCAGGGAGCCGCTGTGCACGACCTTGCCGCCGTGCTCGCCCGCGCCGGGGCCGATGTCGACGATCCAGTCGGCGACCTTGATGGTGTCCTCGTCGTGCTCGACGACGATGAGCGTGTTGCCCATGTCGCGCAGCCGGACCAGGGTCTCGATCAGCCGGTGGTTGTCGCGCTGGTGCAGGCCGATGGACGGCTCGTCGAGGACGTACAGGACGCCGACGAGTCCGGAGCCGATCTGGGTGGCCAGGCGGATGCGCTGGGCCTCGCCGCCGGAGAGGGTGCCTGCCGCGCGGTTCAGCGAGAGGTAGTCGAGGCCGACGTCGACCAGGAAGCGCAGCCTCTCGTTGCACTCCTTGAGCACCCGCTCGGCGATCTTCTTGTCGCGGGCGTCGAGCTTCATCCCGCCCAGGAACTCCGCGCAGTCGCTGATGGACATGCCGGAGATCTCGGCGATCGACTTGTCCATGATCGTGACAGCGAGGACGACGGGCTTCAGCCGGGTGCCGTGACAGGTGGGGCAGGGCACCTCGCGCATGTAGCCCTCGAAGCGCTCCCGGCTGGCATCGCTCTCCGCCTCGCCGTGCCGCCGCTTCACGAAGGGGACGGCGCCTTCGAAGGGCGTCGTGTAGACCCGCTCGCGTCCGTACCTGTTCCGGTACCGCACCTCGATCTGCGTCTTGTGGCCGTACAGCAGGGCCTTCTTGGCGCGCTGCGGGAGGCCCGCGAAGGGGATGTCGGTGCGGAAGCCCAGCGCGTCGGCGAGGGCGCCGATGAGACGGCTGAAGTAGTCCTTGGTGTGGCCGTGCGACCACGGGTGGATGGCGCCCTCGTCCAGGGACTTGTCCTCGTCCGGGACGATCAGCTCGGCGTCGACCTCCATGCGCGTGCCGATGCCGGAGCACTCGGGGCAGGCGCCGAAGGGTGAGTTGAAGGAGAAGGAGCGGGGCTCCAGCTCCTCGAAGGACAGGTCGTCGTACGGGCAGTACAGGTGCTCCGAGAACATGCGCTCGCGCTCGGGGTCGTCCACGGGGAGGTCGACGAAGTCGAGCACGACCATGCCGCCGGACAGGCCGAGGGCGGTCTCCACGGAGTCGGTGAGGCGGCGCTTGGCGGAGTCCTTCACCGTGAGGCGGTCGATGACCACCTCGATGGTGTGCTTCTCCTGCTTCTTCAGGACGGGCGGCTCGGAGAGCTGGATGGTCTCGCCGTCCACGCGCGCGCGGCTGTAGCCCTTGGTCTGGAGGTCCGCGAACAGGTCGACGAACTCGCCCTTGCGCTCGCGCACCAGCGGCGACAGGACCTGGAAGCGGCTTCCCTCGGGCAGCGCCAGGACCTTGTCGACGACGGCCTGCGGCGACTGGCGCGAGATGGGCCGGCCGCACTCGGGGCAGTGCGGCTTGCCGATGCGCGCGAAGAGCAGGCGCAGGTAGTCGTAGACCTCGGTGATGGTGCCGACCGTCGAGCGCGGGTTGCGCGAGGTCGACTTCTGGTCGATGGAGACGGCCGGGGAGAGACCCTCGATGAAGTCGACGTCCGGCTTGTCCATCTGGCCGAGGAACTGGCGGGCGTACGAGGAGAGCGATTCCACGTAGCGCCGCTGGCCCTCGGCGAAGATCGTGTCGAAGGCCAGGGAGGACTTGCCCGACCCGGACAGGCCCGTGAAAACGATGAGCGAGTCGCGTGGAAGGTCGAGCGAGACATTCTTCAGATTGTGCTCGCGCGCGCCACGGACGATGAGACGGTCGGCCACGCCGGTCCGCACCTTTCTTGAGAGAAGTGACAGGGGCGGGGCCCCCGTCGTTCTCAGACTAGGGGGAGCCACTGACAACGCCGGTCGGAATCCCGGCCGAGGCATAACAACCTCCGGCCTTCCAGCATGCCCGACGCCGCACCCGACGATATAGCACGTGCATTCGATTTACGGCACTGCTTCACCACCTTCACCCAAAGGTGTGGCGGGACTAGGGTCAGCAGCATGATTGATCACGCTCATGACCTGGCCTCTGTACGTGATGCGACCGAGCGAGTGCTCACCGCTGCCGCCGGACTGGACAACGCTTCCGTGGCCGAGCCGTCACGGCTTCCCGGCTGGAGCCGCGGCCACGTCCTCGCCCACCTCGCCCGGAACGCGGACGCCCTCGTGAACGTCCTGGAGGGCCGCCCCATGTACGCCACGGCGAGCGTCCGCGACGCCGACATCGAGCGCGACGCCCCGCGCCCTCTGGACGTCCACCTCACCGACGTGCGCGAGAGCGGGGCCCGTTTCCAGGACGCGGGTGCCGCTCCCGCGGACTGGTCGCGCACCGTGGAGCTGCGCAACGGGGTCGTGGACTCCGCGTCCCGGATCCCGTTCCGGCGCTGGGCCGAGGTCGAGCTGCATCACGTGGACCTGGGGATCGGGTACGAGCTGGAGGATCTGCCGGAGGAGTTCACCCAGCGGGAGATCGCCTTCCTGGCCGAGCGGTTCGACGGGCACCCCGATGTACCGTCGACCCACCTCACCGACGGCACGCACGCGTGGAGCACGGGCCGGTCCGCCGAGAAGCCCGAACTCACCGTCACCGGCAGCCCGGCGGCTCTGCTCGGCTGGCTCTGCGGACGCCGTGACGGGTCCGGTCTGACGGTCGACGGGGGCTCTTTGCCGACACTGCCTCCCCTATAGACCCACGGCCCGGTCGTAGAGCCTCCGGTGCCACTCGTTGGCGTCGGGTGCGGGTTCGACGGTGAGCACGGGGTTCGGGCCGGTCTCGATGAGGTGAAGGAGCGTCCAGGCGACTCCGTAGCAGTCGTCCGGGCCGAAGCAGGCGACGAGCGCCCGCGCTTCCTCTCCCGTGACCGGCTTCCCGATCGCGTCGAGCTGCCGGACGCGTCGGTCGATCTCCTCTTCGCTCGCGTCCCAGTCGGGGAGCGGGCCGTCGGCGACGAACGCACGCACTTCGGGTCTCATGGGCGAATGATCGGCTTCCGTTGCCACGGCGGGCAAGGCGTCACGGTCCCGCGCTCGAACATCCGACGGTCGGCAGTCCCTTCGGAACGTCTCCGCGAACGCACTAGGCTGACCGCCATGACGTACAGCGGCGAGGTCACGGTCGGTGGACCGGCGGATGTGCACGAGCTCACGGACCTGATGATCACGAAGATCGCGGTCGGGCCCATGAACAACAACGCCTATCTGCTGCGCTGCCGGGCCACGGACGAGCAGTTGCTGATCGACGCGGCCAACGACGCGGAGACCCTGCTCGGCACGATCGGTGACGACGGCATCGCGTCCGTCGTCACCACCCACCAGCACGGCGACCACTGGCAGGCGCTCGCCGAGGTCGTGACGGCCACGCGCGCGCGTACGTACGCGGGTCGCGAAGACGCCGACGGCATCCCGGTGCCGACCGACGTCCTGGTCGACGACGGCGACACGATCCGGGTGGGCCAGGTCGAGTTGACCGCGCGTCACCTCGTGGGTCATACGCCGGGCTCGATCGCGCTCGTCTATGACGACCCGCACGGGCATCCTCATGTGTTCACCGGGGACTGCCTGTTCCCGGGCGGTGTGGGCAACACCTGGAAGGATCCGGAGGCGTTCGCGAGCCTGATCCGCGACGTCGAGACGAAGATCTTCGGCACGCTCCCGGACGAGACCTGGGTCTACCCGGGACACGGCAACGACACGACCCTGGGCGCGGAGCGCCCACACCTGCCGGAGTGGCACGCGCGCGGGTGGTAAGAGGGCGGCGTGAATCGGTGCGTGCGCGCCCCGTGTGAATCCTTCGCACGCGCCGGTGTCCCGCGCGCGCTCCCGTCGTACGTGGTTGCGCGGTCAACTGGAAGCAGCCCCGCTCAGGACGACGGCTCCTGCGCGGATGGGCCGCCGGTCCATCGACCCCGCCCTAGACCGGCGGCCCCGGCGCGCGTCGCGGAATCGGCACCCCACAGGTGCTGTTCACAAGAGCGCAACACGTGTTCCCACTATGCGGACAATTAAAGCTGTGACCTGGACAATCAGGACGTTCGGCTGTCACTCTCCCGCCATGCACCTTGCCCCTCGCGTACTGCGCCGCGCGATATCCGCCGCAACCGTAGCCCTGCTCGCCACCGCCGTCGGCTGTGCTCCGCAACCGGAGGACAAAGCCTCCGACCAGGCCTCCGGTTCGACCGCGACCACCTGCGCCAAGGGCAAGTTGGCCACCCAGACCTCCGGCAAGCTGACGATCGCCACGGACGAGCCGGCGTACGAGCCGTGGTTCGAGGACGACAAGCCCGCCAACGGCAAGGGCTTCGAGTCGGCGGTCGCGTACGCCGTGGCGAAGCAGCTCGGCTACGACAAGAGTGCCGTCGTCTGGCAGAGCGTCCCCTTCAACAAGGCCTTCGCGCCCGGCGTGAAGACCTTCGACTTCGACATCAATCAGGTGTCGATCAGCCCCGAGCGCAAGAAGGCCGTCGACTTCTCGTCCGGCTACTACGACGTGCGTCAGGCCGTCATCGCGCTCAAGGGCAGCAAGGCCGCCAAGGCGACGAGCATCGCGGGCCTCAAGGGCCTCAAGCTGGGCGCCCAGGTCGGCACCACGAGCCTGAACTACATCAGCGACGTGGTGAAGCCGACGCAGCAGGAGGCCGCGTTCTCCAAGAACGACCAGGCCGTCTCCGCGCTCAAGAACGGCCAGGTCGACGCGATCGTCGTCGACCTGCCGACCGCCTTCTACATCACCTCCGCCGAGGTCACCAACGCCAAGATCGTCGGCCAGTTCGAGAACCAGGGCGGCACGCCCGAGCAGTTCGGACTCGTCCTCGACAAGGGCAGCGACCTCACGTCGTGCGTGTCGTCGGCCGTGGACGCCCTCCGCAAGGACGGCACGCTGGCGAAGCTGGAGAAGCAGTGGCTCTCCGACGCCGTCGACGCCCCGGTCCTCAAGTGACCGTGGTGAAGGACGAGTCGGGCCGGAAGGCCGCGGACGACAAGGGCGACATGCCCGGCGGGGGCGACGCGTACGTCCCCTCGCAGCGGCGTCTGGACCGCGAGCGGCACAAGCGCACGCGTGCCCGTCGCGCGACCGCGATCGCCGCGGTGTCGACCCTGGTCACGGCCGTCGTCCTGTATGTGGTCGTGGTCAGCGCGCCGGGCTGGGAGCGCACCAAGGAGACCTTCTTCGACGGGCACTACGCGCGCGAGGCGTTCCCCAAGGTCCTCGAAGGCCTCTGGCTGAACATCCGGCTGCTGCTGATCTGCGGCGTGCTGGTGCTCGTCCTGGGCATGCTGATCGCCATCGCGCGCACCCTGCGCGGACCGGTGTTCTTCCCGCTTCGGGTGCTGGCGGCGGCGTACACGGACTTCTTCCGCGGGCTGCCGCTCATCATCAACCTGATGATCGTGGTCTTCGGAGTGCCCGCTCTGCGCCTCCAGGGCGTGACCGTCGACCCCGTGTGGCTGGGCGGTGCGGCGCTGACGCTGACGTACTCGGCGTACGTCGCCGAGGTGTTCCGCGCGGGCATCGAGTCCGTGCACCCCTCGCAGCGCGCCGCGGCCCGCTCGCTGGGCCTGAGCAACCGGCAGGCGCTGCGGCACGTGGTGCTCCCCCAGGCCGTACGCCGGCAGGTGCCGCCCTTGTTGAACGATCTGGTGTCCCTCCAGAAGGACACCGGGCTCGTGTCGATCGGCGGCGCGATCGACGCCGTAAGGGCGTCCGACATCATCGCGCAGCGCGCCCTGAACTACACGCCGTACATCGTCGCGGGGCTCGTCTTCGTGGCGTTGACCATCCCGATGACCCGCTTCACGGACTGGGTGACCGCGCGGATGGACCGGCAGCGCGCCCAGGGAGGCACGACATGAGCGACGACAACACCTCTCCCGTGCTGCGCATGGAGTCCGTCCGCAAGACCTTCGGTACGTCGGTCGTCCTCCGAGACGTCGACTTGGAGGTCCCTCCGCACACCGTGACCGCGCTGATCGGCGCCTCCGGTTCCGGCAAGTCGACGCTGCTGCGGTGCGCGAACCTCCTGGAGGACATCGACGACGGCGCGATCTGGCTGGATGGCGAGGAGATCACCGACCCGCGCGTCGACCCGGACGCGATACGGCGCCGTATCGGCGTGGTCTTCCAGGCGTACAACCTGTTCCCGCACATGACCGTCCTGGAGAACATCACCCTCGCCCCGCGCCGCGTGCACGGCGTCTCCCGCGCGGAGGCCGAGGCACACGCGCGTGAGCTCCTGGAGCGGCTCGGGCTCGGGGACAAGGCGGGCGCGTATCCGGACCGGCTGAGCGGTGGTCAGCAGCAGCGCGTGGCGATCGTGCGCGCCCTGGCCGTACGTCCCCGGCTGCTGCTCTTCGACGAGATCACCGCCGCGCTCGACCCGGAGTTGGTCGGTGAAGTGCTCGCCGTGGTGCGGGACTTGAAGGACGAGGGCATGACCATGGTGCTGGCCACGCACGAGATGGGCTTCGCCCGGGACGTCGCCGACCAGGTGTGTTTCCTGGACGGAGGCGTCGTCCTGGAGCGCGGCACCGCCCAGCAGATCTTCGGCGACCCGCAGCAGGAGCGCACGCAGCGCTTCCTGCGACGGATCGTGGAGGCGGGCCGGCTGTGACGGGGCGTCTGTAACTGGTGGTCTGTAAGAGGCGTGAGCCAGGAGGTCGATCCTTACCGCCCTACGTCTTACGCGTCGGCCTTCCCCGCCCCCGCCAGCGCGGCGACCCGCTCCACGCCGAACACGTACCCCTGCACCCCGCACCCCGCGATGACGCCGTCGGCGCGCAGCGAGACGTACGAGTGGTGCCGGAACGACTCGCGCTGGTGGATGTTGGAGATGTGGACCTCCACCACTGGCAGCCCGTCACAGGTGTTGAGGGCATCCAGGATCGCGACCGAGGTGTGCGAGTAGGCGGCCGGGTTGATCACGATGCCGCAGTGGTTCAGGCGTGCCTCGTGGATCCAGTCGACCAGTTCGCCCTCGTGGTTGGACTGCCGGAAGTCCACCGTGCCGCCGTGCCCGACCGCCGCCTTGACGCACAGGGCCTCGACGTCGGCGAGCGTGTCGGAGCCGTAGATCTCCGGCTGACGCTGGCCCAGGAGGTTCAGGTTGGGGCCGTTGAGGATCATGATCGGGGCGTTGGCCAGGGTGCGGGGCACGGTTCCTCCGGTCCGTTCGGACATCTCGTTCGAGGCGGGGCCGCCGGTGGACGGCCGCTGCTCGGACCCGGTCTATCACGACCTCTCCGCACCACCACGCGCCCCCGTAACCGTTGCTCACTGTGGGTAGTTGACGCGGCATGCACGATGTACACACCGTAAGAACACCTTCCATGCTGCGCCTCGCGGCCGCCTCCCTCGCCGGGACCGCGATCGAGTTCTACGACTTCTTCGTCTACGGCACGGCGGCGGCCCTGGTTCTCGGCCCCCTGTTCTTCCCGACGTTCTCGCCGGTGGCGGCGACGCTGGCCGCCTTCGGAACGTTCGGTGTGGGCTTCGTGGCGCGGCCGTTGGGCTCGATCCTGTTCGGGCACTTCGGGGACCGGCGCGGACGACGGCCGGTCCTCGTCGCCTCGCTGCTGCTGACCGGTGCCTCGACGGTCGCGGTCGGCTGTGTTCCGTCGTACGGCTCGATCGGGGTGGCCGCTCCCGTGCTCCTTCTGGTGCTGCGTTTCCTGCAGGGGCTTGGGCTCGGCGGGGAGTGGGGCGGGGCGGTGCTGCTGACCGCCGAGCACGCGCCGGCCGGGCGGCGCGGGCTGTGGTCGAGCTTTCCGCAGATCGGGCCCGCGGTGGGATTCCTGCTGGCCAACGGCGTGATGCTGGCGCTGTCGGCGGCCCTGACCGACGCGCAGTTCGCGCAGTGGGGCTGGCGCGTGCCGTTCTGGGTGGCCGGGGCACTGGCCCTCGGCGGACTGTGGCTGCGTTCGTCGCTCGTCGAGAGCCCCCGGTTCCTCGAAATCGACGACCACGCGCGTGTGCCGCTCGCCGAAGTCGCGCGCGAGCACTGGCGGTTGGTGCTGCTGACCGCCGGGGCACTATCGGTGGGATACGCCATCTTCTACGCGGTGACGACGTGGTCCCTCGCCTACGGCACGGAGCGGCTCGGGGTCGGCCGTACCGAGATGCTGGCCTGCATCATGGCCGCCGTGGTGGTGAAGGGCTCGCTGACCCCGCTGGTGGCGCTGCTGAGCGACCGCTACGGGCGCCGTCCGCTGTGTCTGCTGGGGTGCACGGCCGCCGCGCTGTGGATGTTCCCGATGGTCGCGCTGCTCGCCACGGGTGCGCCGCTGCTGATGTTCCTCGGGTTCCTCGGGGCGCTGCTCGCGTTCGTGACGATGTTCGCCGTGCTCGGCGCGTATCTGCCGGAGCTGTACGAGCCTCGGGTGCGCTGCACGGGCGCCGCCGTCGGCTACAACCTCGGCGGGGTTCTCGGCGGCGCGCTCACCCCGATCGTGGCGACGGCGCTCGCCGAGCACAGCGGCCGTGTCCCCTGGGGCGTGGGCGCCTATCTGACGGGGGTCGCGCTGTTCAGCCTGGGCTGCTTCGCGCTGCTGCCGGAGACTCGACCGGTGGAGGTGGAGGTGGCAGTGGTGGAGCCGGTCGCCAGGTGAGGGCTTGCGCGGCGGGTGACGTAAAGCAGCCGCGGACGTAGAGCGGCAGGGGACGTAAAGGCTTGCGCAAGCGTTTACGTGCCGTCCGGAACACCTCACGCTACGGAACGCCTCGCGCCACGGAACTGCGCGCGTTACGGATTGATCGCCAGCTCCAAGTACGCCGCGAACAGCACCAGATGGACTCCGCCCTGGAGCGGTGTCGCCCGTCCCGGCACCACCGTCAGCGAACTCACCACGACCGTCAGGGCGAGCAGCACCATGTGCGTGGAGCCGAGGCCGAGGACGAGCGGCCCGGAGAGCCAGATGGACGCGAGGGCTACGGCGGGGATGGTGAGGCCGATGCTGGCCATCGCGGAGCCGAGCGCGAGGTTGAGGCTGGTCTGCACCCGGTCGCGGCGGGCGGAACGCAGGGCGGCGATGGTCTCGGGGAGCAGCACGAGCAGCGCGATGATCACGCCGACGACGGCGTGGTGCAGCCCGGCGGCCTCGACGCCGGACTCGATGGTCGGCGAGACGCCTTTGGCCAGTCCGACCACGCCGATCAGAGCGAGGCCCAGCAGGCCCAGGCTGATCAGGGCGGTGCGGGCGGAGGGCGCGTCCGCGTGGTGGTCCTTGGTGATCGTCTCGCCCAGCCGGGAGACCGGCAGGAAGTAGTCGCGGTGCCGCACGGTCTGTGTGGCCACGAAGAGGCCGTACAGGGCGAGTGAGGAGAGCGCGGCGAAGGTGAGCTGGGCGCCGGAGAACTCCGGGCCCGGCTTGCTGGTGGTGAAGGTCGGCAGGACCAGGCTGAGCGTGGCCAGCGTCGCCACGGTGGCGAGGGCGGCGCCGGTGCCCTCGGGGTTGAAGACCGCCGTGCCGTGGCGCAGTGAGGCGACGATGAGGACCAGGCCGACGATGCCGTTGCAGGTGATCATGACGGCCGCGAAGACGGTGTCTCTGGCGAGGGTCGAGCTCTTGTCGCCGCCGTCGGCCATCAGGGTGACGATCAGGGCGACTTCGATGATCGTGACGGCGACGGCGAGGACGAGGGAGCCGAAGGGTTCTCCGACGCGGTGGGCGATCACCTCGGCGTGGTGCACCGCGGCCAGCACGGCGCCGGCGAGCACCAGGGTCACCAGGGCAACGACCACGGCAGGCAGATCCTTCCGCCCCCAGGTGAAGACCAGGAGGACGGCCGCGAGCACCGGTACGAGGGTCGTCCACCGGTTGGTGAGCGACCTGAGCCGAGTGATCATGAAGCGATCCTCGCAGAGGCGTACAGGGCCCGCATTCCGGCGTTGCGAGGCCCTTCCCGCGCCCTGTGGACGCGGGTGCCGGGTATCCGACGAGGCACCGGGAGCGGCGGTCGGCGATTCATGGTGCGGTGCTCCCGGTGCTCGTGTTCCTGCGTCTTCCTGCGTCGGACGTGGGTCAGGCGTCGATGCTGTCCTTCGGGGCGCCTTCGGTCCCGGCCTCGGCCGCCTCGGCCGCCGCCTGCTTCTTGTTGGCCATCAGGCTGGTGATCGTGGTGACGATCAGGACCGCGCAGATCACGCCCAGCGAGACCGGGATGGAGATCTCCGGGACATGGACGCCGGACTCGTGCAGCGCGTGCAGCACCAGCTTGACGCCGATGAAGCCGAGGATGACCGACAGGCCGTAGCTGAGGTGGACCAGCTTCTTGAGCAGGCCGCCGATGAGGAAGTACAGCTGGCGCAGGCCCATCAGCGCGAAGGCGTTGGCCGTGAACACGATGTACGGGTCCTGGGTCAGGCCGAAGATCGCGGGGATGGAGTCGAGGGCGAAGAGCACGTCCGTCGTACCGATGGCGAGCATCACGACCAGCATCGGGGTCATGACCCGCTTGCCGTTCTCCCGGATCCACAGCTTGGTGCCGTGGTAGCGGTCGGCCACGCCGAAGCGGCGCTCGGCTGCCTTGAGCAGCTTGTTCTCCTCGAACTCCTCTTCCTCCTCGTCGGCGCGGGCCTCCTGGATGAGCTTCCAGGCGGTCCAGATGAGGAAGGCGCCGAAGATGTAGAAGACCCACGCGAAGCTGGCGAGGATGGCCGCGCCGGCCGCGATGAAGATGGCCCGCAGGACCAGGGCTATGAGGACGCCGACGAGCAGCACCCGCTGTTGGTACTGCGAGGGCACGGCGAACTTCGCCATGATCAGGACGAAGACGAAGAGGTTGTCGACGCTCAGCGACTTCTCGGTGATGAAGCCGGCGAAGAACTCGCCGCCGGCCTGGCCGTCCCCGAAGACGAGCAGGCCGAGTCCGAAGAGTCCGGCGAGGGCGATCCAGACGATCGTCCAGATTCCGGCTTCCTTGATCGACACGTCATGCGGCTTGCGGCCGATGAAGAAATCGACCGCGATGAGGGCCGCCAGCCCCACGATGGTCAGGACCCACAGGGTCACGGAAACATCCACTACTGCTCCTCCGGCGGTATTAACGGCAAATGGTCAGCGTCGTCGCTACCGGAGGTCTCTTCCACCTTGGACGGGCGTCCAGGGCCGGCGCCCCGGGATCTGGCCTGATCCGTATTGACGGGTACGCCGCAGCAGATAGGGAGTACTCCCCTCCGTACGGAAAAGCCTACCCCAATCACCAAGGAAAGGTAAAGCGATTGCCAAGGAAGAGATAAAAGACCAGGTGGGGATCCTTTACCTGTGCTTGGTGCGGGCCGTCGCGACCTCTGTCAGCACCTGCCGCAGCACGTGGCTGCCAGGCGGCACGCGCGAGGGCTCGTACGTCCAGGCGTGTCCGACCCACGGGTCGGCGAGGTGGTCGTCGGGCAGCGGGGTGAGTCGCATCAGCGAACGCCAGAGGGGGTCGAGCAACGGGCCGTAGCCCGCGGCGTCCTCGCGGTCCGCGACCATCATCAGGTGGACGCCGACGCTCGGGCCCTCGTCGGCGAGATAGCGCAGCTGGGTCACGGCCCGGTCGTCGAAGCCGTGCGGGAAGTCGTTGACGATCAGCAGCTGCTCGGCCGTGTCGAGGCCGGGCGGCAGCGAGTCGGCGGCGCCGCCGCGCACCGCCATCTGCACCAGGTCCACCCGCTGGGTGAGCCGGGTCAGGACGTCCGTCACCCCGGCGGCGCCCACGGCGGGCGGCGCCGCGAGCACACCCGTGTGCACCAGCGGGACCAGCGCCTGCGCCGCCGAGCCGGCCGGGTCGATGACGTGCACGGCGAACTCGCCCGCCGGATAGACGGCGAGCAGCCGGGCCGCGTGCGCCACGGCCGTGTCCAGCGCCAGGCGCCGCAGCTCGTGCGAGTCGGTGAACGAGCCGTCCAGGGACTCCGCGCCACCGCTGTCGATCCACAGGCCGCGCTCCAACGGCAGCCGGACCAGCATCGGGATACGCAGCTCGGGACTCTCCGGGAGGTGGAGATCGCCCAGGCGCAGAGCCATGGGGATCTCCATCGGGACGCGGTAACCGTGCCACACGGGGTTGTCCCAACCGGCGAACGCGGGCGGAAGCGCGGGTTCCACCACCTCGCACTCGGCGGTCAGCTGGTCGAGGTCCCGGTCGAGGGCCGCCCGTGCCTGGTCGATGAGTTGGGCATGCTTGGCCTGGGCCGCCTCGCGGGCCGCGTCACCCTGACCGCCGATCCGGCTGCGCGGATCGGACAGTGCCTGGTCGAGCTCCTTGCCCATGCGCGAGTCGGCGAAGTCGACCGCACTGCGGTACGCGGCCATGGTGCGGGCCAGGTCCTCGAACATCCCCCACACCTGGTTGTACAGCCGCTCCTCCATCGACCACCCGGTCGCGTCCCCGGCGACTGGCCGCGCGGGCTGCCCGGGCGGAGCCGACGGCGCGGTCGGCGCGGGCTGCGGGGGCGCCCCGGTCTGCCGACGCGGGTGGCTGTAGTCGATCGGACCGGCGGCATGCTGGTCACCGGCGGGCGGATTCACGGCCGCCGCGCCACTGTCGTATCCGGACTGCGGCGCTACGGCCCCCGAAGTGCCCTGCGCCCCGTACGGAGACGTCGGCTGCGGTGCTACGGCTCCGGAGGCGCCCTGTGTCGTGGATCCGCTCCCCTCGGGGCCGAGGGCCGGGGTGGCCGTCTGGCGGGTGCGGTCGGCGTCCGGGGTGCGTGGCGGGGGCGCGGCCACGGAGCGGGCGAGGCCGTGGGCCACCGCTTCGTTGATGCTGCCCGCGAGGTGGGTGGCCTGGGGCAGGCCCTGGTCGGTGAGGAGTTCGGCGAGACCGCCCGCGTAGCCCTGGCCCACGGCGCGCACTTTCCAGGCGCCCTGCCTGCGGTACAACTCCAGGGCGACGACGGCGGATTCGGCGTCCAGGCCGGTGATCGTGTAGCTGGCGACCTCGGTGCCGTCGAGTCCGGTGACCGCGACGAAGGGCGCGGCCACGGCGCCGAAGCGGGCGGGGCCGTCGCCGCCGAGAGGGAGGGCGAGCAGGACGCTGACGCGGTGCACGGCTTCCGGCATGGCGTCCAGGTCCACCGCGAGGCGGTGGTCGGCGGCGGCCTGCTTGGAGACCTCCAGGCCGGGCAGGGTGGGTGTGCCCGGGTGGGCCACCCATGCGACGCCGTGGATCCTGCCGTGCTCGTCGCCGAGCGTGGCGGCGGCCACGACCGGTTTGCCGGCCGCGACCCGGATCTCCAGGCGCATCTGGGAGAGCGGGTGGTTCTGCCCTCGCACCAGCTCGGCTGCCATCGCTCGTCCCCCTGCTCAGCCGTGTCGTGTCGTGTGCGCCGGGCCGACCTACAGGTGCGGCAGGATCGCCGGCATCAGGTCCTGGAAGGTGCGGCCGTTGGTCGGTGTACCGAGGGCCGTCAGCGTCCAGCCCGAACCGGAGCGGTGCACCTTGGCCATGATCTGCGCCGTGTACTGGCCGCCGCCCGCCAGTGTGTAGCGGGCCAGCTCCTGGCCGTTGGTCTCGTCGACCAGGCGGCAGAACGCGTTCTGCACTTCCTGGAAGGTCTGGCCCGTGAAGGAGTTCACGGTGAAGACGATCTGGTCGATGTGGACCGGCACGCGCGCGAGGTCGACGAGGATCGCCTCGTCGTCCCCGCCCTGGCCGACGCCGCCGACGAGGTTGTCACCGGTGTGGCGCACGGAGCCGTCGTCGCTCACCAGGTGGCGGAAGAACACCACGTCGACCGGCTGCTTGTCGGCGAACAGCACGGCGGACGCGTCGAGGTCGATCTCTCGGGTGCGCGAGCCGAACAGGCCTCGCCGGGGAGCCGCCTGCCAGCCGAGGCCCATGCGCACCGCGGTCAGGCCGGTACCGTCGTTCTTCTGCAGACTGATGGCCTGACCCTTGGTCATGTTGACCGTCACGGCTGTTCCCCTCTCGAACTGTCCCCTGTTGCCGCGGAATCTGCGGATATTCCAGAACCCTACGCAGCGCCACTGACAGTGCCGAACCCCGCATCGGACTTTGTGTCGGTCTTGCAACACAGAGCGGATACCCCGAGGTCCGGCGGTCCACCCGGGCGGTCAGGCCAGGCCGCCCTCCTTCATCTGCCGCAGTTCCTTCTTCATCTCGTGCACCTCGTCACGCAGCCGGGCCGCGACCTCGAACTGCAGGTCGGCGGCGGCGGCACGCATGCGTGCCGTCATCTCCTCGATCTGCTCCGCGAGTTCGGCCGCGGGACGGTCGGTCGGCACCCCGTCCTTGGCCTTGCCCTTGGCGGACTTGGCGCTCTTCGCGGCCTTGCCGCCGAGCGCGGGCACGGGGGTCTTGGCGCCCTTGCCGTCCTTGGCCTTGCGGTAGCCCGAGCCGAGCAGCTGCTCCGTGTCGACGTCCTCGCGGGCGATCTGCGCGACGATGTCGTTGATCTTCTTTCGGAGCGGCTGGGGGTCGATGCCGCGCTCCGTGTTGTACGCGACCTGCTTCTCCCTACGGCGGTTGGTCTCCTCGATGGCCTTCTCCATCGCCGGGGTGATCCGGTCGGCGTACATGTGGACCTGCCCGGAGACGTTGCGCGCCGCGCGGCCGATGGTCTGGATCAGGGAGGTGCCGGAGCGCAGGAAGCCCTCCTTGTCGGCGTCCAGGATGGCCACCAGGGAGACCTCGGGCAGGTCGAGGCCCTCGCGGAGGAGGTTGATGCCCACCAGGACGTCGAACTCGCCGGAGCGCAGCTCGCGCAGCAGCTCGATGCGGCGCAGGGTGTCGACGTCGCTGTGCAAGTAGCGGACCTGGATGCCGAGTTCGAGGAAGTAGTCGGTGAGGTCCTCGGCCATCTTCTTGGTGAGCGTGGTGACCAGGACCCGCTCGTCCTTCTCGGTGCGCTTGCGGATCTCGTGCACCAGGTCGTCGATCTGGCCCTCGGTGGGCTTGACGACGACCTCGGGGTCGATCAGGCCGGTGGGGCGGATGATCTGCTCGACGGCGCCGTCCGCGCGCGAGAGCTCGTACTTGCCGGGAGTCGCCGACAGGTAGACCGTCTGTCCGATGCGCTTCTGGAACTCCTCCCACTTCAGGGGGCGGTTGTCCAGCGCGGAGGGCAGTCGGAAGCCGTGGTCGACGAGGGTGCGCTTGCGGGAGGCGTCGCCCTCGTACATGGCGCCGATCTGCGGGACCGTGTTGTGCGACTCGTCGATGACGAGCAGGAAGTCTTCCGGGAAGTAGTCGATCAGGGTGTTCGGCGCGGAGCCGGGCTCGCGGCCGTCGAAGTGCATCGAGTAGTTCTCGACGCCGGAGCAGGAGCCGATCTGGCGGAGCATCTCCAGGTCGTACGTGGTCCGCATGCGCAGGCGCTGGGCCTCCAGGAGCTTGCCCTGCTTCTCCATCTCGGCCAGCCGCTCGCCGAGTTCCTTCTCGATGTCGTTGACGGCCCGCTCCATGCGCTCGGGGCCGGCGATGTAGTGCGAGGCCGGGAAGACGTAGAGGTGCTCGTCCTCGCTGATGATCTCGCCGGTGAGCGGGTGGAGGGTGGAGAGGGCCTCGATCTCGTCGCCGAACATCTCGATGCGGACGGCCAGTTCCTCGTAGACCGGGAAGATCTCGATGGTGTCGCCGCGGACGCGGAAGGTGCCGCGGCTGAAGGCCACGTCGTTGCGCGTGTACTGGATGTCCACGAAGCGGCGCAGCAACTGGTCGCGGTCGACCTCGTCGCCGACCTTGAGGGGGACCATGCGGTCCACGTACTCCTGCGGAGTACCGAGGCCGTAGATGCAGGAGACCGAGGCGACCACGATGACGTCGCGGCGGGTGAGCAGCGAGTTGGTCGCGGAGTGGCGCAGGCGCTCGACCTCCTCGTTGACCGAGGAGTCCTTCTCGATGTAGGTGTCCGACTGCGGGACGTAGGCCTCGGGCTGGTAGTAGTCGTAGTACGAGACGAAGTACTCGACTGCGTTGTTCGGCAGGAGCTCGCGGAACTCGTTGGCCAGCTGGGCGGCCAGGGTCTTGTTCGGCGCCATCACCAGGGTGGGGCGCTGGAGCTTCTCGATCATCCACGCGGTGGTGGCGGACTTGCCGGTGCCGGTCGCGCCCAGCAGGACGACGTCCTTCTCACCTGCCTCGACGCGTCGGGCCAGCTCGGCGATGGCCGCCGGCTGATCGCCGCTGGGCTGGTAGGAACTGACGACCTCGAAAGGCGCCACCGTGCGTTCGATGTGGGAAACGGGCCGCATGGAACCAACCGTACGACCCGCCACTGACAACGGGGTCGGATCAGCGGTTCTGCGGGGTGCGGGAGCGGCGGTGTCCGAGGTCCCGGGCGGCGCGGACGGGGGCGCGCCGGGGGCGCGGGACGAGGGCGCCGGCCGGGACGCCGGGCTTGTGCTCGACGGGAGCCTGGGCGGGCTTCCCCATGACCATCATCGGGTCGAACATCACGACGACGCCGGCCAGGAGGAGGAAGGCGAGGGGGCCGATCATCATGGGGGCGAGCAGGGACGCGGCCGACACACCGTCGGTGGTCGCGGTCGTGCCGTGGACGTGGACGCTGAGGGCGGCCATGCCGGTGTAGTGCATGCCGGCGACAGCGAGCCCCATGACGAGGCTCGCGCCGACGCTCCACAGGAACCCGCGGACCTGTCCGGCCGCCCAGAGGGCGCTGATCGCGGCCACGACCGCTATGACGACGGACACGGAGACGATGAACGTGTTGTATTCGAGCTTTCCGTTGAGGCGCATGCCGGCCATGCCCAGGTAGTGCATGGAGGCGATGCCCAGGCCGGTGAGGGTGCCGCCGGTGAAGAGCGCCGTCCCCTTGGCTCCCTTGTAGCCGACGATGAAGATCCCGACGCCCACCATGACGATGGCGACGGCGAGGCTCGCGAAGGTCATCGGTTTGTCGTAGTGGACCGGTGTCTGGCGGACCGAGAAGCCCATCATCGCGATGAAGTGCATCGTCCATATGCCGGAACCGATCGCCGCCGATCCCAGGGCCAGCCATCCGGGGCGCCAGGACTGGGACACGAGCATCGATCTGGTGGTGCAGCGCAGGCCGAGGGCGCCACCGAGGCACGCCATGAGATAGGCCACCAGCGGTGTGACGAGTCCGTAGCTGAATCCGTCGACCGTGCCCTGCATGCGCAGTTGCCCTTCCGCCCTGTTCCGTTCCGGAATTCCTGAAACGCGCCCAGCCCCGGGACCGCGGGAACGGTCAGGGTCGACGCAGAGAGTATGACCCCCACCGGAATGGTCGAACGATTTTCCGGCAAAGAAACACGGCCCTGCCCCAGTTGTGCGGCACCGGTGAGCGGACTTGGGCAACACCATCCATTCTGTGTCCATCCTGTACCCCACGGGTAGTGACGTTCCGCTGCCATCCTTGAGCTGTATGTGATCGCTCGATGCGAGGAGTACGCATGCACCTGCGCGCAGTTGCCGCCTCGACCACCGCGCTCCTGGGGGCCGCCGCCCTTCTGCTCCCCTCCCCCGCCGCCAGGGCCGGCGACGCCGCCCAGTGGCCGACGGTCGTGGCCCACCGAGGTGCGTCCTCCTATGCGCCCGAAAACACCCTGGCCTCCATCGACAAGGCGGCCGGGCTCGGCTTCCGGTGGGTCGAGAACGATGTCCAGCGCACCAAGGACGGTGAGCTCGTCGTCATCCACGACGACAGCCTCAAGCGCACCACCGACGTCCAGAAGGTGTTCCCCCATCGAGCCCCTTGGAAGGTGAAGGACTTCACCGCCGCCGAGATCGCGCGCCTCGACGCGGGAAGCTGGTTCGGCCCCGCGTACACAGGCACGCGCGTGCCCACTCTCACGCAGTACATGCGTGAGGTGGAGCACAACCAGCAGAGCCTGCTCCTGGAGATCAAGAACCCGGAGCTGTACCCCGGCATCGAGCAGCAGACCCTCAAGCTCCTGGGCAACGAGGGGTGGCTGGACCCGGGGCACCTCGACGGCCGGCTGATCGTGCAGAGCTTCAGCGCGGAGAGCATCCGGATCGTGCACGACCTGAAGCCCGCCATCAGGACCGCCTTCCTCGGCACGCCCCCCGTGTCCGCCCTGCAGGAGTACGCCGCCTACACCGACCTGATCAACCCGTCGTACGGCTCGATCTCCCTCGGCTACGTCTCCGCCGTGCACGGGCACACGGGCCCGCACGGCCGTCCGATGGAGGTGTACGCCTGGACGGTCGACGACGCGCCCACGGCGTGGAAGGTCGCCGGGTACGGAGTGGACGGGCTCATCACCAACAAGCCGGACGTGGTGCGGTCCGCGCTGAACGGGTTCTGAGGCCGCTCGCGGGGCGTTGTCAGTGCCGGGTCGTACGGTGGGCGCATGGACAGCCAAGGGCAGAACGAGCAGCGGGTCGTGTGGACCGTCGTCGGCACCGACATCGGTCCGCTGCTGCTGGCCGCGACACAGGACGGCCTGGTCAATGTCGTGTTCCACGCCACGGACGCGGTGCGCGACAAGACCCTGGACCGACTGGCGACCCGACTGGGCACCGAGCCCGTCGAGGCGCCCGACTCCCCCTTGCTCGCCGAGGCGATACGTCAGTTCGAGGCCTATTTCGCCGGTGATCGGCGTGACTTCGAGCTGTCGCTCGACTGGTCCCTGATCTCCGGCTTCAACCGGCAGGTGCTGCGCGAGCTGGCGTCCGGTGTGCCGTACGGCTCGGTCGTCGGGTACGGCGATCTGGCCGGGCGCGTCGGTCAGCCGCGGGCGGCCCAGGCGGTGGGGGTGGCGATGGGGTCCAATCCGCTGCCGGTCGTCGTGCCGTGCCATCGGGTCGTCGAGAGCGACGGCGGCATCGGCGGGTTCGGGGGCGGCCTGGAGACGAAGAGGAAGCTGCTGGCGCTGGAGGGGGTGCTGCCCGAGCCGTTGTTCTGAGGGCTCGGGCAGACGGGGAGACAGGGGGATGGCTTTGCTGGGGACGACGGCTGTGCTGGTGAGGAACGGCTTCACTTACGCGTGCGGTCGCAGCGGCTTCACGCACGCGTGCGGTCACAGCGGTTTCACGTACGCGTGCGACCGCAGTGTCATCGGGTGCGCGCCGTGACCGCCGTCGAGGGGCGGGGCACAGTGCCCGTCGCGGCCGACCAACTACCCGCTCTGCGGCGCCGGGTGTCCGGTGTGCTGATCACGACCCAGATCCTGGGCGGGCTCGGCGTCGCCACCGGGATCGCGCTGGCCGCCGTCCTGGCCAAGCACGTCAGTGGGACCGAGTCGCTGTCCGGGCTGGCGCCCACGGCGACCGTGACGGGGACTGCGGTGCTGTCGATGCCGTTCGCGGCGCTGATGACGGCGCGCGGGCGGCGTCCCGGGCTGGTCCTCGGGTATCTGGTCGGGGCGCTGGGAGCCGGTGTCGTGGTGCTCGCGGCGAGCATCGGGAGCTTTCCGCTGCTGCTGTGCGGCATGGCCGGGTTCGGGGCGGCCTCGTCGGCGAATCTGCAGTCCCGGTTCGCCGCCGCCGATCTGGCCGAGCCGGAGCAGCGGGCCCGGGCCATCTCCCATGTCGTGTGGGCGACGACGATAGGGGCGGTTCTCGGACCCAACATCGCCGCACCCGCGGGCCGTAGCGTCTCCGGGCTCGGGATACCCGCGGCGGCCGGGCCCTTTCTCTGGGCGGGCGGGATCTTCCTGGTCGCCGCGGTCGTGGTCGGCGTACTGCTGCGGCCCGATCCGCTGTTGACGGCCCGGGCGCTCGCGCCGGTCGAGGACCGGTCGCCTGCCGCGCGGTCGCTGCGGGCCGGGTTCGCGGCGGTGGCTGCCTCGCCGCGGGCGCGGCTGGCGCTGGTGACGGTGGCCGTGGTGCACACGGCGATGGTGTCGGTGATGGCGATGACGCCGGTCGAATTGGGGCACCACGGGGCGAGCATCGATCTGGTCGGGCTGGTGATCAGCGGGCACATCGCGGGGATGTACGCGTTCTCACCGCTGATGGGGAGGTTGTCCGACCGGGTCGGGCGGCTGTCCGGGATAGGGCTCGCGGTGGGGCTGCTGGCCTGTGCCGCGTTCCTCGCCGGTACGGCGGGCGGGAGTCACGGGCGGATCGCGCTGGGGTTGTTCGTGCTGGGCCTGGGCTGGTCGGCGGGGCTCGTCTCCGGCTCGGCGCTGCTCACGGACTCGGTGCCGCAGCCCGCGCGTGCCGCCGCGCAGGGGCTGTCCGACCTCACCATGAACACCTCGGCGGGCATCGGCGGGGCGGTGGCCGGACTGGTGGTCGCGGAGGCGAGCTACGGCTGGCTGAATCTCACCGCCGCCTGCCTGCTGATACCCCTGGCCGCGCTGGCGCTGTTCACCCGCTCCCGGAAATGCCCGGTTTCCGATGCCTCGCGAAGGGTGGCCGGGAAGCCGAGCCGGTAGCAGACTCCGCCATGCGCACAGCCACTGGCATCCCGGGGGATCGGAGCCGAAGGGACGGCGAACACGCATGAGTGGAAGCGGAAACAGGGCAGTCGCGTATCTCAAGCCGGGAGCGGTCGAGGTCAGGACCATCGACTACCCGACGCTTGAACTGCAGGACGGGCCGGGAGTCGCCCAGGCCAACGTCGGCCGCAAGGTCCGGCACGGGGTGATCCTGAAGGTGCTCGCCAGCAACATCTGTGGCAGCGACCAGCACATGGTGCGCGGTCGGACGACCGCGCCCGAAGGGCTGGTCCTCGGACACGAGATCACCGGAGAGGTCGTCGAACGGGGTCCGGACGTCGAGTTCATCGACGTGGGCGACATCGTCTCCGTACCGTTCAACATCGCCTGCGGGCGGTGCCGCAACTGCAAGGAACGCAAGACCGGCATCTGCCTGAACGTCAACCCGGCCCGCCCCGGGGCGGCTTACGGCTATGTCGACATGGGCGGCTGGGTCGGCGGTCAGGCCGAGTACGCCATGGTCCCGTACGCGGACTTCAACCTGCTGAAGTTCCCGGACCGGGACGAGGCACGCGAGAAGCTGCTCGATCTGACCATGCTGTCGGACATCTTCCCGACCGGTTTCCACGGCGCGGTCACCGCGGGCGCCGGAGTCGGGTCCACGGTGTACGTCGCCGGGGCGGGTCCGGTCGGACTGGCCGCGGCCGCGTCCGCGCAGCTGCTGGGCGCCGCGGTCGTCATCGTCGGCGACCTGAACGCCGAACGCCTGGGCCAGGCAAGGAGTTTCGGCTGCGAGACCGTCGACGTCTCACGCGGCGACATCGGGGAGCAGATCGCCGAGATCCTCGGCGAGCCCGAGGTGGACGCGGCGGTCGACGCGGTCGGCTTCGAGGCACGGGCACACGGCCCGAACGCCCCGGAGGCGCCGGCGACCGTCCTCAACTCGCTGATGGGCGTCACGCGCGCGGGCGGTGCCCTGGGCATCCCCGGGCTGTATGTCACCGCTGACCCCGGTGGGGTCGACGAGGACGCGAAGAGCGGCACCCTGAAGGTGCGGCTCGGGCTCGGCTGGGCCAAGAGCCACGCGTTCACGACCGGTCAGTGCCCGGTGATGACGTACCACCGGAGTCTGATGATGGCGATCCTGCACGGGCGCGTGCACATCGCGAAGGCGGTCAACGCGACCCCGATCGCGCTGGAGGACGCACCGCGCGGCTACGCCGAGTTCGACCAGGGCGCCAGCCGCAAGTACGTGCTCGATCCGCACGGGACGCTGGCGGGCGTGAGCCCGGTCTGATCCGGCGGACAGGGGGCCACGCACGTGTGGCCCCCTTTTTCCACGTCGCCCGCTGGTGGTGTCTCCCACAGTCCGCGAGGGTTTGACCAGGCCCGGCACCCGCCAGGGATGAGGGAAGACCGAACGACAGGAGGCGCGTGGTGCTGGTGGTGTCCGAGGAAGTACGCGAGGCGATCGACGCGCGTCGACCCGTGGTGGCCCTGGAGTCGACGATCATCGCGCACGGGCTGCCGCGCCCGCGCAATCTGCAGGTGGCGCTGGAGCTGGAGGCGGCGGTACGGCAGGAGGGTGCCGTCCCCGCGACGATCGCGGTGCTGGACGGGCGGCCTCATGTCGGCCTGGACAAGGAGCAGTTGGAGCGGGTCGCCAACGAGGACGGGATCCGCAAGCTGGGCCATCGCGACCTGCCGCTCGCGGTGGCGGCGGGGGCCAGCGGGGCGACTACCGTGTCGGCGACGGCGCTGCTCGCGGCGCGGGCTGGCATCCGGGTGTTCGCGACCGGGGGGCTCGGCGGGGTGCACCGGGAGTGGACGGTGACCCAGGACGAGTCCGCCGACCTGGGGCTGCTGGCGTCCACCCGGATCACGGTGGTGTGCGCGGGCGTGAAGTCGATCCTGGACGTGCCGGCGACCCTGCAACGCCTGGAGACGCTCGGCGTGGCGGTCGCCGGGTACGGCACGGACCGCTTTCCCGGCTTCTACCTCTCCGACTCGGGCTACCCCGTGGAGTGGACGCTGGAGACCCCCGAGCAGGTCGCGGCCGTGATGCGGGCGCAGGACGCGCTCGACGCCCCGGAATCGACGCTGATCGTCGCCAACCCCGTGCCCGAGGAGGAGCAGTTGGATCCCGAGCTGCACGCGCGTGTGCTCGCCGACGCGCTGCACGCGTGCGAGGCGGAGGGCATCACCGGGCAGGCGGTCACCCCGTTCCTGCTCGGCTACCTGGTGGAGCACACCGACGGTGCCTCGCTGAGCGCCAACCTGGCGGCCGTGCGCGGCAACGTACGGCTGGCGGGACGCATCGCGGCGGCCTGGGCCGAGGAGGCGTGACGACCGAGGCGAACGGCGCCCTACTGGTCGTCGGGGACGTCGTCACGGACGTCGTCGCCCGGCACCGGGGGCCGCTCGCCCCGGGCACCGACACCGCCGCCGCGATCCGCACCCTGCCGGGCGGCGCGGGCGCCAACGTGGCCTGCTGGGCGGCCCATTGGGGCTGTGCGGACGTACGGCTGCTCGGTCGCGTGGGTGCGGACGCGGCGGCGTGGCACGAGCGGGAACTGGTCGCCTCCGGGGTGCAGCCCCGTCTCGTCGTCGATCCGGAGGCGGCTACGGGGACGGTGATCTGCCTGGTCGACACGGGGGCGGCGGCCGAGCGGACGTTCCTCACCGACAGCGGCGCGGCCCTGCGGTTCGATCCCGACGACTGGTCGGACTCGCTGCTCGACGGCGTCGTACGGCTGCATCTGTCAGGCTATCTGCTGTTCTCCGAGCCGAGCCGGGCGTTGGCGGCCACGGCGGTGGAGTCGGCACGCGCGCGTGGGGTGCCGGTGAGTTTGGATCCGGCCTCGGCGGGGTTCCTGGTGGAGCTGGGCGTGGACCGCTTCCTGGCGCTCGTCGAGGGCGTCGACGTGCTGCTGCCGAGCCGTGACGAGGCGTGTCTGCTCACGGGGTTGCCCGATCCGGCGGACGCGGCGGCCAAGTTGAGCCGCCATGTCCCCCTCGTGATCACCAAGCAGGGCGCCGAGGGAGCCCTGGTGGCCCACTCCGGCACGATCCACGCACGCGTACCGGCCAAGTCGGCTGTTCCCCTCGACACCACGGGCGCGGGGGACGCCTTCACGGGGGCGTTCCTCGCGTCGCTGCTGGCGGGCGCCGATCCGGAGGAGGCGGCGCGGGAGGGGTGCCGGGCGGGGGCGCGGGCGGTGGAACGGGTGGGAGGGCGACCGCCGGTGCGGGAGTGAGGGGGGCTCGCGTCGGGCCCCCGGTCAACTGTGGTGGGCGGAGGGGGAGTTGTACGGGGAGGGCGGCCGCCGGTGTCGGACGGCGACTCCCCTGCCCGGCACCGGCCCCGCCGAAAAACCGCCACCACTCCCTCAACTCCCGCCCACGGCCTACGCCTTCCGCCCCCACGCCGAGATCATCGGAGCCGTCGCCAGGTCCATCGTGCCGGAGGCGACGTTGGCCAGGTGGCGGTCGATGTCCTCGTCCGTGGCCAGGCCCGCGGTGACGAGTTGGTCGCGGATCTGGCGGACCGTGGCGGATTCCAGAGCGGCGCAGGCCGGTGAGGTGACCGGGAAGTACGCGTCGGCCTCCACGCGGCGCAGGCCGGCCTCGCGGAGCAGGCGCGGGAGGCGGCGGCCGTAGGAGAGGTCGGCGCCGCGGTCGGCGAGGAGCTTGCGGAAGCCGTGGCGGAGGTGGTTCGCGAGTTGTTGCTCGGGGCCGTGTTCGTCGGGGCAGAGCAGGGGCTGGAGGGCGGGGTCGGCGTCCTCGATGAGGAGGCGTCCGCCGGAGCGCAGGGACTTGATCATCGAGTGCAACGCCCGTTCCCGGTCCGGGACATGGACGAGTACGAGTCGGGCGTGCACGAGGTCGAAGCCCTCCCCCGGTGGTTCCTCGGCGCCCACGTCATGGACGCGCACCTCGACCGGTGGGCGGCCGGCCGAGGCGACCTGGGAGGTGTCGATGTCGGTCGCCACGACCTTCCCCGTCGGCCCGACCTTCTTGGCCAGCCAGGACACCACCGAGGTGCCGCCGACGCCGACCTCCCAGACGCGCCAGCCGGGTCCGACGCCGAACCCCTCAAGGTGCCGGAACGTCGTGGGGTCGAAGAGCGTGGCGAAGGCGTCGAAGCGCTGTCCCGCCTCGGACTGCCGGTTGTCGAGGAGATACCCGTCGGATCGCGTCATGCCGCGATCATCCCAGTTGCTCCGGTTGTCGACAGGGGGCGACGCTCCGGTTGTCGGGAGGGGCGAGGCTCCGGCCCACCGCACCCCTGTCGCGGCCCTGCACCGGTTCGTCCACGGCTTCATCCACAGCCGGGAACAAAGCGGAGGATTCCGTTCCCACAGGCTTACCCGCGGCTCACGTCGGCCTGGCAAACTGGCACGCCAAGGCGCAGAAATGCGATGCGAGGGGATCCACGCAAGGAGTTCCGGATGTCCATGGCAGGGAATCTTCGGAAGGTCACGGGCCTGGGCAGGGTCGGCGGCCTCCGCAAGGTGGCACGGCTGGCCCGCCGGCACCCGCGGGTCGACCTGAGCCACCACGCCCGGTCACCGCTGGGCTCCTCGGTGGTGAAGTGCGTCACGTATCAGGACGGCACCCGCGTCCCGGTCGCCGGCGACCTGGTGGACACCGTCGAGCGGGTGCGCAAGAAGGAGGACGGCTTCGTCTGGCTCGGCCTGCACGAGCCGACGAACGAGGAGTTCGCGGGCATCGCCGAGCTCTTCGACCTTCACCCGCTGGCGGTCGAGGACGCGATCGAGGCCCATCAGCGCCCGAAGGTGGAGCGCTACGGCGAGACGCTGTTCGCGGTGTTCAAGACGGTCTGCTACGTCGAGCACGAGAAGCTGACCGCGACGAGCGAGGTCGTGGACACCGGCGAGATCATGGTGTTCGTCGGCGCCGAGTTCGTCATCACGGTGCGGCACGGGCGGCACGGCTCGCTGGGGCCGCTGCGCGAGGAGTTGGAGTCGAACCCGCGACAGCTCGCGAAGGGACCGGCCGCGGTGCTGCACGCGATCGCGGACCATGTGGTCGACGACTACCTGAGCGTCACGGACTCCGTGCAGGCGGACATCGACCAGGTGGAGACGGACGTGTTCGCGGAGAACGGCGCGCGGGCGGACCCGGGCCGTATCTACCAACTGAAGCGTGAACTCCTGGAGTTGAAGCGGGCGGTCGTCCCCCTGAGCCGCCCGCTGGAGGAGCTCGCCACCCGGCCGATGCGGGTGATCGGACCGGAGATACAGGCCTACTTCCGGGACGTCTCCGACCATCTGCTGCGGGCGAAGGAGCAGATCGCGTCCTTCGACGAACTCCTCAACTCGATTCTGCAGGCGCACCTCGCCCAGGTGACGGTCGCGCAGAACGAGGACATGCGGAAGATCACGGCGTGGGCCGCGGTGATCGCCGTACCGACGATGGTGTGCGGTGTGTACGGCATGAACTTCGACCACATGCCGGAACTGCACTGGCGGTACGGCTATCCCCTGGTCATAGGCGTGATATTCGTGTCCTGTCTGGTGCTCTACCGGGGCTTCCGGCGCAACGGCTGGCTCTGAGCGTCAGCCGCTGAACCGGAACCGTCCGGTGGTTCGACGCATGTCGGCTCACCGCATGCCGCTCCGGGCGTAGACGCTCTCGACCCAGCCGGCGAGCTGTTCCTCCGTCAGATGCTGGGCGAGGTCGGCCTCGCTGATCATGCCCACGAGGCGTTTGTTCTCGATGACGGGAAGCCGGCGGATCTGGTGTCCCTGCATCTCCTGGAGCACCTCGCCGACATCGGCGCCGGAGTCGATCCAGCGGGGTGTGCCCTGGGCCATCTCGCCGGCGGTGATCTTGGCCGGGTCGTGGCCCATGGCCACACAGCCGACGACTATGTCCCGGTCGGTGAGGATGCCGCAGAGCCGTTCGTTCTCGTCGCTGATGGGCAGGGCTCCGACGCCCAGTTCGCGCATCAGCTGGGCGGCGCGGTCCAGGGTCTCGTGCGCGGGGATCCACTGGGCGCCCCGGTGCATGATGTCTCCGGCGGTGGTCATGAAGTACCTCCCGGTGCCGGACGGCCGGCGCGGCACAGAACGTTCCGCTAGTCCCGGCGCCCTACATTCTCGCCGCGCGACGGGGTGAACGCACCCGGACGGTCACGACTTCCGGTTGCCGGACTCGGTGGGCCCGCGCCACCCCGGGTCCCGCGGGACTCACCGAGTCCGTGGCTCAGCCGTTCCACGCCGGATGGCGCGGATCGTCGGCGCGTACCAGGACGTCCGCCGTGCCGGCCGGGTCGGTCTCGTCCTCGTAGCGCTCGAAAGCAGGCAGGGTCCAGTGCTCGGTCTCGGGGGTACGGCGGCGCAGGGCGCCCGGTGAGAGGAGGACGTGGACGGTCAGGTCGAAGGGGAACCAGTGTCGAAGGAGGAGGGGGCCGTGCAGCAACAGGACGGCGCCGGGCGGGAGTTGGATGTAGGGGCTGCGGGTGGCGCGGTCGGCGACCGGGTCCCACAGGTCGGGCAGGACGCGGCCGTCGCCGTCCGGTTCGAGCGGGCCGAAGACCTCGCGCCACAGGGCACGGGTGTCGAACCAGCCGTCGTAGTACGCCTCGACGTCCTGGCGCCCGTACTCCAGCCGCAGCGAGGCGGGCCGCAGGAACCCCTCGGTGCCGACGACGAGCGAGGGACGGCCGCGTATCCGCAACGCCTCCGAGACACGCTCGGCGAGGTCCCCCGGACGGGCCGCCGGGGCACCGTCGAGGGCGACGCGCATCCAGGGACTGCCGTCGGCCGGCTTCAGGTCGAGCAGACGCTCGGCGAGATGGTCGCCGAGCCGGTCCCAGGTGATCGCTTCCAGTCGCACAGGGCCCATGATGCGCCAGGCGCCGGTCAGGGCGCGTCGCGCCGGTGGTTCCTGCGGGCGGCGAGGAGGTGCGGGAGGTGGGTCTCGCTCCAGGCGCGGGCCGCGTCGAGCAGAGGGATGAGGCTGCGGCCGAGGGGAGTGAGCGCGTATTCGACGCGCGGCGGGTTCTCGTCGTACGGCCTTCTGGTCAGCAGGCCGTCGCGTTCCATGGCGCGCAGGGTTTCGCTGAGGACCTTGGGGGTGACGGCCCTGAGTGGTGCGCGGAGTTCGGTGAACCGGCGCGGGCCGCCTTCGAGACAGCGGACGATCATGCCGGTCCACTTGTCGCCGACCCGGAAGGGCATCGCGGAGGAGGGACAGACAGGGTCGAACATGTCGGGGTCGAGCGGTTCCTGCCGTAGGGCGTTCCGTACGGCGTCCCCTACGGCGTCCGTCGCGTCGGTCATGCGTCGAGGCTAGCGCCGATACCGTTGAAGTAACCGGGCCCCGGGTGTCTAACGTCCAGGTCGGGCGGCGAACGACGCTGCCGGACAAGGGGGTTGGGCATGGGCGGGATCGTCGTCTTCGGCGCCGGGGGCCGGGCTGGGCGGGCGGTGACGGCAGAGGCGCTCGGGCGTGGGCACGAGGTGACGGCCGTGGTGCGGGATCCGACGCGGTACGCGGACCTCGCCGCGGAGGGCGTCTCGGTCGTACGGGGTGATGTGACCGAGATCGGGTCGGTGCGGGAGCTCGCGGGCGGGGCGGTCGGTGCCGTGCACGCGGTGTCGCCGTTCAGCGGGCCCGAGCGGGGTTTCGACTCGCTCGATCCCGGCTTCTTCGTCAAGGCGGCGGACGCGCTGCTGGAGGGGCTGGCCTCGGCAGGGGTACCGCGACTCGTCGCCGTCGGGCTGTTCGCGGACCTCCTCGGGGCGGACGGGCGGCCGGTGATGGACGACCCCTCTGCGTTTCCGCCCGCGATCAGGCCGTTCGCGCTGGCCCACACGGCCGGTCTGCGGCGCCTGCGGGAGGCGGGCGAGGACACGGCGGTGGACTGGGTGATGCTCACGCCGGGCGGTGGACTGGAGCAGGACGCCCCGCGTACCGGGCGCCAGCGGCTGGGCGGCGAGCGGATGCCGGAGGGGGCGCCCGGGCTGTCGTACGCGGATCTGGCCGTGGCGGTGCTCGACGAGATCGAGACGCCGACCCGGCACCGGACGCGCGTGTCGGTGTTCGTTCCGCGTGGGGTGCGGAGGGCGTAGGAGAGACAGGGGAGATGCGCCCGGCAGAAGGGAATACCTCTCGTATGTCTCGTACGGCAGCGCTCGTGACTCCACCCGCCCACCGGGGACCGCTCGTTGTTCAGCCGCTCAGGAAGCGGCACTGTGCCGAGTGCCGGCGGGGGCCGTTGCCGTTGGTGGTCGTCGAGGGTGGGGTGCCGCGGTGTCTGGACTGCGCGGATCTCGGGCATCTGGTGTTCCTGCCGCGCGGGGACACGGCGTTGACGCGCAGGGCGCGGGAGGAGAGTGGGCTGTCGGCGGTGGTGGTGCGGTTGGAACGGCGGCGGGGCCGGTACGAGCGGCAGGGCGTTCTCGTCGAGGAGGCGGGGCTCGCGCGTGCCGAGGAGCGGTGTCTGGCGGACGCGGAGGCGCGGCGGCGGCGCCGGGTGCGGGACGCGGCGCGGCGGGCCGCGGAGGACGTGCGGTTCGCGGAGGCGTTCGCGGCGGAGATACGACGGCTGTTCCCCGGCTGCCCCGAGGCGCGGGCCCGGGCCGTCGCCGCGCATGCCTCGGCGCGGGGCAGCGGGCGGGTGGGGCGGAGTGCGGCGGGGCGGGCGTTGTCGGAGGGGGCGGTGGTCTCGGCGGTGGCGGCATCCGTACGGCATGTGGACACGCCCTACGACCAGTTGCTGATGAGTGGGGTGCCACGACATGAAGCGCGGCGGCGGATCTCGGTGGGGGTGGAGAGGGTTCTCCAGGGCTGGCGGGAGGACGGGGTTCTGGCGGAGGCAGCGGCCAGGGTGGAGAGGGACGCAGGGTGAGGGGATGGCGGGTGAGGGGATGGCGGCCCTACGGGTCAGTCCCACGCGCCACCCCCGGAGGGCCCCGTGGACGTCCGCTTATGCCCCGGCGATTCTCGGCCATGGTGACCCGGTCAGGGGCGGGATCGACTTGTCCCGGTGGTCGGTGGTGGGCAGGATCTCGGCTCTACGGGCGGGAGTTGGTGTCGGCATGATCGGTGAACCGTATGTCACCCTGACGGTTCTGGGGGTGCTCGTGACCGGGGTGATGGCCGGGGTGTTCTGTGCCTTCTCCGTGCTGGTCATGCGAGGGCTGGCCGAGTTGCCGCCCGCGCAGGGGGTCGCCGCGATGAACGCGATCAACACGGCGGCGATGACGCCCGTCTTCATGGTGCTGTTCGCCGGTTCCGCGGTGCTGTGCGCGGTGATCGCGGTGGTGACGTTCGTGCTGTGGCCGGATCAGGGCACCGTGGAGCTGCTGCTGGGGAGCGCGCTGTATCTGTTCGGGGCGTTCGGGCTGACCCTCGTCGCGAACGTGCCCCGCAACGAAGCGCTGCTCAAGCTGGACCCGGGGACACCGGAGGCCGCCGCGTACTGGCCGACGTACCTACGCGAGTGGACGATGTGGAACCACGTCCGCGCGGGTGCCTCGGCCGCCGCCGCGCTGGTGTACATGCTGGCTCTCACCTGAGAGAAACCACATGATCACCTGAGCGAAGGCTGGTGAGGGCCCGCGGAGCCGCCCACGGGACCGCTTGAGAAAGCCGTCTCGTCCCACTCTGCACGCCCGGCCCGGGGGCCTTATCGTGGCTGAAAGAGTGCCGCCCGATGACGCACGGCCTGTCGTACGCGGACGCAAGGAAGACGGCCATGGCGGATCCCAAGGGTTTTATGACCACCCCGCGCGAAGAGTGGCCCCGCAGGCCGGTCGAGGAGCGGGTGCGGGACTGGGACGAGGTGTACGTCCCGGGCGCGCTGCTGCCGATCGTCAGCAGACAGGCCGACCGGTGCATGGACTGCGGTGTCCCGTTCTGCCACGACGCCTGTCCGCTCGGGAACCTGATCCCCGAGTGGAACGATCTGGTCAGTCGGGACGACTGGCGGGCGGCGGCCGACCGGCTGCACGCCACCAACAACTTCCCCGAGTTCACCGGGCGGTTGTGCCCGGCGCCGTGCGAGGCGGGGTGCGTGCTCGCCATCAACCAGCCCGCCGTCACCATCAAGAACGTCGAGGTGGCCATCGCCGACCGCGCCTGGAGCGACGGTTTCGCGCCACCGAGACCGCCGGACCGATTGTCCGGGCGGACCGTCGCGGTGATCGGCTCCGGGCCCACCGGCCTCGCCGCGGCACAGCAGTTGACGCGGGCCGGGCACACGGTCGCCGTGTACGAGCGCGACGACCGGCTCGGCGGCCTGATGCGGTACGGCATCCCCGAGTTCAAGATGGAGAAACGGCATCTCGAACGGCGGCTGGAGCAGATGCGCGCCGAGGGCACCAAGTTCCGTACGTCGACGACGGTCGGGCGGGACATCGGGGCGGCCGACCTACGGGCGCGCTACGACGCCGTGGTGATCGCCACGGGAGCGACGGCCTGGCGTGAACTGGACGTGCCGGGACGGGAGTTGACCGGCATCCACCAGGCGATGGAGTACCTGCCGCTGGCCAACCGGGTGTGCGAGGGGGACTTGACCGAGTCCCCGGTCTCCGCCGCCGGGAAGCATGTCGTGATCGTGGGCGGCGGTGACACGGGGGCCGATTGCCTCGGTACCGCGGTGCGTGAAGGGGCCGCGTCCGTCACGCAGTTGGACATCTACGCCCAGCCGGACACCGAGCGCGACGAGGACGCGGAGCCCTGGCCGACGTATCCGAAGATCTATCGGCTGTCGGCCGCGCACGAGGAGGCGCGGGACTTGGAGACGGCTCCGGCGGCGGACGCGGACGCGCGGCTGTTCTCGGCGTCGACACTCCACTTCGAGGGTGACGGGGACGGGCACGTGCGGTCCTTGTACCTGGTCGAAGTCGACGCGCAGCGGCGGCCGTTGGACGGTTCCGGGCGCAGCCTGCCCGCCGATCTCGTACTGCTCGCCCTCGGGTTCTCCGGGCCCGACCGGGACGACGGACTCATCGATCAGCTGCGGCTGGCGATGGCACCGCGCGGCACGATCACCCGGGACGCGGACTTCGCGACCAGTGCGCGCGGGGTGTTCGTCGCCGGGGACGCGGCGCGGGGGCAGTCGCTGATCGTGTGGGCGATCGCGGAGGGGCGGGCGGTGGCGGCGGCCGTCGACCGATATCTGACGGGGAGTTCCCAACTCCCGGCCCCCATCGGGCCGTACGACCGCCCGATGGTGGTGTGAACCGGCGGCTCAGCGGCGCTGGTCCGTGCCCGCCACCTTCGCGGTCGACAGGGCCACCCTGTTCCAGGTGTTGATGGTGAGGATCAGGGCGAGGACGTGGGCCAGTTCCCGCTCGTCGAAGTGGGCCGCCGCCTGCGCGTAGACGTCGTCCGGGACACCGCCGTCGGCCACCAGGGTCACCGCCTCCGTGAGGGCGAGGGCGGCCTGTTCGCGCTCCGTGAAGAAGTGCCGGGCCTCGCGCCACACGGCGACCATGTGCAGCCGGTCCTCGCTCTCGCCGGCCTTGCGGGCGTCGTTCGTGTGCATGTGCAGGCAGTACGCGCAGTGGTTGAGGTGCGAGGCGCGGATCTGGATCAGCTCGACCAGGGCCGGGTCGATGCCCTCGCGGGCGGCGGCGTCGAAGCCGATGAGGGCGCGGAAGACCTTCGGGGCGGCCTTCGCGAGGTCGATGCGGGCCGCCGTGGCACTGACATCAGCGTGCGTGGTCGTCGCCTCGTTTGTCGTCGTGTTCGTCGTCATGTGATGAATCTACGAGCCGGAAAGACCCACTGTAGGGTGCATTTCCATGGCGAAATCGTGGGTCAATTCCGCGGAGCGGATCGGCGCCGATCTGCATCTGGAGCTGTCCGGGAGCGGTGGACGGCGGGCCGCGCTCATCGACGCGCTGCGGGCGGCCGTGCGCGGCGGGCGGCTCGCCCCGGGCACCCGGCTGCCGCCGTACCGCTCGCTCGCCGAGGACCTGGGGGTCGCCCGCAACACGGTCGCGGACGCGTACGCGGAACTCGTCGCGGAGGGCTGGCTGACCGCGCGCCAGGGCTCGGGCACCCGGGTGGCCGAGAGAGCTCGGCCGCTGCGGGCGCAGCCGATGCGACACGCCGTGAAAGGCCCGGTTACGGCACCTCCACGCGCGCGTGCGCCCCGGCACGACCTCCGTCAGGGCACGCCCGACGCGTCGGCGTTCCCGCGTGCGGCCTGGCTCGCGTCCTACCGGCGGGCGCTCCAGCAGGCACCGGACGAGGTGTTCGGGCCCGGCGACCCGGCCGGCCGGGTCGAGTTGCGGGAGGCGCTCACGGAGTATCTGGCACGCGTGCGTGGCGTACGGACCGCACCCGACCGGATCGTGATCTGCTCCGGCTTCGCGCACGGGCTGCGGCTGCTGTTCGGCCAGGGCGGCGGCGGGCCGTTGCGCGGACCGCTGGCCGTGGAGTCGTACGGACTCGGCTTCCACCGGGAGTTGCTGCGGACGGCCGGCGTCCGGACCGTGCCGCTGCCGGTCGACGAACACGGCGCGTGCGTCGAGGAGTTGACGAGGGAGCGGGCCGTACTGCTCACACCCGCGCACCAGTTCCCGACCGGCGGCCCCCTGCACGCCGAGCGCAGGACCGCCGTCGTCGACTGGGCACGCGCGCAGGGCGGGGTGGTCCTGGAGGACGACTACGACGGGGAGTTCCGCTACGACCGCAAACCCGTCGGGGCGCTCCAGGGGCTCGACCCGGAGCGGGTGATCCTCCTCGGCTCGGTCAGCAAGAGCCTGTCGCCCGCGCTGCGCCTGGGCTGGATGGTGCTGCCGGAGCGGTACGTCGAGGGCGTGCTCACGACCAAGGGCGAACGCGAGGCCTGGGCGAGCGTCCTCGACCAGCTGAGCCTCGCCGACCTCATCGTGTCGGGGTCCTACGACCGTCATGTGCGGCGGATGCGGCAGCGGTACCGGAGCCGCCGTGACCGTCTCGTGGCGGCGCTCGCCGCGCGGGCCCCGCACATCGAGGTCACCGGGGTCGCGGCGGGCCTGCACGCGGTGCTGCGGCTGCCGCCCGGCACGGAGCGCACCGCCCTCAAGGCCGCCGCGTGGCAGGGCGTCGCGCTGGACGGGCTCGCCGACTTCCGGCATCCGGAAGCGGCGACTGCGGACCAGGACGGCCTGGTCGTGGGGTACGCGACGCCCTCGGAGGCCGCGTTCGCAGCCGCGTTGGAGGCGCTGTGCGAGGTGCTCCCGCCGGACGGGTCGGCGGGAGTCCCTGCCGCCGGATGAGCGGTCGCACTCCCCCGCGCGCGCCTAAAGACTCTCGCCTAAGGACCCACACCTAAGGACTCGCGCCTAGGGAGGAGACGGGACGTACTGCGCAGGTACGAGCCGCCCGGCCCGTTCTCCTCCCGGCTCACGAAATCCCCCCGCGGCGGGCCGGAAAGTGTCTTCCGGTCGCCGCAGAACCGAACGCCGGTGGGATCATCGGCGTAGGAGGCGAGTCGTGGTCGACCCGGGGTGGGTCGGGCGCCGCGCGCCCCCATCCTTCGTTCCGTCGTCAGGCGCAGGGCCACCCCCGCGCGTCCCCCCCTGTTGGCGGTCGGTCCTGGAGGGTGTTGATGACGACGCTCGACGAACGTCATGGCGAGGGCGCGCGGGAAGCGGCGGGGGCGTACCGCCCGGACGCCGCCGTCCCCCTCGATCAACTCACCGCGACAGAGCCCCTGTTCGCCGGCTCCAAGGCGGCGAACCTCGCCCGTGCGGCCCGTGCCGGACTGCCGGTGCTTCCCGGGTTCGTGATCCCGGAGGGCGCGGGCGACGACCCCGCCACCCTGCGCCGCGCCTGGCGGGACCTCTCCGATTCCGGCGCGCTGCCCCTCGTCGTACGGTCCTCCTCGCCGCAGGAGGACACCGAACTGTCTTCTCTGGCCGGGCAGTTCGCCTCTGTGCTCGATGTACGCGGCTGGTCCGCCTTCGCTACGGCCGTGCGGACCGTGCTCGATTCGGCGCACCGGCCCGACGGGTCCATCGCGCCGATGGCGGTGCTGGTGCAGCCGATGCCGGCGGCGCGGGTCGGCGGGGTGATGTTCGGTGCCGATCCCGTGGAGGGGCGGGCCGACCGGATGCTGGTGAGCGCGGTGCGCGGCGGTCCTGACACTCTGGTCAGCGGTGAACAGGCCGGTACCAACTACTGGTTGAGCCGACGGGGACGGCTGCTGCGCACCGAACCGCCGACCGCCGACGCGCTGCTCACCCGCTCCGAACTACGGCGGCTGGCCCGGCGTACCAAGGGCCGCGCCGCCCGGATGGCCGTCGTCGGTGTCGTCGGAGCCGCGCTGCTCGCCGCGCTCGTCGTGGGGCTCGCCGATCTCACCCAGACCCGGGAACAGAGCGCAAGCGGCTCCGAGGCGACCTCGGTACTCGTCCAAGTCGACGTGCAGGGCGCGGACATGACCGTCGAACGGCAGGCGCTCGCCGCGCAGCAGGTCTGGGAGCGCTGCCGTGACTCCACCTCCGTGCCGTTGAACCACGCCACGCTCGGCAGCCTCGGCGACGGCATGTTCGCCGGGGTCGTGCGGCCCGCGCTCGCCGAACACGACCGTATGCGGCTGCGCGGCTGCCTGGAGGACGCGGCCCTCGACCGCGCCCACCTCACGGTGATGGGCATGGGCGACACGGACGCGGACGACGACTGACCCCACCCGCAATCCGGACGCACGATGCCAAGGCGCCCCCGTCCCCGAGCACCCCGGGTCGCCCATGGCAACCGTTCCCGCACCCGCTCCCTCACCCCAACTCCGCCTGCCCAGACGCGCGATGAGGCTGCTCCTCGCCGTCACCCTCGGCTATGTCGCCCTATGGGCCACCGGCGCGCTGGGCATCCTCGCGTTGTCGTACTGGGCGCGCGAGGAGACCCCGCCACCTCCGGGGACCCGTACCGTGCAGGGCATCCACCACTTCCAACCCGTCGACACCGAGGGCAAGTTGTGGCGAGGTGCCGCTCCATCCCCCGGCGGCTACCGGGAGTTGGCCCGCCTCGGCTTCACCACGGTCGTGGATCTACGGGCCGAGGACCTGAGCGCGGCACAGCTCGCCGCACCGGGCAGGGCCGGGCTGGACGTCGTACGACTGCCCATCCGTGACGGGCAGACGCCAACTCCCGCACAGGTGGGGCGGTTTCTCGACGTCGTCGCGTCGGCGGGCGGGCCGGTGTTCGTGCACTGCGGTGCGGGGGTGGGCCGTACGGGAACGATGGCGGCGGCGTATCTCGTACGGACCGGGGAGGCGTCGTCGGCGCGGGCGGTCCGGCGGAATCTCGCCGTCGGACCGCCGTCGATCGAGCAGATCTACTACGCGCTGAGCCTCGGGCCGGGACCAGGCCCACCGGAGCAACCGCCGTTGCCGGTGGTCGCCGTCAGTCAGCTGGTGGACGCGCCGCGCCGCATGCTGTCGTGGTTCTGAAGCAGCGCGTCAGGGGCCTCAGGGCTTGCGGCCCACCGCCCCGTACCCCGGAATCACCCCGTCCTCCTGCCCCGGCACCACCTCGCCCAGCTCCGGATGCCACCGGTCGATCACCGCGACGCCCGGCTCGACCAGGTCGAGGCCGGTGAAGAAGCGGGCGAAGCCGGCGCGGGAGCGCAGTGCCAGGGTGATGCCCGCCGCCGTGAGCTTCTCGACCGCCGCCGTCGACTCCTCCGGGGTGAAGTCGGCGGTGGCGTGGGTCATCATCAGGTAGCTGCCGGTGGGGAGTTGGGACAGCAGGCCGTCGACCAGCTCGTGCGCGCCGTCCTCGTCGGGGACGAAGTGCAGCAGCGCGACGAGGGACAGGGCGACGGGCCGGGTGAAGTCGAGGACCGCTCGCGCGCCCTCGATGACGGCATCGGGCTCGCGCACGTCGGCCTGCAGATACGCGGTCGCACCCTCGGGTGTGCCGTGCAGCAGGGCCGCCGAATGGGCCAGCACGACCGGGTCGTTGTCGCAGTAGACGACACGTGCCTCGGGCGCGATGGCCTGCGCGACCTGGTGCAGGTTCGGCTCGGTCGGAATGCCCGTGCCGATGTCCAGGAACTGCCGTACGCCGTGCTCGGTGAGCCAGCGGGTGGCCCGGTGCATGAACGCGCGGTTGACACGTGCCATGACCGGCACCCTCGGGTCGAGGGCGAGCATCTGGCGGCCCATCTCCTCGTCGACGGGGTAGTTGTCCTTGCCGCCGAGATACCAGTCGTACATACGGGCGGGGTGGGGCCTGCTGGTGTCGATCCCGTCGGTGGGCCGCCCTGTCATGACGTGCTCCATAAGCCGTTACAGCAACATGTGCTCAAGTCAGTACCAAAATAAGGAGGTTGGGTAAGGAAAAAGCATTCAGCACAGGCCGGTCAGGAGAGCAGGAAATCCGCCTCGCCCGCTTTCGCTCCCTCGATGAAGGCCGTCATCTCGTCGGTCGTGTAGATCAGGGCCGGCCCGTCCGGGTCGGTGGACTGGCGGACGGCGATCCGGCCGTCGGCGAGCTTCATCGCCTCCAGGCAGTTGCCGCCGTTGCCGCCGCTCCACGGCTTGTGCCAGCCTTCGCTTCCCAAGTCCCGCGCGGGCATGCCGTTGTAGACGCTCATACGCGGCTTGATGCGATCCATTCACAGCTCCTTGCGGAGATCCCTGAGGATCTCCTTCGTGCGATGTGCCGTAGCGGCCTGCGCCGCCATGCGGTCCATGACCTCGAGATGGGTCGCCACCTCTTCGCGCGCGTCCAGATAGACGGCGCCGGTCAGGTACTCGCTGTAGACCATGTCCGGCAGTTCTGACATGGCAAATCGGAACAGCACGAAGGGCCCGAACGTGCCCGGGTGCGGCCCCGAGGAGAACGGGGCGACCTGCAGGGTCACATTGGGCAGCTTCGTGGCGTCGAGCAGTTTGTCGATCTGGGCACGCATCACCTCCGGGCCGCCGACCGGGCGGCGCAGGGCGGTCTCGTCCATGACGACCCAGAAGCGGGGCGCGTCGGGACGGGTGAGCAGGTCCTGGCGCTGCATGCGCAGCGCGACATGGCGCTCGATCTCGTCGGGCTCGGTCTGGCCGATGGCACCGGACTTCAGCACCCCGCGCGCGTAGTCCTCGGTCTGCAGCAGCCCGGGCACGAAGTGCGGTTCGTACGCCCGGATGAGCGCGGCCGCGCCCTCCAGACTGACGTGCATCGAGAACCAGCCGGGCAGGATGTCGTGGAAGCGCTGCCACCAGCCGGGCCGGTTGGCCTCCTCGGCGAGCTGGACGAAGGCCTCGGCCTCCTCGTCGGAGACGCCGTAGGACTTCAGGAGGAACTGGAGGTAGGGGATCTTGAGGGAGACCTCCGCCATCTCCATGCGGCGGACCGTGGCGGGTGCGACACGGAGGACGCGGGCGGCCTCCTCGCGCTTGAGCCCCGCGCGTTCCCGCAGGTCCAGCAGGCGCCGGCCGAGGACGACCTGGCCGACCGTCGGTGCGGACCGCGGCTCGCTCACGCTCCACCTCCACGAATGAGTACCGAGTACCGAGTACCGAGTGAGTGACGAGTTAAGTGCTGCGTAATGGGTTGAGTACTGACAGCGCATGCGTCCGTACAGCTCGGTGAAAGGGTTCTCCCGACCCGACGAACCGATCCCGGCCAGCCGTAACGATCCCGGCGAACCGAATCCTGACAGCCCTGCGGCGCCATTCGAAGACTCATTCGAAGATCGGGACAGACCTCCGGAGATCCCAACTGGCGCCGCGCGACTTTCTGTTGCGAGCAGTGTGCCACGACCGTGCAGAGCGTCATACGGCACTCTGCATTTTTCATAGTGACACTTGCCAAGTGTTCACGGCGGGGCGATAGTGGCAAGCGTGATTCCGTCCCCGCCCTTAGGAACAGACGCCGCCGCAGGCCGCCTCGGTCTCGGTGCCGCCGCGGGAGCCGTCCCTGGTGGGGCCGCTGCCGAGCGCCGGTTCCGGTTCGAGCTGGCCGCCCATCCGGGTTCCCCGGCCCAGGCGAGACGCCTGACGCGGGCCCGGCTGTCCGGCTGGTCCGTCTGCGAGGACACCTGCGACACGGCGGTACTGGTCGTCTCCGAGCTGGTCACCAACGCGATCGTGCACACCGCGAGCAGCCACATAGTCTGCGAGCTGCACGATGGCGACGACCTGGTGCGGATAGCTGTCCGTGACGAGGGCTGCGCTCCCGGCGAACCTCGCCCGTCCCCGCAGCGGCCGGATGAGGAGCACGGGAGGGGACTGCTTCTCATCGACGGGCTCTGCCGGGCCTGGGGCGCTCAGGAACACGGACCTGGCCTGTTGGTCTGGGCCGACCTGCCACGGCAGGCGGACCCGGCGCACGGCCACCACCCGGCCCCCGGCCTCGACAGTTCCGTACCGCGCAACGACCTGGGCTGGGGCGCACGACCCAAGCCGGGCTCGTCGGGCGGTTCGGGCGACGAGGACGAGGCGACGGCACACTTCGGGGCTTTCGAGGATCTGGGCGTTTTTCCGGGGCGGGGGCATGGGGGTGCCTCCGGCGGCTGGCATGGGGGTGCCGGCGACTTCGGAGGTCCGGATCTCGGCGGCTTCGGGGGCCGGGAGCACGAAACCGGAGGCGGCCCTGCTCGTGGTGGGGCCGGCTCCGGTACGCGGGGCCGGGAGGGCGCGGGCCACTTCGGGGGCCTCGGTCAGGAGGCCACCGGCCTCTTCAGGGGCCGGGGACACCAGGACGCCGGCGACCTCCCGGACTCCGCGGAGACCGGGGAATCCGGTGAGTTCACGGAGTCCCGTGGGTTCGTGGAGTCCGGCGGGTTCGTGGAGTCCGGCGGGTTCAGGGATTCCGCTGGGCTCAGAGGCACCGGTGCGATCAAGGGATCCGGTGGACTCGGGGACTTCGGTACGGGGGTCGAATGGGTGTGAGCGGCGGGTCTCGTCCCGGCCAGGTGCTCAGTCTCGACACGCTGGTCCGGCTGGGGCGCGCGCTGCACGGGCCGGGTGCGCCGCGCCGCCTGGCCGTACCCGAGGGTATGACGGCTCCGCTCGGCTGCGACGCCGTCGCGGTCCCCGCGCACTTCGGACCACTGGTCCTGCCTCGCCTGCCGCGCGTCGGCTGTGTCTACGCCGACGAGACGCACTGGTGGTGGATCGTGCCGTCCGATTCCGACTACGCCCTGGACTGGCCTGCGCCGGCTCGGTACACGACGGGGGCGCTGGTGCCGGACTCGCCTCGCGCGCCCGGTCTTATCCACAAGCCGGACGGGAAGTTGCCGTATACGCCGCCGATTCCGTTGTACCTGGCGGTGTGTCGGGTTACGGGGACTACGCCTTCTTGGTCGCGGCCCATTAGTGCGTAGCGCTCCGCGGGTTGAGCGGGATTTTCTGCGGGGTCGGTAGGGGCGGGGCCCGGGGTGAGCGGTTTTCGTCTGCGGGTTCGGTGGGGGCTGGTCGCGCCCACGCGGCGGAGCCGCACATCGATACAGCCCCGCGCCCCTTTTGGGCGCGATGCGCCCGGCCGCCCACTCGGCGGAGCCCCGCCCCTCCGCCTTCCCGGCGTACGCCCGCGCGTCCTCGCCCCTCCCTTCCGCGCTCTCCCCCGCACCCCTCCCACCCCGCGATAGTGGCCGTTCGTTCGTCCATGAGCGGGGGAGGTCGGTGGTGGGGAGCAAGGGCAAGGGGGACTCGGGGCCGGGGGAGCCGTCCGCGTCGGAGCGGCTGCTGTTTGGTGGGCCCTTGCGGTACGACACGGGGTGGAGTCAGCACAACGACGCGTTTCTGGAGCTGAGTTTCCGGTCCATGGTGACGCGGTTGCCGGCGATGCTGCGGTCGAGTTTCCGGCTGGCCTGGCAGGCCGATCCGCGGGCCGTGCGTACCGTGCTGGTCGCCGAGGCGTGCCGGGGTGTCACCCAGGCGGTGAGTCTGCTCGCCGTCAACAGCGTGCTGGGGCGGCTGATCAGCGGCGGGGCCATCGCGGACCGGCTGCGCGGTGCCGCCCCCGCGCTGGTCACGATGGCCGCCGTGATGGTGGTGGGCACGCTGCTGCGGGCCGCGTCGACGTATGCGACCGGGCGGCTGGAGCCGAAGGTGGAGCGGGTCGCCACCGAGCTGTATCTGGAGCGGGCGGCGGCCGTGGAGCTGGCCGCGATCGAGGACCACGCGTTCCACAAGCTGCTGGACACCGCGCAGTACGGCGCCATGTCGGCCCGCCACATGATCTCGTACGCGACGAATGTCATGAACGCGCTGATCTCACTGGTCGCGGCGGCGGGCGTACTGACCGTGCTGCACCCGGCGCTGCTCCCGCTGCTGGCGACGATGACGGTGCCGAGCGCGTGGGGCGCGCTGACGAACGCGCGGCGCCACTACGAGTCGTTCCACACCTGGGTGCAGCACGTCCGCGCCGGCCGTCTCATCGGTTCGCTGCTCACCGAGCCGGAGGCGGCTCCGGAGATCCGGGTGCACGGCGTCGGACCGTTCCTGTTGCACCACTTCCACGAGATGTCGGAGAGCGCGGAGGCGGAACAGGCCCGGCTGGCCCGGCTCACGGCCCGCACGGGGCTGATCGCGGCGACCTGGACGGGCCTCGCGACGGCGGCGACGTACGCGACGCTGGGCGGGCTGCTGCTGTCCGGGGCGATGGCGCTCTCGGTGGCGGGTACGGCGGTGATCGCGATCCGGACCGGTTCCGCGAGCCTCGACACCCTCGTCCTGGCGGTGAACCAGCTGCACGAGGAGTCCCTGTTCGTGGGCGATCTGCAGAAGCTGTACGTGGAGGCGGCCGAGCGGGCGATCCCGGTCGGCGGGGCGGCGCTGCCCGAGGAACCGCGGGAGATCCGCTTCGAGAACGTCACGTTCAGCTACCCGGGCGAGGCCACCCACCCCGCGCTCGACGATGTCTCCCTCGCCCTGCCGCTCGGCCGGATCATCGCGCTGGTCGGTGAGAACGGCTCCGGCAAGACGACCCTGGTCAAGCTGCTGGCCGGGCTGTACCGCCCCGACCGGGGCCGGATCCTGTGGGACGGCGTGGACGCGGTGACCGTGGACCGGCGGCAACTCGCCGACCGGATCGCGATGGTGGCCCAGAACTTCAAGCGCTGGCCGTTCACCGCCCGCGTCAACGTGGCCGTCGGGCGGTCGGCGACGCCGATCACCGAGGAGCGGCTGGCCGGTGCGGTCGCCGAGGCCGGTGCGCAGGAGGTGGTCGCGGATCTGCCGCGCGGCCTGGACACGCTGCTGGCCCGCGGCTTCAGCGGCGGACATGAGCTGTCGGGCGGTCAGTGGCAGCGGCTCGGCATCGCGCGGGCCGCCTACCGCAAGGGCCGCATCCTGATCGTGGACGAGCCGACCGCGGCCCTCGACGCCCGGGCCGAGCTGGAGGTCTTCGAGAAGATCCGCGCGCTGGCCGGCACCGGTCAGACGGTGGTGCTGATCACGCACCGGCTGGCGTCCGTACGCCACGCGGATCTGGTCCATGTCCTGGACCAGGGGCGGCTGGTGGAGTCCGGGACGCCCGACGAGCTGCTCGCGAGCGGCGGGGTGTACGCGGAGCTGTACGCGCTCCAGGCGGACCAGTTCACGGTGAAGGTGCCCGCCCCGAAGGCGGGCTGACCTCTCAGGCGGCGGCGTCCACGACGTCGCCGCTGCGCACGACAACCAGGAACGCGTCGGTCGCGATGTCCATGACGACCTCAGCCTGCAGGCCCTCCAGACGGCGCGCCTGCGCGAACTCCTCCGCCGGCCACGAGCCACGCGGCCCGCCGGCGGGAAAACGCTCAAGCACCGTTCGCCCGTTCACCCTGTACCTCCCTGTCGTGCTGAAACTCGGAGAGCTTCGTGAAGCCTCATAGAGTTAAACGCCGACAGTACGGTGAACGGCTCGGGAAGTGACGGTACTGAGACATAGTCGACACCCGGCCGCACACTTTCCGCACACAGCCCGCGTCAACCCGCATCACCTTCCGGGTCAATCCTCGTATTCGTCGTGATAGCGGACGCGCTCACTGCCCGCAGGCGCCCCGAGCGCCGACGCGCGCCCCTTGGGCACCTCCCACACCTCCTGCCGCCCCAGCGCGGTCAGATCCAGGAAGGTGGTGGTCGAGCCGAGCCCGTCGAGCCCGCGCTCATAGGTCGAGTAGGTGTGGAACACCCGGTCGCGGTCCCGCAGGAAGCAACTGACGCCGGGCCGCTCGACGAGTTCCCCGTCCCCGTCGAACGTGACCTCGAAATCCCAGTTGAAGCTCCCGCCGCTGGACGAGTACCAGGGCAGCGTCCACCCCATCCGCGCCTTGAACGGCAGGATCTTCGTGTACGGCGCCCTCGACACGGCGGCGAACGTCGTGCCGCGTGCTTTCAGATGGGCCAGGTGCCCGATCTGGTCGAGGAACGCCGAGCAGCTGCGGCAGCCCGCGTCCCACTCGGGCGCGAACATGAAGTGGTAGACGACGAGTTGGCCGCGCCCCTCGAAGAGGTCGAGCAGGGTTGCCTTCCCGTCGCCGCCCTCGAAGAGGTACTCCTTGTCGATCTCCACCATGGGCAGCCCGCGCCGCTCGGCGTTGAGCGCGTCCCGCGCACGCGTGGCCGCCTTCTCCTTGACCAGCAGTTCCTCGCGCGCCGCGCGCCACTGCGCACGCGAGACGATCTCCGGAAGCGACATGGGGCCCTCCTGTGACAACGGTCCGTTGAGGGGTGGACCGGAGGGAGGACGGGAACTCATCGCCGCGTCGAAAAGTTTCTCGGAGAGATTTTCAGAGGGTCGGGGGATGTTCAGAGGAACTTCGTCGCGTACGTCATCGGAGGCTCTTCCCGTACGACACCGGAAGCGCGAGCAGCCCCCGCGCGCGCAGCGACGGCCGCCACCGCACCTCGCCCTCCCCCACGCCCAACTCCAGCCGCGGGAACCGCTCCAGCAGCGCGGCCAGCGCGATCTCCGTCTCGGCGCGGGCGAGCGGTGCGCCCAGGCAGTAGTGGATGCCCTGGCCGAGCGCGAGATGCCCGGAGGTGTCGCGGGCGAGGTCGAGCCGGTCGGGGTCGGGAAACCGGCCCGGGTCACGGTTCGCGGCGGACGCCGACACCCACACCGTCTCCCCGGCGGGGATCGTGACCCCGCCGATGGTGACGTCCTCGACCGGGAAGCGCCGGATGGCGAGCAGCGCGGGCCCTTCGTAGCGCAGGAACTCTTCTACGGCCGCTGGGAGTTGGGTTGGGTCCGCGCGCAACGCGGCCAGCTGATCGGGGTGTTGCAGCAGGGCGAGCACCGCGTTCCCGATGAGCTGGACGGTGTTCTCGTACCCGGCGAAGAGGATGAGGAAGGCCAGGGACATCAGCTCGTCCTCGCTGAGCCGGTCGCCCTCGTCGCGCACGGCGATCAGGTCGGAGAGGAGGTCGTCACCGGGCTCTTCCCGTTTGTCGGCGAGGAGTTGGGTGAAGAAGCCGAGCATCGCGACGACCGCGCGCTTGCCGGCCTCGGGCGGTGTCCCGGGGGCGGGCGCGACGAGGGTGTCGGTCCACACCCGGAAGTCCCGCCGGTGCCGGTCGGGCACGCCGAGCAGGTCGCAGATGACGGTGATCGGGAGGGGCGCCGCGTAGGAGGCGAGGAGGTCGGTGTCGCCCTCCTCCCCCAACGCGTCGAGGAGTTGGTCGGCGGTGCGCCGAATCGGCTTACGGAGCCGCTCCGTTCGGCGCGGGGTGAACGCGCGGCCGACCATGCGCCGGATACGGGTGTGGTCCGGCGGGTCCATGTTGAGGAGGTTCGCGTCGAGCGCGGGCGGCAGCGAGAACCCCTTGTAAGTCCCGGCCGTGGCATGCCTCTTGTCCAGCGAGAGCCGCGGGTCGGCCAGCGCCGTCCGCACGTCGTCGTACCGGGTGACGAGCCAGGCGGGGGTGCCGTCGGGGCCGGCGATGCGGTGCACGGGGGCGCTGTCGCGCAGGCGCCGGTACACGTCGTACGGGTGGTCGAGAAGGCCGTCCGCGAGATCCATGCGCCCAGCGTAGAGGCGCGGCTCAGGTGTCGTATTCCTGGATGCGCCGACCGTGACTCCGGTCCACGAGGGCGGGCAGCCGCTCCCCCAACTCCCGTACGACAGCGGGCACATCGAGGGTGAGCAGCTCGCGGTCGCGCATGAGCACCCGGCCGTCGACGATCGTGGTGCGCACGTCGGCGGAACGGGCGCTGTGCACGAGGGTGGCGGCGAGGTCGTGGACGGGCTGAGTGTGCGGGCCGGTGAGGTCGACGAGGACGATGTCGGCCCGGCGCCCCGGCGCGATGCACCCGATCGAGTCACCGAGTCCGACCGCCCGCGCACTCTGGAGGGTTGCGTGGTGCAGAGCTTGACGGGACGTCAGCCACCGCGGATCACCTTCGGTGGACTTCTGCACCAGCGACGTGAGCGCCATCGACTCCCACACATCAAGGGAGTTGTTGGAGGCGGCGCCGTCCGTGGCGAGCCCGACCGGGATGCCGATGGCGCGCAGGGCGCGGATCGGAGTGGTGTCCGGCCAGGCGAACTTGAGGTATCCCCTGGGCGCGGTGGCGACCGCGATATGGCCGCTCGCGCGCTCCAGGACGGGGAGGTCGCGGTCGCTGATGCCGGTGCCGTGGGCGATGAGCAGGTCGGTGGCCAACAGGCCCGCGCGGTCGAGGACTTCGATGGGGGTGATGCCGTGGCGGGAGAGGCTGGTGTCGGTCTGGTCGCGGTTCTCGGCGGCGTGGAGGTGGACGGGGAGGCCGTGTTCCAGGGCCAGTTGGGCGGTGGCGGCGAGGTCGGTGTCGGTCACCGTGTAGGGGGCGTGCGGGGCGAGGGCGGTGGTGATGCGGCCCCCTGCCGAGCCCCGGTGCCGTAGCGCGAACTCCAGGGATTTCTCCCGGCCTTGAGGACCCTGGGAGGAGAAGTAGGCCTCGCCGAGGTGGGCGCGCATCCCGCACTCGGTGACCACGGCGGCCACCGTGTCCATGGAGAAGTAGTGGTCGGCGAAGCAGGTGACCCCGGCGCGGATCATCTCGGCACAGGCGAGCCGGGCCCCCAACTCCACGTCCTTTTCAGTGAGGTTGGACTCGACGGGCCAGACGACGTCGTTGAACCACTCCTCCGTGGGCAGATCCTCCGCGAGCCCGCGCAGCGCGACCATCGGCGCGTGGGTGTGGCAGTTGATCAGCCCCGGCAGGGCGACCTGCCCGCGCGCGTCGATGCGTTCGACGGCGGCGAGGCCGACCGCATCCGCCGCGCTCGTCACCGACTCGACGCGCCCGTCCCGTACGACGATCGCGGCGTCCTGCTCGAAGCCGATGCGCTCCTGGTCGTCGTGGACGAGGACGGTGCAGCCGGTGATCAGCAGATCTGCGGGAGAGTGGCTCACTCTTCCAACGTACGGCGTCGTCCTCGCCTCGCGTGAGCCGAACCGCGCATCCGGCCGTTGCACTGCCGCGGGCCGCCCCGGACCAGCACGCTTGCCTCACGACCAAGGCTTCTGGCGCACGACCAAAACTTCACGCCCAAGGCTTATGGAAGGGGCCCCGCATGCTCCTCGGCACCTGGAACCTGGAGAACCTGTACCGCCCCGGCGGCCCGTCCGGCCCCAAGGACAAGGCCACGTACGAGACGAAGCTCGCCTCTCTCGCCGCCGTGATCACCGAACTGGACCCGGGGCTGCTCGGCGTCCAGGAGGTCGGGGACCCGGCGGCGCTCGACGACCTGGCCGGGCTGCTGGACGGCGAGTGGCACACCGCCACCTCCGCGCATCCGGACGGCCGGGGCATCCGGGTCGGCTTCCTCAGCCGTACCGAACCGCGGGTCGTCGCCGACACGAACGCGTTCCCGACTCATCTGCGCCCGGTGCAGTCCGACGACTCGGGCGCCGAGGAACCGACCGCGGGCCGGGGTTTCCTGGCGGTGGAGGTCACGACGGCGACCGGCCCGCTGACGGTCGCGGTGGCCCATCTCAAGTCGAAGCTGCTGACCTACCCGGGCGGGCGTTTCTTCCCGCACGACGAGGGCGAACGGGCCCGCTACGGCGCCTACGCCCTCTACCGGAGGGCCGCCGAGGCGGCGACCCTGCGTGCGCTCGCGGACGATCTACTCGCCGGTGAGGGCCGTATCCGGGACGTGGCGGTGCTCGGCGACATGAACGACGAGGTGCCGGCCGCGACCACCCAGATCCTGCTCGGCCCGCCCGGTTCGGAGATCGGCACGCCGGGCTACGACCGGGCCGACCAGGGCGACGCGGTCCGCCTGTGGGACGTGGCCCCGCTGATCCCCGCCGACCAGCGCTACTCCCGGATCAACTCCGGGCGCCGCGAGCTGATCGACCACATCCTGCTGAGCCATCACCTGGTCCACCGGGTGACGGCGGCGGGTACGGGACTGCCGGGTGAGGGAACGTTGCGGCTGCCGTCGGTGGGCCCGGATCCGGCGGAGCGGCGGGAGGCGCCGGGATCGGATCACGCGCCGGTGTGGGTGCGGGTGGAGTAACTCGCCATGTGACCGAGTGGAGTTGACCCCTATGTAGCCGAACCGGCTAGACGGCGATGGTCAGTTCGATCGCGCGCAGCCCGACCCGCCCCCGCCCGCGCTCGAACTCCTCCAGCAACTCGGTGAGTTGCTCGACGTGGCGGGACGTGAGCCGGCCCGTGTCGTCGAGATGGACGGCGCAGGCGGTGGTCGTGTCCACGAGCCGTTCGAGAACGGCCGCGACCTCGTCCGTGCCTTCCGTGTGCCGGGCGAGGGCGGGGAGTTCGGCGGCCGAGACGGCGATCGCGCCGCGGGCCTCGGCGAGCGTGCGGTAGGCCTCGCGGCGCAGGGTCCAGCGTTCGGCGCGGTCGTCGGACTCGCTCAGCACGTGCACGAGGTAGGCGTGCGCGGCGGCGCCCGCGGCGGCGAGCCGGGCGCGTACGCCCCCGCCGCGCTCCCCCGGCATCGGCAGATGCCCGACGATCAGCACGATCGCGCAGGCCAGCAGCGTCTCGCCGATCCGCCCGGCGGAGGCCTGCGGTTCCCCGCCGACCATCACGAGGGACAGCACGAGGACGGTGACGACGGCGGTCTGCGCGGCGAAGTGCCGGGTGGCGACGGGAATCAGCGCGCCGCTGAGCGCCACCAGCGCGACGAGCCCCTCGGGCCGGGGCAGTACGGCGGCGAACCCGGCGAAGAGGAGCGCCCCCAGCACGGTCCCCGCCGCCCGGCTCAGCGCCCGGGAGGCGAGCGGTCCGAGGTCGGGCTTGACGAGGAAGACGGCGGTGGCGGGCAGCCAGTACCAGTGCTCGTGCTGCCCGTACCAACGGGCCTGGTGCAGCGCCTGCGCGACGGCGACACTGGCCCCGAAACAGAGGGCGACCCGGATCCCGTACTCCCGCCCACCGGCCCCAAATGCCTTACGGATCAGGCCCGTTGCCGTACCCCTGCGCGCATGAAGATCGCTCCCCTCGGCCTGGTCGAAGGCGTCGGCGGCGTGCAACAGCGCGTCGTCGAGGGCGCGCAGCGCGGGTGCGGAACGGTTGGGTGCGGGCAACGGCCCGGTGGGCGCGTTGTCACGCACGGCGACGGCGAGCCGGCGAGGTCCTTCGCCCGCCCGTGCCGAGACCGCCTCCCCCGCCCAGGCGATCGCGGTCGCGGCCTCGGCCAGCGGCAGCGCGGCGGCGTACTGCCCGTGCAGCCGCCGCTCGGCCATGGAACTGGCGTACCGCCGCAGCCGGGGCCCGGCGAGGGCGTCCTGCGCGTGATCGAGCGCGGCGGTCAGCGCGGCGCGCCGCCCCGTCGCCTCCGCCCCACCACTGGCGTCGAGCAGCGCGGCGATCGCGTCGTACACGGCGGCTACGGCGTCCCGCTCGCCGTCGAACCGGTAGTCACCGGCGATCGCGCCGGGCGTGGGCAGCGCCAGCCGCAGCAGCACCAGCCAGGCGGCCCCGGCGAGGAACGCGAGGGCGCGCTGCCATCCGGGTTCGGGCAGGGGCATGCCGGCGCCGATGGCGGAGGCGACGAGCAGTTGGGTACCGGCGCCGGACGCGACCGGCCCGATGGCAATGAATCCACCGGCGATCAGCCCGATCCCGGTGAAGAGCAGCGTCAGCACGACAGCCCCGACATGTGCCCCGGTGTACGTCCCGATCAGCAGCCCCGCGGCTCCCGCGAGCGCGGGCCCACCGAGCCGCTTGACCGAGGCCCGTCGGCTGCCGGGCCGGTCGTTGATCCCGGCGAGCATCGCCCCGAGCGCGGCCAGCACTCCGAGGGACGTATGCCCGACGAGTACGGCGACCGTCAGCAGCGGCCCGGCGGCCAGCGCCCCTCGCGTGACCGCGCTCCAGGGCACCGGCCCGCGCTGGGCACGGAGCGTGTGGGCGAGCCAGGGCGGAAGCGAGAACGCGTCGGTGCGACGGGACACAGGGCTCCTGTCTTGACGAGGGCGGGGTGTGCCTTCGGGCGACGGTGGCCGGGGCTGAGGCTGTGGTGTCCACGGTAGTTCGGGTACGCGTGCGGAACGGGCCGTGCGCATTTCGGGGGTGTGAAGGTTGGCCGTAAAGCCGCTTTCTTTATGAACGCAACGCCGGAACGCAACACCGGGAAGAGACCGGGAGGAAGCCGGGAAGAGCCCGGAGGGCAGCGGCGGCGGGGGCGGAAGTGGGCCCGAAAGGGAGCGGGCGGCGAGCGAATGGGGAGCGGGCGGGGAGCGGATCCGGGGGCGTAGCCTGCCCCCGGACCCTGTGATGCCGCCCATGCGGCACGCCGGCACGCTTGAGGACCCAGGTCAGTCATGATGTCGCCGCGTCCTGCCTTTGGACCACCGCGCATCGAGCTGCGCGGGCCGGACTTGAACCGGCATTTCGACGTGCGGGGCCTGGGCCCGGTCGATCCGGCGATCGGCGGCGAATGCTGAGTCTGGAGCGAGAGTCTGAGATTGATCACGGGCGGGATTCAGTGTCCCGACCGTGCCGTCATGACAAGCTTCAGTTTCAGCTTTGCGCTCCTCGCGCACCCCGGTCACAAAGGACCGGGGAGTCTGGAAGGCTACCCGAAGAGGTAGCCGAACACGGCGTCACCGACCCGCTGGTCGACGACGTCGGAGCCATTCGCCTCTTCGCGGGCGAACTTCACGGCCTGCTGCAACTTCTCGACGCGGTCGAGGAGTTCGTTGACGCGGCGGGCGGGAAGGGCTCCCGAGAACTTCACCGTCGTCCAGTAACCGACGGGAATGTCCTCGTAGTACACCTCGACCTGAGCGGGATGCTTGTCGGTCGCCTCCGCCTTCACATGGTTGCGCGGCACCTTCTTGGTCCGCAGCGTGCGCACGGGCTCCGTCTTCCACGCGTCGGTCGACGGGTCCTGGAGCCAGGACTCGGACGCGTCCAGCAGCGGCAACTTCCGTACGAACGTGGTGAGATCGACCAACTGCTTCTCCAGGAACAGCAGATAGGACACGGGAACGTCGGCGACGAGCACCCGCCCGTCCACGGTCACGTCCGCCCGCGCGGCGCAGTTGGCCCAGTCCTTCGTGGCGGTCACGTCGAACAGCCGTGACAGGGTGGCCGCGGTCTCCCGCAACACGTCCTCGGCCTGCACCTGCACCCGCGTGGACTCGGGCGGCAGTTGCTCGCCCTCCTCGTCCTTGGGCTGGTACGTCCGCGAGATACCGGCCAGCAACGCGGGCTTCTGCAACCCGTGGTGAGCCGCCGTCAGGTCCTGGTGGGCCTTGGACTTGACGCCCTTCTCTACTGCGATGATCTGATTGAGTTTCGCCACGGGAGCGACCGTAGCAGCGACAACTGCCGTTTCCCCAAGGGTTATCGGTCCGTCGACTGCCCCGAACACGCCGTACGGAAAAGGGACTCCGCGGCTTCGACCGCCTCCGCCGACGCGTCCGGGCCGGATCCCGCGCCCAGGGACGCGACGATGCGGTCCACTTCTCGCAGTCCCGCCCGGTCCAGCAGCCGCTTCTCGTTGGTCACCCACTCCCCGCGAGCGGCGAGCACCGCGTGGCCGGTCTGCGCGGCGGCGGTGGCGATGGCTCCGGCGACCTCGGTGCGGCGGCCGTCCGGCGCGTGGTTGGCCCTCGCATAGGCGAGCGTGGCAAGGGCAGTTGAGTACCAGCGCTCGTGGGCTGTCCGCCGGAGTTTCTCCGGATACCCGGCGGGCCGCGGGAGTTCACCGCGCAGCACGCGATTGATCGCCAGTTCGGCGACGACCAGGTAGCTGGGAATCCCGGCGAGGTGGAACAGCAGCGGTTCCACCCGGAAACGCCCTTCGTCGGCCTCCGCCAACTCGTGCTCGACCACGTCGAGATCGCGGTAGTGGACGTCCACGCGCCGCCCGTCGACCGTCAGCCAGGCTCCCCCGTTGAAGACCCCGCCGCCCCAACCGCCGACCTCGGACACCTCGCCGTCCCAGCCGAGGGCACAGAGGTCGGCGGGGTCGAAGGGGCCGCGGTAGTAGACCGCCAAGTCCCAGTCGCTGTCGGGTCGGTGGATGCCCTGGGCACGGGAGCCGCCGAGGGCTACGGCCCGGACGGTGGGGAGGGTGGCGAGACGGTCGGCGGTGGTGTCGAGGAACTCCGCGTCGGTGAGCGAGGGCATGGGTGCGGCTCCGATCGCCGGATCAGGCGGCTGGCTCAGGGGGCGGGCTCAGGGGGCGGGAATCTCCGGAAGCGTACGCAGCCGACGCTGCTCGGCGCGACGCGTTTCCGCCCCGCGACCGGACAGCCTCGGCCGATTGTCAGTGGCGCGCGCTTCACTGGAGTGGTCACTGAGAGTCACCACGGGGAGCGGTCGATGGCAGCGCACGAGACGAACGAGAGTAGGCAGGGGCAGGGGCAAGGGCGGGAGCAAGGGCAGGCGCAGGGATCGGAGGGCGGCGGCGACTCGGACACCGCTGCCCGTACGCATCTCTCCGTGGCCGGGTTGCGTGCGCGGGGATGGACGGCCGGGATGGTGCGTCAACTGCTTGGTGAACCCGATCAGTTCCGGGTCAATCCGCATGTCCGGGCGGCTCCGCGGATCCGGCTGTACTGCGTCGAACGGGTCGAGGCCGCCGAGCGGAGCGAGGAGTTCCGGGCCGTGTCGGCGGCTGCCGCACGGCGGTCCGCCGCCGCGCGGGTCGCTGCTCGACGCAGGCGACGGGAGGTGCTGACGCGGATCGCGGCCGAGGAATTGCTCCGGCGGCGGGTCTACGCGGCCATCACCGAGGCGTACCCGCTCCTTGCTCAGGAGTGCGAACGCCGGCTGTCTGAACGGGAGTTCGGTCCACCTCCCGAATGACATGGCTGGAGACGTCGGCGGACGGGGGAGAAATTGGAGTGCGGGCGCCGTCGTCGACGTGATCGGGTGATGCCCGTACTGCGCCGACCGTCGCCCCCACGCCGGCGACCCCTCCCTGGGAGACCCCGTGCTCGAACGCGTCACCGTCCCCACCCTCTTCCCGCCACCCACGTACTCCCACGTCACCGTCGTCGAAGCCGGTACGAAGCTCGCCTTCCTCGCCGGAGCTGTTCCGCTCGACGGCGACGGCAGCTTGGTCGGCGAGGGGGACGCGGTGCGGCAGGCCGAGCAGGTGCTGGTGAATCTTGGTGAGCAACTGCGGGCGGTCGGCAGCGACTTGGGGCAGGTCGTGGCGACGGACGTGTACGTCGTCAGCAGCGAACCCTCGGTGTTGTCCGCCGTGTGGGAGGTGGTCGAGGCCTCCGGTCTCAGCGCCGGGCCGCATTCGTCCACGCTCGTCGGCGTGGCCTGCCTCGGGTACACCGGGCAGCTCGTGGAGATCACGGCGACGGCCGTCGTACCGGATGAGGAAGAGGGAGAGCGAAAGGTAGAGCGAGAGGAGGAGGTGGCGCGGTCGTGAACCCCGGCTCTGAGGTCGTCGTCACGATCCGTCGGGCGGCCGGCCCCGATGCGCGCCCCGCAGCGGACGTATGGCTGCGTTCGTTCGCCGCCGCGCTACCGACCGTCGTCAGTCCGCGGTCCGCCGACGAAGTGCGGGACTACTTCCGGGACGTCGTCGTGCCGTTGCGGGAGATCTGGGTGGCCGACGCGGGGGACGGCGGCGGGATCGTGGGGCTGATGGTGGTCAACGGCGACGAGTTGTCCCAGCTGTACCTCGAACCGGACTGGCGCGGGCGAGGCCTCGGGGACCGGTTCGTCGCGCTCGCGAAGGAACGGAGTCCAGGGGGCCTGCAGTTGTGGACCTTCCAGGTGAACAAGCCCGCCCACCGGTTCTACGAGCGGCACGGCTTCGTCGCCGTCGAGTTCACGGACGGCAGCGGCAACGAGGAGCGGGAGCCGGACGTGCGGTACGTGTGGGAGCCCGAGTCGTAAGTCACGGGTTCTCGGCGATGGGCTCCAAGTCGTCTGTCAGGGACCGGCGTTGCGGGCCAGTTCCAGGGCGTACGACGGCCACCACTGGCCCGCCGCCGGGCCGCCCCGGCAGGTGCCGTCGGACTCGCCGGGGCGTTTGATCCAGAGGTAGGCGTCGAGGAGGGGGTTGTCGGTGCGGGTCGTCGGCGGGGTGCCCAGGGCGCGGCCGGGTGGATTGCACCACGCGTCGGTGCCGGTGTAGGGGCCGTTGCCGTTGCGGCTGGTGTCGATGACGTAGTGCTTGCCGGCGAGGTCTTTGGAGAGCTGGTCGCCGTACGTGGAACTCGCTTTGTCCGTCTGGTAGTTGGAGACGTTCAGGGCTACGCCGTCGGCGCGGGCGACCCCGGACGCCTTGAGCGCGGTGACCAGTCGCCAGGCCTCGGGGATCCAACCGGAGTTGCCTGCGTCGAGGTAGACGTGGGTGTGCGGTTGGCGTTTGAGGCGGTCGACGGCGTGGGCGAGCAGGGCGTAGCGGTCGTTCGCCGCGACTCGGGTGCAGCCGGCGACCACCTGGGCGACCGCGTCCGGTTCGACGATCACGTAGGCGCCCCGGTCGCCGAGCGCGGTCGCGAACTCGTCGATCCAGGCGCGGTAGGCGGCCGCGGTGGGGGCGCCGCCGAGGGAGTACTGGCCGCAGTCGCGGTTCGGGATGTAGTACGCCACGAGTACGGCGGTGCGGTCGGCCTGGGTGGCGGCGGTGGTGCGGGCGCGGACGAGTGGGCCGGGGTTGGGGCCGTTGAGCCACTCGGCTTCGGGTCTGACGGCGATGCGGTCCATCAGCGTGGCGTCGGCTGTTCGACCGGCCCCTCGCCATGTGGTCGCTTGCTGCGCGGCTCGGGAGTCGGGGGCGGTCCAGAAGGGTTCCGGTACGTCGCGGGTGGCGCCGGCGCAGCAGAGTCCTGCGAGGAGGGTGACGAGGAGGGCTCGGCGGGCCGGGGTTCGCAAGGTGGCTCCGTTCTTGCCGCGCGGGGTGACTGGGTGGCGGCTTGTTCTTCCCGGAGTTTGCGGGGCACTCGGGGTTGGTCCGGTGCGTGACTTGGCAGGGCGGGGGAAGATCACCCCGACGGGGGTGCGGCGCGACGGGGGGTGCGGCGCGGTAGGGAGTGCCGGGATCTGTCGTTGCGCGGCTGCTGCGCCGTCGTGGCTGGTCGCGCAGTTCCCCGCGCCCCTAAAAGCCACTACCTCACGCCCCTGAATGTCGGACCAGCCGAGGCGCTCTTAAGGGGCGCGGGGAACTGCGCGAGCAACCCCCACGCACCCGCACTCCGAACTCAACCCAGCAGCCCCGCCCCACCCCCACC
>NZ_BARF01000065.1 GCF_000367365.1 Streptomyces prunicolor NBRC 13075 | reverse complement strand
CCGCGTGGGCGCGACCAGCCACAACGAACCGGCACTACGCAGTCAACCGCACCCCCAACGGCGCTACCGCTCCAAATGCCCGTCATAACGCCGAGGCAGCCCCAGCGGATTACCGTCCCGCAACTCCAACGGCAGCAGCGCTTCAGGCGTGTTCTGGTAAGCCACAGGCCGCAGCCACCGCTCAATAGCCGTACCACCAACGGAGGTTGAGGTAGACGTCGTAGCCGGGTAAGGCCCCCCGTGATGCTGCGCGGGCGCAACCGCAACCCCCGTGGGCCACGCGTTCACCAACACCCGCCCGGCCAACGGCGTGAGCTCCGCGAGGATCTCCGCCCCACGCCCCTCCCCGGCCACCTCCTCCGCCGACAGATGAACCGTCGCCGTAAGATTCCCCGGCAGCCGCGACAGCACGGCGTTCGCCTGCGCGTCATCGTCGTAGCGCGCCACGACAGTGACCGGCCCGAAGCACTCTTCGAGGAGCAGGTCGTACGAACCCTCCAACGCGAGCTTCTCCGCCGGCACCGTAAGGAACCCGGGACTCACCGTGTGCTCACTGCCCGCCCCCGGCGTGACCGGCGACTCCACCTCGGGCAACCCGGCCCGCTCGGTAACGCCCGCAAGGAAGTTGTCGCGCATCCGGTGGTCCAGCAGCACCCCGGCGTCCGTGTTGCTGACCGCGTCGGTGAGGGACTTGAGCAGCCCGTCACCGGCGGAGCCGGACGGCACGAGCACCAGCCCCGGCTTCACGCAGAACTGGCCGACACCCAGGGTCATCGAACCGGCAAGACCCGTACCGATCGCCTCGGCCCGCTCGGCCGCCGCCGCCTCGGTGACAACTACCGGGTTCAGGGAGCCCAGTTCGCCATGGAACGGGATCGGGACCGGCCGTGCCGCCGCCGCGTCGAACAGGGCACGACCGCCGCGTACGGAACCGGTGAACCCGGCCGCCGAGACCAGCGGGTGCTTGACGAGCTCGACGCCCGCCTCGAAGCCGTGCACCAGGCCGAGAACCCCGGCCGGGATGCCCTGCTCGGCGGCGGCCCTGCGCAGCACGCTCGCGACCAGCTCGGACAGGCCCGGGTGGTCCGGGTGGGCCTTGACGACGACCGGGCAGCCGGCCGCCAGCGCGCTCGCGGTGTCGCCGCCGGGGACCGAGAAGGCGAAGGGGAAGTTGGAGGCCGAGTAGACGGCGACGACGCCCAGCGGCACCTTGTAGCGGCGCAGGTCCGGGATCGGCGGGGTCGCGGTGTCGTCGGGGTGGTTGATCACCACGTCGAGGAACGCGCCCTCGTCGACGATGTCCGCGAAGGCCCTCAACTGGTAGCAGGTGCGGGCGAGTTCGCCGTTCAGCCGGACCGGGCCCAGCGCGGTCTCCGCGTCGGCGACCTCGACCAACTGGTTCTTGGCCGCTTCGAGCTGGTCGGCGGCACCGCGCAGGAAGGCCGCACGGACCGTACGGTCGGCGAGCGAACCCCGTGCCGCGTGCGCGGCGCGGACGGCGGTGTCCACCTCCTGGGCTGTGGCCTCCACCGCAACCTGTTCACGCTGCTTCCCGGTTCGGGGGTCGACACTCCAGACTGGTGCTGCTGCCACCGCGGGTCCCTCCACACATGTAATGCCGCAGTTCTGGGTCATTCACCAGGGTCGTTCGATATGCTGAACGCTGTCTCTGATGATGAATATGTTCTCGGAGACTATTTCCCGTCGAACGAAGGGGTCAAGGGCGATGTCGGCAGGCGAGACAGGCGGCGGGGCACAGGTCAAGTCCGCGGTGCGGACGGTGGAGCTGCTCGAATACTTCGCCGGCCGGCCCGGTATGCACTCCCTCGCGGCGGTCCAGGAGGCCGTCGGATATCCCAAGTCCAGTCTGTACATGTTGCTGCGCACGCTTGTCGAGCTGGGCTGGGTGGAGACGGACGCCACGGGCACGCGGTACGGCATCGGGGTGCGGGCATTGCTCGTGGGCACCTCCTACATCGACGGCGACGAGGTCGTGGCCGCGGCCCGCCCCACACTGGACCGCCTCTCCGACGACACCACGGAGACCATCCACCTCGCGCGCCTCGACGGCACGAACGTGGTCTACCTGGCCACCCGCCAGTCCCAGCACTATCTACGGCCCTTCACCCGCGTCGGCCGCCGGCTCCCCGCCCACTCGACCTCGCTGGGCAAGGCGCTGCTGAGCACGTACTCCGACGAGCAGGTCCGCAAGATGCTCCCGGAGACGCTGCCCGCGCTCACCGAGCACACGATCACCGACCGCGAGAAGCTCATCGAGGAGCTCCACCAGGTGCGGGATCAGGGCTTCGCCGTGGACCGCGAGGAGAACACCCTGGGCCTGCGCTGCTTCGGTGTCGCGATCCCGTACCGCACCCCCGCGCGGGACGCGATCAGCTGCTCGGTGCCGGTGGCGCGGCTGACGCCCGCGCACGAGCAGATGGTGAAGGACGCCCTGTTCGACGCCCGTGACCGACTGACCCTCGCCACCCGGAGGCTCTGAACCCATGCAGGTCTCGCTCCGCCCCGTCCACGACAGTGATCTCCCGGTCTTCTTCCGGCAGATGAACGACCCCGAGTCCCTCCGGATGGCCGCCTTCACCGCGAAGGACCCGACCGACAGAGACGCCTTCGACGCCCACTGGAAGCGCATCCGCGCCGCGGCCGACGTGCTGAACCGCACGATCCTCGCCGACGGCGACGTGGCGGGCAGCGTGGCGGTCTACGGGGAGCCGGACGAGCGCGAGGTGACGTACTGGATCGACCGCACCTACTGGGGCAAGGGCATCGCGACGGCCGCACTGCGCGACCTGCTGGCCGAGGCGCCCGAACGCCCGGTGTACGCGCGCGTGGCGGCCGACAACGCGGGCTCGCGGCGCGTGCTGGAGAAGTGCGGGTTCCGCGTCACCGGGCACGACCGGGGGTTCGCGAACGCGCGGGGCGAGGAGATCGACGAGCTGGTCCTGACGCTGGACTCCTGAACACTCGATGAGCGAGCGGGTTCATGAGTACTCGATGAGCGGGTTCATGAGCAGTCGATGAGAAAAGCGATGTAAGGGAACGATTCGTTCCCGGCCGGTCGTCTTCAGAGCGGGATGAACAAGACGATCAGGCGCACCTCCGTCTTCGTACTGCTCCTCGTGTTCGCTCTGCTGGTGCGGGCGACCTGGGTGCAGTTCTACGAAGGCCAGGCACTCGCGGACGACAAGGACAACCGGCGCAACGCGATCGAGACGTACGCGGACCCGCTCGGGAACATCATCGTGGCCGGAAACGCGATCACCGGCTCGGCGCGGACGGGGAGCAGCAGCGACCTCGCGTACAAACGCACGTACACGGACGGCAAGCTCTACGCGGCGGTGACGGGCTACGCCTCGCAGAGCTACGCGCCGACGCAGTTGGAGGGGATCTACGCAGATCTCCTCGACGGCACGGACAGCAGCCTGAAGACCGCGATGGACACGGTCACCGGCGAGCGGGCCGCCCCCGGCAACGTGGTCACGACGATCGACCCGGATGTGCAGAAGGCGGCGTACAACGCGCTCGGAGACAAGAAGGGTGCCGCCGTCGCGATCGATCCGACGACCGGCAAGATCCTCGCCGTCGTCTCGACCCCGTCCTACGACCCCTCGACGCTGACCGACGCCGACACCGCCGGGGCGGCCTGGAAGCAGCTCAACGCCGACTCCGACAAGCCGCTGACCAACCGCGCGCTGCGCCAGCCGCTGCCGCCGGGTTCGACGTTCAAGCTGGTCGTGGCGGCGGCCGCGCTGGAGGACGGGCTGTACTCCTCGGTGGACGAGAAGACGACGAGCCCCTCGCCGTACACCCTGCCGGGCACGGTCACCCCGCTGAAGAACGAGAGTTCCTCCGCGCCCTGCACGAACGCCTCGATCCGGGTCGCGCTCCAGTACTCGTGCAACACCGTGTTCGCGAAGATGGCCGTCGACCTGGGCCAGGACAAGGTCAAGGCGATGGCCGAGAAGTTCGGCTTCAACGACGACAAGCTGGACATTCCGGTGCGGGCCTACCCGAGCGTGTACCCATCCAACATGAACAAGTCGTCCACGGCCCTGACCGGCATCGGCCAGTACGACGTGACCGCCACCCCGCTCCAGATGGCCATGGTGTCCGCAGCCATAGCCAACGACGGCAAGCTGGTCTCGCCGCACATGGTGTCGGAGACCACCGACAGCGGCGGCGATGTGGTCCACAACTATGACGACAGCACGACGACGAAGCAGATCGTCAGCTCGAACACCGCCCAGCAACTCCAGTCGGCGATGCAGACGGTCATCACGGACGGCACCGGCACGAACGCCGAGATCGCGGGCGTGACGGTCGGCGGCAAGACGGGTACCGCCCAGCACGGTGAGAACAACGACCAGTCGCCGTATGCCTGGTTCACCGCATACGGCAAGTCCGACTCGACGAGCAAGGAGGTCGCGGTAGCGGTACTGGTGGAACAGTCGGACGCGGCAAGGTCGGAGATCAGCGGCAACGGCTTGGCGGCTCCGGTGGCCAAGGCAATGATGAAAGCGGCGCTGCAGTAACGCCGTTGTCTTTGGTCTTTTGTCCTTTAGGGGCACGGGG
>NZ_BARF01000066.1 GCF_000367365.1 Streptomyces prunicolor NBRC 13075 | reverse complement strand
AAACGCCGGACGGGCTAAAAATTGCCGTTGCCGGCGGAGCAGCCTTCACCTTCTCCTACGCCGAGCACACCGAACTGCTCACCGCCGCCGGTGCTGAAGTCGTCGTATTCGATCCCCTCCGCGATGAGCAACTCCCGGACGGGACGCGCGGGTTGGTCATCGGGGGCGGGTTCCCCGAGGTGTACGCCGCTGAGTTGTCCGCCAACGAGCCGTTGCGCAAGGCAGTTGGGGCCCTCGCAGAGACCGGCGCTCCCGTCGCCGCCGAATGTGCCGGACTCCTCTACCTGTGCCGGGAGTTGGACGGGATGCCCATGTGCGGGGTGCTCGATGCCTCCGCGCGGATGAGCGAGCGGCTGACTCTGGGGTATCGGGATGCCGTCGCGTTGAGCGACAGTGTGCTGGCCGTGGCCGGGACGCGGATGCGGGGGCACGAGTTTCATCGGACCGTCGTCGAGCCCGGCTCGGGGGCGGCTCCCGCCTGGGGGGTTCGTGCCCCTGAGCGGCGGGTCGAAGGTTTCGTACAACAGGGTGTGCACGCGAGTTATCTGCACACGCACTGGGCGGCCGAGCCCGGTGTGGCCCGTCGGTTCGTGGAGAGGTGCCGGACGTCATGAGCAGCAGCAGGTTGATCGGAGTCGGGGTGGGTCCCGGCGATCCGGAGCTGGTGACCGTCAAGGGCGTCAACGCTCTGCGGGCCGCCGATGTCGTGGTGGTGCCGGTCATGGACAGTGGGGAGCGCGGGCGCGCCGAAGCCACCGTTCTGCATTACGTGCCTGAAGAGAAGGTGCTGCGGGTGGTGTTCGCGCTGAATGAGCGGACCGATCGGGCTCGGCGCGAGGCCGCCTGGGATGCCGCGGGGGCGAAAGTGGCCGAGCTGCTCGGCGCGCATCGCGTCGTCGCCTTTGCCACCATCGGGGACCCCAACGTCTACTCCACCTTCACCTATCTCGCCCTGACCATCGGGGAGTTGGTGCCGGGGGTCGTTGTGGAGACCGTGCCGGGTATCACCGCCATGCAGGATCTCGCCGCGCGCTCCGGTGCCGTACTCACCGAAGGGACCGAGCCGCTCACGCTGGTGCCCGTGACCGCCGGGGCCGCCGTGCTCAAGGACGCGCTCGCCGGGCCGGGGACGGTCGTGGCGTACAAGTTCGGGCGGCAGGCCGGTGAGGTCGCCGAGGCGCTCAGGGAGACCGGGCGGATCGGGGACGCGGTGTGGGGGTCGGCGCTCGGGCTGCCCGAGGAGTCGATCCGGCCCGCCGCCGAACTCGACGGGCAGCCGCTGCCGTACCTCTCCACGCTCATCGCGCCCGCACGGCGTGAGGGCGGGCGGGGCGGGAAACTGTGACCTCCGCCCCCGGAAGATCAGCCGGCCAGGCCCACCACCAGCCAGATGAATGCCGCTCCCGTGACCGTGCACAGCAGCGTCGCGGGTGCGGGGTGTTCGTGGTGGGCCTCGGGGAGGATCTCGGCGGCGGCGAGGTAGAGGAGCACGCCGCCGAAGAAGCCGAGATAGCCGCCGAGCAGGCCCTCCGGGATGGTGAGGAAGGCCGTCGAGGCGGCGCCCAGCACCGGGGCCGCCGCGTCCGCGAACAGCATCGCGATCGCCTTGCGGCGGGCGTTGCCGTACAGGCTCGTGATCGTGTACGTGTTGAAGCCGTCCGCGAAGTCATGGGCGACGACCGCGAGCGCGACCGCCGTGCCCATGCCGCCGCCCACCTGGAACGCGGCGCCGATCGCGACCCCGTCCATGAAGCTGTGGCCGACCATGGCGGCGGCCGCCGTGAGGCCCACCTCGGGCGCCCTGCCGTTGTTCTCCTCGGCTCCGTGCGAGGCCTGGCGGGCCGCGAGCAGGCGTTCGACCAGATGGGCCACGAGGAAGCCGGCCACGAAGAGCAGCAGGGCGGCCGGTACGCCGAAGACCTCGCGGCCCGCCGCGCGCAACGCCTCCGGCAGCAGGTCGAGGCCGACCACGCCCAGCATCAGGCCGCCGGCCAGGCCCAGCACGAGATGACGGCGGTCGGTCACCCGCTGTGCCGTCCAGCCGCCGGCCAGCGTCATCAGGAACGCGCCGAGCGCGACGAAGACCGCCATAGTCCCCTTGCTATCCGATCAACCCCTGTTCGCGCACATCCTGGACCACTTCAGCCCCACTCGCATTGACGTTCCCCACGCTCCCCGCACGCCCCACGCTCCGTATGTTCCGTTTGAGAGGATCCGACCCCATGGCCGATGCCGATACCGATGCCGCTGCCCCCACCGGCAAGGTGACCTTCGTCGGTGCCGGCCCCGGCGCCGCCGACCTGCTGACGTTCCGTGCCGCGCGTGCCATCGCCGAGGCCGACGTGGTGATCTGGGCGGCCAGCCTGGTGCAGGCCGAGGTCCTCGAGCACGCGCGCGAGGGCGCCGAGATCCTGGACTCGGCGACCATGTCCCTGGAGGACGTCGTCGCCGTCTACGAGCGGGCCGGAAGTGAGGGGCTGCGGGTCGCCCGCATTCACTCCGGCGATCCTGCCCTCTGGGGCGGTACTCAGGAGCAGGTCGACCGGTGCGCCGCGATCGGCATCGCGACCGAGATCGTCCCGGGTGTCTCGGCGTTCTCCGCCGTCGCCGCCCTCGCGCAGCGCGAGCTGACGATCCCCGAGGTCGCGCAGTCCGTCGTCCTCACCCGGCTCGGCGGGGGCAAGACGCCGATGCCGCCCGGGGAGGAGGTGCGGGAGTTCGCGCGCCACGGGACGACCATGGCGATCTTCCTGTCGGCCGCCCGCAGCGGGCAGTTGGTGCGGGAGCTGCTGGAGGGCGGCTATCCGACGGAGACGCCCGTCGTCGTCGCCTACCAGGCGACCTGGCCGGAGGAACTGATCGTGAAGTGCACGATCGCCACGCTGGAGGAGACGGTCAAGGAGCACAAGCTCTGGAAGCACACCCTCTTCCTGGTCGGCCCGGCCCTCGACGCCCACGGCACCCGCTCGCACCTCTACCACCCGGGCCACTTCCACGGCTTCCGCAAGGCCGACCCGGAGGCCCGCAGGGCCCTGCGCTCGCGGGGAGCCAGCACGTGATCACGGTAGTGGGGACGGGAACGGGGGCGGTGGTCGCGGAGGACGTGCTCCACGGCGCCCGGCTCATCGTCGGTGGTCAGCGCCATCTCGACGCCATCACCGTCCCTGAGGACGCCGAACAGGTCGTCCTCGGTCCGCTGGCGCCCGCCCTCGACACCATCGAGGCCTACGTCGGGAAGGGCGAGCCCGTCGTCGTGCTGGCCTCGGGGGACCCCGGGTTCTTCGGGATCGTACGGGCGCTGGCGGAACGGTTCACCAGCGACGCCCTCGACGTCCGCCCCGGCGTCTCCTCGGTCGCCACCGCCTTCGCCCGCGCCGGGCTGACCTGGGACGACGCCGTCGTCGTCAGCGCGCACGGACGTGACCCGCGTACGGCGGTCAACGCGTGCCGCGCGCATCCCAAGGTCGCGGTGCTGACCGGGCCGGGGGCCGGACCCGCCGAGCTGGGGGCCGCGCTCACCCACCGGACCGGCGGGCGGGTCCTCGTCGTCGCGTCCGCACTCGGTTCCGGGGAGGAGCAGGTCGAACGCGTCACGCCCGCCGAGGCCGCCGCCCGGGACTGGGGTACGGCGGTGAGCGTGGTGCTGTGTCTGGATGAGGCGCGGGTGCTCGGTGCCGTGCGGACGGTCGCCGGTGCCGCCGTCGGGCCCGCCCAATGGGCGCTGGACGAGCGGGAGTTCGCGCACCGGGACTCGATGATCACCAAGTTCGAGGTACGGGCGCTGGCGCTGGCCCGGCTCGGGCCGCGCCTCGGCGAACTGGTCTGGGACGTCGGCTCGGGCTCCGGGTCGGTGGCCGTCGAGTGCGCGCGGCTCGGCGCCGCCGTCACCGCCGTGGAGAAGACCCGGGACGGTGTCGAGCGGATCCGCGCCAACGCCGAGGCGCACGGCGTGGACGTGCACACCGTGCACGGGGCGGCGCCGACCGTGCTGTCCGATCTCGACGACCCCGACGCCGTGTTCGTCGGCGGGGGCGGGCGGGAACTGCCCGCCATCGTCACCGCGTGCGCGCGGCGGGCCCGGCGGACCGTGGTCGTCGCGATGGCCGCGCTGGACCGGGTACCGGCGGTGCGGGAGGCTCTCTCGGCGGCCGGTCTTGCGGTCGACGGGGTGCTGTTGCAGTCGTCCCGGCTGGCGCCGCTGCCGGGGGACGTGACCCGGCTCGCGGCCACCAATCCTGTTTTTCTGTTGTGGGGGGTCAGGACATCCGAGTCCCGAACCCCGGTGTATCGAGAAGGAGTTGCTTCGTGATCGGCCTCATCTCCGCCACCGCGGCGGGCGCGGGTGCGCGGGACCGGCTGGCCGCCGCGTGGCCGGACCGTACGCGCGTGTACGACGGTCCCGTGGGGGACGCCGTCCGGTCCGCGTTCGCGGAGTGCGAGCAGCTCGTGTGCTTCCTCGCCACGGGTGCCGTCGTACGGCTGATCGCCCCGCTGCTGGGCGACAAGCTCACCGACCCGGGGATCGTGTGCGTCGACGAGGGCGGACGGTTCGCCGTGTCGCTGGTCGGCGGACACGGCGGCGGGGCCAATGAACTCGCCGTGGAAGTGGGCGAGTTGCTCGCGGCGGAGCCGGTGGTTACGACGGCTACGGACGCGGTCGGTGTGCCCGGTCTCGACACGCTCGGGTTCCCTGTGGAGGGCGATGTCGCCGGGGTCTCGCGAGCCCTGCTCGACGGCGAACCGGTCGCCCTGGACGCCGAGTTGGCGTGGCCGCTGCCGCCGTTGAAGGTGTCGCCCCATGGCGCCTACGTCATCCGCGTCACCGATCGGGCCGTCGCACCCGGCGAGCGGGAGGTCGTGCTGCGGCCGCAGTCCCTCGTCGTCGGGGTCGGCGCGTCCAAGGGCGCACCCGTGAACGAGGTGCTCGGACTGGTCTACGACGCGCTGCGCGACGCGGGCTTGTCCGTCGGCAACATCGCCGAACTCGCCACCGTGGACGCCAAGGCGGAGGAGCCCGGCATCGTCCAGGCGGCTCAGCGCCTGCGGGTGCCGCTGGTGACCTACTCCGCCGAGGAGTTGGCCGCCGTCCAGGTGCCCAATCCGTCCGACGCGCCGCTCGCGGCCCTGGGCACGCCGTCCGTGGCGGAGGCCGCCGCGCTCGTCGGCGGGGGCGAACTCCTCGTCCCCAAGCGGAAGTCGGAGCGCGCCGACGGGCAACCGGCCATGGCGACCTGTGCTGTTGTACGGCGGGTCGCGCGCGGGCGGCTCGCGGTGGTCGGGCTCGGGCCCGGCGCCCGGGATCTGCTCACCCCGCGCGCCAAGGCCGAACTCCGGCGCGCCGCCGTGCTGGTGGGGCTCGACCAGTACGTCGACCAGATCCGCGATCTGCTGCGTCCCGGGACGCTGGTCCTGGAGTCGGGGCTCGGCGCCGAGGAGGAGCGGGCCCGTACCGCCGTCGCCGAGGCACGCAAGGGGCAGGCCGTCGCGCTGATCGGCAGCGGTGACGCCGGGGTGTACGCGATGGCCTCGCCCGCGCTCGCGGAGGCGTCGGACGACATCGACGTGGTCGGAGTCCCGGGCGTGACCGCCGCGTTGGCCGCCTCGGCGATCCTCGGGGCGCCGCTCGGCCACGACCATGTGTCGATCAGCCTCTCCGATCTGCACACGCCGTGGGAGGTCATCGAGCGGCGGGTGCGGGCGGCGGCCGAGGCGGACATCGTGGTGACGTTCTACAACCCCCGTAGCCGGGGCCGGGATTGGCAGCTCCCGAAGGCCCTCACGATCCTCGCCGAGCACCGGGAGCCGACGACGCCGGTCGGTGTCGTACGGAACGCCTCGCGGCCCGACGAGTCCAGTCGGCTGACGACACTGGCCGCGCTGGATCCGGCGTGGGTCGACATGATGACGGTGGTGACCGTGGGCAACACGGCCACCCGGGACATCGCGGGGCGCATGGTGACGCCGCGCGGGTACCGCTGGCAGGCGTCGCAGGCAGGTCAGGCAGGTCAGGCAGGTCAGGCAGGTCAGGCAGCGCAGGAGGTGGCGAAGTGAGTTCTGTGGACCGGGTGGACCGGGTGGAGCGTGTGGTTCATCCGATCGAGGTGGAGTCCTACCGGCGGATGCGCGCCCGGCTGGACACCTCGCACCTCCCGCCGCTGACCCGCGCGGTCGTCGAGCGGGTCGTCCACTCCGCCGCCGACCTGGAGTACGCGACCGATCTCGTCCTGGACGAGGGCGAGTTGGCGAAGGCGCACGCCGCGCTGCACGCCGGGGCGCCGGTGGTGGTGGACGTGGCGATGGTCGCGGCCGGGATCACCGGGCTCCGGACCGTGTGCCGGCTCAAGGACGCCAAGTCCGGGCCGGGGCTGACCCGTTCGGCACACGCGATCCGGCTCGCCCACGAGGAGGTCGGGCCCGGCGCCCTGTGGGTGATCGGCAACGCGCCGACCGCCCTGGAGGAGTTGCTGACGCTGGACGCCTCCCCCGCGCTCGTCATCGGGCTGCCCGTCGGTTTCGTCGGCGCGGTCGAGTCCAAGGCCGCGTTGCGCGCGAGCGGGCTGCCCGCGGTGAGCAACGTGTCCGAGAAGGGCGGTTCGGCGGTGGCCGCGGCCGCCCTCAACGCCCTGCTGTATCAACCTGTTTCACCTACCGAGGAGAAATCGTGACCACCCCGCCGCCCGCCCTGCTCATCGCCGGACACGGCACCCGGGACGAGGCCGGAGCCGAGGCGTTCCGGTCCTTCGTACGGGAGTTGGGCCGCCGTCACCCCGAACTGCCCGTCGCGGGCGGGTTCATCGAGCTGTCGCCGCCGCCGCTCGGGGACGCGGTGACCGAGCTGGTGGAGCGGGGGGTGCGCCGGTTCGCCGCCGTACCGCTGATGCTGGTGTCCGCCGGGCACGCCAAGGGGGACATCCCGGCGGCACTGGCCCGGGAGAAGGAGCGGCACACGGGGATCTCGTACACCTACGGGCGTCCGCTGGGCCCGCACCCGTCGCTGCTGAACGTGCTGGAGCGGCGGCTCGACGAAGCGCTCGGCGAGTCGGCACGGACGCCCGCCGACCGGGCCGATGTGACCGTGCTGCTGGTGGGGCGCGGTTCGACCGACCCGGACGCCAACGCCGAGGTGCACAAGGCGGCGCGGCTGTTGTGGGAGGGGCGCGGATACGCGGGCGTGGAACCGGCGTTCGTGTCGCTCGCGGCGCCCGACGTGCCGAGCGGCCTCGACCGGTGTGTGAAGCTGGGCGCCCGGCGGATCGTCGTCCTGCCGTACTTCCTGTTCACCGGCATCCTGCCGGAACGGGTGCGGCAGCAGACGGAGGGCTGGGCGGCGGCGCACCCCGAGATCGATGTGCGGTCGGCCGAAGTCATCGGCCCCGAGCCGGAGTTGCTGGACCTGGTGATGGAGCGGTACCGGGAGGCGGTCAAGGGTGATCTGCGGATGAACTGCGACTCGTGCGTGTACCGCATCGCGCTGCCAGGCTTCGAGGACAAGGTGGGGCAGCCGCAGCAGCCGCACTTCCACCCGGACGACGACGGTCACGACCACGACGGTCACCACCACGGGCATCACCATCACGGTGGGCACGCCCATGCACACTGACAGAGCCCACGACCACGATCCGACGGACAGAGCCCACGATCTGCGCCATCACGGTGACGTCGAAGTCCGGGACGACGGCGCCCAGTTGATCGACCTCGCCGTGAACGTCCGCGCGGACACTCCCCCGGCCTGGCTGCGCGAGCGGATAGCCGGTTCGCTGACCGGTCTCGCCGCCTATCCGGACGGACGGGCAGCGCGGGCGGCGGTCGCGGCGCGGCACGGGTTGCCGGTGGAGCGTGTGTTGCTCACGGCGGGTGCGGCCGAGGCCTTCGTGCTGCTCGCCCGCGCGCTGAAGGTCCGTCAGCCGGTCGTCGTGCACCCGCAGTTCACGGAGCCGGAGGCGGCGCTGCGGGACGCGGGGCACACGGTGGAGCGGGTGTTGCTTCGGGAGGCGGACGGTTTCCGGCTGGGTCCGGGGGTGGTGCGGGGGGTGCCCGAGGACGCGGATCTGGTGGTGATCGGCAATCCGACGAACCCGACGTCCGTCCTGCACCCCGCTGCGGTGATCGCCCGACTCGCTCGGCCCGGGCGGACGTTGGTGGTCGACGAGGCGTTCATCGACGCGGTGCCGGGTGAGCGGGAGTCGTTGGCCGGCCGGACGGACGTCCCCGGTCTGGTGGTCCTCCGCAGCCTCACCAAGACGTGGGGTCTCGCGGGGCTGCGGATCGGCTACGTCCTTGCCGCGCCCGAGACGATCGCGGAACTGGAGCGGGCCCAGCCGTTGTGGCCGGTGTCCTCGCCGGCGCTGGCTGCGGCGGAGGCCTGCATGGAGCCGCGGGCCCTCGCCGAAGCCGCCCACGCCGCGCACCGTATCGCCGCCGACCGTGCCCATCTCGTCGCCGGGCTGGCCGAGTTCGCCCCCGACGGACTCCGGGTCATGGAGCCTGCCGAGGGGCCGTTCGTCCTCGTCCGCGTCCCGAATGCGGTCGCCGTACGACGGCATCTGCGCGACCTGGGCTTCGCCGTTCGCCGTGGGGACACGTTTCCGGGGTTGGGTGAGGCGTGGCTACGGCTCGCGGTGCGGGATCGGGCAACGGTGAATCGGTTTCTGCAGGCGTTGGATCAGGCGGTGACGTTGGCGGGGCGGTGAGGTGGGCTCCGCCTCTGCCACCCGCCCACCCGACTCGGTTGGCTGTGAAGTGCCCTTCCAAGCCTTGCCCGCCCACCCGCCCGACTCGGTGGGCTGAGAGGTCACCCTCCAAGCCTTGCCCACCCGCCCACCCGTTTACTGTCGGTTGCAAGTGGACCTCTCAAACGCCCGAGACGGGTGGGTGGGTGGGTGGGCAAGGTAGTTGCCTCAGCCCCGACGCCGGCGCGTCATCATCACCGCTCCGCCACCCGTCGCCAGCAACAACACCGCCCCGCCCGCGATATACGGCGTCATGGAGCTACCCCCCGTCTCGGCCAACCCCGCCTCCGCCGGAGCACCCTGCGGCTTCACATCGGGGGCAGGGTCGGCGGACGGCGTCGAGACGACCTCGGGTGCCTCACACGTCGCCTGCGCCAACGTCACCGTGCCCTCCACATCAGCCACGTTCAGCTTCAACGGGTTGACGGAGACCTTGAGTTCGAGCGCGGTCGCAGCCGCCGTACGGGACGTGGTCGACGTCTTGGACAGATCGAGGCTCACCGAACCGACCCCCGGCACCTGAACCTCCGTAGGACCACTCGCGGTCACCGTGATCCGCTTGCCGAGCACCGTCACCGCCCCCGGCAGATGCGACGTGGCGACCGGCGTCTTACCCGCCTCGCACGTCGCCTTCGACATGACCGCGTCGATCTCGATGAGCGAGAGCAGTGGCAGCCCGGGAACGTGGAGCCGCGCATGGGCGAGGTTCGTATACCCCTCGGCTTTCGTCGCGGACACCGTCGCCTTCGCCGTGGCGACGTCCGCGCCGAGCACACTGAACGGCTGTCCGCCGTTCACCCCGTCCAACTGGGCGGTGAGCGCGGTCTTTTCGGCGCTCTGCGGTGCCTGGACCTCGTTGAGGGAGACCGCGAGCGGGACGTCCACGGTCTTGTTGAGCAGGGACACGTCGAGCCCGGTGCGGAGCACTACGGCGCTCGCGCGACCCTGGTCAACGGTCGCGTGGGCGGAACCCGCGCCGGCCAGCGCCACGGGACCGGCGGCGAGGGCGGTCGCCGTGGCCACGGTGGCCCAACGGCGTGCGGGCATGCGGAAGTTGGTGCCGTTCAAGGTGTGGGACCCCCAGAAGAGACATGCTTGGGACCCGGTAAGAATTACCCACGACGAGTGAACCGTCAGCGATCCTGCGTCACTTCACCCCATCGTGGGTTTTCCGTGAACGTATTCGAATCGACTGGCGACTATTCGACCACCAGCCCGTTCAGCACCACCCGCCGCGGCGACGCGAGCACCCGCACATCGGCGCGCGGGTCCGCCTCGTAGACGACGAAGTCCGCCGGCGCACCCTCCTCCAACCCGGGCCGCCCGAGCCACCGCCGCGCACCCCACGCGGTCGCCGACAGCGCCTCTACGGCCGGGATGCCGGCGGTGACGAGTTCGGCGACCTCGGCGGCGACCAGGCCGTGGGCGAGGGAGCCGCCGGCGTCCGTGCCGACGTAGACCGGGACGCCGGCGTCGTAGGCGGCGCGCACGGTGTCGTAGCGGCGCTCGTACAGTCGCCGCATATGGGCCGCCCAGCGCGGGAACTTGGCGTCGCCGCCGTCCGCGAGCTGCGGGAAGGTCGCGATGTTCACGAGGGTCGGGACGATCGCGACGCCCCGCGAGGCGAACAGCGGGACGAGGTCCTCGGTGAGGCCGGTCGCGTGCTCGATGCAGTCGATGCCCGCCTCGACCAGGTCGCGCAACGCGTCCTCGCCGAAGCAGTGCGCGGTGACGCGGGCGCCGAGCCGGTGGGCCTCGGCGATGGCCGCCTCCACCGCTTCGCGCGGCCAGCAGGCGGAGAGGTCGCCGAGGTCGCGGTCGATCCAGTCGCCGACCAACTTGACCCAGCCGTCGCCGCGTTGGGCTTCCTGGGCGACGTAGGCGACGAGTTCGTCGGGTTCGATCTCGTGGGCGAAGTTGCGGATGTAGCGGCGGGTGCGGGCGATGTGTCTGCCGGCGCGGATGATTTTCGGGAGGTCCTCGCGGTCGTCGACCCAGCGGGTGTCGGAGGGCGAGCCTGCGTCGCGGAGCAGGAGGGTGCCGGCGTCGCGGTCGGTGAGGGCCTGTTGCTCCGCGGTGTCGGCGTCTACGGGGCCGTGGGTGCCGAGGCCTACGTGGCAGTGGGCGTCGACGAGGCCGGGTAGGGCCCAGCCGTCGACCGTCCGGATGTCCTCGGCATCGAGGGGGCGGTCGTAGGAGATGCGGCCGTCGATGACCCAGAGTTCGTCGCGGATGTCCTCCGGTCCCACAAGGACCCGGCCCTTTACGTGCAGCACGGCTTGATCGCTCATGGGACGCACGATAGTTCGTCGGGTGCGGGCTCGTCGTGGCTGGTCGCGACCACGCGGCAGAGCCGCAAATCGATACAGCCCCGCGCCCCTTACGGGGCGCTGCCCTCGTCGTCAACTTCAGCCATCGCGGGGTCCAGTAGACGCGACAAGAAGTGGCGGGTGCGGTCGTGCCGTGGGTTGGTGATGACCTGTGCCGGAGTGCCGTCCTCGACGATCACCCCACCGTCCATGAACACAACCCTGTCGGCCACCTCGCGCGCGAACGTCATCTCGTGGGTGACGACCATCATCGTCATGCCCTCGTTCGCGAGCATCCGCATGACCGCGAGTACGTCGCCCACCAGCTCGGGGTCGAGCGCCGACGTCGGTTCGGCGAACAACATCACCTCGGGGCCCATCGCCAACGCCCTCGCGATCGCGACGCGTTGCTGCTGGCCGCCGGAGAGGGACGCTGGGTAGGCGGTGGCCTTCTCGGAGAGGCCCACGCGGCGCAGGTTCTCGGCGGCGACCTTGGCCGCCTCCGTCTTGTCCCGGCGCAGGACCCTCCGTTGGGGCAGGGTGAGGTTCTCGGTCACGGAGAGATGCGGGAAGAGGTTGAACTGCTGGAAGACCATGCCGATACGGCGGCGTACGGCGTCGATGTCCACATCGGGGTCGGTGATCTCCGTGCCGCCGACGAACACCCGCCCCTTGGTGGGCACTTCGAGCAGGTTCACGCACCGCAGGAGGGTGGACTTGCCGGAGCCGGAGGGGCCGATGACACACACCACCTCGCCCTGGCCGATTTCCAGGTCGATACCGCGCAGCACCTCGTTGGCACCGAACGCCTTGTGCAGGCCGCGGACTTCGATCTCCGGCTTCCCGGGTGGGGTCGTCACCGGACCGCCTCCCCCGTCTTCGTCTCCATGCGGCGCACCACGAAGCTCAGCGGGATCGTGACGAGGAGATAGCACAGGCCCGCGACCAGGATCGGCGTGGAGTTGGCCGTCGTACTCGCCAAGTCCCTTCCGTATTTGGACAGTTCGCGTTCCTCCAGGGTGACGCCGAGGAACAGGACCAGGGAGGAGTCCTTGAAGAGGAGGACGAGTTCGTTGGTCAGTGGCGGGAGGATGATGCGGAAGGCCTGCGGGACGATGATCGACACCATGGCCCGCGCTTGCGAGAAACCCAGCGAACGGGCCGCCTCCAACTGCCCTTTGGGCACCGCCTGGATGCCCGCGCGGATCGTCTCCGCCATGTACGCGGCCGACACCAGGCCGAGCGCGAGGGCGACCTTGCCGTAGGTACCGCCGATGATCTCCGTGCCGGGGAAAGCGAGCGGCACCGCGACGCCGACGAAGATGAAGATCAGCAGGGCGGGCAGGCCGCGGAAGATCTCGATGTAGATCCCCGCGAGCCAGCGGTAGGGGCCCACCGACGACAGCCGCATCAGCGCCACGACCATGCCGAGGACCAGCCCGAAGACGAAGCCCGACAGGGTGTACAGCACGGTGTTCTTCAACGCCAGCGTGATGACGTCCGGGAACATCTGCTTGGCGATGCTCCACTGCGCGAACTGGTTCTTCAGGCGGCCCCAGTCGGCGGTGACCGCGAAGACGATCACGACGGCGGCGAAGACGGCGTACTGCACGCCTTGGGACAGCCTGCGCCTCTGCCGTCTGCTCAACCCCTGTCTCCTGGGCTGGAGTTGGGGGTCCGCCGTGTCGCCGCTCATGAGGCCGTCGGAGAGGCGGTGGCCGTGGCGTCGTACGGGCCGATCCACTTCTCGTACAGCTTCTTGTACGTGCCGTCCGCCCTCGCGTCCTTGATCGCCTTGTCGATCGCGGCGAGGAGTTTCGTGTTGCCCTTCTTGACCGTGAAGCCGTACTGCTCACCGGTGTTGAGGTTGTCGACGACCTTGAAAGCGTCGGCGTTGGCCTTGGTCTTGAGCCAGCCCTGGACGACCGGGTAGTCGATGATGACGGCCTGGACCTGGCCGGTGCGCAGGCCGTTGAGGACGGCGTCGGAGGACTCGAAGGAGACGGGGTCGAAGCCCTTGCTCTTGGCGTAGTCCTCGCCGGTGGTCTGCGCCTGGGCACCGAGCTTCTTACCCTTGGTCTTCACATCGGCGAGGGAGGCGATCCCGCTCTTCTTGTCGACGAGGACGGCCTGGGTGGCGTCGAAGTACGGGTCGGAGAAGTCGACGTTCTTCTTGCGCTCGGCGGTGATGGTCATGCCGGCGGCGGCCAGGTCGCACTCGTCGGCGTTGAGGAAGGCGCCGGTCTTGAAGTTCTCGAAGGGGGTGTCGAGGATCGTCTGCTTCACGCCGAGGTTCTTCGCGACCAGGTCGATGAGGGAGACGTCGAAGCCCTGCACCTTGCCGTCGATCTCGGACTGGAAGGGCGGGTAGGGCAGGTGCGTGCAGGTCGTGAGCTGACCGGCCTTGACGAGTTCGACGCCACCGGCCGCGGTCTTCGAACCGCTGCCGCCGCTGTCGCTCGACGTGCAGCCGGCCGCGAGGACGAGGGCGAGTGCGGCCGTCGCTGTGGTGGCGGCCAGGGTGCGGGCCCGGCGGCCGAGGAGCGTGTTCACGGAGGCCTCCTGTGACGGAACTATGGGTTCCGATTATTGGGAGGGGTACGGCGGGCCGCTCACCCGGACCGGTGACCAGGGGGCCGTCCGGGCTAAGAAGTCGCCGGTCGGAGGGGGACGGAGGGCGGTGAGGGGCGCCGGTTACGCTCATCTCCGTCGATCGGGACCGCTTCTCCCCTCCCTCCCCGCGAGCGAAAGAGCACCGCCATGACCCACCCCTTCCTCGACCTGGCCCCGCTGAGCGCCGCGCACTTCGCCGCGATCGAGGACCGGGTGGCCCGGCTGCTCGGTACCGAGCAGGATGTCGTGATCATGCAGGGCGAGGCATTGCTGCCGCTGGAGGGCGCGATCCGCTCGGCGGCCGGTCCGGGCACGGTCGCGCTGAACGTCATCACCGGCCCCTACGGGCAGACCTTCGGGAACTGGCTGCGGGACTGCGGTGCCGAGGTGATCGACCTCGCCGTCCCGTTCCACACGGCGGTGACCGCCGAGCAGATCCGGGAGGCCTTCGCCGAGCGCCCCGGGATCGACTTCGTGTCCCTCGTCCACGCGGAGGCGGCGACCGGCAACACCAACCCGGTCGCGGAGATCGGCGAGGTCGTGCGCGCGCACGGCGCGCTCTTCTACCTCGACGCGGTGGCCTCGATCGGCGCGGAGCCGGTGCTGCCGGACGCGTGGGGTGTCGACCTGTGCGTGATCGGCGCGCAGAAGGCGATGGGCGGACCGGCGGGTGTGTCGGCGGTGTCGGTGAGTGCGCGGGCGTGGGCGCGGATGTCCGCCAACCCGGGGGCGCCGCGCCGGTCGTACCTCTCCCTCCTCGACTGGAAGGAGCGCTGGGTGGACGCGGGCCGCAAGACGCTGCTGCACGCACCGGCGCAACTGGAGATGCTGGCGCTGGAAGCGTGCGTGGAGCGGATCGAGTCCGAGGGTCTGGACGCGGTGATGCGCCGCCACGCGGTCGCGGCGGCGGCGACGCGAGCGGGCGCGGTGGCCCTGGGCGGCGGCCTCGTCCCCTACGTCCACGACGCCTCCGAGGCCGCCCCGGTCGCTACGACGCTCAGGACACCGCCGGGTGTCGTCGCCTCGGACCTGGTGGCAAGGGCCCTGTTCTCGGACCCCGCGCTGCCGCTCGCCGCGGGTGGGGGCGCCCTGGCGAAGGAGATGATCCGGGTCAACCACTACGGGGTGGATGCGACGGTGGCCGCGGTCCAGGGCTCCTTGGCGGCGCTGGGCGCGGCGCTGGCCGAGCTGGGGGTGCAGGTGGATCCGGAGGGGGCCCGGGCTGCCGTGGAGAGTGCGTGGCGGTAGTCGTGGACTGAGGTCCTTCTGGGGGCTCCGCCCCCCCAGACCCCAGACCCCCGATCGACCCTGAAGGGGTCTCGTCCTCAAACGCCGGACAGGCTGGATCATGCCGGCCTGCGCTGGAAGGGCCCCGGCACAGACCCCCCGTGCCATGCTCCCCCGCATGACCACCGACACGCCCCGGACCCTGCCCGACGGCCGCGCCATCCCCCTCATGACCGGCGCCGAGCGCCCCATGCTCGAAAGCTGGCTCGCGTTTCATCGCGCCACGCTGGCGGTGAAGTGCGCCGGCCTCGATGACACGCAGGTGCGGCTCGCCGCGGCCGAGCCCTCCTCGCTGACCTTGCTCGGCCTGGTCCAGCACCTCGCCGAGGTCGAACGGACCTGGTTCCAGCGGGTGTTCGGGCTCGACGTGCCGACGGTGTACGACAGCGAGGACGGATACGCCCTCGAACCCGGGCGCGGGATCGAGGAGGCGCTGGCCGTGTGGCGCCGGGAGATCGCGCGCGGACAGGAGCACTGCGCCGGGCTGTCGCTCGACGACCACGGGCAGATCCCCGACGGGCCGATGGCCGGGGTCGAGGTCAGTCTGCGCTGGGTGCTGATTCATCTGGTCGAGGAGTACGCGCGGCACAACGGTCACGCCGATATTCTGCGGGAAAGCATCGACGGATTGACCGGGGCCTAATTCGGATGTAATTCCAGAATTCTTCTGCCCGATTTCCGTGCACCTAAACGCAAATAATTCGCGTAGATCTCGTGAGGGTTACACCCTTGTGACCCGTTACACAGGTCGCCCGTTTTGCGCCTTATCCACGGGTCAAACCGGTGCATAACTTACAGCTTCGCACGCGTGATAACACAGCACCCCCTCAGACGTAACCCTCTCCCTCCATGCAATTTCGAATTTCTCTCGGTAAATTCAATTCGCATGACTGCCACCCAAGCAGACCTGCACATCGACCGCCCCACGGTGGCCGACGGCGCCGCGTTGTGGCGTATCGCCAAGGACTCGAACGCCCTCGACCTGAACTCGTCGTACAGCTATCTCCTGTGGTGCCGGGACTTCTCCGGCACCTCGGCCGTCGTGCGGGACGAGCGCGGGGAGCCGGTCGGGTTCGTCACCGGGTATGTGCGGCCGGAGCGGCCTGGCACCCTGCTCGTGTGGCAGGTGGCCGTCGACGCCGCGCAGCGTGGTCGCGGGCTGGCCGCACGGCTGCTCGACGGGCTCACCGAGCGGGTCGACGCCGAGTACGGGGTGACCGAGCTCGAGACCACGATCACGCCCGGCAACACCGCGTCCGAGCGCCTCTTCACGTCGTACGCCGAACGTCACGGCGCCCCCGTCGAACGCACGGTCCTGTTCGAGGCCGGTGACTTCCCGGACGGACCGCACGACCCCGAAGTGCTGTACCGCATCGGCCCGCTGAGCCTCTGAGAGCCCGCCCGCTCACCACCCCCCACACCTAGGAGCGATTCGCGTGACCATCACCCAGCCCGATCTCAGCGTCTTCGAGACCCTGGAGTCCGAGGTCCGCAGCTACTGCCGCGGCTGGCCCACCGTCTTCGACCGGGCCCGGGGCAGCCGTATGTACGACGAGGACGGCCACGCCTACCTCGACTTCTTCGCGGGCGCCGGCTCGCTCAACTACGGGCACAACAACCCGGTCCTGAAACGGGCGTTGATCGACTACCTGGAGCGCGACGGCGTCACCCACGGGCTCGACATGTCGACCGTCGCGAAGCGCGCGTTCCTGGGGACCTTCCAGGACCTGGTGCTGCGCCCGCGCGACCTGCCGTACAAGGTGATGTTCCCGGGCCCGACCGGCACCAACGCCGTTGAATCCGCGCTGAAGTTGGCGCGGAAGGTGAAGGGGCGCGAGTCGATCGTGTCGTTCACCAACGCCTTCCACGGCATGTCGCTGGGGGCGCTGGCCGTGACCGGCAACGCCTTCAAGCGGGCCGGTGCGGGCATCCCGCTGGTGCACGGTACGCCGATGCCGTTCGACAACTACTTCGACGGCAAGGTCCCCGACTTCCTGTGGTTCGAGCGGCTGTTGGAGGACCAGGGCTCCGGCCTCAACAAGCCGGCCGCCGTGATCGTCGAGTCCGTGCAGGGCGAGGGCGGCATCAACGTCGCCCGCCCCGAATGGCTGCGCGCGCTCGCCGAGTTGTGCGAACGCCAGGACATGCTGCTGATCGTCGACGACATCCAGATGGGCTGCGGTCGCACCGGCGCGTTCTTCTCCTTCGAGGAGTCCGGGATCGTGCCCGACATCGTCACCGTGTCGAAGTCCATCAGCGGCTACGGCCTTCCCATGTCCCTGTGCCTGTTCAAGCCGGAGCTGGACATCTGGGAGCCGGGCGAGCACAACGGCACGTTCCGCGGCAACAACCCGGCGTTCGTCACCGCGACCGCCGCCCTGGAGACGTACTGGGCGGACGGCTCCGCGATGGAGAAGCAGACCCGGACCCGCGGTGAGCAGGTCGAGCAGGGGCTGATCTCCATCACCGAGGAGAACCTCGCCGACATCAAGGAGTACCGGGGCCGCGGGCTGGTCTGGGGCATCGAGTTCAAGGACCCCGAGCGCGCCGGGCGGATCTGCGCCCGCGCCTTCGAACTCGGGCTGCTCGTCGAGACGTCGGGTCCGCAGGGCGAGGTCGTGAAGCTGCTGCCCGCGCTGACCATCACCCCCGAAGAGCTGGACGAGGGGCTGAGCATCCTCGCCCGCGCCGTCCGGGAAACAGTCTGACCACCCCTTTCACCACCTCTTTCACCACCATCTGACACCGCGTCAAGGAGGCGTAAACAGCCCGTGATTGTCCGTTCGTTCAAGGAACTCGAAGGCACCGACCGGCACATCAAGGCCGCGTCCGGCACCTGGGAGAGCAAGCGCATCGTCCTCGCCAAGGAGCGGGTCGGTTTCTCGGTGCACGAGACCGTCCTGTACGCGGGTACGAAGACGTCCATGTGGTACGCGAACCACGTCGAGGCCGTCGTATGCGTGGAAGGCGAGGCCCTGTTGACCGACAACGAGACCGGGCGGACGTACACGATCACGCCCGGGACCATGTACCTCCTCGACGGGCACGAGCGGCACACGATGCGGATCAAGGAGGACTTCCGCTGCATCTGTGTCTTCAACCCGCCCGTCACCGGACGGGAGGACCACGACGAGAACGGCGTCTACCCGCTGCTGACCGAACCCGAGGAGGTGTGACGACCATGACCACCGTCACCAGCGTCACCGACCTGTACCCGAGCCGCGGCACCACCGAGGTGTCCGCCCCGCGCAAGGACCCCGTCGTCTGGGGCTCGCCCGACACCCCGGGCCCGATCCCGACCGGTGACCTCCAGGCGTTCGAGCGCGACGGCTTCCTCTCCATGCAGGACCTCCTCCGCGACGACGAAGTCGACGTCTACCGGCGGGAGTTGGAGCGGCTGGTCGCGGACCCCGCGATCCGGGCCGACGAGCGGTCGATCGTCGAGTCGAAGTCCAAGGAGATCCGGTCCGTCTTCGAGGTGCACCGGATCAGCGAGGTGTTCGCGCGGCTCGTGCGCGACGAGCGGGTCGTCGGGCGGGCCCGGCAGATCCTCGGCTCGGATGTGTACGTCCACCAGTCCCGGATCAACGTGAAGCCCGGCTTCGGCGCGAGCGGCTTCTACTGGCACTCCGACTTCGAGACCTGGCACGCCGAGGACGGTCTGCCGAACATGCGCACCGTGTCCGTGTCGATCGCGCTCACCGAGAACCACGACACCAACGGCGGCCTCATGATCATGCCGGGCTCGCACCGGACGTTCCTCGGCTGCGCGGGCGCGACCCCCGAGGACAACTACCGCCAGTCGCTGCAGATGCAGGACGCGGGCACCCCGTCCGACGAGGCGCTGACCGGCATGGCCTCCGAGTACGGCATCAAGTTGTTCACGGGCAGGGCCGGTTCGGCGACCTGGTTCGACTGCAACTGCATGCACGGCTCCGGGGACAACATCACGCCGTTCCCCCGCAGCAACGTCTTCATCGTCTTCAACAGCGTGGAGAACAAGGCGGTCGAGCCGTTCGCCGCGCCGGTACGACGGCCCGAGTTCATCGGGGCCAGGGACTTCACGCCGGTGAGGTGACGGGACGGCCAGGCGCTTCGCCGCAAGGGCACCACGGTCACGGCGACCGGGGTGCCCTTCGCCGTGTCCGTCAGCCGGCGAGGACGTCGAGCAACCGGTCCACGTCCTCGGGGGTGTTGTAGAGGTGGAAGGCCGCGCGCAAGTTCCCCGCCCGGTCGGAGACTTCGACCCCGGCCGCGCTCAACTCGCCCTGCCTGCGGCCGAGTCCGGGCACGGAGACGATCGGTGAGCCCGGGGACGCGATGGGCTCGTGGCCGAGGGTGTCGAGGCCCGCGCGGAAGCGGTCGGCGAGGGTCAGGTCGTGGGTGCGTACGGCCGCCACGCCCAACTCCTCCAGCAGCGCGAGGGAGTGGCGGGCACCGGCGTAGGAGAAGAGGGCCGGGCTCTCGTCGAACCGGCGGGCGGAGTGGGCGAGTTCCTCGACCGGGCCGTAGCAGCTGTCCCAGGGGGCTTCGCCCGCCACCCAGCCGGCGAAGATCGGGTTGAGGCCGCCGAGGTCCGCCGGGGTGACCAGGAACGCGACCCCGCGCGGGCAGAAGAGCCACTTGAAGCCGACGGCGGCGACATAGTCGTAGGCGCCCGCGTCGAGGTCGAACCAGCCGGCGGCCTGCGACGCGTCGACGTACGTACGCGCCCCGTGTTCGCGTGCCGCCGCCCGGAGCGCGGGCAGGTCGGCGATCCGGCCGTCGGCCGACTGTGCGGCGCTGACCGCGACGAGGGTGGTGCCGGGGCGTATCGACTCGGCGATCCGCTCCAGCGGGACGCTGCGGACCTTGAGGTCGGGGCGCATGTGGAAGGGGTTCACGACCGAGCTGAAGTCGGCCTCGGCGGTGAGGACTTCGGCGCCGGCCGGCAGGGACGAGGCGATCAGTCCGCTGTAGACCGCGACCGAGGCCCCGGCCGCCACCCGGTCGACCGGCACCTTCGTCAGACGTGCGAAGGCTGCGCGCGATGCCTCCACGTCGTCGAACATGTCGGTCGGCGTGCCTACCGCGGCGGCCTCGATCGCGGTGCGCATCGCGGTGACGGTGCGGGTCGGGAGGAGGCCGGTGCTCGCGGTGTTGAGGTAGGTGTTCTTCGGGGCGAACTCGGCGCGGACGAGGCTCTCGAAGGTCTCCATGCCACCACTCTGCGGTGCCGAGAAGCCCTCGTCCATTGCGATTTTTTACGTGGATCCGCTAAGGAACGCTTATAGGTCACCGGGCGATCAGCCCTGACCAGCGCCTTTTCAGGCCTGCGGTACCGCGCACCCGTCGGGGCCGCACGCCTCCGCGTCGACATCGGCGCCGCTGTCGATCAGCTTCAGCGGGGAGTGCTCGCCCCATGCCTGGGTCAGTGCCTGGGCGAAGACCTCGGCGGGCTGGGCGCCGGAGACGCCGTACTTGCGGTCCAGGACGAAGAACGGGACGCCGTTGGCGCCCAGCTCGGCGGCCTCGCGCTCGTCGGCGCGGACGTCGTCGGCGTACGCGGTCGGGTCGGCCAGCACCTTGCGGGCGGCTTCCGCGTCCAGGCCAGCGCCGGTCGCGAGTTCGACGAGGCGTTCGTCGTCCCCGAAGACGGAGCGTTCCTCGGCGAAGTTCGCCTTGTACAGCGCCTGGATCAGCTCGTCCTGCCGGCCCTGGTCCTTGGCGAAGTGGAGGAGGCGGTGCATGTCGAAGGTGTTGCCGTGGTCGCGGTCGCGGGTGCGGTAGTCGAGGCCCTCGGCGGCGGCCTGCGTGCCCAGGTTGTCCTCGCCCGCCTGCGCCTGGGCCTCGCTCATGCCGTACTTCTTGGTGAGCATCTTGAGCACGGGCTGGATGTCGGTCTTGGCCCGGCCGGGGTCGAGCTCGAAGGAGCGGTGCACCACCTCGACGCCGTCGCGGTGCGGGAAGGCCTCGAGAGCCTTCTCGAAGCGGGCCTTGCCCACGTAGCACCAGGGGCAGGCGATGTCCGACCAGATCTCGACGCGCATTCTTCGGCTCTTTCCAGGACGTACGGACGAAACGGAGACTCCCTCCGTCTCCCCCGTGAACGTTCAAGCAGCCCGCTTCATTCCCCCGTCACGGGCAGGCGCATCTCCAGGTGATGACTGCCATCGGCCGGCTCGGCGACCCAGCCCTGCCGGACGTAGAAGGCCTGCGCCCGCTCGTTGTCGACATGCACATCGAGTACGGCGGTCCGCCGGCCGTCGGCCCGCCACTGTTCGAGGCAGGCCGCGTGCAGGGCCGTACCGAGGCCGGAGCGCCACTGGTCGGGGTCGACGTGGAACTGGAACAGCTTGACCGTTTCCGCCGGTTCTCCTTCCGGGGTGCGGAAGGAGGCCAGGGCGACGATGCGGCCCTGGTCGAGCAGGCAGAGCACGTGGGCCTTGGGGCGTGCGATGGCGCCCTGCCAGACGGCGAGCCAGTCCGTTCCGTCGTCCGGGATGCCGTCGGGGTAGTAGGTCGAGCGGGCCCGGCGGTGCAGGTCGGTGATGGCCTGTGCCTCGGCGGGCAGGGCGGTTCTGATCACCCGGGTTTCGTTGACACGGTCACTGATCATGCAACCGATGACGTGAGGGCGCTCGTTTCGGTTCCGAGGCGGGTGAACTGGGTCCGGTAGGCGCTCGGGGTCAGGCCGGTGCGGCGGATCAGGTGGGCGCGCAGGGAGTCCGCGGTGCCCAGGCCACAGGCTCGGGCCAGCTGGCCCATGGGGAGGGTGGTGGTCTCCAGGAGTTCCTTGGCGCGCTCGATGCGCTGGTGGAGCAGCCATTGGAGGGGGCTCACGCCGCTCTCCGCGTGGAAGCGGCGGGTGAGGGTGCGCACGCTCACGCCCGCGTGCCGGGCCAGGTCGGTGAGGGTGAGCGGTTTGTCGAGGTTGCGCATGGCCCAGCCGCGGGTGTCGGCGCAGGCCGTACCGCGCTCGGGCGGGAGCGGGGTCTGCGTGAACTGGGTCTGGCCGCCCGGGCGTACGGGTGCGACGAGGGCGAGGCGGGCCACCTCGTTGGCGACGGCGGCGCCGTAGTCGGTACGGATGATGTGCAGGCAGAGGTCGAGGCCGGCGGCGTATCCGGAGGCGGTCAGGAACTGGCCGTCCTGGATGTAGAGGACGTCGTCCCTGAGGTCGAGGGTCGGATAGCGGTCGCGGAGTTCGTCCGCCATCCCGTGGTACGTGGTGGCGCTGCGGCCGTCGAGCAGCCCGGCCTCGGCGAGCACGAAGGCGCCGCTGCAGATGGAGGCGATGCGCTTGCCCGCGGCGGCGGCCTCGCGGACGGCCGCCACGGCGGCCGGGTCCGGCTCGTACCGCTCGCCGGTGCCCGCGATCACCACGGTGTCGGCGGTGTGCAGGACGTCAAGGCCGCGGCCCACCTGGAGGTGCAGGCCGCCGGTCGTCACCACCGGGCGGGCGTCGGAGCTGCAGATGGTCACCTCGTAGCCGGGGGCGCCGTCGATCTCGACCTTGGCGAAGAGCATCTCGGGGATGGCCAGGTTGAACATGGAGACGGGGTTCGGCGCGACGATGGCGACGCGGTACGGGGGCCGCTTTCTCGGCATGGCCAGAACCTCCGGGTGGCTGGCATTCCGGCCACTACTGTACGGCGTCGCGCTTCTGCACCATGGACGCATGACGACGCCCACGCCTACGTCCGCCACCCAACTCACCCCCCGCACCGGCGATTTGAGGAAGCCCTCCCCCACCCTGACCCTCGCCGCCGCCCTCCTCGGCTTCGCGCTCATCAGCCTCGACGCGTCCGTGGTGAACGTGGCGCTGCCGTCCATCGAGGGCGCGTTCGGCGGCGGGATGTCGGGACTTCAGTGGGTGGTCGACGCGTACACGCTGTCCTTCGCCGCGCTCATGCTGTCCACCGGCGCCTTCGCCGACCGGGCCGGAGCGAGCCGCGCGTACGCGATCGGCATCGCGGTCTTCACCCTCGCCTCGGCCGCCTGCGGCCTGGTCCCGAACCTGCCCGCGCTGATCGCCGCGCGCGCGGCGCAGGGTGTGGCGGCGGCCGTCGTCCTGCCGGCCTCGCTGTCCCTGGTACGACAGGCCTACGCCGAACCGGCCAAGAGGGCGCGGGCGGTGGCGACTTGGGGGGCCGGGGGTGCGGCGGCGGTGGCCCTGGGCCCGGTGGCGGGCGGTGCGCTGACCACGGTCTGGGACTGGCGGGGCATCTTCTTCATCAACCTGCCGCTGGGCGCGGTGGCGCTGTTGCTGCTGCTCCGGGCGCCGCGCTCGGAACGCCGGCCCGCACCGCTGGACCTGCCGGGCCAACTGCTGGCGGTGCTCACCCTCACGGCCGTGACCTTCGCGGTGATCGAGGGCGGGGTGACGGGAGTTGTGGCTGTGCTGATCGCGCTCGTCGCGGGCGCGGCCTTCGTCCGGGTCGAGCTGCGCCAGTCGCATCCGGTGGTGCCGTTCGGCCTGTTCCGCAGTCACGCGGTGTCCGTGGCGGTCGCGGCGGGTGTCGCGTGCAGTGTGGCCTTCTTCGGCCTGGTCTTCCTCTTCTCGCTCTTCTTCCAGCAGGTGCAGGGCCGTTCGGCGCTGTACGCCGGCCTGATGTTCCTGCCGATGACCGGTCTGATCGGAGTGACGAACATCGTGTCGGGCAAACTGGCGGCCCGCTACGGCCCCCAACTGCCCATGCTGATCGGCCAGTCGCTCGCCGCACTGGGCTCACTCGTTCTTCTCTGCGTCGACGAGAGCACGCCCCCGCTCCTGGTGGCCTGGCTCCTCGTCCCGATGGCCCTCGGCTGCGCCCTGACGGTCCCGCCGCTGACCATCGCCATGATGGACGCGGTACCGGCCGAACGGGCGGGACTTGCGGCCGGTGTCCTCAACTCCGCGCGTCAGGTGGCGGGTGGGCTGGGGATCGCCGTGTTCGGGGCGCTGGTCTCCGACGGGTTCACGGCGGGCCTGCGGGAGAGCCTCGCGATCAGCGCGGCCCTCTTCGCGGTGACGGCCTTCCTCAGCTTCCGTCTCTCAGGTCGTCCGGCCAACTGGGCCTGAACTCAAGGTGGTCGTAGGTCACGACACACCCCTCCCCCATCGGCGACTGCGTCATGAACCCGACCAGCGCCGCGTCCGTCTCCTTCTCGTCCCCGAGGGTGAAGAGCCGGATGAAGGTCCAGCGCTCACCGTCCCGCGACGCGTGAAAGGCGAAGGCCCGACCGGTACGACTGACCCGCAGCCACACCGAACTACCGTCCACTGTGAAGGAGTTGGCGTCGTCCGAGTGCCCCCGGGTGACCACCGTGCAGACGGTAGGCACATCGGGCGAGTACTCCAGGCAGAGCTTGGCCCAGGCCCGCTCCCCCACGTGGACGTAGAGCACCCCGGCATCGAAGGACCCCGCGAACCCGACGGTGACCCGGGCTATGAGTTGGAAGTCCCCGTGCGGCGCTCCGAGAAGACGGGGCGCGTCGGAGGCGGGATCCAACCCTTCCCCGGTGGGCGGCACGAAGCGATCCTGCCGGGGACCCGCCCAGCCAGTGAGCACCCCGTCCTCGTAGGACCAATGCCCGTCGGGCCCGTAAGTCCGGAGGGGAAAGGGTAGTTGGGAGATCTCCAATTCCATCCACTCACTATCGCAGGCCCAGGGAATTGCCTTAAGGGGCGCGGGGCTGTAT
>NZ_BARF01000067.1 GCF_000367365.1 Streptomyces prunicolor NBRC 13075 | reverse complement strand
AAACGCCGGACGGGCTGACAGTAACCGGCAGTAGAGAAATGCGGTCTACAGAAAAAGGGGCCCCACAAGTCGTCGTTGACTCGTGGGGCCCCTCTTCAGTGCTGTGGACGTCAGTCGTTGACGCCCTTGTTGCCGAACGCGGGGTTCAGCAGGCCGATGACGTTGATGCTGTCGCCGACGACGTTGACCGGGACGTGGACCGGGACCTGGACGGCGTTGCCCGAACCGACACCCGGGGACTTCACGGCCGCGCCGTCGGCACCGGCGTCGGCGAAAGCGGCACCGGCGGAGGCGCCGGCGGCGATACCGGCGACGGTGAGGGCCACAGCGGCCTTCTTGGCGATGTTCATGGGAAGCGTTCCTCCTGCGATTGCGTGACCGACCCGGCCGCGGGTCGTGCGCTGATCAACGCACGGAACGGCGGAAACGGCACGGACATCCGCGTTTGACTGCCCGTTCGGATCATTGGCGCGACAAGCCGACCAGGTGACGAGCAGACCGGCCTCCCAGGGAGTGCCCTGGGAGGCCGGAGGTCACTGTCGCGGGGCGACGTGCGTCACTGGTTGACGCCCAGGTTGCCGAAGGCGGGGTTCAGGACGCCGATGACGTTCACGCTGTTGCCGACCGCGTTGACCGGGACGTGCACCGGGACCTGGACGACGTTGCCCGAGGCGACGCCGGGCGAACCGGCGGCCTGGCCGTTCGCCAGACCGTCGGCGGAGGCCAGCCCGGCACCGGCGGCTACCAGCCCGCCGGCCACCATCGTCACGGCCGCTGCCTTCTTCAGGTTCTTCACTTCTGAGCCCTCCTAGCGATCACCGCGGCAGGCGCCGCGGCACGCACTGGAGAACGGCGGAGATCCACGAAGGATGCGCCATTCGAGGGACATTCCCACGACGGTATGAATCTCAGCCCGGAACGAGACGCTCCGTGTTGCCGCCGCACCCCGCTCACCTCGCCGGATCACCTCGCTCAGGTCACCGCGTCAGACCGTGGCGTACGGCGAACAGGGCCGCCTGCGTGCGGTCCGCCAGGTCGAGTTTCATCAGGATGTTCGAGACGTGGGTCTTGACCGTCTTCTCTGAGAGCACCAGGGCGCGGGCTATCTCGCGGTTGGAGCGGCCGTCGGCGATCAGGCCGAGCACCTCGCGCTCCCGCTCGGTGAGCGAACCGCCTCTCCCCTGCCCCGAGTTGGACTCCTCCTGGGACAACAGGACCCCGGCGACCTCGGGTTGGAGCAGGATGTGGCCCGCGTGGACGGAACGGATGGCGCCGGCGAGGGCGTCCGGGTCCACGTCCTTGTAGACGTAACCGGCGGCGCCCGCGCGCAGGGCCGGGATCACCGTGCGCTGTTCGGTGAAGCTGGTGACGATCAACACGCGCGCGGGGTGGTCGAGTTCGCGGAGCTTGCGCAGCGCCTCGATGCCGTCCATGCCCGGCATCTTGACGTCCATGAGGACGACGTCGGGCTTCAACTCCTCGGTGCGGGCGACTCCTTCGGCGCCGTCGGCCGCCTCGCCGACGACCTCGATGTCGTCCTGCACCTCCAGGAAGGTGCGCAGGCCCCGGCGGACGACCTGGTGGTCGTCGACGATCAGCACCTTGATTGCGTCAGCCACCGGGGACCTCCATCTCGATCGTGGTGCCCTTTCCGGGCGCCGATTCCACGGTCAGCGTGCCGCCGACGCCGTTCGTCCGGTCCCGCATGGAGACCAGGCCGAGGTGGCGTCCCGCGCGGCGGATCGACTGAGGCTCGAAGCCGCTGCCGTCGTCGGTGATCCGGAGGACAGCTCCGCAACCGCGTCGCTCCAGGGTCACGGCGACGTGGCCCGCGCCGGAGTGGCGCAGTGCGTTGTGCAGGGCCTCCTGGGCGACGCGGAGCATGGCCTCCTCCTGGGCGGCGGGCAGGGCGCGGAAGCCGCGGCCGGTGAAGGTCACGCGTGCGGTGTGGGCGCGGTCGAGGACCTGGATCTGGGTGCGCAGGGTGGCGCTCAGTCCGTCCTCGTCGAGGGCGGCGGGGCGCAACTCGACGACCGCGGCGCGCAGTTCGTCGGCTGCCTCGGCGGCGAGCGCGGCCACCTGCTGGAGTTCGCCCTTGGCGCGGGAGGGGTCGCGGTCCACGAGGGTGGCGGCGGCCTGCGCGGTGAGGCGGAGCGAGAACAGCTTCTGGGCCACCGCGTCGTGCAGTTCGTGTGCCAGGCGGGAGCGCTCCTCGGCGATGGTCAGCTCGCGGCTGCGCTCGTACAGGCGGGCGTTGGTGAGGGCGATGGCCGCGTGCTGGGCGAGGATGGCGAGCAGCTCCTCGTCCTCCTCCGTGAAGCCGCAACTGCCGTCCCGCTTCGGGCAGTTCTTGTTGGCGAGGAAGAGGGCGCCGATGACCTCGTCGTCGTCGCGGATGGGCAGGCCCAGGAAGTCGGACATATCGGGGTGGGCCGAGGGCCAGCCCTCGAAGCGCGGGTCCTTGCGCACGTCCGCGAGGCGTTCGGCCTTGGCCTCGTGCAACATCGCGGCGAGGATGCCGTGCTGGCGCGGGAGCGGGCCGATGGCCTTCCACTGGGCGTCGCTGACGCCGTCGACCACGAACTGGGCGAAGCCGCCGTGGTCGTCGGGCACGCCGAGCGCGGCGTACTGCGCGTCGAGCAGCTCGCGGGCCGAGGCGACGATCGTCTTGAGGACGTCGCGCACCTCGAGATGCCTGCTCATGGCCAGCAGCGCGGAACTCACCGCCGCGAGGCCGGACCGTGGACCTTGACTCATGTCCTCACGGTACCGGCGGGGTCTGACAGTGCGGATCGGGCCGGTGGCGGCCGTCGTCTGGTCCGGTGGACCTAGGGCGAAGGGCCCCGGTGGACTGCGGCCGACGTCCGACGCGGCGGAGGCGATCCCGTTCCTACGTTGGGGGCACGCCGACGGAGGCGTAGTGGACGAGGGGACGTGTGTCATGTCGGTAGCGATCATCACGGGGGCATCCAAGGGGCTGGGGCGGGCGCTCGCCGAGGCCCTGGCCGCGCGGGGCTGGGACCTGGTGCTCGACGCCAGGACCGAGGGGGTGCTGACAGACGCCGCGGTGGCCGTCGCCGCGTACGGCACGCGCGTGGAGGCCCTTCCCGGGGACGTCACGGATGCCGCGCACCGCGCGGAGCTGGTGGCCGCGGCGGGGAAGCTGGGCGGCGTCGACCTGGTCGTCAGCAACGCGAGCGCGCTGGGCGCCGAGCCGCTGGTACGCCTGGAGGAGCTGGCCCTGGACGGGTTGCGGCGGGCGCTGGAGGTGAATGTGGTGGCCGCGCTGGGCCTGGTCCAGGAGGCGCTGCCGCTGCTGCGGGCCTCGCACGCGGGTGCGGTGATCGCGGTCAGCTCGGACGCGGCGGCCGAAGCCTACGAGACGTGGGGCGGTTACGGGGCGTCCAAGGCGGCCCTCGACCATCTCGCGGCCGTGCTCGGCGCCGAGGAGCCCGGGCTGCGGGTGTGGGCGGTCGACCCCGGGGACATGGGCACCGACCTGTACGCGGCGGCCGTACCGGACGACGAGGATCCACGGCCGTCGCCGGCCTCCGTGGTACCGGCCTTTCTACGGCTGCTGGACGAGCGTCCGGCGAGCGGGCGCTACGGCGCGCCGGCCCTCCTGGAGGAGCGATGACCGTGGCCGTCCGGGTCCCGGAGGAGCTTTCCGCGCGGGTGCCCGCCGAACAGCGCGGGCCCGGGCTCGACCGGGATGCCGTACGGCTGCTCGTGTCGCGCGGTACCGAGGTGTCGCATCACGTGTTCGCGGAGCTGCCACGGCTGCTGCGGGCCGGGGATCTGTTGGTCGTGAACACGTCGCCGACGCTCGCCGCGGCCGTGGACGGGTGGATCGGGCACGCACGCGTGGTGGTGCATTTCTCCACCCGGGGCGATGACGGGCGGTGGGCGGTCGAGCTGCGCGAGCCGGACGGGAAGGGCACCACACGCGCGCGTGCGGGCGGCCCGGAGGGGACGGAGGTTCGGCTGCCTGAAGGTGTGCGGCTGGTCCTGGAGGAGCCGTTGAGCGGGCGGGGTGAGCGGTTGTGGTGGGGGCGGGTGTCGGGGGTGTCGCGTCCAGAAACGCCCGATCCCGGCGTGGCCGTACTGCTCCGGGAGCACGGGCGGCCCATCCGTTACTCCTATACGGAGCGCGATCAGCCGCTCTCCGTCTACCAGACGGTGTTCTCGCTGCCTACCGAGGACGGGACGGGCAGTGCGGAGATGCCCAGTGCGGCTCGGCCCTTCACCCCGCGGCTGGTGGCGGAGCTGGTGAGTCGGGGGGTGCAGTTCGCGCCGATCACCCTGCACACCGGGGTGGCCTCGGCCGAGGTGCAGGAGCCGCCGTATCCGGAGCGGTTCGCGGTGTCGGGGACGTCGGCCCGGTTGATCAACGCCGCCCAGGCCGGGGACGGGCGGGTGATCGCGGTCGGGACCACGGCTGTGCGGGCCGTCGAGTCGGCCGCCGGGGACGACGGGGTCGTACGCGCGCGTGCGGGGTGGACCGATCTCGTCGTGACGCCGGAGCGGGGTGTGCGGGTGGTGGACGGGCTGCTGACGGGGCTGCACGAGCCGGAGGCCTCGCATCTGCTGATGCTGGAGGCGGTCGCCGGGCGGGCCGCCGTAGGCCGCAGTTATGAGGAGGCGCTGCGGGGGCTCTACCTGTGGCACGAGTTCGGGGACGTGCATCTCATCCTCCCGGAGGAGGACCCTCACGCGGCGCGTTGCTCCCGCAACTGCGGGTGAGGTCGGGGCGCGGCCGATGTGAGCCCGCACATAGGGCGCAGATCACGTACTAGCGGACATAGGAGATATAGACGCCCCACTTGAGCGGGACAGACGGACCTGTCTGTCCCGTTTTGCCCTGGACCGGTCAACTACCCGGGATCGTACGTCACACCTTTGCCAGGGGTTTTTGCGGCCGCTAAGAATTGCAGCCGTCGCTCAGCGCCGCGGATCCCGTCCGCGGCGTTTGTGCCGGAAGCACCCGCGTCCCCGCCGGACGGTGAGCGACCTCCGCGCAATTCGAAGAGGTCCATCCGCCATGCCCAAGAACACGAACACTCCTGGTCATAGTCGCCTGACCAAGCTGAACAAGCTGACGAAGCAGCACAAGATCGCGCTCGCCGGTGTCGCCACGCTCGGCGCCGCCGCCCTCGCCTTCTCCGCGGTGCCCGGCGACGCGGGGACGACCACGAGCGACGCCGCGACCTCGACGAAGGTCGCGTACAGCACGGAGCCCATCAAGGGCGTCAAGGCCAGCGTCACCGACCAGCTCGCCGGTGCCGGTGTGAAGACCGAGGCGATCCAGGCGAAGGCCGATGCCAAGGCGAAGGCCGCGAAGGCCAAGGTCGACGCCGCCGCGAAGAAGAAGGCCGCCGCCGAAGCCGCCGCCAAGAAGAAGGCGGAGGCCGCGCGCAAGGCCAAGAAGGCCGCGAGCCGCTCCACCGAGCGCGTCAAGATCCAGCCCGTCGCCGCGACGACGTACGCCAACAACCTCAACGGCTGGATCAACCACGCGCTGGCGATCATGAAGCAGAAGGGCATCCCGGGCTCGTACAACGGCCTGTACAAGAACATCATGCGGGAGTCCTCGGGCAACCCCAGCGCCATCAACGGCTGGGACGTCAACGCGGTCAACGGCACCCCGTCGATCGGTCTGCTCCAGGTCATCCAGCCGACGTTCAACGCGTACCACGTCTCCGGTACCTCGTCGAACATCTACGACCCGGTCGCCAACATCACCGCCGCCGCCAACTACGCGGCCGACCGGTACGGCTCGATCGACAACGTCAACAGCGCGTACTGAGGCCTCTCCGGCGGACCTCTTGGTCTCGGTATCGACGCCGAAGGGCGGCACCCGTGTGAGGGGCGCCGCCCTTCGGCGTTCGCTTTTCAAACTCACGTGAGTTTGATTTCCGGACTCACTTCCGCATGGCTCACTTACGCATAACCTCGGGCTCGTGGCGGCGCAGGAAGCGGGCCACGAAGAAGCCGCAGATCACGCCGAGGGCGATCAGGGCGGCCATGTCCATGCCCCAGGCGCCGACGGTGTGCTCCCAGAGCGGATCGACGCTGTCGCCGGGCTTGGGCGGGCTGATCTTGTTGAAGTCCAGCGTGGCGCCCGCGGCCCCGACCGCCCAGCGCGAGGGCATCAGGTACGAGAACTGGTTGACGCCGACCGCGCCGTTCAGGGTGAACAGGCAGCCGGTGAACACGACCTGGATGATCGCGAACATGACCAGCAGCGGCATGGTCTTCTCGGCCGTCTTCACCAGCGCGGAGATGATCAGGCCGAACATCATCGCGGTGAAGCCGAGACCCATGATCGGGATGCAGAGTTCGATCATGGTCTGGCTGCCGAGCACCAGGCCCTGCTTGGGGATCTCCCGGCTGGCGAAGCCGATGACACCGACCATCAGGCCCTGCAGCGCGGTGATCACGCCGAGCACGAACACCTTCGACATCAGGTACGCCGAGCGCGAGAGGCCGGTCGCGCGCTCCCGTTCGTAGATGACCCGTTCCTTGATCAGCTCGCGGACGGAGTTGGCCGCGCCGGCGAAGCAGGCGCCGACCGCGAGGATCAGCAGGACCGTGGTGGCCGTGCCGTTCGGAATTCTCTGGCCGTTCGCCCTGGCCGGGTTGGGCAGCAGGCTGTTGCCCGAGTCGATGAGCAGGCTCACCGCGCCCAGCACGGCCGGCAGGATCACCATCAGGGCCAGGAAGCCCTTGTCGGAGGCGATCACCCCGACGTAGCGGCGCACCAGCGTCATGAACTGGGACATCCAGCCCTGCGGCTTCGGCGGCTTCATCGCCTGCATCGGCGGCATCTGTACGGACTGCGGTGCAATCGCGTCGATGTCCGCGGCGTACATCTGGTAGTGCTGCGAGCCCTTCCAGCGCCCGGCCCAGTCGTAGTCGCGGTAGTTCTCGAAGGCGGAGAAGACGTCGGCCCAGGTGTCGTAGCCGAAGAAGTTCAGTGCCTCCTCGGGCGGGCCGAAGTAGGCGACGCTGCCGCCCGGAGCCATCACCAACAGCTTGTCGCAGATCGCCAGTTCGGCCACGGAGTGGGTGACGACGAGGACCGTGCGGCCGTCGTCGGCGAGGCCGCGCAGCAGCTGCATGACATCGCGGTCCATGCCCGGGTCGAGGCCCGAGGTGGGCTCATCCAGGAAGATCAGCGAGGGCTTGGTGAGGAGCTCCAGGGCGACCGAGACGCGCTTGCGCTGGCCGCCGGAGAGGGAGGTGATCTTCTTCTCTTTGTGGATGTCGAGCTTCAGCTCGCGCAGCACCTCGTCGATACGGGCTTCGCGCTCGGCGCCGGTGGTGTCGGCGGGGAAGCGCAGCTTGGCCGCGTACTTGAGGGCCTTCTTGACGGTCAGTTCCTTGTGCAGGATGTCGTCCTGCGGGACCAGACCGATGCGCTGGCGCAGCTCGGCGAACTGCTTGTAGAGGTTCCGGTTGTCGTAGAGGACGTCGCCCTGGTTGGCGGGCCGGTAGCCGGTGAGCGCCTTGAGCAGGGTCGACTTGCCGGAGCCCGACGGGCCGATGACCGCGATCAGCGACTTCTCCGGTACGCCGAAGGAGACGTCCTTGAGGATCTGCTTGCCGCCGTCGACCTCGACGGTCAAGTGCCGGGCGGAGAAGGAGATGTCACCGGTGTCGACGAACTCTTCGAGCCGGTCCCCGACCAGGCGGAACGTCGAGTGGCCGACGCCGACGATGTCGTTCGGGCCGAGCAGCGCCGAGCCGCCCTTGGTGATCGGCTGGCCGTTGACGTACGTGCCGTTGTGCGAGCCCAGGTCGCGGATCTCGAAGCGGCCGTCGGGCGTCGCGTGGAACTCGGCGTGGTGGCGCGAGACTTGGAGGTCGGAGACCACCAACTCGTTCTCCAGCGCACGGCCGATGCGCATCACGCGGCCCAGCGAGAACTGGTGGAACGTGGTCGGGCTGCGGTCGCCGTAGACCGGCGGCGCCCCCGCGCCGACACCGGGTCCCGGCTGCTGCGGAATCTGCGCGGCGGCCGGCGGCTGGTAACGCTGCTGCTCAGGCGTCTGCGCCGGGGCCTGTTGCGGCGGTGCCTGCTGGGCCCAGCCGGGGCTCGCGCCCTGTGCGGCGTACGGCTGTTGCTGCGGCTGGGCCTGCGGGCTCGCCACGGAGGCCGCGGCGCCGGACAGGCTCAGCCGCGGGCCGTCGGTCGCGTTGCCCAGGTGCACGGACGAGCCCGGGCCGATCTCCATCTGATGGATGCGCTGGCCCTGCACGAACGTGCCGTTGGTGCTGCCGTGGTCGTCGATGACCCAACTCCGGCCGCTCCAGCTGATCGTGGCGTGCCGCCAGGAGACCCTGGCGTCGTCGACCACGACATCCCCCTGCGGATCACGTCCGAGGGTGTAGGGCCTGGACGCGTCGAGCGTCCAGGTCCGTCCATTCAATTCCAGTACGAGTTCCGGCACTCCATGCCCCACTGAGTAGTCCCCCGAGTTACCCCCATCACAGGGAGTCTAGGGATGGCGAACATCGTCGGGAACTATTTCAGGCTGCACCCCCTGACCGAAAGTCGGGCCTTGTGAAGACCACGTCCATACGCTTCCGTCGGTTCCGTTGACGGGGTTGAAACCGGCCCGGAGAGTGGTAATCCACGCGAGGGGGACATGCGTGGTGTCCGCACCGCGCCGCGGATCGGGGGGTCTGCCATGAGCTCAGCGACGAGTGTCCGGACGGCGAGCTACGACACGAGGGTGCCCTGGGTCGACGTCCTGCTGTCCGCGATCGCAGCGGTGAGCTGGGCGTTGATAGGCATGGCGGGCACGGCCGCGCTCGGCCTGCACCTGCTGGGCGCCGACGCGACGGGCTCGCTCGGCCCCATGACCGCGGCGGTGGTGGCTCTCGGCGCGGGCGGTTCGGTCACCCCGACCGGCGACGTCTCCGCCTTCGGCCTGACCGGCGCCCAGGCGACCACAGCGGTGACGATCACCCCGCTGGGCGTGAGCCTGGTCGGCGCACTCCTGCTGTCGTACTTCTTCCTACGGTCCCTGCGGGCGGCCGGAGTTGTGATCGCCCCGGCCGAACTCCTCGCGCGCGCGGGCTCGGTGATCGTGCTCTTCGTGGCGATGCTGGGTGGGCTGGCCTGGGCCGGGCACGACGTCATCACGATCGACGGCAGCAAACTCGGCCTCGACAAACTGACCGGCGGCGGTGGAGGGAACGGCGGCGGGCTGAGCATCCCCGGCCTCGGCGACATCGGTGACATCGGCGGGCTGCTGCCGGGCAAGATCAGCGACCTGGTCAAGGCGAAGGCGGCGGTGGGCTTCACGGTCGATACGGCGCCGACGTTGCTGGGCGGCCTGGGCTGGTCGGCCGGCATCCTGCTGATCGCCCTGCTGGCCTCGCGCCGAACTCCTTTGCCGCGCGGTTGGGAGGCCATGCACCGCGTCGTACGCCCGGCCGCTTCCGCGCTCGTGGCGGTGCTGCTGGTCGCGGTGGCGGCGGGGCTCGCGGCGGCGGTGTACGCGGCGATCGGCGACGACCACCCGAAGCGAATTGCCGGCGCCGCGCTCCTTGGCGCCCCCAACGGAGTCTGGCTCGGCATCCCGATCGGCCTCTTCGTCCCCTGGGACGGCAAGGCCACCGGCGAACTCGCAAAACTCCTCCCCCACCCCCTGGACCAACTCCTCAGCGTGAAGTCCGACCAGCCGGTGACGTTGGGCCGGCTGGCCGAACTGGACAGCCGGGTATGGCTGTTGGGGGTTGCGGCGGCATTGATGATGTTGCTGGCGGGGGTGTTGACAGCGGTGCGGACGCCCTTGGGGGCGGCGGCGGGGAGCGGCTCTGATCGTGGTGGTGCCGGTGCCGGTGAGCGCGGCGGTGCGGGGGGTCGCGGGAGTGCTCTCGGATTTGCCGGGCGGTGTGCTTTACGGCTTGGGGTCGTCACCGCGCTGACGTTGCCGTTGCTGGCGTGGCTGACGGATGTGTCGGTGGACGCGTCGCTGTCGGTGCTGGGGTTCGACGCGTTCGGCGCGGGGATCGAGCTGCACGGGCAGCTGGGGATGGCGTTGGTGCTCGGTGCGGTGTGGGGTGCGGGGGCGGGGTTTGTCGGGGGGCTGCTCGCGTACGCGACCGGGGCTGCGGGGCGGCAGGCTTCTCGGTTGGCACGGGGTGACTTGGGGGTGGGGGGTCCGGTTCCGGGAACGGGATCGGGGACGGGTTCAGGGTCGGGGTCGGATGTCTGGGCGCCAGGGCAGCCGGGGTATCCGGAACACGCGCAGCCTGCGGGGGGTGCGGGACATGCAGGGCATCCGGAGGGCGCCGGGGACCCTGGGCCGTACGTGCCGAGTTCGCCCTACCGCGCGCCGAACCCCGAGACCAACCCGTATCTGCAACTGCCCGATGAGCTACGGCAACCGGAGGACGGCACTCGCCCCTACAACAACCCGCAGCCACCCGGCACCCCTCCGCCGCCCGCCGACATGTACGGCGCTCCGACCATGGCCCAGTCCTACGAGCCACCGTCCCGGCCGCCCCGGCGTCGACCCGGGTCACGTTCGCGGGACTGGCCGGAGGACGACTCGGACGGCGGGCAGCAACCTCCGCCTCCTCCCCCGCCGCACCCGCCGGGGAGGCCCAAGGGGCGCCGGTGATCCACGCCGGCGGTGGGTGAGCCAGCGATGGGCGATGCCGGACAAGGTGATGGGGGAAGACGTAGCGGCACCCCTATAGCCCGACGGTGCGACAACCCAGCAGCCCAACGCCCAACCCCCTGCTCCCCACCCGTCCAGCCGTATCCCCCGCACCCGGTGCCCCACCAGTCACCCCTCGCCCAACGACCGGCCAACCCCTGATCGGCACCACACCTCCCCGCGATCACCTCAACGCGTCTCCTGACCGCCCCTCAGCCAACTCTCGACCACCCACGGCCCACTCCTGACCAGGTCACCGCCCCTTCGTGATCGCCTCGTAAGATCCGCGCCACCGACCCGACACCCACTGTTCCGTGTCCGCTAGGCGGACCTCTGCGGCATAAGGCACTCCGTGCCGGATACGGTGGGTACACCATGAGCGCTTCGCAGACCTCTGACGTCCCCACTCTCCTCGTCAAGATCTTCGGCAAGGACAGGCCGGGCATCACGGCCGGACTCTTCGACACCCTCGCCGCCTACTCCGTCGACGTGGTCGACATCGAGCAGGTCGTCACGCGTGGCCGGATGGTGCTGTGCGCGCTCGTGACGCCGCCGCCCGCCGGGCTCGAAGGGGGTCTGCGGGCCACCGTGCACAGCTGGGCCGAGTCGATGAAGATGCAGGCGGAGATCATCTCCGGCCTCGGCGACAACCGGCCGCGTGGGCTCGGGCGTTCGCTCGTGACCGTGCTCGGCCACCCCCTCACCGCGGAGTCCACCGCCGCGATCGCCGCCCGTATCACCAAGGCCGGCGGCAACATCGACCGTATCTTCCGGCTCGCCAAGTACCCCGTGACAGCGGTCGAGTTCGCGGTGTCCGGCGTGGAGACCGAGCCCCTGCGCACCGCCCTGGTGACCCACGCGGCGACGTTCGGCGTCGACATCGCCGTCGTGGCGGCGGGGCTGCACCGGCGGGCCCAGCGGCTGGTCGTCATGGACGTCGACTCCACGCTCATCCAGGACGAGGTCATCGAACTCTTCGCCGCGCACGCCGGCTGCGAGGACGAGGTCGCCGAGGTCACCGCCGCCGCGATGCGCGGGGAGCTGGACTTCGAGCAGTCGCTGCACGCGCGCGTGGCGTTGCTGGCGGGGCTGGACGCGTCGGTCGTCGACAAGGTGCGCAGCGAGGTGCGTCTGACGCCGGGGGCGCGCACCCTCATCCGTACGCTCAAGCGGCTCGGCTACCAAGTCGGCGTCGTATCAGGCGGGTTCACCCAGGTCACCGACGACCTCAAGGACCGGCTCGGGCTCGACTTCGCCCAGGCCAACACCCTGGAGATCGTCGACGGCAAGCTGACCGGCAAGGTCACCGGCGAGATCGTCGACCGCGCGGGCAAGGCACGGCTGCTGCGCCGCTTCGCCGCCGAGGCGGGCGTACCGCTCGCGCAGACCGTGGCGATCGGCGACGGCGCCAACGACCTGGACATGCTCAACGCGGCCGGTCTCGGTGTCGCCTTCAACGCGAAGCCGGTCGTACGGGAGGCCGCGCACACCGCGGTGAACGTGCCGTTCCTCGACACCGTGCTGTATCTGCTGGGCGTCACCCGCGAAGAGGTCGAGGCCGCGGACACGCACGACGAGGACTGATCCCGGCCTCGCACGACTTTCGGGGGCCCGGCACCGCATGGTGCCGGGCCCTTTCTTTGTCGTACGAGTCCTCAGGGCTGCGGGGCTATGGGTCTGCGGAGCTACGGGCTACGGGTCTGCGGGGTTACTCCGACGGCGCCCAGTAGTCGTCCAGCGTGGCCACGCCCGGCTCCAGCGCCTTCCAGGAACCCGTGAAGGACAGGACGGCGAAACCGGCGGTCGCGAAACCGCGGCGGTCCAGCCACTCACGGGCCTCGCCGGAACCCGCTCCAGCTCCCGCGCCCGGGAGGATCTCGGCCAGGCCCTGCACGCTCGGGTTGTGGCCGACGAGGATCACGTTCCGCGCGTCGTCCGGCGTCTCGTTCAGCACCGCGATCAGCTCGCCGGGCGAGGCCTCGTAGAGCCGCTCCTCGTAGACGGTTTTCGGCCGGTGCGCGAGCTCGTGGACCGCGAGCTTCCAGGTCTCCCGGGTCCGGACCGCGGTGGAGCAGAGGGCCAGATCGAAGGGGATGCCGGTGTCGGCCAGTCTGCTTCCGGCCGTGGCCGCGTCCAGGCGACCGCGCTCAGCGAGCGGTCGCTCGTGATCGGTCACCTCGGGCCAGTCGGCTTTCGCATGCCGGAAGAGGACAATCCTGCGGGATTCTGCGACGCTCATGGGATCCAGCTTCGCATGAAACAGGCCATGGGGCGCAGGGAGTTGACCGGGCGGCTCCGCACGTGCACAACCGGTGCTCAGCGGGTTATGAGCTGCTGCACGCGCTCGAACAATTGGGTGATCATCGGGTCCGAGGTCGCCGCTTGCGCGTCCGTCGGGTTGAGCATCATCACGAGCAGCACGACGAACGCGAGCGCCGGCAGGGCGAGAGCCCACCACGGCAGCCTGATGTCGACGCCGCCCGTGGTCGCCGGGAGGGGCCGGGTGTGCGTTGGGGCCGACATGGATGCCTCCGCTGGTCTCCGAGTGGTCCGCGATCCGCTTCTCGCGGTCACACCTCGAAGTTACGGAACCCGCGGCCCCCAACCCATCCGGAGATCCACCCACTTGACCCTGAGCCTCACCCCCTAGGGGATGGTGGGGACAACCCCACCATCGGCCCGCGGAGGCGCGTTCACGGGCACGTGGTCACGGGGACGCGATCGTCGCGATGATGGCGATGACGATGAAGATGGCAAAGAACGAGCCGAAGACGATGAGCATCTTCCGCTGGCCGTTCTGGGGGTTCGGGTCGAGCACTGGCATACGGCAAGTCTCGCACCCGCCGACGACGCCACGTCCGCCGGGGTGAGGTCAGCGGGCCGCCTCGTCCTCCACCGTGCGGTTGCGCCCCGCGAGGACGCCGACAACCATCTGCGGGACCATCAGGCCTGCCATGAGCGCGATCGGCAGTCCCCAGCCGCCGCTGTGCTGGTAGAGCACACCGACCAGGAGCGGCCCCGGGATGGAGATCAGATACCCGGTGCTCTGCGCGAAGGCCGACAACTGGGCCACGCCCGCACCGGTCCTGGCCCGCATCCCGACCATCGTCAGGGCCAGCGGGAAGGAGCAGTTGGCGATGCCGAGCAGCACCGCCCAGGCCCAGGCGCCGCCGGCCGGCGCGAGGTACAGGCCCGCGTATCCGGCGAGGCCGCAGACGCCGAGGGCGATCACGATCGGGCCCTGCCGGGGCAGCCGGGTGGCCACGCGCGGGATGACGAAGGCCAGCGGCACGCCCATCACCATGGTGACGGCGAGCAGCAGTCCGGCGGTGCCCGCGGAGACCCCCGCGTCCCGGAAGATCTGTGCCATCCAGCCCATCGTGATGTAGGCGGCGGTGGCCTGGAGCCCGAAGAACACGGCGAGCGCCCAGGCGGTACGGCTGCGGGTGATCCGCAGCACCGGCTGCGCCTGCTCGGCGTCCCGCGCGCGGGAGCGCTGCTCCCCGGCCGCCTCCGCTCCGGAGGGCAGCTCCCGGTGTCGTACGAGAGCGATCCACGGCAGTACGGCAGCGGCGGCCAGCGCTGCCCACACGGCGAGGCCGGAGCGCCAACTGCCGCCCAGGGCATCGGTGATGGGCACGGTGACCGCGGCGGCGGAAGCCGTGCCGAGGGCCAGGCCCATCGAGTAGAGGCCGGTCATGGAGCCGACCCGGTCGGGGAACCAGCGCTTGACGATCACCGGCATCAGGACGTTGCTGACCGCGATGCCCATGAGCGCGAGCGCGCTGCCGACCAGGAAGCCGGTCGTGCCGCCTATGTAGGGCCGTATGAGCAGGCCCGCGGAGATGAGGACCATGCCCGCGCAGACCACCGCGGGCGGGCCGAAGCGGCGGGCGAGGCGCGGGGCCATGACGCCGAAGACCGCGAAGCACAGCGGGGGTACGGAGGTCAGCAGTCCGGCGACGCTGCCGCTCATGCCGAGCCCGTCGCGTACCTCTTCGAGGAGGGCGCCGAGGCTGGTGATGGCGGGGCGGAGGTTCAGCGCGGCCAGCACGATGCCGAGGACGAGCAGACGCGTCGTCCACGCGCGCGTGGACGCTTTCTCGGGCTGCGTCCCGGTCCGCTTTCCTGTCGGCGCCGGGGAGTCGCTCGCGGCCGAGCTGTCGACGTTGCCGCTGACGTTCGTCGTGGACTTCAGTGTCCGGGTTTCCTCGCTTGCCATGCCGCCCATCATAGAATGATGGGATGATTGGTTGTCCATCCCCGGGTGGCCCGCTCCCGCCCCGCACATGCGAAGGTGTGCCATGCCCCTGAGCCACCCCCGCCGTTCGGTGCTGTCCGAGCAGGTCATCGCCTCACTGCGGAACCAGATCACCTCGGGCGAGTGGCCGGTCGGCTCCCGGATCCCGACCGAGCCGGAGCTGGTCGAGCAGCTCGGGGTCGCCCGCAACACGGTCCGCGAGGCCGTCCGCGCGCTCGCGCACAACGGCCTGCTGGACATCCGCCAGGGCTCCGGGACGTACGTCGTGGCGACGAGCGAGCTGGCCGGCGTGATGCACCGCCGCTTCGCGGACGCCGACCCCCGGCACATCGCCGAACTGCGCTCCACGCTGGAGTCGGCGGCGGCGCAGCTGGCGGCCGAGCGGCGCACCGAGAAGGACCTCAAGCAGCTGGACGCCCTCCTCGTACGACGGGAAGAGGCCTGGGCATCGGGCGACACGGAGGCCTTCGTGACGGCCGACGCGACCCTGCACATGGCCGTGGTGGCGGCCTCCCACAACGACGTCATGACGGCGATGTACGCCGACCTGGGCGAGGTGCTGCGGGACTGGCTGCGCGCGGACGTCGGCGAGGCGCTGACTCCGGAGACGTACATGGACCACACGCGCCTGGTGGACGCGATCCGCACGGGTGACGGGCAGGCGGCCGCCGAGGAGGCCGCGGGCTATCCGTTCGTGTGCCGCCCGGGGAGGCTCAGCTCGCCCGCTTCTGGTGGCTGACCCACACCGCGCGGACGTCCTCCCAGCAGCGGCCGGTGAGCCGTACGGTCTGCGCCGGGCCCGCGTCGGTCGCGATGCCGTCGCTGTCGATGTCCCACCAGCGGTCGCACTCGATGTGCAGGCTGACGCGGTCGGTGCCGGGGTACGGGTTGTGGCAGTACGCGATCACCTGCGAGCCGTGGACGGCGGTGCGGCAGTCGGCGCCGAACAGTTGGGGCGCGGCCGGTTTTCGGGCCTCCACGCGTGTGTGGGGCATCGCCTCGTACGCCAGGGAGATGACGAGCGCGACGGCGACGGTCACTGAGGCCAGGCTGCGGGACAGGCGCACAAGGGAAACCTCCTCGGCAGTGCTGGGGAGGGAATCGCGTGGTGAACGCGTAATCAAGAGTGCGCAGTTGTGCCCTGCCCCCGCCCGGCCGGAGGGGCCGAACGGGTGACGCCCCGATCCCCGCGCGGTGCGGGAAACGGGGCGTCGACGCCGTAGGAGAGGCCGGGTCGGGAGGTCAGGCTCCGATGGCGTGCAGGCCGCCGTCCACGTGGACGATCTCGCCGGTGGTCTTCGGGAACCAGTCGCTCAGGAGGGCGACGATGGCCTTGCCGGCCGGCTCCGGGTCGTTGAGGTCCCACTCCAGGGGGGAGCGGTTGTCCCACACGGAGGCCAGCTCGCTGAAGCCCGGGATGGACTTGGCGGCCATCGAGCCGAGCGGGCCCGCGGAGACGAGGTTGCAGCGGATGTTCTGCTTGCCCAGGTCGCGGGCGAGGTAGCGGCTGGTGGCCTCCAGGGCGGCCTTGGCCGGGCCCATCCAGTCGTACTGCGGCCACGCGAAGGACGCGTCGAAGGTGAGGCCGACGACCGAGCCGCCGTTCTGCATCAGCGGCAGGCAGGCCATGGTCAGCGACTTCAGGGAGAACGCCGAGACGTGCATCGCCGTGGCGACGGACTCGAACGGCGTGTTCAGGAAGTTGCCGCCGAGCGCGTCCGGCGGCGCGAACCCGATGGAGTGCACGACACCGTCGAGGCCGCCCAGCTCCTCACCGACGACGTCGGCGACGCGCGCGAGGTGCTCGCTGTTCGTCACGTCGAGCTCGATGACCTTGGTGGGCTTGGGGAGCTTCTTGGCGATGCGCTCGGTCAGCGTGGGCCGCGGGAACGCGGTCAGGATGATCTCCGCACCCTGCTCCTGGGCCTGCTTGGCGGCGTGGAAGGCGATGGAGGACTCCAGCAGCACACCGGAGATCAGGACGCGCTTGCCCTCGAGAATTCCGCTCATGGTGATCAGTGACCCATTCCCAGTCCGCCGTCTACGGGGATGACGGCTCCAGTGATGTACGAGGCGTCGTCCGAGGCGAGGAACCGCACCGTCGCGGCGACCTCCTCGGGCTGCGCGTAACGGCCGAGCGGCACCTGCTTGACGATGTTCTCGCGCTGCTCGTCGGTGAGCGCCTTGGTCATGTCGGTGTCGACGAAGCCGGGCGCGACGACGTTGAAGGTGATGTTGCGCGAGCCCAGCTCACGGGCGAGGGAGCGCGCGAAGCCGACGAGGGCGGCCTTGGAGGCGGCGTAGTTCGCCTGGCCGGGGCCGCCCATCAGGCCGACGACCGACGAGATCAGGACGACGCGGCCCTTCCTGGCGCGCAGCATCGCGCGGTTGGCGCGCTTGACGACGCGGAAGGTGCCGGTGAGGTTGGTGTCGATGACCGAGGTGAAGTCCTCTTCGGTCATGCGCATCAGGAGCTGGTCCTTGGTGACGCCGGCGTTGGCGATCAGGACCTCGACCGGGCCGTGCTCGGCCTCGATCTCCTTGTAGGCCTGCTCCACCTGCTCGGAGTCGGTGATGTCGCACTTCACGGCCAGGAAGCCGGCCGGCGGCTCACCCGAGCGGTAGGTGATGGCGACCTTGTCGCCGGCGTCGGCGAACGCACGGGCGATGGCGAGGCCGATGCCCCGGTTGCCTCCGGTGACGAGAACCGAGCGGCTCAACGGATCACCCTTTCGATAGCGGTCCTGCACGCCTGCCCGGTACACCTGGTTGACAGGCGGCTTTATCGAAAACCTATCGGTCCGCCCCGTCCGGCGGACAATCGGGCACCGACAGTGGCTTACGGGACTCGCTGTCGGGTCCCTACAGAATGTGCCGACGCACGGCGGAAACGTGTGGTCCCCGGACCCGCTCGCGCGACATGATCGGACCCGACTGGCCACGACAGCAGGGAGACCTCCGTGCCTCATTCCATCGACGAAGCCTTCACGGCACTTCCGCTACGGGCCCTGGCCGACGCGGCGCTGGCACGCGCGCGTGCGCTCGGTGCCGAGCACGCGGACTTCCGGTTCGAGCGGGTGCGCAGCGCGTCCTGGCGGCTGCGGGACGCCCGGCCCGCCGGTACGTCGGACACCACCGACCTCGGGTACGCGGTGCGGGTCGTGCACGGCGGCACCTGGGGATTCGCGTCGGGCGTGGACCTGAGCCTCGACGCCGCCGCCAAGGTCGCCTCGCAGGCGGTGGCGATGGCGAAGCTCTCCGCCCAGGTGATCAAGGCGGCCGGGTCGGACGAGCGCGTCGAGCTGGCCGCCGAGCCCGCGCACGAGGAGCGGACGTGGATCTCGTCGTACGAGATCGACCCGTTCTCCGTGCCCGACGAGGAGAAGGCGGGGCTGCTGGCGGACTGGAGCGCCCGGCTGCTGGCGGCGGACGGCGTCAACCACGTGGACGCCTCGCTGCTCACCGTGCACGAGAACAAGTTCTACGCCGACACCGCCGGGACGGTGACCACACAGCAACGGATCCGGCTGCACCCGCAGCTGAACGCCGTGTCGGTTGACGAGTCGAGCGGCGAGTTCGACTCCATGCGCACCATCGCGCCGCCCGTGGGCCGCGGCTGGGAGTACCTCACGGGCACCGGCTGGGACTGGGACGAGGAGCTGGCGCGGATCCCGGAGCTGCTCGCCGAGAAGATGCGGGCCCCCAGCGTCGAGGCGGGCCTGTACGACCTCGTCGTAGACCCGTCCAACCTGTGGCTGACGATCCACGAGTCCATCGGCCACGCGACCGAACTGGACCGCGCGCTCGGCTACGAGGCCGCCTACGCCGGTACGTCCTTCGCCACCTTCGACAAGCTCAACAAACTGAAGTACGGCTCCGAGCGGATGAACGTCACCGGCGACCGCACGGCCGAACACGGCCTCGCGACCATCGGCTACGACGACGAGGGCGTCGAGGGCCAGTCCTGGGACCTCGTCAAGGACGGCACCCTGGTCGGCTACCAACTCGACCGCCGTATCGCCAAGTTGACCGGCTTCGAGCGTTCCAACGGCTGCGCGTACGCCGACTCCCCCGGCCATGTGCCGGTGCAGCGCATGGCCAACGTGTCGCTCCAGCCGGACCCGGCGGGGCTGTCCACGGAGGATCTGATCGGCGGGGTCGACCGCGGGATCTACGTGGTCGGCGACCGGTCCTGGTCGATCGACATGCAGCGCTACAACTTCCAGTTCACCGGGCAACGGTTCTTCAAGATCGAGAACGGGCGGATCACCGGGCAGCTGCGGGACGTCGCGTACCAGGCGACGACCACCGACTTCTGGGGGTCCATGGCGGCCGTCGGTGGTCCGCAGACCTACGTCCTGGGCGGCGCCTTCAACTGCGGCAAAGCCCAGCCGGGCCAGGTCGCCGCGGTGTCGCACGGCTGCCCGTCGGCCCTCTTCACGGGCGTCAACATCCTCAACACCACGCAGGAGGCCGGTCGATGAGCGCCCGTACGAACAAGCCGCACGAGATCGTCGAGCGCGCCCTCGAACTGTCGCGGGCCGACGGCTGTGTCGTCATCGCCGACGAGCAGTCCACCGCCAACCTCCGCTGGGCGGGCAACGCGCTGACCACGAACGGCGTCACGCGCGGGCGCACGCTCACCGTGATCGCGACCGTCGACGGCAAGGAGGGCACGGCCTCGGGGGTCGTGTCCCGGTCGGCCGTCACCCCGGAGGAGCTGGAGCCGCTGGTGCGGGCCGCCGAGGCCGCCGCGCGCGGTGCCGCGCCCGCCGAGGACGCGCAGCCGCTGGTCACGGGCGTACCGCAGTCGCCCGACTTCACGGACGCGCCCGCCGAGACCTCGTCCTCCGTGTTCACCGACTTCGCCCCGGCGCTCGGCGAATCGTTCGCACGCGCGCGTGCGGGCGGTCGCGAGTTGTACGGCTTCGCCAACCACGAGCTGGTCAGCAGCTACCTGGGTACGTCGACGGGGCTGCGCCTGCGGCACGACCAGCCCAACGGCACGCTGGAGCTGAACGCCAAGTCCCCGGACCGTACGCGCTCGGCGTGGGCCGGCCGCTCGACCCGGGACTTCAAGGACGTCGATCCGGCGGCGCTGGACGCCGAGTTGGCCGTACGACTGGGCTGGGCGGAGCGGAGGATCCCGCTGCCCGCGGGCCGGTACGAGACGCTGCTGCCGCCGACCGCGGTCGCGGACCTGCTGATCTACCAGATGTGGTCGGCGTCGGGACGGGACGCGGTCGAGGGGCGCACGGTGTTCTCCAAGCCCGGCGGCGGCACCCGCGTAGGCGAGAAGCTCACCGAACTGCCGTTGACGCTGCGCAGCGACCCGAACGAACCGGGCCTGGAATCGGCCCCGTTCGTGCTCGCGCACACCTCCGGGGGCGACCAGTCGGTGTTCGACAACGGGCTGCCGCTGACCGCCACCGACTGGGTGCGCGAGGGCGAGTTGCAGCACCTGCTGACGAGCCGGCACAGCGCGGGGCTGACCGGGCTGCCGGTGGCACCGTCGATCGACAACCTGATCCTGAGCGGGGGCGAGGACCGTTCCCTGGAGGAGATGGTCGCGAACACCGCGCGCGGGCTGCTGCTGACCTGCCTCTGGTACATCCGCGAGGTCGACCCGGCGACGCTGCTGCTCACCGGGCTGACCCGGGACGGTGTCTACCTCGTCGAGAACGGTGAGGTGGTGGGCGAGGTGAACAACTTCCGGTTCAACGAGTCGCCGGTGGATCTGCTGGGGCGCGCGACCGAGGCGGGGCGGACGGAAAAGACGCTGCCGAGGGAATGGAGCGACTGGTTCACTAGGGCTGCGATGCCCGCGCTGCGGGTGCCGGACTTCAATATGAGCTCTGTCAGTCAGGGCGTATAACCTCGTACCTGATCCACGAGACCATCCCAAGGAGATACGAGAACCGTGACGGACATCGTCGACGAACTGCAGTGGCGGGGGCTCATCGCTCTCTCCACTGACGAGGACGCATTGCGCAAGGCGTTCGCGGACGGTCCCGTCACGTTCTATTGCGGTTTCGACCCGACCGCGCCCAGCCTGCACCTCGGCAACCTCGTGCAGATCCTGACGATGCGCCGGATCCAGCAGGCGGGCAACCGCCCGCTGGGCCTGGTCGGCGGGGCCACGGGCCTGATCGGCGACCCGAAGCCGAACTCGGAGCGGACGCTGAACGAGCCCGAGGTCGTGGCCCAGTGGGTCGACCGGCTGCGCGCGCAGATCGCCCCGCTGCTGGACTTCGAGGGCCCGCACGCCGCGATCATGGTCAACAACCTGGACTGGACCCAGGGCCTGTCGGCCATCGAGTTCCTGCGGGACATCGGCAAGCACTTCCGGGTCAACAAGATGATCGCCAAGGAGGCCGTCTCCCGGCGGCTCAACTCCGACGCGGGCATCAGCTACACCGAGTTCAGCTACCAGATCCTCCAGGGCATGGACTTCCTGGAGCTGTACCGCAGGCACGGCTGCACGCTCCAGACCGGCGGCAGCGACCAGTGGGGCAACCTCACCTCGGGCACCGACCTGATCCACCGGGTCGACCCGGAGGCCGAGGTGCACGCGCTGGGCACGCCGCTGATCACCAAGGCCGACGGCACCAAGTTCGGCAAGACGGAGTCCGGCACGGTCTGGCTCGACCCCGAGATGACCACGCCGTACGCCTTCTACCAGTTCTGGCTGAACGCGGACGACCGGGACGCCTCCAAGTTCCTGCGCATCTTCAGCTTCCGGTCCCACGAGGAGATCGAGGAGCTGGAGAAGCAGACCGAGGAGCGTCCGCAGGCCCGTGCGGCGCAGCGGGCGCTGGCCGAGGAGCTGACGACGCTGGTGCACGGTGCCGAGCAGACGGCCGCCGTGACCGCCGCGTCCAAGGCCCTCTTCGGACAGGGCGAGCTGGCCGAGCTCGACGAGAAGACACTGGCCGCGTCCCTCTCCGAGGTGCCTCACGTCCAGGTCGCCGAACTCGGCCCGGTCATCGACCTGTTCGCCGAGGTCGGCCTGGTGGCGAGCAAGTCGGCCGCGCGGCGGACCGTGAAGGAGGGCGGGGCCTACGTGAACAACGTGAAGGTCGCGGCCGAGGATGCCGTGCCGGCCAAGGAAGATCTGCTGCACGGGCGGTGGCTGGTGCTGCGGCGGGGCAAGAAGAACCTGGCGGCCGTGGAGGTCACGGGCGCGTGAGTGCTTGAGCGCATGACGAAGGGGCGGTTTCCCGGTTCGGGAGACCGCCCCTTCGTCGTACGGCTGTCAGGCTCGTTGTTTGTTCTTGCCGATCGTCGCCATGTACGCCATATCGACGACGAAGACGATGATGACCGCGGCGACGAGCTGGAACGCGTGGCGGCTCCAGTCGATGCCGCTGGTCGCGTCGACGCCGGCCGCTCGGGCGATCGCGTTACCCACGATGGCGCCGAGAATGCCGCAGATGGTGGTCAGCCAGAGGGGACTGTGCTGCTTGCCCGGGATGATCGCCTTCGCGATCAGACCCAGCACGAATCCCACGATGATCGCCCACAACCAGCCCATGGCTGCCTCCTTGTACGGCTCTACGTGAGCATTACGCCAAGTGTGGGTCCGGTCGCCGTACGGCGCATGTCGGGTGCGGCCATACGCGCTACGGCGCAGTTCGGTCGCCCGGACCGGAGGTCCCCCGGTCTCGAAGGCGACGGAGGCGCGGCGTAACGTGGGACGTGTCGGGGCCCGGTTCCCGGATCGGGTGCGGACCGGGGTTGCGGGCCGGGGAGAGTCCGATGCGGGCGGATGGTGGAATGTGATGCGGAAGCTGCACGGCGAAGGCAACGCCCAGGTGTTCCGGATCACCGGGGCCCGGACGGGACTCGCGGAGGACATCCGCGGACGGCAGCGCAGGTACGTCATCTCCATGTCGATCCGTACGGTGTCGGTGATCCTCGCGTGCGCGCTGTGGAACGTCGAACGGCACGTCGCGATCGTCGCGTTGGTGCTCGGTGTGCTGCTCCCCTATGTCGCCGTCGTGATCGCGAACGCCGGGCGGGAGAACGCGCCGGGGCTTCCGTCGACCTTTGTCACCGCTCCGCTGCGGCCGATGATCACACCGCCGAGGTCGGACGAGGCGTTCGCGGAATCCTTCCCGGAAGACGTCGTACCCGAGCCGGCACCCCGTGCGGGAGGCGAACCTTCCGACCGGTCGTGACCATGGCGAACGCGCCACAAGCGGAAGTCGGCTCCGCACCAAGCTCAAGAAAAGCTCAGATCAATCATGTTGTTCCGGTGCCGGGCGACCGGTCACCCGTGACATACTTCGTACGCGCTCCGCATCCCCCGTCGGAGCGACGGACCGACGCCGGGCAGCTCCCCCCGTGGCTGCTCGGCGTCGCCTTTTCAGCGCATCTGTGAGACGAAATCCCGTGAGTTCCCGTGAGTGACGAGACCCCGATCTGCTCCGCGAAGGGCTGCCGCGCCGACGCCGTGTGGGTGCTCGCGTGGAACAACCCGAAGATCCATACGCCGGAGCGGCGCAAGACGTGGCTCGCGTGCGAGGAGCATCGCGAGCATCTCTCCCAGTTCCTCGGTGTACGCGGGTTCTTGAAGGACGTCGTCAAGTTCACGGACTGGGAAGAGCCCGAGGCCCCGTAGGACCAGGACCCGTAGAACCAGGACCCGTAGGGCCTCTTCGTCTACGACGGCTGCTCAGCCGCCGATCGCCGACATCGGCCGGTCCGGCTGGAGGAACGACGGGTCGTCCAGGCCCGAGCCCGCCTTCTTGCCCCACATCGCCAGGCGCCAGATGCGGGCGATCTCCTCGTCCGGGGCGTCGGAGCGCAGCGCCGCGCGGAGGCTGGTCTCCTCGCGGGCGAACAGGCAGTTGCGTATCTGGCCGTCGGCGGTCAGGCGGGTGCGGTCGCAGGCTCCGCAGAACGGGCGGGTGACCGAGGCGATGACACCCACGCGGTGCGGGCCGCCGTCCACGATCCAGCGCTCGGCGGGGGCCGAGCCGCGCTCGTCGGAGCCTTCGGGGGTCAGCTCGAAGCGGGTGCGAAGGGAAGCGAGGATGTCGCCCGCCGTGACCATGCCCTCGCGCGTCCAGCCGTGCTGGGCGTCCAGGGGCATCTGCTCGATGAAGCGCAGTTCGTAGTCCTGCTCCACGGCCCAGGCCAGCAGGTCCGGGGCCTCGTCGGCGTTCAGACCCGGCATCAGCACCGAGTTGATCTTCACCGGGGTCAGGCCCGCGTCGTGGGCGGCTTCCAGGCCCGCGAGGACGTCCTTGAGGCGGTCCCGGCGGGTGAGGGTCTTGAAGACGTCAGGGCGCAGGGTGTCCAGGGAGACGTTGACCCGGTCCAGGCCCGCCTTCTTCAGGGCGGCCGCCGTGCGCTTGAGGCCGATGCCGTTGGTGGTCAGCGACATCTGGGGGCGGGGCTCCAGGGCCGCGACCCGCTCGACGATGCCGACCAGGCCGGGGCGCAGCAGCGGCTCGCCGCCGGTGAAGCGGACCTCCTCGATGCCCAGGGAGGTGACCGCTATGTCTATCAGGCGGACGATCTCGTCGTCCGTGAGGAGGTCGGGCTTTGCCAGCCATTGCAGGCCCTCCTCGGGCATGCAGTACGTACACCGGAGATTGCACCGGTCGGTCAGCGAAACCCGCAGGTCGGTTGCTACTCGGCCATAGGTGTCGATGAGCACGTGGGCCCCCTCCCTCGATTCGGATCGCATGTTTTCCGACACCTGCGAGCCTACGCGACACCTCTGACAACAAGGGCGGCCCGATCCCACGAGGTACGACACGGCCGCGTCGTAGGGATCTACGACGCGGCCGTCGACGTGGGGGGGGGGACCTGGTGGGGGGACTCAGGTGGACTGGGCGGGGCGGCTCAGTGGGCTCCGGTGCCGGTCAGGGACCGTACCTCCAGCTCCGCGTACTTGCCGGTGTCCGGCTCCTCCTTGGAGAGGATCGTGCCGAGCCAGCCCAGCAGGAAGCCCACGGGGATGGAGATGATGCCCGGGTTCTCCAGGGGGAACCAGTGGAAGTCGACGTCCGGGAACATCGACGTGGGCTTGCCCGAGACCACGGGCGAGAACAGGACCAGGCCGACCGCGGCGACCAGTCCGCCGTAGATCGACCACAGGGCTCCGGAGGTGGTGAACCGCTTCCAGAAGAGGCTGTAGAGGATCGTCGGGAGGTTGGCGGAGGCCGCGACCGCGAAGGCGAGGGCGACCAGGCCGGCCACGTTCAGGTCGCGGGCGAGGGCGCCCAGGACGATGGAGACGGCGCCGATGCCGACCGTGGCGTAGCGGGCGGCGGCCATCTCCTGCTTCTCCGTGGCCTTGCCCCGCTTGATGACGTTCGCGTAGATGTCGTGGGCGAACGAGGAGGACGAGGCCAGGGTCAGGCCGGCGACGACCGCGAGGATCGTGGCGAAGGCGACCGCCGAGATGGTGGCCAGGAGGATGGCGCCCCAGTTGGAGTCGACGCCGCCCAGATGGAGTGCCAGGAGTGGGGCGGCCGTATTGCCCGCCTTGTTGGAGGCGATGATCTCGTCGGGTTTGATCAGTGCGGCGGCGCCGAAACCGAGGGCCAGGGTCATCAGGTAGAAGGCGCCGATCAGGCCGATGGCCCAGATGACCGACTTACGGGCGGCCTTGGCGGTGGGCACCGTGTAGAAGCGGATCAGGATGTGTGGCAGGCCCGCGGTGCCGAGGACCAGGGCGATGCCCAGGGAGATGAAGTCCAGCTTGGTGGTGCCGGTGGCGCCGTACTTGAGGCCGGGGTTCAGGAAGGCGGAGCCCTTGCCGCTGTTGGAGGCGGCCTTGCCGAGCAGGTCGGAGATGTTGAAGTTGAACTTCAGCAGCACCAGGAAGGTCAGCAGCAGGGCGCCGGCGATGAGCAGGCAGGCCTTGACCATCTGGACCCAGGTGGTGCCCTTCATGCCGCCGATGGTGACGTAGACGATCATCAGGACGCCGACCAGGGCGACGATGCCGATCTTGCCCGCGTCGGTGGTGATGCCGAGGAGCAGCGAGACCAGGACACCCGCGCCCGCCATCTGGGCCAGCAGGTAGAAGATCGACACCACGATGGTGGAGGTGCCGGCCGCGGTACGGACCGGGCGCTGGCGCATGCGGTACGCGAGGACGTCGCCCATGGTGTAGCGGCCCGAGTTGCGCAGCGGTTCGGCCACCAGGAGCAGGGCGACCAGCCACGCGACCAGGAAGCCGATGGAGTACAGGAAGCCGTCGTAGCCGAAGAGCGCGATGGCGCCCGCGATGCCGAGGAAGGACGCGGCGGACATGTAGTCGCCGGAGACGGCGAGGCCGTTCTGGAAGGCGGTGAACTGGCGGCCGCCCGCGTAGAAGTCGGCGGCGCTCTTGGTCTGGCGGCCCGCCCATACGGTGATGACGAGCGTGGCGGCGACGAAGATCGCGAACAGGGTGATGATCAGCGGCCGGTGCTGGCTCGCCTCGCCTGCGGCCAGGGTGATCTCGGGGCTCATGCGCCGCCCTCCATCCGGGACTTGATGGCCTCACCCTTGGGGTCGAGTTTCGCGGCGGAGTAGCGCGCGTACCACCAGGCGATGAGGAACGTGGTGAGGAACTGGGCGAGGCCCAGGACCAGGGCGATGTTGATGTTGCCGACGACCTTGGTGTCCATGAAGTCGTCCGCGTAGTTGCACAGCAGCACGTACAGCAGGTACCAGACGATGAAGGCGACGGTCACCGGGAAGGCGAAGGAGCGGTGGGCGCTGCGCAGTTCGGCGAACTCCGCGCTCTCCTGGACCTGTTCGAACTCCTCGGTACTGGGGAGTTGGTGTTCGGCTTTCGAGGGGGGTGGTGTCTCGGTGGCCACGGTGTCTCCTCGCGTTACGGACCTGCGGGTTCTGGTCTGGCTCGGCGCTTCCTGCCCAAGGGCACGGCGCGACACGTCGACCGGTTCAACTCCTTTGACTTCTTTCGGTAGTCGTCTTTGGGAAATCATTGCTGGCCAGCCACCACGGGAGATAGCTTCAGGTCTGCACCACTAGTCATGTACCTGCCCGAACGCACCGCCACGTCTCGGGCCGTCTCGTTTTCCGGATGATGTGGAGATCCCATGGCTCATCTGCGCCGCAGACGCCGGCTCGCCCTGGCCGTACCGGTCGTGCTGTCGCTGACCGCCTCGCTCGGCTTCCTTCCGTCGGCGGCCTCGGCGGTCCCGGCCGCGGAGACCACCGCGCAGACCGCTGACGCGCCCAACCTTGCGTATGTGGTCAACACCCGGCTGGACCACTGGACGATCAACTCGGTCAAGAAGGCGATCAATGCGGCCGGCGGCACCATCGTGGTGACGTACGAGAAGATCGGTGTGATCGTCGTGCACTCGGCGAACCCCGACTTCGGGCCGACCATCCGCAAGGTGCACGGTGTGCAGTCGGCCGGTGCCACGCGCACCGCGCCGCTGAGCCCCGCCTCGACGACCGACGAGGGCGCGGTGCAGTACCTGTCCAAGGACCAGGCCGCGGAGACGGCGAAGGCCTCCGCCGCCGCCGGTGACACCGAGCCGCTCGAAGCCGACCAGTGGGACCTGCCCGCGATCGGCGCCGACAAGGCCGCGAAGATCAACCCGGGCAGCAAGAGCGTGACGGTCGCCGTGATCGACGTCGGCGTCGACGACACCCACCCGGACATCGCCCCGAACTTCTCCGCCTCGCAGTCCGCCAACTGCGTGGGCGGCAAGGCGGACACGACGTACGGCTCCTGGCGTCCCGTGGACTCCGCCCACTACCACGGCACGCATGTCGCGGGTGAGATCGCCGCCGCCCGCAACGGCATCGGTGTGGCAGGGGTCGCGCCCGGTGTGAAGGTCTCCGGGATCACGGTGGCCGAGCCGGACTCGACCCAGCTGTTCTACCCGGAGAGCGTGGTCTGCGCGTTCGTGTTCGCCGCGGATCACGGCGTGGAGATCACCAACAACAGCTACTACGTTGATCCTTGGCTGTACAACTGCATGGACGACCCCGATCAACGTGCCATCGTCGACGCGGTCAACAGGGCCCAGCTGTACGCGCAGCACAAGGGCACGCTCAATGTCGCGGCGGCCGGCAACTCCAACGACGACCTCGACTCCGACGCCCTGGTCGACGCCTCCAGCCCCGACGACTCGACCGCGACGACCCGCACGGTCGACCCGCACGAGTGCTTCGACGTGCCGACCCAGTTGCCGGGTGTCGTCACGGTGAGCTCGGTCGGCGTCACGAAGGCCAAGTCGTACTTCTCCAGCTACGGCAAGGGCGTGATCGACGTGTCGGCGCCGGGCGGGGACGCCCGGCAGATCCCGGACACCCCGTCGAAGAACGGCCGCATCCTGTCCACGCTGCCGAACAACACGTACGGCTATCTCCAGGGCACCTCGATGGCGACCCCGCACGTCGCCGCCGTGGCCGCGCTGCTCAAGTCGACGCACCCGCACGCCGGTCCGGCCCAGTTGCAGGCGCTGCTGAAGGCCGAGGCGGACAACCCGGGCTGCCCGACCGACCCGTACGACACCAACGGCGACGGTGTCGCGGACGCGACCTGCGTGGGCGGCAAGCGCGTCAACGGCTTCTACGGATTCGGCATCGTCAACGCGCTGCGGGCGGTGAAGTAGCCGACACCCGTTCACAGGGCCGGGCGGATCTCCGCCCGGCCCTTCTGTGTCCGTACGGTCATCCATATCTGCATGATCTGCATGATCCACATATCTATATTGATTGAATCAATACTGCATAGTGCAGTCATGATTGACATCAAGGTGGCATGGGCCGCGATGGGCGGCGATCCCGCTCTGGTCTCATACGTCTCGACCGTCACGCGTCAGGGGACGCTCGAAGCGCGGCTTCCCGTACGGGAGTTGGCGCGGGCCTGCGTGGGAGCGTGCGCGTTGGCCGCAGCGGAACTAGGGGCGCGGCGGGCCGGGCTCGCGGAGGTGCCCGCGGTTCGGGTGGACGACGGGGCCGTCGCCACGGCGTTCGTCAGTGAGCGGCATCTGTTGATCGACGGGCGGGCGCCGGTCACCTTCGCGCCGCTGTCGCGGTTCTGGCGGACGACCGACGGCTGGGTCCGCACCCACGCGAACTATCCGCACCACCGGGCGCGGCTGCTGAGCGCGTTGAAGCTGCCGGGGGACGCGTCGGTGGCGGACGTGGCCGGCGTGCTCGCCGAGCGGTCAGCCCTGGAGGTCGAGACCGCGGTGTACGGCGCCGGAGGTCTCGCGGTCGCGCTGCGGACTGCGGAGGAATGGGCCGCACATCCGCAGGGGGCCGCGGTGGCCGGGCGGCCGCTGGTCGAACGGGAGCGGCTCGGCAGCGCACGCGCGCGTGCCTTCCCGCCGCTCGACGGCTTCCCGTTGCTGCCCGCCGCGGGATTGCGCGTGCTCGACCTGACGCGGGTCATCGCGGGCCCGGTCGCCACCCGCACGCTCGCGTTGCTGGGCGCTGACGTGCTGCGCGTGGACGCCCCGCAGTTGCCGGAGGACCCGGACGCGCACGCGGACACCGGTTTCGGGAAGCGGTCGACCCGGCTGGACCTCGGCACGGCTGCCGACCGGCGGACCTTCGAGGAGCTGCTCGCGCGGGCGGACGTGGTCGTCACCGGGTATCGGCCGGGTGCGCTGGACCGCTTCGGGCTCTCCCCCGAGGCACTGGTCGACCGTAGGCCCGGGCTGATCGTGGCGCAGTTGTCGGCGTGGGGCGCGTACGGGCCGTGGGGCGACCGGCGTGGGTTCGACAGCCTGGTGCAGGTCGCCACCGGCATCGCGGCGACCGAGGGGATCGAAGGGATCGAGGGGGCGCCGGAACGGCCCGGCGCGTTGCCCGCGCAAGCCCTCGACCACGGCACCGGGTATCTGCTGGCGGGCGCGGTGCTGCGGGCGCTGGCGGAGCAGTCGGAGCAGGGGCACAGCCTCGTCCTGCGGCTGGCGCTCGCGCGGACCGCGGCCTGGCTGACGGCGGACGGGGCGGGCGAGCGGGGAGGAATGGCCCACGGGCTGCGCGGGACGGCGTACAACCAGCCGGATGCCTGGCTGGTCGAGACGGACAGCGGTATCGGGCGGCTGCGGCATGCCCTGTCGCCGGTGTCGTTCGTCGGTGGGCCTGTGAACTGGGCGCGTCCGCCGGGTTGTTGGGGCACGGACCCGGCTCGTTGGGCTTGATCCGGGGGTCGACCGGAAACGTACCTATGAGCGGAATGCCGTTCCGCCAGTTGTTTTGTTGCACTTGCCCGGTTCTGTGGCGGCTGGTGAAGATCTTGGGGTGACCTTGATACGACCGACTGTCGAAGCGGCCGACACGAGCGGCTCCGGGCGGCGCCCCGGTACGCGTCGGGCTGTCGCCGTACTGGCCCTGGTGGTGCTCGCCGCGCTGATACCGCTGCTCGGCCCGTCCGCCGCGCTGCACGACACCGGGGAGGCCGCCGCGCCCGGTGTCGGCGGCATCGCGCTGCTGCGGGCGGTGTTGTTCGGGGCGCTGTGCGTCCCCCTGGGGGAGCTGTTCGTGAACCGGCTCGCGCGTACCGTGCCCGGCGCTCCCCCAATCGGCCCCCGCAGCTGGGCCCCGTACGCGGCCGGTGCCGGTTTCGTCGCCGCGCTGGGGCTCGCGTCGGTCGTGGCGACGGGCAACCTGGTGCCGCACAGCCTCGCCCAGATCGATGTCGGCGGCCTCTATCAGTCCCGGGACGGCAAGTTGGCGCTCCTGGAGGTCAACGCGTTCGCCGTGGCGGCCCTGTGTGCCCGGTCGCGCAGGCCCGGCCTCCAGGTGTGGCCCCTGGCCGCCGTGGTCGTCGCGGAGGCGCTGCGCGTGCACCCGGCGAGCGAGCACAGCCCCCTGGTCGGCTCCGAACTCACCCTGGTGCACCTGACGTGCGCGGCGCTGTGGGTGGGCGGTCTGCTGCACGCGCTGCGGACGTTGCGGCAATGGGGCGGTGCCGAGGCGGGGGCCGCGTTGTTGGGGCTCTACGCGCGCGTGGCCGCTGTGCTGCTAGCCGCGATCACCGCCACGGGCGTGTGGAGTTCGCTGCGTCGGATGCCGGCCGGCACGATCCTGGACCAGCTGACGACGACGGCGTACGGGCGCACCCTGCTCGCCAAGGTGATCCTCGTCGCCGCCGTCGCCGTCCTCGCGCTGTGGGCACGGTACCGGCTGCGCAGGTCCTCCGATCCGCTGACCGCGCACTCACCCGCGCGGGCCGAGGTCGTCGCCCTGGGAGTGGTGGTCGTGGTCTCCGGACTGTTGACGGCATTGCCGGTGCCGATCCGCTGGCATTGACCGATCAAGCAATCAGTCCATCGATCAATACTTGATCAGCTGTTCGTGACCAGGACCTTCAGCGCCGTGCGCTCGTCCATCGCCTTGTAGCCGTCGGGTACGCCCTCCAGGTCGACCGTCAGGTCGAAGACGGGCGAGGGGTCGATGGTGCCGTCCAGGATGTCGGGCAGCAGTTCCGGGATGTACGTGCGGACCGGTGCGACCCCGCCGCGCAGCGCGATGTTCCGGTCGAACATGACCCCGAGGTCGAGACCGGTGCCGCTGCCGTGCGGCACGCCGACGAAGCCGATCGCGCCGCCGTCGCGCGCGATGCCGACGGCCGTCCGCATGGACTGCTCGGTGCCGACGGCCTCGACGACGGCGTGTGCGCCCTGGCCGCGGGTGAGTTCATGGACGGCCGCGACGGCGTCCTCCCCGCGTGCGGCGACGACGTCGGTGGCGCCGAAACGGCGGGCGATGTCCGTGCGCACCTCGTGGCGGCCGAGCGCGATGATCCGCTCGGCGCCCAGCCGCTTGGCGGCGAGCACGGCGCACAGGCCGACCGCTCCGTCGCCCACGACGGCGACGGTGGCGCCCTTGCGGACGCCCGCGCCGAGGGCCGCGTGGTGGCCGGTGCCCATGACGTCGGACAGGGTCAGCAGCGCGGACAGCAGATGGTCGTCGGAGGCCGCCTCCTTCGGCAGCCGTACGAGGGTGCCGTCGGCGAAGGGCACGCGTACCGCCTCGCCCTGGCCGCCGTCGTAGCCCACGGCGCCCCAGAAGCCGCCGTGGACGCAGGAGGTGGTGAGGCCCTCGCGGCAGTAGTCGCAGACGCCGTCGGACCACACGAAGGGCGCGACCACGAGGTCGCCGGTCCTGACGCCGCTCACCTCGGAGCCGGTCTCCTCCACGATCCCGAGGAACTCGTGCCCGATGCGCTGCCCCGGCTGCCGGGCCGACTCGCCGCGGTACGCCCACAGGTCGCTCCCGCAGATGCAGGCGCGCAGCACCCGGACCACCGCGTCGGTGGGCAACTGCACGAGGGGCTCGGGCACGTCCTCCACGCGCATGTCGAACGGGGCGTGGATGGTGGTGGCGCGCATGGCGAGGGTCCTTCTCGTTGCGGGTGTGCGGGTGCGGTGCGCTCAGGGGGTGGTCGAGCGCACTTCACGGTACGCCGCCGCCGGTGCGCGCCGCTCGGCGAGGGTGCCGAGCACGCCCTGGACCAGCAGGAACTGCGCGGCGGCGTACGTCAGCATGATCCAGGAGTCGGGCCTGGGCGGCTGCGGCCAGTCGGCGACGCCGGTCGCGATGAGGGTGTCGGAGACCATGAAGAGCGCCCCGCCCACCCCGGCGACGAGACCGAGCCGGGTGGCCGCGGCACACGCCATGGCCGTCAGGAGGGTGCTGTAGCCGGCCACGGGGACGCGCAGGTCCGCCGGGAGGTCCGGCCACAGCAGCGTGACGGTGAAAGCCAGGGCGACGGCGTACCCGGCGACGAGGAGACCGGCACGCACGCGTGGAGCACGTTTCGGGCCGCCGTACGTCCTGAAGAGGGCGAGGTAGCAGAGGTGGCCGGCCGCGAAGCAGGCCATGCCGGCGAGGAATGCGGCGTCGGCGTCGGAGAGCAGCAAGGTGTCGCCGCCCCAGCCGCAGAGGAGCGCGGCGACGAGGAGCCGGGGTGCGCCACGCAGGGCCGCGTAGGCGGCGAGGAGCGGCATCAGGAGGGGCTTGGTGACGGTGTGGGCGGGGTCGTAGCCGACGGCGAGCGAGAGCAGGTCCACGACGGCCACCAGTGCGAAGCCGGTCAGGAGCGCGCGGGAGACGGCCGGGTGTGCGGTACGTGGATTCACGCGGCCGCGGTCTCCTCGGCGGCCGGTACACCCTGCTCCGGGACGGGTACTGGCTGCCAGCCCGGTCCCCGGAACACGCGTCCCGCGCGCTCGCGCCAACTGGTCGCCGTCTTCAGGTCCTTGGCGATGGCGACGTACTCGTGGGTGGCCACCTTGATCGGGTTGAACGTGTTGATGTTCTTGGTCAACCCATAGACAGGCCGCTCAACCTCCGGGACGAACGACCCGAAGAGCCGGTCCCAGACGATGAGGATGCCGCCGAAGTTGCGGTCCAGATAGCCGCCCTGGGAGGCGTGGTGGACCCGGTGGTGGGAGGGGGTATTGAAGACGAACTCAAACCAGCGGGGCATGCGGTCGATCCGCTCGGTGTGGATCCAGAACTGGTAGACGAGGTTCGCCGAGGAGCAGAACGCCAGCGCGGCGGGATGTACACCCAGGGCGACGAGCGGGACGTAGAACGGCCATACCGTGAGGGTCGTCCAGGGCTGGCGCAGGGCCGTGGTGAGGTTGAACCTGCGGCTGGAGTGGTGGACGACGTGGCAGGCCCACAGGATGCGGATGACGTGGTGGCCGCGGTGGGACCAGTAGTAGAAGAAGTCCTGCCCGAGCAGCATCAGCGGGATCGTCCACCACAGGACGGGCACGCGCAGCGGGGTGAGTTCGTAGATCGCCGTGTAGACGGCGACGATCGGGATCTTCCAGAGGAAGTCGAAGACGAGGCTCCCGAGTCCCATGCCGACGCTTGTGACGGCGTCCTTCGTCTCGTAGCCCGCCGCGTCGTCGTCCGGGTGCACGCGCACGCTGATCATCTCGATCACGGCGAGCAGCACGAAGGCGGGTATCGACCAGAGCACGACATCGGGCAGGTTCGGCATGGGTGAACCGTAGGACCGCAGATCGGCCGCGACTAGACGTTGTTACCGACAAGTATTACCGGGGGTATGCGCTTGCTTGTTGGCGATCTCCGCCAATGGGCCCGCCATGTCCCGGTTGTGGGTCACTACACCCCGGCCGCCCCCAGCAACGCCCCCGCCGCATAGGTGACCCCCATCGCCAGTGCCCCGCCTGCCACGTTCCGCAGCATCGCCGGCCTCGTGTCCGCCGTCCCGAGCCGTGCGCTGCTCCAGCCCGTCAGCACCAGCGCCGCCAGTGACGACACCACGGTGACGCCGAGCCGCCAGTCGGCCGGGGGCAGGACGATCGCCAAGAGGGGCAGCAGGGCGCCGACCGTGAAGGACAGGAAGCTCGCCCAGGCCGCGTGCCAGGGGTTGGTGAGGTCGTCGGGGTCGATGTTGAGCTCCACGCGCGCGTGGGCACGCAGCGCGTCGCGTTCCGTGAGCTGGGCCGCTGCCTCCATGGCCACCTCACGGGTCAGGCCGCGGTCCTGGAGGAGCTCGGTCAACTCCTCCAGTTCGGCCTCTGGTTGCTCCTTCAGTTCGCGCTTCTCCAGGGCGAGGGCGGCCTTCTCCGAGTCGCGCTGGGTGGAGACGGACACGTACTCCCCTGCCGCCATCGACATGGAGCCGGCCAGGAGGCCCGCGAGGCCGGCCGTCAGCAGCGCCGAGCGGTCGTCCGTGGCACCGGCCACGCCGACGACGAGACCGGCGGTGGACACGATGCCGTCGTTGGCTCCCAGTACCGCGGCCCGCAGCCAGTTCAACCGCGAGCCCAGGGAGCCGTCATGGGCCTCGTCATGGCTCTCGCCGTGGGCCTCGTCGTTGGTCGGTTCCGTCACACCGCGAAGGATCGCACCCCCGCCCTCACCACACCCGTACCGACGCTCCCCGCGCGAACACCGGGCTCGTCGCGCCCGCCGGCGGTTCGGCGAGCGGCTCCGCGATCTCGGTCACCGTGGGGCCGACCTTCGCCGCGATCGGGTCCAGGGCGTCGAGGTCGAAGCCGTAGACGCGGGCCGCGTTGCCGCCGATCATGGCGGCGACCTCGTCGCGCGGCACGCGCGCGTAGGCGAAGCGCAGGCCCTCCCTGGAGTACGGGTACGTGCCCTCGTCGTGCGGGTAGTCGCTGCCCCACATGATCTTCTCGATGCCGATGCGCTCGCGCAGGGGCACCTCATGGGGGCGCATGAAACTGGCGCCCACGAAGCAGTTGTCGCGCCAGACCTCCGAGGGACCCTTGCCCATCGAAGTGGCAAGCCCCGCGCCGAACTTGGACTCCGCGGTCGATGCCGCCGACGCCTTCGTGGCCGCCGCGACCAGGCGCCCGTGGTAGTAGTCCAGCATGTCGAGCACCCCGGGTATCCAGCCCGAACCCTGCTCGGTCAGGACCAGCTTCAGGTCCGGGTGACGGCGGAAGGCGCCGCCGAAGATCAGGTGCCACAGGGCACGGTGCGAGAACCAGGTCGTCTCGACCATGTACACCGCGCGGGCGGCCGGTTCGTCGCCGAGGGGCGGGGAGGCCGAGCCCGCGTGGTGGTTGACGGGGACGCCGAGTTCCGCGCACACGGCCCAGATCGGGTCGTACGTCGACGAGTACAGTTCCGGCAGTCCTGAGCCCGGCGGGGTACCGGGCAGCAACAGGCCTCCCCGGAGGCCCGCTTCGACCGCCCACCGGATCTCCTGGACGGCCTCCTGGACGTCGTTGAGGAGGATCTGGAAGACGCCCGCCCGTCGGCCCGGCGCGGCCGCGCAGAAGTCCGCCAGCCAGCGGTTGTGGGCGCGCAGGCCGGCCCAGCGGCGCCGGAACTCCTCGGGCGTCGGCGCGGGCGCCATCAAGGAGCCGGACGGGAAGAACGGCGGGATGGTGTTCGGGAAGACGACCTCGGCGACGATCCCGTCCTGCTCCAGCTCCGCGATCCGCCGCTCGGAGTTCCAGTTCTTGTCGGCCGTGTCGGCGACCAGGTCCTCGTACGGGTTGACGTACGTGGCCGCCCACGCGTCGAAGTCGTCGTGGTACCGCTTCTCCAAGTAGGGCCGGTAGTCCAGGAGATCGGCGCCCGCGTGGCAGTCCGCGGAGATGACCGTGTACCGGTCCGCGCCGTCGGAGCCCACGGAACCCATGGAGCCCGTGGGGGTCATGGCGTCGCTCCCAGGACCGGGAAGTCGTGGTCGGTCAGCCAGTGCCGTCCGACCTCGCGCGAGCGCGCCCAGGACGCCGTCACGGCCGCCTGGTCGTCCTGCTGGCCGAGTTCGGCGGGGGTCGGGCCGATCCGGCGGGCCAGCGGCTCCAGGGCCGCCACGTCGAAGCCGAAGGCGTCCGCCGCCGCCAGGCCCAGCATGCGGCGGGTCTCGTCGACCGGGATGTCGTGGAAGGTGCGCTTCAGCCACGCGCGCGTGTCGGGCCAGGTGCCCTCGGGGTGCGGGAAGTCGCTGCCCCAGAGGATGTTGTCGACGCCGATCTCGTACCGCTGGGCCAGTTCGCGGCGCTTGGTGTTGGTGGCGCAGATGAAGACCTGCCGGTCGAGGTACTCGCTCGGCGGCCGTTTCAGCTCCGCGAAGGGTGAGAGCTTCTTGCCGCCGTGGGCACCCAGGTAGAGGCGGTCCATGAACCACAGCTGGTTCGGCAGCCACCAGCAACCCGACTCCGCCACACCGAACTTGAGGCCCGGGTGGCGTTCGAAGACCCCGGACCAGAGCAGGAACCAGAGCGGCCGGGCGGGCCACCAGGTCACCTCGCTCACATAGATGCCCAGATGGTCGCCGTACTCGTGGCGGGGCGCGGCCCCGGAGTGGGTCAGTACGGGCATCGCGCACTCGGCGGCTGCCGCCCACACGGGGTCGTAACGGCGGTCGTGGTAAGGCTCCTTGTCGACCCACATGGAGGGGATCATCAGGGCCCCGAGGCCGGACTCCTTGGCGCGGTGGATCTCCGCGACGACCTTCTCCGTAGGGGCCGTCACGGGCAACAGGGCGACTCCGCAGTGCCGTTCGGGGTGCTCGGAGACGAAGTCGGCGAGCCAGCGGTTGTGCGCCTGGGCACCCGCCATGCCCAAGTCGGGGTCCTGGTCGCCGGAGAGGCCGAGGCCCACCCCGAAGGGCGCGGCCGTCCGGCTGTCCACGGCGTCGGCGTCCGGGAAGACCACCTCGGCGGCCACCCCGTCCCCGTCCAGCTCCTTGAGGCGCTGCGCGGTGTCCCAACCCCCGCGCAGGCCTTCCTCGTTGTCCTGGAACCACTTGGCCGCGAACGCCTCGTTGCGGATGCCGAGCCGGGTCATCTCCTCGCGGCGCCGGTCGCGTCCGGCGAGGAACTCGTCGAAGTCCCGGTGGAACCGGGCGTCCAGATAGGGCCGGTACTCCTCGGTGGGCAGCCCGGCATGGCAGTCGGAGGAGATGATCAGGTACGGCTCCTGGTCGGTCACAACAGCCCCCTCAGTCCAGGATGAAGCTCTCTAGGTACGACGGGTTCGCGCGGTCGAGCATCGAGCCCGCCCGTGCCCGGATCTGGGCGTCGCTGTGCTCGCTCTCGGGCAGCAGCCAGAAGCGGTCCGCGCGGATGCCGTCCACGACGAGGTCGGCGACCTCCTCGACGGGCGTGAAGGCGACCTCCTTGCCCGCCGCCTTCATCGCCGTCTCCCACTGGTCGAGGCTGCGGTACGGGGTCCTACGGGGGCGCTCTTTCGCATACCGGTCGGGCCGGTTGCGGTGCGACTCCCACAGGCCCGTGCGCAGCATGTGCGGCCCCGGGAAGAGCACCGAGGCGCCCACGCGCGCGTGCTCCGCCTTCAAGTGGGCGTACAGGGACTCGGTCATCGTCACAACGGCCGCCTTGGTGACGGCGTAAACGGAGGCGGTGGGCAGCGGGGCGATCCCGCCGTCCCCGGAGGACGTGTTGACGACATGACCGGGTTGACCCGACTTGATCATCCTCGGCACGAACGCCTGGATGCCGTGGAAGACGCCCCACACGTTGACGGCGAACGCCCACTGCCAGTCGTTCGGTTCGTGCTCCCACATCCGGCCCTCGGCGCCCGAGCCGACCCCGGCGTTGTTGCACAGGACGTGGACGGCGCCGTACGTCTCGTAGGCCGACTCGGCCAGATCCAGGACCTGTTGGCGTACGCCGACGTCGACCACGCGCGCGTGCACGTCGGCACCGTCGGCGCGCAGATCGGCGGCGGCCTTGTCGAGGGCGCCCTGCTCGACGTCGGCGAGCACCACCTTGAGCCCGCCGGCGGCGAACCGCCGAGCCATCGCGAGCCCGATCCCGCTCGCGGCCCCGGTGACGACGGCGACCTGACCCTCCCTCAACTCCATCAGGCACTCCCCTCGGGCGGTCCGTCGTGGATCTGCTGCGGGTCGTCGTAGCGCTGGTGGATGTACGGCAACAGGGCGCGCGCGTCGACCCGTTCGACGACCCTGCCGCGCTGGTCGCTGGTCTTCTCGCCGATGGTGATGTCGACGAGGGTGCGTACCGGGAGGTCGGCGACGGGGTCGTACATGGACTCGCGCAGGACGACGTCTCCGGTGACGCGCTCCAGGCGGCGGACCTTCTCGTTGCGCAGGCAGTGCACGAGCACGGGGTCGGCGTCGAAGCCCGAACCGTCCACCGCGGGAAGGAACTTGAAGTAGAAGTCGGTCTTCTGCGTCGGCCCGGGGAGGGGCAGTTCCTCGCTGATCGCGCCGCGGACCTCGACGAAGGCGATGCCGTGCCGGGCGAGGGACGCGTGCACGACGAGGCCCACGCGTTCGACGGTGACCTCGCCGAGTTTCTTGGGCTCTCCGAAGACCTCACGGCCGCCGGTGAGGGCCCGTTCGTGGGTCATCGGCATCACCAGGGGGTACCAGCCCTCGACGCCGTCGTGTGCGGCGGCGACCGCGAACGAGCCCGCGCCCAGGGGGTATCCGGTCAGTTCGACCTTGCTGATGTTCACTCGGACCAGGGGCCGCCCGGTGGGCTTGAGGGGCGGCGGCAGGACCGCCGCGACCACGTCCGGGTCGCTCTCCCAGACGGCCACCACACCGGTGGACCAGATGTCGGGGAGCTTGGAGCTCGCTGTGCGTGCGGCGGCGATCTCCGCCTCGGTCCGTGCGCCGTACCGTACGCGTGCCATACGCCGTACCGCCCTTCGTAGGCCGTCATCCGTCAGGCGGGCAGCACGCTTGCACCGGGCGGGCAAAAGGTCCATAGCCACGCGCGCGTGCGTTCGGCGGACCCGAACGGGCGGCCGGGACAAGGCACCTGAGGGACAGGGCTGTCAGTGACGGCCCGTATCCTCAGTGACCATGCTCGAAGACCACTCGCCGACAGTGTCCGCAGCCACTCCGTGGCCGGCCGCGTATCCCCAGGGGTATGCGGTAGTTGACGTGGAGACCACCGGCCTGGCCCGGGACGACCGGATAATCTCCGCGGCCGTCTACCGTCTGGACGCGCTCGGCGAGGTCGAGGACCACTGGTACACGATGGTCAACCCGGAGCGCGATCCCGGCCCCGTGTGGATCCACGGTCTGACGAGTGACGTCCTGGAGGGAGCGCCCCTCTTCAAGGACATCGCCGAGGAGTTCGCGACCCGCCTGGAGGGCCGGGTGCTGGTCGCGCACAACGCGGTCTTCGACTGGCAGATGATCGCGCGGGAGTACGCGCGCGTGCAGATCGAGCCCCCGGTCCGTCAGCGGCTGTGCACCATCGCGCTCTCCAAGGAGCTGAGCCTGCCGCTGCCCAACCACAAACTGGAGTCCCTGGCGGCGCACTTCGGTGTCGTCCAGCAGCGCGCGCACCACGCGCTGGACGACGCGCGCGTGCTCGCCGAGGCATTCCGGCCGAGCCTGCGGGCGGCAGCACTGGGCGGCGTACGGCTGCCGCTGCACGAGTGCCGGCCGCTGACCGAGTGGACCGCCGACCGGCCCGCGCCCCGGATCGGCCAGCAGGCGGGCGGCTACAGCGGCTACGGGGCGGGCAGTTGGCGCCCCGCGCGCAAGCGGCCCGCGTGCCCGTATCCGAACCCGGGGCGGTTCGAGGACGGCAGGCCGCTCAAGCAGGGGATGCGGATCGCGTTCTCCGGGGACACGTCCATCGAGCGCGAGTTGCTGGAGGACCGGGCAGTGGAGGCCGGCCTGCATGTCGCGACGAGCCTGTCCCGGCTGACCAGCCTGCTCGTCACGAACGACCCGGACTCGGGCACCTCGAAGGTGGTCAAGGCCAAACAGTTCGGCACCCCTGTGGTGGACGAGGCGGCGTTCGGGCAGCTGCTGCGGGACGTCGAGGCGGCGGACTGACGGCGCCCCGGCGACCGTACGGACGGGTGATTGTCGTACGACTCGCCCCGCGCCCGCTCGCCCGTGCCGGGTGGACGGCTCACCCTGTGGCGCATGGCGAGATGTGAAGTGTGCGGCAATGACTACGGCATGAGTTTCGAGGTGCACGCGCAGGGCGCGGTGCACGTCTTCGACTGCTTCTCCTGCGCGATCCACCGCATGGCCCCGATCTGCGAGCACTGCCGGGTGCAGATCATCGGCCAGGGCGTGGAGGTCGAGGGCCACTGGTTCTGCGGCGGCCACTGCGCGCGGGCGGAGGGGATGGTGGGGATCATCGACAAGGTGTGAGGACAGACCCCCCTCAATGCGCCCCGCGACCGAGTTGTACGGTCGTGGGGTGTACCGCTTCCTGATGTCCCGGCAGTGGGTGATCCTCGCGTTGATCACCCTTCTCCTGATCCCGACGATGATCAGGCTGGGCATCTGGCAGATGCACCGCTACGAGATGCGCAGCGCCCGGAACCAGTTGGTCGCGGACGCGCTGCACGCCAAGCCGGTCCCCGTGGAGACGATCAGCACCCCCGGGCACGCGGTCACCCGTACGGAGAAGTACCGCACCGTCACCGCGACCGGCACCTTCGAGACTTCTAAAGAAGTCGTCGTCCGGCGTCGTACCAATGACGACGACGAGGTCGGCTTCCATGTACTGACCCCGTTCGTGTTGACGGACGGCAAGGTCGTGTTGATCAACCGTGGATGGATCCCGGCGACCGGGGTGCAGACGGCCTTCCCGAAGATCCCCGCACCGCCGGCCGGCAGGACCACCATCACGGGGCGCCTGATGGCCGACGAGACGACCGCGGCGAGCGGTATCAAGGACATCAAGGGCCTGCCCGACCGCCAGATCATGCTGATCAACAGCGAGGAACAGGCGAAGCGCCTCAACGCCCAGGTGCTCGGCGGGTATGTCGAGCAGACCGCGCCGGAGCCGAAGGGCGACACGCCGGAGCAGATCTCCGACCCGGGCAAGGAAGACGCCCCGCTGAACTACGCGTACATGATCCAGTGGTGGCTGTTCGCCGCGGCCGTACCCGTCGGCTACGTAGTCCTCGCCCGCCGAGAGGCCCGCGACCGCCGGGAGGCGGCGGCGAAGGAAGCGGAGACGGCGGAGGCCGAGCCCGCGCCGGTGTGAGCCCTCCCCCGCTTCACCCGCCCGGCCCCGAACCTTGATTGCCTCACCGACAGGCAGGGAACCCGCACCCCGTGCACCCACGTATCGAGGACTACGCCCTCATCGGCGACGAACAGACCGCGGCCCTGGTCGGCATGGACGGCTCGGTCGACTGGCTGTGCCTGCCGCGCTTCGACTCGGCCGCCTGCTTCGCCAGAATGCTCGGCGACCAGGACAACGGCCACTGGCGCATCGCCCCCAAGGGCGCGGACCGCTGCACCCGCCGCGGCTACCGCCCCGACACCCTGGTCCTGGACACGGAGTGGGAGACCGACGAGGGCACGATCCGCGTCACCGACCTGATGCCCCAGCGCCACCGCGCCCCCGACGTCGTACGCATCGTGGAAGGCATCAGCGGCAAGGTCACCGTCCACAGCAGGCTCCGCCTACGCTTCGACTACGGCGCGGTCGTGCCGTGGATGCGCCGGTCCGACGGGCACCATGTGGCCGTCGCGGGCCCCGACTCGGTGTGGCTGCGCAGCGAGCCCAAGGTACGCACCTGGGGCGAGAACTTCAGCACCCTCTCGGAGTTCACCGTCGAGGCCGGCCAGAAGGTCGCCTTCGTCCTCACCTGGCATCCCTCGCACGAGCCCCGTCCGCCGCTCGTCGACCCGTACAAGTCGCTGCGCACCAGCGTCGCGGACTGGAAGCGCTGGGCGGCCCGCTGCCGCTACGACGGCCCCTACCGGGACGCGGTCGTACGGTCCCTGATCACCCTCAAGGCGCTCACCTACCGCCCGACCGGCGGCATCGTCGCCGCCGCCACCACGTCACTCCCCGAGGAGATGGGCGGCGTCCGCAACTGGGACTACCGCTACTGCTGGCTGCGCGACTCCACCCTCACCCTCGGCGCGCTCCTCTCGGCGGGCTATCACAAGGAGGCCGAGGCCTGGCGCGACTGGCTGCTGCGCGCGGTCGCCGGCGATCCCGCCGACCTGCAGATCATGTACGGCGTGGCGGGCGAGCGACGGCTCCCCGAGTTCGAACTGCCGCACCTTTCGGGCTTCGCCGGTTCGGCGCCCGTCCGGGTCGGCAACGACGCTGTGAACCAGCTCCAACTGGACGTGTACGGCGAGGTCATGGACTCCCTGTGGCTGGCCCGGCGCGCGGGCCTGTCGCCCAAGCCGCACATGTGGTCGCTCCAGGGCGTCCTCCTGGAGTGGCTGCGCGAGCAGTGGCGGCAACCGGACGAGGGCCTGTGGGAGGTGCGCGGCGGGCGCCGGCACTTCGTGCACTCCAAGGTCATGGTGTGGGTGGCCGCCGACCGGGCCGTCCGCACCCTGGAGGAGTACTCCGACCTGTCCGGGGACCTGGCGGGCTGGCGCGAACTGCGGGACGAGGTGCACCGGGACGTGTGCGAGAAGGGCTACGACCCGGTGCGCAACACGTTCACGCAGTACTACGGCTCGCAGGAACTCGACGCCGCCCTGCTGCTCATCCCCCGCTTCGGTTTCCTGCCGCCCGACGATCCACGGGTCGTCGGCACGGTCGACGCGGTCCGCGAGGCCCTGGGCCACGACGGCTTCGTACGCCGCTACGACACCGCCGCCGACACCCCCGTGGACGGGCTGCCCGGCGACGAGGGCGCCTTCCTGGCGTGCTCCTTCTGGCTCGTGGACGCGCTCCAGATGACGGGCCGCAAGAAGGAGGCCCGGGTCCTGTTCGAGCGCCTGGTGGGCCTCGCGAACGACGTGGGGCTGCTCGCGGAGGAGTACGACCCCGTGGCCGGCCGTCAGCTGGGCAACTTCCCACAGGCGTTCAGCCACATCGGCCTCGTGAGCAGCGCCCTCGCCCTGTTCGGGGACGAGAAGGCAGGATAGGGGCCATGGATCTTGGACTGAAGGACCGGGTGTACGTCGTCACCGGGGCCACCCGCGGGCTGGGCAACGCCTCCGCGCGCGGGCTGGTGGCCGACGGCGCGAAGGTGGTCGTCAGCGGGCGGGACGAGAAGCGGGCCGTCGAAGCGGCGGCCGAGCTGGGGCCGAACGCGGTCGGCGTGGCCGTCGACAACGCCGACGCTCAGGCGCCGGCCCGGCTGATCGCCGCCGCGCGCGAGCACTTCGGGGGCTTCGACGGCATCCTCGTGAGCGTCGGCGGGCCGCCCGCCGGGTTCGTCGCCGACACCACCGACGAGCAGTGGCAGGCGTCGTTCGAGTCGGTGTTCCTGGGCGCGGTGCGGCTCGCCCGCGCGGCGGCCGGGGAGTTGGGGGCGGGCGGTGTCATCGGGTTCGTGCTGTCCGGGTCGGTGTACGAGCCGATCCCCGGGCTGACGATCTCGAACGCGCTGCGGCCGGGTCTCGCCGGTTTCGCCAAGTCCCTCGCGGACGAGCTGGGGCCGCGCGGCATCCGTGTCGTGGGGCTGCTGCCGGCCCGCATCGACACGGATCGCGCGCGCGAGCTGGACGGGTTGTCCGCGGACCCGCAGGCCACGCGCGCGGCCAACGAGTCGCGGATTCCGCTGCGACGGTACGGGACGGCTGAGGAGTTCGGGCGGGTGGCGGCATTCCTGCTGTCGCCGGCCGCGTCCTACCTGACGGGGATCATGGTGCCTGTCGACGGTGGGATGCGGCACGGGTTCTGACGCCCCGTCAACTCAAGCCCCCACTCAACTCAAGCTCCCAGTCAACCCGCCGAATCAACCTGTCAACTCACCCGCTCCGCGCGGTGCTTGACGCCCGTCAGGCGGACCTCCGTCGGCAGCGTCTCCAGGCCCGCCGATTCGCGGGCGTGGGAGAGGGCGTTGGCCGTCAGGTGGTCGAGGGCGACTCCGGGGTCCACGTGCGGTTCCAGGCTGAGCTGGACGCGAGCCTCGGGGGCCGTACGGGTGCCGGCGAGCCGCACGTGCGCGTGGGCGACGCCGTCCAGGGCGCCCGCGTCGGTGGCGAGGACGCCCTCCAGGGCGCGGCCCCGCAGCAGCGCGCCCTCGCCGTCACCGGTGCTGACGGCGACCTCGGCGAGCCGACGGCGCCGTAGCACCGCGACGAGCCACCACAGGGCGAGCAGGACGAGGACGGCGAGTACGGCGAGGACCGTCGGCCACCACCAGCCGTCGCCCCGCCAGCGCGTGCGCCGGGCGTCGCTGAGCAGGACGTCGTGGCGCCCGTCGTAGATCCACCAGGAGGGTGGCTTCACGCCGAGGCCGACGGCCAGTACAGAGCCGCCCAGCACGAGCAGGACGAGGCCCACGACACCGATCACCGCGCGGTTGACGATCCTGAGCATCGGCCTCATCCCTTCCGTCCGGAACGGTCGACGTGCACCGACAGGGCGGGCGGCCGGGCGAGTCCGAGCCCGGTGATCGCGTCGCCGAGCACGGCGTCCAAGTCGGCCCGTACGTCGTCGAGTTCACGGAAATGCGACACCGCGCGGACGTCGGCTTTCGTACGGCTCGTGCGCACGCGTACCGACTGCACGCCCGAGACCTCCATGGCCCGGTCGCGCAGCACCATCGCGGCGGCGGCGCGTTGCAGGCCGGCCCGGACGTCGGCGTGGGTGCGGCGCATCGGCAGCACCTGGCGCAGGCCGGGCGTCAGGGCGAGCACGATCAGCCAGAGGCCGAGGGCGGCGGCGATACCGGCGCCGACGAGCACCCAGGTGTCGTCCAGGGGCCGTTCGGCGAGCTGCCGGGCCAGTTCCCGGCGCCAGTGCGCGGCGGGCCGCTCCGCGCGCACGGCGGTGACGTCGTAGAGCAGGGTGCCCGCGGCGACGAGCAGCAGGACGGCGACGATGCCCGCGGGGACGCGGCGCGTCGACCAGAAGCGGCCGCCCTTGCCGTCGCCGTCATGGACGACGGGAACGGGGTCGTAGTCCGACGGGGTCGTGTACCCGCCGTGTCCTGGATCGGTCTCCTTCTCGATGACCGGTAGTCGTTGGGTCGTGCCGTCGGAGCCCTGGGGCTCGCTCATCGCGTCCTCCCCTGTACCGCGCGCGCCTGTGCCGGATGCAGCCGTTCCACTTGGACGGCGACCTCGGGCACCTCCATGCCCACCAACGCGCGTACCCGCTGAACCACCTGTCGACGCACCTGGAAACAGCGGTCGCCGATATCGCAGGGATAGTCGAGTTCGAGGTGCACGCGTACGCGTACCGTCTCGTGGTGTACGACGACGGTGGCATGCGGCGGTGCGGCCTCCGGGGGCAGCGGTCCGAGCGCCTCACGCGCGGCCTGCGCGGCGATCTTCGCCACCACCCGGTCGGCGATCCGGGTGGCGCCCCGCTCGCCGGGCGCGACGACCGCCAGGGGTCTGCCGCGCTCGTCGACCGCGCCGTCCGCGCCGCTCATGGACGTCATCGCCGCCGGTCGTCACGCGAGCGGAAGAAGTCGCCGAGTTCCAGGTCCCCCTCCAGGAACCGGCCGACGACGAACCCGATGGCGCCCAGGGCCGCCACCAGCAGGAAGGCCCCGAACCCGCCGAAGTATCCGGCGAAGCCCAGCGCCATTCCGGCGATCATGCCGACCACGGCCCTGCTCATCCTGCGCTCCTCAACTCGTTCGTCGGCCCGCTCATGGGTTCGTTCGCCGGCTCGGTCACTGGAGTCGGGGCTCCGGTTCCTCGTCCTCTTCGTCCGGCAGCTTCACGTCGCTGACCGCGATGTTGACCTCGACGACCTCGAGTCCGGTCATCCGCTCGACGGCCGCGATGACGTTCTCCCGTACGGCCCGGGCCACGTCCGCGATCGACACCCCGTAGTCGACGACGATCTCCAGGTCGAGCGCGGTCTGCACCTCGCCGACCTCGGCCTTCACACCCCGGGACACCGATTTCGTACCGCCGGGCACCCGGTCGCGCACGGCCCCGAAGGTGCGGGACAGCCCGCTACCCATGGCGTGTACGCCCAGGACGTCCCGGGCGGCCAGCCCGGCGATCTTCTCCACGACCCCGTCGGCGATGGTGGTCCGCCCCCGGGACGCGGGATCGCCGCCGCCGCGTTTGGTGGGGGGTTTGCGGGTCTGTACGGGCTCCCGCTCACCGTCGGGGTCCTGGGTCCGGTTCCGCTCCGTCATGTCGGTCATCGCCGTACGTCCCTTTCGGTCGTCGTCCTTCGACCACGGTAGTTGCGGTTGCTCGGTCCCGCGCTGGACATGCGGCAGGCTGGAGGGATGACGGCGGACGCGTGGACGCGAGCGGTACGGCATCAACTGCGGCTGGGCAGGCTGCTTCCCCTGGGTGATCGGCGCGACGGCGCGTGGATCGCGGAGCGGGCGGCGGAGGGGGTGCTGCGGGGCGCGGCGCGGCAGGTGCGGGGTGTGCGGCTGGGCGCGCTGCGGATCGCGCTCGCCGACCCGGAGGACGCGCACGAGCCCGCCGTACCGCCTCCGCCGGGGGCGCTGCCGCCCGGGCCGTTGCGGATCACGGCCGACTTCGCCGCCGTGGCGACCGAGCCGCTGCCGGCCACGGCGTCCCGGTTGCGTACGGCCCTGGCCACGGCCGCTGCGGAGCGGCTCGGTCTGATCGTGGACGAGGTTGATCTACAAGTGACGGTCCTGCTGGACCATATGGACGACGTTGACGCCATGGACGATGTCGACCGTGTGGACGATGCGGATCGCGATCCTGCCGCCGACCTTGACCATGTTGATGACATTGATCGTGTGGACGATATTGACCGTGTTGACGGCGACGACGAGTCCCTGGTCGCCGCCGCCGCGCTCGTCGTCCCGGGAGTGGCCCGACTGACCGGTGCGCTGGGCGGGCTCGGCCGGGCGGTGCACATCGAGGAGCTCGCCGGCGAAGGGGCGCTGCCTCGTCGCCACGCGCGCGTGGAACTCGCGGTACGCGCGGACCACCGGGCCCTGGATGTGGCCCGGGAGGTCCGCGCAGGGGTCGGCGAGGCGCTGCCGGATCACCCGACCGTGACCGTACTGGTCACCAAGGTGGGCTGACGCCAGGGTGGGCCGACGGCTTATTCGCCGACGCCGGCCAGGTCCCGCAGGCGACGCGCCTGGGCGGCACGCTCGGCGGCGCGCTGATCGTCGTAGGCGCGGCCCTGGACGCCCTGGAGCAGCGCCTTGGTCTCGATGACGGCGTCGCGTGGGGCGGCCAGCAGTGCGGTCGCGAGGTCGCGTACGGCGTCCTCGACCTGGTCGGCGGGCACGGCGATGTTCGCGAGACCAGTGCTGACGGCTTCCTCGGCCAGGACAGAGCGCCCGGTCGCGCAGATCTCCAGCGCGCGGGCGTAGCCGACGAGGCCCACCAAGGGGTGGGTGCCGGTCAGGTCGGGCACGAGTCCGAGGCTGGTCTCGCGCATGGCGAACTGCACATCGTCGGCGACGACGCGCAGGTCACAGGCGAGGGCGAGTTGGAATCCGGCCCCGATGGCATGCCCCTGGACGGCGGCGATGGACACGATGTCGCTGCGTCGCCACCAGGTGAAGCCCGCCTGGTACTCGGCGATGGTCCCGTCCAGCACGGCGTCACTGCTGTGCGCGAGGTCGATGAACGACGGTTCGCCGTCGAAGCCCTCGGGCGTGAACGCCTGTCGGTCGAGTCCGGCCGAGAAGGACTTGCCCTCGGCACGCAGTACCACGACGCGGACGGAGCCCGGCAGCAACCGCCCGGCCTCCGCCAACGCCCGCCAGAGAGCAGGACTTTGAGCGTTGCGCTTGGCCGGGTTGGTCAGGGTCACCGTGGCGATCGCGTCGTCCACGGTGAGCCGTACGCCGTCCTTGTCGAGTACGGGACCGAGGTCCTTGTCGTCCTGTTCGGGCGAAGCCATGGGGCGCCTCCGATGTGTGCGGTCAACAGAGCAGAGCTAAGTGACTGCACAGTAACCACCCGGTCGGTCAGTCGTCCGACCGGGTGGCCACCATCGAAGCCGATGAGCCACCCGGGGTCAGGCCGAAGCCTTCTTGCCCCGGGTCGCCCCGCCACGCCCACGGAGCGTGACGCCCGACTCACTGAGCATCCGGTGGACGAAGCCATACGAGCGGCCGGTTTCCTCGGCCAGCGCTCGGATGCTCGCACCGGAGTCGTACTTCTTCTTCAGGTCTGCCGCGAGCTTGTCGCGCGCGGCGCCGGTTACCCGGCTGCCCTTCTTCAGAGTCTCGGCCACCCGTGCCTCCTCATGGGAAGTGCGCTCTTGGTCTCCTCATGATCACCCCTCCAAGCGTTCATGGCCACCCATTCGGCAAGGTCCGTAAGACAAGGTTTTGACGACAGGAGCGCGTCCCCACAAGTGGAATGTGGAATTCCTGAGGGTCCTGTCCGTACGGCCGAACGAGTTGTTCCGTGAAGTACCTGGTCAGAGACGCAGGACGGCCGAGCCCTTGTCGATAAAGGACTCGGCCGGGAAATCGGTGTACGACACACCTCGGTACGAGGAGATCTCACACAGATGGTGGATCACCGGTGGGCCGAATGATCCATACGCCGTGGATCAAGCATTCGGTCAAGCGGCACTGACCGTCGGGCGGCAGCTGTCGAGCGGCAGCCGTCAGGCGAGCGCGACGAGATCCGCGTAATCGGCACCCCACAGGTCCTCGACGCCGTCCGGCAGCAGGATGATGCGCTCCGGCTGGAGCGCCTCGACGGCGCCCTCGTCGTGGGTGACGAGAACGACGGCGCCCTTGTAGGTGCGCAGCGCGCCGAGGATCTCCTCTCGGCTGGCGGGGTCCAGGTTGTTCGTCGGCTCGTCCAGGAGGAGGACGTTCGCGGACGACACCACCAGGGTGGCGAGCGCGAGGCGGGTCTTCTCGCCGCCGGAGAGGACCCCGGCGGGCTTGTCGACGTCGTCTCCGGAGAACAGGAACGAGCCGAGGGTCTTGCGGACCTCGACCAGGTCCAGGTCGGGGGCGGCGGAGCGCATGTTCTCCAGGACCGTGCGCTCCGGGTCGAGGGTCTCGTGCTCCTGCGCGTAGTAGCCGAGCTTGAGGCCGTGGCCCTCGATGACCTCGCCGGTGTCCGGCTTCTCGGCGCCGCCGAGGAGCTTCAGGAGGGTCGTCTTGCCCGCGCCGTTCAGGCCGAGGATGACGACGCGCGAACCCTTGTCGATGGCCAGGTCGACGTCGGTGAAGATCTCCAGGGAGCCGTACGACTTCGACAGGCCCTCCGCCATGAGCGGGGTCTTGCCGCAGGGCGAGGGCTCCGGGAAGCGCAGCTTGGCGACCTTGTCGGAGACACGCACCGCGTCGAGCCCGGCGAGCAGTCGGTCGGCGCGCTTGGCCATGTTCTGCGCGGCGACCGTCTTGGTGGCTTTGGCGCGCATCTTGTCGGCCTGCGAGTGCAGGGCGGCGGCCTTTTTCTCGGCGTTCTGCCGCTCGCGTTTGCGGCGCTTCTCGTCGGCCTCGCGCTGCTGCTGGTAGAGCTTCCAGCCCATGTTGTAGATGTCGATCTGGGAGCGGTTGGCGTCCAGATAGAACACCTTGTTGACGACGGTCTCGACGAGGTCGGCGTCGTGGGAGATCACGATGAAGCCGCCGCGGTACGTCTTCAGGTAGTCGCGCAGCCAGACGATGGAGTCGGCGTCGAGGTGGTTCGTGGGCTCGTCGAGGAGGAGCGTGTCCGCGTCGGAGAACAGGATGCGGGCCAGCTCGATACGGCGGCGCTGACCGCCGGAGAGCGTATGGAGCGGCTGGCCGAGCACGCGGTCCGGGAGGTTCAGCGCGGCGGCGATGGTGGCGGCCTCGGCCTCGGCGGAGTAGCCGCCCTTGGTGAGGAACTCCGTCTCCTGGCGCTCGTACTGGCGCATCGCCTTCTCGCGGGTGGCGCCGCTGCCGTTGGCGATGCGCTGTTCGTTCTCGCGCATCTTGCGGATCAGGGTGTCCAGTCCGCGCGCGGAGAGGATGCGGTCGCTGGCGAGCACGTCCAGGTCGCCGGTGCGGGGGTCCTGCGGGAGGTAACCGACCTCGCCGGAGCGGGTGACGGTGCCGCCGGCGGGCTGGCCCTCGCCGGCCAGGACCTTGGTCAGGGTGGTCTTGCCGGCGCCGTTGCGCCCGACCAGACCGATGCGGTCGCCCTTGGCGACACGGAAGGTGGCGGACTCGATGAGGACGCGGGCACCGGCGCGCAGCTCGATACCGGAGGCGGAGATCACGGTCAGACTCCAGAGCGGGGTCGTAGGCGGAAGGGGCGGCTGAGGACGTTCCCGCCGTCTAATGCGCGAGGAGAATGGCCATGGGCCAAGTCTAACGGGGCCGTGCAAGCGCTTTTCCTGTGTGCAGTGGGTCATTGCCGTGGGGCGCGCGGCCCGGAGTGATGCGGCCGGGGCCGTGCACGGCGATGAGCTGGGCGGTACGGGGCTGTACGGATCGGCGAGGGGCGCCGACACCGTGACGTACGGCACGCGCGTGCGTGGAGCCGGGTGGCCGGGACCGAGGTCGTCCCCCGTTCGGACGCAGGTCCGGCGCCCCGCCGGGGGCGGCGGGCGAGGATGACGCCATGCAGTTCGACGACGACGCGAATCTGGACACCTCCGAGGTGCAGGACGTGCGCGGCAGCCGGATTCCCGGTGGCCGGGCGACCGTGGGCGGTGGCCTCGCGGGGCTGATCGCGCTGCTGCTCGGGCTCTTCTTCGGTGTCGGTCCCGACAACCTGGGGTTGTCGTCGGGCAGCGACTCACCGGTGGCGACCGCGTCCTCGCTGGCCCAGGTGCAGTCGACCTGCCGTACCGGGCAGGACGCGAACACCAAGGAGGACTGCCGCATCGTGGCGGTGGTCAACAGCGTGCAGGACTTCTGGACGCAGGAGTTCGAGCGGCGCAGCGGTACGTACACGCGGTCGCCGACGGTCTTCTTCAGCGGGCAGGTCGCCACCGCGTGCGGGACGGCGACCTCCGCGGTGGGCCCGTTCTACTGCCCCGGCGACCGGAAGGTCTATCTGGACCTGGGGTTCTTCGACGAGCTGCGGACGAAGTTCGGCTCCAGTGGCGGGCAGTTCGCGCAGGCGTACGTCGTGGCGCACGAGTACGGGCACCACGTGCAGGACCTGATGGGCACGCTCGGCAGGTCGCAGGACGGGCGGACCGGCGCGAACAGCAACGCGGTGAAGGTGGAACTGCAGGCCGACTGCTACGCCGGGGTCTGGGCGCACCACGCGACCACCACGAAGGACGAGTCGACCGGACGGCCGTTGATCACCAGCCTCACGGACGCCGACATCCAGGACGGGCTGGACGCGGCGGCGGCCGTGGGCGACGACCGGATCCAGGAGCGGTTCCAGGGCCGGGTGACGCCGGAGAGCTGGACGCACGGGTCGGCGGCGCAGCGGCAGCAGTGGTTCTACCAGGGCTACCGGACCGGGGACATGGCGCAGTGCAACACCTTCCGCTGACGGCCGTCGTCGGCCGCTGTTCCCGGTTCGAGGGGCGTTGTCAGTGGCAGGTGCAAGACTCGTCGAAAGCACTCAGACCATCGAAAAACACCCGATGGGCGACGAACACCCGATGCACAAGGAAGTGATCGGCATGGCAGGCGAGGACAGCGGGCGTCCCGGCATCTCCCCGTCCATCTACCCGTCCCTGCTGTACGCGGACGCGAAGGCGGCGATCCGCCAGCTCACGGAGGCCTTCGGCTTCACCGAGCTGGCGGTGTACGAGGGCGAGGACGGCTCGGTGATGCACGCGGAGCTGGTGCAGGGCAACGGCGCGGTGATGCTCGGCTCCAAGGGCCGCGGCGGCCGTTTCGACGAGGCGATGAAGAGCGCGGGTCCCGCCGGGGTGTACATCGTCGTGGACGACGTCGACGCCCATCACCGGCGGGCCGTGGAGCACGGCGCGGAGATCCTGATGCCCCCGACGGACCAGGACTACGGCTCGCGGGACTACATGGCCCGGGACGCCGAGGGCAACATCTGGAGCTTCGGTACATACGCTCCGGAGCTGCCGGAGAGACCGAAGACAGGGGCCTGACCCCGCCTAGCTTCCCCCCGTGTGCACCTGGAAGGCCGCCCGGCGTACGGCCTTGGCGAGGGCCGGGTCGGGGTGGGCGGCGGCGAGCGCGACGAGGACCTGCACGGTGCGGGGATGGCCTACGGCGCGCACCTCGTCGAGGAGCATCGGGACGGTCGGCTGGATCGCGGACTCCAGGTGGCGCACCAGCAGCGGGGCCTCCCCGTGGTCGGCGACGGCGGCGGCGCTGTCGACCCACAGCCAGGTGGCCTCTTCGCGGGTGAGGACCTCGTGGGCGTCCTCCGGGTCGATCCCGTCGTGCTCGGCGAGCCACAGCAGGGCGTACGGCCGCAGCGTGGCCTCGTCGGCGACGGCGCGGACGTCGGGCTCGGCAGGGGCTCCGACGACGCGCAGCGCCTCGAAGGCGAGGCCACGCAGCAGGGCGTCCTCGCCGCGGGCGGCGTCGATCAGCTGGCCGACCGCGGTGCCCACGGTGCGGGCGGCGAGCCAGGCGCGGTACTCGGCGCGGGCGGCGTTCGGGCGGAGCTGGGAGCAGCCGCGGAGCATGTCCTCGGCGGACTGCTCGATGTTCCCGGCGGGGCTCTGCGCGGCGACGCAGATCTGCTCCAGCTTGACCCAGACCGCCCAGCTGCCGAGCGGGGTGAGGGTGGCCTGGGCGTCGCCGTAGGTGAGGGCGCCGACGGAGGCGAGGGCGTGCAGGGCCCAGTCGAGGAGGGGGTCGAGGGGGGTGTCGAGGGGGGTGTCGATGGAGGCGTCGGCGGCCGGTGGCTGCTGGACGGGTTCGGGCTGGGGGCCGTAGGGGATCTCGCAGCGCTCGGTGCGCAGTTCGGTGACCCGTTGGCCGAGGAGGTCGAGGAGCTGTTCGACGGGGACGGGCCCGGCGGAGAGCTGGAGGAAGGAGAGCACCTGGGGCATGGCCGAGACGACCTCGGCGACGGCTGAGGGCTCGTGCTCCCGGGGTTCCGGGTGGGCGAGCGACCAGGCGTCGAAGAGGGCGACCCAGCCGCGCAGTACGGCGCTGTCGTCGCGGTCCCAGGCACGCAGCCGCCAGCCGGGGCGGGCCTCGTCGCCGTGCACCTCGACGAGGCCGGCGAGGCGGGCGGTGTCCCAGTCGGCGCGGACCTGAGCCGGGGTCAGGCCCAGCTCCTCGGCCGCGAGTTCGGCGGTCGCGTCGGAGAGGGTGCCCTTGCCGTCGGGGCTCGCGCTGTCACGGCCGGGGCGTAGTGCGGCGTCGGCCCAGTGGGCGACGCGGGCGGCTCCGGCCAGGCCGGAGCGTGCCATTCTGGCCAGTTCCGCGGGGGCCGGTGTGCCCTCCGGAGGGCGGGGTGCGGGGCGGCGCGAGCGCCGCTGGTTCATCGCTCGGGGGGCGGCGGCCAGGGGTCGCGGGCGGACGAGTCGAAGCCTGGAGTCGCGCGGGATACGGGACGTCACGGGTGCAGTCTTCCGGTTGACGGTCCGAAAACCCAAACGGAATGTCACGGCGGGCGACGGGGAGGGCCAAGGCACGGGGTCCCGCGGGCAGCTGGGGACCGGGATCAGGCCAGTGGTACAGGGCTAAACGGAAGGTCGGCGGGATGGGGTGGGGGTGCGAGTCCGGGGTAGTGAAGGGGGGTGTCCGGTACGGGCCGGTGGATCACATCAGCGGTGCGCGGATCACGTCAGCGGTGTGCGGGGCACATCCGCGGTGCGCGGATCGCATCCGCGGTGTGCGGATCGCATCCGCGGTGTGCGGATCGCATCCGCTCACATCAGCGGTGTCAGGAAGCGGCGCAGGATCTCCTCGTAGCCGGCCGGGTCGGCGTTCCACATCGCGCTGTGCGGGGCGTGGGCGACCGGCTGGAGGGTGATCAGGTCGGGGCGGTGGGCGGCGAAGCGGCGGGAGAGGGTCCAGGGGGCGACCGTGTCGTCGGGGCCGTGGAAGATCAGGGTCGGGACCCTGAGCCGGGTCGGGTCGGCGGCCTCGGCGATGCGGTCGCCGTGCAGACCGGTGCGGCCCTGGGCGGCGCGGACCGCCAGCGGCAGCAGCGCGCCCGGGGTGTGCCGGGCCGTGGCGAGGGCGCGCAGCGTGGTCTCCCAGTCGAGCACCGGCGAGTCCAGCACCAGGCCGGAGACGTGGTCGCGCATCGCGGAGTGGGCGGCGGCGCGCAGCGCCATGGTGGCGCCGGTCGACCAGCCGTACAGCACGACGTGCTCGGCGCCGTACCGCACGGCGTAGCGGATCGCCGCGTCCAGGTCGCGCCACTCGGTCTCGCCGAGGTGGTTCAGGCCGTCGGGGTTGCGGGGTGCGCCGAGGTCGCCGCGGTAGGCGAGGGCGAGCACCGGGAAGCTGCTGCGGTGCAGGAACTCCATGACGTTCAGGGCGAGTTCGCGGGTGGCGGCCAGTCCGTGCACCGCGATCACCCAGGTGCTCCGCGCTCCGGGCACGAACCACGCGGGCAGGGAGCCGAGTTCGCCGGGGATGTCGATGTCGGCGTGGTCCAGGCCGAGGGCGGCGCTCGGGTTGCCGATGTGGACGTTCGGGGTGAGCCACACCTTGTCGCCGGGGCGCAGGGTGCCGTGGGTGACGCGTTCCAGGCGGCGTACGACGGCGTCGGCGGAGGGGGCCGCCGTATCGATGACCGGGCCGACGACCGCGTGGGAGCCGTCACCGGCGAGGCCGTAGGTGCCGGGGCGCAGCGAGGCCAGGTCCCGGGTGAGGGTGATCTGGCCGGCAGCGGTGGAGTGCACCGTGAGCCGGGGTTCGCCCGGCAGCGGGCGGCCGGGCGGCGCCTTCAGCGCGGCGTCGCTGGCGTACCGGCCGGCGGCGACGCCGGCCGCACCGGCCGCGAGGGCCACGGAGACGGCCGCGGCCGTCGCTTTGACTGTGCGCACGGGTCCAGTGTCCCGGCGCAACGGGCGGGCGGCCAGCCGGAGCGGGTCTGGGGTGACGGGCGAGGCGATTTCAGCGGCGGGGGTCGGGTGAGGCGGGGCGGCTCGGGGTCACCGGAAGGGTTCACGGCGGCCGAGCGGCGTCGCGACGGGCGGAACGCGTCAGCGACAGGGGGCGGCACAGCGGCTCGGCGGCTCGGCGTCACCGGAAAAGCTCACCACGGCCGAGCAGCGACGCGACTGGCCGAACGCGTCGGCGAGGGGGGCGGCACGGCGGTGGGAGGACCGGCAGGAGTTGTCGACGACGGCAGGGGTACCGCCGGGAAAGGCGTCAGCACCGGCAAGAGGCCCACCGCAGACAGCGACCGTCACACCTGTTGCCCTCATCCCCGTCGCCCTCAAGCCCCGTCGCCATCCGCCCCTGTTGCCGTCACTCCGTCGCTCTCACCCGGGCTGCCCTCAACTCCGGCCACCCTCACCCCAGCGGACCTCGCCCCCTTCACCGTCACCCCCGCTTCCACCCCCTGCCCCCTCACCCCACCGCGCACCCTCCCCCTCACCCCACCGCCCGCTCCCCCTGCCCATACCCCCGCAACCGCTCCCCAGCCTCCGCCACCTGTTCCCCCGTCAGCAACGTAGGCGACAGCCCCGGCACCGACGACGCCGTGAGCCACAACCGGCACATCCACTCCAGCTGGGCCGTGCGGTCGAAGGCCTGGTCCAGAGACGCGCCGTAGGCGATCGTGCCGTGGTTCTGGAGGAGGCAGGCCGAGCGGTCCGCCAGGGCCCGGAGCATGTTCTCGGCCAACTCCTCCGTGCCGTAGGTCGCATACGGGGCAACCCGGACCGGGCCGCCGAGGGCGCCGGACATGTAGTGGACGGAGGGGAGTTCGGGGACGAGGGTCGAGACGGCCGTCGCGTGGACGGCGTGGGTGTGGACGACGGCGTGGGCGTCGGTGCTGCGGTAGACGGCGAGATGCATGGGGAGTTCGCTCGTCGGGAGCAGGGTGCCGAGGACCTGTCGGCCGTCGAGGTCGACGCCGACCGTGTCGGTGGGAGCCAGGCGGCCGTAGGGGACGCCTGAGGGTGTGACCAGGACGGTGTCGCCCACGCGTACCGAGACGTTTCCGGAGGTGCCGACGACCAGGCCGTCGGAGACCGTCCGGCGGGCGGTCGCGACGAGTGCGCCCCAGGCGTGCGCCTCCTCGGCGCGCACACTCCTCCTCCGCGTCTCCCCCACGGTGCCCGCACTCTCCCGGGTGTCTCGCCCGCCCCGCTGGTCCCGCCGTTGCTCAGCCATGCCGTGATCCTGTCAGCCGGTGCTCCAACGCACGTTCGGGCGAAGGCACTTTAGGCCGGAAGGCGCGCATCCGAAAGATGACATATGGGTGCCAACCACCCACTCCGGCCGCTTGGCCGGAGACCGACCGGCGTTGACGGATCTTCCAATAACCTCTGGGGGATTTGTCGTGCACGCCGCCATTTCCGGGGGAACCATGGCCCGTGATCGCAAACCGTCCCTGACCCACGCCCGCCGCCTCCACCTCCATCTCCACCCCCGCGCCCGCCTCGCCGCGGCCGCCGTCGCCGCGCTCACCGTCGGCGGCACCACCCTCGCGCTCGCCGAGATCCCGGCCACCGCCGCGGACATCGCCGCGAGCCCGCCGAAGGGCCACGACGTCTCCTCGCACCAGAAGAACGTCAACTGGCCGGGCGCGAAGGCGAAGGGCGCCACGTTCGTCTACGTCAAGGCGACCGAGTCGACCACCTACCGCAACCCGTACTTCGGTCAGCAGTACGACGGCGCCCGCAAGGCCGGCATCATCCGCGGCGCGTACCACTTCGCCCTGCCGAACAAGTCGTCGGGCGCGAGCCAGGCCGCGTACTTCGTGGCACACGGCGGCGACTGGAAGGCGGACGGCTGGACGCTGCCGCCCGCGCTGGACATCGAATACAACCCGTACGACAAGAAGCACGGCTGCTACGGGCTGAGCAAGGCCAAGATGGTCAGCTGGATCAAGGCCTTCAGCACCGAGGTGAACCGGGAGACCGGCCGCCGCCCGGTGATCTACACCACCACCCTGTGGTGGAAGACCTGCACGGGCGACAACAGCTCCCTGGCCTCGACACACGCGCTGTGGATCGCCCGCCACAACGCGGCGGACGCGGGCTCGCTGCCCGCCGGATGGTCGTACTGGACCTTCTGGCAGTACGACAACAGCGGGAGCCTGCCGGGTGATCAGAATCTCTTCAACGGGACGGTGAGTCAGCTGCGGAAGTTCGCCCGCGGTTACTAGGCAATCCGGCCACCACAGAGACCCTCTCAGTTCATCTTCCGTTCACCCTGGTTTCCTACGGTCAACGCACCAATGACTTCGAACGATTGCCTGGGTAAATGGAAAACTTCTCGCTGATCCTCGCGATTGTGGTAATCACCGCACTCGCGTTCGATTTTACGAACGGTTTCCACGACACCGCCAACGCGATGGCCACCACCATCTCGACCGGCGCACTCAAGCCCAAGGTCGCGGTGGCCATGTCGGCCACCCTCAACCTGGTGGGCGCTTTTCTCTCCGTGGAGGTCGCCAACACGATCTCCAAGGGCCTGGTCGATGAGAGCGGCATCCGTCCCGAGGTCATTTTCGCCGCTCTCGTCGGCGCGATCCTCTGGAACCTGGTGACCTGGCTCGTCGGCCTGCCGTCCAGTTCCTCGCACGCCCTGATGGGCGGTCTGATCGGCGCCACCATCGCCTCGGCCGGCACCGGCGCGGTCCACGGCGACGTCCTCGTCACCAAGGTCCTGCTGCCGGCGATCGCCGCCCCGATCGTCGCCGGCCTCGCGGCGATGCTCGCCACCCGCTTCTCGTACGCCCTGAGCCGCAACGCCGAGGGCAAGGCCGCCGACAAGGGCTTCCGTGTCGGCCAGATCGCCTCCGCCGGGCTGGTCTCGCTGGCCCACGGCACGAACGACGCGCAGAAGACGATGGGCATCATCACCCTCGCCCTGATCGCCGGCGGTTCCATCGCCCCCGACTCGGACCCGCCCACCTGGGTCATCCTCTCCGCGGGCCTCGCCATCGCGATGGGCACGTACATCGGCGGCTGGCGCATCATCCGCACGATGGGCAAGGGCCTGACCGACCTCCGGCCGCAGCAGGGCTTCGCCGCCCAGACCAGCGCCGCCGCGGTCATCCTGGCCTCCTCGCACATCGGCTTCTCGCTCTCCACCACGCACGCCGTCTCCGGCTCGGTGATGGGCGCGGGCCTCGGCCGCAAGGGCGGGGTCGTCCGCTGGTCGACCGCCACCCGGATGTTCGTCGCCTGGGGCCTGACCCTGCCGGCCGCCGCACTGGTCGGCGCGCTCGCCGAGTCCGTGACCGACCTCGGCGACTGGGGCACCGCACTGGTGGCCGTCTTCCTGGTCGCCTCCAGCGCCGGCATCTGGCTGCTCTCCCGCCGCCAGGTCGTCGACGCCTCGAACGTCAACGAGATCGACGAACCGGCCGGCGTGATCACCACCGCGATCGCCGCCGTGACCCCGCCGCCCCCGTCGGTCGCCCTCTCCGAAGGCCTCACGGCGACGATCCTCTCGCCGCCCGTGAACCCGGCCCCGGTCGTGAAGTCCGACCCGGCGACACCGCCGGCCGCCGCCGTCTGAGCCCGCGCCCCGGACACGAAGGAACGAATCAGCATGCACATCGACTGGGCAGCCCTCGGCTCCGTCTTCGGCGTCAGCCTCGGCGCCACCGTCGCCCTGGTGGCCGTCTTCACCCTCGGCATCGTCGGTCTCTCCCACCGTGAACGCGCCACCGCCCAGGGCGACTCCGCGCCCCTCGCCCTGACCGGCGCGTACGCCTGCTTCGCGGCCTGCGCGGCGGCGGTGGCGTACGGGATCTATCTCATCGTGGCCTGACCGGCCGCCAGTTGGACCCACCGTGGGGTGCGGGACGGATCGCCGTCCCGCACCCCACGTCCGCGTGACCCCTCCGCCCCCTCCCGTGTGGGCATCAGCACACTCCGTCCCCGCAGGTCAACAGCAAGTTGACGGCCCTTCCAACAGCATGGTGGACTGCCGGAGCCATGTACGGCGGCAGGAGAGGAAGCCGGTGCGAATCCGGCGCGGTCCCGCCACTGTCACCGGGGTAGACACCCCCGGGAGCCAGGAACTCTCACCGCCGGTCTCGTCGAACCAGGGCGTGGACACCCTGAGTGAGGACATATCGCCATGCTCGGCTGCCGTTCGAGGTCCCGTACCAGCGCAGTGCCCGCCCCAGCGATCGGCTGAGCCGATGCGTGCCGATCGCGTCTACGCGTACGGCGCCGCCGCCGGCCTCCTCGGCGACCACCTGCTCGGCGATCCCCGCCGCAGGCATCCGGTCGCCGCCTTCGGCCGTGCCGCCGGTGCCGTGGAACAGGTGCTGTGGCGCGACCACCGAGGCTGGGGCGCCCTGCACACCGCCGTGTGCGTCGGTGGCACCATCACCCTCGCCGCCACGGCCACTTCGGCCCTACGACCTTCCCGTACGGCCTCTGCCGCCCTCACCGCCGCCGCCACCTGGGCCGTCCTCGGCGGGGCCTCCCTCGCGCGCGAGGCCGGGGTCATCGGGCGCGCGCTGGAGGCCGGTGACATCGACGGTGCCCGGGCCCGACTCCCCCACCTCTGTGGGCGGGACCCGCAGTCCCTCGACGCCGACGGGATCGCCCGGGCCGTCGTCGAGTCCGTCGCCGAGAACACCTCCGACGCGGTCGTCGGCGCCCTGGTGTGGGGCGGCATCGCGGGCGTCCCGGGCCTGCTCGGCTTCCGGGCCGTGAACACCCTCGACGCCATGGTCGGCCACAAGTCGGCCAAGTACCGCCGCTACGGCTGGGCTTCGGCCCGCCTCGACGACGTCGCCGGCTGGCCGGGCGCCCGCCTCACCGCCGCCCTCGCGACCGTCGCGGGCGGCGACCCACGCGGAGCGGCACGCGCCTGGCGCACCGACGCCCGCAAACACCCGAGCCCCAACGCCGGCCCCGTGGAGGCCTCTTTCGCGGGAGCCCTCGGCGTACGCCTCGGCGGAACGCTCTCCTACGGCGGCCGGGTCGAACACCGGCCCGTGCTCAACGGCGACGGACGCGCCGTCGCCGTGCCGGACATCGCGCGTGCCGTACGGCTGTCCCGGCGCGTCGGTCTGCTCGCGCTCGGCGTCAGTGTCGCCGGGCGGCTCCTCGTGAAGGGACGCAAGTCATGAGCGGCGGCGGGCTGTTGGTGGCCGGCACCACCTCGGACGCCGGCAAGAGTGTCGTCACCGCCGGGATCTGCCGGTGGCTGGTACGGCAGGGCGTGAAGGTGGCGCCGTTCAAGGCACAGAACATGTCCCTGAACTCGTTCGTGACACGCGAGGGCGCCGAGATCGGGCGGGCGCAGGCCATGCAGGCGCAGGCGTGCCGGATCGAGCCGACCGCGCTGATGAATCCCGTGCTGCTGAAGCCGGGCAGCGACCGCACCAGCCAAGTCGTCCTCATGGGCAAGCCCGTTGGCGAGATGAGTGCCCGTGGGTATCACGGCGGGCGCCAAGAGGCCCTGCTCGGGACCGTGTTGGACTGTCTCGCCGAGTTGCGGGGCACGTATGACGCGGTGATCTGTGAGGGGGCCGGCAGTCCCGCCGAGATCAATCTGCGGCGGACCGACATCGTGAACATGGGCATCGCGCGCAATGCGGGACTGCCCGTTCTCGTCGTCGGCGACATCGACCGCGGGGGCGTCTTCGCCTCCTTCTTCGGGACCGTCGCGCTGCTCAGCCCCGAGGACCAGGCGTTCGTCGCCGGGTTCCTCGTCAACAAGTTCCGGGGCGATGTGTCGCTGCTGGAACCGGGGTTGGAGATGCTGCACGACCTCACCGGGCGGCGGACGTACGGCGTGCTGCCGTTCCGGCACGGGCTCGGGATCGACGAGGAGGACGGGCTGCGGATCTCGCTGCGCGGCACCGTGCGCGAGTCGAACACCGCGCCGCCGGTCGGCGAGGACGTGTTGCGGGTCGCCGTCTGCGCGATCCCCCTCATGTCCAACTTCACCGACGTGGACGCGCTGGCCGCCGAACCGGGCGTCGTGGTGCGGTTCGTGGACCGGCCGGAGGAGTTGGCCGACGCGGACCTCGTCGTGATCCCCGGCACCCGGGGGACGGTGAAGGCGCTGGAGTGGCTGCGGGAGCGGGGACTTGCGGAAGCCCTCGTGCGCAGGGCCGCCGAGCAGCGGCCAACTCTCGGTATCTGCGGCGGCTTTCAGATCCTCGGCGAGCACATCGACGACGAGGTCGAGAGCCGGCAGGGGGCGGTGGAGGGACTTGGGGTGCTGCCGCTGCGTGTGCGGTTCGCTCGCGAGAAGACCCTCACTCGGCCCGTCGGCGAAGCCCTCGGCGAACCGGTCGAGGGGTACGAGATCCATCACGGGGTCGCCCAACTGACCGGCGGGGAAACCTTCTTGGACGGCTGTCGGGTCGGTCAGACCTGGGGCACCCACTGGCACGGCTCGCTGGAGTCGGACGGGTTCCGGCGGGCGTTTCTGCGCGAGGTGGCGGCCGCCGCGGGCCGCCGGTTCGTACCGGCGCCCGACACCTCGTTCGCCGCGCTGCGCGAGGAGCAGCTCGACCGGCTCGGCGACCTCATCGAACAGCACGCGGACACGGACGCGCTCTGGCGACTCATCGAGTCCGGCGCGCCGCAAGGACTGCCTTTCATTCCACCGGGAGCGCCCGCATGAGCACAGTGTTGTTGTTGTCGACCGCCGACACGGATCTGCTGGCGGCCCGGGCCTCCGGCGCCGGGTACCGGATCGGCAACCCGTCCCGGGTGGACGCGGCGGAGGAACTCCCCGCCCTGATCTCCGGTTCGGACATCGCCGTCGTACGACTGCTCGGCGGCAAGCGTGCCTGGGAGGACGGGCTCGCCGCGCTGAAGGCGTCCGGGATTCCGACCGTGCTGCTGGGCGGGGAGGCCGTCCCCGACGCGGAGTTGATGGCCGAGTCGTCGGTACCGGCGGGTGTGGTCGCCGAGGCGCTCAGGTATCTCGTCGAGGGCGGTCCGGAGAACCTCGTCGAACTCGCCCGGTTCCTCTCGGACACCGTGCTGCTCACAGGCGAGGGCTTCGAAGAGCCGCGGAAGATGGCCGAGTTCGGCGTCCACGGCGAGCGTGCCTTCGTCGAGGGCCGGCCGACGGTCGGCGTCCTCTTCTACCGGGCGCATCACCTCAGCGGCAACACCGCCTTCGTGGACACCCTCTGCGACCAGATCGAGGCGAAGGGCGCCAACGCCCTTGCCGTGTACTGCGGTTCACTGCGCGGTGCCGACTCCGGGCTGTACGAGATCCTCGGCAAGGCCGACGCGCTCATCGCCACCGTCCTCGCCGCGGGCGGTACGCACGCCTCGCAGGCATCGGCCGGCGGTGACGAGGAGGCGTGGGACATCGGCGCGCTCGCCGACCTCAACGTCCCTGTGCTGCAAGGACTTTGCCTTACGTCGTCCAGGGCGACCTGGGACGAGTCCTCCGCCGCCCTCTCCCCCATGGACGCCGCGATGCAGGTCGCGATCCCCGAGTTCGACGGGCGGCTGATCACGGTCCCGTTCTCCTTCAAGGAGCAGGGTCCGGACGACGTCCCGGTCTACGTCGCCGACCCCGAGCGGGCCGCGCGGGTCGCCGGAATCGCCGTACGGCACGCGAAGTTGAAGGACCAGCCGAACGCCGAGAAGAAGCTCGCGATCGTCTTCACCGCCTATCCGACGAAGCACTCGCGGGTCGGCAACGCGGTCGGTCTGGACACGCCCGCTTCTGCGATTCGAGTGCTTGATGCCCTGCGGGACGCCGGGTACGGGGTCGACGAACACCCGGACAACGGGGACGAGTTGATCCACCGGCTCATCAACGCCGGTGGCCACGACGTGGAGTGGCTGACGGAGGAGCAGCTGGCCGCCGCGCCCGCGCGCGTGCCGCTCGCCGACTACCAGGCATGGTTCGACAAGCTCGAACCGGAGCTCAGGCAGGGCATGTTGGACGCGTGGGGCGAGCCGCCCGGCAACCTCTACGTCGACGGCGACGACATCGTGCTCGCCTCGCTCCAGTTCGGGAACGTCGTCGTGATGATCCAGCCGCCGCGCGGCTTCGGCGAGAACCCGATCGCGATCTACCACGACCCCGACATGCCGCCCTCGCACCACTACATGGCCGCGTACCGCTGGCTGGACAACAGCTTCGACGCCGACGCGATCATCCACATGGGCAAGCACGGCACCATGGAATGGCTGCCCGGCAAGGGACTTGGGCTCAGCAGCGGCTGCGCGCCGGATGCCGTACTGGGTGAACTTCCCCTGATCTACCCGTTCATCGTCAACGACCCCGGCGAGGGGACGCAGGCCAAGCGGCGCGGGCACGCCACGGTCGTCGACCACCTGGTGCCGCCGATGGCGCGTGCCGACACCTACGGCGATCTGGCGAAGCTGGAGCAACTCCTCGACGAGTACGCCCTCGTGTCCGATCTGGACCCGACGAAGGCGCCGGCCGTGCGCGCGCAGATCTGGACGCTGGTGAAGGCGGCCGAGCTGCACCACGACCTGCATGTGGACGACCAGCCGGACGACGCGGTGTTCGACGAGTTCGTGATGCACATCGACGGCTATCTGTGCGAGATCAAGGACGTGCAGATCCGCGACGGACTGCACATCCTCGGCGGCGGTCCGGTCGGCGAGGCGCGCGTGAACCTCGTGCTCGCGGTGCTGCGCGCCTCGCAGGTGTGGGGCGGTAAGGCGAACGCGCTGCCGGGTCTGCGGGCCGCGCTGGCCGAGCATTTCGGCCTGGTGGAGAAGGAGTTGCTGGCCGAGCCGGGGGCGCCGGTGAAGGTGCCGGTGGAGCTGAGCGAGCTGGTCGACGGGCCGGCCCGTTCCGCCGCCGACGCGATCGATCTGCTGGAGCAGCTGTGCCGCCGGTTCGCCGAGGGCATGGAGTCCCAGGAGTGGGAGGTCACGGCCGTCCCCGCGCTCGTCCGCGCCGTCATCGGCACCGAACTCCCGGACGCCGTCGCGGTGTTGGAGTTCGCCTGCGTCGAGGTCGTACCCCGACTCGCCCGCACGACCGACGAGATCGACCACATCCTGCTCGCGCTCAACGGCGGCTACGTCCCGGCGGGTCCGTCGGGCTCCCCGACCCGCGGTCTGGTCAACGTCCTGCCGACCGGCCGGAACTTCTACTCCGTCGACCCCAAGGCCATTCCGTCCAGGCTGAGTTGGGAGGTCGGGCAGGCCCTGGCCGACTCGCTCGTGCAGCGCTACCTCCAGGACAACGGCGAGTTCCCCCAGTCCGTCGGGCTCACGGTGTGGGGTACGTCGGCGATGCGCACCCAGGGTGACGACATCGCCGAGATCCTCGCGCTGCTGGGCTGCCGTCCCGTCTGGGACGACGCCTCGCGCCGGGTGACCGGCTTCGAGATCGTGCCCGTCACGGAGTTGGGCCGGCCGCGCATCGACGTCACGGTGCGCATCTCCGGCTTCTTCCGGGACGCGTTCCCGCACGTCGTCGGATTGATCGACGACGCGGTGCGGGCGGTGGCCGAACTGGAGGAGCCGCCCGAGTCCAACTACGTCCGCAAGCACGCCGACGAGGACACCGCCGAACACGGCGACCGACGCCGGGCCACGGCCCGCATCTTCGGCTCCAAGCCGGGGGCGTACGGCGCCGGTCTGCTGCCGCTGATCGACGCGCGCAACTGGCGTTCGGATGCCGACCTGGCCGAGGTGTACGCGGTGTGGGGCGGGTACGCCTACGGGCGTGGGCTCGACGGGCGGGCGGCGCGGGGCGATATGGAGACCGCGTTCAAGCGAATTGCCGTAGCCGCCAAGAACGTTGACACCCGCGAGCACGATCTCGTCGACGCGGACGACTACTTCCAGTACCACGGCGGCATGGTCGCCATGGTCCGCCACCTGACGGGCACCAGCCCCGAGGCGTACGTGGGTGACTCGGCGACACCGGACCAGGTGAAGACGCGCACGCTGGGCGAGGAGACGCACCGGGTCTTCCGGGCGCGGGTCGTCAACCCCCGCTGGATGGCGGCGATGCGACGGCACGGATACAAGGGCGCCTTCGAGATGGCGGCGACCGTCGACTACCTCTTCGGCTACGACGCTACGGCCGGGGTCGTCGACGACTGGATGTACGAGAAGCTCAGCGCGGAGTACGTCTTCGACCCGGAGAACCGGGACTTCATGAAGAAGTCCAACCCATGGGCGCTGCGCGGCATCACCGAGCGGCTGCTCGAAGCGGCCGAGCGTGGCCTGTGGGCCGAGCCGGACGCGGACACGCTGGAACGACTGCGGGCCACCTACCTGGAGCTCGAAGGCGACCTGGAGGGCGACGACCAGTGACAACTCCCTTTCCGTTCACGGCCGTTGTCGGCCAGGACGATCTGCGGCTCGCGCTGCTGCTGAACGCCGTGTCGCCGGCGGTCGGCGGTGTGCTGGTGCGCGGCGAGAAGGGCACCGCCAAGTCGACGGCCGTGCGCGCGCTTTCGGCGCTGCTGCCGGAGGTCGCCGTCGTGCCCGGCTGCCGCTTCTCCTGCGATCCCTCCTCCCCCGACCCGGCCTGCCCGGACGGGCCGCACGAGACCGGACCCGGGGTCCAACGCCCCGCTCGCATGGTCGAGTTGCCGGTCGGCGCCTCCGAGGACCGGCTCGTCGGCGCCCTCGACATCGAGCGGGCACTCGCCGAGGGCGTCAAGGCTTTCGAACCGGGCCTGCTCGCCGACGCGCACCGGGGAATCCTGTACGTCGACGAGGTCAACCTCCTCCACGACCATCTGGTCGACCTGCTGTTGGACGCGGCGGCGATGGGCGCGTCGTACGTCGAACGCGAAGGCGTCTCCGTCCGGCACGCCGCCCGCTTCCTGCTCGTCGGCACCATGAACCCCGAAGAGGGCGAACTGCGACCGCAGTTGCTCGACCGATTCGGGCTGACCGTGGAGGTCGCGGCCTCGCGGGAACCCGACCAGCGGGTGGAGGTCGTACGGCGCAGGCTCGCCTACGACGACGAACCGGCCGCCTTCACCGCGCGCTGGGCGGACGAGGAGTCCTCCGTACGGGCGCGCATCATCGCCGCGCGTGCGCTGTTGCCGTCCGTGCGGCTGGGCGACGGGGCGCTGCGGCAGATCGCGGCGACCTGTGCCGCCTTCGAGGTGGACGGCATGCGGGCCGACATCGTGATGGCCCGTACGGCGACCGCACTGGCCGCGTGGGCCGGGCGGACCGATGTGCTCGCCGAGGACGTACGGCAGGCCGCGTTGCTCGCGCTGCCGCACCGGCGGCGGCGAAATCCCTTCGACGCGCCGGGACTTGACGAGAACAAGCTCGACGAGACGTTGGAGGAGTTCGCGGAGCAGGAGCAGACGCAGGAACAGGAGCCGACGCAGGGGCCCGAGGACGACGATCCGGGGCCGGATGGTCCCGACGGTCCGGGTGGCGGCGGTGGGCAGTCGCCCGAGGACGACTCGGACGGTCCCCAGGGCGGTGACACGGCCGCGCAGCCCGAGGCCGGCGAAGGCGGGGAGCCGCAGCCTTCCGGTTCCGGTGAGCAGCAGCCCGTACGCGCCTCCGAGCCCTTCCGGACCAAGGTGTTGAGCGTGCCGGGTCTCGGCGAGGGTGCCGCCGGGCGGCGTTCGCGGGCGCGGACCGAGCACGGGCGGACCACCGGGGCCCGGCGGCCCCAAGGGGCGCTCACCAAGCTGCACTTGGCGGCGACCGTGCAGGCTGCGGCACCGCATCAGCTGGCGCGCGGGCGGGCCGGGCGTGGGCTGGTCGTGCGGCGGGACGATCTGCGGCAGGCGACACGGGAAGGGCGTGAGGGCAACCTCGTGCTGTTCGTCGTGGATGCCTCCGGGTCGATGGCGGCGCGGCAGCGGATGAGTGCGGTGAAGGGGGCTGTGCTGTCGTTGCTGCTCGATGCGTATCAACGGCGGGACAAGGTGGGGCTGGTGACCTTCCGGGGTTCGGCCGCCGATGTTGCCCTGCCGCCGACTTCCTCCGTGGACGCCGCCGCCGTACGGCTGGAGTCGTTGCCGACCGGGGGGCGTACGCCGCTCGCGGCCGGGCTGCTCAAGGCGCATGACGTGCTGCGGGTGGAGCGGTTGCGGGATCCGGCTCGGCGGGCGTTGGTGGTCGTGGTGACCGATGGGCGGGCCACCGGTGGGCCCGAGCCGGTCGCGCTGGCCGGGCGGGCGGCTCGGTTGTTCGCCGCCGACGGGGTCGCCTCCGTGGTCGTGGACTGCGAGTCGGGGCCCGTACGGCTCGGGCTGGCCGGGCAGTTGGCCGGTGAACTGGAGGGTACGGCGGTGACGTTGGACGAGTTGCGGGCGGACTCGATCGCCGGGCTCGTGAAGGACGTACAGAGGAGGGCCGCGTAATGCCGCAGGGGCAGCCGAGTGTCGTACCGGACGACGGCCTGACGACCCGTCAGCGCCGTAATCGGCCACTTGTCGTTGTGCATACGGGAGTTGGGAAAGGCAAGTCGACCGCTGCTTTCGGGCTCGCCTTGCGTGCCTGGAATCAGGGGTGGCCGATCGGGGTGTTCCAGTTCGTCAAGTCGGCGAAGTGGAAGGTCGGGGAGGAGAACGCCCTTCGGGTGCTGGGGGCTTCCGGTGAGGGCGGGTCCGTCGACTGGCACAAGATGGGTGAGGGGTGGTCGTGGGTTCAGCGCGACTCCCAGATGGACAACGAGGAGAAGGCGCGGGAGGGCTGGGAGCAGGTCAAGCGGGATCTTGCCGCCGAGACCTACAAGTTGTACGTGCTGGACGAGTTCGCCTATCCGATGCACTGGGGATGGGTCGATGTCGATGAGGTCGTCTCCGTGCTGCGGGATCGGCCCGGCAACCAGCACGTTGTGATCACCGGGCGGAACGCGCCCGAGAAGCTCGTCGAGTACGCCGACCTCGTCACCGACATGTCCAAGGTCAAGCACCCTATGGACGCCGGGCAGAAGGGTCAGCGGGGTATCGAGTGGTGAATCTGTCGTGACTTCCTCGTCCTCCTTGTCCTTCTCGTCTTCCTCGGCTTCCTCGGCTTCCTCGGCTTCCTCGGCTTCCTCGGCTTCCTTGGTCTCCGTTCCTCGGTTGGTTGTTGCCGCGCCGTCTTCCGGTAGTGGCAAGACCACCGTTGCTACGGGGTTGATGGCCGCGTTCGCCTCGCGGGGGCTTGCCGTGTCTCCGCACAAGGTCGGGCCGGACTACATCGATCCCGGGTATCACGCGCTTGCCACCGGGCGGGTGGGGCGGAACCTCGACGCGTATCTGTGCGGGCCGGAGTTGGTCGGGCCGCTGTTCGCGCACGGTGCTCGCGGGTGTGATCTCGCTGTTGTCGAGGGTGTGATGGGGATGTACGACGGGGCTGCGGGGGAAGGGGAGTTGGCGTCCACGGCGCATGTGGCGAAGTTGCTGCGGGCGCCTGTTGTGCTGGTCGTCGACGCGTCTTCGCAGTCACGGTCCGTTGCGGCGTTGGTGCATGGGTTTGCTTCCTGGGATCCGGAGGTTCGGGTCGGGGGCGTGATCCTGAACAAGGTGGCGTCCGACCGGCATGAGGCTTTGCTGCGGGAGGCGTTGGACTCGGCGGGTGTGCCTGTGCTGGGGGTGTTGCGGCGGGCGCCTCAGGTGGATACGCCTTCTCGGCATTTGGGGTTGGTGCCGGTTGCTGAGCGGCAGGCGGCTGCGGTGGAGGCCGTTGCGGCCATGGGGGCGCAGGTGGTCGCCGGGTGTGATCTTGAGGGGTTGCTTGCGCTGGCGCGTAGTGCTGGTGCGTTGTCGTGTGCGGCTTGGGATGCGGGTGAGGTCCTGGCTCCCGCGGCGGAGCCGCTAATGGATGCAGCGCCCCC
>NZ_BARF01000068.1 GCF_000367365.1 Streptomyces prunicolor NBRC 13075 | reverse complement strand
CCCGACTGCGTCTAATTAAAGACTGCGGGACCGCATACACGAGAGCGGAACAGTCAGGCGGAATAAGCCCGACCGTTCACAGCGTCCTCGCTGTATGTTTTCTTCAAAGGAACCTCGCCCCAACCATCAGATGATGAGTTGGAGACGGGGTATCAACATATCTGGCGTTGATTTTTGGCACGCTGTTGAGTTCTCAAGGAACGGACGCTTCCTTTGTACTCACCCTCTCGGGCTTTCCTCCGGGCTTTTCCCTTCGGTCTTGCGTTTCCGACTCTATCAGACCGTTTCCGGTCCCGATTCCCTGTCGGTTGGGATTGTCAAGGGCTTTGGGCTTTCGCCTGTCGGCCTTTCGACATTCACTACGTTAGCCGATTCCCTCGCCAGCTCATAATCGAGTTCCGCAAGTTCGAATTCAGGCATGCGGGCATGCTGAATGCGCCCCTGCTGAGAGGGAGTCGTAGGTAGTGGGTTGGCCGCTTCCGGCTGCTGGCGAATGCCGTACCCGGGTCAAGCGGCTCGGGCTACATTACGCACCCCGCCAAGACGCGTCAACTTGGCCGACGTCGCGGCGTATGAGCCCGATACGGGCTAACCGTGGGGTCGTTGGTGATCCAAAACCGCCATGGGTGGACGGCGCCCTCGCCGGACACTCCGGTGCGGGGACCGTTGCTTACCTGATGGGAGGGGACGGGTGTACCGGCCAGCATTCTCAAGGGTGTCTCGCCCGTGGTGCACGCGTCCGTGCCGTCCAGGGAGCGGTCTACGTCCAGGGCGGTGGCCAGGCGGGCGGGGCCTTTGGCCAGTTCTTTGTCATTTCGGGCCGAGAGTCGACGTTTGCGCGCGAGTTCGGCGCCCTCGACGATCTCGCCGGCGCGGAGCAGGACCCCTCTTGCCGTGCCCTCCGGACCGCACACCAGGTTCATGCAGTGCCACATGCCGTAGGTGAAGTAGACGTACACGTACCCAGGCGGACCGAACATCACGCCGTTGCGGGCGGTCGGACCCCGATATGCGTGGGACGCGGGGTCGTTGCCGCCGTCGTAGGCCTCGACCTCTGTGATGCGCAGGACGATCGGGCCGTCGGGGGTCGTACGGACGACGATGCGGCCCAGGAGGTCGGGAGCGACCTCCAGTACAGGGCGGTCGAAGAACTCTCTGGGGAGTGGCATACGGTCCGGGGGCGCGATCATGGCGTCCGAGCGTAGTCCAGGCGCGTTTGTGCCAAGGGGTGGTCAAGGTTCCGTCCGCTTGCCAGGGTGTGGCGCGGAACCGGGCGCGGTCGGATCGCGTTTGTAGGGATCAAGGGTCCATACGTAAAGGGAGAGTCATGGCGTTCAAGAAGCTGCTCGCGAGCCTGGGGGCCGGCGGGGCTTCGGTGGAGACGGTGCTGACCGAGGTCAACGTCGTTCCGGGCGGGGTCGTCCAGGGCGAGGTGCGGATCCAGGGCGGGTCCGTCGCCCAGGAGATCCAGGGGCTCTCGGTCGGACTGCAGGCCAAGGTCGAGGTCGAGAGCGGTGACCAGGAGTACAAGCAGGACATCGAGTTCACGAAGGTGCGGCTGGGCGGTGCCTTCGAGTTGCAGGCGGGTGCCGCGCACAACGTGCCGTTCGGGCTGGAGATCCCCTGGGAGACGCCGGTCACGATGATCGACGGCCAGCCGCTGCGCGGGATGCACATCGGGGTGAGCACCGAGCTGGCGATCGCGCGGGCCGTCGACTCCAGTGACCTCGACCCGGTCAGCGTGCACCCGCTGCCGGCGCAGAAGGCGATCCTGGACGCCTTCATCCGGCTGGGCTTCCGCTTCAAGAACGCGGACATGGAGCGCGGTCACATCCGGGGGACGCGACAGAAGCTGCCGTTCTACCAGGAGATCGAGTTCCAGCCGCCGTCGCAGTACCGCGGGCTGAACCAGGTCGAGCTGAGCTTCGTGGCCGATGAGAACGCGATGGACGTCATCCTGGAGATGGACAAGAAGCCGGGCCTGTTCAGCGAGGGCAGTGACACCTTCCGGTCCTTCCAGGTCGGTCTGCACGACTTCCAGGGGACGGACTGGGCGGCGTACCTCAATCAGTGGCTGTCGGAGGTCGGCAGCAAGCGCAACTGGTTCTAGGCTCGGTGTCCACTGAACAAATCGATCAGGAGGTACCGAGGTGACCGAGCTCAAGCGGCGGCCGCTCCCCCATGACTTCCACCCGCCTGTGCCGTCGTTCACGGTGACGAGCGAGGACGTCGAGCCGGGTGTCACGCTCAAGGACGCTCAGGTCTACGCGGCCGGCAACACCTCGCCGCAGCTGCGGTGGGAGGGCTTCCCGCCCGAGACCAAGAGTTTCGCCGTGACCTGCTACGACCCGGACGCCCCTACGGGGAGCGGGTTCTGGCACTGGACCGTGTTCGACATCCCGGTCTCGGTGACCGAGCTGCCGGAGGGTGCGGGCAGCGGCAAGTTCGAGGGGCTGCCGGAGAGCGCCGTACAGGTGCGCAACGACTACGGGTCGAAGGACTTCGGCGGTGCCGCGCCGCCGCCCGGGGACGGGTCGCACCGTTATGTGTTCACGGTGTACGCCGTGGATGCGGAGAAACTTGGTCCGGACTCGGACGTTTCTCCGGCGGTCGTCGGTTTCAACCTGCGGTTCCACACGCTGGCGCGTGCCCAGCTGATCGGTGAGTACGAAGCGCCCGCCGAAGACTGACGTTCATAGAACGTTTGCCCGCCTCTGGTCTTGGAATTGATCAGGGGCGGGCATTTTTTATTGCGTTGTCCATCTCGGCGTGCCCGGCCAGAGTTGATCCAAGCCCGCCGTGCGGTGGGCCGGTTGCACATGGGAGGTGGGCTGGATGCGGGACACGCTGGTGCTGAACGCGAGCTTCGAGCCGCTGTCGACGGTGTCGTTGAATCGAGCCGTCGTTCTGGTGCTGCAGGACAAGGCTGTCGTCGAGCAGGCCCACCCCGAACTGCGGATGCGCGGAGCCGAGGTCGATATACCGGTCCCCCGGGTGATCCGGCTGTGCAGGTATGTCAGGGTGCCGTTCCGAAGACAAGCTCCGTGGTCGAGGCGCGGTGTGCTGGTCCGGGACCGGCACCGGTGCGCGTACTGCGGCAGGCGGGCGACGACGGTCGACCACGTGGTGCCGAGGGCGCAGGGCGGTCAGGACTCCTGGCTGAATACGGTGGCTTCGTGCGCGGAGGACAACCACCGCAAGGCGGCGCGGACTCCGGAGCAGGCGGGGATGCCGTTGCTGCGGCTGCCGTTCGAGCCGACGCCCGCTGACGCGATGCTGTTGGCGCTGGGGACCGAGGACTTCGATGCCTTGCCGGAGTGGCTGGTTCAGCCGGCTGCGTAGGGCATGTGAACTGAACTGGGGCCCACCTCCTAGGAGGTGGGCCCCAGTGTCGTAGAACAGGCTTGTCAGTCGATGGACGGCTTCTCTCGGCGTTCCGAATTGCCGTCCGAGTTGCCGGAGTTGCCTCCGCCGCCGCCCGAACCGCCGCCGAACGGGCCCATGTTGCCCATCGCGCCGGAGAGGCCCTTGAGGGCGTCGCCGATCTCGCTGGGGACGATCCAGAGCTTGTTGGCGTCGCCTTCGGCGATCTTCGGGAGCATCTGGAGGTACTGGTAGGAGAGGAGCTTCTGGTCGGCGTCGCCCGCGTGGATCGCCTCGAAGACCGTACGGACGGCCTGCGCTTCACCCTCGGCGCGCAGGGCCGCGGCCTTGGCCTCACCTTCGGCGCGCAGGATCTGGGACTGCTTCTCACCTTCGGCGGTGAGGATGGCGGCCTGGCGCGTGCCCTCCGCGGTGAGGATCGCTGCGCGCTTGTCTCGGTCGGCGCGCATCTGCTTCTCCATCGAGTCCTGGATGGAGGTGGGGGGCTCAATTGCCTTGAGTTCGACGCGGTTTACCCGGATACCCCACTTGCCCGTCGCCTCGTCGAGGACTCCGCGCAGGGCCGCGTTGATCTCCTCGCGGGAGGTCAGGGTCCGCTCCAGGTCCATGCCGCCGATGATGTTGCGGAGCGTGGTGACCGTGAGCTGCTCAATTGCCTGGATGTAGCTGGCCACTTCGTAGGTCGCGGCCCGCGCGTCCGTCACCTGGTAGTAGATGACCGTGTCGATGTTGACGACCAGGTTGTCCTGGGTGATCACCGGCTGCGGCGGGAACGGTACGACCTGTTCGCGCAGGTCGATGCGGTTGCGGATCGTGTCGATGAACGGGACGACGATGTTGAGTCCCGCGTTGAGTGTCCGTGTGTAGCGACCGAATCGCTCCACGATCGCGGCACTTGCCTGCGGGATGACCTGGATCGTCTTGATCAAAGCGATGAAGACCAACACCACCAGGATGATCAAGACGATGATGACCGGTTCCATCGTGCTCCCCGTACCCTTCTCCGCCTCGGCGCTTTCGGAAGATCTTATGGTTGTTGAAGATCTTGCTGGTCGAGTCTGTCAGACCGTCACGCAACTCGTGTGCTGTTCGGTTCAGTTGAGACCTGGCAGGTCATCAGTCGTGTCCTGCGAGATCGTCGGTTGAGTCCTGCGAGGTCAGATGACGATCGCGGTGGCTCCCTCGATCTCCACGACGTCCACCTCCTGGCCCGGTTCGTAGGCGCGGTCGGTGTCGAGCGAGCGGGCCGACCAGATCTCTCCGGCCAGCTTGATCCGGCCGCCGCCGGAACTGTCGACGCGCTCCAGGACGACGGCCCGTTTGCCCCTCAAGGCATCGATGCCCGTGGCGAGTTGGGGCAGCGTCGCGCGGTGCCGGGTCGCGATGGGTCGTACGACCGCGATGAGGGCGACCGAGACGACGACGAAGACGAGGACCTGGACGACGACGCCCCCGCCGATCCCGGCGGTCACCGCGGCGGCGACGGCGCCCACGCCGAACATGCCGAATTCCGGCATCGCGGTCACCACGAGGGGGATCCCGAGTGCTGCCGCGCCGATGAGCCACCACACCCATGCGTCGATGTCGTTCACATGGTCAATGGTAGGGCTGCGGGTCCCGTCACGGACAGGGCGCATATGTCCCTACACCCGCTTCTTACAAGGCAGTTCAGGCCATGGGGAGACCGTGTGCGGTCCAGCGGTCGCCGACCTGCTCGACGAGGAGCGGAAGGCCGAAGCACAACGACAGGTTGCGGGCGGTGAGTTCGAGCTCCAGCGGGCCCGCGGCGAGGACCTTGCCCTGACGGATCATCAGGACGTGGGTGAAGCCGGGGGCGATCTCCTCGACGTGGTGCGTGACCATGATCATGGAGGGGGCGATCGGGTCGCGGGCGAGGCGGCCGAGGCGGCGTACGAGGTCCTCGCGGCCACCGAGGTCGAGGCCGGCGGCGGGCTCGTCGAGGAGGAGCAGCTCGGGGTCGGTCATCAGGGCGCGGGCGATGAGGGTGCGCTTGCGCTCGCCCTCGGAGAGCGTGCCGAACTTGCGGTCCAGGTAGTCGCTCATGCCGAGGCGGTCGAGGAAGGCGCGGGCGCGCTGCTCGTCGATGTCCTCGTAGTCCTCGTTCCACCCGGCGGTCATGCCGTAGGCGGCGGTCAGGACGGTCTGCAGGACGGTCTGGCGCTTGGGGAGCTTCTCGGCCATGGCGATGCCGGCGACGCCGATGCGGGGGCGCAGTTCGAAGACGTCGACCTTGCCGAGGGTCTCGCCGAGGATGGTGGCGGTGCCGCTGCTGGGGAAGAGGTAGCTGGACGCGACGTTCAGGAGCGTGGTCTTGCCGGCGCCGTTCGGGCCGAGGATGACCCAGCGCTCGCCCTCCTTGACCGACCAGGAGACCTGGTCCACCAGAGCCCGGCCCTCCCGAACCACGGTTACGTCCTCCAGCTCCAGAACATCGCTCATGAGCGCGCTGTCTCCCATTGCATCGTCGGCCTGTCTCGGCTGTCGCGTGCGCCGGTAGGCGCAGCCCTCGAAGAAATCTACGCCACCGGCCGGGCGGTCCATTCCATCGGTCCTGTCCTTAGGGTGGACGCCATGCTTTCGGAACCACGCTCAGGGCGCCTCGCCGCCTGGGGAAATGCCCTGTTGGCCGGACTTGTCTCGCCGGACGACGCTGTGCTCGCCATCGTGGGCGAGGACGCCGTGCACCGGGTGGAGGGGCTGCCGGGCGAGTCGGCACCCGTCGGACTCACCCTCGCACTGGGACGGCTGCGCACCCTCGGGGCGACCGGCCTGCGGGTGGCCCTGCCCACCTCGGGACACCCCCTGGGGCTCAGCGGCCCACCCGACTTCAACGCCCGCGCCCTGGAGGCCGAGGAGGCGGTGATCTGCTACGGCGTCGCGCTCGGCCTCGTTCCCGAGGTGTACGAGGCCGGTCCCGCCGGTGACGTCCATGTCGAGGTCGTGTGGCACTGCCTGCCGGTGCGGGAGGCGCCGCCCGCCGATGTGCCCTCGCTCGGGGAGGCCGAGCGGGAGCTGGCGGAGGCGCTGCGGGATGCGACGGCGGTGTTGTCGCGGCTCGATGTCGCCGGGTCCGGGCCGGTGGCCGAGGCCGCGGTCGACGCGTATCGGGCGCGGGCGGAGCGGGGGCGGGAGGTGTTGGCGCCGGGATATCCGCCGCGGGCGGTGCGGGTGCTGGAGCTTGCGCAGCGGGTGGGGTTGTTGGTGTCCGTGGCGTACGAGAACGGGCCCGGGGGTGCGGTGAGCGCGTCCGAGATGGGGGCGCGGGCTGAGGCGTTGCGGCCGGTGGAGCGGACGGCTCGGCGGGCGCAGGTGGCTGCGTACAACTCCGTTGTGGAGGAGCGGGAGAAGGGGGTGCGCTGAGTGTTCCGTTGCGTGGGTGCCCGGTGTTGGGGTGGGTGCCGCTGGGGGCTCCG
>NZ_BARF01000069.1 GCF_000367365.1 Streptomyces prunicolor NBRC 13075 | reverse complement strand
CGGCCTGAACGGCCTCGTCCTCAAACGCCGGACGGGCTGAGAATGCCGGCCTGCGTCGAAAAGGCAGCGCCTCACGGGCTGGTCATTGCCGACCTGTACTGAAGAAGTTGAACCGGCATGTACTGAAAAGGCGCCCTCGTGCGCCCTTGTGGTGCTTCGCGCCTCACGAGAGGCTGCGCAGTGGAGAGTTGAAGGAGGGGAAACTCGACATGGCACGGACGCGCACGCGGCGTCTGCGCCGGGCGGGGGGTCTGACCGCGGTCACCACAGTCGTGGTGCTTTCGGCCATCACCCTGCCCGCGCACGCCGCACCGGAGGGGACCATACTCGGCGCCGGTGAACCCGGCTCCGTCAGCGGTAGCTACCTGGTGACGCTCAAGGGGGGAACAAAGGCTCCGTCGGCCGCCGGAAAAGACCTGGCCGCGAAGTACGGAGCGAAAATAAGCCACACCTACGGCACGGCCCTCAACGGCTACGCCATCGAGGCGAACGAGAGACAGGCGAGGCGCCTCGCGGCGGACGCGCAGGTCGTCTCCGTCACCCAGGACACCCGGATCACCCTGGACAGCAGCGGCCGTAGCGCCGCCAACCGTGTTCAGCGCAACCCGCCGTCCTGGGGCCTGGACCGGCTCGACCAGCCGAGCCTGCCGCTGAACAAGAGCTACACCTCGCCGACGTCCGGGGGCAGCGGCGTGACGGTGTACGTGATCGACACCGGCATCCGGATCACCCACAAGGACTTCGGCGGCCGGGCGAGCTACGGCTGGGACTTCGTCGACAACGACACCACCGCCCAGGACGGCAACGGCCACGGCACCCATGTGGCCGGCACGATCGCCGGCACCACGTACGGCGTCGCCAAGAAGGCCAAGGTCGTCGGCGTACGGGTGCTGGACAACGCGGGAGCCGGTACGACCTCGCAGGTCATCGCGGGCATCGACTGGGTCACCCAGCACGCGCACAAACCGGCGGTCGCCAATCTCAGCCTGGGCGGCTACCACAACGCCCAGCTGGACGCGGCCGTACGCAATTCGATCGCCTCCGGTGTCACGTACACGGTCGCGGCGGGCAACGACGGGCTGCAGGCCGGCCTGTACTCCCCCGCGGACGTGAAGGAGGCCATCACGGTCGGCGCCACCGACCGGAACGACGCACGGGCCGCCTTCTCGAACATCGGTCCGGCCGTCGACCTGTTCGCCCCGGGTGTCGCGATCACCTCCGCGTCGTACACGAGCGACACGGCGAAGGCGACCTTCTCCGGTACGTCGATGGCGTCCCCGCACGCGGCCGGCGCGGCGGCGGTCTATCTCGCCGGCCACCCGCGTGCCACACCGGCACAGGTGTCCAGGGCACTCGTCACGGGGGCGGTTTCCGGGAAGGTGTCCGGCGCCGGGCTCGGTTCACCGGACAAACTTCTGCAAGTACCGCGGTCGTAGTGCGGGAGTGACGGCTCCGGCCCCGTTCGCCCTGGACGGGGCCGGATCTTTCTGTGGAGATCTGCGCGTAAGTAGTTGGCAACCTGCCGGATTGCCAACCCGAATAGGGTGGGAAGGCTCCACCGGTACGCCCCCCAGCGGACCACGGGATCTTCTTCGCAGGACCCACCTCCCCACATCCATCCGCCCACACCCACGTTGACGCGGACAGGAGCGGTCATGCCCGCCACGCACCACTCGTCACCACCCCCGACACCCGGCACGGCCACGCCCCCCGTGCGCCCCGCCGGCACGGCACCACCCGCCCCGGAGCCACCCTCCGCGGACGGCACACCTCCCGGCATCGGACGCATCCCCGTCCTCGATGTCCGGCCGGTCGTCCAGCACGGCCACCGGCCCGCCAAGGCGGTCACCGGCGAGGCGTTCGAGGTCTCGGCCATCGTCTTCCGCGAGGGCCACGACGCGGTCGCCGCCAACGCGGTCCTCTACGACCCGGAGGGCCGCCCAGGCCCCTGGACCCCGATGCGGGAGCTCGCCCCGGGCACCGACCGCTGGGGCGCCACGGTCACACCCGGCGAACCGGGCCGGTGGACCTACACCGTGGAGGCCTGGAGCGACCCGGTCGCCACCTGGCGCCACCACGCCCAGATCAAGATCCCGGCCGGCATGGACACGGAACTGGTCCTGGAGGAGGGCGCGCGCCTCTACGAACGCGCCATCCCCGGCGTACCGAAGGGCAAGGGCCTCCGCCCCGTCCTCCGCACCGCCGTCACCGCCCTCCGCGACGAGACCCGCCCACCCGCGTCCCGCCTCGCCGCCGCCCTGACACCCGAGGTGGACGGGGTACTGGCCCGGTATCCGCTGCGGGAACTGGTCACGACCTCCGAGCCGAGGCCGCTGCTCGTCGAGCGGGAGCGGGCCCTCTACGGCGCCTGGTACGAGTTCTTCCCCCGCTCCGAGGGCAATCCGGCCCAGCCCCACGGCACGTTCCGTACGGCGGCGAAACGGCTGGCGGGCATCGCGGCGATGGGCTTCGACGTCGTCTACCTGCCGCCGATCCACCCGATCGGGAGCACCTTCCGCAAGGGCCCGAACAACACCCTGTCCGCGGGGCGCGAGGACGTCGGGGTCCCGTGGGCGATCGGCTCGCCGGAGGGCGGGCACGACGCGATCCATCCGCAGCTGGGCACGCTGGAGGACTTCGACGCGTTCGTCGCGCGGGCCGCCGAGCTGGGCATGGAGATCGCGCTGGACTTCGCGCTCCAGTGCTCGCCGGACCACCCGTGGGTGGAGAAGCACCCGGAGTGGTTCCACCACCGTCCCGACGGGACGATCGCGTACGCGGAGAACCCGCCGAAGAAGTACCAGGACATCTACCCGATCGCCTTCGACCGGGACATGGACGGCCTGATCGCGGAGACCGTGCGGGTGCTGCGGCACTGGATGGACCACGGGGTGCGGATCTTCCGCGTCGACAACCCGCACACCAAGCCGGTCGTGTTCTGGGACCGGGTCATCGCCGAGATCAACGGCACCGACCCGGACGTGATCTTCCTGGCGGAGGCGTTCACCCGTCCCGCGATGATGGCCACCCTCGCGCAGGTCGGGTTCCAGCAGTCGTACACCTACTTCACCTGGCGCAACACGAAGGAGGAACTCACCGAGTACCTCAGCGAGTTGTCGGGCGAAGCGGCTGCCTACATGCGGCCGAACTTCTTCGTGAACACCCCGGACATCCTGCACGAGTTCCTCCAGGAGGGCGGCCGCCCGGCCTTCGAACTGCGCGCGGTACTGGCGGCGACCCTCTCTCCCACCTGGGGGGTGTACAGCGGGTATGAGTTGTGCGAGAACACACCGTTGCGGCCCGGCAGCGAGGAGTATCTGGACTCCGAGAAGTACCAACTCCGTCCCCGCGACTGGGTGTCGGCCGAGCGGGAAGGACGTAGCATCGCGCCATTGCTGGGCAAGTTGAACGACATCCGGCGCCGCAGCCCGGCGTTGCGGCAGCTGCGTGACCTCCACTTCCATCACACGGATCAGGAGGCGGTGATCGCGTACTCGAAGCGGAACGGTTCGAACACGGTTCTGGTGGTCGTCAACCTCGACCCGCACCACACCCAGGAGGCCACGGTCTCGTTGGACATGCCGCAACTCGGCCTGGAATGGCACGAGTCGGTACCGGTGCGCGACGAGCTCACCGGTGAGACCTATCACTGGGGCAGGGCCAACTATGTGCGCCTGGAACCGGGTAACCGGCCCGCACACATCCTCACCGTCCTGCGACCGTCCCCGCAGATCGGAGGGTCACCCACAATATGATCGTCAACGAGCCCGTCCCGGACACCTTCGAGGACACTCCCGCCAAGGACCGGGACCCCGAGTGGTTCAAACGTGCCGTCTTCTACGAGGTCCTGGTCCGCTCCTTCCAGGACAGCAACGGCGACGGCATCGGTGATCTGAAGGGCATCACCGCCAAACTCGACTACCTCCAGTGGCTCGGCGTCGACTGCCTCTGGCTGCCACCGTTCTTCAAGTCACCCTTGCGCGACGGTGGTTACGACGTCTCGGACTACACCGCCGTACTCCCCGAGTTCGGCGACCTCGCGGACTTCGTGGAGTTCGTGGACTCCGCCCACCAACGCGGCATGCGCGTCATCATCGACTTCGTCATGAACCACACCAGCGACCAGCACCCGTGGTTCCAGGAGTCCCGCAAAGACCCCGACGGGCCGTACGGCGACTACTACATGTGGGCCGACGACGACAAGCAGTACCCCGACGCCCGCATCATCTTCGTCGACACCGAAGCCTCCAACTGGACCTTCGACCCCGTCCGCAAGCAGTACTTCTGGCACCGCTTCTTCTCCCACCAGCCGGACCTCAACTACGAGAACCCGGCCGTGCAGGAAGAGATCATCTCGGCGCTGAAGTTCTGGCTGGACCTGGGCATCGACGGCTTCCGTCTGGACGCGGTCCCGTACCTGTTCGCGGCCGAGGGCACCAACTGCGAAAACCTTCCGGCAACCCACGAGTTCCTCCGTCGGGTGCGGAAGGAGATCGACGCGCAGTACCCCGACACGGTGGTGCTGGCGGAGGCGAACCAGTGGCCCGAGGACGTCGTCGACTACTTCGGCGACTTCCAGAGCGGCGGGGACGAGTGCCACATGGCATTCCACTTCCCGGTGATGCCGCGCATCTTCATGGCGGTCCGCCGGGAGTCCCGCTACCCGGTCTCGGAGATCCTCGCCAAGACCCCGGCGATTCCGTCGAGTTGCCAGTGGGGCATCTTCCTGCGCAACCACGACGAGCTGACCCTGGAGATGGTCACCGACGAGGAACGCGACTACATGTGGGCGGAGTACGCGAAGGACCCGCGTATGCGCGCCAACATCGGCATCCGCAGGCGCCTGGCCCCGCTCCTGGACAACGACCGCAACCAGATCGAGCTGTTCACGGCCCTGCTCCTGTCGCTCCCCGGCTCGCCGATCCTCTACTACGGCGACGAGATCGGCATGGGCGACAACATCTGGCTCGGCGACCGCGACGCCGTGCGCACGCCGATGCAGTGGACACCGGATCGCAACGCAGGTTTTTCGTCCTGTGACCCCGGCCGACTGTCGCTGCCGACCATCATGGACCCCGTCTACGGCTACCAGGTCACCAATGTCGAGGCGTCGATGTCGTCGCCCTCGTCGTTGCTGCACTGGACGCGCCGCATGATCGAGATCCGCAAGCAGAACCTGGCGTTCGGCCTTGGCTCGTACCGGGAACTGCCGTCGTCGAATCCCGCGGTGATCGCGTTCCTGCGCGAGTACGAGGACGACCTCGTCCTGTGCGTGAACAACTTCTCCCGGTTCGCGCAGCCGACGGAACTGGACCTGCGGGCGTTCAATGGGAGGCATCCGGTCGAACTGTTCGGCGGGGTGCGCTTTCCGGCCGTAGGCGAACTGCCGTACTTGCTGACGCTGGCGGGCCACGGCTTCTACTGGTTCCGGCTCCGCAAGGAAGCCGCCTAGATCGCTGCCGGATCCGTGCTGGATCCCGGTGGGGCGGGGCGGTTTCGGTTTCCCCCGCCCCGCCGGGGGCACGCAACAGTGACACCCCGACCACCCCGGGGAAAGGAACGTGACACCATGGCGGAAACTGTCACAATCTCCGGCCGGACCAGTCCGGGTCCCGGTCCGGGCCTCCTCGCGTCACTCGACCCCCTCCTGCGGGAGTGGCTGCCGAGGCAACGGTGGTTCGCGGGCAAGGGCCGTCCCGTCACGGGTTTCACGCTGGTGGCGGCGACCGAGCTGCTCCCGCTGGACGGCGCGCTGGGCCTCTACCACCTCCTGGTCCGCGCCCACCAGTCCCCCGCCCCCGGCGACTGCTACCAGCTCCTCATAGGCGTGCGCGAGGCGCTGCCACCCCGGCTCGCGCCCGCGCTGATCGGACATGTGGAGGAGGGCCCGCTCGCCGGTCACACGGTGTACGAGGCCCTGTACGACCCCCGGCCCGCCGAGGTGCTCCTGGAGGCGTTGCGCACCCAGGCCCGCATCGGCGGGCTGCGCTTCGAACGGGCCCCGGACGCCCCGGAGATCGGCCCCGGCCTGACCCCGCGCCTGATGACGGCCGAACAGTCCAATTCATCGGTGGTCTACGGCGACACGTACATCCTGAAACTCCTACGCAGGATCGTCCCCGGCACCAACCCCGACCTGGAACTCCCGCTGGCCCTGGCGCTGGAGGGCTGCCCCCGGGTACCGGCCCCGACGGCGTGGCTACGAGCGGAGTTCGCCGACGAGCCGTACGTCCTGGGAGTCCTCCAACCGTTCGTGCAGGGCGCGGCGGACGGCTGGGAACTGGCGCTGAGCGAGTTGTCCAAGGGCGAGGACTTCGGCGCGGAGGCGAGGTCGCTGGGCAGGGCGACGGCGGAAGTCCACGTGGCCTTGGCACGAGCGCTGCCGACGATGACGTTGGGCCACGCGCAGCTGGACCTGCTGGTGAACGGCATGACCGACCGCCTGGACGCGGCGGCGCAGGCGGTCCCCGCCCTTCGCCCGTACGCCCCCGACCTGCACTCGGCGTTCTCGGCCTTGGCGAACTTGGCGGCGGAGGGCCACACCTGGACCGCCCAACGCATCCACGGCGACCTGCACCTGGGCCAGTGCCTGCACTCGCCGTCCGGGGAGTGGTCCCTGATCGACTTCGAGGGCGAGCCGTCCAGGCCCCTCGCGGAACGCCGTATGCCCCAGCCTCCGGTGCGGGACATCGCGGGGATGCTCCGTTCCTTCGACTACGCGGCCCACTCGACGACACCGGCGGCGCCTGGGTGGGCGGACATGTGCCGGGCGGCGTACTGCTCGGGGTACGCGGAGGTGACGGGGGTGGATCCACGTACGGATCCGGTCCTGCTCCGCGCGTACGAGACGGACAAGGCGATCTACGAAGTCCTCTACGAGGCCCGCCATCGCCCCGACTGGCTCCCGGTGCCGTTGTCGGCGGTCCGCCGCCTGGCCAACCCCGCCCCCGACGCCACCATCTGACCCACCCCGCCCACATCCCGCCCAGGAGGCTCCGCCCGTGACCCCGCGTCCCCCGTCCAACGGTTCTGATCCGAAGCCGAGGAAGAAACCGGCCGAGGAGAAGAGCGGTACGGCAGTGCAGCCGACGGCTCCTGAGGAGAAGGGGGGCGGGGGCGGCAGCGTGACGAAGGTCGCGGGGGCTGTGGGGAAGGGTGCGGGTGAGGGGGCGGTGGGCAAGGAGGCTGTGGGCAAGGGGGCTGCTGGGAAGAAGGCGCTGAAGAAGAAGGGCGTCGGGGTGGGGAGCGCCGCCGGGAAGACGGCAGGGGCGAAGAAGGCGGCGGCTGAGACGGCTGTGCCCGGGAAGGCCACCGGGAAGATCGGGGCCAAGAGGGCGGCGGCGAAGGACGCGGCGGCTGAGACGGCTTCGCCCGGAAAGGCCGGAGCCAAGGCGGCGAAGAAGGGCACGCCGGCCGAGAAGGCTGAGCCTGGGAAGACCTCGGCCAAGAGGACGGCGCCGAAAAACACGCCAGTTGAAACGGCCGAGCCCGGAAAGGCCGCCGCCAAGAGGACGACGACGAAGAACGCCGGTACGAAGAAAGCCGCGGCAACGAAGGCAGCGGCGAAGAACGCCGTGCTCAAGAAGGCCGCGGCCAAGCAAGCGACGAAGAAGAACGCCGTGGCGATGACTGGTTCGGCGGAAGACACCTCGGCGACAAGAGCTGCGACGGAGAAGGCCATGACGAAGACGGGCGCCGCGAAGACGGGTACGGCGAAGAGGACGAACGTGACGGCGAAGATCCCGGCGGAGACGGGCTCGGCAGAAGACGTCGTGGCGGAAACGAGCAGCGCGAGGAAGACCGTGACGAAGAGGGCCGCAGCGAAGAAGGACGTAACCAAGAAGGGTGCCGGGAAGAAGAACTCGGCGAAGAAGGGCCTGGCCAGGAAGACGATCGCGGCGGACGAGAAGTCCACGCGGCGGACGGTGACTGCTGACACGGGGGTGGATTCGGGGATGGATTCCGGGCCGGCTTCTCTCGCGCTGGACGGGGAGGTTGCCGAACGGGAAGGGGTGGCTGCCGCGCCGGACCAGGGCGTTGCCACACCGGAGGAGGCTGATGCCACTTCCGGCATCGCGTCCACCCCGGAACCGGGTCCCGCCTCAGAGCCGGGTGCCACCTCAGAGCCAGGTGCCACTCCGGGATCGGGTCCCGCCCCGGAGTCGACCACGCCGCCGCTGGCGACCAAGGCCGCGGAGCCGACCGCGTCCTCGACCTCGCCCACCGCTCCGGCTGCGCTGCCAACTCCGGCCGACACCTCGGAGCCGAAGTCGGCCACACCGCCGACGCCGTCCACCTCTCCGACCGCACCGGCCACGGCGGTACTGCCAGCCCCGTCCGATACCCCGAAGCCGAAGCCGGCCACACCGCCCACCTCGCCGACCGCTCCGACTCCGGCCACACCGCCGGTATCGACCGACGCCCCGAAGCCGACCACCCCGCCGACGCCGTTCACCGCTCCGGCCCCGGCGCCGCTGATGGCCCCGACCGACGCAACCGAGTCGGCCACACCGTCACCGCTGCCAACCGCATCGGCTCAGGACCAGACTCCGGCCGATGCCCCAGAGCCCGTCACGCCCCCGATTCCGACCACCGCCCCGGCGCGGAACCAGCCTCCGGTCCCGGCGAACACCTCGGAGTCGACCACGCCCCCGCCCACCGCACCGACTTCGGCCACGCCACCGGCCTCGGCAGACGCCCCGAAGCCGACCGAGCCGCCGACGCCGAACCTGCCCACGCCGCCGGCCCCACTCACCGCCCCGACCCCGCCCGCCGCTCCAGCTGCGACGCCGGTCCCGCTGACGACTGCGGCTGACACCTCGGAGCCGACCACCCCACCGACGCCGGCCACCGCACCGACCACGCCCATACCGTCGGTCTCCGCCGACGCCCCGAAGCCGACTACGCCCACGACCCCATCGGCTCCGCCGGCAGCGCCCGCCCCTCCGGCCCAGGCCCCCGCCCCGCTGCCGACCCCGGCCGACATCCCGGAGTCCGCCACACAGCCCACCCCACCCACTCCCCCCACCATCACCATCTCCCCCGCCCTGGACGCCCCAGACCGCGACCGCCTCCTCCACGGAAACCACCACTCCCCCCACTCCGTACTCGGCGCCCACCTGGTCCCAGGCGGAGTCGCGTTCCGGGTGTTTCGGCCGTTCGCGCTCGGAGTGACCGTCGTGGCAGGGCAGTTGAAGGCCGAGTTGCACGACGACGGGGACGGGTTCTTCTCGGGGCTGGCCCCGCTGCAGGGGGTGCCGGAGTATCGGCTCGCCGTGGCCTACGAGGGCACCGTGCAGGAGGTCGAGGACGCGTACCGGTTCCTCCCCGCGCTCGGTGATCTGGATCTCCACCTGATCGGTGAGGGCCGGCACGAGGAGCTGTGGCAGGCGCTCGGGGCGCGGACGATGACGCATCAGGGGGTCACCGGCACCCGGTTCACCGTGTGGGCGCCGGACGCTCAAGGCGTGCGCCTCGCCGGTAGCTTCAACTTCTGGGACGGGACGGGCGCCCCGCTGCGCTCACTCGGCGGAACCGGTGTCTGGGAACTGTTCATGCCCGGCGTCGGCGAGGGCGAGCTGTACAAGTTCGAGATCACCCGGCCCGACGGATCGAAGACGATGCGCGCCGACCCGATGGCCCGCCGCACCGAGATCCCGCCCGCCACCTCCTCGATCGTCCACGCCTCGCACTACGAGTGGAACGACGAGGAATGGCTCGCCCAGCGCGCCGAACTCCCCGCCCACGAAGCGCCCCTCTCCATCTACGAACTCCATCTCGCCTCCTGGCGCCCGGGTTTGACATACCGCCAGCTCGCCGAGCAACTCCCCGCCTACGTCAAGGACTTGGGTTTCACCCACGTCGAGATGATGCCGGTCGCCGAGCATCCGTACGGCGGCTCGTGGGGTTACCAGGTCACCGGCTTCTACGCCCCGACCGCCCGCCTCGGCACCCCCGACGACTTCAAGTTCCTGGTCGACGCCCTGCACCAGGCCGGTATCGGCGTCCTCATGGACTGGGTCCCGGCTCACTTCCCGCGCGACGACTGGGCGTTGGCCGAGTTCGACGGCCGCCCCCTGTACGAGCACGAGGACCCGCTCCGGGCCGCGCACCCCGACTGGGGCACCCTGGAATTCGACTTCGGCCGCCGCGAGGTCCGCAACTTCCTTGTGGCGAACGCCGTTTACTGGTGCGAGGAGTTCCACATCGACGGCCTGCGCGTGGACGCGGTCGCCTCGATGCTCTACCTCGACTACTCACGCGAGCCGGGCCAGTGGACCCCGAACGAGCACGGCGGCCGGGAGAACCTCGACGCCGTCGCCTTCCTCCAGGAGATGAACGCGACCGTGTACCGCAGGGTGCCCGGTGTCGTGACGATCGCCGAGGAGTCCACCGCCTGGGACGGCGTCACGCGCGCCACGGACCATGTCGGACCCGGCGGATTCGGCGGCCTGGGCTTCGGGTTGAAGTGGAACATGGGCTGGATGCACGACTCGCTCGACTACATGTCGCACGAGCCCGTCCACCGCAAGCACCACCACGGCGAGATGACGTTCTCCATGGTCTACGCCTACAGCGAGAACTACGTCCTCCCCATCTCCCACGACGAAGTGGTCCACGGCAAGCGCTCGTTGGTGTCGAAGATGCCCGGCGACTGGTGGCAGCAACGCGCCAGCCTCCGCGCCTACCTCGCCTTCATGTGGTCCCACCCCGGCAAGCAACTCCTCTTCATGGGCCAGGAGTTCGCCCAGGGCGCGGAGTGGTCGGAGACAAACGGCCCCGACTGGTGGCTCCTGGACCCCTCCTACGGCGCCGAAGCCGACCACCGAGGCGTACGCGACCTGGTCCGCGACCTCAACACGGTCTACCGCCACACCCCGGCCCTGTGGCAACTGGACACCAACCCGTCCGGCTTCCAGTGGATCACCGGAGACGCTTCCGAGGACAACGTCTTCGCCTTCCTCCGCTACGACACCGACGGCTCCCCCCTCCTCGCCGTCAGCAACTTCTCCCCCGTCGTCCGCCACGACTACCGCCTGGGCACCCCCGACGACATCCCCGCCTGGCACGAAACCCTCAACACCGACACAGCCCGCTACGGCGGCAGCGACATCACCAACCAGGACCCCATCAAGCCCGAACCCCAACCGTGGCACGGCCGCCCGACGAGCATCCGCCTGACATTGCCCCCGCTGGCGACGGTCTGGCTGCGCCCGGCCTAGCACCCACAACTCCAGTTCCCGGCCGGCACCTTCACAACGCCGATCGGGACCTTCGCAGTGCCGGCCGGGACCTTTTCAGCTCCGGCCGGCACATCTCACCACCGGCCGGGACCTTTTCACCCCCGGCGGCAAATCCAGCCGGTCCGGCACTTGCTGACCCAGGCCGGCAAAATCCAGCCCGTCCGGCGTTTGAGGACGAGGCCCCTTCAGGGCCGACGGGGGTCTGGGGGCGCAGCCCCCAGGAACGCCCACACCAACACCGGCCACCAACACCAGCCGCCCTCACACCACCCCCGCTCCCGCCAAGCTCAGCGGCAGCGAACCCGTGTGCAACACCCCCAACCTCTGCGTAGCCCGAGTCAACGCCACATACAAATCACTCGTCCCGTACCGCCCCGGCTCGACAACCAACACCGAGTCGAACTCCAACCCCTTGGCCTGCCGAGGATCAAGCAGAACGACACTCCGCGTCAGATCCGGCTCGGCGCCCGCCGTCACCCCGTCCAGCCGCGCAGCCAACCGCCGATGCAGATCCCGAGGCGCGATAACCGCCAACCGCCCCTCCACAGGGGCAAGTTCACCCACGGCCTTCGCCACCGCACCCGGCAGATCGTCAGTCGCCCGCACCCAAGGCCGCACGCCAGTGGCCCGCACCGAACTCGGCGGCTCGAACCCCGGATTCTCCGCGCGGACGACCGCCGCCGCGAGGTCCATGATCTCGGCGGGGGTGCGGTAGTTGACGCCGAGGCGACGGTGGTCGAAGCGGTCCTCGACGTACGGGGCGAGGATCCCCGACCACGAGCCGACACCCGCCGCCTCCGCAGTCTGGGCGGGGTCGCCGACCAGGGTCATCGACCGGGTCGGACTCCGCCGCATCAGCAACCGCCAGGCCATCGGCGAGAGTTCCTGCGCCTCGTCGACGATGATGTGCCCGAACGCCCAGGTCCGGTCGGCCGCCGCACGCTCGGCGGCACTGCGGTGATCCTCCTCCTCATGCCGCTCCGCGAAGCGCTCCGCGTCGATGATGTCGTGCGCAGACAGCACCTCGGAACCCTCGGGATCGCCCTCCTCCTTGTCCTCGAACTCGAACGTCCGGGAGGCGAAGGACACGTCCAACACACCCTGCGCGAACGACACTTGCTCCTCCCGCTCGCGCTGCGCCCGCGCCCGCCGCACCCGGTCGTCCCGCCCGAGAAGCTCCGCGGCCTCGTCCAGCAGCGGTACGTCCGCCACGGTCCACGCGCGGGTCACCGGGCGCCGGATGGCGTCCGCGTCGTCGTCGGAGACGTAGCCCACGGGGTCGGCGAGGAAGTCCGCGACGAGGTACTGCGGGGTCAGCCGCGGCCACAACTGGTCGATGGCGGCCCAGACTTCGGGGTTCTCGGCGAGTTCGTCGCGGATCTGGGTGATGTCGCTGGGGTCGAGCAGGTTGCTGCCGTCGAAGGGGTCGGTGCCGATGCGTTCGGCGACCATCTCGGTGAGCGTGTTGAGGATGTGGCCCTCGAAGTGCTCCCGGGCCGCGTTGTGCGGGAGTTGGGCTTCGCGGGCGCGGTCGCGGGCCACCCGTACCAGGCCGTCGTCGAGCATGAGGATCTCGCGGTCGTGCTCGATCGCGATGACCGGGTCGGGCAGCGACTGCCAGTCGCGTACGACGGCGGCGAGGACGTCGGCCATGTCGGCCCGCCCCTTGACGGACGCCGCGGCCCGAGTGTCGGTGGCCGTGGCCTTCACACCGGGGAACAACTCGCCGACGGTGGCGAGGAGTACGCCGGTCTCGCCGAGGGACGGCAGCACCTCGCCGATGTAGCCGAGGAACGCGGGGTTCGGGCCGACGATCAGGACGGCCCGCTTCGCGAGCAACTCCCGGTATTCATAGAGGAGATATGCGGCCCGGTGCAGCGCGACGGCGGTCTTGCCGGTGCCGGGGCCGCCTTCGACGACGAGCACCCCGCGATAGGGCGCGCGGATGATCTCGTCCTGTTCGGCCTGGATGGTCTGCACGATGTCGCTCATCCGGCCGGTGCGCGCGGAGTTGAGCGCGGCGAGCAGGACGGCGTCGCCGCTGGGGTCCTCGTGGCCGGTGCGGGTGGCGTCGCCGAGGTCGAGGATCTCGTCGTGCAGGGCGGTGACGCGGCGCCCGTCGGTGGTGAGGTGCCGACGGCGGCGCAGATCCATCGGGGTGTGGCCGGTGGCCAGGTAGAAGGGGCGGGCGACCTCGGCCCGCCAGTCGATCAGGATCGGCGTGAGGTCGGCGTCGTCGGAGCGGATGCCGATCCGGCCGATGTGGTGGCTGACCCCGGAGGTCAGATCGATCCGGCCGAAGCAGAGCGAACCGTCCACGGCGTTCAGCGCGGCGAGCAGCCCCGAGCGCTCGGCGACCAGGATGTCCCGCTCCAGCCGGGCCTGCATGGGCGTGTTGCCCTGCCCGAGCGCGTCCGTGACAGAGTCCTCGGTGGCGCCGCGCAGCGCGTCCACGCGTGCGTACAGACCGTCGATGAATTCCTGCTCACCGTGAATTTCATCGCTGTTTGACAATTCCACTCCCGGACCTATATACTGTGCTCATTGAGCCTCTTTGCGACTCAATTCCCGTGAAGTCGCGAACCATTGAATATACGCAAAAGAATCCCCCGAGCGCAATTGCTCAGGGGATTTCCTCGTTCAAGAGGCTCGTCAAGAGGCCCGGGTCCCTCAGATCACATCGGCCAGTTCCTCCAGCAGCCGCCGCTTGGGCCGGGCCCCCACCATGGCCTTCACCGGCTCACCGCCGCGGAAGACCATGAACGTGGGCATCGAGAGAACCTTGTAGGCGTTCGTGGTCTCCGGATTCTGATCGACGTTCAACTGCACCACTTTCAGCCGATCCGCCTCCTCGGTGGCGAGGGCGCGCAGTACCGGTGCCATCTGCCGGCACGGAGGACACCAGTCCGCCGTGAACTCGACCAGCACCGGCAACTCGGCCCCGATCACCTCCGCCGTGAAATTCTCGTCCGTCACGTCCATTACGTGGGTCGCGTCGATCACAGTTCATGCCCTCCCAGTTCGCACAACGGTGGTGGCTCCTCGACCGTCGCCAGCCGCACCCCGATCTCCGCCCGCACGGCCTGCAACTCCCCGATCAGGGAGTCCAGTTCGGCCAGCTTGCGCCGGTAGACCGCGAGCGACGCCGGGCACGAGTCGCCCTCCGGGTGCCCGGCCCGCAGACACTCCACGAAGGGCCGCGTCTCCTCCAGGTCGAACCCGAAGTCCTGCAAGGTCCTGATCTGCCGCAGCAGCTTCAGATCAGCCTCGTCGTACGTCCGGTACCCGTTGCCGCCGCGCCGCGCGGGCAGCAGCCCCCGTGACTCGTAGTACCGCAACGCCCGCGTCGTGGTCCCGGCCCGCGCGGCCAGCTCGCCGATTCGCATGTCTACGACGGTAATCCTTGACGTCGGCGTCAGGGCAACAGCGGTTTCCGCTCCACCGGTGAGGTCAGCACGATGGACGTCGTGGTGCGCCCGAGGGCGGAGACCGCTTCGAGAACTTCCTCCAGGTGGACGGTGTCCCGGACGGCGACCTTGAGGATCCAGCAGTCCTCGCCGACGACATGGTGGACCTCGGTGATCTCGGGCCGCTCGATCAGCTCCAGGGTGCGGGGGTGCTTCAGGGTGTAGCCGCCGTGCGGGTCGACCCGGATGAACGCCTGGATGCCGTAGCCGAGCCGGCCGGGGACGACATGGGCGCCGTAGCCGCTGATCACGCCCGCCGCCTCCAGCCGTCGGACCCGCTCGGTGACCGCCGCCGGGCTCAGCCGGACCTGTCGCCCGAGCTCGCTGAGCTTGATCCGGCCGTCGGTCTGGAGGAGGTGGAGGATCTGCCGGTCCACTCCGTCGAAGGCCACCGGTGTTTCGTCGGCGGTGGCTCGCGGATGCCGTGGTTCTTTCGGTGCGGCGGCCCGAACTCCCATGTCTCCCCCTTCAGATCCTGCTCGTACGCCCGAAGAATTATGGTCATGGAAAAGGCACGGGACGTCCTGGTCATCGGCGGCAACCGCTACTTCGGCAAGCGGCTGATCGCGCGGCTGCTGGCCGCCGGGGACCGGGTCACGGTCCTCAACCGGGGTTCGTCGGCGCCGCCCGCGGGGGTGGTGCACCTGGTCGCCGACCGCGACGACGAGGACGCGTTGCGCGCCGCGCTCGGCCCGCGCACCTTCGACGTCGTCGTCGACCAGGTCTGCTACACCCCGCGCCAGGCGGCCATCGCCCGCCGCGTCTTCACCGGCCGCACCGGCCGCTATGTGATGACGTCGACGGTCGAGGTGTACGAGTACGAGGACTCGCCCGCGCTCGTGAGCGAGGCGGCCGTCGATCCGCTCGCCGTGACCGTGGATCTCCAACTCCCCTGGGAAGAACCGGAGTTCCTCGACGCGCACTACGGCGAGGGCAAGCGGCAGGCGGAGGCGGTGCTCGCGGCGGCCGGGCCGGAGTTCCCGTACACGGCGGTCCGCGTGGCCCATGTCCTGGGCGGCGCCGACGACTTCACCGGCCGCCTGGCCCACTACGCGGACCGCATCCGCACCGGCGAGCCGATCGCCGTCCCCCGCACCAACCACCCGGCGACCTACATCCACGTCGACGAGATCGCCGACTTCCTCTTCTGGACGGCCGGCCAGGACTTCACCGGCCCGGTCAACGCGGCCTCCCACGACCCGCTGACCACGGAGGACCTGTGCGCGGCACTCGCCGCCCAACTCCCGTCCGGGAGCGTGGTGTTCCGGACGGTGATGGAGGGCGAGCCCGTCTCCCCGTTCTCCTTCGCCCGCTCCTACGGCATGGACAACTCCCGTGCCACCGGGCTCGGTTACACCTTCACTCGGGCTCGGGAGTGGCTGCCGGGGGCGGTTCGGTAGCCGGGCACGACACCCCGAGCAGCCGGCGCGTCAACTGGTCGTGGTCCGAGAGGAGTTCGTCGAGGGCCTCGCGGAGGTCGGCGGGTTCCGTGCGTGCCGACTCGCGTTCGGCCGCGATGAGGACGGAGCGCCGTACCAGCTCCTTCGTGAAGGACGCCGTCGTGCCCTCCGTGCGGGTCACCACCTCGGCGGTGGTCTCCTCGTCGAGGTCCAGGCCGGTGCCGTAGAGGCCGAGGAGGCGGGCGCGGCCCGGGGCGTCCGGGAGGGGGATCTCCACGGCGAGGTCGACGCGGCCGGGGCGTTGGACCAGGGCCGGTTCGAGGAGGTCGGCGCGGTTGGTGGTGAGGAGGAAGGCCACGTCGGCGTCGTCGCCGAGGCCGTCCATCTCGTTCAGGATCTGGAAGAGCAGGGGCTGTTCGCCGCTGCCGTGGTCGCGGGCCTCGGCGATCAGGTCGCAGTCCTCCAGGACGACGAGCGCGGGCTGGAGCATGCGGGCCAGGGCGCAGGCGGGGCCGATCGCCTCGATGGTGGTGCCGGAGAGGATGACGACCGTGAACTGCGGGAGGTGGGAGAGGAGATAGCGGATCGTGTGGGTCTTGCCGGTGCCGGGCGGGCCGTAGAGGAGCAGGCCGCGGCGCAAGTGCTGGCCGGCGGCGCGGAGTTGTTCGCGGCGGCGGGCCACGCCGACGACCTGGCGTTCGACGCGCTCCAGGAGGCCCTCGGGGAGCACGATGTCGTCGCGGGTGAGAGTGGGGCGGCGGTGGAAGCGGAACGGGCCCAGGCCGTGGCCGAACTCGGAGCCCTCGAAGGAGAGCACCTGGCCGCGGAAGATGTTGTGCTCGCGCACGAGCACGTCGATCTCGGCGAGCAGCCGGTCCGCGAACTCCTTGTCCTGCGCGAGGACTTCGATCTCGACCTTGTTGTGCCCGTACTCGTCGGCGGGTCCGCGCAGCAGCACCGCGAACCGGTCCTCGCCGTCCGCGCCGAGGTAGAACCCGCAGGAGACACAGGCGAGTTCGGCGTCGGGCGAGATGGGGAGGTGGGCGTAGTCGACTGCCCCGATGGTGAACCGGTCGTGGCGGTCGGCGGCTTCGAGGATGTCGCCGAGGGTGAGGTCGGTGCGGTTCTGCGCGCCGCGCATGCCGACCAGTTCGTAGGAACGGCCGTCCCCGGCGAACCACTTCTCCAGCGCGAGCTGCACGTTCGGGAGGTCGTACGGCGGATACGCGGCCTTGACGACGGGCCGGTCGCCGGGGGCGGTGCCGAGGTGGGCGCGGAGGCGTTCGGTGAGGTTGCGGGCGGGGTCGTAGTCCTTGGTCTTGGGGCGGGCGACCGCGGCGAGGAACTCGTAGAAGAGTTCGCTGATCTGCTGCAACGACAGGGGCGAGGCCTCGCGTTCGGCGCCGTATCGGCGCTCGTACTCGGCCTCGCTCATGAACTCCACTCCGCCCGGTTCGCCCATGTTTGCCTCCGTAGTGCCCAGGTTCCGACGTTTCGAACCAGAGTGTCAGACCATGACCCCGGCCGATGTCTCCACCTCCAGCAGGGACGCGCTCTCCCGCTCCTCGTCGAAGGCCTTCCGCCCGCCGCGCAGCCCGAACAGCCGCTTGGCCAGGGCGATGTAGAGGACGGCGAGTATGTTGAGGACGAGGGTGGCGATCTTCAACCAGCTGATGTGTTCGGTGAGTTCGTAGATCTCCAGCGGCAGGAACGCGGCGGTGGCGACCACCGTCAGATACTCCGCCCAGCGCTTGGCGTACCAGAGCCCACCGGCCTCGACGAGTTCGATCAGCGCGTACGCCAGCAGCAGTACGGCGACCAGGACCAGCGTGGAGTGCTTGTAGCCGAAGGTCTTCTGGATGGTGCCGACGATCGGCGAGTGGTCGAGGTCGTAGTGGAAGTGCTTGAAGACGGGCCGGAAGACGTCGAGGTACTCGTCGAAGAGCTGGCGCACCGAGTCCTGGCTGTTGCTGAACTTCCATACGGCGGCGGCGACCAGCACGATGAACACCCCGCGCACGGCCCGCTCGATCGCGAGGAAGCGCAGGATGAACAGGTCCCGCAGCACCTTGCCGCGCGGTACCAGCGGGGCGTGGTCGGCGGGCCCCGAGCCGTGCGGTTCGCCGAGGACGAAGTCGCCGCAGCGCAGACAGCGCCAGGCCTCCCCGAACCCGGTCTCGGTACGCAGCCGTTCCCGCAATGGCGTCTCGTCGGGCGCGTACGTCGCGTGCCCGTGCCGTGCGCAGTGCCGCCGGTCCCAGTCGATCTTCATGCCCATGGCCCCCGTGACTCCTGCCCAACGTGAACGTGCCGTGCGGCGCCGGAGGTTTCCGGCACGGCACGGCACGCTAGTACATCCCTACTACGTCCCTGTAAGGAACTACGTCCCTGTAAGGACCGGGCGGCTGAGCGACGGGGGGACACCCAGCCGCCCGGAGTGCGTGGGGCGTCCGGACCGTGTTCAGGTCGGCCCGGGCGCCACGCTTGAGCAGAAGCGCTCAGGCCTTGGCGAGTTCCTTCTCGCCGCCCTGCTCGGGCACGCCGTCGAGGTGGTCGTCGCCGTCCTTCTCGTCGAGCAACGTCTTCTCGTCAAAGGGGAGTTCACCGGCGAGGACCCGGTTCACCCGCTCCTTGTCGACCTCGCCGGTCCAGGTGCCGATGAGCAGCGTGGCGACGGCGTTGCCGGCGAAGTTGGTGACCGCGCGGGCCTCGCTCATGAAGCGGTCGATGCCGATGATCAGGCCGACACCGTCGACCAGGGCCGGCTTGTGCGACTGGAGACCACTGGCGAGTACGGCGATGCCGGAGCCGGAGACACCGGCCGCGCCCTTGGAGGCGACCATCATGAAGAGCAGCAGACCGATCTGCTGGCCGATGCTCATCGGCTGGTCCATCGCGTCGGCGATGAACAGCGAGGCCATCGTCAGGTAGATCATCGTGCCGTCGAGGTTGAAGGAGTAGCCGGTCGGCACGGTGATGCCGACGACCGGGCGGCTGACACCCAGGTGCTCCATCTTCGCGATGAGCCGCGGCAGCGCGGACTCGGAGGAGGAGGTGGAGACGATCAGCAGGAACTCACGGCCGAGGTACTTCAGCAGCTGGAAGAGGTTGACCTTGGCGACCAGCTTGGTCAGCGTGCCGAGCACGACCACGATGAACAGGAAGCAGGTGACGTAGAAGCCGGCCATGATCGTGCCGAGCGCTTTGAGCGCGTCCATACCGGTCTCGCCGATCACAGCGGCCATCGCGCCGAAGGCACCGACGGGCGCGGCCCACATGATCATGCCGAGGATGCGGAAGACCAGCTTCTGGATGTACTCGACACCGCGCAGCACCGGCTCGCCGGTCCGGCCCATGGCCTGGAGCGCGAAGCCCGCGAGGAGCGCGATCAGCAGCGTCTGGAGGACCTGGCCCTCGGTGAACGCCGACACGAAGGTGGTCGGGATGACCCCGAGCAGGAAGTCGACCGGGCCCTCGGCGGCGGCCTGGGCCTGCGTGTGTCCGACGCCCTTGACGGCCTCGGTCAGGTGCATGCCGCTGCCCGGGTGGATGATGTTGCCGACGACCAGGCCGATGGCCAGCGCCACGAACGACATCCCGATGAAGTAGGCGAGCGCGAGCCCGCCGACCTTGCCGACCTGAGCGGCCTTCCGGACCGAGCCGACGCCGAGCACGATCGTGCAGAAGATGATCGGCGAGATCATCATCTTGATCAGCGCGACGAAGCCGGTACCGAGCGGCTTGAGCTCCTTGGCGAAGTCCGGCGCGGCGAACCCGACGGCGATGCCGAGGGCGACCGCGACGATCACCGCGATGTAGAGGTAGTGGGTGCGGTCCCGCTTCACGGGCGGTGCTGCGGGTGCGGCAGGTGCGGGTGCGGGGGTGCTGGCCACGGCTGCCCTCCTTGACGACGTCGTCGGCATCATCCGGCGTGCGGCTCACGACCGGCGGAACCCTGGCTGCGAGTGCGGCTCACGTCCGGGGTTTGGGGAATTCAAGCGGTCCGCGCCGAACTCCGTGCGGATTTCCGTACGGAGTTCCGTGTGGATCTCCGTAGGGGATCTCCACACAGCTCTCTCTGCGGGCCGGTCCGGGAGGCGGCTGCTTCCGGGGGTTGCGGTGACTATCTCCCGGCTTGTGAGAGCGGTCACCCTTACGTTCATTAAGTCCACGGCTCACACACTGCCCTGTTAGTTTCTGAGAATGACCGAGCCTGTTAAGCGGGCCTTCAGGTACCGCTTCTACCCGAGCGACGCGCAGGCGGCTGAGCTGATGCGCACGTTCGGCTGTGTCCGCACGGTCTACAACCTGGCTCTTCAGGCCCGTACCTCCGCCTGGTACACCGAGCGGCGTCGGATCAACTACGTCCAGACCTCGGCTCTGCTGACCGCGTGGAAGAAGACCGAGGAGTACGCCTACCTGGCCGAAGTCTCCTCGGTTCCCCTGCAGCAGGCGCTGCGACACCTGCAGGGAGCATTCACGAACTTCTTCGAGAAGCGTTCCGCCTATCCGCGGTTCAAGTCCCGCAAGAAGTCCCGCAACAGCGCGGAGTACACCCGCTCGGCGTTCGTCTACCGCGACGGTCGACTGACCCTGGCGAAGATGCGGGAGCCTCTGGACATCGCATGGTCCAGGCCTCTGCCGAAGGGGCAGGTGCCGTCGACAGTGACGGTGTCACGGGACAGCGCGGGACGCTGGTTCGTCTCGATGCTCTGCGAAGACGCTTCGGTGAAGGCGCTCCCGACGAGCCGCGCGGCAGTGGGCGTCGACGCGGGCATCACCTCGCTGGTGACTCTGTCGACCGGCGAGAAGGTCGTCAATCCGAAGTTCGAGAAAAAGGACCGGGCGAAACTGGCCCGCGCGCAGCGGGAGCTGTCCCGTAAGAAGAGGGGTTCCAGGAATCACGACAAGGCCCGCACTCGGGTCGCACGGATCCACGCCCGGAGCGCCGACCGGCGCCGGGACTTCCTGCACAAGCTGTCCACGCGTCTCGTTCGTGAGAACCAAACGATCGTGATCGAGGATCTCGCCGTCCGGAACATGCTGAAGAACCGCGCGCTCGCCCGTGCGATCTCCGACGCCTCATGGGCCGAACTGCGTTTCATGCTGGAGTACAAGGCCCGGTGGTACGGCCGCGAACTGATCGCGGTGGACCGCTGGTACCCGTCGAGCAAGACCTGCTCGGCCTGCGGCCATCTGGTCGCGAGAATGCCGCTGAACATCCGGGAATGGACCTGCACCGCATGCGGGGCACACCACGACCGGGATGAGAACGCGGCGAAGAACGTCCTGGCCGCCGGGCTGGCGGTGTCGGCCTGTGGAGCCGGTGTAAGACCCCAACGGAGAATCTCCGGGCGGGCGGCCGGTGTTGAAGCAGGAAATCTTCGAAGGAGTGCCGGACAGCGGCGCGGAGTCGGAGAGTCCCCCTCCGCGGAGTCGGGAGAGGCCAATTAGTTCGCGCTTGACCAACCGGGCGTAGATACGGGAATCAGAGGGGTGAGCTGCGGAGAGACGGGGAGGCACACTGATCCCATGCGCATTCCCCGCGTCCCCCGCCCCCGCAGCCTCGCCGGCCAGCTCTTCGGCATGCAGGCCGTGCTGATAGCGGTCGTCGTCGCCGGGTACGCGCTGTTCACCTACGTCAGCGACCGCAGCCAGGCCGAGGACGCGGCCGGCCGCCAGGCGATGGCGGTGGCGCGCTCGGTCGCGGACTCGCCGTCGGTGATCGCGGCGATCGGTACGTCGAACCCCACCGCGCACCTGGAGTCGTACTCCCTGAAGGTCCAGCGGGACACCCAGGTGGACTTCATCACGATCATGAATCCGCAGGGCATCCGCTGGACGCACCCGGACCGGAACCAGATCGGCAAGAAGTTCCTCGGCCACATCAAGCCCGCGCTGAAGGGCGACTCCTTCACGGAGACCTACACCGGCACACTCGGCGCGTCCGTCCGCGCGGTCACCCCCGTCAAAAGCGGCGACAAGGTCATCGGCCTGGTCAGCGCCGGCATCCGGGTCGAGGCGATCACCCAGCGGGTGCAGGACCAGGTCACGGCACTGATCGGGGTGGCGGCCGGCGCCCTGGCACTGGGTGCCGTAGGCACGTACGTCGTCAACGCCCGCCTCCGCCGCCACACCCACGGCATGAACGCGACCGAGCTGAGCCACATGCACGACTACCACCAGGCCGCGCTGCACGCGGTGCGCGAAGGGCTGCTAATGCTCGACGGTCAGTACCGGGTGGCGCTGATGAACGACGGCGGGCGGGAGTTGCTCGGGGTGACCGGGGACGTGGTGGGCCGGTCGGTGGCAAGCCTGGGCCTGCCGGCGCCGTTGACGGGCGCACTGCTGTCGTCGGAGGAGCGGGTGGACGAGGTCCATCTGACGGCGTCCCGGGTGCTGGTGGTGAACACCTCGCCGGTGTCGGGCGGTGAGCGTCGCGGAACGGTGGTGACCCTGCGAGACGTGACCGAACTCCAGTCGCTGATGGGCGAGTTGGACTCGGAGCGCGGCTTCACACAGGCGCTGCGGTCACAGGCCCACGAGGCGGCGAACCGCCTGCACACGGTCGTCTCGCTGATCGAGCTGGGGCGCGCGGAAGAGGCGGTGGACTTCGCGACGGCCGAACTGGAGCTGGCCCAGACGCTGACGGACCAGGTCGTCTCGGCGGTCAACGAACCTGTGCTGGCTGCCCTGTTGCTCGGCAAGACGGCCCAATCCAACGAGCGGGGCGTGGAGTTGGTGGTGTCCGAGGACAGCAGCATGGACGACGGCCTGCTGCCGGATTCGCTGTCCGCGCGGGACTTGGTGACGATCCTCGGCAACCTGATCGACAACGCGGTGGACGCGGCTCAGGGGAGCCTGCGGGCGCGGGTGACGGTGACGGCGTACACGGAGGCGGGGACGGACGGTTCGGCGCTGGTGCTACGGGTCGCGGATACGGGTTCGGGGGTGGATCCGGCGCACGCGGAGGCGGTGTTCCAACGGGGCTTCTCGACGAAGCCGGCCGGGCCCGGGGGTCGGGGGTTGGGGTTGGCGTTGGTGCGGCAGGCGGTGAATCGGCATGAGGGGACGTTGACGGTGGCTGAGGCGGAGGGGGGCGGGGCGGTGTTCGAGGTGCGGTTGCCTTTGTGGGGGGTGGGGGCGGATTCGGGGGCGCGTTCAGGTGCGGGTGCGAGTTCGGGTTCGGGTTCGGGTTCGGGTCGTGCGCGGGCGTCGTCACAGGGTTCTGTTTCCGAAGGTGGCAACTCATGAGTACGGCCGAGCCGATCCGTGTCCTCATCGTGGAGGACGATCCCGTCGCCGCCGACGCGCACGTGATGTACGTCGGCCGGGTGCCGGGGTTCGTGGCGGTCGGCAAGGCGCACACCGGGGCGGAGGCGCGGCGGGCGTTGGAGCGGACGCAGGTGGATTTGCTGCTGCTGGATCTGCATCTGCCGGATGCGCATGGCCTGCAGCTGGCTCGGTCCTTGCGGGCGGCCGGGTATCACGCCGACGTCATCGCGGTGACCTCGGCGCGGGATCTGGCCGTGGTGCGGGAGGGGGTGTCGCTGGGGGTCGTGCAGTACGTGCTGAAGCCGTTCACCTTCGCCACGCTTCGGGATCGGCTGGTGCGGTATGCCGAGTTCCATGCGGCTGCGGGTGAGGCGAGCGGTCAGGACGAGGTCGACCGGGCGTTGGCTGCTCTGCGGGCGCCGTCGCCTGCGGCGTTGCCCAAAGGGCTGAGTGCGCCGACGTTGGAGAAGGTGACTGTCGCTCTGCGGGACTGTGGGGAGGGGCTTACTGCGGCGGGGGTTGCGGAGGCGGTGGGGATTTCTCGGATTACTGCTCGGCGGTATTTGGAGCATTTGGTTGAGGCGGGGAGGGCGGCGCGTAGTCCGCAGTACGGGACTGTGGGGCGGCCTGAGTTGCAGTATCGGTGGGTTAAGGGGTGAGTGGGGGGTTGGGTAGGGCGGCGGCTCGGGTGCGGGAACGGGCGGCTTCGGTGGGGGCGTTGGCTCGGGTGAAAGCGGCGGCGGATTGTAGGTAAGCGGTGCGGGCTTCGGTGGGGCGGTAGACGGTCCGGTAGGCGAGGGCCAGGTTGTGGAGAGATCGCCCCTCGCCGTACCAGTCCTCGAACTGGCGGCAGATCTCAAGGGACTTGCCGTAAGCATCGGTCGCTTCCTCCGTCCGGCCCGAGTTCAGGAGAGCGTTGCCGAGGTTATTCCACGCCATAGCCTCGCACTGGCGGTCACCGGCGGCCTGAAACAGATCACGAGCCCGAGTATGGGCGCCGATCGCCTCACCTGGCCGGCCCTCGTCCAGCAAGGCGAGGCCGAGGTTGTCCCACGCCTTGCCCTCACCCCGACGGTCACTGGCGGCCTGAAACAGATCACGAGCCCGAGTATGGGCCTCGACCGCCTCAACTACCTGGCCCGCCTCTATCAGAGATCCTCCGAGGTTATTCCACGCATTGGCCTCGCCTTGGCGATCTCCAACGGCCTGGAACAGATCGCGGGCGCGGGTGTGGGCGTCTATGGCTTCCTCCACCCGGCCCGCCTGCCGCAGGGCGATGCCGAGGTTGCCCGATGCCATGGCCTCGCCCGGCTGATTCCCCGCGCAGTGAGCAGCTTCCCGTGCGGCCTCCGTGACAGCGATCCAGTCGTCGAGATATCGCCGCCAATTCAGGTACTCCCCCAGACATAGGGCCAACCGAATCGCAATGTCCGCGAACCGCTCCTCCCGCGCCCACTGCACCGCCGCCGCGACCAGCCCCGCCCTCTCCCCGTCCAACCACGCCAAAGCTTGCGCCCGATCATCAAACCGCTCCGGATTCGGCTGCCCTGGCAGCCACCGCAACCGGTCATCAGCCAAATCCGCCCACAAGAAGTAGAACTCCAACATACGCTCCCGCGCCGCCTCTCCTTCCTCCCTCAGCCTCGCGTCCCCCGCCGCCACTCCCACCCCGAAAGCCCGCACCAAGTCATGCAACCGCCACCACCCGCGGCCACTCCCCCGCTCTACGAGATGCGCACGGGCCAAAGCCGTCAACTCCCGCCCGGGAGGCGCCTCGGCTCCGACCAATGCGGCAACAACCTCGGCACTCACCTCCGGCCCGGGCGCAAGGGCGAGCAGTCGCAACAGCCGCGACTGCTCGGGCGACAGCCGGCGGTAAGAGAGTTCGAAGGCAGCACGGACGCTCCGCTCACCGTCGTCAAGATGATCGAGCCGATTGCGGGACTCCCCCAGTTCCACCACGAGTTCAATCACCGGCTTGCCCGGATCCTCCGCCAGCAGCGCGGCCGCGATCTGTAGCGCCAGCGGCAAATGTCCGCAGAGAAGGGCGAGTTGCTCGGCCGTGTCGGGGCCATCGACAACCCGGGTGTCGTGCGGGTCGGCGATCCGCAGGGCTCGGTCGAGAAGTTCGTACGCCTCCTTCGGCGTGAGCTGGTCCAACGACACCAGCCGCGCGCCCAGTTGGGGCAACCGGTCCCGAGAGGTAACCAGCACACGATGCCGACCGTCCCCCGGCAACAACGGCCGTACCTGATCCGGCGACGACGCATTGTCGGCCAGCACGAGCAGCGCACCGTATTCCCGCGCACGCGCCGCCAGCGTGGAACGGTAGAGCGCCACCCGTTCGTCCGCCGTGGCCGGCATGTGTTCCGGCGGGGTGCCAAGCGCGCGCAACAACGCCTGGAGCGCCCGGTCAGCAGTGACCGGCTCCTGGTCATACCCATGCAGGTCGATGAACAGCACCCCACCCGGGAACCACCCCCGCCCGCAGACCAGATACGCGGTCTCGACTGCCAGCGCGGTCTTACCGATGCCACCGAGTCCGGACACTGCAGCAACGAGAACCGCCGGCGTCTCCTTCGACTCCCCGGCTGGATCCAGCGCCCGGAGCAACGCCGTCGTCTCCTCCTCCCGTCCGGTGAACCCGCCAGGCCTCGGCGGCAACCCGGCCAACGCCTCGGGTACGGCAGCGCCACCCCGCTGAATCACGACCTGTACGCCGACGACCTCACGCAGAAAGACCCCGCCCCGGAAATCGGCGTGGTCCCCGTCGTACCAGGAAGCCGTAGTCCCACGCCCCATGGCCCGCGCAACCGCACCGGCAGCACCATCCGGATCAGCGGAGAGCAGCTCAGCCAGAGCCTCACCCCACTCGCGTACGGCATCGCGCCACGCGGGATCGTTAGCCGCCTCGGCGATTTCGCGCGCAGACGCCCCACCATCGAGCCCCAGCTTCCGCGCCAGCTCCGCCACCGCACAACGCCCCGCGTCCCCACCGGCCCCCGCGGACAGAGCCTCCAACAGCGCAGCTTTCATGCACTCGTCCCACCGTTCCGTACCAGGCTCACGCCGCCTGCCCCCAGTGGGTCAACGGTAGGGCTTCGGGCGGGACTTCACGCCGCCTTCGCGTACCAGACGACCTGCCAAGCCAGCCCTGCCACAGCGAGCACCTCCAACCCCGAGATGGCAACGAGCAGCCCGCTCCCCGCATCCACCCAGAACACCACCAGCGCGGCCAACGGCACCGCACAGAACGCCGTCAGATCAACCACGACCTGAACCGCCTTCCGGGACCCGCGCCGCCGGTCCCCCCGATGCGCGGTCTCCCACCCGAACGCCTCGAACCCACCGCCCGGTTGGGCCAACACCGCGAGCCTCGGCCCGAGTTCGTCGCGGACGTACGCCCCGATCGCCGAGATCTTCTGGTCGTTCACGAGGTACGTCCACCCGAGCACGACACACACCGGCGGCAACGCCAGCAGCATCGACGCCTGCTTGGCCTGCGCGGCGGCGGCGATGACGGCGGCCACGACGCCCAACGTGACGTAGAGCAGGTTGTCCCGGAACCCGATCCGCGCCTTCTGCTCGTCCTTGATGCTCTGGTACTCGGCGAGCAACAACTGCCCGACCGTTACGTCCTGTTCCGGCACTCGATTCCCTTCCCCCGCAGTACCTTATGAGTGTGCCGGAGCCGCAGCCCACAGTCCTCGTCCTGACCGCACTCCCTCTCGAATACGCCGCCGTTCGCGCGTACGTCGAGCAGCGAGAGGAAATTGTCACTTCCGACCGAACCCGAGTCGAACGGGGTCAACTCCCCGGCACCCCATGGCATGTTGCCCTGAGCGAACTGGGCGTGGGATCCGACCGAGCCGCCGCGCTCACCACTCAGCTCATCAACTGGCTTCATCCGCAAGCCGTGTTGTTCGTCGGAGTCGCGGGCAGCTTGAAGGACGACATCGGGATCGGTGACGTCGTCGTGGGGACGCAGGTGTACGAGATCCACGGCGGGAAGCAGACGCCGGAGGGTTTCCTGGTCCGGCCGAAGGCTCTGCCGGGGTCGCACGCGTTGGAGCAGGCGGCGCGGTCGGCCGTACGGGACATGCCCGATGTCCGTGCGCACTTCGTTCCGATCGCGACGGGCGATGTGGTGCTGGCGGACGCCAAGTCCGAGATCGCTCAGTTCATCCGCAGCAACTACAACGACGCCGGTGCGATCGAGATGGAGGGCTCCGGGGCTCTCCAAGCGGCCCATCTGAACGGGCAGTTGGACGCCCTGGTCGTCCGTGGCATCAGCGATCGCGCCAATGACGACAAGTCCGACGACGACGCCTCCGGGTCACAGCAACGCGCCGCCAAGCAGGCTGCGTTGGTGACGGTGGCGCTGCTGCGGAAGCACCGGCCGCGCGAGGGTTCCGCCGGCGCCGAGGAGGAGCCCCATCGAGGTGGCGGCGGAGCGACATACGGGGGAGATCACATCGACTTCCGGGGAGGGACCTTTAACGGGCCCGTCGTCGGGAAGCGGGTTGACGGGCGGGGGTAGGGGTACCACTCACGGGCCGGTTCCCCGGGCTAGCGCGACGCTGCGGCCAAGGCCGCTGGGCTTCACCGGGCGCTCGGCGGAACTGGACCGCTTGCTCCGACACCTCACACCTGAACAGGACGACCCAGCAGCTTTCCCTATCCTCATCTTCGCCGTCACCGGCATGGGCGGCATCGGCAAAACCGCGCTGGCTGTGGAGGCGGCGCACCGAGCCCGGGCGCAGGGTTGGTTCCCTGGCGGGACACTCTTCGTAGATCTGCGCGGGTACGACGACGATCCGGTCACGGCTGACCAGGCGGTCCTGGCGTTGCTCGACGCGTTGGGTGTGCAGGGGCAGGATCTGCCGCCGACTGCGGAGCGGCAGTACGACGTGTACCGGGGGCTTCTCGCCAAGCGGCGGGAGCGGATGTTGCTGATCCTGGACAACGCGTCGGATCCGTCGCAGTACGTGCCGTTGCTGCCGGGGTCGGATCATCACCGGGTGCTCATCACGTCCCGGGACCGTTCCGACGCCCTTCCGATGCGGCTCATCGACCTTGAGGCGCTCGATCCGGCGGAATCCGTCGCCTTGGTTACCCGCGCCCTGCAGGAGACCGACGAGCGGGACGAACGGCCGGGGCGGGAGCCGGACGCGCTGCGTGAACTGGTAGATCTCTGCGGGCACTTGCCGCTTGCTCTTCAGATCGCGGCTGGGATGCTGCGCAGGCGCAGACACCGTGACATCGCATCACTGGTGACCGAGATCCGGGAGGCCGGGGACCCGACGGTCGTACTCGACAAGGGCAGCCCCGGGACGGACCTGTACGGCCGGTCACTCGTGCTGCGCCCCGTGCTGGAGACCTCGTATCGCCGACTGCCGCCCAAACAGGCCCGGTTGCTACGGCTGCTCTGCCTTGCTCCAGGTGCGGAGACCGGGGCAGAGGCGATCGCGGCCTTGGTCGACCTCGAACTGGAGCCCGCGCTCAATCTGTTGGAGGAACTGGCCGCCACCCATCTCGTCACGCCGGTTCGCTGTGTCGACGGGACGGCTCCCGCCATGCGGTGGCGGGTGCATGACCTGGTGCGGGGGTTCGGGGTGGGTGTGGTGGCCGGCGATGTCGGGTTGCGGAAAGAGGGGGAGGCAGGGCGGGAGAGGGTTCTGGCGTTCTACTGCCGGTGGGCGAATGCGGCTGATCGCCGGTTGCGGTGGCTACCGGGGACAGCGGAGCCCGAGCGGTTCGGGGACCGAAAGCAGGCGTTGGCATGGTTCGACGGCGAGCGTGCGGGGCTGGTGGCGGCGGTGCAGTGGGCGCGGGAGGAGCGGTTCGCGGCTGCGGCAGTGCGACTGGCCGAGCATCTCGGGGTGTACTTGGATTGGCGGCGGTATTTCGACGACTGGATCGCTGTCGCGGAGGCCGAGCGTGAGGCCGTCCGCCGCGCCGGTAACCAACTGGGCGAGGCCAAGGCGTGCAATCACCTCGGCAACGCCCGGTTGGAATTGGGACAGGTGGGAGAGGCGATCGAGGCCTACACCCAGGCCAGCAGCTTGTTCCAAGTTGTCGGGGACCAGCTCCATGAGGCCATGGTGTGGAACAACCTCGGCAACGCCTTGTTCAAGGTGCACCAACTGGAGGAAGCAATCAACGCCCATACACGGGCACGCGACCTGTTCCAATTAGTCGGAGACCCCCTCCGTGAGGCAATTGTGTGGAACAACCTCGGCAACGTGTTGCTGGAGACGGGTCGGCCGGAGGAAGCGCTCGAGGCCCACATCCGCGCCCGCGACCTGTACCAGGCGGCCGGGGACCGACACCGCGAGGCCAGGGCGTGGAACAACCTCGGCAACGTCCATCTACAGATGGGTCGGACAGAGCAGGCGATCGAGGCGTATGGCAAGGAACTTGAGATCTGCCGGAAGTTCGAGGACTGGTACGGCGAGGCGCGGACCCTCCACAATCTGGCCCTCGCCCACAAGACCGCCGGCCGCCCCACCGCGGCCCGCATCGCCTTCCTCCATGCCTCCGAGGCCTACACCCGAGCCAACGCCCCCACCGAAGCCGCAGATACCCAATCCGCCGCAGACTCATTGACCTGACTAGACCACTCCACTTACCTTCACCGGGCAGCCATCCGCCCAGGCCACACCGCAGTGAGCCCGTAGGAGGTCGTGCCCGTGCGCCCCACCGCCGCCAGCCCCCGCCGAACTGCCGTACTCACACCCCTAGTTGCTCTCGCCGCCCTCTCCCTCGCCGCGACCACCCTCACCGCCTGCGGCAGCGGATCCGGCAGCAGCCCGGACACCGTCAAGATCTCCTTCAAGCAGTCGACGGACAACTCCATCAAGGTGATGGACACCTACCTCGCCGACATCAAGAAGCAGTTCGAGAAGCAGTACCCGGGCAAGAAGGTCGAGCTCGTCCCGATCAAGGCCCCGGACTCGGAGTACTACACCAAGCTCCAGCAGATGCTCCGCTCCCCCAAGACGGCCCCGGACCTGGTCTACGAGGACACGTTCCTCATCAACAGCGACATCACCTCCGGCTACCTCAAGCCCCTCGACTCCTACCTCGACAAGTGGCCGGACTGGAACCAGTTCATCGACACGGCGAAGTCGGCGGCCAAGGCCGAGGACGGAAAGACGTACGGCGTCCCGGACGGAACAGACACCCGCGGCCTCTGGTTCGACAAGGGAATCTTCAAGAAGGCCGGCCTACCGGCGAATTGGCAACCCAAGACCTGGAACGACGTCCTCGCCGCGGCCCGCACGATCAAGCAGAAGGTCCCGAACGTCACCCCCCTCAACGTCTACACCGGCAAACCGGCCGGCGAAGCCGCCACCATGCAGGGCTTCGAGATGCTGCTCTACGGCACCAACGACGGCACCACGGACCCCCTTTACGACAAGTCGACGAAGAAGTGGATCGCCGGCGGCCAGGGTTTCAAGGACGCACTCTCCTTCGTCCACACCGTCTACAAGGAGAAGCTCGGCCCGGACGTGTCCGACGCCCTCGACCCCAACATCCAGACCTACGTGGCCGGTGAACTCCTCCCCAAGGGCAAACTCGGCATCGCGCTCGACGGATCATGGCTGCCCCAGGCCTGGTTGAAGGGCAGCGGGCACGAATGGCCGGACTGGTCAAAGGAGTTGGGGCTCGCGTACATGCCCACGCAGAACGGCCAGGCGCCCGGCAAGGTGAGTATGTCCGGCGGCTGGACCTGGGCGATCCCCTCCAAGGCCGGCAACCCGGACCTCGCCTTCGACTTCATCAAGACGATGCAGACGAAGGCGAACGCGGAGAAGTGGTACATCGCCAACTCCGGTATCTCCGTGCGGAAAGACGTCGCCGCCGACCCCGCGTACGCGACCGCCCAGCCCGGCATCAAGTTCTTCACGGACCTGGTCGCGAGCACCCACTACCGCCCCGCCTACCCGGCGTACCCGAAGGTCTCCACCGCCATCCAGGAGGCGATGGAAGGCGTGACGACGGGCGACATGTCGGTGGACAAGGCGGCGAGTTCGTACGACGACGAACTCAAGTCGGCCACGGACAACCAGGTCACCCAGAAGTGACCACCGCACCCCGGCAAGCGACGGGCCCGGACGCACCGAAGACCACCCCGGGCCCGGCCCCCCACCAGCAACACCCCCACAACGGCAACGGCACCGGCACCCGCCCCCGAGCCCGCATCCGCATCCTCACCCACCACCTCCTCCCCCTCTCCCCCGCTCTGATCCTCCTGCTCCTCTTCCTGGCCGTCCCGATCGGCTACTGCGCCTACATCGCCTTCACCGACCTCCAACTCACCGGCCAGGCCCACTCGTCCTTCGTAGGCTTCGAGAATTTCCGTACGGCCTTCAAGGACGCGGAATTCCTCAACGCGGTATGGCTGACGCTGGTGTTCACGGTGTTGTCGTCCCTGGTCGGCCAGAACACCCTCGGCCTCGCGCTCGCCACCCTCATGCAGCGCGCGTCGAAACCGATCCGCACCCTCACGGGCGCGATCGTGATCACGGCATGGGTACTCCCGGAGGTGGTGGCGGGCTTCCTCCTCTACGCCTTCTTCCGCCGCGAGGGCACCCTGAACGCCATCCTGGACTGGCTCCATCTCCCGTCCCAGAACTGGCTGTTCACGCTCCCGATCCTGGCGGTGTCGTTCGCGAACGTCTGGCGCGGAACGGCGTTCTCGATGCTGGTCTACTCAGCGGCCCTGAACGAGATCCCCCAGGAGATCACGGAAGCGGCGGAGGTCGACGGCGCGGGCGGCTGGCGCCGCATGTGGCACATCACGCTCCCGATGATCCGCCGCTCGATCGGCACGAACCTCATGCTCAACACCCTCCAGACCCTCTCCGTCTTCGGCCTGATCTGGGTGATGACGCGAGGCGGCCCCGGCGACAAGAGCCAGACCCTCCCCCTCTTCATGTACGAACAGGCCTTCCAGAACAGCATGATCGGCTACGGCACGGCGGTCGCCCTGCTGCTGCTCCTGGTCGGTTCACTCTTCTCCGTGCTGTACCTGCGCCTGCTGCGAACGGAGGTCTGACCGCATGGCACTCCCCGTCTCGTCCCGCTTCTCCCTCACTTCCCGCTCCTCGCGCCGAACGAGCCGTCGCCTGGCGGCGGATGCGGGGCTGCTGGTGGTCGCGGCCACGTTCGCGCTGCCGCTGCTCTGGGTGATCCTCTCTTCCCTCGACCCGCACGCGGACCTCAAGGTGAAGGCCCCCGACGGCCTGACCCTGGACAACTTCCACGCGATCCTCAAACCGGACATCACCTTCACCCCCCTCCTCAACAGCCTGATCCTGTGCGGAAGTGGCACCTTGCTGACGGTGGTGTGCTCGGCCTTGGCCGCGTATCCGTTGTCGCGGTTCCAGTCGCGCCTGAACCGCCCGTTCCTCCTGACGATCCTCTTCGCGACGAGCCTGCCCATCACGGCGATCATGGTCCCGGTGTACGCGCTGTTCGTGCAGGTGAATCTGATCGACACCATGCAGGGCACGATCTTCTTCTTCGCCGCGTCCCAACTCCCGTTCGGCATCTGGCTGATGAAGAACTTCATGGACGGCGTACCGAAGGAGTTGGAGGAGGCGGCGTGGACGGACGGGGCGTCGTCGCTTCAGTCCCTCGTACGGATCGTGCTTCCGCTGATGGGTCCGGGGGTGGCGGTGGTGACCGTCTTCTCGTTCGTGATGATGTGGGGGAACTTCTTCGTCCCGTTCATGCTGCTCCTCACACCGGATCAGATGCCGGCGAGCGTGAGCATCAACGAGTTCTTCGGGAACCGGGGGATGGTGGCTTATGGGCAGCTGGCCGCGTTCTCCGTTGTTTATTCGACGCCGGTGATTTTGTTGTATGTGCTGGTGGCGCGGCGGTTGGGCGGGGGGTTTGCTTTGGGTGGGGCTGTTAAGGGGTGAGAGGTGGGGTGGGTAGTGGTTCTTGCTGCTCCTCGGCCCGGGTGCGGGCCCGGTCGGCTTTGGCGGTGTCACCGGCCCGGGTGAAGGCGTCGGCGGCTTGGAGCAAGCAGGCACGGGCCTCCGCAGGACAGCCAGCGTCCTCGTGGACGACAGCGAGGTTGTGAAATACCTGGCCCGTCCAGTACCAGTCCTCGAACTCCCCGTAGCCCTCCAGCGCTCGGCCATACCCCTCGACCGCCTCCACCGCCCGGCCCGCCACCAACAGGGCGAAGCTGAGACAGTGCCACGCGCGGGCCTCGCGGAGGCGGTCCCCGACAGCCTGGTACAGGTCACGGGCCTGCGTCTGGGCCTCGACCGCCTCCTCCACCCGATCCGCCTCCACCAGGGCGAGGCCGAGGTTGTTCCACGATCCAGCCTCGCCGTGACGGTCCCCTACGGCCTGGCACAGGTCGCGGGCCAGGGTGTGCGCCTCGACCGCCTCCTCCACCCGACCCACCTGCCGCAGGGCGAGACCGAGGTTGTCCCACGCGTCGGCCTCGCCGTCACGGTCCCCTACGGCCTGGCACAGGTCGCGGGCCCGAGTGTGCGCCTCGACCGCCTCCTCCACCCGACCCACCTCCACCAGGGCGAGGCCGAGGTTGTCCTCCGCGATGGCCTCGGCCGTACGGTCCCCGAAACGGCGAGCGCCCTCCACCCCGGCCCGGCCCACCACGACCCCGTCATCGAAATACCGCCGCCAGTCCAGGTACTCCCCCAGACAGGCGGCCAATCGCACCACCGTACCCGCGGACTGCTCTCGCTCCGCCCACCCCACCGCAGCCACCAGACCCGACCGCTCCCCGTCCAGCCACCCCAACGCCTCCCCCCGCCCACCAAACCGCCCCGGCACCTCCCTCCCCGGAAACCACCGCAACCAGTCATCAGCCGCATCCGCCCACTCGTAATAGAAGTCCAGCACCCGCCCCCGAGCCACCTCCCCCTCCTCCACCCACCCCACATCCCCCGCCACCACACCCACCCCGAACACCCGCACCAAGTCATGCAACCGCCACCGTCGACGCCCGCTCTCCCGCCCCCGCTCGACGAGATGCGCGCGAACCAGGGCCTCAAGGTCCCGGATCGGAGGGGTGTCCGCCCCGACAAGCGCGGTGACGACCTCATCGCTCGCGTCCGGCCCCGGCGCCAGCGCCAGCAGACGCAGCACGCGAGCCTGCTCGGGCGACAGCCGTCGGTACGACAGGTCGAAGGCCGCGCGGACATCGCGCTCGCCGTCGTTGAGGTGGCCGAGCAGGTCACGGGACGCGGCGAGTTCAGCGGCGAGTTCAGCGACCGGCCTGCCCGAGTCCACCACCAGCAGTGCCGCCGCGATCTGGAGGGCCAGCGGCAGGTGCCCGCAGAGGGCGGCGAGGTGCGCGGCCTCCTCCGGGTCGTCCGCGACGCGGCTGTCGGCAGGGCGGGCGATCCGCAGCGCACGATCGAGAAGCTCGTACGCCTCCTCCGGCGTCAGTTCGCCCAACGCCAGTAGCCGGGCACCCAGTTGGGGCAGCCGGTCGCGGGAGGTGACCAACAGCCGGTGCCCCGCACCGCCTGGCAGCAGGGGCCGTACCTGGGCGGGCGAGGACGCGTTGTCGGCCAGGATCAGTACGGGACCCCGCTCGCGGGCGCGGGCGGCGAGGGCCGAGCGGTAGAGCGCGGCTCGCGCGTCCACCCCGGTCGGGATGTGCTCCGGCTCCGTACCGAGCGCCCGCAGCAGTGCCTCCAGGGCCTGTTCGGCCACAACGGGCTCCTTGTCGTACCCGTGCAGGTCGACGAAGAGCACCCCACCCGGGAACCAGCCCTTCCCCCGCGCCTCGTACCCCGCCTCGACGGCGAGCGCGGTCTTGCCGATACCGCCGAGCCCGGAGACCGCCGCGACAACCACCGCTTCCGACGCGGCATTGGGCGCGGATGGGTCGAACGCGGCCAGCAGCTCCCGGAGTTCAGGCTCCCGGCCGGTGAAGCCGACCGCCCGCGCGGGGAGGGCGTCAAGGGCGCTGGGCGCGGGCGCGTGCTCCCGGTACTCAGCCTTCGCCGTGAAGGAGCCCTTGAACTCCCCTCCCCGGAAGTCGAGATGATCCCCGCCGTACCCGCTCACCGCGCACCCCCCAATACCCGGTCTCCCCAGCCCACTTGGCAGTACCGTTGAGTCTGTGCCGGAGACAAAACCCACCGTAGCGATCCTCACCGCGCTTCCGCTCGAATACGACGCGGTCCTCACGCACCTCTCGGACGTCGAGAAACTCAAGCACCCCCGCTACGGCACCCGCGCCCGGCGGGGCAGGCTCGCCGGCACCCCCTGGTACGTCGCCCTGGTCGACATGGGCGAGGGAACCCTGACGGCGGCGACACTCACGGAACGCGTGCTGTCGTGGCTGGAGCCCGAGGCGGTGCTGTTCGTCGGAGTCGCGGGCAGCCTGAAGGATGACATCAACCTCGGCGATGTCGTCGTAGCGACCAAGGTGTACGCAGTCCAGGGCGGCAAGCAGACCCCCGACGGATTCATGGTCCGCCCGGAAGCCTGGCGTGCCTCGCACGAGTTGGAACAGGCGGCCAAGGAAGCCCTGCGCGGCAAGGCGCACTTCAAGCCGATCGCGGTCGGGGACGTGGTCCTCGCGGACGCCGACTCCGAACTCGCCGCCCGCATCCGCACCAGCTACAACGACGCGGTCGCCATCGAGATGGAGAGCTCGGGCGTCGCCCACGCGGTCCATCTCGCCGGACAGGCGGGCGCGTTGATCATCCGGGGCATCAGTGACAAGGCGAACGCGCAGAAGTCCACCGCCGACGCCGAGGGCTCCCAGCCCCGCGCCGCTGCGAACGCCGCCGCGGCCGCCATCGCCGTACTCCACGAACTGGACCCGAAGCGAGCGACACCCGGCCAGGCGGAACCCGAGCCCCGGGAGGGTCCTTTTCGCGGCTCCACGTACGGAGGAGACCACCTCGACTTTCGAGGCAGCACCTTCAACTCCCCCTTCACCGCCAAGTCGGTCGACCGACGCCCCGACAACAACTCCGGACGGTAGCCAGTCCGCGGGACCGTTCACCGCCCACGGCCCGGTACCGGTAGCGACCGCCACACTCCCGCCCCGCCCCCTCGGCTTCACGGGCCGTTCGGCGGAACTGGGCCGCCTGCTGCCCCACCTCGAACCCGCCCCGAACGGCACCCCCGAACTCCCCCTCCTCATCTTCGCCGTCACCGGCATGGGCGGCATCGGCAAGACGGCACTGGCGGTCGAGACGGCACACCAGGCGTGCGCACGGGACTGGTTCCCCGGCGGGACACTCTTCGTCGACCTGCGGGGCTACGACGACGACCCGGTCACCGCCGACCAGGCGGTCCTGGCACTGCTGGACGCGCTCGGGGTACGCGGCCCGGACCTGCCCGCATCCGCCGTACGCCAGTACGACGCCTACCGCCGACTCCTCGCCGAGCGCCCACACCGCATGCTGCTGATCCTGGACAACGCCTCGGACCCGGCCCAGTACCTCCCCCTCCTGCCGGGCACGGACCGCCACCGCGTCCTGATCACCTCCCGCGACCGCCCGGACTCCCTCACCGGTGTCCGCTTCATCGACCTGGAGACCCTCCCTCCCGACGACTCCGCCGCCCTCATCACCCGCGCCCTCCACGACGCCGACGACCGCGACGACCGCCCATCCCGCGAACCGGCCGCCCTCCGCGAACTGACCTCCCTCTGCGGCCACTTGCCCCTCGCCCTCCAGATCGCCGCTGCAATGCTGCGCCGACGCCATACGCGCGGGATCGCCTCGCTGGTGACCGAGATCAAGGAGGCCGGGGACGCGATGGCCGCCCTGGACAACGGCACGCGCGGCACCGACCAGTACGGCCGCTCCCTCGTCCTGCGCCCGGTCCTGGAGACCTCGTATCGCCGCTTGCCTCCCGATCGGGCTCGCCTGCTGCGCCTGCTCTCCCTCGCCCCGGGCACGGAGACCGGCACGGAAGCGGTGGCTGCCCTGACCGACCTCGACACGGAGGCTGCCGCGAACCTCTTGGAGGACCTGGCCGCTGCGTGCCTCGTCACGCCGGTTCGGGCTGACGAGGGTTCGGACGGGGGTGTGCGGTGGCGGTTGCATGACTTGGTGCGGGTGTTTGGGGTGGGTGTGGTGGCGGGGGATGTGGGGTGGGTGGAGGAGGGGGAGGTGGCTCGGGGGCGGGTGTTGGACTTTTATTACGAGTGGGCGGATGCGGCTGATGACTGGTTGCGGTGGTTGCCGGGGAGTGAGGTGCCGGGGCGGTTTGGTGGGCGGGCGGAGGCGTTGGGGTGGCTGGATGGGGAGCGGTCGGGTCTGGTGGCTGCGGTGGGGTGGGCGAAGCGGGAGCGGTTCGCGGGTTCGGCGGTGCGGCTGGCCGTATGCCTGGGGGAGTACCTGGAGTGGCGGCGGTATTTCGATGACGGGGTCGTGGTGGGTCGGTCTGCGGTGGAGGGCGCTCGCCGTTTCGGGGACCGTACGGACGAGGCCATCGCGTGGGACCACCTCGGCATCGCCCTGCGGGAGGCGGGCCGCGTGGCAGAGGCGGTCGAGGCGCACACTCGGGCCCGCGACCTGTGCCAGGCCGTAGGGGACCGCCATGGCGAGGCTGGCGCGTGGAACAACCTCGGCATCGCCCTGCGGGAGGCGGGCCAGGTGGAGGAGGCGGTCGAGGCGCACACCCGGGCCCGTGACCTGTATCAAGGCCTAGGGAACCGCCTCCGCGAGGCCCGCGCGTGGCACGGACTCGGCATCGCTCTGGGGGAGGCGGGCCGGATGGAGGAGGCGGTCGAGGCGCACGCCCGGGCCCGTGACCTGTACCAAGCCGTCGGGGACCGCCACGGCGAGGCGGGCACGTGGAACGACCTCGGCGTCGCCCTGGAGGCGGCTGGCAGGGCGGAGGAGGCGGTCAAGGGGTACGGCCGGGCGTTGGAGGTCTACCGGGAGTTCGAGGACTGGTACCGGGCGGGCTGGGTCCTCCACAACCTCGCCCTCGTCCATGCGGGCGCCAGCCGTCCCGCCGACGCCCGGGACTGCTGGCTCCAAGCCGCCGAAGCGTTCACTCGGGCCGGTGACATCCCCGAAGCCGACCAGGCCCGCACCCGGGCCGAGCATCAGCAATAACCACCACCCCACCCCGCGTCACCTCCTCCCAACCCACACCCCCGCAAACCCTCGAGCCCCCACTCCACCGCGCACTCCCGCACCACACACCCCCAGGAACCCGCAGCACCGTCTGCCTTCGCGCACGGCAGGCCGTCGCCAACCGGCGAGTGGAGCGCCCCGCATACCCGTCCGATTCGTCGTGGACTGACGCTAAGCCTCACTGCGCACGATCAACGTCCCAATATGTCCAGGCTCGGGCGCATCAAGCACGGCCGCCACAGCCGACGAGAACCCGGCCCGAGTCAGCAACCGTTCCCAAACCGCAGGCCGATAGCTGTACCGGTACGTGAACATGGCCCTGCCCGCGAAGCCCCCCTTGTACATGCCCTGCGGCCCATACGCCCCGGGGATGGCCGGCGGCTGCGAGAACACGAAGACGCCTCCCGGGTTGAGCCGCGCCCGTACAAGCGGAAACAGCCGCCCCGGGTCGACGAACCAGGCCGCACCGAAGATCGAGTAGACCGCGTCGTAGGTGTCGTCGCATGAGGCGAGGTACTCCAGAACCTCACCGCACGCGAACTCGGCGCCGGTGTCACCCCACCGCTCGCTCACCTTCTCGACCATGACCGGCGAAAGGTCGACACCCTGCGCGCTAGCACCCTGCCCCGCGAGATACGCGAGGGAACGGCCGGTACCGCACCCGATCTCCAACACACTGCGCGGGGCACCGAGCAACTCGGGGCCCGGCCCATGACCGGCGTACTGCGTCCAGCAGAACGTGGGCTCGGCGTCGTCCTTGAAGGCGGACTCGGCGTAGGTGTCCCACAGTGCGGTCTCGGCCGGGATGTCGTGGGGTACGGGCACGGCGTCGTTCCTCCGCGTCATATCGGAATGGGGACCGACTGTAGCGGGCGGTCAGTGGCTGTCCGGAACCTTGTCGTCGCACGGCGAGCAGTCAGTGCCGTCGATGGCCCACAACTCCTCGTCCACGGGCCAGCCTTGGCTCTTCAGGAAGTCGCCGGTGCGCAGGCACAGGCCGTCGTTGCGGCGCTGGATGAACGGGGCGTGGTGCTTGTACCGGCCGTCGTTGTACAGACGGCAGATGCCGAACCAGACGGGCGTGTCGAGGATGAGTTGATGCACGCCGATGTCGACCAACTTGCCGACGCCGAGGTGTACGTCCGGGTTCTCGATGGAGCCCATCACGTACATGACGGCGTTGCCCAGGATGCGTTCGGCCATGTCACGGACCATCGTGTGGTCTCGTAGCAGCAGGGCTGCCTCTCGGTCCCAGATGCTCATGCCCGAGTCGAAGATGTTCACGGTCAGTTCGGTGATGTGCGGGGCGACCGCGTTGAGGAGTTCTTGCGGGTCCCGGGTACGGGTGCCTGCGGGGTGGTCGAGGGTGGCGGTCATGGGAGTTCCCTTCTTACGAGAGGAGCTTGAGTTCGCGCGGCCCTGACCCGAAACGGCCGCTATGGAGCCCCTGTTGAGGGCGGGGAGATCCTCGTCAGCGATGGCGCAGTCTGTTGGCGCACTTCGCGTGGATACATCCCGCCCTCGCCACGCCGCCCGAGGGGCCGACCTTGTCGTACGGCTGGGATTCTTCGCCGCCTTGGATCGGGTCGTCACAGGCCAGGCACATCGTGAGGCCGGTCAGAGAGTCATGGTGATCGCAGAGTGCGAGGACGGAACGGGCCAACCGTTGGACCCGCTTGACTTCACCGTCCAGGCCCACGGCCTCGATCTCGTAGAGGCGGCACCGGGCTTCCGCGACTCCGGCCTGTGCGACCTTGGCCGGGATGTCGTCATCCGGGAGGCGTCCCGCGAGCTGCTCGATTTCGGGGATCAGCTTCAGCAGGTTGCGATGGCAGTCGGCCGCGGCGTTCTGCACATCCTCGTAGCGTGGCAACGGCACGCACACGTCGAGGAATTCGGCAGCGTCGGCCCGCATGCGCATGATGTCGGGAAACGGCGGTGTCTCCGGGCGGGAGGCGTTGGCGGGTTGGTCTCCCTGCGCCGTGCAGCGGTAGCACCGGCACGGCAGGACAGCAGAGCCCAGCGGTAGGTTCTGCGCCTCCAGGATGTTCACGACGCCCCGATCCTCGGTGACTGTGCCGTCGCCGTTCACCGAGTACACCCGGATGGTCATCTTGACCTCCGGCTTTCGCAGGGCGGTACCGTTCGTCATGTCGACACTCCTCAGCAGCGTTGGCCGGCCCCGGAGTCGTGCGCGCGACTGCCGGGGCGCACCTGGCGTCGAACGAGGCCCCACAGCAAGGGTGTTGACCAGGTGTGAGTACAGCGTGACGCTGTGAGAAGAGGGGAACGCTCACAGATCCGTGAGCGTTGTGAGCGCAGTGCGCTACAGGCCGACCCAGGCCGCCAGGTGGCTGAGCGTGTCCGGCGTCCGCCGGGACAGGTGCACCAGACCTGTGATCGTGTCCCGGGCCGCCGGGTGGTAGCGGGTCTGTTCGGGAGCCAGACGACGCGCCTCGACCAGTGACTTCAGGGCAGCCTCGGTGTGCCCGGTCTCCATCTCGGTGCGTGCCTGGTCGATCAGGAAGTGCGCGCGGCGGGAAGTCGCCAGTTGCGAAGGTAGCCTGATCTTCCGGGCCTGCTTGAGTGCGTCGTCGTAGCGCCGCATCTCGACGGCGGCGGACATCTTGTGCAGGGCGACGTTGGCCGGCCCGAAACTGAGCCAGTGCACCTCGGAAGCGTCTCCGATGCGCTTCGCAATCCTGTGAGCCTCGGTGATGTGCCGGCCGACGCCTGCCTCGTCGTCAGCGCGCGCGGCAATGACGGAGCCTCCGAGATGGAGTTGTCCGGTGACCGCCAAGGCCTCACGGGTCTTGGCGGCTTGGCCGACCACCGTGTGTCCCGAGGCGATCAGCCGCTGCCCGATCCCGTACTCCCCCTCACGGAAGTAGACCAGCGCCCGCATGTACTGGCGCACCGCGCCCAGGCAGGCGTCGGAAGCACGCTCCGCCGCCCATGCCATTCGGTCCAGGGCGACCGAGGAGAGGTCGTAGTAGCCGAGCTTCACGCTGATGTCGTGTGCCGTGCGATAGGTCGAGGCCAGTGCCTGCCACAGTTCGGTCGAGGGCGTCGACCAGGCGCTGTGGGTGAGTTCGGCGACCAGGCCCGGCAGTTCGCGGGCCGCGTTGCGCAGGTGCGTGGCCCGGACCTCCGCGCACAGGTGATCGGCCCCAGCCATGAGCTGATCCGCCGACCGGACCGTCAGATCCGGATTCGGGCCGAGGTCGTAGAGGTCTAGGGACTCCCGGATCGGCCGCACCAGTTCGGCGAGCCGGTCGCGCTGCAACTCGGTCACGTACGGCTGCCCGGTGAGCACGGTGACGTCGATCTGGAGCACGCGCGCGATGGCGGCGACGAAGTCGGCCGTGGCCGGTCGGGCGCCACATTCGACCTGGTTCAGCAGACTGTAGGAATAGGGCAGCCGAGCGGCGAGCTGGCGCTGGGTGAGTCGGGCCAGTCTGCGCTGTTCCCTGATACGGGCGCCCGTATGGTTCTCGTCCAGTGTCGGCATACCGGTCTCCATTCTGAGCAGCCACTGGAACAGTACCCAGGCCGCACCACACGGCCGTGCCCTTCCGCCCCGACTCCCTCCGGAGCAGGGGCGGTTGTGTGTGATCGGATAGGCCCCATGACGACCACCCCCCGCGTCCTCTACCTCTTCGCCTCCGCCGCACCCCCCGTCTTCGACATCGCCAAGGTCATCAAGGACGCCCAGGCCCGCAACTTCGACGTATGCCTCGGTCTCACCCCCACCGCCGCCCTCTGGCTCGAACCCCAACTCGGCGAACTGACCCAGCTGACAGACCACCCCGTACGCAGCAAGTACAAGATGCCCGGCGAGCCGGACGTATGGCCGAAGGCGGACGTCATCGCGTTCGCGCCGGTGACCTTCAACACGGTCAACTCATGGGCGCTGGGCCTCACCCACGACTTCGTGGTCGGTGTCGTCGCCGAAGGCATCGGCAAGGGCATCCCCATCGTCGCGATGCCCTGCGTCAACTCGGCCTACGTACAGCACCGGCAATTCGAGCGCAGCGTCGCCGAGTTGCGCGCCATGGGCGTCCAACTCCTGTACGGCGAGGGCGGCTTCGTGCCGAACCAACCCGGGCAGGGCAGGCCGAAGGAGTTCCCCTGGCGGCTGGTGCTGGATGCGGCCGTAGACGCGACACGCACCTGAACGACCCGGCCGCCACCGCCCACCGGACACGCACCTGAACACCCCGCCCGCCCCCGCCCCCGGACACCCCCCGCCCACCCAGAGACGACTTTGCGCCACCCCCCACTTCCCCCCACACCCGATCACCACCCCCACCACAAACGCACTCCCCTTCGACCCCCGCCCACACACCCGACGCCGACAGGACGCCGACAGAACGACCCCCGGAGTCCACCGCACCGGCGAATGGCAAGGTAGGGAGGCATATTCATCGACCGGCACCCGTCCCCTGCCCGCCCCTCACCTCTCCTCGCCACCACTCAGCGTCACCGATCTCCCCCACCCCGGCCGCACCGCATGCCCGCCGGTCGACCGAATCCGTACGTTCCTACAATCCGTAATCCTGGCCGAACAGACCGTAGTCACCGCACTCCGGCGCCCCTAGCTTGTGGCCCGTGCGCCGACCCCCAGTTCAACCCAGCCAGTCCACGCCGCCCACGCCACCCACCCCGCCGTTCGACGCGCCCGCCGCCCGGCGGCTACGTACCGCGCTCAACATGGGTCCCGAACACGTCGCGTACGGCATGCGTGCCTCGTACGGGCTCCCCTACGTCACGCCTGACCTGGTCATCGCCTGGGAGCGAGGACTCACCGCGCCCTCCGGTCCCGAACTCGCCGCGCTGTCCGGTGTGTTGTGGTGTTCCCCGGCCGAACTCATCGGCAAGCCACGCACGCTGCGTGAGCATCGCCTCGCCCGGGGCCTCGCGCCGGAGGACGTCGCCCGGGCCGTCGGGCTCGAACTCCTCGCGTATCTACGGATGGAGGAGCACGACCAGTGGCGCGGCACCGAGCGCCAGTCCTCCGCGCTCGCCGATCTGCTCGACCTCTCGCTGCCCGACTTCATCAGCGTCACGGGGCGCGACAGCAAGCTCGCGGAGTTGCTGCGCGGCGCCATGACCACCCGCTGGCAGGCCCACGTACGGCAGATCGGCAAGATGGTGCCGCTGGACCGGCGGCTCCTGGAGGACTCCCTCCAGGAGTTGCACGAGGACTACCAGGCGCAGATGGTCGCCACCCTCAACTGGGGCGGCGGCAACTCCGCCGTCGACGCGAACGAGGCCGGCCGGGACTTCCTCGACCAGATCATCAGCCGTTTCTGGTCCATGGTCGAGAGGAGTACGTACTGAGCACGCAGCCGTAGAGCAGCACCCGCCGAAAACGAACCCCAGCCTCGAAACCCCGGCCAGAACCCCCGGCCGGAAACGAACCCGCTGGAACCCCCGGCCGGAAACGAACCGGCTAGAAAACCGACTCCGCCTCGTCCATCCGGTCCTTCGGCACCGTCTTCAACTCGGTGACCGCCTCGGCCAACGGCACCATCACCACGTCCGTCCCCCGCAGCGCGGTCATCCGTCCGAACTCCCCCTGGTGCGCGGCCTCCACCGCGTGCCAGCCGAAGCGCGTCGCCAACACCCGGTCGTACGCGGTCGGTACGCCGCCGCGCTGGATGTGGCCGAGGATGACCGGCTTGGCCTCCTTGCCGAGGCGGCGCTCCAACTCGTAGGCCAGCGCCGTGCCGATGCCCTGGAAGCGCTCGTGGCCGAACTGGTCGATCTCGCCCTTGTTGTAGTCCATGGAACCCTCGGCGGGGTGCGCGCCCTCGGCCACGCACACGACGGCGAACCTCTTGCCGCGGGCGAAGCGTTCCTCGACCATCTTGACCAGGTCGGCCGGGTCGAAGGGCCGCTCGGGCAGGCAGATGCCGTGCGCGCCCGCCGCCATGCCGGACTCCAGCGCGATCCAGCCCGCGTGCCGGCCCATGACCTCGACGACCATCACCCGCTGGTGCGACTCCGCCGTCGTCTTCAGGCGGTCCATCGCCTCCGTCGCGACCCCGACCGCCGTGTCGAAGCCGAACGTGCGGTCCGTCGACGAGATGTCGTTGTCGATCGTCTTGGGGACCCCGACCACCGGCAGGCCTGCGTCGCTCAACATGCGCGCCGCTGTCAAGGTGCCTTCCCCGCCGATCGGGATCAAGGCGTCGATCCCGAAGTCGCGCGCGATGTCCAGCGCGTTCTCGCAGGCCTCGCGGAGGCGGTCCCGCTCCAGTCGGGACGAGCCCAGGATCGTGCCGCCGCGGGCGAGGATGCCGCTGACCGCGTCCAGGTCGAGGTTGCGGTAGTGGCCTTCGAGCAGTCCGGCGTAGCCGTCCTCGAAGCCGATGACCTCGTCGCCGTAGTTGTCGACCGCTCGGTGCACGACCGATCGGATCACGGCGTTCAGGCCGGGGCAGTCGCCGCCTGCGGTGAGAACTCCGATGCGCATCGTGCTGTGTCTCCTGCTCGCTGTTGAGACCGGTGAGCCGGACCCGATTGTTTCACGTCCCCCAGGGCGTCGCCGCTCCCACCGGACTGACGGGCGCCTTAACCACCCCCGGAGGTATTGTCAAGAGGGTTCCGCTCACCCAGGTGGGCGATTTTTATGACCGTCGAAACGGGCAGCCAGAAACCCTGAGAACCAGAAGCCCCGAGAACCAGAAACCGTCAGAATCTGCCGGAACCGGAAGAGGAGACCACGCGTGACCCGCAGCGTGTACGTGACCGGGATCGACCGCGGCGACGGCCGTCAGGTCGTCGAGCTGGGGGTCATGGAACTCCTGACCCGCCAGGTCGACCGGGTGGGGGTGTTCCGCCCCCTCGTCCACGACGGCCCCGACCGCCTGTTCGAACTGCTGCGTGCGCGCTACCGGCTCTCCCAGGACCCGGCCACCGTCTACGGCATGGACTACCACGAGGCCTCCGCCCTCCAGGCCGAGCAGGGGACCGATGAGCTGGTGTCGACTCTTGTCGACCGGTTCCATCTCGTCGCCCGCGACTACGACGTCGTCCTCGTCCTCGGGACGGACTTCGCGGACACCCAGTTCCCGGACGAGCTGGCCCTCAACGCCCGCCTCGCGAACGAGTTCGGCGCCTCCGTGATCCCCGTCGTCGGCGGCCGCAAGCAGACCGCCGAGTCCGTCCTCGCCGAGACGCGCAACGCCTATCGCGCCTACGACGGCCTCGGCTGCGACGTCCTCGCCATGGTCACCAACCGGGTCGCCCGCGAGGACCGGGACGAGATCGCGCAGCGGCTCACCACCCGGCTGCCGGTGCCCTGTTACGTCGTACCGGACGAGCCCGCCCTCTCCGCGCCGACCGTCGCCCAGATCACCCACGCGCTCGGCGGCAAGGTCCTCCTCGGGGACGACTCCGGGCTCGCCCGGGACGCGCTCGACTTCGTCTTCGGCGGGGCGATGCTGCCCAACTTCCTCAAGGCGCTGACCCCTGGCTGCCTCGTCGTCACCCCGGGCGACCGCGCCGACCTCGTCATCGGCGCCCTCGCCGCGCACAGCGCCGGCACCCCGCCGATAGCCGGCGTCCTGCTCACCCTGAACGAGGTGCCCAGCCACGGGATCCTCACCCTCGCCGCCCGCCTCGCGCCCGGCACCCCGGTGGTCTCCGTGCCCGGCACGTCCTTCCCCACCGCCGCCGAACTCTTCTCCCTGGAGGGGAAGTTGAACGCGGCCACCCCGCGCAAGGCGGAGACCGCGCTCGGCCTCTTCGAGCGGTACGTCGACACGAGCGACCTGCTCAAGCGGGTCTCGGCGCCGAGCAGCGACCGACTCACCCCGATGATGTTCGAGCACACGCTCCTGGAGCGGGCCCGCTCCGACAAGCGCCGGATCGTCCTCCCCGAGGGCACCGAGCCCCGCGTCCTGCACGCCGCCGAGGTGCTATTGCGGCGCGGTGTCTGCGAGTTGACCCTGCTCGGCCCCGAGGACCAGATCCGCAAGCGGGCCGCCGACCTCGGCATCGACCTCACCGCGGCCCAGCTCATCGACCCGACCACCTCCGAACTCCGCGACCGTTTCGCCGAGAAGTACGCCCAACTCCGCGCCCACAAGGGCGTGACCGTCGAGCTGGCCTACGACGTCGTCGCCGACGTGAACTACTTCGGGACCCTGATGGTGCAGGAAGGGCTCGCGGACGGGATGGTCTCCGGCGCCGTACACTCCACGGCGGCCACCATCCGGCCCGCCTTCGAGATCATCAAGACCAAGCCGGACGCCGACATCGTCTCGTCCGTCTTCTTCATGTGCCTCGCCGACAAGGTGCTGGTGTACGGCGACTGTGCGGTCAACCCAGACCCGAACGCCGAGCAGTTGGCCGACATCGCCATCCAATCCGCCGCCACCGCCGAGCAGTTCGGCGTCGCGGCCCGGATCGCGATGCTGTCGTACTCCACCGGTACGTCCGGCTCGGGCGCCGACGTCGACAAGGTGCGCGAAGCGACCGAACTGGTCCGGCTGCGGCGGGCCGATCTGCGCATCGAGGGGCCGATCCAGTACGACGCCGCCGTCGAGCCGAGTGTCGCCGCCACCAAGATGCCGGAGTCCGAAGTCGCCGGTCAGGCAAGCGTGTTGATCTTCCCCGACCTGAACACCGGCAACAACACCTACAAGGCCGTGCAGCGTTCGGCCGGCGCGATCGCGGTCGGGCCGGTGTTGCAGGGCCTGCGCAAGCCGGTCAACGACCTGTCCCGGGGCGCCCTCGTCTCGGACATCGTCAACACCGTCGCCATCACGGCGATCCAGGCCCAGCTCCCCAAGACCCCGGCGCAACACCTCAAGACCCCCGCGCAGTCCCCGACCGAGAAGGCAACCCCCCAGTGAGCCCCGCCCCCGCCCCGGCCCGTGTCCTCGTCCTCAACTCCGGCTCCTCGTCGGTGAAGTACCAGCTGCTCGACATGCGCGACGGCGAGCGGCTGGCCATGGGGCTCGTCGAGCGCATCGGCGAGGAGACCTCCCGGTTCAAGCACACCTGTGTCACGTCCGGTGCCGTACGGGAGTCCACCGGCCCGATCCCCGATCACGAGGCCGCCCTGAAGGCCGTAGCCGAAGAGCTGTCGAAGGACCAACTTGGTCTGGACTCGCCCGAGTTGGCTGCCATCGGGCATCGGGTCGTGCACGGTGGGCAGACCTTCACCGCGCCGACCGTCATCGACGACGCCGTGCTCGCCGAGATCGAACGGCTCATCCCCGTCGCGCCGTTGCACAATCCGGCGAACCTCGTCGGGATCAGGACCGCGATGGCGTTGCGGCCCGATCTGCCGCAGGTGGCCGTGTTCGACACCGCGTTCCACACGACGATGCCGGAGTCGGCCGCGCGGTACGCGATCGACGTGGCGACCGCCGACGCGTACCGGATCCGGCGGTACGGGTTCCACGGGACCTCGCACGCCTATGTGTCGCGGGCGACGGCGAAGCTGCTCCGCAGAGCGCCCGAGGACGTCAATGTCATCGTGCTGCACCTCGGGAACGGGGCGTCCGCGTCGGCGGTCGAAAAGGGCCGGTGCGTGGAGACCTCCATGGGGCTGACGCCGTTGGAGGGGCTGGTGATGGGGACGCGGTCGGGAGACCTGGATCCGGCCGTCATCTTCCATTTGATGCGTGTTGGCGGAATGTCCACCGATGAGATCGACACTCTTCTCAACAAGAAGAGCGGTCTGATCGGGTTGTGCGGGGACAACGACATGCGGGAGATCCGGCGCCGGATCGACGAGGGCGACGAACAGGCGGAACTCGCCTTCGACATCTACATTCACCGGTTGAAGAAGTACATCGGTGCCTACTGCGCGGTACTCGGCAAGGTGGACGCGGTCGCCTTCACCGCGGGGGTCGGGGAGAACGCGAGTGCGGTGCGGGAAGCCGCCGTCGCGGGCCTGGAGCTGCTGGGGCTCGAGGTCGACGACGCGCTGAACGCCGTACGGAGTGATGAGCCGCGGCTGATCTCGCCGGCGTCCGGGCGGGTCGCGGTCGCGGTGGTGCCGACGGACGAGGAATTGGAGATCGCGACACAGACCTATGCACTGGTCGGAAATTACAACGCCTGAGCGCATGCCCGCCCATTTGTATCTTCCGCCAGACGGAATATTCCGTAGCGAAACAAACCGATAGGATCGTCCCATGCGCCGTTCGAAAATCGTCTGTACTCTCGGCCCCGCGGTCGACTCCCACGAACAACTGGTCTCGCTGATCGAGGCCGGTATGAATGTGGCCCGTTTCAATTTCAGCCACGGCACCCACGCCGAGCACCAGGGGCGGTACGACCGCGTCCGTGCCGCGGCCAAGGAGACCGGCCGTGCCATCGGCGTCCTCGCCGACCTGCAGGGCCCGAAGATCCGCCTGGAGACCTTCGCGGAGGGTCCCGTCGAGCTGGTGCGCGGTGACGAGTTCACCATCACCACCGAGGACATCCCGGGCGACAAGACCATCTGCGGTACGACGTACAAGGGCCTGCCCGGTGACGTCTCCCGCGGCGACCAGGTCCTCATCAACGACGGCAACGTCGAGCTGAAGGTCCTCAGCGTCGAAGGCCCCCGCGTGAAGACGATCGTCATCGAGGGCGGCGTCATCTCCGACCACAAGGGCATCAACCTGCCCGGCACGGCCGTGAACGTGCCCGCGCTGTCCGAGAAGGACGTCGAGGACCTGCGCTTCGCGCTGCGGATGGGCTGCGACATGGTCGCCCTGTCCTTCGTGCGCGACGCGGGCGACGTGTACGACGTCCACAAGGTGATGGACGAGGAGGGCCGCCGGGTCCCCGTCATCGCCAAGGTGGAGAAGCCGCAGGCGGTCGAGAACATGGAGGCCGTGGTCGCGGCGTTCGACGCGGTGATGGTGGCCCGTGGCGACCTCGCCGTCGAGTACCCGCTGGAGAAGGTCCCGATGGTGCAGAAGCGCCTGGTGGAGCTGTGCCGGCGCAACGCCAAGCCGGTGATCGTGGCGACCCAGATGATGGAGTCGATGATCACCAACTCCCGCCCCACGCGCGCCGAGGCCTCCGACGTGGCCAACGCGATCCTGGACGGCGCGGACGCGGTCATGCTGTCCGCCGAGTCCTCGGTGGGCGCCTACCCGATCGAGACCGTGCAGACGATGTCGAAGATCGTCCAGGCGGCCGAGGAGGAGCTGTTCTCCAAGGGTCTGCAGCCGCTCGTGCCGGGCAAGAAGCCGCGGACGCAGGGTGGTTCGATCGCGCGTGCCGCGTGCGAGATCGCCGACTTCCTCGGCGGCCGGGCCCTGGTGGCGTTCACGCAGTCCGGTGACACCGCCCGCCGGCTGTCCCGCTACCGCGCCTCGCAGCCGATCGTCGCCTTCACGACCGACGAGAGCACCCGCAACCAGCTCACCCTCAGCTGGGGCGTGGAGTCGCACGTGGTGCCGTTCGTCAACAGCACGGACGAGATGGTCGACATGGTCGACGGCGAGATCGCCAAGATCAACCGCTTCAACCCGGGCGAGACCGTCATCATCACCGCCGGCTCGCCCCCCGGCGTGGCCGGCACCACGAACATGCTCCGCGTCCACCACCTCGGCGGCGGCGAGGGCAACTGACGCACCGCTGAAGGCTCTTGTACGGCGCTGAGGGCGCCCCCTGCGACAGGGGGCGCCCTCGGTCCGTCCGCCGCCGGATCACGCGGCCGACGGCGCTCCGACGGTCTCCCGCAGCCAGGCGTGGGCGCGCAGCTCCGGATGGGCGGTGGTGATCAGCCGGAACGCGTCGGCCTTCGCCCGCTCGGTGAGCTGCCACAGCTCGGCCCAGGTCAGCTCCACCACGTCCGGCGCGTAGTTCGTGGTGAGGGTGACGGCCTCCGCTCCGCGGCTGAGGGAGAACACATGGCCGCTCACGCTCGTCTCCACCGCGATGTCGCTCCGGGTCTCCAGCTCCCTTCTCGCGTACTCCAGCATGAGAGCGAAGTCGACGACGGGCAGTCCGAGCGTGCGCAGGCCGAGATCCACGCCGTGGACGACGAGCCGTACGTCCGCCCGGAAGTAGCTCAGGGAGAAGTCCGCACCGGTCAGCTCCGGGTGCTCCGGCCGGTACGGGTGCTCCGGTCGCCGTGCCGGGGACCAGAAGGGGTCGTCGGCCCGGGGCTCGAAGGAGAAGTCGATCATCTGTCCTCCTTTGCGGATCGGCCTTTTGGATCGGCCGCGCTCCGGACACCGGACAGAGCGGTGCCCCGCCGAGTGGGTACTCGGCGGGGCACTGCTCCTTCGCGGCTCCCGAACGGGCTTGTGGACGGGCTCAGTTCTGGTAGCTGTGCAGACCGGGGACGGTCAGCGTGCCGCCGAACTGGCCTGCCTGGACCACCTTCACGTTGGTGAAGTAGATCAGCGGGATGTTCAGCGGCGGCGGGTTGTCCGGGTCGAACGTGATCGGGATCAGTCCGAACAGGTTGCCCGAGATGGACTCCGTGTACATCACGGTGTCGCCGTCGCGGATGGTGGACGTCGAGCCCGAGGCCGCCTGCACGTGGTAGGTCTTGCCGGACTGCTTGTCGTTCACCGTCTGGTGCAGGTCGCCGATGTCGGTCCCGCCGGAGATGACGTACTTCAGGACCTTCTTGACCTTGCCGCTGGCGGTCTTCACCTCGACGACGCCCTGATAGTCCGCGCCCTTGAGCAGCAGCGAACTGGCGTTCAGGTACCAGGGGTCGTCGGGCAGCAGCACCTTGTTGTCGACGCCGCTGGTGTCGTCCGTGGCGACCGGGCAGTCCGAGGTGTCGGCGCTCTCGCTCGCGGACGGGCTCGGGGTGGCCGTGGCCGAAGCGGTCGCGTCCTCGGCCGCCTCAGCCGCCTTGGACGCCGCGTCGGTCGTGTCCTTCACGGTGTCGTTCACCGTGTCGGTGACCTTCTTGGTCGTGTCCTTGACGGTGTCGGACACGCTGGAGGAGTCGTCGGTGGACGAGTCCTTCGTGGCGCTCGCCGAGGCGGACGCGGTCGGCGTCGGGGTGGCGCTCGCCGTCGAGTCGGAGCTCGACGAACCGCCGGTGAGGATCCCGGTGATGGCGTCGCCGATGCTGTCCAGCAGGCCGCCGCTGCTCTCGGACGCGGAGGGCGTCGCGGTCGCGGTGCTGCTCGACGAACCGCTCGAATCCGTCGTCTTGCTCGCCGAGGCGGACGGCGTGGGCGTGGCCGTGTCGTCGTCGGAACCTGAATCCGACGACCCCGAAGAGGTCTTGCCCGAGTCGGCGTCCTTCGAGGCGGACGCCGACGGGGTCGCCTCGTCCTTGGACGAGTCGGCGGACTCGCTCGCGGACGCGGACGGCGTCGCCGAGGGGCTGGCCGTCGACTCGGCCAGCGCCGCGACGCAGTCCTTGTACTCGTCGGCCGTCAGGCTCTTGGACGACGGCGAGGCCGTCGCGCCGTTGTCGGCGAGAGCGAGCGAAGACGTGAATCCGAACCCCATGATCACGGCGGTCGGCATCGCCACCGTGGCTATCGCCTTGCCGGCGGGCATGTGGAGCCTGGTGAACAGCGGCTTCTTGGGTGCCGCATGCCGCGGCCCGGTTCTCACACGGGACTCGTCCACATCAGTCCCGTGGGTCACCTCGTCAGCCGGCACTGTGCCTCCCGTTCGCCCCGTTGTTCACCGGGCTCGTTCCTGACAGATCGTTCGGCTCACCCGTACCGTCGGCGGACTCGTACGGCGCGGGCTCCTGAGGCTTGGCGTAGTACGACGCGGAGTCGTGCGGCGCCGCCTCGTACGGTGTGGCCGCCTCGGCGGGGTCGCCGCCCTCTCCCTGTGCGACGTCCTGCAGCGCCTCCGGCTGCGGCGGCGCGCCCGGCGCCCACGACACGGCCAGTGCCCCGCCGACCATGGCGAGGAGGAAGCCGATCAGGAAGCCGCCGAGGTTGGACACGGGGATGGACACCAGCGCCAGCAGGATCGACGCGACACCGGCGAAGGTGCGCACGTGCTTCTGGAACCAGAGGCTGAAGCCCAGGACGACGAGCAGCACACCGATGATCAGGGACCCGGCGCCCGCGGTGGTGGCCATCGCCAGCGTCAGATGGCCCACCTGAAGATGTGCGTACGGGAAGTAGGCGATCGGGAGTCCGCCGAGCATGACGAACAGACCGGCCCAGAACGGCCTCGTGCCACGCCAGGCACGAAACTGCAGCCTCCGGCGGGCGAACTGGCCGGGTGCGGCAGGAGTCTCGGCGCTCATGGAAAACAGCTCCCTGGTACGGCGTTGCTGTGGTGGAGAGTTGCACCTCGTGTGAAGGCGCTGGTGGAAGGTGGACGGGCGGGGGCGCCACCGGCTCCCCCGCCCGCCGTCAAGTGCCTAGTAGCACTCGTGGGTGCCGGCCGAGACCGACATCTTCAGCCCGCTGAGCTTGAAGGTTCCGGCAGTGGTGGCCCACGCCGTCTGCTTCACCTTGGTCAGCTCGGCCGACTCGGCCTGCTGGGCGAAGCCGTAGGGGTTGGCAGCCTCGCTGCCGCCCTTCATGCCCGGACCCTTGCCGCCCTTGCTGGCAGCGGTGTTACCGGCCGCCACACCGATGTCGATGTTGTGGAACACAGCGTCGGCGCTGAGGTCCTCGACGTCGATGTACAGGTTGGTCGCCTCGACCGGCGTACCGCCGCCGCCCGCCCGCAGCACGAGGCTGACGGACCCGAGCACCGGGATGTTCGGGGTGACCACCGACTGGCACATGTTGGTGATCGTCGCCGACGTGAACGACGAGACCGCGACGGGGTGGAGCGACTTGCTGCCGTCCAGGTTGTAGCCCGAGTCCAGGGCTCCGTACTGGGCGAAACCCTGGCCGTTGAGCGAGTCGGCCGTCACCTTGAACGACTGACCCGAAACACTGAATGACGCGGCGAGAGCACCCTGCGCGAGGGCGACACCTATACACGCCGTAGCGGCGACGCTGGGCACCATGACCACAGCGAAGCGCTTCCATCTCGTCCCGCCACGCACCTGGGACTCCATATTTCCTCCTTCTCGGACGTACATCTCCTGGCCCTGACTGCCCCCTATTGGCGGCTCAGCCGGGCAGGGATGGGAGAAGTGCTACGTCCTCGGGAAGGGGAGCGCCTGTCCTCGGAGGCGCGAACCGCGCACCGATCACCGGCGATCACCCCCGAGCGACAACCACTGGTCGCGCCTGACGCACATCACGCACAACCTTGCTGGACAGGCTCCGCCGTACGGCGAAGACCCCCCTGCCCAAGAGCCGACTCCATTGTTTCCGGCTCTACTCGGTGGGGACCCAGAAAAATCCGTCGGCCCGACCGGCTGTCGGGTACGGCGATGGACCGAGCGTGGCCGATCGTGGTGCATTCTCGCCGCCCGCACAAGGGGCTTCGTTACTGGGTAGTAACGGCCGGATAACCGAACAACGACCCGCCGGTATCGGCCGACGACGCTGGGTGTCATCGTGGGCCAGGACAAATCAGTTGACATCCGGGCGGAATCCGACAGATCAACGCCCTCGACTTACTCCAAGTAACAGCGGCCGCGATTACCAAGTTTTGGTAAAGCGCGGCCGCAGTGACACTCCGTCGGCAAATCTTTCACTCCGGCAACACAGGTCACGAGGTTTACCGACTGGTCAGAACGGGCCCCGCACCCCGCTCAGAACAGCGCCCGCGCCAGTGCGCGCCGGGCCGCCGTCACCCTGGGGTCATCGGCCCCGACGACCTCGAAGAGCTCCAACAGCCGCAGCCGTACGGCATCCCGGTCGTCACCCACCGTGCGCCGCACGGTGTCGATGAGCCGGCTGAACGCGTCCTCGACATGACCGCCCACCAGATCCAGGTCGGCGGCGGCGATCTGCGCCGGCACGTCACCCGGCTTCTCGGCCGCCTCGGTGCGCACCTGCTGCGGGTCGAGCGTCGACACCCGCTGCAGCAACTCGGCCTGGGCGAGCCCCAGTTTGGCCTCGGTGTTGGCCGGGTCGTCGCTCAGCACGTTCTTGTAGGCCTGCACGGCCCCGCCGAAGTCCCCCGCGTCCAGGGCCTGTACGGCGGCTTCGAGCAGCGCGTCGTAGGGTCCCGCCGGCATCTCGGCCACGGCCTCGGGACGGTCACCCGGCGCGGCGTCGGGGTCGACGTCCAACCCGGTGAGACCGAAGCGCTGCTCGGCGACCTGGATCAACTGGTCCAGCGTCTCCCGGATCTGCGACTCGGGAGCGGCCCCCTGGAAGAGCGGCAGCGCCTGCCCCGCGACCACCGCGAAGACGGCCGGGATGCCCTGCACCCCGAACTGCTGCATCAGCATCTGATTGGCGTCGACGTCGATCTTGGCAAGGACGAAGCGTCCGTTGTAATCGAGGGCGAGCCGCTCCAGGAGCGGGCTCAGCTGCTTGCACGGCTCGCACCACTCGGCCCAGAAGTCGATGACGACCGGGACCTCGGTGGACCGCTGCAGGACCTCGCTCTCGAACCCCGCCTCATCTACGTCGATCACCAGGTCGGCCGGCGAGACGGCCCCGCCGCCGCCCTGCCTGGCGGTCTCGGCGCGCGCCTGCTCCGCCTTGACCTTGGCCTCCTGGGCCGCCTTCACCGCGGCGAGGTCGACGACTCCGCTCATGGACATGTTCCGTGGCTGCATACGTCTATCCTCCCCCGTCCGCGCGTGTGAATGAAAAGCGTTGTGAAAGCCGGTCTGTTGCAAGTCGGTTGTGAGCTGTTCGGCGCCGGGTCCCCACCCCGCGCCCGTGGTTTCGCTACGGGTCGTAGCGTAATAGCACAGGCCCCCTCCCGGATACAGGTACCCAGTGATCTCCCTCACTGCACCACAGGAACCGGCGGTTATGGTCGGGGGATGCAGAGCAGCACTCCCGTCCCGCGCGCCGCAGGACGCCCGCGCAGCGCCACCGCGGACACCGCGATCCTCGCGGCGACCCGGGAGGCCCTGGTCGAACTCGGCTGGTCCAAGCTCACGTTGGGAGACGTCGCCACACGCGCGGGGGTTGCGAAAACCACCCTCTACCGCCGCTGGGCCGGCAAGAACGAACTCGTCGTCGACGCGGTCGCCGAGCTCTTCGACGAACTCCACCTCCCCGACCGGGGCACGCTGGCCGCCGACATCGAGGGCGTCGTCCTCCAGTTCGCGACGATCCTGGCCCGCCCGGAGGCCAAGAGCGGGCTGATGGCGGTGGTCGCCGAGTCGATCCGGGACGACGCCCTGCGGGACCGCATCCGCGAGTCGATCGTCGACCGCCAGAAGTGCCTGGTCGTGGAGGGCAGGGCACGGGCCCAGGCCCGCGGCGAACTCCCCCCGGAGACCGACCCCGAGGAAGCCGCCCGCACGGCCGACCTCATCTTCGACGTGGTCGCGGGCGCGGTCGTCCACCGCACCCTGGTGAGCGCGGAACCGGCCGACGAGGAGTGGGTCCACAGCTTCACCCAGGTCCTGCTGCTCGGCCTGACGTCGCTCAGCAACCCCTAGGGCCTGTCCGGCGGGTCAGACCCCACCGACTCTCCTGCGGCCCGATCAGCCGGTCCGACCCCAGGCCGTGTCCGCGAAGTCCCGCCCGCCCCTCGACGCCCGGCACGCTCCCCCACTGCCTTAAGGGCGTGGGAGGTACCCCCACTCGCCGCATCGGACGCCGCGGGGCTGACCCTCGGGCCGACGCCGGGACTTCGCGGACACGGCCTAGAACCCGGCGGGCTCCGTGTACACCCCCCACTCGTCCCGCAGCACCCCGCAGATCTCCCCCAGCGTCGCCTCCGCCCGCGCAGCGTCCAGCATCGGGCCGATCATGTTCGACCCGTCCCGCGCCGCCGCGAGCATCGCGCCGAGGGCCGCCCCTACGGCCGCCTCGTCCCGTACGACCTTGCGCTGGCCCAACTCCCGGATCTGGTCCCGCTCCACCTCGTGGCTGACCCGAAGGATCTCCAAGTCACCGGTGACGGACCCGTGGTGGACGTTGACGCCCACGACGCGCTTGTCGCCCTTCTCCACGGACCGCTGGTACTGGAACGCGGCCTCCGCGATCTCGCCGGTGAACCAGCCGTCCTCGATGCCGCGCAGGATGCCGGAGGTGATCGGCCCGATCGGGTGCTGACCGTCCGGGTGGGCCCGCAGTCCCCGCTCCCTGATCTGCTCGAAGATCTTCTCGGCGTCCGCCTCGATCCGGTCGGTGAGCTGCTCGACGTACCACGAACCCCCCAGCGGATCCGCCACGTTGGCGACCCCGGTCTCCTCCATCAGCACCTGCTGCGTGCGCAGCGCGATCTCCGCCGCCTGCTCACTGGGCAGCGCGAGTGTCTCGTCCAGGGCGTTGGTGTGCAGCGAGTTGGTCCCGCCGAGGACAGCGGCGAGGGCCTCGACTGCCGTACGGACCACGTTGTTGTACGGCTGCTGCGCGGTCAGCGAGACGCCCGCGGTCTGGGTGTGGAAGCGCAGCCAATGCGCCTTCTCGGACCGCGCGCCGTAGACGTCCCGCAGCCAGCGGGCCCAAATCCTGCGCGCCGCGCGGAACTTGGCGATCTCCTCGAAGAAGTCGACGTGCGCGTCGAAGAAGAAGGACAGGCCGGGCGCGAAGACGTCCACGTCCAGGCCCCGGGACAGGCCGAGTTCGACGTACCCGAAGCCGTCGGCGAGGGTGTACGCGAGCTCCTGCGCGGCCGTGGAGCCGGCCTCGCGGATGTGGTAGCCGGAGACGGACAGCGGCTTGTAGGCGGGGATGCCGGTCGCGCAGTACTCCATGAGGTCGCCGATGAGACGCAGGTGCGGCTCGGGCTGGAAGAGCCACTCCTTCTGGGCGATGTACTCCTTGAAGATGTCCGTCTGGAGCGTGCCGTTGAGGACGGCGGGGTCCACGCCCTGCCGTTCGGCGGCTACGAGGTACATGCAGAAGACGGGGACGGCCGGGCCGCTGATGGTCATGGACGTCGTGACGTCACCGAGCGGGATGCCCTTGAAGAGGACCTCCATGTCGGCGGCGGAGTCGATGGCGACCCCGCAGTGCCCGACCTCGCCGAGCGAGCGCGGGTCGTCGGAGTCGCGGCCCATCAGGGTCGGCATGTCGAAGGCCACAGACAGCCCCCCGCCGCCGTTGGCCAGGATCTTCTTGTACCGCTCGTTGGTCTGCTCGGCGTTCCCGAACCCGGCGAACTGCCGGATGGTCCACGTCCGCCCGCGGTAGCCCGTCGCGTACAGCCCGCGCGTGTAGGGGTACTCCCCCGGCCACCCGATCCGCTCGAAGCCGTCGTACGTGTCCCCGGGGCGAGGCCCGTACACCGGCTCGACCGGGTCCCCGGAGAGCGTGGTGAAGTCGGCCTCACGCGTACGTGCGGCGTCGAACCGGGCCTGCCAGCGTCGGCGGCCCTCTGCGATGGCGTCAGCGTCCATACCCTCGAATTTACTAGGACGTCCTAGTAAATGTCGAGGATCGCCATCCCGACCGTCACGGCCGCCACCGTCACCCGATCAAAAGCGGTCGCCTCCTTCACAAAAAACTCCTACCTTGCGCTTAGTTGACGCACAGATCTATCGTGACTGCGCTGTGCCCACCGGAGCTGACCACTCCCTTGTGGGCACATCGATCAGTGACCGGGGGACACAGCCGCCAGCGAGGCCATCACCGCTTCGGACGGGCACCCTCACCTGCCCTTTTTCCGAAGAACGGATCTTGCCTTGCGTTCCAGACGCGCCAGGGCGCGGAGCTTCACGCGCCTCGTCCCACCCATGCTCGCGCTCGCCGTACTGGCCACAGTCGCCGGACACCCGGAACTGCCCGAGCGGCGGACCGTCGACAGCGGCCTCGTCGCCGACAGCTACGACGGCTTCGACGGGGCCGCCGCCGAACAACTGCGCCAGGACCAGTGCCTGTTGACCGGTGCCCTGCGCCTCGGCGGTCCGGCCATGTTCGGCACCGCGCAGGACGGGCTCAACCAGACGCCGGACAAGCTGCACACCGCGGCCGACCGGGCCTACTGGAACACGACCCCGCTCTCGACGGCGTTCGACAAGGACAAGGACGCCGCGGACAAGGAGGGCGACGCGCTGGGCGCGTACGTCGACGAGTGGAAGAAGCCACTGGCCGGGCTGAGTACCCCCGGTGGCTTCACCGAGACCGGGTTCCACTGGCCGCCGGGAACCACCGGTACCGGCCCGGGCTTCTTCGCCCAGACCGGCCTGGACAAGTGGGTCGCGGACCAGTTCTGGAAGCAGGAGGACGACTTCTACGCGGACCCGACCCCGAAGGCCGACGACAGCACCGTCCAGGCCGTGAAGAACCTCGGCACCCCGCTGTACGGCGCCGATCCCGACCCCACGCTCCCCGGTCAGCAATGGCAGCAGGCGTACGCCGAACACCGCGCCTGGGAGGATCTGGTCGACTGGGACCCGGAGCCGACCGGCGCGGACAACGCCCGTCTCTTCCTCTCCTCCGGCGGCTTCGCGCGTACCGCTCCCGAACCGGGCAGCGTCGAGTACCGCATCGCCGTGGAGGACCTCAAGAGCCGGTTCGCCGCCTGTGCCTGGCGCACCCCCGTCGACCCGAACAAGGTGCTCGGCAAGGAGGTCGCCGCCGCGTCCGGCGAGTGGCAGCAGGAGATCGCCGGCCAGGCCGCGCAGCGCAACAAGATCCTGGACGCCAACCGCGACGCGACCAAGGCCCTCGCGGCCGGTTCCAAGGCGCTGGGCGTGATGCTCGGTCAGTCGTGGATCGCCGACCGGCTGGCCCGCTGGCAGGACTACTGGTCGGCCGGCGGCCCCGGCTGGATCGGCGACAGCCCGATGATCGTGCACGCGCACGGCTCCTCCGACAAGTGCCTGGAGGCTGCGGGCGGCAAGAAGGACAACGGCACGCCGGTGCAGATCTACACCTGCAACGGCAGCGTGGGCCAGAAGTGGCAGATCAGCGGCACCACGTTCGTCAACGTCAACTCCGGCAAGTGCCTGGAGGTAAAGGGCACGGGCATCGTGAACGGCACCGCGCTGCAACTCGCCACGTGCACCACCGGCGCCGCCCAGAAGTGGGAGTACAACACCCACGCGACCACCCGTCTGTACAACCCGGGCACCGGCAACTGCCTGGACCTCGCGACGTACGACAACGGCCGTGACGCACGGATGTGGGACTGCAAGGGCACCGACCCGCAGAAGTTCGACATGACGCCGTCGGGCCACAACGGCACCGGCGATCTGGACTACCCGACCACGGCCCAGTTCGACAAGGCGAAGAAGGGCGTCACGGACGCCCAGACGGCGGCGAAGAAGCAGCTCGACCTGCTGAAGGCCCAGGCCACCGCGGCGAAGAAGTCCGCCACCGACACGGACACCGCCGAACAGGCCGCCTACGGCATCGCCGACCAGGCGGGTGCGCCACGCGGCCGCGGTCTGCTGGTCGGACAGCAGAAGGCACAGGTCACGATGGCCGCGTCGGCCGCGCTGGACGCGCTGTCCAAGGCCGGCGACACCGCGTACGCCGCGACGAAGGCGGCCGCCGGTGACAGCGCGACCATCGCCGCCCGTGCCGTGACACAGGCCGCCGCGTCGAAGGCGGCCTTCCGTACGGCCGCCGCCCAGGCCGCCAACGAGCAGGCGAAGGCCGCCGCGGACGCCGCCGCCGTACAGGCGCAGAAGGCCAAGGACGCGCGGGACACCGCGCGGGCGAAGCTCGCCGAGACGCTGCGGGCCGAGGGCGACGCGAAGGCCGCGGCCGCCACCGCGCACGCCAAGCGGCTCGCTGCCGAGGCCGAGGAGCTGACGGCCAAGGCGGAGAAGGAGACCGCCGCCGCCAAGCAGGCCGAAGCCGCTCAGCACCGAACGCGGGCCGAGGGGTACGCGACCAAGGCCAAGGACGCCCAGAGCGCGGCCGAGACGGCGGAGGGCACCGCCCGGGACCGGCGGCAGGACGCCGAGACCGCCCGGGACAAGGCCAAGGGCAAGCGGGACGACGCCTGGGACGCCGCGAACCAGGCGAACGCCGCGCGCGCCAAGGCGGACGCCAAGGACGCCTACGCCGACGCCCACGACTCCGCCGACGACGCCCAGGCCTCACGCGCCGCCGCGAACGACGCGGACAAGGCCGCCGACGACGCCGAGTCCGCGTCCGCCTCGGCCCGCTCCGAGGCGGACGCGGCGACCAAGGCGGCCGCCGACGCCGATGCCGCGGCGACCCGCGCCGAGGCCGCCGCCAAGCGGGCCAGGTCCGACGCCGACGACGCCCAGGCCGCCAAGCTGAAGGCGGACGCGGCGGTACGGACGGCGACCAGCGCGGCCGCGGACGCCATCAAGGCCTCGCAGGACGCCGCCGCCGCGGCGCGCACCGCCGTGAAGCTGGCCGACGACGCCGAGAAGGACGCCGTAGACGCGAAGAAGCAGGCGGACGCGTCCGAGGCGGAGGCGGTCAAGGCGGTCGCGGGATCGGCGGACGCCGCCGGACACGCGTACACCACCGCCCAGGCGGCGGAGGACGCCCGCAACTCGGCCCTGCAGGTCGCCGCGCCGGCGAACGACGCGATCCAGCTCGGCTCGCCGTACCTCACCACCGACTCGGCGGCCGGACTCGTGGTGCTGTCCGGACAGTCGTCGAAGACGATCGCCGAACAGCAGCAGGCCGTGGCCGAGGCGCACGCCGCCAACGCCCAGAAGGCCGCCGCGCAGGCGCAGAGCACCGCCACCGCGGCGACCGGTGACGCGAAGGCCGCGTACACCATCGCGGCGGAGGCCGCCGGCCACGCGGCGGACGCCCGCACGTCGGCCAAGGAGGCCCTGGGTTACGCGGCCGACGCGGCGAAGGCAGCGGCGGACGCCCAGTCGTCCCTTTCCCGCACGATCGACTACGACCAGCAGGCCACCGAGGACGCGACCGCCGCCGACAAGGCCGCCGGACGCGCCGAGGGCTACGCCGCGGACGCCCGCGACTCCGCCGACCAGGCCGCCCTCGACGCGGCTGCCGCCCGCACGGCGGCGGCCGAGGCCGAACAGGCGGCGAAGGACGCCCGCGCCGCGGCCGACCGTGCCGACACCGAGGCGACCGCGGCCGAGGCGGCGGCGAAGGACGCGCAGAAGTACGCGGACTCGGCGCAGCAGGCGGCCGACGAAGCCGGGCGCAAGGACGCCAACAAGCAGGTGCAGACCGGTGCTTCGACCGGCGTCGGGGGCGTGTTCTCCGTCATCGACGACATCAAGGAGACCGGGCAGCGCGAACAACTCCCCAACGAGTGCCACGGCCTGGACTGCAACACGCTGGTGTTCGTCGTGCACTTCGACGCGATCGTCAGCTACTACTTCTGCGTCGACCCGGACGTGCCCGCCACGGAAGCCGGCTGCCCGGCCGAGGACACCGTCTTCATCAAGACACTGCCGTTCAAGAACCTGACCAAGACGGTCAAGATCTCCGCGTGGGACGTGACCAAGGACGTCTGGAAGGGCATCTACGACTCGATCATCGGCGACTTCACCGGCTGCTACCACAAGGTCAACGGAGACGGCAGCGGCAGCTACGGCGACTGCGCCTGGGCCGCCACCTGGATCCCGCTCGGCGGCCCGATCGCGAAGATCACCGAGGCGATCCGTGCCGTGGACGCCGCGATGCGCACCGGGGTAGGGGTCAGCGACGCGTTGAAGGCGCTCAAGGCGCTGGACGTCGACGCCCAGACCCTGGCCGACATCGAGCACTCCGTGGAGGTGTACGAGGAGGCCCGCACCGCGTGCAGGGCCAACAGCTTCCCCGGCACCACGGAGGTCGTCCTGGCCGACGGCAACCGCAAGGCACTGCGTGACGTGCGGACCGGCGACCTCCTGCTGGCCGCGGACCCGGCGACCGGGCACACCCGGGGCGAGCCGGTCACCCGCACCTTCCGCCACGCCACCGCCGACCTGGTCGACGTCACCCTGACCGAGGGCGGGCGCCTCACCAGCACGCCCGGGCACCGGTTCTTCGTCACCGGCCGCGGCTGGACCCTCGCGTCCGACCTACGGCCCGGAGACGCCCTGCGCGGCCCGGACGGCGCTCTCCGCGTCGTGGCCGCACTGCTCGACCGGCACGAGGCGGCGCCGCGCACCGTGTACGACCTGACGGTGTCCGGCCTGCACACCTTCTACGCGGTGGCGGGCGACAGCCCGGTCCTGGTCCACAACTGCAACGACCTCGTCTTCGACCAGGGGGAATTCCCCGGACTGGCCCACACGCTCGACGAGCACACGGCGGGTGTCGTGTCCGTCGACGATGCCAAGCGACTGGCCGCGGCGAAGACGGAGAAGCTCGGGCGCCTCACCGCGAACTCGCTGTTCGTCGACCAGCAGACCGCCCAGCAGGTCGTCGACTACGCGCTGGCCAACAACGCGAACAGGATTCGCACGTGGCTCCGCGGATCGGCGCGGGACCTGGACTGGCAGGGTTACTTCGGAGCGAAGAACTCCCTCGGTACGGCCTACTACCCACCGGGGCAGGGGAGCCCGGTGGTCTTGGGCAACGGGTTCTACATCAAGCTCGTGCGGGCCAAGGGGCACAAGGCCGGCTACTACGTCCAGACGTGCTATCCGAAGTAGAAGCATCCGAAGCAGAAGCAAGGGAGGTCAGACGCGGTGCCACGCTTTACGGAGTTCGACTTCGGTGTGTCCTGGGTGATGGGTTTCTTCCATCAGGACGGGACCCACGACGGGGACACGGCCGCCGAGATCGTCGCGAACCACCTGACGGGGTGGAGCGACGAGGCGGCCCTGGCGGTACGCCGTGACGCGCGAACCCTCGGCAACCTCCCGTCGGAGACGCTGGAGGTGCTCTGGAACGCCGGGGCGGAGTACCTGCCGAGTTTCGAGACACGGCTCGGCAGCGGGGCGGAGTGGACGCGGACGGTCGTCGGCCTCTGCGACGCCCGGCTGTCCACGGAACCCGACGTACGCCCCCTCACGGGAGCGGACACGGAGGACGGCACGGCCTGCCTCGACGCGGTCGTCGCCGAGATCGAGGAGACCCGGTTCCTGACGGCGGAGGTACGGGCGGCGCTGATCGACTGCGCCCACCGCTGCACTCCGGACCTGGCGTTCCGGGTGCTGTTGAGAGCGATGGCCGCCGCGCGGGACGCCTCGCTGTCCCCGGACCGGTACGCGCGGCTGGAGGCCGTCGGATCGGCCCTCCAGTACGGCGAGTTCGTGGTCGACAACGTCAGGTTCCTGGTCGAGGAACCCTGACGGCGACCCAGGAGCCCGCACTCGGCCGAGTGCGGGCTCGTCGCTACGCCTTCGCGGCGACCGGGGTCGGCTCGGCGAAGTGACCCTCCAGCTCGCGGCTGATCTTCCGCTCGACGAAGAACGCGGCCGTTGGAATCGTGCCCGCGAGGAGCACCCACAGCTGCTTGCCGACCGGCCACTTCGCCTTGGAGCCCAGGTCGAAGGCGAAGAGGAGATACACGACGTACAGCCAGCCGTGCGCGATGGCGACGACCTCGGTGAAGCTCCCGGCGCCGTCGATCTTCAGGAGGTACTTGGCGATCATGCTCAGACACAGCAGGACCAGCAGCACACCCGTGGTGTACGCCAAAACGCGGTAGCGGGTGAACACGCTCTTTTTCATGAGGACGAGCGTAACGACCGGTTCCGGGCGATCTTTCCCCGGGTCGGCGGCCCGGGTCAGTCCTCGTCGAAGTCCGCCGCCGCGACCCTGAGCGGCCGCAGCATCGCGAAGATCTCCCCGCACTCCTCGGCGTCGTAGGCCCCGAGTCCGAAGTCCATCTCCATCAGGTCGCGCGTGGCCGCGTCGCAGACCTCGCGGCCCTTGTCGGTGATGGAGGCGAGGGTGCCGCGGCCGTCGTTGGGGTTGGGGCGCTTGTCGACGAGACCGGATCTGACCAGGCGGTCCACGGTGTTGGTCACGGACGTGGGGTGCACCATGAGCCGCTCGCCGATCTTGGACATCGGCAGCTCGCCCGCCTTGGAGAAGGTGAGCAGCACCAGCGCCTCGTAGCGCGCGAAGGTCAGTCCGTACGGCTTGACGACCGCGTCGACCTCGGCGAGCAGGATCTGCTGGGCCCGCATGATCGAGGTGATGGCGGCCATGGACGGCACGTTTCCCCAGCGCTGTTTCCAGTGTTCGTCGGCGCGGGCGATGGGGTCGAAAGGGAGACTGAGCGGCTTCGGCACGGCACCAGACCTTACCGGCCGGTCACATCGTGGTCAGCCCCGTCTCGCCCATCGGTCCTGCGGGCTTCCACGGCGAGCAGGGCGCAGCAGACCGTGCCGAGCACCCCGGCTCCCACGACCGCCCCGCGCACCCCGGCGAACTCGGCGGCCACACCGGCCAGGGCCATGCCGACGCCCTGGATGGTCATCAGCCCGGCGGTGAGCAGGGTCATGGCCCGGCCGCGCAGTTCCTCGGGCACGTCCCGGACGAACCACTGGTCGAGGCCCAGCGTGTACGCGGACCCGGCGCCCGCGACCACCAGCAGTACCAGCGAGAGGGCCAGGCCGGGCCGGCCGGCGTAGCCGAGGTAGGGCAGCAGGGTGCAGCAGACCAGCGGGAGCGCGATCCGCGCCCGGGTGGCGGGGCGCAGTCGGGAGCCGGCGTACAGCTCGCCGGCGATCGTGCCGACGGGCAGGGCGCACATCAGCAGCCCGAGCCCGGTCGAACCGACGCCGAGTTCAGCCGCGTAGGGGGCGGCGAGCGCCTCCGGGGCGACGGAGAACATCGCCGGGAGCCAGAAGAGCAGGAGCAGCGCCCGGACCCGGCGGTCGGCGAGGACCTGCCGGGCGCCCTTGAGGGAATCGGCGAGCAGGGCACCTTTGCCGGTGCCGCGGGCGGGGCGGCGGTGGGTGCCGAGGCGCAGCAGGGCGGCGGAGGTGAGGAAGGTGCCCACGGTGATCAGCAGGGCGTGGCGCGGGGAGACCACGGTGAGCAGCAGGCCACCGAGTCCGAACCCGACGAGCACCGCGCTCTGCGACACGATCCGCAGCAGTGAGCGGCCGAGCACGAACAGGTCGCCGTCGCCGAGGATGTCGACGAGCGTGGCCATCCGGGTGCCCGCGAACACGGGTGAGACGACGGCGAGGGCGCAGCGGAGCAGCAGCAGGACGGCGATGCCGGTGCCGGGCGTCACCATCGCCGCGACGCAGGCCGCGCACACCAGGTCGCAGACCACCAGCACCCGCCGGGCCGGATACCGGTCGGCGACCCCGGCGAACAGCGTCCCGCCGATCAGATAGGGCAGGAAGCCCACCGCGAACGCGAGCGCGCTCAGCAGGGGCGAGCCGGTGAGGTCGTAGACGAGGACGGAGAGGGCGATCTCGGTGACGACCACGCCGAGGAGGGAGAGCGCGTGCGCGGCGAAGACGATGCGGAACTCGGGGACGGCGAGGACGCGGCGGTAGCCGGTGGGCGGAGCGGGAGGGGCTTGGAGCATGGACAGCAGCGTGCTCGGCGGCGCTGCGGCGTCCTAGAGTTTCGGACAGAGCCGAATCTTCAGGCTCTCAGGTTCTTCAAGTTCTCAGGTTCTGCAAGGCCGGATCTTCTGGGGGGGGTGGGGCATGCCGTCGCGGCTGTATTTCGGGGAGGACGACTTCCTCAGGTGCCGGTTCGCGGTGTCGCCGCTGTGGGAGACGCAGGAGGTGGTGCGCACGCTGAAGCGGCCGGAGCGGCACGGGTATCACGCGCGCTGGCTGCGGCGGATCGGTGCGGCGGCGGCCGGTCTCGATCTCGCTCCGCTGTGGCTGCTGATGCCCCAGACCGGGCACTGCCCCGACTGGCTGTGTCCGCCGCCGATCGGTCCCTCGGCCACCTTCGAGCAGGAGATCGCCGCCGTCCGCGCGGCCGATCCGGCGCGGGCGCGGGAGGACACGGCCCGGTCGCTGGCGGACACCCCGGGCGCTCTGGAGTCCGCGCGGGGCCGGGCCTGGCTGCGTGAACCCGCCCTCATGATCGAGGAGTTGGCGGACGCGATGGAGGCCGTCTGGCACACCCTGGTCGCGCCGGACTGGCCGCGGCTGCGCGCCCTGCTGGAGGCGGACATCGCCTTCCACTCGCGCCGGCTCGCCGAGGTCGGGCTCGGCGTGCTGCTCCCGGAGATCAGCCGGGACTGCGGCTGGGACGCCGGGACGCTGACCGTGAGCTTCCGGGGCGAGCACGAGCGTCTGCTCGGTGGTCAGGGGCTGGTGCTGCTGCCGAGCGTCTTCATCTGGCCGAACGTGGTGAGCACCTTCGAGCACCCCTGGCAGCCGACCCTCGCCTACCCGGCGCGTGGCATCGGCGCCCTGTGGACCGAGCCCGCCGGCCACACACCGGACGCGCTGCTACGGCTGCTGGGGCGCGGCCGGGCCACCGTGCTGGCCGCGCTCGACGAACCCGCCTCCACTACCGCCCTCGCCCACCGGCTCCGCCTCGCACCCTCGTCGGTGTCCGCGCATCTGACGGTGCTGCGCGACGCGGGCCTGCTCACGGCGCGACGCTACGGCCATCAGGTGCTCTACGAACGGACACCGCTGGGGATCGCGCTGGCCTCGGGCGGCGGCTGACCGGCGCGCCAGGGCCCGGCACGGTGCGCGATCGTCCACAATGCTGACGAATCATCACTTAATGTCCCCTCGCGCAAGGGAGCGACATGTCCCGGCTGATCCGCACGTTCGCGGCGCTCACGGTCCTCGGGCTCGCGGTGGGCTGTTCGTCCGCGTCCGACGTCGACGAGGCCTCCGTCGCCGGTGCCCGGTCCAAGGGGCCGATGGGCGACATGACCTTCTGGGTCGACCCGGCGAGCCCGGCGGCCGAGCAGATCCAGATGTGGGAGCGGGAGGGGCGCAAGCAGGACGCCGCGCTGCTCAAGCGGATCGCCGAGGAACCGACCGCGCTGTGGCCGGCCGGTGAGATCGACCCCGGCCCGGTGATCAGGGCGGCGACCGCGTCCGCGCGCCAGGAGGGTCGTACGGCGGTCTTCGTGGCGTACGACATTCCGCACCGAGACTGCGGTCAGCACTCGGCCGGCGGGGCCGGGGACGCCGACGCGTACCGGGCGTGGATCGGGAAGTTCGCCGACGCGCTGGGGGACTCCAAGGCTCTGGTCGTGCTGGAGCCCGACGCCGTCGCGCACATGGTGGACGGGTGCACTCCCGGCGAATACCAGGGCGAGCGGGAGCAGTTGCTGAGCGAGGCGGTCGTCCGGCTGAAGCAGCAGTCGGGGACGAGGGTGTATCTCGACGCGGGCAACCCGTCCTGGATTCAGGACTCTTCGAAGCTCGTGGAGCCGTTGAAGCGGGCCGGGGTCGAGGAGGCCGACGGGTTCTCCCTCAACGTGTCCAACTTCCAGACGGACGCGGTGACGAAGAAGTACGGCGTCCAGCTGTCCCGAGACCTCGGCGGCAAGCACTTCGTCGTCGACACCAGCCGCAACGGCAACGGACCGCTGGCCGGCGCCTGGTGCAATCCGCCGGGCCGGGGTCTGGGCACCCGGCCGACCACCGACACCGGGGAGCAGTCCCTGGACGCCTATCTGTGGATCAAGCGGCCCGGCGCCTCGGACGGCACCTGTGAGGGCGGTCCGGATGCCGGCCAGTGGTGGCCGGAGTACGCCTTGGAGCTGGCGCGCAACTCCAAGGCGTAGCAAGGCAGTTCAGTTCGCTTCAGTTCATTGCGGTCAACTTCACTGCACTTTGATCCACTTGGCCTCCGACGGCGTGCCCTGGGCGTCCGTCACGAAGAGCATGTACCAGCCGGGCGGCACCAGGGCCCGGTCGTTCGGTACGTCCACGGTCACCGACTTGCCGTCCTTGACGATGCCCAGCTCGATGGAGCGCTGCTCGACGTCCGTCGTGTGGGTGACCGAACTCGGGCGCATCAGGCGGGCCTTGACGACGCGGTCGGGGTGGTCGGTGCGGAAGGTCGCGCGGTGGTGCCGGTCCAGGGTCTCCGGACCGTCCTGCAGGACCGGCCTGTTGGTGCCGTTCTTGTGCAGCGCGGGCGGGGTGAAGATCTCCATGCGCTGCTCGAAGTGGCCCAGTTTGGTGTTGGCCTGGTCGTCGAAGAGCGGGTCGGAGCCGAACGTGACGACTCTGCCGTCGGGCAACAGCAGTGCCTCGGAGTGGTAGTTGCGGCCGACCATCGGGGCGGCGGCCTCGCGGAAGGCGTTGCCCTTCGGGTCGTAGAACTGCGCCTTGAAGATGTTGCTGGCGCTGCGGCCGCGGTAGTCCGAGGAGCCGTTGGTGGTGAAGACCGAGTCGTCCGGCATGATCACGCTGTTCAAGTACCGCGTGCCCTGCGGGAGATCGGGGCCGTCCTTGAAGACGGGGCTGTCCTGCTTGAGGTCGACGACCGCGGTGCGCGGGGTCGACTTCTTGGACTCGCCGACGCCTCCGCCACCGAGGATCATCACCTTCTGGTCCTGGGCGGGCGGCAGGAGGAGCGAGGACGAGGTCTCGGTCTCCTCGGGGTCGCGCAGTCCGGCGACCTTGGTGAACTTGTTGGTCTTCAGGTCCCAAAGTCCGGGCTCACGGCCCTTGTTGGCGGGTCCGTAACCGGCGTTGGAGGCCGGGTAGAAGAGCTTGCCGCCCTTGGTGAGGAAGAGGGCCGGGTAGGTGGGGAAGTAACGCTTGGGGCCCGGGGTCCACTTCTTGGTCTTCGGGTCGTAGATCTCGTTGTCGCCCTGGTCGATCACGCCGACGTCGTCGAGGCCGGAGACGGCGAGGACGCGGCCGTCGTCGAGACCGACGAGGGTCGGGTACCAACGGGCCTTCTCCATCGGGTCGACGGAGATGTACCGTTCGGCCTTCGGGTCGAACTCGTAGGCGGCGCGGATGCCTTGGTAGTCCTGCTTCTCCAGGGTGATCTTCTCGGAGAGGCCGTACGTGTTGTTCGCGTCCTTGCCCTTGAGGCCGACGATGTCGTACTGGGCCTGGTTCTCGGTGACCGACATCGGGCCCGCCTCGGTGGCCTCGACGAAGACGCGGACTTCGCTCGCGGTGACCTTGGTCTGCCAAGGCTGCATCGCACCGCGGGCGTTGTACGTCACCTTGAACTCGCGCTTGGCCTTGGGGACGGTGACGTCGAACTTGGTGACGTAGTCGACGCCGGCCGGTGAGCGGAAGACGGTGCCCTTCTTCAGGAACATGGCCTTGTTCGGGCTCTCGTTCTTGACCCGCATACCGCCGCCGGCCCGTTTGACCTCGCCGTCGAGGAGTTCGTAGCGGGCGGTGCCACCGGCCACCAGCAGGTTGCCGCTGGGGAGTTGGCTGTGTCCGCCGCAGAAGAAGTCGACCGGGGTCGGGATCTTCTTGAAGGTGTTGGCCTTCGGATCCCACAACACCGTGTCGAAGGACCCGGCGTTGAACTTCTTCTGCTCATTGCCGGAGCCCGCCACGATCAGCACCTTGCCGGTGTGCAGCAGCGAGGCGTGGATGGCGTTGGTGCGGTACTCCTTCGGGATGTCGATCTGGTCCCAGGAGCCGTACTTGGCCATGTAGCCGGGCCGGGTGATCTTGTACTCGTGGTACTGCTCGCCGGCGAAGTCGAGGGCGGCCGGGGCGTTGAGACCGGCCAGGACGGCGATGCCGCCGATGCCGAGGACGGTCTTCCTGGTTTTCTGGGACGGCTGGTACGCCATGGTCTAGTTGCCCCCTGTCGTGGTGCTGGAGACGGACGGACCGGCCCCGGTGGTGGCGAGCGCGGGCTCGGCGGTGTCGAGGGTGCGCGCGCCACCGAGCAACGACCGGCGCTCCCGGCGCTCCTTGAGCAGCGAGCCGATCCAAACTCCCAGCGGCGCAAGGGAGATGACCATCGCGAGGACCGCCCAGGTGCGCATGGCCGCGTGGGTGTGGTCGAGGATCACCGAGGCGGCCAGCGAGGTCGCCAGGAGGATCGCCCAGAAGAGATGGATCCGGAAGGTCATCACCCGGTCCGGGCTGGCGTCGCCGCCCTTGGGTGTGACGACGAACCGACTCGGCCGACGGATGAGCGCCTCGCCAAAGGACTTGAGGTAGATGGGCGCGGAGAGCGCCGACATCGCCATGCCCGCGAGACCACCGGACCCCTCCGGCTCGTGCGGGGAGACGTTGTGCCGCCGGTTCCAGAGATAGAGCCCGATCTGAAGCGCGGCCGCATCGCTGTAGAGCATCAGCCACACAGAGGCCGCGACCTGCGTACCGGAGGCCCCGAACCACAGGAACAGGAAGCAACTCATGATGCCCAGCAGCCAGTTGACGGCCGTCATCGGGTAGTAGACGAGCATCATCGTGTACGAGAACAGCCGCCCCGGAGGCATCGTGAACGGCGCCTTCCAGTACTGCTTGATGAGCGTCTCGTACGTCCCGCGCGACCACCGCATCTGCTGCGTGAAGAAGTCGGTCCAGGAGGCCGGCCCCTCCCCCACGGCAAGCACATCGGGCGTATACACGGACCGCCAGTGCGTACGGGTCAACGGGTTGCGATGCCGGTGGAGTTCGAAGCCGGTGGCCATGTCCTCGGTGATGGAGTCGTACAGCCCGCCGATCTGCTTGACGGCGGCCATCCGTACGACGTTGTTGGTGCCGACGAACATGGGGGCGCGGTAGCGGTTTCCGGCGCGCTGGATCAGCGCGTGGAAGAGGAACTGCTGCGACTCGGCGGCCTTGGTGACGGGGTTGTGGTAGTTCCCGTACACCTGCGGTCCTACGACGAAGGCGACGTCCGGGTCGCGGAAGTAACCCATCATCCGCTCAAGGAAGTTGGGGAGCGGCACATGGTCGGTGTCGACGGAGGCGAAGAACTCGTAGTCGCCGCCGTGCATGGCGATCCAGGCGTTGTAATTCCCGTGCTTCGTACGGGCCTTGTGGACACCCTTGGGGCGGTTCCACTCGGGAACTCCGTGCCGCGTGAAGTGCCGTACGCCCAACTCGGCGCACAAGGCCTTGGCTTGCTCGTCGTCACCCTCGTCGAGAAGCCAGACGTCGACCGGCCCGGTGTGGGTCACCTTGACCGCGCCTTCAAGAGTCGCGCGGACCATGGACAGAGGTTCCTTGCCCGGGACGTACGTCGTGAGGAAGGCGACGCGGGTGCCGGGGGCGGGGACGACGGGGATCGGGTCGCGGGCGACCAGCGTGGCGTGGGCGACGGAGGCGACGTTGACGACCATGAACAGCTCGATGAGACCGATGGCTATCAGCATCGTGACGTCGAGCCCGACCATCCACTCCTGACCGCCCTCGCGCTCGACCCAGTGGGAGGGCCAGACAAGATAGACGAGCAGGGCGGCGGTGAGCACCGGGGCGAGGCTCATCAGGAGGACAGCGCGTATTCGGTGGGGCTCGCGCGAGAGGAGCGAGGTGTACTGCACCTGGTACGACGCACCGGACGGCTCGGTGAGCGGTCCGGCCAGTCGGCTGTAGGTGTCGTAGTCGTAGCCCTCCGGCCGCACAGCGCCCTCCAATGATTGAGGAGTGATCGACGCCCGGGGAGCGAGGAACCGTGGAGTCCGAGTGGAGACCGTGGAACCGAAGATCGACCGGGCCGATACCCACACACAAGTGGACATATTGGGGCGTGTCGAACTGGGTGCGTCCAGGTGGGTGGGGAGTTGCCCCCGGCGGCGGAACGGGTGCCTCCGGCGGTGGAGCGGGGTTCGGGGGTGGCTCGGGGAGAATGCCCCGGTCATGATCCTCAGCAGCGTCCCGGAGGCACCCGCATGCACGACACCGCCGACCTCATCGCCGAGACCTACGCGCTCGGCGCCGGACCGTGGACGTTGACGCCCGTCACGCGTGGCGCCCTGGGCCAGATCTGGAAGCTGTCCGGCAACGGTTCGGGGCCGGGCTCGTCATGGGCCGTCAAGGAGCTCCTCTTCGGCTGCGACGAGGACCAGGTCCGCCGGGAGGCCGCGTTACGGGAGGCCGCGGAGAAGCTGGGGATCGCGTCGCCGCGGCTGCTGCCGAATCGGAAGGGGGCGTACGTCTCCCACCTCGACCGCGACTCCGATTCCGGCTCCGGCTCCGGCTCCGGCTCCGGCTCTTCGGGTGGGTCCCACGTCAAGCTGTACGACTGGATCGACGGCGCCCCCGCCGACGTGTCCGACCCGGACGTGCTGGACTGGTTCGGGCGGACCATGGCGCTGCTGCACAGGGCGGGCGAGGGCGAGAGTGTGATGCCGTCCGCCTGGTACGAGCGGTGCCCGGGGGACGACGAGTGGGCAGTGCTGCACGCGGAGGTCGGGCGGGCGGGGATGCCGTGGACGGACGAGCTGGGCCGGTTCATCGCCGGCTCCGCAAGGGAGTTGGCGCACTGGGTGACTCCGTCCGACCCCGGTGACCTGGTGACGTCCCATCTCGATCTGCAACCCCAGAACGTCCTGGTGGGCCGGGCCGGTCCCGTCCTCCTCGACTGGGACAACGCCGGATCCGCGTCTGCGGAACGGGAGTTGGCCCGCGCCCTGTTCGTGTGGTCGGGCGGGAACGCGGGGGATGTGGAGGCGGGCGTGCGGGTGGCGCGGGCGTATCGGAGTGCCGGGGGGCGTGCCGTCGTACAGGGCCCGCAGTCGTTCTCGATGCTCTTCGCGACCGCGCTGAACTATGTGCGGGTGCAGGCAGAGTGCGCGATCGACCCGGAAGTGACCGCAGAGCAACGGGAGTTCGCGAGCGGTCAGGTCGTCGCTTCCCTGGGGCAGTTGCCGGATCTCGGGTCCGTCTCCCGGTTGAGCACGGCGCTGGAGCGGGTGTGGTGACCGGCTGCGGGGCTGTGGTGGGGAGTTGGGGATGACGGTTCTGGTGTCGGTGTGGGGAGCGGCTCCCGGGGTCGGCAAGTCGACGCTGTGCGCCGGGCTGTCCCGGTCGCTCGCCGGCGCGGGGCTACGGGTGGATCACTTCCGCGAGGAGGAGATCCTGAGCCGGCCCGAATTCGCCGCGGTGGCCGAGGAGTTCGGGGCGACGGGAGCGGTCGGTCTGGAGACGCCGGCCGCGGCGACGGAGCGGTATGTCGCTTCTGTTCTGGCGGCCGGCGACGACGTGGTGGTCGCGGACGCGCTCGTGCCATTCGTGCCGACGTTGCTGGCGATGGGGCACGGCGAGGAAGTGATCGACGCGTTCATGACCGACCTCACGGGTGTGCTGGCCCCGGTCCGCCCGGTGGTGGTCTTCCTCGACGGGGACGCCGGGGCCGCGCTGTCCCGGGCCGTGGAACGGGAGGGGCCGGAGTGGCTCGACCGGTACGTCGGGAAACTCGCCGCGTATGAGGTGAGCCCGTCGGTGTCCGACCTCGCGTCGGCGGTGACATACCTGGGGCGCGAGCGGGCGGTGACGCTCGATGTGGTGCGGCGGCATGGGTGGGGGCTCGTGATGGTGGAGCGGGTGGATGAGCTGACGCCGGGTGAGGTGCTGGGGGCGGTGGAGCAAGGCCTTAAGCCATGGCTCCCTCAGTTGCCCTGACTTCGGGGGCGGCGGGGCAAGGCCTCAAACCCTTGCTCCCCCAACTCCCCCAGCTCCCCCAACTCCTCCGACCTCCCCGACCCGCCCCCGCCGGACGGCGCTCGCCCACTTCGCTACTCCGCCAGGTGTCGCTCGACCGTCTCCACCTTGGACGTGAGGCCGTCCGTCACGCCGGGACGGATGTCCGCCTTGAGGACCACGGAGACGCGCGGGGCGCGTGCCTCTACGGCGGCGACCGCGCGCTTGACGACGTCCATGACCTCGTCCCACTCGCCCTCGATGCTGGTGAACATCGCGTCGGTGCGGTTCGGCAGGCCTGACTCGCGGACCACGCGGACGGCGTCGGCGACGTACTCCCCCACGTCCTCGCCGACACCCAGGGGCGTCACGGAGAAGGCGACGATCATGCGTTCACGATCCCTTCCTGGCGGGCGCGGGAGGCGATGACCGCGTTCTCGGCCTCGCGCTTGAGCTTGCGCTCGGCGAAGAAGCCGCCGGTGGGCAGCACGGAGAGGATGAAGTAGAAGGCCGCGGTCTTCGCGCCCCACTTGGTGCGGTTCCAGGCGTCGGCCCAGAAGAGGACGTACAGGATGAAGAGGACGCCGTGGACCATGCCCATGACGGGCACCGCGTTGAAGTCCGTGGTCCGCTTCAGCACCGAGCAGACGAGCAGCAGGAGGAAGGACACGGCCTCGGGGGCCGACACCAGACGGAGGCGGCGGAGGGCGGTGGCGGTCTTGATGTCCACAGTTCACCTTCGGTGAGGGAGACGTCCACAGTTTGTGAACGCGAGCACAAACGTTCACCCATTGTGGCAAACGGCCGAGCGGGCCGAGACTGGGGGTCCGCAGCCGAGCCCCGGGAGTGCCCGTGCAGTTCGTTTTCTTCATGACGCTGCCCGGACTGGTGGTCCTGCTGACCGCGCTCGCGTTCCTGGACCAGCTGCTCCTGAAGATGGGCCGCGCCGGAATGCTCCCCTGGCGGAACGCCGGGCGACAGGGCCAGATATCCGCGACCGGCTTCGAGCAACTCCACGCGAGCCTGTCCCCGGGCAAGCAGACCGAGCTGAAGGAACGGCAGAGCGCCCTGGTGATGCGGGACGACGAGGAGGACGGGGACCCGCCCTGGTCCACGGTCGACCTGCACGCGGGCACGGCGGTCATCCGGCTGAACAGGTCGCGCGACACGGCGTAGCGCCGGGCGTCGATGTCGTACTGCCGATGCCGTACTGCCGATGTCGTCCTACGGCCCGGCGTCACGCGGCAGCACCGCCCATCGATCCGCCGGAACACCGCCCACTGGCACGTGGGAGCACCGCGCGGCGACACGCTTGGGCACGGCACACCCTGGGGCCACGCCGCGACACGCCCTGAGGGCGCCCCGGGTCCGCCCCTGTAACGAAACCCCGAGCCCACCCCGGGAGTGCCCCGCGACAACCCTTGCGCCCACCCCGGGTCCGCGCCCGCGCCGACGCCCGCGACAAACCGCAGTCCACCCCACAACACGTCCTGGGCCCACGTCAGGTCTGCGGCGCACCAAGTCGCCGGCCCGGCCCGGGTTCCACCCCGCGACCTGCCCGCCTGCCCCAAGTCTTGGACCCTCCCCGGGCGCGCCCCCACAACAAGCCCCGAGCCCAACCCGAATCCGCCCCGCGACCCGCACCCAGGCCCGTCCCAAGCCCACCCCACAGCCCACCCCCACCCAACACGCCCCTGACCCGCCCACAGTTCGCCCCCGGCTCCCCCTAGGGGCCAGGTCAGGGTCGTTCTCCACCCACGGGGCCTGTCCTCGACCGCGCCTCTCCGGCTACCTTCGCTGCGTGGCGATGTTTCGACTCCAGGGCAGCAAGGTGCTCGCCGTCGACATGACCGGGGACGCCGTGAAGGCGAAGAACGGCTCGATGGTCGCGTACGACGGGCAGATGGCCTTCAAGAAGATGACCGGCGGCGGTGAGGGCATCCGGGGGATGGTGACCCGGCGGCTCACCGGTGAGCAGATGACGGTGATGGAGGTGAGGGGGCAGGGGACGTGCTGGTTCGCGGACCGGGCCTCCGAGATCAACCTCGTGAGTCTCCAGGGGGACAAGCTGTACGTGGAGTCGAGCAATCTCCTCGTGACCGACGCCGGGCTGCGGACGGGGACCACGTTCACCGGCCTGCGCGGCGCCTCGCAGGGCAACGGGCTGTTCACGACGACCGTCGAGGGGCACGGCCAGGCGGCGATCATGTCGGACGGTCCGGCGGTGGTGCTGCGAGTGAGTCGGCAGTATCCGCTGACCGTCGACCCCGGCGCGTACATCGCGCACCAGGGGAACCTCCAGCAGTCCTTCCAGTCCGGTGTGACCTTCCGCACGCTCTTCGGGGAGGGCGGCGGCGAGGCCTTCCAGATCCGCTTCGAGGGCGACGGGCTCGTCTACGTCCAGCCCAGCGAGCGGAACACGATCGCGGGGGACGTGTGACATGGCGTTCACCGAGATCAACTCGAAGATGATCCAGGCCACCGTCATGCCGGGGCAACGGCTGTACAGCCAGCGCGGCGCGATGCTCGCCTACAAGGGCGAGGTCTCCTTCACCCCGAACATCCAGGGCGGCCAGGGCGGCGTCATGTCGATGATCGGGCGCCGGGTGGCGAACGAGGCGACCCCCCTGATGACCGTCGAGGGCAGCGGCACCGTGATGTTCGGTCACGGCGGCCACCACATCCAGATCATCAACCTCACCGGAGACACCCTCTACGTGGAGGCCGACCGCCTCCTCGCCTTCGAGGGCACCCTCCGGCAGGGCACGATGTTCATGGGCTCGCAGGGCGGCGTCATGGGCATGGTCCGCGGCCAGGTCACCGGCCAGGGCCTGTTCACGACCACCCTCCAGGGGCAGGGCGCGGTCGCCGTGATGGCCCACGGCGGTGTCTTCGAGGTGCCGATCACCCCCGGCAGACCCGTCCACGTCGACCCGCAGGCCTACGTCGCCCACCACGGCGACGTACGCAACAAGCTGTCCGCGGCGCTCGGTTGGCGCGACATGGTGGGCCGGGGCTCCGGCGAGGCGTTCCAGCTGGAGCTGAGCGGCAACGGCGCGGTGTACGTCCAGGCGTCGGAGGAGAAGCTGTGAGCCAGTACGCGGGGTCCGGCCCCACGGTCTACGACCCGATGACCCTCCCGGTCGACGACAACGTCAACAAGTACACCTTCTGCGTGGAGCTCAAGGGGAGCCAGTGGTTCCTGCAGAAGGGGAAGATGATCGCCTACTACGGCTCGATGGAGTTCAACGGCATCGGGCACGGGCGACTCGACCGACTTGTCCGTACGTCCTTCCATTCGCCTCTGCACGCGAGCGACTGGGTCGTGGCCGAGGGCTCGGGCAAGATGCTGCTCGCCGACCGGGCCTTCGACGTCAACTCGTACGACCTCGAAGACGGCAACCTGACCATTCGCTCCGGCAACCTGCTCGCTTTTCAGCCAACTCTCGCTCTCAAGCAGTCGATCGTTCCCGGCTTTCTGACACTCATCGGAACCGGAAAGTTCGTGGCCGCCTCGAACGGCCCGGTGGTGTTCATGGAACCCCCGATCCGGGTGGACCCGCAGGCCCTCGTCGGCTGGGCCGACTGCCCCTCTCCGTGCCATCACTACGACCACGCGTACATGACCGGCCTGATGGGCGGTCTACGTGCGATGACGGGCATCGGCGGGGCCTCCGGGGAGGAGCACCAGTTCGAGTTCGTCGGCGCGGGCACGGTGCTGCTCCAGTCGTCCGAGGCACTGATGGCCGAGCAGGCCACAGGGGTTGTGCCGCACGAGCCAGGGGTACCGAGTGGGGGCGGGTCCCCCACAGGCCCCGCACAGCAAGCGGGCGCACCGCGCCTTCCCGGACAGCTGGGGGACCTCCAGCGTCGCTTCGGGCTGTGAGCGGTAGTCTGCGGAGTGTGACGTCGAACATGTGCGCGCCGTCACGCCACCCTCACTAGTTCGCCTTTCAACATTTTAGGTAGACTTCATTCATGGAGACCGAGACGGCCACGCGCTGGCTGACCGAAGAGGAGCAGTGCGCCTGGCGCACCCACCTGGAGGTCAACAGGCTGCTGACGTACCAACTCGAGAAGGATCTACAGCCGTTCGGCCTGACGATGAACGACTACGAGATCCTGGTGAACCTCTCCGAGGCGGAGGACCGACGGTTGCGGATGAGCGACCTCGCGGCCGCCACCCTCCAGTCCAAGAGCCGCCTCTCGCACCAGATCACCCGCATGGAGAACGCGGATCTGGTCCGACGTGAGAACTGCGAGTCGGACCGCCGGGGCCTGTACGCGGTGCTGACCGAGCACGGCCTGGAGACGATGCAGAAGGTCGCGCCCCACCATGTCGCCTCGGTGCGGCGCCACTTCATCGACCTGGCCACCCCCGAGGGCCTGTCGGACCTCAGCAAGACCCTGAAGCCGATCGCGGAACACCTGCGGGGGCATCGGGGACGCCCGTAGCAGCAACAGGCTGGGCGGGGGCCGGAGTTCGCACAGAGCTCCGGCCCCCTGTCTTTGGGTTTTCAGGGGCGCGGGGCTGTGTCAATTTGCGGCTCCGCCGCGTGGGCGCGACCAGCCACGACGCACCGGCAGCCAAGACACAATCCCCGCACCCCCCGCCACCACCCCGGCAACCACAAAACAAACCCCCAACGGCACCCGCCCCACCAGCAGCCCCGTCACCACCGACCCACCCGAACTCCCCGCGTTCACCGCCATGTTGACCCACGCCCCCGCCTGCGTCCGCGCCTCCGGCGAAGCCACCTCGTCGGCGAGCAGATACGCCGTGGTCAACGCCGGTGCCACAAAGCCCCCCGCACACCCCACCGCCACGGTGAGTGACCACACCCCGGAGGCAGACCCGGCCGCGGCCAACGCCAGCCCAAGCCCGAGCGCCGCCCCGGACAACCGAACCCGCGCGGCCACCCGCCAGTTGATCGCCCCGTTCAACAACCCACCCACCGCGCTCCCCGCCGACACCGCCGCCAGCACCCAGGGCACGACATCCTCGCCGTACCCCCGCTGCTCCACGAACGCCATCACCAACAGGTAGACGGCACTCAACGCGAGCCCCATCCCCCCGGCCACGACAACCGGACCGAGCAGCCCACGAACCCTGGTGAGCCTCAACCCCCGCCCGGCGCCCGCGGATACGCGTACTCCGGACAGCGCCGGTGACATGACGAAGGCGAACGTCCCGGAAACGATCAGGGCCGCGCTGAGCAGGACCCCGGCAGCCGGTGGAGCGAAGCCGAGCACACCGCCGACCGCCAACGGGCCGACGACGTACAGGAGTTCCTCCGCGACCCCGTCGAGGCTGTACGCGCGCTGCAACAGCCCACGGTCACCGACGAGTTCGCCCCACACGGAGCGCATCGTGGGGCCGAGCGGGGGCGCGCACATACCGGTGAGCACGGCCACCGCGCCGAGCACCACAACCGGCGTTCCGGGACGCCATGTCACCGCCGCGAGGACGCACAGGAGACCGCCGTAGAGCATCGCCATGGGCAGGAGGGCGCGGCGGGGGCCGTGGCGGTCGACCAGGGCCGCGCGCAGGGGCATCAGGAGGACGGCCAGGGCCCCGAAGGCGGCCATGATCGTGCCGGCCGCCGCGTAGGAGCCGGTGGCGCGGACGACCGCGAGCAGGACCGCCGGCGAGACCATGCCGTACGAGAGCCGGCCGACGAGCGCGGCGGCGAACGTGCGGCGGGCGTACGGGACTTGGAGCACGGCGGCATACGAAGGGCACGCCGAAGTCGGCGTGGAAGAAGACGCGGACATGCGAGAGGTTCCTCAACTGGAGGCATGGGAAAGGGACGCCGGTGTGTTCGGCGTGCCCTATGCCATGAGGAGGAACATGTGGGTCAACGTAGCAGCGGCATACGGACGTTGACCATCGACTCAGACCTCCGTGATCCCCGCGATCAGCTCGTCCGCGGCCCGGTACACATCCAACTCCCCCGCCACGACCCGCTCCGCGAGCGCCCCCACCCGCCGGTCTCCGTGCAGGTCCCCGATTCGCGCCCGCAACGCCGTGACCGCGATCGTCTCGACCTCACGGGCCGCCCGGGCCGCGCGGCGCTCCGCGAGGACGCCGTGTTCCTCCATCCACGCCCGGTGCTTCTCCAGGGCTTCCACGACCTCGTCGATGCCCTCGGCGCGGGAGGCGACCGTCTTGACGATCGGCGGGCGCCAGTCGCCGGGGCCACGGGCCTCGCCCAGGCCGAGCATGTGGTTCAGCTCGCGGGCGGTCGCGTCGGCGCCGTCGCGGTCGGCCTTGTTGACGACGTAGACGTCGCCGATCTCCAGGATTCCGGCCTTGGCCGCCTGGATGCCGTCGCCCATCCCCGGGGCCAGCAGCACCACGCTCGTGTCCGCCTGGGAGGCGATCTCGACCTCCGACTGGCCGACCCCGACCGTCTCCACCAGGATCACGTCGCAGCCGGCCGCGTCGAGGACGCGGATCGCCTGCGGGGCCGACCAGGCGAGCCCGCCGAGGTGGCCGCGGGTGGCCATCGAGCGGATGTAGACGCCGGGGTCGGAGGAGTGGTCCGACATGCGGACCCGGTCGCCGAGCAGGGCGCCGCCCGAGAACGGCGAGGACGGGTCGACGGCCAGGACGCCGACCCGCCTGCCCTGCTTGCGGTACGCCGTGACCAGCGCGGACGTGGACGTCGACTTGCCCACACCCGGCGATCCGGTGAGGCCCACGACGTAGGCCCCGCCGGTCAGTGGTGCGAGGGTCGCCATGACCTCCCGGAGCTGGGGGGACGCCCCCTCCACCAGGGAGATCAGCCGGGCCACGGCCCGCGGCCGGCCTTCCCTGGCCTGGGCCACCAGCGAGGCGACGTCCTCCATCACAGCTCCGTTCCCTTGCCGACGTGCGAGAAAGTACTGCTGCTCAGGCCTTCGGTACCCGCACGATCAGCGCGTCACCCTGACCGCCGCCACCGCACAGTGCCGCCGCGCCGACCCCGCCGCCGCGCCGCTTGAGCTCCAGGGCCAGGTGCAGGACCAGGCGGGCGCCGGACATGCCGATGGGGTGGCCCAGGGCGATGGCTCCGCCGTTGACATTCACCTTTTCCGTGGACACCCCGAGGTCCTTCATTGACTGAACGGCCACGGCGGCGAAGGCCTCGTTGATCTCGATCAGGTCGAGGCTCTCGACCTCCAGGCCCTCCTTCTTCAGGGCGTGCAGGATCGCGTTGGAGGGCTGGGACTGGAGGGAGTTGTCCGGGCCCGCCACATTGCCGTGGGCGCCGATCTCGGCGATCCACTCCAGGCCCAGCTCCTGCGCCTTGGTCTTGCTCATCACGACCACGGCCGCCGCACCGTCCGAGATCTGCGAGGAGGTGCCGGCGGTGATCGTGCCGTCCTTGGTGAACGCGGGGCGCAGCTTGCCGAGCGACTCGACCGTGGTCTCCGCGCGGATGCCCTCGTCCTTGCTGAAGACGACGGGCTCGCCCTTGCGCTGCGGGATCTCGATCGGAGTGATCTCCGCCTCGAAGACGCCGTTCTGCTGGGCGGCGGCGGCCCGCTGGTGGGACAGGGCGGCTACGGAGTCCTGCTCCGGCCGCGCGATGCCCAGCCGCGTGTTGTGCTTCTCCGTGGACTCGCCCATCGCGATGTTCTCGAAGGCGTCGGTCAGGCCGTCGTAGGCCATCGCGTCGAGCATCTCGATCGCGCCGTACTTGTATCCCTCGCGGGACTTGGGGAGCAGGTGGGGGGCGTTGGTCATGGACTCCTGGCCGCCCGCGACGATCACGTCGAACTCACCTGCACGGATGAGCTGGTCGGCGAGCGCGATGGCGTCGAGGCCCGAGAGGCAGACCTTGTTGATGGTGAGCGCGGGGACGCTCATGGGGATGCCGCCCTTGACGGCGGCCTGGCGTGCCGGGATCTGCCCTGCCCCGGCCTGGAGCACCTGGCCCATGATCACGTACTGCACCTGGTCGCCACCGATACCCGCACGGTCGAGGGCGGCCTTGATCGCGAAGCCGCCGAGATCGGCTCCGGAGAAGGACTTCAGGGAGCCCAGCAGGCGTCCCATGGGCGTCCGGGCGCCCGAGACGATCACCGAGGTCGTGCTGTTCGTTCCAGACATGAGGTGCGATCCCCTTCCAGCGTGTTTCAGCTGAGGAGTGAACGAGGGTTTACTTGAAATGTACTGAGCGGTAGACCGCCCCGTCATCGGGCCGTCGGTGTGATCGCGCGCACGTTGCGTAACCATCGCGCTAGCGCTGCACTACATACATGCTGACGCGAATCGACCACATCGGGATCGCCTGCTTCGACCTCGACACGACCGTCGAGTTCTACCGGGCCACGTACGGCTTCGAGGTGTTCCACTCCGAGGTCAACGAGGAGCAGGGCGTACGCGAGGCCATGTTGAAGATCAACAACACGGACGACGGCGGCGCCTCCTACCTCCAGCTCCTCGAACCCACCCGCGAGGACTCCGCCGTGGGGAAGTGGCTGGCGAAGAACGGGGAGGGGGTCCACCACATCGCCTTCGGTACGGCGGATGTGGATACGGACTCCGAGGACATCCGCGGGAAGGGCGTACGCGTTCTGTACGAGGAGCCCCGGCGCGGTTCCATGGGGTCACGGATCACGTTCCTGCACCCAAAGGATTGCCATGGCGTACTGACAGAACTGGTCACTTCGGCGGCTGTTGAGTCACCTGAGCACTGACCCGCGTACATAAGGGCCGGTAGGGTTGGGGTCGGTCGTCGCTCGCAACCAGGGCAACGGCATGCCGGGGTCCGGGTTTCGGGGGGCGAGCGTCGGGCAGCAGCCCATGCTCCGTCGTTGATCTGACACCATTCCCCGGGAGCACCGTTCGGTGGATGGACGGCGCTCGTTGGAGTAAACCGCGACCAGGGGACGGATGGGACCGCGCAGTGCGGGGCTACGAACGCCAGGAGCGAGAGCCGGCGGCTGACGTCGACCACCTCTCTCGGTTCGAGGCCGAGATGGAGCGGCTGAAGACCGAGCGGGAAAAGGCGATCCAGCATGCCGAGGACCTCGGCTACCAGGTCGAGGTGTTGCGCGCCAAGCTGCACGAGGCGCGCCGCACCCTCATGTCCCGACCGGCTTACGACGGCGGTGACATCGGCTATCAGGCCGAGCAGATGCTCCGTAATGCCCAGGTCCAGGCCGACCAGTTGCGGCAGGACGCCGAGCGGGAGCTGAGCCAGGCCCGCGCGCAGACCCAGCGCATCCTCCAGGAGCACGCGGAGAACGCGGCCCGGCTCCAGGCGGAGCTGCACCAGGAGGCGGTGACCCGGCGCCAGCAGCTCGACCAGGAGCTGGGCGAGCGCCGGCAGACCGTCGAGTCGCACGTCAACGAGAACGTGGCGTGGGCGGAGCAGCTGCGCGCCCGCTCCGAGTCCCAGGCCCGCCGTCTCGTCGAGGAGTCCCGCGCCGAGGCCGAGCAGGCGCTGGCCGCCGCCCGTGCCGAGGCCGAGCGGGTCGCCGCCGAGGCCCGGCAGCGGCTGGAGATGGACGCCGAGGCGGCCCGCGCGGAGGCCGAACAACTCCTGCGCCGCGCCCGCACGGACGCCGAGCGGCTGCTGAACGCGGCTTCCTCGCAGGCCCAGGAGGCCACCGACCACGCCGAGCAGCTGCGCAGCTCCACGGTCAACGAGTCGGATTCCGCCCGCCGCCAGGCCACCGAACTGAGCCGGACCGCCGAGACGCGCATGGCGGAGGCCGAGACCTCCCTGCGTGAGGCGCGCCTGGAGGCGGAGAAGGTCCTCTCCGAGGCCAAGGAGGCCGCCGCCAAGGCCCTCGCCGGCGCCGAGTCCGCCAACGAGCAGCGCACCCGGACCGCGAAGGAGCAGGTCGCCCGGCTGGTCACCGAGGCCACCAAAGAGGCCGAGACCACCAAGGCGGACGCCGAGCAGATCGTCGCCGACGCCCAGGCCAAGGCCGACAAGATCGTCGCGGAGGCCGAGGAGAACGCGCGCAGCCTCACCGCCGAGGAGACCGCCTCCCAGCTCGCCAAGGCCGCCCGCACCGCCGAGGACGTACTCGACAAGGCGTCCGAGGAGGCCAAGAACACCACGAAGGCCGCCACCGAGGAGGCCGAGCGGATCCGCTCCGAGGCGGAGGCCGAGGCCGACCGGCTGCGCGCCCAGGCGCACGACATCGCCGAACAGCTCAAGGGCACGGCGAAGGACGACACCAAGGAGTACCGCGCCAAGACGGTCGAGCTGCAGGAGGAGGCCCGCCGGCTGCGCGGCGAGGCCGAGCAGCTGCGCGCCGACGCGGTCGGCGAGGGCGAGCGCATCCGCGCCGAGGCCCGCCGCGAGGCCGTCCAGCAGATCGAGGAGGCGGCCAAGACCGCCGAGGACCTGCTGTCCAAGGCCCGCGCGGACGCCGACGAGCTGCGCCAGACCGCCACCACGGACAGCGAGAAGGTCCGCACCGAGGCCATCGAGCGCGCCACCACCCTGCGCCGGCAGGCCGAGGAGACCCTCGACCGCACCCGCAAGGAGGCCGAGCGGCACCGCTCCGAGGTCATCGAGCAGTCCGAGGGCATCAAGGCGGATGCCGAACAGGCGGCGCGCGATCTGCGCGACGAGACCGAGCGGGCCATAGAGGCACGCCGCGAGGAGGCCGCCGAGGGTCTGACGCGGCTGCACACGGAGACCGAGGAGCGGCTCGCCGCTGCCGAGCAGGCGCTCACCGACGCCCGTGAGGAGGCCGAGCGGATCCGCCGCGAGGCCGCCGACGAGTCGGAGCGGCTGCGCGCCGAGGCCGCCGACCGCATCCGCTCCCTCCAGGCGCAGGCCGAGGCGGAGGCCGACCGGCTGCGCAACGAGGCCGCGGGCGACGCGTCCGCCTCCCGCGCCGAGGGCGAGGCCATCGCCGTACGCCTGCGGTCCGAGGCGTCCGCGGAGGCCGAGCGGCTCAAGACCGAGGCGCAGGACACCGCCGACCGCCTCCGCGCGGAGGCCCAGGCCGCCGCCGAGCGGCTGGCCACGGAGGCGTCGGAGACGCTGGCCGCCGCCCAGGAGGAGGCCGTACGGCGTCGTCGTGAGGCCGAGGAGCTGCTCGGGTCGGCCCGTGAGGAGGCCGGGCAGGAGCGCGAGCGGGCCCGCGAGCAGAGCGAGGAGCTGCTGGCCTCGGCGCGCAACCGCGTCGAGGAGGCACAGTCCGAGGCGCTGCGGCTGGTCGAGGAAGCCGACCGGCGCGCCAACGAGATGGTGTCCGGTGCCGAGCAACACGCCCAGCAGGTACGGGAGTCCGTCGCCGGGCTGCACGAGCAGGCGCAGGAGGAGATCGCCGGGATCAGGTCGGCCGCCGAGCACGTGGCGGACCGTACCCGGCGTGAGGCGCAGGAGGAGGCGGACCGGGTCCGCGCCGACGCGTACAGCGAGCGGGAGCGGGCCACCGAGGACGCCAATCGCCTCCGGCGCCGGGCGGCCGAGGAGACGGACGCCGCCAAGGCCCTTGCGGAGCACACCGTTTCGGACGCGATCGCGGAGTCCGAGCGGCTGCGGTCGGAGGCCGCCGAGCACGCCCAGCAGGTGCGTACCCAGGCCTCGGACACGATCGCGCAGGCCGACCAGGACGCGGCGCGGGCCCGTGCGGACGCCCGCGAGGACGCCAACCGGATCCGTTCGGACGCGGCGACGCAGGCCGACACTCTCATCACCGAGGTGACGGCGGAGGCGGAGCGGCTCCAGACGGAGACGATCAACGAGGCCGAGCGGGTGCGTTCGGAGGCCGTGGCCAAGGCCGAGAGGCTCATCTCGGACGCGACCGGGGACGCGGAGCGGCTGCGCGCCGAGGCCGCCGACACGGTGGGTTCCGCGCAGCAGCAGTCCGAGCGGATCCGCAGCGAGGCCGCACGTCTCAAGGCGAACGCCGAGGCGGACGCCGAGCGGGTCACGTCGGCGGCGCGCGAGGAGTCCGAGCGGATGCTCGACGAGGCCCGCAAGGAGGCCAACAAACGGCGCTCCGAGGCGGCCGAGCAGGTCGACACCCTCATCACGGAGACCGCGGCCGAGGCCGACAAGCTGCTCAGCGAGGCCCAGCAGCAGGCGCAGAAGACGACGGCGGACGCCGAGGCACAGGCCGACTCGATGGTCGGCGCGGCCCGCAACGAGGCCGACCGGCTGGTGTCCGAGGCCACGGTCGAGGGCAACTCCCGCGTGGAGCAGGCCCGTACGGACGCGGACGAGCTGCTGGTCGGCGCGCGCCGGGACGCCACCGCCATAAGGGAGCGGTCCGAGGAGCTGCGCGACCGCATCACGACCGAGATCGAGAACCTGCACGAGCGGGCCCGCCGTGAGTCCGCCGAGACGATGAAGTCGGCCGGCGACCGCTGCGACGCGCTCATCAAGGCGGCCGAGGAGCAGCTCGGCAAGGCCCAGATGAAGGCCAAGGAGCTGGTCTCGGAGGCCAACTCCGAGGCGGGCAAGGTCCGTATCGCCGCCGTGAAGAAGGCCGAGGGTCTCCTCAAGGAGGCCGAGCAGAAGAAGTCCACGCTCATCCGCGAGGCCGAGGACCTGAAGGCGGAGGCGATCCGCGAGGCCCGCCGCACGGTCGAGGAGGGCAAGCGCGACCTGGAGGTGCTGGTCCGCCGCCGCGAGGACATCAACGCCGAAATCTCCCGTGTCCAGGACGTCCTGGAAGCGTTGGAGTCTTTCGAGGCCCCGACAGCGGCCAAGGACGGCGGGGTCAAGGCAGGAGCCACGGCGGGCGCAACTCGTTCGGGTGGCAAGTCGGTTGAAGGCTAGCGAAAGCTAGGAACCTCCTGTGAGGTTCGGGCGTTCTGGGGCCTTTGACCCGGTCTTTGGCAAGCGGTGGGACGGTTAGCCACTCAAAAGAGGTGTCATTCTCCAGATCAAACACGTATCCGCTCGATGACACACCGCTTCGGCCCCTAGGATTCCCCCTATCACCTCACCGGTCTCATTCGACAGGAACCCCATGAGCGACACTTCCCCCTACGGCTTCGAGCTTGTGCGGCGTGGGTACGACCGCGCTCAGGTGGACGAACGCATCTCGAAGCTCGTCTCCGACCGTGACAGCGCTCTGGCCCGTATCACTGCTCTTGAAAAGCGCATCGAGGAGCTCCACCTCGAAACGCAGAACGCCGCGGCCCAGGTAAGCGACGCGGAGCCGTCGTACGCCGGGCTCGGCGCGCGGGTCGAGAAGATCCTCCGCCTCGCCGAGGAAGAGGCCAAGGACCTGCGCGAGGAGGCCCGGCGCGCGGCCGAGCAGCACCGCGAACTCGCGGAGTCCGCTGCTCAGCAGGTCCGCAACGACGCAGAATCGTTCGCTGCGGAGCGCAAGGCCAAGGCGGAGGACGAGGGCGTCCGGATCGTCGAGAAGGCCAAGAGCGACTCCGCCCAGCTGCGTGGCGAGGCCCAGAAGGACGCGCAGCAGAAGCGCGAGGAGGCCGACGCCCTCTTCGAGGAGACCCGCGCCAAGGCCGCGCAGGCCGCCGCCGACTTCGAGACGAACCTCGCCAAGCGGCGCGAGCAGTCCGAGCGCGACCTGGCGTCGCGTCAGCAGAAGGCCGAGAAGCGCCTCGCGGAGATCGAGCACCGCGCGGAGCAGCTTCGCCTCGAGGCCGAGAAGCTGCGTACGGACGCGGAGCGTCGCGCCCGTCAGACGGTGGAGACGGCTCAGCGCCAGGCCGAGGACATCGTGGCCGACGCGAACGCCAAGGCCGACCGCATCCGTTCGGAATCCGAGCGCGAGCTGGCCGCCCTGACGAACCGTCGCGACAGCATCAACGCCCAGCTGACGAACGTGCGCGAGATGCTCGCCACGCTCACCGGTGCCGCGGTGGCCGCCGCGAGCTCGCCGGTCGAGGACGAGCCGATCTCTCGTGGAGTTCCGGCTCAGCAGTCCCGGTAAGCACCTGTCGTAAAGCCGGGGCCCGCATTCCCTCAGGGGGTGCGGGCCTCAGCCGTGTCTCGGCGGTGCCTCAGCCGTGTCCGGCCAGCAGGGGAAGATACACGTCGTCGACGATCCCGACGAGGGTGGCGTCGGCGACCGGGTCGAGGGAGAGGACCATCTCGTAACGCAGCAGGTCCGCGGGGACGGTGACGGCCCGTCGGGGCAGGTCGGCGGTGGGGATCTCGCCCCGCTTCACGGCACGTTGAAGCAGCGTCAGCAGAATGTCGTGCATGATCCCGAAGACCTTCGGGTCCAGGTCGGTCACCTCCGCGAGCAGACCCCGGATGACGTCCGGGCCGAGCTCCCGCTGCCGTTCGACCATCAGCCGCAGCAGGGTGAGCAGGTCCTCGCGCAACTCCCCGGTGTCCGGCACCTGGTCGACGATGAAGCCGGTGCGGTGCGGCAGGGCGGCCTTGACGAGTTCGGCGCGGTTGGCCCAGCGGCGGTAGAGGACCTGCTTGCCGGTCCTGGCCCGGGCCGCGACACCCTCCATGGTGAGCCGGGCGTAGCCGACGTCGGCCAGCTCCTCCCATACGGCGTCCAGGATGTCGGCCTCCAGCGCGGCCCCGCGCCGCCGCGTCTGCTCTCCGGTCATCACCGGCACCTTCCACTCAGAAACCCAGGGAGAACTCAGGAAACCTCGGAAGCCCTTAGGAGACCTTGCGTCTCTTATCGGGGCCAGTCTATCGTGGGAGAAATAAGAGACGCAGCGTCTCTAAGGGGAACCTCCATGCCCGAAACCACCGTCCACTCCGCCGAGCGCCTCGACCCCGCCGTCCGCAAACTCGCCGGCATCCTCGTCCTGGGCGCCCTCGCCCCGCTCCTCGACAGCACGATCGTCTCCATAGCCCTGCACACCCTGGGCCACGACCTGGGCGCCTCCACGGCGAGCCTGCAATGGGTCAGCACCGCATATCTCCTGGCCCTCGCCACGGTCGTCCCGGTCTCCGGCTGGGCCGTCGAACGCTTCGACTCCCGGAACGTCTGGCTGGGCGCGCTGACCCTCTTCCTCGCCGGATCACTCCTCTGCGGGCTCGCCTGGAACATCGGCTCACTGATCGCCTTCCGGGTCGTCCAGGGCATCGGCGGCGGACTCCTGCTGCCCGTCCTCCAGACCCTGGTCATGCGCGCCGCCGGCGGTCGCTCCCTCGGCCGCCTGATGGCCGCGATCACCCTGCCCGTCATGGTCGTGCCGATCCTCGGCCCGGTCGTCGGCGGCCTGATCGTCGGCCACCTCAGCTGGCGCTGGATCTTCTACGTCAACCTGCCCGTCTGCCTCCTGGCCCTCGCCCTGGCCTGGCGCGGCGTCCCGAAGGGCCCCGCCCGCCCCGCCCACCACCTGGACCTGACCGGCCTCCTGCTCCTCTCCCCCGGCCTCGCCACCCTCGTCTACGGCCTCTCCGAGACCGGCGTCGCCCGCGCGACGGCGATCCCCGTGGGCGCCGTACTGATAGCCCTGTTCGCCCGGCACGCACTGCGCGTCCGCGAACCCCTCGTGGACCTGCGCCTGTTCCAGGACCGTGCCTTCGCCGTCTCCTCGATCCTGACGTTCCTGAACGGGCTCGCCCTGTTCGGCGGGATGTTCCTGCTCCCCCTCTACTACCAACAGGCGCGCGGCGAGGGCGTGATCGCGGCCGGGCTGCTGCTGGCGCCGCAGGGTCTGGGCAGCCTGCTGGCCCGGGTCACCGGCCCGCTGACCGACCGGCTCGGACCGCGCCCGGTCACCGTGGCGGGGATGCTGCTGTGTGCGCTGGGCACCCTCCCCTTCCTTCTCCCGCATCCTGGTGCGGCTCTGCTCCTCGTCGCGCTGGTCGTGCGCGGGCTCGGGGTGAGCGCGGCCAACATGGCGGTCATGGTGGGCGCGTACCAGGATCTCGACCGCGCCCGTATCCCGCACGCGAGCACCACCGTGCGGATCGTGCAGCAGCTCGGGGGCGGGGTCGGCACCGCCGTACTGGCGACGGTCCTCGCGCACGGGCACGGCAGCACCGCCTTCCCGCACGCGTTCGCCTGGGCGACGGCGTTCACGGTTGTTGCCTGCCTCGTCGGACTCTGTTTGCCCGTTCGGGTGGCATCCGCCGAACGGGCGTCTTAGCGTGGCCGCATGATCGAGCTCTCGGGGCTGACCAAGCGGTACGGCGACAAGGTGGCGGTGAACAACCTCACCTTCGCCGTGAGGCCGGGCATCGTCACGGGCTTCCTCGGCCCGAACGGCGCCGGCAAGTCGACGACCATGCGCATGATGCTCGGGCTCGACCGGCCGACCGCCGGTGACGTACGCATCGACGGCCAGCACTACGACCAGCTCAAGGACCCGCTGAAGTTCATCGGCGCCCTCCTCGACGCCAAGGCCATGCACGGCGGACGCAGCGCCTTCAACCACCTGCTGTGCCTCGCGCAGAGCAACGGGATCCCCAACAGCCGCGTCCACGAGGTGCTGGACACCGTCGGGCTCACCTCGGTCGCGAAGAAGAAGGCCAAGGGGTTCTCGCTGGGCATGGGGCAGCGGCTCGGTATCGCGGGCGCGCTGCTCGGTGATCCGCGCATCCTGATGTTCGACGAGCCGGTCAACGGGCTCGACCCCGAGGGCATCCACTGGATCCGCAACCTGATGAAGTCCCTTGCCGCGCAAGGCCGTACGGTCTTCGTCTCCTCGCACCTGATGAGCGAGATGGCGCTGACCGCCGACCACCTCGTCGTCATCGGCCAGGGCCGGCTCCTCGCGGACACCTCCATGGCCGACTTCATCCAGCAGAACTCGCGGTCCTACGTCCGGATCCGCACCCCGCAGCGCGAGCGACTGCTCGATGTGCTGCACCAGGCCGGGATCACGGTGGTCGAGTCCGGCAGCGGGGTCCTCGAAGTCGACGGGGGCAAGTCCGAGCAGATCGGTGAGCTGGCCGCGTCGCATCAGCTCGTGCTGCACGAGCTGAGTCCCCAACAGGCCTCCCTGGAGGAGGCGTTCATGCAGTTGACCGCGGAGTCGGTGGAGTACCACGCGCATTCCGACGCACCCCTCCCCGTGGCACCTGCCGAACAGCAGCAGGGCTGGGGCGACGGCTGGAAGAAGGGCTGACATGGCGGCGACCCAGGTCATCCGCTCGGAATGGACCAAGATCCGTTCCGTGGCGTCGACGGTGTGGACGCTCTCGCTGGCCGTGGTGGTGACGATCGGGCTCGGCATGCTGATCTCGGCGCTGTCGAAGAGCCAGTTCGACGACATGAGCGCCGAGGACAAGCTGTCCTTCGACCCGACGTTCATCAGCTTCGCCGGGATGAGTCTCGGGCAGCTCGCGATGATCGTGTTCGGAGTGCTCGTCGTGTCGAACGAGTACAGCACCGGCATGATCCGCACCTCGCTCGCGGCGGTCCCGCAGCGCGGCACCTTCCTGTTCAGCAAGATCGCGGTGGCCACCGGGCTCTGTCTCGTAGTCGGCCTGGTGACGAGCTTCGTCACGTTCTTCCTCGGGCAGGCGATGCTCGGCTCGCACAAGGCGGAGATCGGTGACCCGGGTGTGCTGCGCGCGGTGATCGGCGGCGGGCTCTACATGACCCTGATCGCACTGTTCTCCATGGGCGTCGCCTCGATGCTGCGCTCGCCGATGCTGTCGCTGGGCATCCTGATGCCGTTCTTCTTCCTGATCTCCAACATCCTCGGCAACGTCTCCGCGACGAAGAAGATCGGCCAGTACCTGCCCGACCAGGCCGGCAGCAAGATCATGCAGGTGGTCACGCCGGTCGACGACTCCGCGCCGTACGGACCCTGGGGCGGGCTCGGGATCATGGCGCTGTGGGTGGTGGCGGCGCTGGCCGGCGCGTACGTCCTGCTGAAGCGCCGGGACGCGTAGCCGAAGCGCCGGGACGCATAGCGGAGGCCATAGCTTTACTTTCCCTTGGGCGGAACCGTCGGCGCCCCTATATCCTCCTAACCCTTACGGGGGCGTGCGCCCTGCTGTCCTGATCCTTTCGATGGGTGCGGAGCATGATCGAGGCTGTCGGCCTGACCAAGCGGTACGGCGACAAAACCGCCGTGTACAACCTTTCCTTCCAGGTGCGGCCCGGTGCCGTCACCGGTTTCCTCGGGCCCAACGGCTCGGGCAAGTCGACGACGATGCGCATGATCCTCGGCCTGGACAACCCCACGTCAGGACAGGTGACGATCGGCGGCTTCCCCTACCGCAAGCTGCCGAACGCGCCCAGACAGGTCGGTGCCCTGCTCGACGCCAAGGCCGTGCACGGTGGCCGCAGCGCCCGCAGCCATCTGCTCAGCCTGGCCCAGCTCTCGGGCATCCCGGCCCGGCGCGTGGACGAGGTGCTCGGGGTGGTGGGCCTCCAGGACGTGGCGAGAAAGCGCTCCAAGGGCTTCTCCCTCGGCATGGGCCAGCGGCTCGGCATCGCCGCCGCGCTCCTCGGCGACCCCCAGGTGCTGCTCTTCGACGAGCCGGTCAACGGGCTCGACCCCGAGGGCATCCTCTGGGTGCGGAACCTGATGAAGGCGCTCGCGGCGGAGGGCCGTACGGTCTTCGTCTCCTCGCACCTGATGAGCGAGATGGCGCTGACCGCCGACCACCTCATCGTGATCGGACGCGGGCAGCTGCTCTCCGACATGAGCGTGCGGGACTTCATCTCGGCGAACTCGGCCGACTTCGCGCGCGTGCGCACCCCCGACACCGAGCCCCAGCTGCGCGAGAAACTGACCTCGGCGCTGACCGAGGCGGGCGGGCACGTCCTGCCCGAGCAGGACGGCGGACTGCGTGTGACGGGACTGCCGCTGCCGCGCATCAGCGACATCGCGCACGACACGGACGTACGGCTGTGGGAGCTGTCCCCGCATCAGGCCTCGCTGGAGGAGGCGTACATGCGGATGACACAGGGGGCCGTCGACTACCGCTCGACGATCGACCAGAAGGCCGGCCTGATGCAGCAACTGCCGCCGGGCGCGCAGCCGCCCATGCCGGTACCGGGCCAGGGCCAGCCGGGCTGGTACGCGCCGCCGTCGCCGCAGCAGGGCGGCCGGCCGTTCGCGATGGGGCAGCCCCCGGCGAATCCTTACGGCGCCCCGAACCCGTACGGCGCCCCTGCGGCGCCCGGCGCGGCGCTGCCGGGCCCGTACGGGCCCCCGGCGCCCATGGCTCCCCAGGCGCCGTCACAGCCGCCTCAGGGCCCGGCTCAGGATGCGCCCGCGGTTCCGGCACCCGATGCCGCCCCGGCACCCGCTCCGGCCGCTCCCGCGCCCGCGCAGCCCGCCGCCGCCTCCCCCGCCGCCGACCTGACCAAGCCCGAGGACGCCCGATGAGTACGCCCCAGCCCCCGATGCCGCAGGCAGCCGTGCCCAACTGGCAGGCGGCGCCCGGTCCTTCGTACGGCGGGTACACCTCGCCGATCCCGGTGGTGCGCACGCATCTCGGGCATGCGCTCGCCTCCGAGTGGACGAAGATCAAGTCGGTGCGTTCGACGATCTGGACGCTCGGTGTGTTCGTGGTGCTCGTCGTCGGCATCGGGCTGCTCGCCGCCGTCGTGGTCAGCAACTCCTCCTCGGAGCTGCACGGCGAGAACCCGCTCTCCTACGGCTTCTTCGGGCTGCTGCTGGGCTCCATGTGCATCATCACGCTCGGCGTGCTGACCACGGCCTCGGAGTACGGCACCGGCATGATCCGCACGACGATGACCGCGTGCCCCAGCCGGGGCCGTGTCCTGGCTGCGAAGTCGATCGTGTTCTTCGGGGTCGCCTTCGTGGTCACCCTGGTGGCCGCGGGGTTCATCGCCTTCGTGGACGCCTCGCTGCTGGAGAACAACGGCGCGAAGGACCCGTCCGCCGGCGAGTGGCTCAAGGGGACGGTCGGCGTCTCGCTCTACATCGCGCTGCTCGGGCTGCTCTCGCTGATCGTCGGCTCGATCATCCGGCACTCGGCGGGCGCGATCACCGTGATGATCGGCGCGGTGCTCGCCCCGCTGGTCATCGCGCTGTTCATGTTCTCGCAGTCCCTGGAGGACGTCCGCCAGAAGCTGTTCGAGTACTCGATCCCGAACCAGATGAGCGTCTTCTACTCCAACTCCCTGACGGAGAGCGGCCCTTCGGGCTGGGACCCGCTGTGGATCATCGCGAGCGTGACGGCCGTGGCGTTCGCCGGCGCGGTCGCGCTGCTGGAGCAGCGGGACGTGTGAGCCGCACCACTTTCTAGAACGCCGGCCTAGAACTTCGGCGCGTTCCTGGACCGCTGCACCCGTGTGGTGCGGCGGTCCTTCGCGTTCCAGCAGGCCTTGTGCCAGTGGCGGCGGTCGTCCACGCCCGCGTGCTCCGGCCAGGCCACGACATGCGGGACGCCGGAGGGGATCTGCTGGTCGCAGCCGGGGCAGCGGTAGGTCTTGCCCTGCGCGCTCGCCCCGGCGACGTGGCGCACGCTCCACTCCTCGCCCTGCCAGTGCTCCGTGGACTGCCAGCCGCCGTAGCGGCCCGAGCGCTCGTCGTCGGCACTCTGGCCGGGGGAACCGGACTCCTTGGGTCGGTTGCGACGCGGGGACACAGAACACCTCACGGGGCTATACAGGAGGCAAGGGCTGTGTCCAGCCTACGTGGCGCGGACAGGGGTACGCGAAGGGCATCAACCCGCACAAGTCCCCCTCGGGACCGCGCATTCTGCAGACAATCCGCAAATCTCTTCGCCAGGCCGTGTCTTCGGCACGTGTCGGACGGTTATGCCCGGTGGGGGAGCTCCGTGTCGGGGCCAAGGAAGCAGGAAGAACCATGCGCGTCGGAAGTTTTGTGTTGGCCGCCCAGTTCCCGGGGCAGGGCCAGGGGGAGGCACTGCACCGCGCGGTCCGCTCGGTGGAGGTCGCGGAGGAAGCCGGTCTGGACACGGTCTGGCTGGCCGAGCACCACTTCGTGCCCTACGGCACCTGCCCGTCCGCGGTCACCCTGGCCGCGTTACTGCTGGGCCGCACCCAGCGCATCCGCGTCGGCACCGCGGTCAGCGTGCTGTCCACCGTCCACCCGGTCGCCCTGGGCGAGCAGGCGGCGCTGCTGCATGTGACGAGCGGCGGGCGCTTCTCGCTGGGCGTGGGGCGCGGCGGGCCGTGGGTCGACCTGGAGGTGTTCGGCTCGGGCCTCGCGGCGTACGAACAGGGGTTCCCGGAATCACTCGATCTGTTGATGAACTGGCTGCGCGAGCCGTCGGTCGCGGGCACCGGTGGCCGCTTCGCGTTCCGTGAAGTCCCGGTCGTACCAAGGCCGTCGGAGGCGCTGTCGGACGCGCCGGGCCCCGAGGTCGTCGTCGCCTGCACCTCCCCCGCGAGCGTGCGGCTGGCGGCCGAGCGGGGCCTGCCGATGCTGCTGGGCATGCATGTCGGGGACGAGGAGAAGGCGGAAATGGTCGCCCTGTGGCGGCAGTTGGCGCGGTCGGCCGGGCGGTCGGCCGAGGAGATCCACGGCGCGGCCCATGTGTCGGCCGGTGTCTGCCAGATCGCCGACAGGCGGGCGGATGCCGTGGAGGCCCTGGTGAAGGCGATGCCGGGCTGGTTGAAGCAGGGGCTGGACGCCCATGTGACGGTGGACGACCGCGAGCGCCGGATGCGCGACCCGCTCGCGTACACCGAACTCCTTTGCGGACTGCACCCGGTGGGCACCCCGCGCTTGTGCGTCGACCGGCTCGCGGCGACCTCGGAGCGGACCGGCATCTCCCGCTTCGCGCTGCTCGTCGAGGGGTCGGGGGACCTCGCGGCGACCGAGGAGAACGTACGGCGGCTCGGTGCCGAGGTGCTCCCCCACCTCGGCTGAGCGATCCGTGCTGAACGATCCGTGCCGTGTGATCCGTGCTGAGCGATCCGTGCTGAGTGATCCGCGGGGAGCTTGCCGCCCCGTACAGTGCACCTCCCGCGTACGGAGCGGCAAGCAAGTGCGCCGTAGCCGCGTCAGCAGTCCCTGAACTCCGGGGACTGGTTGAGCAGTTGGCTGCGCACGGAGGTGAAGCGGGCCAGCGTCTCGTCCACCGAGCCGTCCAGCGGGAACACCGCCACCCGGTGGCAGTTCTGGAAGGCCAGGCGTACACCGAAGTGCCGCTGCAGCGCGCCGCGTATCGCGTCACTCGCGAGCGCACGCAGCAACTGACCGCGCGCCTGCTCGTCCGGCGGCGGCGTCTGGTTGTCGGCGAACGCACCGCCGTCGACCTTCAGCTGAGCCACCAGGGAGCTGATCATCTCCCACGCGTAAGGCAGGGAGGTCCGGACGCAGTCGACGAATTCAGCTTCGTCGACCTCGCCTCGCTCGGCCTTTTCGAGTAGGGCCGGTGAGACGTCGAGCGACATGGGTTCTCCTCTCGCACCCCCAACTCGTGGGGGTTGCCGGACAGATAAGGGAGTTCGCGATGACGAACACGCTGCGTACATGTCTCGCGACCTCCCGCTTATACGGTAGGCAACGGAGGATGGCGGCACCAGGAGAATGCGTACATAGGGAACTCTCAATGGGCCCACAATCGGCCAAGAATGAACAACGGGCGTCACGGGTCTTCCAGGGCGAATCGCGTCGACCCACGCCCGTCGAGTAGCGTTGCCCACCATGCGTCTCGTCATTGCCCGGTGTTCCGTGGACTACGCGGGCCGGCTCACCGCCCACCTCCCCTCCGCCCCCCGTCTGATCCTGGTGAAGGCGGACGGCAGCGTCTCGATCCACGCGGACGACCGGGCCTACAAGCCCCTCAACTGGATGTCTCCGCCCTGCACGCTGAAGGAGGGTTCCGGCGACGACGACGGCGTCTGGACCGTCATCAACAAGGCGGGCGAGAAGCTCATCATCACGATGGAGGAGATCCTCCACGACTCCTCGCACGAACTCGGCGTGGACCCCGGCCTGATCAAGGACGGCGTGGAAGCGCACCTCCAGGAGCTGCTCGCCGACCGCATCGACACCCTCGGCGAGGGCTACACGCTGATCCGCCGCGAGTACATGACGGCCATCGGCCCGGTCGACATCCTGTGCCGGGACGCCGAGGGCCAGACCGTCGCGATCGAGATCAAGCGGCGCGGCGAGATCGACGGCGTGGAGCAACTCACCCGCTACCTGGAGTTGTTGAACCGCGACCCCCATCTCGCCCCGGTCCGCGGCATCTTCGCCGCCCAGGAGATCAAGCCCCAGGCCCGCGTCCTCGCCACCGACCGCGGCATCGGCTGCACGGTCCTGGACTACAACGCCCTGCGCGGCATCGAGGACGACAAGCTGCGCCTGTTCTGACCGACACGAAAAGGGCCGGTTCCGATCATCGGAGCCGGCCCTTTCTTGTCGTACGGAGGGTCAGATCACGGTGCCCGCACTACTCGACGTGTCCGCGCCGCCGCTCTCGGGCGCGGCCGAACTGGTCGTGTCGACAGGGGCACTTGAGGATGCGCCGCTCGCCGAGGTGTCGGCGGACGGGGTGATCGACGGCGAGGGCGAGTCGGTCGGCGTGGGGGACTCGCTCTGCGACGGCGACGGAGAGCCCGAATCCGTCGGCTTCGACGTGGTCGGGCTCGACGAAGGCGGCTTGGTCGTGGGCTTGGTCGGCGACGGGCTCGTGTGCCCGCCCCCTGAAGTGCTCGTCCCGCTCGGCTTGTCCGAGGGTGTGCCACTGCCCGAAGTCGGCGTCGGGTCGTCCGACGTGCCGTAAGTACCGTCCGGGCCCGGGTCGGTCGGGCTGCTGGTCGCCGTGCCCGTGTCGCCGTTGTCGCCCTTCTTCGCCTTGTCGGCGCCGAGGCTGTCGTTGTCGGTGCCCTGGCTCGCGGACGGGTTGGGGCCGACGTTGTCGGACGGGTTGTCGGCCTTGTTGTTGGACGTGGCGCCGAGGGTGACGACCGTGCCGAGGACGGCGGCGAGCAGGACGCCCGCGCCGGCCGCGACGAGGTTGCGCCGGGCGTAGCCGCGCAGGCCGCCCCGGGCCTTGTTGTGGGCCTTCGGGGTCGAGGACTGGTGGGAGACGAGGGTGTACGTCTCGCCGGACGGCTGGAGCGGCGGGAAGGGCGCCGGTATGCCGCCGGGCGGCGAGGCCGACTCCTCGTAACGCGCGTCGGGCACTTCCTCGCCGGCCGTGGAGCCGAGGGCGAGCGCGATGCCGGAGCGGTCGGCGACCAGGGCGAGGGCTCGGCGCCCGGCGACGGCACCGCGCTTGTCGGCGGCGGCGCCGCGCAGCCCGATGGAGGACTCCAGCTCGGCACGGGCCCGGTCGAGGTCGCCCTCGCACAGCGCGAGGACACCCAACTCGTGCTGGAAATAGGCCTGTTCACTCACGTCGTCGGCGAGCTGGGCGGCCTCGGCGCCGGCGCGCAGCACGTGCTCCCAGGCGCTCCAGTGCAGTCCCGCGGCGAACGCGGGGGCCGCCGTGCGGGCCAGGTGGACGGTGGTGCTCTCCTCGCCGTCGCCGGCCGGTGTCGTCGCCGGCAGCAGGGCGACGAGCGCGGCGAGCAGGGCGTCCGCCTCGGCACACACGCGCTCGGGCGTGACCGAGGGGTGCCCGGCCCACCAGGAGTAGTGCAGGGCGGCGATCAGGGCGCCGGACTCGACCTCGTCGCCGTATCCGGCGGCCTCCAGCTGGGTCTGGACACCGGCGGCGAGCCGGTAGCGGGAGCCGACCGGGGAGACCAGTCCGCAGCCCGCGAGTTCACCGAGGGCGGCGTCCGCGTGGGTGTCGCCGACGAGCGCGGGCAGATGCGCCTGGTGCGGCACCTCGCCGCCGAGCGCGACGGCGAAGCGCAGGGTGGCGCGGGCCGAGGTGCTGAGCCGGGAGGCGAGCAGCGGCGCGGGCGCGGCGGCCTCGCCGAGGGACGGCAGGGGTACGTCGTCGCCCTGGTCGGGGTCGAGGGGCGGGGCGTCGAAGGGCGCGTCGACCGGGGGCGCGTCCTGGAAGACGCCGAACTCCTCGACGGCGCTGGTGCCGACGCGCAGTTCGTCGCGCTGGCGGAGCAGGGCGCCGGCCTGGACGAAGCGCAGGGGCAGGCCCTCGGACTCGAAGTAGAGGTCACCGGCCCAGTTCGCCTCCTCCTCGGTGAGGACACGGCCGACGGCACGTTCCAGGACCTCCACGGCGCCGGGCCTGCCGAGGCCGCCGAGGAAGACCTCCTCGATGGCGGAGTCCGCGGACGGTGCCGGGACCTCCGGGGTCGCGGCGATCAGGAAGGCGCACTCGGGCGTCGCGTCGAGCAGTTCGTCGAGCGCGGCGGCGCCGAACTCGATGTCGTCGAGGACGACGACCGCGCCGATCTCCCGCGTCAGCGCGAGGAGTTCCTCGCGGGCGGGCCGGTGCAGGGGTGCGTCGTAGACGGCGTGGAAGAGGTCGTGGAGGAGGTCGCCGGCGGTGCGGTGGAAGCCGTTGAGGCGGATCACGCCGTCGGGAGCGAGGTCCAGGCAGTCCTCGGCGACCAGGTCGAGCAGGCTGGTGCGGCCGGAGCCCGAGGGACCGGTGAGGCGTACGGAACGGCCGCAGGCGAGCAGCCGTACGAGACGCTCGCGCTCCTCCTGGCGTTCCAGGAGGGGCAGTTCGGGGCGGTTCAGGCCGGGCGGGGCCGGTGGCCTGGCCGCGCGGGCCGTCTCGGCGCGCTCGGCGGCGCCGAGCTTCGCGGGCCGGACGGGCCGCTGTCCTGGCGGGCAGACCTCGATCTCGCTGCCGTCGACGGGGTTGACGGTGAGCAGGAAGTCGCCGGTGACCAGCTGCACGGTGCGGGCCATCGCGGGCGTGTGCTGGCCGAAGTCGGGTGTGAGGGGTTCCCGGGGCGGGCGCTGACGCGACGACGTGTCGTCGCCGTCATGGCCGTACTCCTCGGGTCCCCGGTCGATCGGGTCCATAGGTCCAAGCCCCCCAAAAGCGTCGTGTGCGGGTCGACAGGACCCAGGCCCCTCCCGGCCTTGTGCACACCGCGCTGTCGCTTCTGGTCCGGGCCCGCTCGAAGGGTGGTGAGGCAGCGGGCGACCGAACCCTAAACCTTCGCACAGTATCTACGACAGGCCGGGGTACCGCGCGGTGCGAGACGTCACAGTCTCATGAGGATTGTGCGCGGTACGTGATCACCCTCCGGGTCCGGGATCACACCCTGGGAAGCGACTCGACCCCGATCCCGCCCTCGATGGCGAGGATGCGGTGCAGCCGGGTGGCCACGAGCAGGCGCTGCATCTGCGGCGGTACGCGGCGCAGCACGAGGCGGCGGCCGCAGCGGCCGGCCCGTCGGTGGGCTCCCATGATCACGCCGAGGCCGGTGGCGTCCCAGGAGTCGAGCTCGGACAGGTCCAGGACCAGATCGCCGACTCCGTCGTCGACGGCCGAGTGCAGGACCGTACGGGCGTCCGCCGCGCTGCGGACGTCGAGGCGGCCCCCGACGACCAGCTCGACGTGGTCGCCCCTGATGTACATATGCGCTCCCCGTGAGTGCGGTGGCGTACTCGGTGTTGTCCGTGAAGTCGGTGAGTCGGTGATGCAACCTCTGACTGCGTGAAGTGCCGGGAAGTTGCCGTCTGTGAGCGAACCGATACCGAATTCACCCCTGCGTGTGATGGGGCAGGGGCGTGTGCGGTTTCAGTGCTTGTAGAAGCCCTGCCCGCTCTTGCGTCCGATGTCACCGGCGTCCACCATTCGGCGCATCAGCTCCGGCGGGGCGAACTTCTCGTCCTGTGACTCGGTGTAGATGTTGCTGGTCGCGTGCAGCAGGATGTCGACGCCGGTGAGGTCCGCGGTGGCCAGCGGGCCCATCGCGTGACCGAAGCCCAGCTTGCAGGCGAGGTCGATGTCCTCGGCGGTGGCGACGCCCGACTCGTACAGCTTCGCCGCCTCGACGACGAGCGCCGAGATGAGACGGGTCGTCACGAAGCCGGCCACGTCACGGTTGACGACGATGCAGGTCTTGCCGACGGATTCGGCGAACTCCCGCGCGGTGGCGAGGGTTTCGTCGCTCGTCTTGTAACCGCGCACCAGCTCGCACAGCCCCATCATCGGGACCGGCGAGAAGAAGTGCGTTCCCACGACGCGCTCCGGACGCTCCGTCACGGCCGCGATCTTCGTGATCGGGATGGCGGAGGTGTTGGAGGCGAGAACGGCGTCCTCGCGCGCGATCTTGTCCAGCGCGCGGAAGATCTCGTGCTTGATTTCGAGCTTCTCGAAGACGGCTTCGACGACGATGTCCGCGTCGGCGACGGCGTCGAGATCGGTGGTCGCGGTGATACGTCCAAGGGCCGCGTCGGCGTCGTGCGCCTCCAGCTTGCCCTTGCTCACGAACTTGTCGTACGAGGCCTTGATGCCGTCGGTGCCACGCTTGAGGGCTTCGTCGGTGACATCGCGCAGGACGACGTCCCAGCCCGCCTGCGCGGAGACCTGGGCGATACCGGAACCCATGAGTCCGGCGCCGATGACGGCAAGCTTCCGTGCCACTGTGCGACTCCCCTTTGAAACGCTTACAGCGTGTATCCGTATGCCTCTCGGCGGACACTAGCGAAGCTGCGGCGCTGTGTGACCGGTAAGTAACGCGCGTCACGTCTCATCTGACGGACATCACACCGGGGCGGGTCATTCGACCGCCCGTACGGCGTAGTTGAGGACGTTCTCGCTCAACAGGTCCTCGATGTCGTCGAGGAGGACCAGGGCCTCTCGTGACACTTCGCCCGGATTGCGCTCCTTGACCATCTCACGCCCGATCACCCCCATGACGGTGCTGTGCACCCAGCCGAGCTGACCGGCGATCAGGTGCGGCATCGGGTCGTCGTCAGCGGCTCCGGTCTCCTCGCGCAGGGCCTCCTCGAGGTTGGCCTGAACCTCCTGGCCGATCGCCCACAGCCGTGAGCGCAGCGCCGGCGCGTCCTCGATGACCCGCATGAAGGCGGCGTACCCGGGCATCAGCCCGACCCGCGGCGAGACCGCCTCGATCTCCTCGCGCAGTTCGCGCAGGACGGCGACGGCGGCCGACTCCCCCCTTGCTCCGGCCGCGCACCCAGCGGACCATCCGGTCGACCAGTCCGGCGGAGCGGTCGAAGAAGAGGTCCTCCTTCGCCGGGAAGTAGTTGTAGACGGTGTTGGCGGAGACGTTGGCGGCGTCGGCGATCTCGGCGACGGTCACCGCGTCGAAGCCGCGTGGGTGCCTCCGGCAGGAGGACCAGCGCAGAATGCCGGGGTCGGGGTGCCCGGCACCCACAAAGGCGAGGTCGTCGGATACGGGTGCGTGCCGGACGGCTTCACCGCACCCCTGCCCGCCGCTCAGGCCGCCCGCCAGGGCCCCGTGGAGGCCGTCCGCTGCATCGACCTCACCGTCCGCGAGGGCGAGATCCTCGGCTTCCTCGGCCCGAACGGCGCCGGCAAGACCACCACCCTGCGGATGCTCACGACCCTGCTCGCACCGACCGGCGGGGCGGCCACGGTCGCGGGCTGCGACCTGACGACCGATCCGGCCGGAGTGCGGCGGGCGTGCGGATACGTGGCCCAGTCCGGCGGGGCGGACCCGAACATCGGAGTGCGGGAGGAACTCGTCACCCTGGGTCGCCTCTACCGTCTGACCAAGGATCAAGCAGCGGTACGCGCCGAGGAGTTGGCCCGCGATCTGGGCTTCGCCGACCTCCTCGACCGCAAGGTGGGCGCACTCTCCGGCGGCCAGCGGCGCCGCCTCGACATCGCGATGGCCCTCACCCACGGCCCGCGGGTCCTGTTCCTCGACGAACCGACGACCGGCCTCGACCCCGGCAGCCGCGCCGACCTGTGGAACCTGATCCGCCGCCTGCGCGACGCCCACGGCACGACCGTCTTCCTGACCACCCACTACCTCGACGAGGCCGACGCCCTCGCCGATCGTCTGGTCATCGTCGACAAGGGCGTCGTCGTGGCCGAGGACACCCCGGGCGCGCTGAAGCTGCGGCACGGCGGCTCGATCGACGCGACGCTCCAGGACACGTTCCTCGCCATCACCGGCCGCGGCCCCGCCCCGGCCGACGCCGCCCCCGTATCCGTATAGGAACCCGAACCCGAACCCGAACCCGAACCCGAACCGAATCCGTATCCGTAGAGGAACCCGATGCTTCTCCACGACACCGCACTGATCTACGGCCGCTACCTCCGGCAGTCCCTCCGCTCCCGCTTCGCGCTGCTCTTCGGGGTGCTGATGCCGCTGCTGTATCTGCTGTTCTTCGGCCCGCTGCTGACGGGCCTGCCGCTCGGCGGGCCCGTCAGCTCATGGCAGGTGCTGGTGCCCGGGCTGCTGCTCCAACTCGGCCTGTTCGGCGCCTCGTACGCGGGCTTCACGATCATCATCGAGAAGAGCCAGGGGGTGGTGGAGCGGATGCGGGTGACCCCGGTGAGCCGTCTCGCCCTGCTGCTCGGCCGCGTGCTGCGCGATGCCACGGTGTTCGTCTTCCAGGCGGTGCTGCTGGTGCTGGCGGCAGTGGCGACGGGGCTGCGCGCTCCCCTCGGCGGGGTCCTGATCGGCTTCGGGTTCGTCGCCCTGCTGACGGTCTCGCTCGGCTCGCTGTCGTACGCCGCGGCGATGAAGGTCGACACCCCTCAGGAGTTCGGCCCGCTCATCAACGCCATGACCATGCCGTCGATGCTGCTGTCCGGACTGATGCTCCCGATGGCCCTGGCCCCGGCCTGGCTGGACGTGCTCTCGCACTTCATGCCGTTCCGCTATCTGGTCGACGCGGTGCGGGACGCCTACGTCGGCTCGTACACGACGGCTCACATGCTGTACGGGGCGCTGGTCGCGGTCGGCATCGCCGTACTGGCCGTGACGGTGGGCACACGCGTGTTCCGAACCGCCGGTGCCTAACTACGCTGGTCACATGGTCAATCTGACGCGCATCTACACCAGGACCGGCGACCAGGGCACCACCGCCCTCGGCGACATGAGCCGGGTCGCCAAGACCGACGTCCGGATCTCGGCGTACGCCGACGCCAACGAGGCGAACGCGGCGATCGGCACGGCGATCGCCCTCGGCGCCCTCCCCGAAGACATCGTCAAGGTCCTCACCCGCGTCCAGAACGACCTCTTCGACGTGGGCGCGGACCTGTGCACCCCGGTCGTCGAGAACCCGGAGTTCCCGCCCCTGCGCGTCGAGCAGTACTACATCGACAAGCTGGAGTCGGACTGCGACCACTTCAACGAGCAGCTGGAGAAGCTCCGCTCCTTCATCCTCCCCGGCGGCACCCCGGGCGCGGCCCTGCTCCACCAGGCATGCACGGTCGTACGACGGGCGGAGCGGTCGACGTGGGCGGCCCTGGAGGTCCACGGCGAGGTGATGAACCCCTTGACGGCGACCTACTTGAACCGCCTCTCCGACCTGCTGTTCATCCTGGCCCGCACGGCCAACAAGGAGGCGGGGGACGTGTTGTGGGTGCCGGGCGGGGAGCGCTGACCGGCGGTAAACGGGTGCGCAGAGAGCCGCCGTCCGGTCGATGGCACTGAGCGGATGGCGGGCGACGGTGACCGAAGGCGTACTTCACGCCCCGTCGGGGGCCAACCTGCGGAAGATCTCCGCGTTCGCGGCCACAGGGACGCCACCACGAGTGATGACGGTTGGCTCCCCCTTCGCCGCGCGGTCCAGAAGTCGCGTCAGGTCGGCCCGCGCTTCGCGGACGGACGCGGATGCGGATTCGTCCATACGGCCGGTGCCCTCGTCCCGGTACACCCGAGCTGCATCCTTCGACGTACTCACAGACCATCCCGCAGGAGCGGCTGCACGCCGAACAGACCGCCCTGCTCGCGGAACGCCCGAGGCCGCCGAACTCCTCGCCGCCGTACGGACGGTGGCGGGCGGCGAGGGACTCATCGCGTCCGCGGTGACGCGCCGCCTGATCGCCGAGTTCGCGGCGAAGCCGGTACCTCGGCCGGGGGCCGAACCGGCCGTCCTCGACGCGCTCAGCCGGCGCGAGCGCGAGGTGTTGTCGTGTCTCGGTGAGGGAATGGCCAATGCGGAGATCGCGGACCGGCTCGACATGGCCGAGGCGACGGTGAAGACGCACGTCAGCCGGTTGCCGGCGAAGCCGGGGCTGCGCAGCCGGGTCCAAGCGGCGGTATTGGCGCAGGAGTTGGGGGTTTAGCACACCCACACGGAAGTGGTCCAGACCTATTGACCCGTGGTCCAGACCTTTCTATTCTCGCGGGACTGTGGGTGCGAAGGCTCAGTCGCGCCCCGACACCCCCCGCCTAAGGCGCGCGCCGGAGGCGTAAAAACAAAAGAGGAGGCGCTCAATGCGCTTCAGACAACGAGCAGTTGCCGGGTTCACCACCCTGCTGCTTCCGCTCGCCGCTCTCGTCGGCCTGGCCGCCCCCGCCGAGGCCGCGTCGACCGCCACCGCCACCTTCACCAAGTCCAGCGACTGGGGTACCGGCTTCGGCGGTCAGTGGACCGTCAAGAACACCGGTACCAGCGCGATCAGTTCATGGACGGTCGAGTGGGACTTCCCCTCCGGTACCTCCGTCACCTCGGCCTGGGACGCGGACGTCACCAACTCCGGCAACCACTGGACCGCGAAGAACAAGTCCTACAACGGCTCCATCGCCGCGGGCGCCTCCGTCTCCTTCGGCTTCAACGGCGCCGGCAGCGGCTCGCCCTCCAACTGTCTGCTGAACGGCGGCAGTTGTGACGGCGGCACCACCGTCCCCGGTGACGCGGCCCCCTCCGCGCCCGGCACCCCCACCGCCTCCGCGATCACCAACACCTCGGTGAACCTCTCCTGGAGCGCGGCCACCGACGACAAGGGCGTCAAGAACTACGACGTCCTGCGCGACGGCACGAAGGTCGCCACGGTGACGACGACGTCGTACAGCAGCACCGGTCTCACCGCCGGCACCGACTACTCGTACACCGTGCAGGCCCGCGACACCGCGGACCAGACCGGCCCGGTCAGTGGCTCGGTCGCCGTGCACACCACGGGCGGTACGACCACTCCCCCGGCCACCGGCAGCGCCGTCAAGCTCGGGTACCTCACCGAGTGGGGCACCTACACCCGCAACTACCAGGTCAAGAACCTGGTGACGTCCGGCTCGGCCGCGAAGATCACGCACATCAACTACGCCTTCGGCAACGTGACCAACGGGCAGTGCGCGATCGGTGACGCCTACGCCGACTACCAGAAGACGTTCACCGCGGACCAGTCGGTCAGCGGTGTCGCCGACACCTGGGACCAGCCGCTGGCGGGCAACTTCAACCAGCTGCGCGAACTGAAGGCCAAGTACCCGAACATCAAGATCCTCTGGTCCTTCGGCGGCTGGACCTGGTCCGGCGGCTTCGCCCAGGCGGCGGCCAACCCGACCGCGTTCGCCAACTCCTGCTACAGCCTGGTCGAGGACCCGCGCTGGGCCGATGTGTTCGACGGCATCGACATCGACTGGGAGTACCCGAACGCCTGCGGTCTGTCCTGCGACACCAGCGGCGCGGCGGCGTACAAGAACCTGATGCAGGCCCTGCGCGCCAAGTTCGGCTCCAGCAACCTGGTCACCGCCGCCACCACGGCGGACGGCACCTCCGGCGGCAAGATCGACGCCGCCGACTACGCGGGCGCGGCCCAGTACGTCGACTGGTACAACGTGATGACGTACGACTTCTTCGGCGCCTTCAACGCGACCGGCCCCACCGCCCCGCACTCCCCGCTCACCACCTACAGCGGCATCCCGACCCCCGGCTTCACCACGGCCGACGCGATCGCCAAGTTCAAGTCGAAGGGCGTCGCCGCGAGCAAGCTCCTGATCGGCATCGGCTTCTACGGCAGAGGCTGGACCGGCGTCACCCAGGACGCCCCCGGCGGCACGGCCACCGGCCCGGCGCCCGGCACCTACGAACAGGGCATCGAGGACTACAAGGTCCTCAAGACGTCCTGCCCGGTCACCGGCACCATCGCGGGCACGGCGTACGCCCACTGCGGCTCCAACTGGTGGTCCTACGACACCCCGAGCACGATCGCCGGAAAGATGAGCTGGGCCAAGACCCAGGGTCTGGGCGGCGCGTTCTTCTGGGACTTCAGCGGCGACACCAGCAACGGTGAGCTGGTGAGCGCCATCAACAGCGGGCTGAGCTGATCCCCACGCCGCTCAGCGCCCTGCCGCGGACAGACCTCACGGGGTCTGTCCGCGGTGCGTTGTCCCGGCTCGGGCCGACTCGGGCCGGCTCAGGCCACGTTGACCCGCTGGCCGGGCGGAGCCGCCTCCAGCCAGGCCAGGAAACCGGTCAACGCGTCCTCGCTCATGGCGAGTTCGAGGCGCGTGCCCCGGTGCAGGCAAGTCAGGATGATCGCGTCGGAGAGGAGGGCGAGTTCCTCCTCGCCCTCGGGGAGACGGCGGCCGGCGACCTCGATCGCGGAGCGTTCCAGCGTGCGGCGCGGGCGGTAGGCGTAGGAGAAGACGCGGTACCACTCGATGCGGTCGCCGTTGTAGCGGGCGACGCCGTAGCTCCAGCCCTTGCCGTTGGTGTCGGGTTTCTCCGGGACGTCCCAGCGCAGGGAACAGTCGAAGGTGCCGCCGGAGCGCTGGATGAGTCTGCGGCGGAGGCCGAAGACGAACAGGCCCAGCACCACCAGGGCCACCACAATTCCGCACGCAGTCAGAGCGAGGACCATCGACACCGACCTCCTCGTCTCCTAGGCAAAACAGGTAACGGAACGGAAAAAACACCCACATTCGCCTCAGCCGCGGCTGGGGCCGGATTCCTCCGGTCCCAGCCGCGGCTGAGTCACGTCATCGCGTCGAACCTGGGTTCAGCGCGTCTCCACCGCACGCAGGCGGACGTCCGCGCGGCGCTCGGCGGACTCGTCGCCCGCCGCCTTCGCCTGCTCCAGCTCGCGCTCCACGCGCTGGACGTCGATCTCGTCCGACAGCTCGGCGATCTCGGCGAGCAGCGACAGCTTGTTGTCCGCGAACGAGATGAAACCGCCGTGCACCGCGGCGACGACCGTCCCGCCGTCGCTCGTGCGGATGGTCACCGGGCCCGACTCCAGCACACCGAGCAGCGGCTGGTGACCGGGCATGACGCCGATGTCGCCGGACGTGGTGCGCGCGACGACCAGGGTGGCCTCGCCGGACCAGACCTGGCGGTCCGCGGCGACGAGCTCGACATGCAGCTCAGCAGCCAAGGTGGGCTCCTCGGGTCACCACCCGGCGGTCGTGCCGGGTGTTGGGTCAATTCTAATGGGCGTGAAAGAGGGGGTGGGACACGCCCCACCCCCTCAGGTGAAGCACGGGGTCAGGAGACGCCCAGCTCCTTCGCGTTCGCCTTCAGGTCCTCGATACCACCGCAGAGGAAGAACGCCTGCTCCGGGAAGTGGTCGTACTCGCCGTCGATGATCGAGTTGAAGGCCACGATCGACTCGTCCAGCGGGACGTCCGACCCGTCGACGCCGGTGAACTGCTTGGCGACGTGGGTGTTCTGGGACAGGAAGCGCTCCACGCGACGGGCACGGTGGACGGTGAGCTTGTCCTCCTCGCCCAGCTCGTCGATACCGAGGATCGCGATGATGTCCTGAAGGTCCTTGTACTTCTGGAGGACCGTCTTGACGCGCATCGCGGTGTTGTAGTGCTCCGCCGCGATGTACCGCGGGTCCAGGATGCGGGACGTGGAGTCCAGCGGGTCCACGGCCGGGTAGATGCCCTTCTCGGAGATCGGACGGGACAGAACCGTCGTCGCGTCGAGGTGGGCGAAGGTGGTGGCCGGGGCCGGGTCGGTCAGGTCGTCCGCGGGGACGTAGATCGCCTGCATCGAGGTGATCGAGTGACCGCGGGTCGAGGTGATGCGCTCCTGGAGGAGACCCATCTCGTCGGCCAGGTTCGGCTGGTAGCCCACCGCGGAGGGCATGCGGCCGAGCAGGGTCGAGACCTCGGAACCGGCCTGCGTGAAGCGGAAGATGTTGTCGATGAAGAACAGCACGTCCTGGTTCTGCACATCGCGGAAGTACTCCGCCATGGTCAGACCGGCCAGGGCCACGCGCAGACGGGTGCCCGGGGGCTCGTCCATCTGACCGAAGACGAGCGCCGTCTTGTCGATGACGCCCGAGTCGGCCATCTCCTCGATGAGGTCGTTGCCCTCACGGGTGCGCTCGCCGACACCGGCGAACACGGAGACACCGTCGTGGTTGTTGGCGACGCGGTAGATCATCTCCTGGATGAGCACCGTCTTGCCGACACCGGCACCGCCGAACAGGCCGATCTTGCCGCCCTTGACGTACGGGGTCAGCAGGTCGATGACCTTGACGCCGGTCTCGAACATCTCGGTCTTCGACTCGAGCTCGTCGAAGCGCGGGGCCTTGCGGTGGATGGACCAGCGCTCGCCCGTGTACTTCTCGTCGCTGTTCAGCACCTCACCAAGGGTGTTGAAAACCTTGCCCTTGGTGAAGTCGCCGACCGGGACGGTGATGCCCGTTCCCGTGTCGGTGACCGCGGCCTGGCGGACCAGACCGTCGGTGGGCTGCATCGAGATGGTGCGGACCAGGCCGTCACCCAGGTGCTGGGCGACCTCCAGGGTCAGCGTCTTCTTCGCGCCGTCCAGGGCCGGGTCGGCCACCTCGACGTGCAGAGCGTTGTAGATCTCCGGCATCGCGTCGACGGGGAACTCCACGTCGACGACCGGGCCGATGACCCGGGCGACGCGGCCCGTGGCAACGGCCGTCTCAACTGTCGTCGTCATTACTTGTCACTCCCCGCGGTCGCGTCGGCCAGGGCTGCGGAGCCACCGACGATCTCGCTGATTTCCTGGGTGATTTCGGCCTGGCGGGCCGCGTTGGCAAGACGGGAGAGCGTGGTGATCAGGTCTCCCGCGTTGTCGGTCGCCGACTTCATCGCGCGGCGGGTGGCGGCGTGCTTGGAGGCAGCCGACTGGAGCAGCGCGTTGTAGATACGGCTCTCGACGTACCGCGGCAGCAGGGCGTCCAGGACGTCCTCCGCCGACGGCTCGAAGTCGTACAGCGGAAGGATCTCGCCCTGGGGCACGTCCTCCGCGACCTCTTCGAGGCTGAGGGGCAGCAGCCGGCTGTCGATCGGCGTCTGCGTCATCATCGAGACGAACTCGGTGTAGACGATGTGGAGTTCGTCCACGCCGCCCTCGGCCGTGTCCTTCTCGATGGCCTCGATGAGCGGACCCGCGACCTTCTTCGCGTCCGCGTACTCGGGCTGGTCGGTGAAGCCGGTCCACTGCTCCGCGATCTTGCGCTCACGGAAGTTGTAGTGGGCGACACCGCGGCGGCCGACGATATACGTGTCGACCTCCTTGCCCTCGGCCTCGAGACGTGCGGTCAGCTGCTCCGCGGCCTTGATGGCGTTGGAGTTGAAGGCGCCGGCCAGACCGCGGTCGCTCGTGAGGAGCAGTACCGCGGAACGGGTCGGCGTCTCCGCCTCGGTGGTCAGCGGGTGCCGGGTGTTGGAACCCGTTCCGACCGCCGTGACCGCACGCGTCAGTTCCTTCGCGTACGGCGTCGAGGCCTGCACCTTGCGGTGCGCCTTGACGACGCGCGAGGCGGCGATCATCTCCATCGCCTTGGTGATCTTCTTGGTCGCGGTGACGGATCGGATGCGACGCTTGTAGACCCGGAGCTGGGCTCCCATGAGTCAGGTCCCTTCCTACGTCACTTGGCCGCGGCCGGGGCGTCCTCGCCGAGGAGCTTGCCGTCCGAGGTCTCGAACTGCTTCTTGAACTCGGCGATCGCGTCCGCGGCGGCGGTGAGGGTGTCGTCCGACATCTTGCCGCCCTCCTTGATGGAGGTCATGAGGCCCTGCTCCTTGCGGTGCAGGTACTCCAGCAGCTCCTTCTCGAAGCGGCGGATGTCGGTGACCGGTACGTCGTCCATCTTGCCGGTGGTCGCGGACCACACGGAGACGACCTGGTCCTCGGTGGGCATCGGCTGGTACTGCGGCTGCTTGAGCAGCTCGACCAGGCGCTGACCGCGCTCCAGCTGGGCCTTCGACGCGGCGTCCAGGTCGGAACCGAAGGCGGCGAACGCCTCCAGCTCGCGGTACTGGGCGAGGTCGAGACGCAGTCGGCCGGAGACCTGCTTCATCGCCTTGTGCTGCGCGGAACCACCGACTCGGGAGACGGAGATACCGACGTTCAGCGCGGGGCGCTGACCGGCGTTGAAGAGGTCCGACTCCAGGAAGCACTGGCCGTCGGTGATGGAGATGACGTTGGTCGGGATGAACGCCGAGACGTCGTTGGCCTTGGTCTCGACGATCGGCAGACCGGTCATCGAGCCCTTGCCCATCTCGTCGGAGAGCTTCGCGCAGCGCTCCAGCAGACGGGAGTGCAGGTAGAAGACGTCACCCGGGTAGGCCTCGCGGCCCGGCGGACGGCGCAGCAGCAGGGACACGGCGCGGTAGGCGTCGGCCTGCTTGGAGAGGTCGTCGAAGATGATGAGGACGTGCTTGCCGTCGTACATCCAGTGCTGGCCGATGGCCGAACCGGTGTACGGCGCAAGGTACTTGAAGCCGGCCGGGTCGGACGCCGGGGCGGCGACGATGGTCGTGTACTCCAGCGCGCCGGCCTCTTCGAGCGCACCACGCACGGAGGCGATGGTGGAGCCCTTCTGACCGATGGCGACGTAGATGCAGCGGACCTGCTTGTTCACGTCGCCCGAGCGCCAGTTGTCGCGCTGGTTGATGATCGTGTCGACGGCCAGGGCGGTCTTGCCCGTCTGGCGGTCGCCGATGATCAGCTGACGCTGGCCACGGCCGATCGGGGTCATCGCGTCGACGGCCTTGTAGCCGGTCTCCATCGGCTCGTGCACCGACTTGCGGACCATGACGCCCGGGGCCTGAAGCTCCAGGGCGCGGCGGCCGGTGGTCTCGATCTCGCCGAGGCCGTCGATCGGGTTGCCGAGCGGGTCGACGACACGGCCGAGGTAGCCCTCGCCGACGGCGACGGACAGGACCTCTCCGGTGCGGGTGACCGGCTGGCCCTCCTCGACGCCACTGAACTCACCGAGGATGACGGTACCGATCTCGCGCTCTTCGAGGTTGAGCGCGAGACCGAGGGTGCCGTCCTCGAACTTCAGCAGTTCGTTGGCCATGGCCGAGGGCAGGCCCTCGACCTTCGCGATGCCGTCGCCGGCAAGGGTGACCGTACCGACCTCCTCGCGCGAGGCCGCGTCCGGCTTGTACGACTGGACGAAGTTCTCCAGCGCGTCCCGGATCTCCTCCGGCCGGATCGTGAGCTCCGCCATCTGGGTTCCCTGCTCTCCTTGTTGGGCCCGAAGTTTCACTTGGGGGGATGGGGGGACTCCCCCCGTGACGAGGTGAATCCTCTGCACGGCCCAACTCGGGCCGCCTTACTACGTCTTTGTATGGGTGCTGCTAGCTCGCCATGCGGCGAGCGGCGTCATCGAGGCGGTCCGCGATGGAGCCGTTGATGACCTCGTCGCCGACCTGCACCCGGATACCGCCGAGGACCTCGGGGTCCACGTCGATGTTCAGGTGCATGTTGCGGCCGTAGAGCTTCGCGAGGGCGGCGCCCAGGCGCTGCTTCTGCGGGTCGCTCAGCGGGACCGCCGTGGTGACGACCGCGACCAGGCGGCTGCGGCGCTCGGCGGCGAGCTTGGAGAGGGACTCGAGTCCCGCTTCCAGGCTACGTCCCCGGGGCGCGGTCACCAGGCGGGTCACCAGTCGCTCGGTGGCCGGCTTGGCGCGGCCGCCGAGCAGGCTGCCGAGCAGCTCGCTCTTGGCACTCGTGCCGGCGGCGCGGTCGGTCAGCGCGGCGCGCAGCCCGGTGTTCGAGGAGACGATCCGGCCGAACCGGAACAGCTCGTCCTCGACGTCGTCGAGCTCGCCCGACTGCTGGGCGGCGGTGAGGTCGGCGGTGGCCGCCAGCTCCTCCAGCGCGTCCACCAGGTCGCGGGACTGCGACCAGCGGGAGCGCACCATGCCGGACAGCAGGTCGAGGGCGGGGCCGCCGACCTGGGCGCCGAGCAGGCGCTCGGCCAGCTGGGCCTTGGCCTCGCCGTCCTGCGCCGGGTCGGTGAGGACCCGGCGCAGGGACACCTCACGGCCGAGCAGCGCGGTGACGGCGGCCAGCTCGTCGGCGAGCTGCGCCGCGTTCACGGACGTGGAGTCCGTCAGCGCGTCGAGACGCTCACGTGCGGCTGCCAGGGCCTCGCGGCTCGCTCCGTTCATCGTGCGGCCTCGGCCTTCTCCTCGAGTTCATCGAGGAAACGGTCGATCACACGGCTCTGCCGGGCGTGGTCCTCGAGGGACTCGCCGACGAGCTTGCCGGCCAGGTCGGTGGCGAGCTTGCCCACGTCCTGGCGCAGCGCCTGCGAAGCGGCCTTGCGGTCGGCGTCGATCTGCGTGTGACCGGCGGCGACGATCTCCTCGCGCTGCCGCTGGCCTTCCGCGCGCATCTCGGCGATGAGCGTGGCGCCCTGCTCCTGCGCCTCCTGGCGCAGCCGCGCGGCCTCGTGCCGGGCCTCGGCGAGCTGAGCCTTGTACTGCTCAAGCACGCTCTGCGCCTCGGTCTGGGCGGCCTCGGCCTTCTCGATACCGCCCTCGATGGCCTCGCGCCGCTCGTCCAGAACCTTGTTGATGTTCGGGAGGAGCTTCTTGGCGAGGAAGCCGAAGACGATGACGAAGGCGATCAGGCCGATGACAAGCTCAGGGATCGGCGGGACGAGAGGGTTCTCCGTCTCGGCCGCCAGAATGAGCAGCTGGCTCATGTCAGTGCCTTTCGTCTAGTGGGCTGTCGTGGATCCGCAGATCTACTTGCCGTAGACGAACGGCATGACCAGACCGATGAGGGCGAGCGCCTCACAGAAGGCGAAGCCGAGGATCTGGTTGGCGCGGATCAGGCCGGCAGCTTCGGGCTGACGGGCAAGAGCCTGGGTGCCGTTGCCGAAGATGATGCCGACGCCGACGCCGGGACCGATGGCGGCAAGGCCGTAGCCGATGGAGCCGAGCGAACCGGAGACGGCGGCGAGGGTCTCAGTGGCAGCCATGCTGATTCTTCCTTCTCTGTACGGACCGGCGGGGGTTGGCCACCGGACGCTAAGGGGGTTCTGGAGGGGTGTTGCTCAGTGGTGCTCGGCGAGCGCGCCCTGGATGTAGGTGCAGGTCAGGAGGACGAACACGTACGCCTGCAGGGCCTGGATGAAGAGCTCGAAGGCCGTCATCACGAGCGTCATGATGAAGCTGACGCCGGCGTAGGCGATACCGATGCCGTTCAGCAGGTACCAGCTGGCGATCGTGAAGAGCAGCAGCAGGGTGTGGCCCGCGAACATGTTGGCGAAGAGTCGTACGGCGTGCGTGAACGGCCGGACGAGGAGGTTCGAGAAGAACTCGATCGTCATGGCCAGCGGCAGCACCGCGCCCAGCGACTTGTCGTAACCGGTGAAGTTCTTGAAGGCACCGACGAATCCGTGCCGCTTGAACGTCAGCGAGACCCACAGGATGTAGACGATGACTGCGAGAACCGCCGGGTACGCGATGATCGAGGTCACCGGGAACTGGGCGACCGGGACGATCGACCAGAGGTTCATCATCCAGATGAAGAAGAAGAGCGAGACGACGAGCGGTACGTACTTCTCGCCTTCCTTCTTTCCGATCGTCTCGTAGACGACACCGCGGCGGATGAAGTCGTAGCCGGTCTCGGCGACCATCTGCAGCTTGCCGGGGACGACCTTCGGCTTGCGGAAGGCGGCCCAGAAGAAACCGACGACGATGACCGAGCCGATCAGCGCCAGCAGCATCGGCTTGTTGAAGTACACGTTGCTGTCGCCGTCCCCCAGAAGGGGCTTGAACAGGAACGAGTGCAGGCCGGGAGCCGGGAAGCCACAGCCGTCGAAGATGTGGCAGTCGGTCTCGAAGGCGAGCACCTGCGTCGGGTCAGCACTCACCGCGGGCTCCTTCAGCGTGGCGCATAGGTACGGCAACCTCGTTGTGTCGGCGCGGCGCGCAGCCGCGGTTCGGCACTGGACTGGTGTTACGGATGTGGGGGCGGCAGTGGGGCATCGAGCCTCGCGATTGAGCAGGCGTCAGCTCAGATGCCCGCGCCCGCGATGCCGCAGTTGGCACCGGACGATAGCAGGGTCGCTTACGTGCTCTTATCCCGGCCCTACCTCTCACGACGAGTGCTCCGACTTCTCGGGCTCGACGTAGAGGATTTTGGCCTTCATGTGGGCACGGGTCTGCGCGACGATCCAGACGATGGTTCCGGCGAGCAGGGTGAACGCGAAGGCCTTGGGATTGAACAGCGAGGTGTGCTTGAACGCGGCGAGGAAAATGAACAACAGAAGAATCTGCGCCGCGAAGAGCATGAGGCCCATCGCCTGGAACAGGTGCGGAAGCGATTTGGCAGTGCGCTGCAGAACGTAGAGCCCGATTCCCATGAAGAGGATCACGATCAGCGTCGCAACGGCTGCCCCAATAGCTCCTTTGCCGCCGACGACCACACCACTGACGACGGCGGCAATCGCGCCGACGGCAGCTGTGGGCACAGCGGCTTGAAGGAGAATCCGGGCGTCATTGGACGGCATGGCGGCAACTCCGCTTGCTAAGGGGGGCGTGTCGTCATGGACGAGCGTAGTCCCGGGATGAGAGAGAACCTCACGCCAATGGACCCTCGCACTACGGTCCTTCGGCTCTGTCCCGGGTTCTCGTGAACCGTATCACAAACTATTTGATGCGGTCTTTACCTAGAAGGTGTGCTTGCTGTCACACATGAGAGTGACAGTGCGCGTCTGTGCAAAATAGCGGCCAACTTGTCTGGTATGGGGAGGCTTTGTCTGCCCACGGGATGGCAACGCTTTAGTCAGATTCTTACCTTGGCGTCAGCGCGAGGACTCGGCTTTACGTCCGTCCAGGAGGCGCGAACGGGGGCCGACTGCGGTCGCCCCGTTGACTCCTGACACTCCGCCGACAATGGGAGGACGCGGGTCGCGGTCCTCCTCCGCCAGCACGGCCACGGGGTCAACTGCGGCCCTGCGACGGCGATATCGAGGCGGCACCAGGTGTTCGGCCCAGCGCGGGGCGCGCGGCGTGAAGCGCGGCAGCAGGAGCAGCAGGAGGCCGATCGCGCTCAGGAAGACGATGCCGAGGACGATCCACATCGAGGCCGAGTTGACCGAGTAGGACAGCGCCCCGAACGCGATCAGCGCCGACCAGAAGTACATGATCAGCACCGCCCGGCTGTGCGAGTGGCCGATCTCCAGGAGCCGGTGGTGCAGATGGCCGCGGTCCGCGGCGAAGGGCGACTGTCCGCGCCAGGTACGGCGCACGATGGCCAGCACCAGGTCGGCGGCCGGCACCGCGATGATCGTCAGCGGCAGCAGCAGCGGGATGTAGACCGGCACCGTCTGGTGCACCGCCGCCTTCTCGGAGCCGACGAACAGCTGGAGCGCGTCCGGGTCGACCTGTCCCGTGATGGAGATCGCACCCGCGGCCAGCACCAGGCCGATCAGCATCGAACCGGAGTCGCCCATGAAGATCCGCGCGGGGTGCATGTTGTGCGGCAGGAAGCCCAGGCACATGCCCATCAGGATCGCCGAGAAGAGCGTGGCCGGGGCGGCGGCCTCGATGCCGTACGAGTACCAGATCCGGTAGGCGTACAGGAAGAACGCGCAGGCCGCGATGCACACCATGCCGGAGGCCAGGCCGTCGAGGCCGTCCACGAAGTTGACCGCGTTGATGGTGATGACGACCAGGGCGACCGTGAGCAGGGTGCCCTGCCACTGGGTCAGCGCCACGTTGCCGACGAACGGGATGGGCAGCCACAGGATCGTCAGACCCTGCATGACCATCACGCCGGCGGCGATCATCTGGCCGCCCAGCTTGATCAGGGCGTCGATCTCGAACTTGTCGTCCAGGACGCCGATCAGCCAGATCAGGGCCGCTCCGGAGAGCAGGGCGCGCGGCTCGTTCGAGTTCTCGAAGACCTCGCTGAGGTTGGTCAGGTGGTCGGCGACCAGCAGACCGGCGCACAGACCGAAGAACATGGCGATACCGCCGAGCCGCGGAGTGGGTTCCCGGTGCACGTCACGGGCCCGGATCTCCGGCATCGCCCCGGCCACGATCGCGAACTTCCGCACCGGCCCGGTCAGCAGATACGTCACCGCGGCCGTCACGCAGAGCGTCAGCAGGTATTCACGCACAGGCTTCCCCACAGGTCTCGCTGGCCATCACAGCCCCACACCCTAGCGAGGGACGCATATGGTTGGGGACTTCCGGGTAGCGACGATGGTTGCACGTGTGGCTGTGCACCTGGGTACGGGTACCCCCGTTCAGCCCGGATACGGCAGGAATCCACCCACAAGATCCCGCACTTCGTCACGGGCCCGCCGGGTATCCACCCGCCCGCGCAGCACCCCCGCGACCAGCGCCGCGATCCCCGCCATCTCGCCCTCCCCCATGCCCTGCGTGGTCACCGCGGCGGTACCCAGCCGCAGCCCGCGCGAGTCTCCGTGCGGCAGCGCGCAACAGTCCAACACCACTCCGGCGGCGGCGAGTTGACCACGTGCGGCACGTCCATCGACGCCGAGGGGCAGCGGGTCGGCGGTGATCAGATGGGTGTCGGTACCGCCCGTCGTGACGACCAGCCCCTCCGCCGCCAGCCCCGCCGCGAGCACCCGTGCGTTGGCGACCACCTGATGGGCGTACGCCGTGAAGGCCGGCGTCGCCGCCTCGCCGAACGCGACGGCCTTCGCCGCGATGGTGTGCATCTGCGCGCCACCCTGCGTGAACGGAAAAACGGCCCGGTCCACCCGTTCGGCCAGCTCACTCCCGCACAGCAGCATCCCGCCGCGCGGCCCGCGCAGCACCTTGTGCGTGGTCGCGCAGACGACATCGGCGTACGGCACCGGGTTCGGCGCCGCTCCCCCGGCGACGAGGCCGATGGGATGCGCGGCGTCGGCGATGAGATAGGCGCCGACCTCGTCGGCGACCTCGCGGAAGAAGGCGTAGTCGATGTGCCGGGGATAGGCGATGGACCCGCAGACGATCGCCTTGGGCCGATGCGTACGGGCGAGGGCACGGACCTGCTCGTAATCGATGAGCCCGGTCTCCGCGTCCACCCCGTACCCCACGAAGTCGAACCACCGCCCGGAGAAGTTCGCGGGCGACCCGTGCGTGAGATGCCCGCCGTACGGCAGCCCCAGCGCGAGGACGGTGTCACCGGGCCGCAGCACCGCGGCGTACGCGGCGAGCACGGCCGAAGACCCGGAATGCGCCTGCACGTTGGCGTGCTCGGCCCCGAACAGCGCCTTCGCCCGTTCTACGGCGACCCGCTCGGCGACGTCGACGATCTCGCAGCCGCCGTGGTGGCGGGCGCCGGGGTATCCCTCGGCGTACTTGTTGGCGAGCGGTGAGCCGAGCGCGGCCAGCACGGCGGGCGAGGTGAAGTTCTCGGCGGCGACCAGCTGAAGCGTCGTCGACTGCCGCGCCAGCTCCCCGAGCAGGATCTCGGCCAGCTCGGGGTCCTGCCGACGCAGGACATCGGCCTCAAGGACAGGGGTGACCGACATGGTGGACTCCGGGGCGTCGACGGTGACGTACGTCCAATGTAGGCCCGGGGCGGGTGGGGCGCGCGGTCGTTGTCAGGTCTTCGCGGGAACGCCTGTGAGGGCGGTGACCACGGGGTCGATCGCCTGATTTATCTCGTCGCCGATGGAGCGGAAGAACGGGAGCGGGGCGCCGTACGGGTCGAAGACCTCGTCCGCTTCCGCCGTGGGGGCCAGGAGCCAGCCTCGTAGGGCCGCTGCCGCGCGGACCAGGGCGCGGGCCCGGGCCACCATGCCGTCCTCCAGAGGGGGCAGGGTCGCGGGGTCTATCGCCTTCACCAGGCGGGTGAACTCCTTGAGGGTGAAGGTGCGCAGGCCCGCCGAGTGGCCCATCGAGATGACCTGGGCGCGGTGGTCCCGGGTGGCCGTCAGGACCAGGTCGGCACGGATCACATGGTCGTCGAGCAGCTCGCGGCCGGTGAAGCCGGAGGGGTCCGCGCCGAAGTCGGTGAGGACGGTCGCCGCATTGGTCTCCATGGGCGCGCCCTCATGGCCCCACGTGCCGGCGCTCTCCACGATCAGCCCGCCCCACAGCGGGTCGCCGAGCCGGTCCGCCAGGGCATGACGGGTCAGCCGCTCGGTGATCGGCGAGCGGCACACGTTGCCGGTGCTGACGTGGAGGATGCGGAAGCTGTCCATGGGGAGCCCGAAGGTCCCCGTCACTTCCCCGTTGCCTATGCCACGCCCCGCGTCAGGGGCTGTCAATTCGCCACCTCGAGGTCGGGTACGACCTTGCGCAGCTCCTCCGCCGAGATCGCGCCCGCGCGCAGCAGCAGCGGCACCTCGCGGGTGACGTCGACGATCGAGGACGGCACGTTGCCGGGCGTCGGACCGCCGTCGAGGTACACGGAGACCGAGTCGCCGAGCATCTGCTGGGCCGCGTCACAGTCCTCCGGCGCCGGGTGGCCGGTGAGGTTCGCGGAGGAGACCGCCATCGGGCCGACCTCCGTCAGCAGCTCGATGGCGACGGGGTGCAGCGGCATCCGTACGGCGACCGTGCCCCGGGTGTCCCCCAGGTCCCACTGGAGGGACGGCTGGTGCTTGGCGACCAGAGTGAGGGCGCCCGGCCAGAACGCGTCGACGAGTTCCCAGGCCAGCTCGGAGAAGTCCGTGACGAGGCCGTGCAGCGTGTTCGGGGAGCCGATGAGGACGGGGGTGGGCATGTTGCGGCCCCGGCCCTTGGCGTCCAGGAGATCGGCGACGGCCTCCGAGGAGAATGCGTCGGCCCCGATGCCGTAGACCGTGTCGGTCGGCAGGACCACGAGTTCGCCCCGGCGGACGGCGGACGCGGCCTCGCGCAGACCCGTCGTGCGGTCGGTCGCGTCATTGGTGTCGTATCGCCGTGCCATGTCTAGCGGTCTCCTTTTTTTGTAGCTCGGTTCGCCTCCGGGGCGCCTGTTGTCGGTGTCGAGCCCCCGACCGTGCTCACCCCTTCGGGCCTCCGCGCGCTCGGCCTCTCGACACCGACGCGCCCCTTCGGCTCACTCGCTGCTTGGCTGGCGAACGCGGCTGTCATGGCGTCGCCCGGCGGGCGGTCGCGAAGCGCGGGCGGTTGTTGAGGTCGGGGTGGTCGGCCGCGTCGGCCCAGCCACGCTCCTCGGTGAAGATCCACGGCACCTGCCCGCCCTGGGTGTCGGCGTGTTCGATGACGACGACACCGCCGGGACGGAGGAGACGGTGTGCGGTGCGTTCGATGCCGCGGATCAGGTCGAGGCCGTCCTCCCCCGAGAACAGGGCGAGTTCGGGGTCGTAGTCCCGCGCCTCGGGAGCGACGTACTCCCACTCCGTGAGTGGGATGTACGGCGGGTTGGAGATGACCAGGTCGACATGGCCGTCGAGGTCGGGGAAGGCGTCCAGGGCATTGCCCTGCCGCAGGTCGACCCGGGAGCCGTCCATGTTCTTGCGGGTCCACTGGAGGGCGTCCTCGGACAGCTCCACGGCGTGCACCCGGGAGCGCGGGACCTCCTGCGCGAGGGCGAGCGCGATGGCGCCGGATCCGGTGCAGAGGTCCACGATCAGCGGCTCTACGACGTCCATCGCGCGGACCGCGTCTATGGCCCAGCCGACCACCGACTCGGTCTCGGGGCGCGGCACGAACACCCCTGGCCCGACCTGGAGTTCCAGGTACCGGAAGAAGGCGCGGCCGGTGATGTGCTGGAGCGGCTCACGCTGCTCTCGCCGGGCGATGGTCTCCCAGTAGCGGGCGTCGAAGTCCACGTCCTTCACGGAGTGCAGCTCGCCCCGCTTCACACCGTGCACGTACGCGGCGAGCTCCTCCGCGTCGTTGCGCGGCGAGGGCACGCCGGCGTCGGCCAGCCGCTGGGTGGCCTGGGCCACCTCTGCGAGCAGCAGGTTCACGCAAGTCCTCCGTGTCGTACTCGTCCGTGCGATACGTGCAGTGCTTACGCCGCCGCGAGCTTGGCGGCCGAGTCCGCGTCCACGCAAGCCTGGATCATCGCGTCGAGGTCGCCGTCCAGGACCTGGTCAAGGTTGTACGCCTTGAATCCGACGCGGTGGTCCGAGATGCGGTTCTCCGGGAAGTTGTACGTACGGATCTTCTCGGAGCGGTCGACCGTGCGGACCTGGCTGCGGCGGGCGTCGGCGGCATTCTTCTCCGCCTCCTCCTGTGCCGCGGCGAGCAGCCTGGAGCGCAGGATACGCAGTGCCTGCTCCTTGTTCTGCAGCTGGCTCTTCTCGTTCTGGCAGGAAGCGACGACTCCGGTCGGAATGTGCGTGATGCGCACCGCGGAGTCGGTCGTGTTGACGGACTGCCCGCCGGGACCGGACGAACGGTAGACGTCGATGCGGAGGTCGTTCGGGTTGATCTCGACGTCGACCTCCTCCGCCTCGGGGGTGACCAGGACGCCGGCCGCCGAGGTGTGGATACGGCCCGCGGACTCGGTCGCCGGGACGCGCTGCACGCGGTGCACGCCACCCTCGTACTTCAGTCGCGCCCAGACACCCTGGCCGGGCTCGGTCGCGCCGTTGCCGCCCTTGGTCTTCACGGCGACCTGGACGTCCTTGTAGCCGCCCAGCTCGGACTCGGTGGCGTCGATGATCTCGGTCTTCCAGCCGACGCGCTCCGCGTACCGCAGGTACATGCGCAGCAGGTCACCCGCGAACAGCGCGGACTCGTCGCCGCCCGCGCCCGCCTTGACCTCGAGGATCACGTCCTTGTCGTCGTTGGGGTCACGCGGCACCAGCAGCAGCCGCAGCTTCTCCGTGATCTCCTCGCGCGTCTTCTCCAACTCCTTGACCTCGGCCGCGAACTCCGGGTCGTCGGCGCCGAGTTCACGCGCGGTCTCGATGTCGTCGCCGGTCTGCTTCCAGGAGCGGTACGTGGCGACGATCGGGGTGAGCTCGGCGTAGCGCTTGTTCAGCTTGCGCGCGTTGGCCTGGTCGGCGTGGACCGACGGGTCGGCGAGCTTCGTCTCAAGGTCGGCGTGCTCGCCGATGAGGTCCTCGACAGCCTCGAACATCTTGGGCTCCTGAAATGCGTACGGAAGGGAAGGCGGGCGACCAAAAACGCCGGTCCCGGCACGCCGAAAAAAGGGCGTGGCCGGGGACCGGCGAAATGGAAGCTCGCTACTTCGTGGAGCCGGCAGCAGCCTTGCCGAAGCGGGCCTCGAAGCGGGCCACGCGGCCACCGGTGTCGAGGATCTTCTGCTTGCCCGTGTAGAACGGGTGGCACTCGGAGCAGACCTCGGCGCGGATGTTGCCGCTCGTGATCGTGCTGCGGGTGGTGAACGACGCGCCGCAGGTGCAGCTGACCTGGGTCTCGACGTACTCGGGGTGGATCTCGCGCTTCAAGGTGTCTCCTAGTTTCGGGAGGGCGCCGGGTCGCTGCCGCGGGTGCGGTCGCGTGAACCGGGGCCGACTGTCCAGTCTGCCAGCACTGGAGCCATCTCCCAAAACCGGGGGTTCGCGTTGTCTATTCCCCTGCGGGCCGGTGGGGGCTTGTCGCGCCCCGCGG
>NZ_BARF01000070.1 GCF_000367365.1 Streptomyces prunicolor NBRC 13075 | reverse complement strand
AGCCCCGCGCCCCTGAGGGGGTGCGCCCTAGCCAGCTGTTACGACACCCTTGGCTTCGCCTGTTGCCGTGCCCTTGGTGGCTGCCGCCGGGATTGGCTGGTCGTTCTTCAAAGCCGTCCAGACCATCTGTGCCTTCGACTTCTCCACGATCACGCGGTTGGGGTTGGCCGGGTCGTACTCGACGGGCATCGTGACCATGGTCATGTTCTTGGAGCTGATGCTCTTGAGGCCGTTGGCGAAGGACGTGAGGGAGTTCACGGAGCCGAGGTCGGAGTCGGTGGTGACGGCCTTGGTGGCGGTGTTGGCGAGGTCGTAGAGCTTGGTCGGGCTGGTGAGGACGCCGATGTGCTTGACCTGGTTGACCAGGGCCTTGATGAAGGCCTGCTGGAGTTGGATGCGGCCCAGGTCGGAGCCGTCGCCGACGCCGTGCCGGGTGCGGACCAGGCCCAGGGCCTGCTTGCCGTTCAGGGTGTGGGTGCCGGCCTTGAGGTCGAGGTGGCTCTGCGGGTCCTTGATGGCCTTGGTCGTGGTGACCGGGACGCCGCCGAGTTCGTCGATGAGCTTCTCGAAGCCGGCGAAGTCGACTTCGAGGTAGTGGTCCATGCGCAGGCCGGTGACGGACTCGACGGTCTTCACCGTGCAGGCGGAGCCGCCGGTGGAGTACGCCTCGTTGAACATCACGCCGGACGCCGCGTCGTGCGTGACGCCCTTGGTGTCGGTGCACTCGGGGCGGTCGACGAGGGTGTCGCGCGGGACGGAGACCACGCTGGCCTTCTTGTGGCCCTTGTAGACGTGGATGATCATCGCGGTGTCGGAGCGGGCGCTGCCGTCGTCGGTGCCGCCGCCGAGCTTCTTGTTGGTGCCGGAGCGGCTGTCGGAGCCCAGCACCAGGATGTTCTCGGAGCCGTTGTCGACCTTGACCGGCCGGTCGGTGCCGAGGGCCTGGTTGATGTCGACGGTCTTGATGTTGCCGTTGAGCTTGAAGTACACGTACCCGGCGCCGGTGCCACCCAGCACCACGACGCCTGCCGCGACCCAGGCCGTGATCAGCAGGGCCTTGCTCCGCGGACTGCGGTCCTTCTTACGGCGTCCGGCGCGGTGGCGCGGGCCGCTGTTGCCGTCCTTGCCCGGTATGACGGGCTCCGGCGTGCTCTCGGCGGACATGGGCTCCTCGCATCTCGTTCCGGGTCGGTTACCCCCTGCTTTCAGGGTTCAGGCCTGGCCGAAGCGACCGATACCGCTCATTCCTCGCTCCATGGTCGCTCCGCCAGGTCAGACAGGGAAACTCGGGAAAGGGTTGCACAACGCAGAGTGCCCATCGCGTACGGCGATGGGCACTCTGGGTAGTCGCGTCAGCGGGTTATGCCCCGCTCACCTGCGATTTCAGCCGAAGATGTCGTACTGCTGGAAACCGGTGCCGAGCGACTTCGGTGTGCCGAAGATCTCGCTCGTGGCCTTGCCGGTGCCCGGGTAGAGGTACAGCGCGTTGCTCGCGTTGCGGATCAGGAGGTCGGCCTTGCCGTCGCCGGTGAAGTCACCGACGGCGTCGAAGGCGTTGTAGCTGCCCCAGGTGCGCACCTTCACGCGGGCCGCGAAGGCGCCCGTGCCGGACTTGCCGGCGCCCTTGTAGAGGTAGACGACGCCGGTGCTCTTGTTGCGGGCGAGCAGGTCGGCCTTGCCGTCACCGTTGAAGTCGCCGTGGCCGACCAGCGTGTTGTACTGGCTCCAGCCCCCGCCGACCCGCGACGGCGAGCTGAAGGTGCCGTTGCCCTTGCCCGGGTAGATCCACAGCACGCCCGCGCTGTCGACCGAGACCAGGTCGGGCAGGTAGTCGCCGGTGACATCGCCGGTGGCGATGATCCGGGTGCGGGTCTTCCAGTTGGCGAAGATCTTCGTGCTGACCCAACTGCCGTCGTCCCGCGCGCTGTTGAGCTGGAAGTGGTCCCAGTAGACCGCACCGGCTGTGGTCCGGTAGATCCAGTCCTGGTAGCCGTCCCGGTTCAGGTCGGCCGACCGGACCAGGTTGACGCCGCCCCAGTCGCCCAGGGACACGCGGGCGGCCAGCGAGGTGCCCTTGGAGTCCAGCTCGTAGCCCACCTTGGTGGAGGACTTGCGGGCGTAGATGTCGGCCTTGTTGTCGGTGTAGCTGAGGTTGCCGTCGTCGACCTGCGCGTAGGCCGTGCCGGCGTAGGCGCCGACCTTGGTGAAGACGCCGTAGGTGCCCTCGACGACGCAGTCGTTGACCGTGCTGGCGTCACCGTCGTCGCCGCTCCAGGAGACGACACCGACGATCCGGCCGCCGACGACCAGCGGGCCGCCGGAGTCGCCGTTGCAGATCGCCGTCGTACCGGTGTCGCTGCCGGTGGCGGGCGTGCCCGCGCAGACCATGTGGGCCTTGATGACCAGGCTGCCGTAGGCGCCGACGCAGGTGGCGTCCGACTGGATCGGCAGCGTGGCCGTCTTCAGGGTGTCGGAGAGGTCGTCGGTCTGGGAACTGGTGCGGCCCCAGCCGTAGACCTTGGCGGTCTTGGCGGGCGTGCCCGTGTACGACGCCGTGTCACCGTTCGTCGTCATGCGGATCGGGGTCGCCTTGACGGGGGCCGCCAGGGTGAGGACCGCGATGTCGTTGTCGATCGTCGTCGCGCTGTACGACGGGTGGTTCCACTGGCGCAGGACCGCGGTGGCCTGGCCGCCGTGCAGGTCGGTGGTGGTGGTGCCGTCGGCGTCCGTCGTGTTGGTCGGCAGCACGGTGGCGCTGGTGACGACGACGCCGTTCTTGGCCCAGTTGTAGCCCTTGACGCAGTGCGAGGCCGTCAGGATCTTCGACGGCGAGATGACCGAGCCACCGCAGAAGAAGCCGATGTCGTCGCTCTCGCTGGTGGTGCCCTTGTCGTCGTAGTACCAGAGCTGCGCCATGAACGGCGCGGTGTTGATGGTGGTCGTCGTGCCGCCGATGATCTTCGGGCCGGCGGTCGTGCCGGTGGTGCTCGCGCTCAGGGAGGCCTTCTTGGTCGTCTCCCCGGCTATGTCGTCACCGGCCTGGGCGCCCACGATGCGCTTCTTCAGCGTGGCGAGCGACGGCTGGGCGATGACGGGCTTCACGGTCGGCGTCGGCAGTGCGGTGGCCGCACCGGCGGACGTCGTCATCAGCGCGGCGGCCACGGCGGCGGCGACACCGGCCGCGGCGACAGGCAGGCCAAAACGTATCCGGCGTCTGTGCCGACCGGCCCCAGGCATGGGCGTACCCATTCAAGTCCCCCCTCGGGATCAGAAGTTCGGACGATTATCGAAAACAAGTCCGAAGGGCGAGATCGTACAGCGACCCACTGACAACGCAGAGGGCCGCCCCCTTGAGAAAAAGGGAGCGGCCCTCAAGCGCGCCCCAAAGGGGCGCGGGGAACTGCGCGACCAGCCACAAACTACCGACAGCCAACCAACGACCGGCAGTACTCCGGCTCAACCAACGGAGTGCCTAGTCACCGTTGCCAGGAGTGGTCTTCTGAATCTGGAGCAGGAACTCCGCGTTCGACTTCGTCTGCTTCATTTTGTCGAGGAGCAGCTCGATCGCCTGCTGCTGGTCGAGCGCGTGCAGCACCCGCCGCAGCTTCCAGGTGACAGCCAACTCGTCGCTGCCGAGCAGGATCTCTTCCTTACGGGTACCGGACGCGTCGACATCCACCGCCGGGAAGATGCGCTTGTCGGCAAGCTTCCGGTCGAGCTTCAGCTCGGCGTTGCCCGTGCCCTTGAACTCCTCGAAGATGACCTCGTCCATGCGGGACCCGGTGTCGACGAGCGCGGTGGCGAGGATGGTCAGCGAACCGCCGTCCTCGATGTTGCGCGCGGCACCGAAGAAGCGCTTGGGCGGGTACAGCGCCGTGGAGTCGACACCACCGGAGAGGATGCGGCCGGAGGCGGGCGCCGCGAGGTTGTACGCACGGCCCAGACGCGTGATCGAGTCCAGGAGTACGACGACGTCGTGGCCCAGCTCCACCAGCCGCTTGGCGCGCTCGATGGCGAGCTCGGCGACCGTGGTGTGGTCCTCGGCGGGACGGTCGAAGGTCGAGGAGATGACCTCGCCCTTCACCGACCGCTGCATGTCGGTGACCTCTTCCGGACGCTCGTCGACCAGGACGACCATCAGGTGGCACTCGGGGTTGTTGTGCGTGATCGCGTTGGCGATGGCCTGCATGATCATGGTCTTGCCGGTCTTCGGCGGGGCCACGATCAGACCGCGCTGGCCCTTACCGATCGGCGCGACGAGGTCGATGATGCGGGTCGTCAGCACACCCGGGTCGGTCTCCAGGCGGAGCCGGTCCTGCGGGTACAGCGGCGTCAGCTTGTTGAACTCCGGCCGACCGCGCCCGGAGTCGGGGGCCATGCCGTTGGTCGAGTCCAGGCGCACGAGCGCGTTGAACTTCTCGCGGCGCTCGCCCTCCTTCGGCTGCCGGACCGCGCCGGTGACGTGGTCGCCCTTGCGCAGGCCGTTCTTGCGGACCTGGGCGAGGGAGACGTACACGTCGTTCGGGCCCGGCAGGTAGCCGGAGGTCCGGATGAACGCGTAGTTGTCGAGGATGTCGAGGATGCCCGCGACGGGGATCAGGACATCGTCGTCGGCGACCTGCGGCTCGCCCGCGGCGGTGCCACCGAACTCGTCGCGTCCACGACGGCCACGGCGGTCCCGGTACCGGCCGCGACGGCCGCGGCGTCCGCCGTCGAAGTCGTCGTCGTCCTGCGGGCCGTTGTCACGCTGCTGCCGGTCCTGACGGTCCTGACGGCCACCGCTCTGCTGCTGACGGTCCTGCTGCTGACCGCCCTGCTGACGGTCCTGACGGCCGCCGCTCTGCTGCTGACGGTCCTGCTGCTGACCGCCCTGCTGCTCGTTGTCCTTGCGGCGGTCGCCGCGGTCGCGGTCCTGGCGGTCCTGACGGCCACCGCGGTCGCGGTCGCGACGGTCCCGGCGGCCCTGCCGGCCGTCGTCACCGGCGTCGCCCTGCGCGGCGGGCGTCTCGGCCTTCGGCTCGCTCTTCACCTCGGCGACGATCGTCTCGGGGCTGCCGGCCTCGGCGGTCGCACGGCGACGACGGCGCTCGACCGGCGCGTCGTCTCCCCCATTCTCGGCTTCGCTCGAGCGGGAGGGGCCCCCGGCGGGCTGGCCGGGGATCTCGATCTGCTGCTGGGCCACGGCCTTCTCGGCGGCGACCTTCTCGGCCTTCTGCTCGGCCGGGGCGACCGCCTCGTCGCCCGTACGGGTCTTGGAGGTGGCGCGGCGCTTCGGCTTGGTCTCGGTGGCGGTCTCGGCCTTGGCCGGAGCACCGCCCGCCTGCGCGTCCTTGATGACCTCGATCAGCTGGCTCTTGCGCATCCGCGCGGTGCCCCTGATGCCGAGGCCGGACGCGACCTGCTGCAGCTCGGCCAGCACCATGCCGTCGAGGCCGGTACCGCGGCGCCGCCGGGAGCCGGCACCGGTGGCAGGCGCGGAGGCGTCCGTGGCGGGCGCGGCAGCGGTCTCCTCGACACGCGCGCCCATCAGATCGGTGGTGTCGCTCACGAAGGGTCCTTCCCTGGAGCGGACGTCGGCCTGTCTGGCTCGGCGACCGGTTGTGCTGTCCGGCTTCGGTTCTTGCTGTGTGAACCGTGCCGGGGCGGTGGTCCGCCTAAGCGGCGGAAGAGATTGTTGGTGACGGCGCTTCCCGAAGCAGTGGCACCGAGTGTCTGTGTCACGTGGCTTGGTCGCACCAATTCCGGAGCGTGCCCGGCGAACCGCTCTGTGCCCCTACAGAACACGGTGCGGCTTGGGAGGCTCCCGGAAGAATGTCTGTCCCTGACGGGGACAACAAGCACCTCGCCATGGTGGGGTCGGGTGCAGACTTGAGATTAACACTACCGGATCCAACAAACATTCCCCCTCTCGAAATCCGGCGACGGTACGTAGTCAATTGGCACTCGGGGCCGCGAGCGGCAGTACGCAGGCCCCGTGCGCGTCGAGATCGAGCCGGTTGGCGGCCCAGCCCTCACCGGCGAGGTGGGACACCTTGTCGGCGTTGTCGGCGTCGACAAGTGCCAACACGGTGGGCCCGGCACCGGAGATGACGGCCGGAACCCCGTCCGCCCTCAACCGCTCGACGAGCGCCGCGCTTTCGGGCATCGCCGGAGCGCGGTACTCCTGGTGCAGGCGGTCCTCGGTGGCGGGCAGCAGCAGCTCGGGGCGGCGGGTGAGGGCCTCGACGAGCAGGGCGGCGCGGCCCGCGTTGGCGGCGGCGTCGACGTGCGGGACGCTGCGCGGGAGCAGGCCGCGCGCGGTTTCGGTGAGCACCGGCTTCCCGGGCACGAAAACCACCGGAACGATGGAATCGGCGGGGTCCATCCTGATCGCCCGCGCGGCGCCGCCGTCCATCCAGGAGAGCGTGAAGCCGCCCAGCAGACAGGCCGCCACGTTGTCGGGGTGGCCCTCGATCTCGGTGGCGAGCTCCAGCAGGGCCGTGTCGTCGAGCTTGGAGTCCCCGCCTATGGTCACGGCGCGCGCGGCGACGATGCCTGCGCAGATGGCGGCGGAGGAGGAACCCAGGCCGCGGCCGTGCGGAATGCGGTTGGCGCACACGATCTCGAGGCCGCGCGGCTGTCCGCCGAGCAGGTCGAAGGCGGTGCGCAGGGACCGTACGAGGAGGTGGTTCTCGTCGCGCGGGAGGGTCTCGCTGCCCTCGCCGGCGATGTCGATGAGCAGCCCGGAGTCGGCGACACGGACGACGACGTCGTCGTAGAGCCCCAGCGAGAGGCCGAAGGCGTCGAAGCCCGGGCCGAGGTTGGCGCTGGTGGCGGGGACGCGCACCCGGACGGCGGCGGCGCGGAAGGCTGGACCGGCCATCGCTCGATGACTCTCCTTGAGCTGCGTGATTGTCGAAGACATTCGATGGAATTCGATGACATCCGATAGGTACGTGAAGACCCTCGGGCCGTGGAGACGGCGCGGTGCCGAGCCATGCGCGCAGGCATATGCGGCGGGCGGGTTCGGTACAGCCTATCGAAGGAAGGTTCTGTGGCGACATAGGGCGCACAGGAGGCGCACGATGCGTGTCGTAAGCCCCCTGTGCACCCCCCGTGGCGAATACCCGCCAGGCGGCTTTACGCCAGGCCGAGCCGCTCGGCCGCCGTCGGCGCGTCGACCGGGATGGTGATGGGCTGCGGGGCGCCCGCGACGGCCCAGTCGGGGTCCTTCAGACCGTTTCCGGTCACCGTGCAGACGATGGTCTGGCCCGGGTCGACCTTGCCCTGCTCGGCCGCCTTCAGCAGACCGGCGACGGAAGCGGCGGACGCGGGCTCGACGAAAACGCCCTCTTGAGCGGCCAACAGCCGGTAGGCGCGCAGGATCTCACGGTCCGTCACCTCGTCGATGAACCCGCCGGACTCGTCCCGCGCGGCGAGCGCGTACTGCCAGGAGGCGGGGTTGCCGATACGGATCGCGGTGGCGATCGTCGAGGGGTCCTTGACGATCTCGCCGCGCACGATGGGCGCGGACCCGGACGCCTGGAAGCCCCACATACGCGGGGTCTGCGCGGCGATGCCGTCCCCGGCGTACTCCTTGTAGCCCTTCCAGTACGCGGTGATGTTGCCCGCGTTGCCCACCGGCAGGACGTGGATGTCGGGGGCGTCGCCGAGCATGTCGACGATCTCGAAGGCGGCCGTCTTCTGACCCTCGATGCGCACCGGGTTGACCGAATTCACCAGCGCCACAGGGTAGTTGTCGCTCAGCTTGCGGGCGAGGGTGAGGCAGTCGTCGAAGTTTCCGTCGACCTGGAGGATCTTCGCGCCGTGCACGAGGGCCTGGCCCATCTTGCCGAGCGCAATCTTGCCGCGCGGCACGAGGACGGCGCAGACCATCCCGGCGCGTACGGCGTAGGCCGCGGCGGAGGCCGACGTGTTGCCGGTGGAGGCGCAGATGACGGCCTGCGCGCCCTCCTCCTTGGCCCGCGTGATGGCCATGGTCATACCGCGGTCCTTGAAGGACCCGGTGGGGTTGGCGCCCTCCACCTTGAGGTGGACCTCGCAGCCGGTGCGCTCGGAGAGCACCTGCGCGGGCACGAGGGGCGTGCCGCCCTCACGGAGGGAGACGACCGGCGTGCTGTCGGACACCGGGAGCCGGTCCCGGTACTCCTCGATGATTCCGCGCCACTGGTGGGTCATTGCTGGTTACTCTCCTTCAACCCGCATGATGCTGGCGACACCCCGCACGGTGTCGAGCTTGCGCAACGCCTCGACGGTCCCGGTGAGGGCGGCGTCGGACGCGCGGTGCGTGACGACAACGAGGGATGCCTCGCCGTCCTTCCCCTGCTGCCGAACCGTATCGATCGAGACACCGTGCTCGGCGAACACGGTGGCGACCTGGGCGAGAACACCCGGTTTGTCGGCGACGTCGAGGCTGATGTGGTACCGCGTGACGACCTGGCCCATGCCCGACACGGGGAGCGCGGCATACGCCGACTCGCCGGGCCCGGTGGTCGAGTTGAGCCGGTTGCGGCACACGGCGACGAGGTCGCCGAGCACGGCGGAGGCGGTGGGGGCGCCGCCCGCGCCGGGGCCGTAGAACATCAGCTGCCCGGAGGCGTCGGACTCGACGAACACGGCGTTGTAGGCGCCGCGGACGGAGGCGAGCGGGTGGCTGAGCGGGATCATCGCGGGGTGCACGCGCGCGGTGACGGACCCACCGTCCTCGGCGCGCTCACAAATGGCCAGCAACTTGATGGTGCAGCCCATGTTCCGCGCGGAGGCGAAGTCGGAGGCGGTGACCTCGGTCATGCCCTCGCGGTAGACGTCGTCGAGACGCACGCGCGTGTGGAAGGCGATTCCGGCGAGGATGGCGGCCTTGGCGGCGGCGTCGAACCCCTCGACGTCGGCGGTGGGGTCGGCTTCGGCGTATCCCAGGGCGGTGGCCTCGTCGAGGGCCTCCTGATAACCGGCGCCCGTGCTGTCCATCTTGTCGAGGATGAAGTTGGTCGTCCCGTTGACGATCCCGAGCACCCGGTTGACCTTGTCACCGGCGAGGGACTCGCGCAGCGGCCGGATCAGCGGAATGGCACCGGCGACGGCGGCCTCGTAGTACAGGTCCTTGCCCTGCTGCTCGGCGACGGCGTGCAGCGCGGCGCCGTCCTGGGCGAGCAGCGCCTTGTTGGCGGAGACGACGGAAGCGCCGTGCTCGAAGGCGGCGGTGATGAGGGACCGGGCGGGCTCGATCCCCCCGATGACCTCTACTACGACGTCGATGTCGCCGCGCTTCACCAGAGCCGTGGCATCGGTGGTGACGAGGGCGGGGTCGATGCCTTCGCGGACCTTGGAGGGCCGTCGTACGGCGACGCCCGCGAGCTCGACGGGCGCGCCGATCCGGGCGGCGAGGTCGTCGGCGTGCGTCGTCATGATGCGCGCCACCTCTGAGCCGACCACTCCACAGCCCAGCAGCGCCACCTTCAGCGGACGCGTACGCATCATCCGACCTCGTTTCCTCATACCGTCATCGGTTGGACCAGTCTCACTCACCGGACGGGAGTTTCTATCCATGGTCCGGATCGTGAGACATCGATTTCATTTCCAGGGGGCGGAAGACCGAAGATCTTCCACCCCTCTTTCTTTCGTTCGGCTTACTCAGCCGACGTCGAGACGCAGGAGGTCGTCCTCCGTCTCGCGGCGGACGATGACCCGCGACTCCCCATCCTTCACGGCGACGACCGGCGGCCGGAGCACATGGTTGTAATTGCTGGCCATGGAACGGCAGTACGCACCCGTGGCCGGCACGGCGATCAGGTCACCCGGTGCCAGGTCCCCCGGCAGAAAGGCGTCCTTGACCACGATGTCCCCGCTCTCACAGTGCTTGCCGACGACCCGCGCGAGCATGGGTTCGGCATCGGAGCGCCGGGAGACGAGGGCGACGCTGTACTCCGCGTCGTAGAGCGCGGTCCGGATGTTGTCGGACATGCCACCGTCGACCGACACATACGTCCGCAGCCCGTCGAGGGGCTTGATGGTGCCGACCTCGTAGAGCGTGAAGGCGGTCGGCCCGACGATGGCGCGCCCCGGCTCGACGGAGATACGAGGAGTCCGCAGCTTCGCGGAGTCGCACTCACGGGTGACGATCTCGGTGAGCGCCTTGGCGATCTCGTGCGGTTCGCGGGGATCGTCATCACTCGTGTACGCGATACCGAGCCCACCACCGAGGTCGATCTCGGGAAGCTCGACACCGTGCTCGTCGCGGATGTCCTTCAGCAGCCCGACCACACGATGGGCGGCGACTTCGAAGCCGGACATGTCGAAGATCTGCGACCCGATGTGGCTGTGAATCCCGATGAGTTCGAGCCCGTCGAGCTGGAGGGCGCGGCGCACGGCTTCGGCGGCCTGCCCGCCGGCCAGCGGAATCCCGAACTTCTGGTCCTCGTGGGCAGTGGCGATGAACTCGTGAGTGTGCGCTTCCACGCCCACGGTGATCCGAATCTGCACGCGCTGCCGCTTACCGAGGGACTGCGCGATATGAGCGACCCGCACGATCTCCTGGAAGGAGTCGAGAACGATCCGCCCGACACCGGCCTCGACGGCCCGCGTGATCTCGCCGACGGACTTGTTGTTGCCGTGGAAGGCGATGCGGTCGGCGGGCATACCGGCGGAGAGGGCGGTGGCGAGCTCGCCCCCGGAGCACACATCGAGGTTGAGCCCCTCCTCGTGCAGCCACCGCACGACGGCACGAGACAGGAACGCCTTGCCGGCGTAGAAGACGTCGGCGTCGTGCCCGAAGGCGGTACGCCAAGCTCGGGCGCGCTCCCGGAAATCGGCCTCGTCGAGGACGTAGGCCGGGGTGCCGTGCTGCTCGGCGAGGGTCTTCACGTCGACACCGCCGACGGTGACGACACCGTCCGCGTCCCGGCCGACGGTCTGCGCCCACACCTTGGGGTCGAGTTCGTTGAGGTCGGCGGCCGGGGCGGAGTAGTGCCCCTCGGGCAGGACGTCGGCGTGACGGGGACCGGCGGGGTGTGCGGAACGGCTCATGGCGTGTCTCTTCTGTCTCTTCCTGGCGCTCAGATCGTGCGGTGTCTTGTTCGGTCTTGGCGCTCAGAGGTGTTCGGGGGCATCGATGCCGAGCAGGGACAGGCCACCGGCGAGCACCGCCCCGGCGGCTTCGGCGAGCGCGAGCCGGGCACGGTGGGCGGCCGAGGGTTTCTCGTCCCCGAGCGGAAGCGTGGCCGGCAGGAAAACGAGGGTCGCGTCGGCTACGGCGACCAGGTGACGGGCGAGCAGGTCGGGCGTGCGGTGCGCTGCCGCGCGGGCGAGGAGGCGGGGGTGGTCGGCGAGGTGGGTGAGGAGGGGCGCGACGAGGGGGGTGGTGTCCTCTTGTACGTCTTGTTGTACGTCGCCGGGTGTCGCGGTGAAGCCGAGGTCGGCGGCGTTGCGGCTGACGGCCCGGGTGCGGGCGTAGGCGTAACGGACCCGGAAGAGGGGGTTGCTCTCCCGCTGCACGAGGTGCTCGGCGGTGAGGCGGGGCCGGTCGTGGGCGGCGGGGTGCAGGAGGGCCCAGCGGGCGGCGTCGCGGCCGAGGGTGGGGAGGGCGGCGGGGTCGGGGACCGGCACGGGCCGTACGTTCACGTCGAGCGGAGCCGGTGTCGCCGGGGTGCCGTACGCGTCGACGTCGACACCGAGGACCGCCAGCCACTCGGGCTCGGGCCGGGCCGCGCAACTGGTGCGGACGAGGGAGCCCTGTGAACGCAGGAGGCGGGCGACGACCTCCATGACGACGAGGGCGCGGGGCTCGTGGGGGGCGTGCAGTTGCACGAGGTAGGGGATGGGGGTGTGTTCGCGGGTGAGCGTCGTTGCGCTGCTGGGGGCGGGTTCGCAGGTGAGCGCGTCCGGGATGCTGGAGAGGTGTTGCCCGGCGAGGGCGTCACGACTGCCGTCCGGCTCGGGGAGGGCGGCATGGCTGGCGCCGACCGCGGCCTCGTCGACGAACCCGTACCTCGGTCCGCGCCGCAGGATCTCCTCGATGAGAGGAACGGACGCCGCACTCCCCCGCATCAGCCTGATGTTGAGGAAACCGGGCCCGGTGATCTCGACGCCACTGACGCCGTGCGCGCCGACGAGATGCGGCCGCAACAACTCGGCGACACGGCGGGGGGTCTCCCCTGCGGGCCGCGCCAGCTGGAGAGCGATGTTGGTGGCGTAGTCCCCCCACCCGCCGGCCCCCGGCACGGTCACCGAGACCTTCTCCGGCACGGTCACGCGCAGCTCCCCGCCGTCGACAGCACGGCGCACCGCGCGCAGCACGGTACGGGAGAGCTCGACGGGGGTCACGGGACAAGCGTATGGGAGGAGGGGGGTGGGTAGGCCAGTCGGTTTAGGCGGGGGTCCGAGATGTGGACGCGGGGGCGTGCGGCGGCATCCGCAGGGTGGGCTCGTATATAGGGGGACGTGCAAGTAAGGGGGTAAGGAGGTTAGGGAGGTAAGGGGCACCTGCAAGTGGTGCGGAGCAAGTGGGCGCGGGGCAGTGGCACGCGGAGGAAGTGGCGCGGAGCAAATGGTGCGGAGCGAGTGGCACGGGGCAAGGGAGGCTGCAGCCTCAGCCGCCGCTACGCCCACCCCGCCCGGCCCGCTCGCCCTCACTGGCACTGGCGCCGAGGGCACCGCCGAGGGAGCGGCCATCGGCCGGATCACGCGGGTCCTGCGGCTCGCGTCGCCGCCCCCGCTCGATCAACTCCCGTACGAGAGCGATGAGTTCGGCAGGTTCGAAGGGCTTGGCGAGAAACGCGTCCACGCCGACGTCGAGCCCGCTGTCGACCTCGTACTGGGTGCAGGCGCTGACGATGGCGAGGGGCAGATCACGGGTCCGGGGATCGCTGCGCAGCCGAGCGGCAGTCCGCAGCCCGTCCAGCCGGGGCATGACGACATCCAGGGTCACGACATCAGGCCGCACTTGATGAATGACGTCCAGACACTCGGCACCATCGGCCGCGGTCACGACCTCGAGACCCTCCAGCTCGAGATTGACCCTGATCAACTGCCGGATGACCTTGTTGTCGTCCACAACAAGCACCCGACCCGACGCGCCTGGCACAACTCGAGAGTAGGTCCGGACCGGCCACCGCGTCCGGGTTTTCCCCACTTCCACCCCCTGCGAGCGACCCGGCGCACCTCCTCCACCACCTTCCTGACCACCTCCCTGGTCACCGAGAAACCTGTTCATGGACACCCGTAAGTAGCTGGTAGGGTTCTACCCGTCGCCGCGATCACCGCGACGGACACGCCCCCGTAGCTCAGGGGATAGAGCAACGGCCTCCGGAGCCGTGTGCGCAGGTTCGAATCCTGCCGGGGGCACCTTGGATTAGGTGCCTAAAGACCCCGCCATCAGCGCACTAGCTGAAGACGGGGTCTTCGCGTGTGTGCAGGCGGATGCCGCCAAAAGCAGCCGTTTGCCAGTGATCACGTTGTAATAGCGTGTTGATCTTGAGGGGCTTCGCGGCAGGTCAGGGCGTTTTCAGCGTCCTTCAACGTACCCCTGTAGACCAACCGTCCGCCGGTCGTGCGAGTCAGATCAGACGTTGTCGCCGTTGGGGTGGAGGACGGCCTCAGCGATCTCACGTACGCGGTCCTGGGTAATGCCGGTGCGCTGCTCGACGGCGAGGGGATGGTCGGTGGGTTCCAGCTCGACGAAGGGACGCCGGCCGAGTGGACGGGTGTGTGCGTTCGTCTTCAGGTTGAGCGTGCTGGGCGAGTAAAGGCTCAACTCAGTGGTCAACCAGCCGAAGTACGGCTTCTCAGCTTCGCGACCGGGGGTGTTCCACATGTCCAGAGCTCGGGCGAAGTTGTCCCGGCTCAAGGAGACCCAGACGCCCCAGGAGAAGAGGTCTTCGCTGCCGATCACCGGTATCTCGATCAGGCCCTTGATGAAGTAATGCTGACCCTTGATGACGCACTGGTCGGAGGACAGCATGCTGTCGGGATCGTCTGCGAAGTTCTGGTCCCAGACATCAGGAGCCACGGTGGAGTAGCTCATCGGAAGCTCCGCGTGGTGCTCCCCGCAGCATGAGCATGTGAAGCCGAGATCGTTAGCCATGGCGGGGAGCTTAACCAGCCACTGATCACGCGCGATCGTCCACATACACGCAGACAGACCGGAGCCCCGGGCTAGGCAGCCCGGGGCTCCGGTTCGTCGGTCTTGCGGTCGTGTCAGTCAGTGAGGCCATCCACCTCCCCCAGTCCCTGCATGATCCGCTCGTTCATCTCCTGCTCCTGGCCGTCGATGCACTTGGCGTAGATCTTGAGCAGCACGTCGACCGAGTGGCCGGCGCGTGCCGCCACTTCCGGCGCAGGCACACCGGAGTTGAGCCACTGGGACACGCCTGCGTGCCGCAGGTCGTACGGTCGGAAGGCGAGCACCGAGGAGACCTGTTCCGGCAGGAACGCCAGCTCTCGCGTCTGCTTCCACACGCGCGAGTACGACGAGGCCGCTACGACATTGCCACGCTCACTGGCGAAGAGCCGGCCGTCCTTGGCACTGCCGAACTCCTTCAGATGTTCATGGAGCAGACGCACCAGCGGAGGCGGAATGGGCACGATGCGCACCTCACCCTCCGCACGCTGCTTCAAGCCCCGCCGGTCGTGCGCCTCCCCGGAGTCCGTCCACGCCTTGCCTGCCGTTGGACGCGTCTCGGCCAACTCGATACGTCCCCAACCCGAGGCCGGGAGCACGCAGTCCGACCGCCGCAGGCCGAGCGCTTCACCCGGGCGCATAGCGGCGTAGTACAGGCACCCGAAGAACGCGCGCAGCCGCCGACCACTCGCCCTCTCGTAGCCGCCGACGTATGTCACCGCAGCCAGCAACTCCCGCGCCTGCCGCGGATTGACCACGACTCGGCGGTCGACCTCTTGCACCGCCCGCTTGCCACGCTTGCGGCGTACTCGGCTCAGCGGGTTGGACTGTAGAAGCTCCAACTCGACTGCGTACTCAAGCGAGTTGAACACAACCGCTCGCCGCCGTCGATACGTCTGCGTGGCCGCAGGCTTGCCGTCCAACTTGCGCCCGAGACCGTCGATCAGCTCATGCACGCGAGCGATCTCCAGCAACTCCGCTACGGGCAGAGAGGCCCGCTCGATCCACCGCACCGCCGAAGCAATCTCCTCCGGCCGATCCTGCTTCCTCCGTGACACAGGGAGGAGGTACGAGCGCAGCGCACGCCGCACTATCTGCGGAGTTGGTCGTCCCCGAACCGGCTTGACCAGTACAGGGACGACCGTCGCCAACGCGTCGGTCATGCTGTCACGCTGCTTCGCCGACGCCTCAGCCCAGCGCGCATCGATGTACTTGAGCGCCAACTCCAGGTACGTCAGCGCCGCCTTGCCGCCACGCAGCGAGTCGGGCAGCCCCGACACCGTGTCGAAGGGCTCGCCCTTGTCGACGGCTCGCAACAGCTTGGCCCTGAAGCGGTCGGCCAGGGCCGACGTCTTGTACGAATCGCTGAATACTTCCCCGTCAACGACCCAGCGCACGAGGTGAGTTGGCTTCTTGGTCGTCTTATTGACCGAGAGCTTCCACACGGAGACCTTGTACGACTTCACGATGCGGCCCCCTCCGCTCGCTCCGCCAACCAGTCGTTGAGCACGTCGCGGCGAACCCTCAACTCCCCGTTGGGTAAACGGATGCAGGCCGGCGCAAGGCGCAGTTCTCGCCAGCGATAGAAGGTGCGCCGGGAGATCCCGCCCAGCTCTTCGAGCACCTGCCGCACAGTGAGCAGTTCGGCCGTCTTCTCACGCGCCATCAAGACCACCGCCCTCCCGTACGGAGGCCGCCAGGAGTGCGGCCTCCGGCGAGTAGCCGCGCCCGGCATAGCGCCACTGGCCGACGGTGACGGTTGTCCGCCCGCTGATACCGAGGGCGGTCCGCTGCTCCTCCGCACGATGTTCTGCACGCGCCTCACGGAGTGCGGTCAGAGTCGTCGAGTAACACCGTGACTTGGTGGAGAAGTGACCGCCGTAGCCGAGCATGTGGGCCCAGCGGCGCAGCCCCAGAGGCTCGAAGGGAGGCAATCCGCCGAGCCACCAGCACGTACTGATCATGCGGAGGACGTGAGCCCGCACCGGCAACATGACCAGTTCACGCGCCTGGTGAATCCGGCCGTCGACCGCGCCGGCGGACTCGGCGCCCTTCGTGGCGTACTTCGCGATGTAGCCCGCAACGGCCGCGGAGGTCAGCCGCTCCCCCGCTCCGAACGCCGCGATAGGCCGCACGTCGACCTGTTCGCCGAAGCGCAGCACGCGAGCGCCGACGACATCCACGCCTGGAGCGATGAGCCGCACGCGACCGACGACCGCCTGTATCGCGTCCATCAGCAGAGCCGTTGTGGCCCAACCGGGCGGAGCCGAGGCTGGTCCGTCCGGCCCGTCGAGGCGGATCACGGCATGGAAGTGGACCAGGCCCCGCCGCTGGTACTCGGCCACCTTCGCGTACGACAACCGGGCCACGTCCGCGAGTTCGGTACGGGACAACCCAGCCCGCCGTGCGATCTCGCGACGCAACTCCAGCGCGAACCGGTGCCACAACTGACCGGCGTACGCCTGCCAGAGGACAGCCCCGGCATAGTCGTAGCAGCGCGGGCACAGAGGCTCGCCGAGACGGGGCTCACCCTCCGCGTGTCGCTCATGGCATCCGATGGGCGAGCCATGCGGGCAGCAGTCCCCCACCTTCCGGGGACGGCATGCCCGTACATGCCCCGCACGCTCACGACGGGTGTGAACCGGCCCGAAGCCTGGAGCGGTGAGGGTGGCGAACACCCGAGGGTGCCCGCTCACCGACTCCACGACGTTCTTGCCCCCGACCAACCCGGCCCGGATCAGTTGGTAGGTGTCGGCTCGGTAGAGGCGGGAGCAGGACGGGCAGACCGACGCACGCCGGTTGCCGCATGCGGTCAGGAGTCGACCGCCGTAGACGTCCGACGCGTACGAGAACAGGGCCTCGCCCGTGGTCGTGTCGACAACGGTTGCGCCGCCGACCAGGTGGATCGGATTAGTGCAGCCGGCGAGGCTGACGATGTTGCGCCGCCAGGCTGCGAACTCCGGCTCTGCTGCCCTGGTGAGCAGGGCAGCAACGTTTTTCGGCAGGGGTGCGGTCATTGCCGACCACCGCCTCCGAACGCATGCCACATCACGGCAGCGATTGCTTCCGTACGGGTCTTGGCACTGAACCGGAGTGTCGGGTCCGTGAGCCAGAGAGCGGCGGCGTGTGCCGGGCACAGATGCCGCTCGAAGCCATCGAGCCCGACGAGGACGATCTGTTCCCGTCCGTCGCAGGTCGACACTTCGGAGTCGACGACCCTCAATTCGCACTCGGGCAGAAGGGATTTGCGCGATCGATGCGCGGTGGACAAAGTGTGAGTACTCCTTTCACTGCTCATGTGGCGGATGGAGTGGGTTCCTGACGGGGTCGGGTTTGGCGACTTCGCGCCCCGTCGGGAGCCCGTCAAACGGGCGATCACTGTTGTTCCTTGGGCGGGATCGCGACGACGCTGTACGCGATCGGTCCGAAGGTGCGACGTGCGTCGTAGTAGCCCTCGCCGAGGTCCTCCACCGGGACGCCGAGCGGAGCGGCGACGTGTTCCGCGCCCTCCCTGCGAGCGGTGGAGTCCGCCGCGTCGACGAAGACGCCGAACGACGCATTGCGCGGTACGAGGACACTGGGGTTCTCGGTGAGGAAGTCCGCCAGCTCACGCAGGCCCGCGATGAACGCAGCCCGGTCGCCGGAGCGGATTTCGTACGTGGACATGGCTCGCCCACCTCTCTGTTGTTCGGACATCGGGTGAGGTCGCTTCAGAAGCGGAGTTGGCCGAGGAAGCCGCTGACCGCGACGAGGACCGCCTGAACCACCGGCGCGGCCACGGTCTTTGCCACCAGGAAGCCGAAGGTCCCGCAGAGCAACGTGTCCGCCCAGCGCAGGTAGCGGATGCGCAGCAGGAACCAGATGAACAGGCCGAGCAGCAACACGGCCGACATGGACACCAGCACGACAGCCCCCTCTCACTTGGCCGCGGTGAGCAATTCGGGCAGGACCGGGGCGAGGTACGCGTACTCAGCCGCGATGGCTTCCGCGTCCACCTCGGTGACCAGGTGCGAGCGGGCCCGTTCCCAGCCGTCGCCGGAGGCCAGCACGGCCGTACCCGCCTGTTCCGGTGTGATGGCTTGTGCGGCCTTGAGCGCGTCGGGGTTGAGATCTCCGAGCGCCATTTCCGCCGTACCGGGATCGGCCACCCGGTGGCACACGCGTCCGCCGAGTTGGGCACGCAGTGCCGTGACGCCCGGCCCCAAGTCGGAGCCCACCCGTTGGCCAGCCACGACGAGGAACACCCCAAGCGCCGCGCCGAGTTGGGCGAGTCGGATCAACGCCGTACCGGCCGCGTGTGCTTCGTCCTTCTCGTTGCGACTCGCGACGAGGAACAGTTCCGCGATCTCGTCGACGATCACGACGACGGGTACCGGACGTTCCTTCTCCGACAAACCCCAGATGTTGCGCACACGTGCCGCCCGACAGACGGTCATGCGGTCGAGCGTCAGGTCGACGAGTGCCGCCAGGAGCCGAACCGCTTGCTCACGATTGGTCGCCAGGGCGGACAACCGGGGTTCGTAGAGCGACAGTTCCATGCCGCCCTTGCAGTCGATGCCGACGAGCGCGACCAGTTGCGGAGCCAGACCCGCGACAAGTGCATTGATCAACGTCGACTTGCCAGACCGGGTGGCACCGACGATCAGCCAGTGCGGCACACGACGCAGGTCGATGACCCAACCGGCACCGGTTTCCAGCACGCCCACAGCGACCCGGAGCAGTTGAGCGGGCCCGCGCTGTTTCGGCAGTCGAGGAGCGGCGAGCGGATCGGCCACGGAGGCGGCGATCCGTACGACTCCCGGCCTCCAAGAGGTGACCCGCACCCCATGGACCTGCCAGTCCTCCGCCATAGCGGGCCCCGCCTTGACGAAGTCCTCGGGCACCTGGCCCGGCAACAGCCGTACCAGCATCCAGAATCCGCCACCGGTCGGGCGTATGAGCCCGTGCCGGGGGACGCGCGGCTGAGGTGGAGACGCCCCGTTGCCGACGAGCCCGGACACCACGGTCAGCGCCGGCCGACGGCTCACGGCGAGTCCACACCCGGCCATCAACGGCCGCCAGGTGCGCACCACTTGGACGACCATGACCGGGAAGCCGAGTAACAGCCACCAGGCCACGGGGTAGCGGCGGCGCAGGGCCGGGCCTGCGAGAAGCAGACCCGACCACAGCACTGCGGCCACCACCAGAACCCAACTCGGCCAGACCGTCCCGGCGGAGGAGGTGGAGGAGGCCAGCGTCATCACTGCCCGGCCCCCTTCCCCGCCGGAGCGCTCAGGGGCCGGATCTCCGCCGCACGGAATGCGACCCCGTGCCGCCCGTCGTTCTCCCACGGCGTGGCGACCAAGTCCCGTACGGCCACGGGCATACCGAGCTGCACACCGGCCGGCTCACCGGCGACACTCACGTTCACCACGTCCGCCGATGACCCGGCCATCAGGCAAAGCCCGACCTGGAACACGGTCTTGCCGGTATCACGGTCAACACGAAGCTGACCGGTTTCGCGATTCGCAACCCGCGGAGCCGGGGGAACGGCACAGATGATCCCCGTGAACTTCGCGGTATCGATCGGAAGGCTTGACACTGATCTGAACTCCTCATCTCTGGCACCCGAAGGCCAATCCTTCGGGTTGCTAGACCACCCGTAGTACGGGTGGTCGGAGTCCAGAGTGCGACCCGTAGTACGGGTTGTCAACCGTCTCGTGATGAGGGATGGTGTTCCAGGCGTGGGCGGTACGTTCCACGCCTGGGACACCGATCGTGTTGATCACGGCCGTGGAGGGCCTGCATGCCGCCGAAGAACACGCAGCCGAAGTACCGGCAGATCGCCGACTACCTGCGCGAAGGCATCCTGAACGGCACCTTCCCCGCCGGCCAACCGCTCCCCTCCGAGGAAGCGTTGGCAAAGCAGTTCGGCGTGACGCGTCCCACAGTCCGTCAGGGCCTCACGGAGCTACGGGCATCCGGCCTGGTCGAGGTGATCATGGGGCGAGGCACATTCGCCCGCTCACCCCAGAGTCGCCCAAGCCTCACGCGCCCGCGCGGCGTACGCCTGGCCCCCGACGGCCGGTACATGGAGGCCGACGGCATCCAGTGGACGAACGCCGAGCCACCGGTAGCCACTCGCACGGACGCGCCCTTGGCATTGGCGGATCTCCTCCGCATCCCGCCAGGCGAGCCGATGTTCACGTACGACGCCTTGCAGACCGCCGACCACGGCCGCCTCCGCCAACTCCACCGCACATACGTGCCGTTCTCTCTTCTGGTCGGCACGAAGTATGAGGAGGAGGCACCGCTACCGGCACCGGAGCTGTACGTCACGCTTGCCGAGCTGGGCCACGAACTCCACTTCACGGAGTACGTACGCACGCGCATGCCTCTACCTGACCAGGCTCAGGCCCTCCGCCTTCCCGAAGGTGTCCCGCTCCTACACGTCATCCGCGTAACGCTCGCAGAGGGGAACAAACCTCTGGCCCTGGAGGAGTTTCACCTCCCCGGCGACAATCTGGAACTGTCATTCAGGCTGTAGTCGAAGGTCAGCTGGCTCAGACTTTCTTCACATCATCAAGGCTCGCTGCGCTCGCTCGGCTGGCGATCAACAGCACTCAGCGATCATCGCCAACCCGACCGCCGCGCCGTCCGTCCAAGCGCATAAACGGCTGCTTACGGCCCGCATGCCACCGCCGCCAAAATGCTCAGGCGTTCGTACGGCCCGACACGATCCCGCACCAAGCGACCAGCCTGACAGCAAGCGCGGCCGCGGGAGGGGAGAACCCCGCTGGAACCGCGGGGGGCTCCACGATTTAAGATTATGACCCCTTCCAGCGCATCGGCGAATCAGGATATCGACCGTATGGGATCACGAAGCGTCAGAACCAGATTCGCCAAACCAGAAAAAATCGGTTCCGGTAAACTTGGGTAACTATTGAATATCCATGATCGTATCACTCTGTTGCACATTACGATCGTCGCCGTCCGACCGAGTCACCAGGTACTGCGTAGGGATAGCAGACAAATATCCCGATGTCAGCAGCGTGGCCAAACCGCGAAATACTAGCGGATAGCCGTCCTTCGTGAGCCTGTCGAACTCTCCCTTTACGGGAGCCTTCAATGACACCCCGCCCCAAAAATGAACCTCGTAAGCATCCCCCAGTCGACGCGCTACTTCCAATTCATTTGGACTAAGAAAGAATCGTACAACTTTCTCCGCGCTGGCCTTGACTTCAATTCTTCGTTTGGGTACAAAGTTCAAATCTTCGATATCATAGCCCAGCGACTCGTCATCCCTCGCCACCCATCGCACCTTCGCGGGGTCATCGGCCGCCAAACGGCAATACCGATAACTGTAGAGCTCACCCCTATTACCCATGTCTTTTCTGTGGTCAGCTTCAGGCGTCACCGGGGGCGGCAAGAGGGACCAGACATCACCCATCTCTGTGACCAAATCAGCCGACACGTTCAACTCGTTGGTCAGAGAAACCGCTTGACCGAAGCGTCGGAGAATTCCTATCAACTGAGGCGCAACACTAATTGCCAATTCGGCAGGACAAACCAGAGAGCGACTGGAGTCGACCTTGCCGACTTCAAGGAGTCGACTAACTTGGGCAGCAAAAATTCCTGATCGAATCAGCGCAAGACCCAAATGCTTCCCGCCCGTCCGATGGTCCTGCGTCGCTACCTTGCGCCCCTCCTTGGACAGCCGCAGCCAGGTTCCTTCGGCTTCGACAAGTCCCACCTGCATTAGGAGGTTCAAAAGGATCGGCACGTCATCCATCGGGCCGCCGCATTCTCGCCACAAATACAGGCGAGCCTTACGAATATCCATGCCTGGAGGCGGATGCCTCCGGATGCCGGAAAGGATCGCAGGCATGCGGCCCACTCGTACAGCTGTCAACCAGCTGCCCGAGTCCTTGGGCGTCACTCTCCCTGTCCCAACAAGTAGCGAAGCAGCGACTCCAAGTCCGCCTCGGAGCCTTCAGCGTCGACCGCGGGGTCTTCCGAAAGATTGAATGGCAGAAGCTCGGCGCCTTCAAGTAGCTGCTGCATTCTTCGAGCCTTGGAAGCGAGCGATGCCTCGACCAAAGCATCAACCGTCTCACGCCCGTCCACCAACGCGTCAATAATGTGAACGTTTACGGTGGCATCAGGTGGTAGACCAAGGCGATGAATCCGGTCAATAGACTGCAAGAACATAGCGCAGTCATAAGTACGGTCAAGGTAGATAGCATTATGACAGGAACTATGCAGGGAGATTGACTCAGAACACGAAGCAGGGTTGGTAATAAGAACTGCAGGTCCCTGCTGTCGGAGAAATCTGTCGATGACAGATTCACGCGTATCTGCGTCTCCCGGCACCTCGATTTCGAGACCGTTATCGCCATGCAGCGCATCCCGTCCCGCTGGCACCCGCCCATCCACTTGATAACACGGAATCCCCAATACCTCGCCAACAAGGCTTCGGAAGTAGTCCAAGTTAGGGATGAAATTGCTCCAACAAACGACCTTTTCGCCTCTGCCGGCAATTGCCCTGATCAGGTCAATCGCTACAGCAGATTTAGCCGGAACTTCACCTGAGGCCCCATAGTCAGTGAGGCGTTCCATCAGAGTGGGAGAGGCATCCTCCATTCGAGGAAGGTGAAAATACGTATCCTTCGAAGAAAATGTCAACGGATTGGATGCGGCCTGGAGAAGCCGTATGGGTCGGCCTCGACGAAGGCTGTCAAGCTTATCTTTCCAAGTAGCCGCGTCCGCGATTTTCTGCCGAAAGCGGTTTTCAATCAGCTCATAGATCTCGGCTTGCGTACCGATCAGTTCGGCCGAATGATGATGAATTATATATGGAGGTAGCCCCAAAGCGGCCTTTGGAGTTCTAGAAACGAAAGGCATGACATTTCGAACGACATCGTCGAAATCGCTATCTACACGAGCCGCAAAAGCATCTCTGGTGCCAGTCAGCTGACCATCTGGCCACAGGATGTTTAGCTGCGTATAGAGGTCCCTTCCTGACTGTGGCATTGGAGTACCGGACAGCACCATTCGGACAGTAGCTCGCTTTGCTAGTTCAACTAGCGCGGGTGCCCAAACTCCGCCTCGGAACCTCTTGACGCGATGCGACTCATCAACGATCAGCATGACGTTATGAGCCTTGAACAAGTCAAGCAACATCAGCTGATCCGCGGCCGCCGTAGGGTAGCTGAGTAGCAGCAAATCCCTCGGCCTGGTCTGCTGATAAATCGTCTGGCGTTGTCGCGCCGTTCCCCGAACCCTTCGAGCCCTAATCAATGAACCGACCGCGAATCGGGTTTCTTTCTCCCACGGGTCAAAGCATGCTAGGGGGCCAACCACCACAAGCAGATCAACAGTACCCGCTTGGAGGTGGGTAACAGCCGCAGCCAGAGTAGTCGTAGTTTTCCCGGCGCCTGGAACCGAAAAATTACCCACATTGATTGCCGTAAGGGCATGGGCGACGCCAACCTTCTGATGTGGCCTTAGCTTACGCTCATTCGACCATCCGAAACTCTGCATAGCGGAGTCGACGCGAGAGAAGTCGAAGTCAGCTGCATCTCCCTTCTGCTTCCGCGCGGCTTCTTTGGTTCGCGCGAAGCTAAGTCTGCGTGCTAGCTCCGAACTGACAGTTGTCTTAACCTCGCCAGCGCCTTCTGCATCGTACCCGTTGGCCAGGAGCCAGTCGTAGATCTTGAGAACCAATACAGAATTGCTCAGTCTCCGACGTGGACACAGATAGCCACTATCAATCGGACGGGCTCCGAGAATGCTGCGGAAAAACAGACGGGCTCTACGATCACCCGCTAGCGAAGTTCCGGTGACCAAGACACCTTCGTCCACAAACTCCAGTGAAACCCTTTTCGGCTCGGTCATCTCTAGTCCGCCGGCTCAATGAGGTGTCTATTTACATCGGCCCATTCGACTATCTTCGTCAGGCTGCCTCGCACTCTAGCGCCGTCATCTCCAGTCAGAGCTACGCCTAGGCGATCCTGCTCAGTGAGTACCTCAAGGCGATTACAGACCTCCAGCAGAACCTGCGCGACGTCATCCTGCTGGGATGCCGAGAAAGCATCGATCGCCAGGTCAATGGCCGTGCCAATCTCGATCTTTGGATAATTGGCAACATCCGGACCTGGCCCCTCGTCATCAGCGTCAGGTTCATCATCGCTGACGTCACTATCAATGGGAGCTGACGAACCTGGGTTGGAGAGAGATGGGCCAGCGGCAATATCCCATCCAGCTTCCGCCTCCGCAACCCTTGACGCCAACTTATCGAAGCGCGACCTGTCCGACTTGAACATCGCCCGAATTGAACGAATATCCAAGTGACCCTTACCAGCGCGGACCGCGGCGAAGAGGGTTTGCAAAATCTCGGCAGCTTCCATTGGATATTGCTCCTCGACCTGCATCATCATGCGGCCGATATCGCGGAAGCGTTCCAAAGTCTTCAGCAGTCGATGGTACTGACCAGGCTGTTCTGAGTCCTCAAGAAATAGGTCCATATATTTGACTGCGAAGAGATCCCGTACAACCTCACCCTTCGACTTCTCAACCATGCTCTGAAGTTCGCCAGCCACAGATTCGATATTTTCGCGATCGTGCCACTGGACCTCACGAATTTCCGCAGCCTCACGAAGAGCCAGGAGGTAGTCAATATCGTTGTACCGAACCTTGAAGTTCTCCGTCAGCTGCTCACGCTGCTCCATCTCCAACAAGGAGGGCTCGTCGATTTCACTATCGGGGAGGATGATTGCCTCTACCCGCTCTAGACTGGCAGAACCAATCTCCTTCTGCAGCCTCTTGATCATTGAAAGACGGCGATTTCCATTACGGACCGTGCCATCAGGCCTAATCCAGAGGGGAGACTCCTGTTTGCGCAGCAACCAGTCGTTCTTCAGAGCCTCATAGTTCCCACCGGGCTTTCCAACTACTTTGTCTCCCTCGACTCTATGAGAGACGTCCAAGAGGAGTGAGCCAATGGAAAGCTCATCGATCGGATAATTTTCAGGGTCTAGCTGCCGTCCCAAATGCTCTTCTGCCCACATCTTCTCCGCGCGAAAGCGTCGATTATCGACGTTCAGAAGAAGCGCATCTACCGGAACACGGAAAACTTCAAAGTCCTGCCATCCATCCTGCACCCAAACCCGGACCTTACGATCAACAGACTTCTTTTGTTCTGCGATGTAGTGCGTGCGCTCATCCGAGTTGCGCATGGTCCCCCCAGGAAACGTCGCGCCGATAAATTAGCCGATACTAGCGAACCGAGGTCTAGCCATTTCGAGTGCGGACTCAAAGTTGCGAACGTCCGCTTCATTTACGTGTAGCGGTTTCATCTCCAAAACCCAGCGCTGGGCTGCATCCTCTAGCTGCCGCGGAACTGTGCCCCTCTTGGGCCTGCAAACCACGATAACATCCCATTCACAGTTCCCTGGATTGCTGTGATGGCCCATGTGTCCATCACTGCGCACAGGCCAGAGTTTTGTCACGGCAAGCTCAGCGAAATCCAAGGCCACCCCAACAGCCTTCCACGCATCAGGATTTGCCGAATGGTACGTGAAAGCAAACGGATTAGATCCGCGTGCACGTTTGACCATCTCGCGCATTGATGCCCCGAGTTGCATCCCAAAAGAGCGGACGGGGTTATTCGCCTTCGGCAACAGTGGGTCACCAGCCAGATCTAGCTCCCCAAACCAGGCTCGGTGAAATTCTGACAACTCATCATAGGCGATGAAGTCGAAATACGGAGGATCGAATACCGCAACGTCGATCATCTCTATGTCTTTAGAGTCAGAGGCAGAGGCGGCATTCTTCAGGCTAACCCGGCAAGACTCAGCTGCACGCGAGAAGGTGAAAAGGTTCGGGACCGGCCGACGCGTGTGCACATCCCACACATGACGGCGCACCTCCGTAGCATCCGACTTAGCGACGCGCTCAATGCAGGCTGCAATAGTGCCACGTCCGCCAGTTCCATGGAGCGGGTTCAATTCTACTGTCAGGGCGGGAAGGGAGTACCCACGTACAGAGAAGAGAGCCGACAGTCGTCCATAGTCGGTGGCATAACCGCACAGTTTATTATTCGTCGAAAGTGCGTTTGAGATTGCCAACTCAAGCGCTGTCCGGAAATCCTCCTCCGAAACATTCTCTTCGATCCACTTCAGCGCATGGCCCAGGACTAGAAGTTGTCGCGGGGTGAAAAGGTCCTCATACGCGTTGATACCGTAGCTTCGCGGTCGCTCGTCGGACCGTGTGGCCCTGACCTCCCCTACGGGGTGAGGTAGGGAGTCACGTTGTGCCGCCCACTCCTTAACAGCTCTTAGCTGAGCAGACTCATCATCCCCGCTAGGCTTCCGGAGGCGGCGTCGACCGTTGGCCTGTGTATCTTCAATAGCTAGAAGCCGCCGGCCCGCGATGCCAGTCTTCAAATCTCGGTGAGTTGACGCTACCCCGCATGACGGGCAGTTATACGAACCTGCGCGATACGTTCCTTGAGAGATCTTGAATCGCTTACCGCAGCACGACAAAATCTTGCGGTCAGTCGAATCTAGGTCATGCAGCTTCCAGCATTCTGGGCAAAATACTGTAAGGGCGTGGTCGCGGACAACAGCTCCCATCTTCTTGGGATCGCGAACCAAAATCAAATTCCGATAGAGCGACCCAACGGTGCTGCAAGACGGACATTGCACCTCGGCGACTGAGAAATAGTGCAACGGCGCAGTTTCAGAATCCGAAGGGTAGAGCCAGGAGAGTTTCGAGTTTAGGTGAGTCAGCAAAAGCTTGCCGTAATCACGCAGCTTGTTGCCATTGACAGGGGCAAGTTCAGATCTAACGATGCGAACCGACATTGGGTCCACATCCGAGCCGATAACAGATGCGCCTAGCCGCTGGGCTTCGACCAGCGTCGATCCGCCGCCCATAAACGGGTCGTAGACAGTCTTGCCGCGAAGGTGAGGAGCCTCGGATGCATACCGCTCCCAGAAGTCATGCTCACTGACGCCAGGGGGGAGGGCAGTTGCGAGAAGGAGTGCCCGGAGCAGGGCCGGCGGTCGACGAGCCCACCAGCGATGAGCGGAATATGCCGAATCGCGAACGCGCCGGTCTTTCGCAATGACCTGCGACAGCTCGCGCGCCGGGAACCACGACTCAATCAGAGATGGACGCGCCTCTGAAGCGCTCGAAAGGGCTGGAAAGTTCTCCAACCTAAGTTGGGTTACTGTTGCGACATCGAGAGTCATCGTTCCCCAATTTATAGTGTTGCCTGACGGAGCCTCCAGATACCGTCATCATCCGACTCGCGCAGCGCTCCCGGGATAGGATAGCTGGTCCGAGATCGTCTCTGATGGTGTACCCGGATAGTCGTCCGAGTTGTTGGCCCAGCTCACGCCGCGCAGCGGCTGATCAACTCCGACTGGTTACTGTACGTAGTTGCGCGCCTCAACGGCGCGTCTGACGTCGAGGACTGCTCTTATGGACGTCACTGAGCAGCATGGCTGAGGCCCGGTTACGGGTGCCCTGGCACACGCGCGCCCGATCGGTCGACGCGCCCGTGCTCGTGCTCGTGGCTAGCTGTCGTCCGCTGCGGCTCAAACGCTCCAGAACAAGAGGGTCGCGCTACGCGTGTGCCAAATCGCGCGAGGAGCTAGGGGGAACAGCGGGACAGACCACGGCTGCGGCCAGGATTCCGACACCACTCCGCCACAGGTCAGCGGAGCACACGCTGCTGGGACAACCAGGCTTCCCGAGCTGATGTTGGTTGTCCTGCCGTTCGTCCGGGCTGCGGCGCTGGGGCGCCGGTCCCGGCCGAGCGGTAGGACAACCAACCGCCACCGAGCAGTGGTTCATGCCGCAGGAGCTTCCCGAGGCGAGAGCCGAGGCGCCTTCGTCGTCATGTCACTCGACTCCGCAGCCAGCCCAGCCGCAATCAGCCTCGCCAGCAGCTCTGCCGCTTCAGGACGAACGGTCCCGAGCTGCACCACCCCGTCGCCGAAGACGTTCACGTCGGCCACCAGGCCGGCGAAGTCGGAGTCCAGGCCGAGCAACACGAGCTGATCAGCGAGGGTGCCGGCGCCTCGCCGTGCGCGGTTCCAGCCGCGTACGTAGGGCACGCCAGGGGACAAGTCCTCGGCTCGTTTGGCCACCACTCCGCGCCGGTCGGTCATGGCGTCAGGCCCTTCCCTCGTGTTCTTCGGCAATGGACGATCCGTGACTTCCGTCGTTTCCGTCTCGGCGGTATCCGCTTGCCAGTGCCAGGCGCAGGAGCTCTGCGAGGCGCTCGGCCGTGGCCGGGGACACTCGGCCCAAGTCGACGAGGCCGTGCCCGAAGGCGTTCACGTCCGCGCGCAGGTACGGAAAGTCCTTCTCTAGGCCGGCGCGAACGAGGACGTCTCGCAACGCAGTGGTCGCGTCTCGGGCCGCGTACCAGCCGTCGCTGTCGAGAGGCGACCACGCGGCGGCGTCGCGCTCGTGGGTCGGTTCATCCGGCATCTGTGGTCGTCTCCTCGGGGAGGGCGACGACCGCTGAGTAGGGCGTCGGGTACTGCTCGTCGAAGCGGTCCATCCGTGCCAGGAGTTCCGTGGAGGCGACCAGGACGGTTGCGAGGGCGACCGGGCGCCGCGGATTGGCTTCCGGTCGGCGGGTAGGTGCGCGAAGCCATTGGTAGCGGTCCTCGGACAGAGGGATGGCTCCGGGGACGACGATGGCGCAGCCGTGGTCGAGGTACCGGTACGACGGTGGCGATGACGTTTCGCGTTCGAGGTAGTACGTGAAGACCTCGCGGCCCTGCGAGCCCAGAAAGAAGCCGACTCGCTGCGCCCTGCGGTCGACGACCGCCGGCCCGAACAGCATCCCATTTCGTCGAAGACGGTCGAACATCTCCAACCCGAGACGCTGGTCCACGCTCAGCACGTCGAAAAAGCGGCCGGTCGACAGCGCGCAGGGCCTTCGGGGATCGTCCGCCCACACTTGCCGACACTCGGCGGGATCGTCCGCTGCGGCGGAGAGCCACTCCATGCCACTTCTGGTCATCCTCTGCACGTCATCTCACCTCGGTCAGAACCCAGTTGCGGCCGCAATGCCGCCTGGTGTCCAGACTCAGGGGCACCACCCTGGTGAGGGCAGATGACGAGAGGTGACGGGGGATGACACGTCACGGGTGCACGCGTCATCCCCCGTCACGGGTCAACAACCCGCGAACTCCGGTTACTTGCAGCGCGCACCGGTGAACAGCGCGTACATTCGGTCGAGAAGCCAAAGAATCGCGTGCCCCAGAAGTCGCACCCATGTACAAGTGGGGAGGGAACGGTCACGTCCTCGCTGGAGCCGATCAGCGTTCACTTACGGCAAGCCCGTGTAGGTCGCGGCTGGAGTCAGCCGCGATTGGTGCGGGAGCTGCGTCAAGTTGCGCTCCGCCGTGGCCACCAACTCCCGTCGGACGCCAGCGTGAAGCGCCGTATCGCCAGTTGGGAGAACGGGCACAGCACGCCGGACGACTTCTACGGTCCACTTCTGTGTGAGGCGTACGGACTCAGCGCCGCCGAGTTGGGGCTGAACCACGAGGGCCAGCTAGACACCGGACTCCTGGACGCCAGTTATCCGGCAAGCCCCGAAGGGGCGATCGAGACCGTCGGCCTGCTGTGGCGCGCTGATCTGAACCGGTACGAGCCCCTGTTGCAGGCCGAGCCGTCCGAGCCCGCATGGAACGAAGCCTCGCTTCGGTGGCTGGTCGCACCCGAACCGGCCGTTCCTCGGCAACATCGAGATGGAATGCGCGTCGGTTTCGGAGACGTAGCCGCCATCAAGACCACCGCGGACATGTTCGCCGAGTTGGACGACCGTTTCGGTGGCGACCACGCTCGGCACGCAGCAGTCCAATACCTCAGCACCGAAGTGACTCCGCTCCTGCGCGGGCAGTACACCGAGCAGGTCGGGCGGGCCCTGTTCTCCACCGTGGCCGAGGCAACTCTCCTGGCCGGTTGGATGTCCTACGACGCCTGCCGCCACGGCTTGGCGCAGCGGTACTTCCTTCAAGCCCTCCGACTGGCCCAAGACGCCAACGACCGCCGCCTCGCCGGGAGCATCCTCTCCGCCATGAGTCATCAGGCGACGTTCCTCGGCCGCTACACCCAGGCCGCGACACTCGCTCGGGCCGCCCTCATGGGCATCTCCCCCGTCGCTACTCCCACCCTGCGCGCCCAGTTCCATGTCATGGAAGCCCGCGCTCTCGCCCGAACTGGCGACGTAGGAGCCTGCGAAGCCGCTTTGAGCGCGGCCACGAAGGCGCTGGAGAGTCGGAACAGCGACGACGAGCCCGAATGGATCAGCTACTTCGACGAGACCGAACTTGCCGCCGAGGCCGCGCACTGCTTCCGTGACGTCAACAGCGCCCGACAGGCCGTCGCTCACGCCGAGAACGCCATGAGCGGCAGTCACGTACGAAGCGACTTCTTCGCGACCATGGTTCTCGCCGACGCGCACCTACGTGCCGGCGATGTCGAGGAGGCGTGCAGGGTGGCACTCGATGCGCTGGACCTCGGCGAACAGCTCAAGTCAGCCCGATGTGTCAGCTACCTCGCCGAGTTTCGGCAGGGTCTCGCCGCCGTCGGCAACACCACCGAAGCGCGAGCCTTCACGGAGCAAGTCGGAGAGCACAGACTCTGGGTGGCTTCCGAGGCTCACGTCAGTGTCTGACTCCCGCGTGTAGGGCCGCCGCTCAGAACGGGCCCCACGCGTCTCGCCCTTCGCCGGTACGCAGAGACCGCACGCGCCTCGCGAACTCCGCCGCAGAACGCTCGCTGCCAGCGACCTGGTGGCCGAGCCACGACACCATCATCAGTTCGCGGAGATCCGCCAAGGTCTCGTAGCCGGGCCAGTTCATCAGGTCGAAGCCGTATCGGTGAACGAACTCGGCGTACTCAGCCTTCGTGTGCCAGCCATACCGGTCGTAGAACATCGCCGTCTGGATCAGATCCCACTCGCGAGGAGCCAGCGCGAAGCCATCGAGATCGATGAGCACGGCGTGACCGTCCCGGTGGCGAAGGACGTTGCCGATGCTCGCGTCCCCGTGGATCATCCCGAAGGGGAGGACGAAGTCCAGCCGGTCGTAGTCCTTGTGGAGCTTTGCGGCACGGTCCTCCAGGAACGTGCGGTCTTCCTCCGGGACGCCGTCCATCTGCCTCAGAGAGCCCGACAGCTTCGCAAACGGGTCGAAGTACGGCAGCCTCAGAGACTCGGGTTCCTCAAGCCAGTGGAGTCGGCGGAGCAGATCGGCCAACTCGCCTACCGTGGCGTACTCTTCGCGTTCCTGGACGCTCTCCCAGAAGGTCACGACCCGACCGCCGACCACGAGCGGCTGCGTGATGCCCGCCGGCACCCGCATAGCCGGAAGGTCTTCCGCCTCCAGCCACCGCGCAACCCGTACCGCCCGCTCCATGTCCTCCAGGACGTCGAGGTCACGAGCAACGCGAACGATGGTCGGCGACTTCGATAAGCGGTACACGGCGTTGGAGCCGAGCCGCAGCAACTCGGCGCCATCCGGGTCCAGTTGGGCCTTCGTGCATGCCTCGCGCAGGACAGCCCCGAGGCTCTCCTCCGTGAACTCCGTGCCGCCGTCCTGGTCCCCGCCGCTGCCCGAGATCATGCCTTCGACCATACGGCGCCGCCCTGCCGCTCGACAGGCCGCCCACGTAATAGGGGCGTGATGACCTTGGTCAGCGGGCCCCTTGGATGCCGCTCCCCCGCAGGTCAGGCCTACAAAAGCGTCACGGTCTCACCTGGGCTCCGGAGCCGTGTGCGCAGGTTCGAATCCTGCCGGGGGCACTCGCCAGTCAAACAGCAAGAGTCATGCTCTGACCTGTGCGGATGCCGACACGAGAGAGCGGGAGTCAGTCTCACTGACTCCCGCTCTTTCTCGTTGCTGCGCACGGTTTGTGCGTGAGGGGCGTGTGGGACACAGCCCTGGCTTGCAGAGCTGGGCCTCGGCACCTGGCTCCGTCCCTGGGGTACGTCACCATGACTGGCATGGATCTTCAGGGGATAGGGGCGCTCTCGGCGGCCGGAGTGGCGCTTATCGGGATACCTGCCACGATGGCCATAGGCCGCTGGCAGATGAAAGCCGCCTTGCGTACAGCGGAAGCCACCAGCGAAGCGGGGATGGCTCAAGCCGAGTCTTCCTACCGTGCAGCATTGGACACTGTCCGCGCCGAGACATACGCCACTCATATGCAATGGCGCCGTGGCATCCAGCGAGAAGCGTACGCCTCCTTCCTGCTTTCTGTGCATCGTGTAGCAGAGGTGAGTGAACGATTTGCCGTGGACAACGCTGAGGAACTCACACTAGAGAGCATCAGAGCCGGTAAGGCCGCTGTTGAAGATGCTCTCTCCGCCCTCAAGGCAGCTCAAACGATTGTCGAACTTGAGGGCCCTGATGACGTAGCTGCGCCTGCCGCCGGAATGACCAATGCTGCCAAGGTGATGGCGATGGCCCTAGGCGATCAGGCCGTCTTCGAGAGAGTGCAGGGAAAGCTCCACAGAATGCAGTACGACGGGCCGGTGATCATGCATGACCCAGCTGAAAGGCTCATACAGGCGCTCTTTCATCTGCGCAGTCTCTACTCCGCCTCCCCCTCCGATTCCGCCGATCTAGACGAACACGAAACTCACGAAATCCGAGCCGCGAAACACTCCTGCCGTGAGGCCAGAAGCGCCCTGTCGCCCAACGCGCTCGACTTCGAAGAGTTCGAGGCGCTCATCGAAGGGCATTCACCCCGCCCTCCAATGCTCAGCAGAAGGTACCGCAATGCTGCTCGTCAGTTCGACGAGGAAGAAGTAAATTTCGTCCGAGCTGCGAAAATAGAGCTGCACAGCCAAGTATCCTAAGGAAGTTCTGCAGCGACGGATAAAATCATCCCAGCGGAATGCACCGGTTGGCGCACAACAGTTGAGCGGCCCCAAAGAGGCCGCTTTATAGCGTTTGTGGGCAGTCAGCCGTCATCGGCCACCCAACCCATAGCCCTCTCCGCACGCAAGCCCGGACCCTCGCGGGTGATCGGGGAGACAAACTTGATGCCGTCCATGCCCTTGGCGACCGCAGACACGATCTGGCCGATGCCGATGGACGCCATGGCCTTGACCACGATGTCGCTGGTCAGCTTCTGCACCTCGGTCTTGATGACCGCCCGGGTGGCCAGCGGCGCATCCGCCGGCCCGAAGCCGAGCACGGCCACCGTAGCGGCGATGAACTGCGTCCTCGACTGCGCCCCGAAGAGCAGGAACAGGCCCACACCCAGGGCGAACACTCCCCCGAGCACGGTGAGGATCATCCGCAGGCGCACCGGCCGGTCCCGCTGCCGAGACAGCTTCAGGTACTCGTCTACCTGCTCGTTCGTGGCCGTGTGCTGGCTCACCTCACCTTCGCCGTCGACGGCCCAACGGCCGATCCTGCCCAGGATGTTGAGCACCCCGCGCGGAGAACGCCACACCAGCTTGAGCAGGTAGACGAACGGCACCCGCACCGCATGGAAGGCGACGGTGTGCCACAGGTGCCCGGCCAGCCAGCCGAGCGCTTCGACGAACTCCCTGCGGGACTTCATCCACGGTGGGAAGACGCCCATCCGCTTGGAGTTCTTGATGCGATCGATGACGCCAGGACCGGACACAGTCGGCACGGCACTGTCGACCAGAGTGAGCGGTCCGTCGGCCGACTAGGGCCTGTGTGATGTCGTGATCAGTCTCGGGTTTTGGTTCCGTGTGGGTGCAGGACCTGGTAGGACGCTGAGTGTGACGCGTAGGCAACTCACCGACGAACAATGGGAGTTCATCGAGCCGTACCTGCCGATCGGCGAGTACGGCCCGTATCCCGAGCGGCTGCGGGAGCAGTTCGAGGGGGTGATCTGGCGGTTCCGGTCCAGCGCCCAGTGGCGCGAGATGCCGTCTGAGTTCGGACCGTGGCCGACGGTCTACGGGCGCTTTCGCGTCTGGCGGGACGCCGGGGTCTTCTCCGCTCTTCTGGAAGGCGTGATCGCGGAGGCCGCCCGCCGGGGACAGGCGGACTTGTCCCTGGTCGGCGTGGACTCCACCACTGCCCGCGCCCACCACGACGCAGCCGGGATGCCCATCGGCAAGGACGTCATGGACGCTCTTGAGGAAGCCGCCGCCGAGCAGGAGCAGGCCAGGCAACAGGGGGCGGCCCGCCAGAACAGAACGGACAGGACGGCAGGGACAGCCCCGAGCAGGAAGAGCGACGGCGTGTCAGGCGACGGCGCAGGCTCCGTTTGAACCAAGCTCTGCTCGGCAGATCACGTGGCGGACTGACGAGCAAGATTCATCTCGCCGCTGACCGCAAGTGCCGTCCGCTGTCACTCGTACTGACCGCAGGACAGGCCGCCGACAGCCCGCAGTTCGTCCTCGTGCTGCAGAAGATACGGGTCCGTCTGCCTGTCGGCCGGCCTCGGACCCGGCCCGACGCTGTCGCCGCGGACAAGGCCTACTCGTCCCGCGCCAACCGCTCTTACCTGCGGAAACGCAACATCAAGGCGGTCATCCCGGAGAAGAAGGACCAGGCCGCCAACCGGAAGAAGAAGGGCAGCCGGGGCGGCCGGCCCGTCGGTCATGACGATGATCTCTACAAGGAGCGGAACACCGTCGAGCGCCTGGTCAACAAGCTGAAGGCATGGCGGGGCATCGCCACTCGATACGACAAGACGCCCGAGAGCTACCTCGCCGGCCTCCACCTCCGTGCCGCGATGATCTGGATCAACGACCTCCTGAAGGCAACTGGCTGATCACAACCTCACACAGGCCCTAGTCGCGCGGTACGGGCCTTGCCGAGGTCGACCACCTCGGCACCGGAGTCGTCGGTCATCTCAGCTTCGGGCCGGTGGAACAGTTCGTTCTCGTCGTCGGAGTGCTTCACTGAAGGTTCCTTCCCATGGGAGGAAAGGCGGGGTCCAGCTGTCGCTGCAGGAGGTGGGCGAACGGACCCCGCACGGGGTGCTACGGGGGGTGGCGTGGGGAAATCCGAGTTCAAGACGCGGCCGTGCGAGTGGTGCGGCGAGCCGGTGCAGCAGCCGGAAAGCCGCTGGCGCAAGCGGCGTTATTGCAGCAAGGCGCACCGCCGCAAGAACCGAATCATGGAGGCCGTCGCCGAGCTTCTGGACATCTGGTAGGTCACGCAGCGCGCTGATCATCGGGGTACGCGCAGAGGATGCACATCCCGAGCGACGTAGGGAGGCAATAGCCGTAGATCACATGACACTTGGGGCAGGTACGGCGAGCAAGCATCGCCAGGGCGAGCGCACCCCGCTTCCGCGAGGGCATCGGCCGCACCGGCTTCGCCCAGTCGACGCGGTAGAGGTGGGCGACTTGGACGGCGGACGCGCTACTCGAACGACGAGGATGTCCCGCGCGGCCTGACGTAGCGCGGCCATCTCCCGCTCCCAGGAGTCCGGGGCCGAGCTGCGCGTCAGGATCAGCCGCAGGGCCACTGCGGCTTCGTCCGGGGTGATGGCCTCACCCTTGAGGTAGCAGCCATTCATGAGGTGCCTGAACACCCCGCCGTCAGCGCGTTGGCGCAGGCGTATGCGGCGCTTAGCGACCCCGAGACGGCCTCTGTGGACTGTTCATGGAAAGGATCTTGGGGTGTTGGACCAGGTCAACCCAAGTAATCACGGGGGCCGTTGGCGCCGTGAGATCGAGGCACCCTCACCCGGTATCCGGCAATGTTTCCGGGGGTTGTGGTGATTCGGGATCCTTCTGGCGTTCCACCTGACGCCCGTTCTCGACCCGCAGGCTCGTCAACCATGGCCAGAGATCGGGCAGCGGTTGTGCCGAGCAGGCAAGCCGGTGCTCAATACGACACCGCTGAAACGGATCCGGCGGGCACACGCCGTAGACCGTCACCCGCCCATCAGACAGCACGATCCACCGATGCTCCGCCGGCACAGTGTGGGCCAGTGGCTCCATCTCTGGCTCGAGCAGTACCCAGTCATGGTCCAGCGTCGCTACACGGTCAGCCAGTAGGCCGCAGTACAGGCAGCGTGACTGCCTGTCCCTCAACCTGCGCGGTCCTTCTCCTAAAGCCCCCATACCGCGAGGGTCGATAGCCCAGGGCCTTCGTGCTAAGAGGGAAATCGGACGGACCGCATGATGCGTGCATCTATTGCCGCCGCTGCACACAACGCAGAAGGTGCACCCCGCAACCAACGACCGTCGACGCACGGCCGAGACACCACGAAGCCCCCGACATGTTTGGGCTGTGGGCTGAAGATCAAGGCTCGCTCCGCTCGCGGCTGATGATTCAGCCGTGAGCGCCGGCCGCTCCATCCAGAGGTCCCAAGCTGCACCATGCCGTTGCCGAAGACAGCCACATCGGTCATCAGGCCGGGGAAGTCACAGCCCAACTCGAGCAACACGAGCTGATCAGCGAGCGCACCGGCGCCTTGCCCCCGTCGCTGTCCCGGCCGAGTCCGCTTGCCAGTGCGAGGCGAAGGAGTTCTGCGAGACGTTCGGTCGTGGCGGACGGGCACTCGGCCCAAGTCAACGAGACCGTGCCCAAAGGCGTTCAGCTCCGCAGCGCCGTCAACGCAGACGATCGACCATGGCGAACGCATCCTCCGTCTTGGGGTGGGCCCTGCCCAGTCGCGTCTGGAGGATCTGTGCACCCCGGCCCGCGAAGTCCCCTGCGTTCGGGTCGTTCAGCGCGTGCAGGACCTTGGCCTTGAACAGCAGCACGTACCCGATGTACAGGTGGTCCGGTGCGTAGTTGGCCTCGCGGATCCGGAGCGAGCGTGAGATCAGCGGCTCGGCTGTGGCGTGGTCGCCGAGGTCGACGTGGACGTTCGCCAGGGCTATCAGGTCGAAGCTCACGTACGGGTCGTCCGGACCGTAGGCGGCCTCGTCGATCTGTAGGGCCCGTTCGGCTAGTGGGCGCGCCGCCTCGGGGTCGCCGAGAAGGGAGTGAAGCCGCGCGAGTGTGGCCAGGTCCGTCGCGATGGCGGGGCTGTCCGCCGGCAGGCTGGACTCGTGCAGGTGCAGCGCGCGTTCCGCCAGTGGGCGGGCTCTCTCCGTCGCGCCGAGGTCGCGGTGGATCTGCGACAGGGTGATCAGGTCGAAGCCGATCTCCGCGTCCCGGTCGTCGAGCGACTCGTCGATCGCGAGAGCACGTTCGCACAGGGGCAGTGCGAGTGGGCAGTCCCCGAGTTGGATGAGGTACGTCGACGCCAGCCTCAGCAACACCGCGGTCTCCGCGGCGCATTCGGCCGGTGGATCGTCCTTGGTCACCGCGATGACGTGCGGGAGCAGCTTCTGCCACCGCGGTTTCGCGTCCGGGTCGCCGTGGATGTCGTGCGGCACGGCCGCGAGCAGCGCACGAGAGAGGTGGACGCGGGCGTCGGTGTGTGCCTGGGGCGACATCGAGGCGCGGGTGGCGGCCTGTACCAGCCGGTGCAGCAGCAGGGATCCGGTCCCGCGCCGGACGAGGCCCATGCCGGCCAGGGCGCCGACCGTCGTGTCCCACGCCAGCGGGTCGGTCGCGACTCCGTTCAGCGTTTCGGGGCTGCCGGTGAACAGGTCGAGCGGGATCGGTTCCGGCGCCAACAGGGCGCACAGTTCCAGCAGACGTACGGCCTGGGCCTGGTCCGTCTCCAGTCTGCGCACGCTGAGCCGCCACAGGGTCGCGACCACCACCGTCGGCCGGTCGGTCAGCTCACCCTGCGCGATCATGTCCTCCAGACGTGACGTCAGCAGGGTCAAGTACTCCTCGGGCGTTGTGTTGTTGTAGCCCATGTACCCGGCCGCCTGCTCCAACGCCAGTGGCAGGTCGCCCAGTTGCTCGGCGATCAGGTCCGCCACCGCCTCGGTCATGCCGGGCACCCGTCGGACCAGCAGTTCCACCGACTCTCGCCTGGTGAACACGTCCAGGTCGATGGTGCCGGCTCTGCCCGACCAGCCGCTCACCCTGGTCGTGACGATGACATGGCCGTTGCTCGCGGGGGCGCCGGAGGGCAGCGCGTGTGTGAGCGTGCCCGGTTTCTCCGCGTTGTCGAAGATCATCAGCCAGGGCCTACGGTCCACCAACTTGCCGTACACCCGCGGGATGACCTGGCCGGAGCTCACCTCCGTCATCCCCAACTCCCCGGCCAGCGAAACGAATTGGGACGCCACCAGATCGGGGTTCTCGGCATCCACGAACGCTACGAACCGGTACTTGGACAGGTGGCGGTACGCGTACTCGACGGCGAGCTGGGTCTTGCCGACGCCACCCATCCCGTGCTCGACGAGCATCGCCACGTCGTTCACCGAGGTGAGGCGCTGCCGCATCTCCCGCAACGTGGCGTCGCGGCCGGTGAAGTTGGTGTTGCGCGGCGGCAGTCGGTACGTAGCAGGCGCGAGCGGTTCCTGTGCACCGTCGCGGCGCGGCACCTGCCACAACCCGATGAGCGCCAGCGGGATCAGGACGAGGAGCACCACCCACGGGTGGACGCGCACGAAGTCGAGCGGTCCCGGCCAACGGCTCTGGCCGGACGCCGCGTTGAAGGCGAGACTGCCGACGAACAGCACGAGCAGACCGGCGACCGCACTGGTCAGCGTTCGCCACATGGCTCCCTCTTCGGTACGACCGCGACGATCAGCAGCCGACGTGATTTTATCCCAGGAGCCGTACAACCGACCTGGGAGCCCGCCCCGTTGACCGGCCGGCGCAGCAACAAGCGGCGCGCCGCCCCTGGTTGGGGAAGCGCGCCGCGGGTGTCACGTCACTGCTCGGGCGTCATGGCGTCGTAGCGTCATGACGCCCTGACGTCATGGTGCAGGTGGTCAGCGGTGGCCCCCACCACCGTGGCCGCCACCCTCGTGCCCGCCGCCACCGTTGTGACCGCCGCCTCCATTGTGGCCGCCGCCCCCGTGGCCGCCCCAGGACTTGTCGTCCACGAGGCGGCGGTGGTCGTTGCGGAGGGTGGCGGTGTCGGAGCGGTTGTCCCAGGCGTAGTCGCGGCGGTCCTGGTAGACGTCGTGGGCGGTGTCGCGGCCCTTTCCGGTGTGGACGCGGACGGTGGCGTGGCCGTCGAGGCGGTAGTGGCGGAAGGTGTAGGTCTTGCCGTCCTTGCTCGACAGCTTCCAGCCGTCGAGGTTGACGCTGCGACGGTCGTGGTTGGTGATCTCCACCCACTCGTTGTTCAGCGAACGGGCGGAGCGGTCGTCCGGCCCCGGAGAGTCGGCTTGCACGCGGCTGATCTCCACGCTCGGCCGGGCCGCGTGGTCGGCCGCGGTCGCCGGCAGTGCCGCCGCGCCGACGAGAGCGCCGGCAGCCAGAGCGGCTGCGGCCAGACGGCGGACGGACACGGAAGGTGAAGAGGTCACGGGTTCCCCCAGCATGGTGCGGGCACTTCCCTGGATACGGCTACGGCCGGACCCCGGGCTGTGCGGTGTGCGGGTGGCGGCCTGTTGGCCGCACACCCACACCTTCTCCACCACACGGACGGGATATGAGCGATACGTGAATCGTGTTACGAGTCGGTCGTATTTCCGTGACTGTCGGCTGTACCGTCCATTTATGCGCGTGATGCACCAGGTTGACGCCCTGGCGGGGTGACAGGCCTTGTGGGCACTGGGCCGGGTTCCGCTTTCGCCACGGTGCGCCACCCCGGGCCCGCCGGGAGCGTCACCCGAAAGTGAGTAACGGCGGGCCTCCCACCTGCACATTGTTACTGGTAGTAACAGGTCTTCGTCGCTCCTGATGCCGGGTCACCGAACACCCCGTTGATGCAAGGGGTTCCGCCGTTGAACGAGCCGTAGAAGTACTGACCGTTCGCTCCGTACGCCACCTCGTGGGTGCCGGAGAAGGAGCAGGTGCCGTTCTCCGCCGCGCAGGTCGTCCAGGTCGCGAAGGTCGGGGGTGGCGATACGACGTAGCAACTCTTCGCCGTGCCTGCGATCGGGTCGCCGAAGACCGCGTTGGTGCAGGGGGTGCCGCCCGGGAGCGTGGCGTAGCGGTACGAACCCGCGGCGCCGTACGCGACCGTCATCACGCCGGAGAAGGAACAGGTGTTGTTCTCGGACGCGCACGGGGACCAGATGTTGGTTGCCGGGGGTGCCGCTTCCGCGTAGCAGGACTTCACCACTCCGGACGTCGGGTCGCCGAATACGGTCGTGGTGCAGGGAGTTGAGCCGGTCGTTGTTGTGTAGTTGAAGCGGCCGTTCGCTCCGAAGGCCACCGCCGATGTGCCGTTGAGTGCGCAGGTGGCGTTCTCGGAGGCGCATGGGGTCCAAGTGCCGGGTAGAGCTTGGGTGTTGGAGCTTGTGGCGCCGGTCGTCGTGTACGCCGCCACGTAGTCGACGCTCAGGGTGCCGCCCGACGATGTCGACGCCGTTGGCGTGGTGCAGCCGCATGTCGCGTCCGGGAATGTGCCACCCATCGCCAGGTCCAGGATGATCGACTGGTTGTGGTCGAAGGCCGCCTGCCAGGTGGCGGTGCCCACTTGGGCCTCGGTGACCGAGTAGTAGGCGTTGCCGTCCAGGTAGAACGTGATCGTCTCCGCCGACGTGTTGGTGCGGTCGAGGATCATCGAATACGTGTGGAAGCCGTTCTGGCAGCCGGAGCAGGCGCGCAGGCCGCTGCTGATTCCGGTGCCCTCGTTGCAGGGGCCGCCCGGGGAGGTGCCGCAGTGGATCGTGCCGGCCACGTCGGAGAGGGCGTTGACGTCCTCCATGACGTCGATCTCGCCGTTCTCCGGCCACTGGCCGGGGCCCAGCATCCAGAACGCCGGCCAGTAGCCCAACCCGGCTGCGGGGCTGGGCTGTTGGATGGAAGCGACGACCTCCAGCTTGCCGCCCGCCGGTACGCCCACGTTCGCGGTCGGGGTCTGGATCCGGCCCGAGGTCCACGAACTGCCGGAGCCCAGCGCGGTGATGTTCAGGTTGCCGTTGCCGTCGAGGTGGGTGTTGGCCGTGGAGTCGGTCATCGTCTCGATCTCACCGGTCCCGAAGCTGGATCCCGGGCCGGTGTCGAACTTCCAGTTGGCCGACGAAGGGGCCGATCCCGCCGAGCCGTTGAAGTCGTCGGTGAAGACGGTGGACCAGCCGGAGGGGGCTCCGGGGGCGGCGGCCGTCGCGGGCTGGGTGGTCGTGGTGCCGTAGAGCAGGGCGACCATCGGGGCCAGGGTCGCCAGCCAGACCAGGCGTCTCGACCGCGGCCTGCGTCCGGTGGTGCGGGTGCCCTTCGATCCGAACTTCAATCCGAGCTTCAATCCGAGCTTCGATCCGAGCATCGATCTGAACATCGTCCGGCCTCCCATGTGAGGATCTGGCGGAACGTGCAGAACCCGGCGGCCGGTGGATTGAAACGTTCAACCCACCGGCCGACCGAGCGGAATCGGCATGGCCATCGGCAGCGACTTCAGAGGTGCGGCTACTGCACGTAGCAGGACTTCGCGGTGCCGGAGATGGGGTCACCGAAGACCGCGTTGCCGCATCCGGTGGATCCGGACACGGACCGGTACACGTACCGCCCGGCCGCGCCGTACGCCACCTCGTGGGTGCCGGAGAAGGTGCAAGTGCCGTCTTCCGCCGCGCAGTTGGTCCAGGTGGCGAAGGACGGCGGGGCGCCGATCAGGTAGCAGGACTTGGCGGTGCCGGAGGCCGGGTCGCCGAACACGGCGTTGGAGCATGCCGTACCGCCGGGCAGGGTCGCGTAGTTGAAGGAACTGCCCGCGCCGTAGGCCACCGTCATCACGCCGGAGAAGGCGCAGGTGCCGCCCTCGGTGGCGCAGGAGGTCCAGACGTTGGTCGCGGGCGGGGTGCTCTGGCCGTAGCAGGACTTGGCGGTGCCGGAGATCGGGTCGCCAAAGACCGCGTTGGTGCACGGCGTGGAGCCGGTCTCCGTCGCGTAGTTGAACCTGCCGCTCGCGCCGTAGGCGACGGCCGTCGTGCCGCTGATCGCGCAGGTGCCGTTCTCGCTCGCGCACTGGGCCCAAGTCCCGGGCAACGCCTGTGCAGTTGAGCCGGTGCCCCCGCCACCGCTGCTGCTGCCCGAGGTGAACGGCTGGAAGATCCGCGCGAAGTCGCCGGTGTTCTGGCTGACGCCGCTGCAGCTGCCGGAGGCCGAAGTCTGGCCGGGGCAACCGCCGTTGTCGCGGTTCTGCGACCAGTACGACACCAGCGCGATGCCCCGCGAGGCGTCGAACGCCTCGACGCTGCGGGCGTTGTCGAGGGTGAAGATCTCGCCCGCGCTGTCGTTCTGGCCGATCATCGGGGTGTTGCCGAGCTTGGCGTACGCGGCGGAGGTGGAGATGCCGAACGCGCTCGCGACCTGGCTCGCCGCCGCGTCCACGGACGTGTTGGCCGCGTTGCCCATGTCGGTGCCCGAGGAGCCGTAGTCCATGGTCATCAGGTTGACGACGTCCGGGGTGAAGCCGTTGGAGCGCGCGTTGTTGAGAACGTTCAGGCCGTCGCCCGAGAGGCCGCTGGGGAGGGCGGGGAGGGTGACGGAGATCGACAGCGAGCGGCCGTTGTTGGCGGCCCAACTGCGCACCTGGGCAAGGGCCTTGTCGCGGCGGTCGATGCCGGAGGAGTTGGTGAGGGACGCCGACTCGATGTCGAAGTCGACGTGCGAGAGGTTGAAGGTGGTGATGACGTTCTCGATCTGCGCTGCCGCCGCCTCGGGGCTGGAGCAGGAGTCGCCGATCTCGGTGAGCGAGGTGTCGGCGGTGTAGCCGCCGAAGGACATGGAGACGTCGCCGCCCAGGCCGCGGATGCCGTCGATCTGCGACTGGAGGGCGGACTGGCCCGGCACCTGCCACTGACAGCCGGGGCCGTCGACGAACGCGGCGGTGAAGAACTTGGTGCCGTAGTTGTTGGCCACGTCGGTGAGGGAAACGTTTCCCGAGCCCGCGTCGAAGTACGGCGCGAAGACATGGGCGGGCCAGGGATTCGGGGCGGAGGCCGCCGACGCGGGGGCCGCCGCCGAGGTGAGGCCGGCCGCCGCGAGGGCTCCGGTCAGCAGGGCGGTGGAGAGGGCGGAGAAGAGGGAGCGGGATCTCGGTCGGGTGCGCATGCGCGACCTCCACAGAGGGGGATGGGGGTGAATCGATTCAATCCCTGCGCGATATTGGTGCAGACCAATTCGCTGTGTGGGCTCAGGGAAGCAGCGTTGACAGGGGCGAGTCAAGGCAAGGGCGGGTCAAGGGATTTGGCGAGCGACGGCGGGCCCGGCGCGGATCGGTGACGGGTGTCGCGACGGGCACGGATTGGTTGCGGGACGGCGCACCTTCCTCTCAACTCCCTTTCACCGGGCGCACTATGACGACTTATGGGGAGCTTGAGCGGGGGCAGCGGAGGCCGGGATCGCTACGTCGACTTCTTGCGGGCGTGGGCGATCGTGCTGGTGGTGTTCGGGCACTGGCTGATCACCGGGTTGGTGCGGGAGCCCAACGGAGCGATAAGCGCACCGGAGTTGCTCGCCACCGTGCCCTGGACCCAGTGGCTCACCCTGGGGTTCCAGATCATGCCGCTGTTCTTCCTGGCCGGCGGCCATGCGGCGGGCGGCTCCTGGGCGCGGGCCCGCAACGAGGGCCGTACGGCGACCGGTTGGGTGGGGCAACGGGCGCTACGGCTGCTGCTGCCGGCCGGGGTGTACAGCGGGCTGGTGCTGGTCGCCGTCGCGATCTGCTCGGCGGTCGGGGTGGACCCCGGCATCCTCGCGCTCGTCGGGTGGGCGATGGCCATGCAGTTCTGGTTCCTGCCGGTGTATCTGCTGCTCAGCGCGGCAACGCCGGTGCTGCACACGGCACATCGGAGGTGGGGGCTGCGGGTGCCGGTGGTGATGGGGGTGGTCGCGGTCGGCGCCGATGCGCTGGTGGTCGCCGGGCACGCGCCCTTCGTCGGGCTGCTCAACTACGTGCTCGTGTGGGGTGTCGCCTATCAACTGGGCTTCTGCTGGCGGGACGTGCTCCTGGCCGAACGGTCCGCCCTGTCCGTCTGCATGGCGGTGGGCGGTGCGGTCGTCTTCGCCGTGTTGGTCGCGTTCGGGCCGTTCCCGGTGAGTCTGATCCTGGTGACCGGGCAGAGTCCGAGCAATACCAATCCCCCGTCCGCCGCGATGCTGGCCTGGACGGTTGGGCAGGTCGGGCTGGCGTTGTTGCTCGCGCCTGTGCTGCGGCGGCTGTTGGCGCGTGAGCAACTCTGGGGACTTGTACGGCCGTTGGGCGGGGCCAGTATGACGCTCTACCTGTGGCACATGTTGCCGGTGCTGATCGTCGCCGGCGCCTTCTATCTCACCGGGCTCGCTCCCGAACCGGCCTATGGGTCGGGGAGTTGGTGGGTGTTGCGGGTGCCCTGGCTGGTCGTGCTGGGGGTTGTGCTGGTGGGGGTCGTAGCGGCGTTGCGGCCGTTGGAGCGGGGGCTCGTGGTGGTGTACGAGCGGACGCGACCGGGGGATCTGCCGTTTGAACTCCCGCGTTGGCCTTGGGCGTTGTGGGGTGGGATGGCGGCGAGTGTGAGTGCGCTGATCTGGTTCGCCGGGCATGGGTTCGCGTATGGCGGGCGGTTCCCGGTGTTGCCTGCGGTGGGGCTGGTGGTGGGGGTCGGGTTGGTCATGGTGACGGGGCGGAGTGCGGTGGAACGGGGTGTGCGCCTTAGCGTCTGAGTGGCTTGGGTTGTCCTTCGAGTGCGGGCGCGTTGTGGCTGGTCGCGCAGTTCCCCGCGCCCCTAGGGGGTTGCCCTGCCCGGGGTTTGAAGTGGACGTCGGTCTTGGTGCAATACAGCTGGGGGCTTGCCCTTGGTCTCCTCGCCGGAGCCGGTCGTGGTGACGGGGCGGGACGGCTCGCGCCGTTCCGCCCCGTCGCCGTCCAACTGCCCTAGTGCCTACGGCATTTGGCGAGGTCGATTCGGACGATCTGTGGGTCGTGGTCGCTTGCCTGGTCCGCGAACTCCGCGTTGATGTGGACGACGTCGTAGTTGAAGGACGTCACCGCGGGGCTGGTGAGGATGTGGTCCAGGGTCTGGGAGTTGCCGTCGTAGACGTAGGTGTAGCGCTCGGCGGTGGGGAGGGTGGTGATCAGGGGCTTGAGGACCTTGTCGGCCGTCAGGGTGGTCACCGTCTGGGAGAACTCGTAGTCGTTCAGGTCGCCGAGGACGACCGCCTTGGCGTTCTTGTCCGCCGCCAGCAGGGACTTGACGAAGGTGTTGACCTCCGCCGCCTGGGCCGCGCGCTGGGTCTCCGAGCTGCGGGCCGGGGGCTGGTAGCGGCCGTGGATCGGCTGATCGCCGCCCTTGGAGATGAAGTGGTTGGCGATCACGAAGACCTGCTCGCCCTGGAAGGTGAACTCGCCGACCAGCGGCTTGCGGCTGTCCTCCCAGGCCGCGTTGGTCGGGTCGATACGGCCCGGGGAGTAGGTGAGTTCGACGCCCTTGCGGGTCTTCACCACGCTCGTGGCGGTGGTCGCGTCGCCGCCCGGGTGGTCGGTGAAGGAGACCCGCTTGGGGTTGAAGAGGAAGACCTGGCGGATGTTGCCGCCGGGCTCGCCGCCGTCCTGGTTGTTGGTCGGCGAGATGTAACGCCACTTGTACGCGGGGCCACCGGCCGCGCGGACCGCGTCCGTGAAGCGCTTCAGGGTGCCCTCGGCCGTCACCGTGCCGTCGTTCGTCGCGCCGTTGTCGTCCTGGATCTCCTCCAGGGCCACGATGTCGGGCGAGTTGAGGTTGACCGCGACGCCCTCGGCGAGCCGGTCGAACTTCTCCTGGGTGTCGAGTGCGTCCAGGTTCTCGACGTTGTACGTGGCGACCGCCAGCTCGTCCTTCTTCTGACGGCGGGTCACCTCCTGCTTCAGGCCGTTGTCGACGAGGGTGCCGAGCTGGGTGGCCTGGACGTTGTAGCCGCCGTAGGTGGAGTAGTCGAGGGGGCCGGTCGTGACTCCTGACAGTTCGTCACCGACGTTGGCGACGGGGAAGATTGAGGTGGTGTCGAGCGACATGACCTCGATACGGCCGGTGTTGGGCTGGTCGTAGGAGGAGTAGAGGGTGCCGCCGCGTGCCGTGGCGTTCTCGTTCGGCTTGACCGTGACCCACAGTTCGCCGTACGCGTCGCTCGCGCCGACCACGCGGGCGTCGGCGAAGGTGACCCGCATGCCCTCCAGGGACTCGTAGAAGTCCTGGGCGTAGACGGTGGGTTGGAGCGCGAGGGATTCGATGCTGCCGCCGGACGCGGTCGGGATGTAGGCGTCGGGGACCGAGGTGGCGTCCAGCGTCACGGCGTCCGGGAGGGCGTTGCCGCTGGAGAGGACCGTGGTGGTCGGGCCGGTGATCTCGGTGTTCGACTGGCTGGTGCTGCTCGGGTAGTACTCGCTGACCTTGCCGGTGACCAGGACCGAATCGCCCGCCGCCACCGTGGGCTTGGTGGAACCGGTATAGACGAACACGGCCTCGCTGGTGCGCGGGTCGGTGTCGGGCGTCGGGTCCTGGATCCAGTAGCCGAGGGAGCCGCTGCTGCGGACGCCGGTGACGATGCCCGGGACGCGGGTGACCGTCTGGCCGGAGTACGGCGAGAGGCGGGTCGTGCCCTGGATGTCGTGGACGCGGACGGTACCGGGGTCGGTCGGCGAGCCGCCGTCACCACCGTCGCCGCCGCCGTCGCCCGAACCGGGCGTCTCCCCGGCCGAGTTGACCGGTGACGGGGTACCGGCGGTGAAGTCCGCCGCGTTGTCGTCGGTGTCGGCGAGGAAGTCGGCGCGGGCGACGCCGGCCGTGTTGGAGGCGCCGGTGGCCGGGCCGCTGCCCTCGCGGACGACCGCGGTGCCGTAGCCCGTGAGGTCGACGATGCTCGGGTCGGCCGCGCAGTCCGCGGCGGTCTTGCAGGTCAGCGCGGTGGTGCCGGAGACCAGGGCGATGGTGCCGGAGGTCGCGCTCATGGCGATCGAGCCGGTGGCGTCGGTGGTCGGCAGCGCGGTCGTGCCGCCGCTGCCGGTGCCCTCGCCGACCAGGTAGCGGGCGCCGGGGGCGATCGCGCCGGTGAGGGCGGTGACCTGCCAAGTGGAGCCGGAGGAAGGCGTACCGGGCAGGTACTGGACGCTGTAGCCCGACAGGTCGTAGGCCGTCGAACCGGCGTTGCCGAGTTCGACGAAGTCCCGGGTCAAGGTCGCTCCCGAGTTGCCCCCGCCGCCGTACACCTCCGCGATGACCGCCGAGGCGGAGGGAGTTGCGGACGCGGTGGGCAGGGCGGTGAAGGCGAATGCTCCCGCCGCGCCCACCGAGACGATCGCTTGGGCGGTACGGCGGGCGCGGGGTCTGCGCCCTTCAGGTCTGGACACGCTGGCGGTCTCCTCGTACTTCGTGTAGCTGCCGATACCGGGTGCCTGTGGGGAGTCGGCTCAAGTTACGCGCGTAGAAAGGGAGTTGCCAGAGGGGCTCGCGTTAAATCCAGGGAACAAGTGAGTGCGGGGGCGGCCGCGACGGCCGTGAAAGTGATGTTCCACACATAACCCTGGTGATCAACTGGACAACTCGCCCTATTTCAGCGGACCTTGAAAGCTCCCGGGGCGTAACAGGTTCACCTTTCAACCGTCGCTTTTTCCGATTTGATCCAGTTCACTCGGGATGGTTTGTCGTAGGGCATAAGCCTGTTCCGTCCCCAGGAAGCGTGTATAGATATGTCCAATTCATCCGATTCGTCACAAGTCCCCTTCGCGCCCCACCCCGTGACCGCCGCCGAGGTCATCCCGGGCGACCTGATCGCCCTGACCCCGGCCGACGCCGAACGCGCCTGCTGGTACGTCGTCACCCACACCCTCCCCGAGACGCCCGAGACGATCCGGGTCACCCTGCGGCCACCGCTCGGCGGCACGGACCACGACGAGGTGCTCGGCCGCGACCGCCGAGTGATCAGCGGGTGCCGGCGACTGGATGTGGGGTCAGTGCCGCGACTCGTCTCCGACGACCTCGCGTCCGTCGAGTTCCGGGAGGGCGACCGGGTGAGTTCGTTGCGGGTGGTGGATCCGGGGGCGGACGAGGTGTCGTACGTGCGGCGGTGGGGGGTGTGGCATCGGGACCTCGACGGGGGGTCGGGGGACGACGTCGTGACCGACGCGGAGATGCGGAGCTGGGGTGGTGCGGTCGCCGGTGCGGAGTTCGTCGTACGGCATCATCCGCGTCCGGAGCGGGTGGTGGCGGCCGTGGGTGGGCCGCGGCGGGTGGTGGTCACCGGGCTGGGGGCCGTTACGCCGCTCGGGGTCGGGGTCGACGAGTTGTGGCGGGGGCTGCTCGACGGGCGGCACGGGATACGGGAACTGGACGGGGAGGAGTTCGCGGAGCTGCCCGTGCGGGTGGCCGGGACCGTGCCCGTCGATCCGATGGAGCTGCTGCCGCGGCAGGCGGCGCGGCGGATGAACCGGGCCGCGCAGTTCGCGGTGCTGGCCGCGCGGGAGGCGTGGGGCGACGCCGGGTTCGTGGCGGGCGGCACGCGGGAGAGCGGGCTCGATCCCGAACGGGTCGGGGTCAGCCTCGGGGCGATTCTCGGGGACGCGTCCGTGCTCGTCGGCGGCGACCGCAAACTGCGGGACAAGGGGCCGCGCGGTGTCTCGCCGCTCACCACGCCGATGACCGTTCCGTCGCAGGCCGCGTCCCAGGTCTCCCTCGACCTGCACATCACCGGGGAGGCCCGCACGGTCACCGCGGCGTGTGCCTCCGGCACGGAGGCGATCGGGGCGGCCATCGACCGCATACGGTACGGCCGTGTCGACATCGCCCTCGCGGGCGGGGCCGAGGCGGTCGTCACGCCGGCGATCATGGCGTCGTTCGCGGCGATGCGGGCGTTGTCCACGCGGGGGTTGGCGGACGGTTCGTCACCGTCACGGCCGTTCGCGAAGGACCGGGACGGGTTCGTGAACGGGGAGGGCGCGGGGGTGCTGGTCCTGGAGGCCGAGGAACACGCACGCGCGCGTGGGGCGCGGATCTACTGCGAGGCGGCGGGGTGGGGACTGTCCGCCGACGCGCATCACATGGCGGCGCCGGATCCGTCGGGCGCCGGGGTCGCGCTCGCCGTGCGGCGGGCGGTGCGGGACGCGGGCGGGTATGTCGCGGACGTCGTCCATGTGAACGCGCATGCGACGGCGACGGTGGAGGGGGATCTCGCGGAGGCGGGGGCGTTGCGGGCGGTGTTCGGTCGCAGAAACGTTCCTGTCACCGCGCTCAAGGGGAATCTCGGGCATCTGCAGGGGGCTGCGGGTGGGGTTGAGGCGGTGGCGACGGTGCTGACGTTGCATCACGGGGTGGTGCCGCCGACTGTGGGGGTGGGGAGTGAGCTGGATGATGCGATCGGGCTGGATGTGGTGATGGGGGTGGCGCGGGAGTTGCCTGGGGGTGGGCTCGGGGGTGGGCGTGCGGGTGTGCGTGCGGGTGTGCCGGGGGTGGGGGATCTCGCGTTGAGTAATTCGTTTGGGTTCGGGGGGCATAACGCGGTGTTGGCGTTGCGGCGGGTGGGGTAGCGGGGGGGGGCGGAGGCCCCGGGGTCAGGGGGCCCGGGGGGGGGTGGCTCGGGCTGGTTGCTCGCGGGGGGGCTCTTGCCGGGGCCGTTGCCGGCTTCTTCGCGGGCGCGGTGGGCTGGGCGAGGTGGTGGCGGTGGTGGGTGAGTGGGTGGGTGGCGTGGCGCGGGGACCGGAAAGGGGACTGCGGCTCGGGCCGTTCGTTTGCGGGGAGTTGCTCTCTTCGCCGGGGGCTTCCCCAGAGGTCTCTTCGCGGGCGCGGTGGACCTCGTCGCGGTGACGGTGGGCGGGGTAGCACTGCGCCGAAACCGCCCGGAAGGCTGCCGCTCAAGCCGATCGCCTGCGGAGAGTTGCCTTCTTCGCCGGGGTCTTCGCCAGAGGGCTCTTCACGTGGCTACGGCGACGCGATCTGGGACCGTCAAGGCGTCTCGAATCGGCCCGGTCTGTGAAGGTCGCTGCCCGGGAAGACGGCTTGATACGGACCCACTTGGCCCTCCGAGCCAGTCACGGGCAGGGCCGATTCAGGTCGCCTCGGTGGGGCTGAAAAAAGCCGCTGTGGTCAGTGGGTCCTGCGGCGGCGGGGTGCTTGTGGGGAGGCGCAGGAGGAAGCGGGCGCCCTGGGAGCTCGGGGCGATGGTGAGTGTGCCGTGGTGTGTGGTGGCGATGCGGGCGGCGATGGCGAGGCCGAGTCCTGCGCCGCCGTCGTCGCGGGTGCGTGCGTCGTCGAGGCGGCTGAAGCGTTCGAAGATCCTCTGGTGGTCTTCCGGGGGGATGCCCAGGCCGTCGTCGAGAACCTCGAGGACGGCCTGCCGGTGCTCGGTGTCGTAGGCGAGACGAACTGTGATGGTGCCGGCGGCGTGGCGTTCGGCGTTGTCGAGGAGGTTGCCGAGCACACGGGCCAGGAGGGCCTGCTGGCCGTTCACGGTGATCGGCTCGGGAGGGACGTGGACGGTCAGGGTGAGGTGGGGTGGCGGCGTCCGTCGGCTCGTCTCGTCACGGACCAGAGCGGTCAGGTCGATGGGTGGGCCTGGGGGTTGGTCGGTGTGTCCGGCGTCGAGCCGGGCGAGGAGCAGCAGGTCGGTGGTGAGGGTTTGGAGGCGCAGGGTGTCGTCGTGGGCGGCGCGGACGACGCGGGGCCAGTCGGCGGTGTGCGGGTGGTGGAGGGCGAGTTCGAGTTCGGTGCGCAGGCAGGCGAGGGGGGTGCGCAGTTCGTGGGAGGCGTCGTCCGTGAACTGACGCTGCTGGTCGACGGCCCTCTGCAGGCGGTCGAGGGTGGAGTTCATGGTGACGGCCAGGCGGGCGATTTCATTGCCACTACGGGGGACCGGAACACGCCCGTCGAGGTGATGGGCGCTCAGGTCGGCGAAATCGGCGCGGATGGCTTCGACCGGGCGCAGTACCCGGCCGACGGCGAACCAAGTTGTTGCCGACACCACCAGCGTCATGCCCGCGATGCCGCCGATGAGGAGCCGGACGATCGTGTTCAAACGGGTCTGTTCGGCCTCAAGAGACTGTGTGACAGCGATATCGTCGACGCCTGCGTGCACATGTGCGCGGTAGATGATCTGACGGATTGGGACGGGCCCGCGAAGCGGGTCGGTCCACGGAATCAGCGACAGTTTCCCCGGACTTTCACGCGTCTTTTTCGTAGGTCGGCACAGGCTCAGGTCCTTGTACTCGGATTCGTGTGCCGGCTGGAAGGACCGGGTGCAGTCGGGTGGGTTTCCGCCGTGGAGACCGTTGATCATCGGGTCGATGGCCGAGCTCATCTTGACTGCCTTGTAGTCGGCGTTCTGCATCTGGGCAGTCCGCTCCGTGCGCGCGATCGGTATCGCGGCCGCGGTGAGCGGGACGAGGGTCATGACGGCGGCGAGGACGGCCAGGCGGACACGGATGGTAGCCGGGCGCAGGCGGCGCAGCAGGTGTCGGGCACCGACCCGGGTCACGGTCGGCCCCGGTATGCCGGGTCGAGGCGGTAGCCGGCGCCGCGGACGGTACGGATGGTCTGCCGACCGAACGGTGCGTCGATCTTGCGGCGCAGGGCGCTGACGTAGACCTCGACGAGGTTCACGTCACCGTCGAAATGCTCGTCCCACACATGCTGGAGGATCTCGGTCTTGGAGATGGTCTCGTCGGCTCGCTGGGCCAGGTACTCCAGTACAGCGAACTCACGGGCCGTCAGTACGACGGGCACCGTCCCGCGACGGCATCGCCGGGAGGCCGGGTCGACCTCGAGGTCCCCGACGTGCAGAACCGTCGGCCGTTCCGGGCGGCCCCGGCGGATCAGGGCCCGTAATCGGGCGGCCAGCGCGATGAACGAGAACGGCTTGGTCACGTAGTCGTCCGCGCCGGTGTCCAGCCCTTCGGCCTGGTCGTACTCTCCGTCCTTGGCCGTCAGCATCAGCACCGGCACCCACTGCCCGGCTTCCCGCAGCCGGGCACACAGCCGGTAGCCGTTCACGTACGGCAGCATCACGTCCAGTACCACCGCGTCGTAGGGGTTCTCCAGCGCGAGCTCCAGACCACGGCGTCCGTCGTGCCCGACGTCGACGGCGTACCCCTCGCCGACCAGGCCCCGGCGCAGCAGATCCGCCAACCGCCGGTCGTCCTCCACCACCAGTATCCGCATGCCCTCAGCATGGCCGCCGGGCGCTGAGAGGAACCTGAAGAGTCCTCAGGTACCTTCAGGTTCCTCTCAGCGCCGTCCTGCCATCGTTGCGTCCCGCGGGCTCCTGCCGGGATCGGCTTCC
>NZ_BARF01000071.1 GCF_000367365.1 Streptomyces prunicolor NBRC 13075 | reverse complement strand
AGCCCCCACCGGACCCGCAGCCAAGCACCGGACTTCAACCACTACCGCATCAACACCCCCGCACCCTCCACCCCGTCCTCCAAAGGCACCGCCACCAACCCCAACTCCGCACCGGACGCCAGCAATCGATGCGCAGGCAGAATCCGGACCGTATACCCATAGGGCCCGGTCCGATCAAGGGCAAGCGGCCCCTCGTACAACCAGTGCCCCTCCGCATCCGAACCCACCGGCTTCAAGGGAACCGTCACCGCATCCCCGATCCGATCCTCCGGATCCACCCGCCCCGAAACCGCCTGCACTTCCACATCATCCGGAGCAAGCCCACCCAGCCCCACCCGCACCCGGAGATTCAACGTCGTACCGAGTTCCGCAGTGGCCGTAGCCGCAGAAGTCTCCACGTGATCGACAGTCACCCCGTGCCAAGCGGAGCGCACCCGCCCCTTCCACGCGGCCAGTTCACGCGCCGCGTCCGGCGTCATCGCCCGGTGGGCATGCGCGGCCGGCGCGTACAGCCGCTCCACGTACTCCCGGACCATCCGCCCCGCCAGCACCTTCGGCCCCAGCAACGTCAACGTCTGGCGGACCATCTCGATCCACCGGTCCGGCAGCCCGTCCTGGCCGCGTTCATAGAAACGCGGGGTGACGCGTTGCTCCAGGAGGTCGTAGAGCGCCGCGGCCTCCACGTCGTCCCGGTGGTCGGGATCCGTGCCGGTGCCGTCCGCCGTGGGGATGGCCCAGCCGAAGTCGGGCTGGAACCATTCGTCCCACCAGCCGTCCAGGACAGAGAGGTTGAGGCAGCCGTTGAGCGCCGCCTTCATACCGCTCGTGCCGCACGCCTCCAGCGGACGCAGCGGGTTGTTGAGCCAGATGTCGCAGCCGGGGTACAGCTTCTGCGCCATCGCCATGCCGTAGTCGGGGAGGAAGACGATCCGGTGCCGGACGCGCGGATCGTCGGCGAACTTCACCAACTCCTGCACCAGCCGCTTGCCCCCGTCGTCCGCCGGATGCGCCTTGCCCGCCACCACGATCTGGATCGGGTGGTCGGGGTGCAGGAGCAGATCCATCAGCCGGTCGCGGTCGCGCAGCATCAGCGTCAGGCGTTTGTACGACGGGACGCGGCGCGCGAATCCGATCGTGAGGACGTCGGGGTCGAGCACGCCGTCGATCCACCCCAACTCGGCTGATCCGGCGCCGCGTTGACGCCAGGACGCGCGGAGCCGTTCCCGTACCTCCACCACCAGCTGTTCGCGCAGATCGCGGCGCAGCTCCCAGATGTCCTGGTCCGGGATCTCCGCGACCGCGTCCCAACGGTCCGAGCCGCCCACCGTCAGCGCATCCTCCGTGCGCTGGGCGCCGATCTGCCGCGCCCCGAGCCGGAACACCTCGGGGGCGACCCAGGTCGGCGCGTGCACCCCGTTGGTCACGGAGGTGATCGGCACCTCCTCGGCGTCGAACCCCGGCCAGAGACCGGAGAACATCTCGCGGCTCACCTGACCGTGCAACAGGGAGACGCCGTTGGCCCGTTGGCCCAGCCGCAGGCCCATCACGGCCATGTTGAACAGGTTGGGTTCGCCGCCCGGGTAGGTCTCCATTCCCAGTCGCAGGATGTTTCCGACGTCCATGCGCGGGAGTTCGGCCTCGGGACCGAAGTGGGTGGCCACCAACTCCCGGTCGAAACGGTCGATTCCGGCCGGGACGGGGGTATGCGTGGTGAACACCGTGCCGGCCCGCACCGCCTCCAGGCCCGCGTCGAAGTCCAGCCCCGCGTCGCAGAGTTCGGCGATCCGCTCCAGGCCGAGGAAGCCCGCGTGTCCCTCGTTCGTGTGGAACACCTCGGGCTCGGGGTGACCGGTGAGGCGACAGTACGTCCGGACCGCCCGCACACCCCCTATGCCGAGCAACATCTCCTGGAGCAGCCGGTGTTCACTCCCGCCGCCGTAGAGAACGTCGGTCACGCCGCGCTCGCCGACGTCGTTCTCCTCGACGTCCGAGTCCAGCATCAGCAGCGGCACCCGGCCGACCTGCGCGAGCCAGATCCGGGCGCGCAGCGAACGCCCGCCGGGCAGCGCCAGGGAGACCTGGGCCGGAGAGCCGTCCTCCTCCCGCAGCAGCGCCACCGGGAGCTCGTTGGGATCGAGGACGGGATAGTGCTCCTGCTGCCAGCCGTCCCGGGACAGCGACTGGCGGAAGTAGCCGTGCCGGTACAGGAGTCCGACGCCGATCAGCGGCACGCCGAGATCGCTGGCCGATTTGAGATGGTCGCCGGCGAGGATACCGAGGCCGCCGGAGTACTGCGGCAGGGCGGCCGTGACACCGAACTCCGGTGAGAAGTAGGCGACGGCGACGGGCAGTTCACCGGGGTGGGTCTGGTACCAGCGGTCACCGCCCACGTAGTCGGCGAGATCACCGGCGACCTCGGTGAGCCGGCGCAGGAAACGGCCGTCCTCGGCCAGCTCCGCGAGCCGCTCGGCGGAGACGCTGCCGAGGAGTCGTACGGGATCGTGTTCCGAGGCGGCCCAGCGCTCGGGATCGACGGACTGGAAGAGATCACGCGTGTCGGCGTGCCAGGACCAGCGCAGATTGCGCGCCAGATCACTGAGAGGTCGGAGGGGTTCGGGGAGAACGGGACGGACGGTGAATCGACGGATCGCCTTCACAGCTCCACCTCGGCGCTTCGCTGGATGACACACGGCTATGTGTGTCGTCGTGTGTGATGACGGTACCGGCGATGGTGTCGCCC
>NZ_BARF01000072.1 GCF_000367365.1 Streptomyces prunicolor NBRC 13075 | reverse complement strand
CCGCGTGGGCGCGACCAGCCACAGCGAGCCCGCAGAAAACCGACAACCCAACCCGGCATCACAGCAGTTCACTCAGCGATCAGAAACGCGCATCTCGAACCACGTCGTCTTCCCACGTGGCAGCAAATCCACTCCCCACCGATCGGAAAGCTTGTCGACGAGGAACAACCCCCGCCCACTCAGGTCCATCTCCTGAACCGGCATCAGACACGGCAACCCACGCGAGGGATCACGAACCTCGACCCGGATCCACCCCCGCCGCCGCTTCATCCGCAGCCCGAACACCCGCGCCCCGGTATGCCGTACGGCATTTCCGACAAGCTCCGAGACAAGCAAGACCGCATCCTCGGTCAGTTTCGGACCGAGCCCCCAGTGCCGCAGAACGACGATCTGGGTGAGTCGGCGGGCCGTGCCGGCGGACTCGGGGCGGGACGGGAGCGGAACTTCCGCCTCCGTCGGATTGCCGAACAATTCGATCGCCTTGAGTGCCCGCTCGTCCTCGACCGCAGGCGACCAGCGCCCTTCGGTCGCACGGCCTTGTCCCCGCGGCTGTCCGATACCTTCCAGCCCCGCCATGCGTCCATCATGGCGGCCCCGGACGGGCTCCGTGGCGGTTCCAGAGGAATACGCCCCCCGGAAGCCCCCGTTCCGCGACATTCGATCGGCATGTGCCAGAGTCATTTCAGGGCTGGCCGTAGCCCCTCCGACCTGCGGTGAAGGCTCTGTTGGAGGCAATCGACAGGCTCCCTCGACAAGGCAGGCTTAAGGTCAAGTTAAGGTTCCCATAAACCGCCCGGCCGAGGTACCCGTATGAGACATCACGTCAATTGCAAGTGCCTGGACGGGATTTGACGCTCCGTTTCACTCCGACTGCGACCGTCCGGTTCACTGAAACTTGGCTTTGCCGGGGCCCTCTTCGACGAAGCTGCGCATCCCGCGCTCACGGTCCTCGGTCGCGAACAGCCCCGCGAACCACGTGCGTTCGACGGCGAGCCCGGTCTCGAGGTCCGTCTCCAGACCGGTGTCGATCGCTTCCTTCGCCGCACGCAACGCGATCGCCGGACCCTGCGCCAACTTCGCCGCCCACGCATGCGCCTCGCTGAACACCTCGGCGGCGGGGGCGAGTCGATCGACGAGCCCCAGCGCGAGCGCCTCGTCCGCCTTGACCATCCGACCCGTGAAGATCAGATCCTTCGCCTTCGACGGACCGATCAGCCGCGCCAGCCGCTGCGTGCCACCCGCCCCCGGAATCAACCCGAGGAGAATCTCCGGCTGCCCCAACTTCGCGTTGTCCGCCGCGATCCGGAAGTCCGCGCACAGGGCCAACTCACAACCCCCGCCCAGCGCATAACCCGTGACCGCCGCGACCACCGGCTTCGGAATACGCGCCACCGCCGTGAACGACTCCTGCAACGCCCGCGACCGCACGACCATCGCCGCATGGTCCATGCGCTGCATCTCCTTGATGTCCGCGCCGGCAGCGAACACCTTCTCCCCGCCGTAGATCACCACCGCCCGCACGTCGTCGCGACGCGACGCCTCCTCGGCGAGTTCCTTGAGGCGGTCCTGGGTGGCGACGTCCAGCGCGTTCATGGGCGGGCGGTCGAGGCGGATGGTGCCGACGCCCTCGGCGACTTCGAGATTCACGGTCATGCGGGAACACTACGGGGGTCTGGGGGTCGTCCCCCAGATGGGCACAGCACGCGCGCTAACGACAACGGGCCCGGTGCTGTGTGTCACAGCACCGGACCCGCAGGTCAACTCGGTTCAGCTCACCTCACGTACGGCTCACGCCTTCCACTTCGCCCACGACATGTTCCAGCCGTTGAGCCCGTTGTCCGGCGCCACCGTCTCGTCGTTGGAGTGCTTGACGACGACCACGTCGCCGATCATCGAGTGGTTGTAGAACCAGGCCGCCGGAACGCTGCTGCTGTAGCCGCCCTTGACGTCCCTCAGGCCGACACAGCCGTGGCTGGCGTTGTAGTTGCCGAAGGCACCGCCACCCCAGTAGTTGCCGTGGATGAAGGTGCCGGAGGTGGTGAGGCGGATGGCGTGCGGGACGTCCTTGATGTCGTACTCGCCGCCGTAGCCGACCGTTTCGCCGTTCATCCGGGTCACTTCGAGCTTCTGACTCATGACCATCTGGCCGTTCCACGTGTCGTAGCCGGGCTTGCCGGTGGTGACCGCGATGGTCTTGATGGTCCTGCCGTCCTGGGTGACCTTCATGGTGTGCTTCTTGGCGTCGACCACGGAGACCTGGTTGCGGCCGATGGTGAAGGAAACCGTCTTGGCCTGCTTGCCGTAGACGCCCGGGCGGCCTTCGACGCCGTCGAGGTTGAGCTTGACGGTGACCTTGGTGCCGGACTTCCAGTAGTTCTCGGGTCGGAAGTCGAGGCGGTCGTTGCCGAACCAGTGGCCCTCGACGTCTACGGCCGGGACGGTCGTGATGGTGATGGCCTTCTTCACGTCCTCCGGGTGCGTGATGCCCCGGGTGAAGTTGACCGAGAACGGCATTCCGACGCCGACCGTCGAGCCGTCCTCCGGGGTGAAGTCGCCGATGAAGGTGTTCTTCGGGGTCAGCGTGGTGAAGCTGGAGTCCTCGGCGGCGACCCGGCCGTCGGAGTCCTTGGCGACCGCGTGCACGGTGTACTTGGTGGAAGCGGCGAGATGCGTCGCCGGCGTCCAGCTGGCGCCGCCGCCGGTGATCGCGCCGGAGACCTTGGCGCCGTCGGCGTCCTTGACCTCGACCACGGTCAACTTGCCCTTCGCGGCACTGATCTTGAGGGCGCCACTGGTGTCCACGGCCTTCGAGCCGTTCTTCGGGGCGATGGTGACGACCGCCTCCGACTGCTTGGTCTCGGCCGTGTCCGACCCCTTGGCCTTGCTGTCGCCCGAGCCGGACCCGGAGTTGGAGCCACCGCCGCCTCCGCACGCGGTGACGGCGAGCAGCAGTACGCCGATGATCAGCGCCAGCAGCCCCTTGTTTCTCCGGCCGCGCGCGTCAACCGACGCCCCCGATATCGGTCGCACGTTCAAGACTTTCTCCCCTCGCCGGGCCCGGTCAGGCCCGCACCCCTTCGCGCATCTGACGTGCACGTCCGCGCATATTAACCGCCAGGATTTGAGCTTCATGTCAGGCGAATGTCACCGTTCGGTCGCAACTTCAACTGCCGCCTGGCACAGGGACCCGGCTCCTTCTCGGGTCACTTCACCGCACTGCCCGCCTTCCATTCCTTCCAACCCATGTTCCACCCGCCGAGGCCGTTGTCCGGAGCCACCTGTTTGTCGTTGCTGTGCACGACCTCGACGACGTCCCCGACGATGCTGCGGTCGAAGAACCACCCGGCCGGGCTGTCCGAGCTCCCGCCCTTGACGTCCCGCAAACCCACGCACCCGTGGCTGACGTTGACGCGTCCGGGGGCGGTCGGCGCCCAGTAGTTGCCGTGCAGGAAGGTGCCGGAGTCGGTGAGCCGCATGGCGTGCGGGACGTCCGGGATGTCGTACTCGCCGCCGAAGCCGACCGTGCGGCTGTTCATGCGGGTCACCTCCAGCATCTCCATGACCACCATTTTCCCGTTGTACGTGGTCTTCCCGGGGGCACCGGCCGTGATCGGCACGGTGGCCAGCAGGTCGCCCTCGCGCCGCACCTCCATGGTGTGTTTGGCGGCGTCGACGAGGGAGACCTGGCTGCGGCCGACGGTGAAGGAGAACGTCTTGTACTGGAGGCCGTAGACGCCCTTCGCCCCTTCCACGTCCCGCAGGCGGAGGGAGACGGTGACCTGGGTGCCGGGTTTCCAGTAGGTCTCGGGGCGGAGGTCGAGGCGGGTCCTGCCGAACCAGTGCGGGCGGATCTCGACGGCCGGTTTCGCGGTGACGTGGATCGCGCGCTCCACGGCGGCCCGGTTCTCGATCTCCCGGTTGAAGCCGAGGGAGACGATCATCCCGGTGCCGACGGTGGCGCGGTTCTCCGGGGTGACGTAGGCGATGAACCGCTCGTCGGGGACGTAGGTCGTGAACGTGGTGTGCCGGGCCGAGCGGCGGCCGTCGCCGTCGAGGGCGACCGCGTCGACGGTGTACTCGGCGGCCAGCGCGAGCTTCCCGTCCTCGGGTTCCCAGCGCAGTCCGTCGTCGGAGATGTGACCGGGGACCGGGGTGTCCTGGGCGTCCTGCGCCTTGACCACCTGCACGGACTCCAGCCGCCCACTGGGCACTTTGACCACGAGCCGCTGGTCCGGTTTGACGCCCTTGGCGGCGTCGTCGGGCGAGATCCGGATCACATCCTCGGGCGACGGTGCCTTGCCGAAGATCTCGCCGATACCGCCCCCGCCCGAGCCGTCCGAAGTACAGCCGGTGGCTCCGGCCAGCAGTCCTGCCCATGTCAGTACGGCGGCCAGTGCGACCCCTGCGCGTCGCGCGCGCCCTTGTGCATGCCTCACGGGGTGCCCAACGAGCGGGCACGCTCCGGGGAAACGTGAGTGCGGCCCAAGCTCTGGGCAGAACAGTGGGGAGAACGACATGACAGACGTGCGCGGCCGGGACGCCGTACGCCCTTCACCTCGTCGTTCCATGAGCCGCAGGAGGCCGGACGGTGTCGAGCGCAGCCGAGCAGGAGGCCGTGCAGGAGGGGCGCGTCGACGACGGCGGCGTGCCGATGGAGCGCGTCGTGGAGGCTGTGCCGTCGCCACGCGCCGCGCCCGTCCTGAACGGCGCCCCGCACACCGGGCCGCCGGTGCCCGTGTGGCCGGGGACGCCGATGCCGTTGGGGGCCCGGTACAGGGTCGGCCCGGACGGGGTGGCGGGCACCAACTTCGCGCTGTGGGCGGGGGGTGCGGAGGCGGTCGAGCTGTGCCTCTTCGACGCGGACGGGGTGGAGACGCGCGCCCCGCTGACCGAGCTGACACACGAGATCTGGCACGGCTTCCTGCCCGGTGTACTGCCCGGACAGCGCTACGGCTTTAGGGTGCACGGCCGCTGGGACCCGTGGACCGGCGCCCGCTGGAACCCGGCGAAGCTGCTCCTCGACCCCTACGCCCGGGCGGTGGACGGCGAGTTCGGGCTGCCGCCCGAGGTGTACGCGCACGTCCGTGACTGGCCGCAGCAACAGGTCGCGGACACCGTGCGCGACGACCGCGACTCCGCGCCGTTCGTCCCGAAGGGCGTGGTCGTCCACGACGACACCACCGACGACGAGTGGATGGACGACCGCCGCCCGAAGACCCCGTGGGCGGACTCGGTCATCTACGAACTCCACGTCGGCGGCTTCACCAAACTGCACCCCGGGATACCCGAGGAACTCCGGGGCACCTACGCCGGGTTGGCGCACCCGGCGGCCATCGAGCACCTGGTGAAGCTGGGCGTGACGGCCGTGGAGCTGCTCCCTGTGCATCAGTTCGCGCACGAGGACCATCTGCTGCGCAAGGGGCTGAAGAACTACTGGGGTTACAACTCCATCGGTTACTTCGCCCCGCACGCGGGCTACGCGGCTACCGGCACGGCGGGGCAGCAGGTCGGCGAGTTCAAGCGGATGGTGCGGGCGCTGCACGAGGCCGGGATCGAGGTCATCCTCGACGTGGTCTACAACCACACCGCGGAAGCAGGCGAGTTGGGCCCGATGCTGTCGTTGAAGGGCATCGACAACCGCGGCTACTACCGCCTCCAGAGCGACGCCCGCCGCTACACGGACTACACCGGCTGCGGCAACACCCTGCACGTCGTCCAGCCGCACGTGCTCCGGCTCATCACCGACTCGCTGCGCTACTGGGTCACCGAGATGGGCGTCGACGGCTTCCGCTTCGACCTCGCGGCGGCGCTGGCCCGCTCGATGCACGACGTCGACATGCTGTCCCCGTTCCTCGCGGTGATCGCACAGGACCCGGTGCTACGACGGGTGAAGCTGATCGCCGAGCCGTGGGACGTCGGCTCGGGCGGCTACCAGGTCGGCGCGTTCCCACCCCTGTGGACGGAGTGGAACGACCGCTATCGCAACGCCGTCCGGGACTTCTGGCGCGGTGCGCTGCCGGACGTACGGGATCTCGGGTACCGGTTGTCGGGGTCGAGTGACCTGTACGCGTGGGGCGGCCGCCGCCCCTACGCCTCGGTCAACTTCATCACCGCGCACGACGGTTACACCCTGCGGGACCTGGTGTCGTACGAGCGCAAGCACAACGAGGCCAACGGCGAGGGGAATCGGGACGGGACCGACGACAACCGTTCCTGGAACTGCGGGGTCGAGGGCGAGACGGACGACGAGCGCGTAAAGGCGCTGCGGCGACGGCAGTTGAGGAACCTCCTCACCACTCTCCTCCTCTCCACGGGTGTGCCGATGCTGGTCGCGGGTGACGAGCTGGGGCGGACGCAGCGGGGCAGCAACAACGCCTACTGCCAGGACAACGAGATCAGTTGGGTGGACTGGGGCCTGCGGGAGGACCCCGGCTGGGCGGCGCTGACCGACCTCACCGCCCGGCTGATCGAGCTGCGCCACCGCCATCCGGTGCTGCGGCGCCGGGCGTTCTTCTCCGGGCGGGCCCATTCGGCGGACGGCATAAGGGACTTGGCCTGGTTCACCGCGCGCGGCACGGAGATGACGGAACGCGACTGGTACGCGCCCGCCGCCACCCTCGGCATGTACCTCTCCGGCCGGGACATCCCCGGCCGCGACGAACGCGGCGCCCCGATCGTCGACGACAGCTTCCTCGCCGTCCTGCACGCGGGCCACCGGCCGGTGAGTTTCGTGCTGCCGGGGCCGCCGTGGGCGGAGCGGTACGAGGTGGTCGTCGACACGTCACGGGAGGAGCAGGGGGAGGCGCCGGGGGTGGTGCATCGGGCGGGGGCGGCGATCACGGTGCCGGCGCGGGCTGTGCTGTTGCTGAGGGTTGGCTGAAACCCTGCTGAGGCAACGTTTCGGGCCGCTGAAATCCACGTCGTACTCCTGGCCAGGACATCGGGCCCACTGATCGACTGCTGCCCATGCCTGAGATATCCCGCCGTGCCTTCGGCGGCCTCGTCGGCGGCGGTGCCGTGACCGCCGTCGCCGGTACGGCCGCCACCGCCGAGGCCGCCGAATCCGCCCCTGCCGAGCGCCCGTTCAAGGCCCGCCCCGCCGCCCCCGGCAAGCGTCCCAACCTCCTCGTCATCCTCGGCGACGACCTCGGCTGGGCCGACCTCTCCTCCTACGGCGGCCGATCGCCAACAACAGGAGGAGAACACCCTGGTGTACTTCGCCGGCGACAACGGCGGTGAACGCTGGTCGTACCTCTGGCCGTTGAGCGGCGAGAAATTCGTGCTCCAGGAGGGCGGCATCCGGGTCCCGACGATCGTGCGCTGGCCGCACCGCATCGACGGCGACCAGGTCAGCCACGAGCCGAACTTCTCCCCCGACTGGACCGCGACCTTCCTGGAGCCGGCCGGTGCCCGCCCCGACCCGGCGTACCCGCTGGACGGCACGAGCCTCGCGGGCTACCTGCTGAAGGGCGAACAGCCGCCCGAGCGGGACCTGTTCTGGCGAGTGCGGGCCAACCGGGCGCTGCGGCGATTGGAAGTACTACCAGGACGAGGACGGCGACGACCACCTCTTCGACCTCGGCGCCGACATCCGCGAACGGGCCGATCTCGCCCCCGACAAGCCGGAGTTGCTCGCGGAGCTGAAGGCGGCCTGGGAGAAGATCGCCTCCGGTCTTCTCCCGTATCCGAGCTAGCCGAGAATCCCCCGGTCGTACGCCACCGCGACCGCCGCCGCGCGGTCCTTGACGCCCAACTTGCCGTACAGGTGGGTGAGATGGGTCTTCACGGTCGCCTCGCTGATGAAGAGTTCGCGGGCGATCTCGCGGTTCGAGGTGCCCTTGGCGACCAGGGCGAGGACCTCGCGTTCGCGGGCGGAGAGCGGTTCGTTGCCCGGGGACTGGGGGCTGCGGACCGCGGAGACCAGGCGGGAGGCGACGGCGGGTGAGAGGACAGTGCGGCCCTCCGCCGCCGCGCGGACCGCGGTGAAGAGTTCGTCGCGCGGGGCGTCCTTCAGCAGATAGCCCGTCGCGCCCGCCTCGATCGCGGGGAGCGTGTCGGAGTCGGTGTCGTACGTCGTCAGGACGAGCACCTTCGCGCGGGCGGCGCGGCGGGTCAGCTCGCGGATGGCGTCGACGCCCGCGCCGCCCGGCATCCGCAGGTCCATCAGGATGACGTCGGGGTCGAGGTCGGCGGCCCGCTCCACGGCCTCGACGCCGTTGGACGCCTCGCCCAGGACGCGGAATCCGGGCGCGGACTCGAACATGCCGCGCAGACCGTCCCGTACGACGGGATGGTCGTCGACGATCAGCAGGGAGATCAGCAACTCGTCACTCATGGCGGACCAACGGTACGCGAGCCGAGAGGGCCGTGCCGTGACCGGGCTCGGCCTCGATGGTGAGGGAGCCGGCGATGCGTTCGGCGCGGGCGCGCATGCCGTCGAGGCCGAAGCCGCCGGTGCGGGTGCGGTCGGGGAGGGCGAGCGGGTCGAAGCCCTGGCCGTCGTCGCGGATGTCGAGGATGACCTCGTCGCCCATGAAGGAGAGGGTCACGCCGACGCGGGTGGCCCGGGCGTGCCGGGCCGCGTTCGACAGGGCCTCCTGGGCGATGCGCAGCAGGGTTGCGGAGACCTCGTCGTGGAGCTGCTCGGTGGTGCCGGTGACGGTGAACTCGGCGCGGACGCCGGTGCGTTCGCCCCACTCGGCGACCGTGTTCTTCAGGGCCTCGGGCAGTCCGTCGTTCTCCAGCGCGATGGGCGCGAGGTTCTGCACGGAGCGGCGGGCCTCACCGAGGCTGTGCCGGGCGAGGTCGGAGGCACGGTCGAGGTGCGTGCGGGCGGTCGCCAAGTCGGGTGCGTTGGCCACGACTTGGAGCTGGGCGATGATGCCGGTCAGGCCCTGGGCGATGGTGTCGTGGATCTCGGCGGCGAGCCTGCGGCGTTCATCGGCGACCCCGGCTTCCCTTGCCTGGACGAGGAGTTGGGCGTGCAGGGCGGCGTTCTCGTCGAGGGCCTGTTGCAGGGCGGTGTTGGTGCGTTCGAGTTCGCTGATGGTCTCGGTGCGCTCGTGAGAGCGCTGCGCCTCCTGCTGGGTGAGATGCGCGATCGCCATCTGCAGAGCGGAGTTGACGGCCACGAGCGCCACGAAGAGGACCCATTGGAGCCCGCTCCCGAACGGCAGCCCACCGGCCTGCGCTCCGGCCACGGTGACCGCGCTGGCGAACAGTCCGACCCGCTGCGCCACCGTGCCCGGGATCAGTTCGTCGGCGTCCATGAAGCCGGAGGCGGCATAGAACGCGAAGAACGGGTCGATCCAGGTGAGGACGAAGGCGATGGCCCAGCGGACGACGTAGTACGCCGTCCCCGCCCGCGACGGGACCCGGCCACGACCCGGACGGCGGGAACGGGTGCCGTGCCACCACAGCTGGAGGACGAGCGCGGCACCGGCCAGGGACCAGCCGGTCCACCACTGGGCGGCGGAGTAGTCGAACAGACCGGAGGAGGCGAGCGCGAGGACGACACTGATGCCGAGCAGCCCGTACGGTCCCCAGGTGTGCAGCTGCTCCCAGCGCCGCTCGATCTGCCCGTCCTTGGTGGTCATCTCCCCAGTCTGCACGGCCCGCCCCCTACTCCCAGCGGAACCAGCGCGAGGCGCCGGCCGTCAGCAGTACGGTCCAGGCCACGAGCACGCCCAGGTGCGCCCAGCCCGGCCAGTTCCCGGCCGCCGCCCGGTTCAGGGCCTCGGCGGCGGCGCCGAACGGGGTGTAGCCGACGATGCGGGCCATGACGTCCGGCATGGAGTTCACCGGGATCCAGACGCCCGCGCAGAACATCATCGGGAAGAACACGGCCGACCCGATCGCACCGGCGATCTTCGTGGTCCGGGACAGCGCGGAGACCACCGCGCCCAGCGCGAGCGCGGCCAGGATCGCGAGGAGCAGGGCGAGGAGATAGCCGCCGGGCTGCTTCGGGAGGCGTACGTCGAAGGCGAGCCGGCCGACGATCAGCGCGAGCAGGGCGGAGACGAGGGCCGCCGCGCCGTAGACCACCATCTGGGCGGAGAGCAGAGCGGTGGGCCGGACCGGGGTGGCGGACATGCGGCGGAGGATGCCGCGTTCGCGGTAACCGGTGAGGTTCTGCGGCATCGACTGGAGCGCGCCGACGATCATGCCGAGGAGGACGGCGACCGGGACGTACACGTCGATCGTGCGCAGGCCCCCGAGGTCGGCCTCGTGGTGGCGGAAGCCCGGGATGGAACCCAGGATCACCAGCAGCAGGGTCGGGAAGAGCAGGATCCAGAAGAGGGCGCCCGGTTCACGGCGGAAGAGCTTCAACTCGGTGCGCAGGACTGCGGTGTTCATGCGGAGACCTCCGTCAGGTCCAGGAACGCGTCGTCCAACGTGGCGTCGGAGACCCGGAGTTGGTGGGCGGTGATGTGGTTGCGGGCGAGCAGCGTGAGGACCGCGTTGACGGTCTCGTCGGAGCCGGAAAGGGTGATCCGGCCGTCCTTGTGCGTGACGGACGTGAGCGCGGGGAGCGCGTTCAGGTCACCGTCGTCCAGTGCCGCGGAGGGCGTGAAGCTGATGACGGTGGAGCCCGCCGAGCGCCGGATCAGCCCGTCCGGGGTGTCCAGGGCGGCCACCCGCCCCTTGTCGATCACGGCGATCCGGTCGCACAGCCGCTGCGCCTCCTCCATGAAGTGCGTGACGAGCAGGACGGTGACCCCGCTCGCCCGCACGTCCTCGATCAGCTGCCAGGTGTCACGGCGGGCACGCGGGTCGAGGCCGGTGGTGAGCTCGTCGAGGACGACGACGCGGGGGTTGCCGATCAGCGCGAGCGCGATGAACAGGCGCTGCTTCTGCCCGCCGGACAGCTTCGCGAAGCGGGTGGTCAACTTGGAGGTCAGGCCCAGGCGTTCGGCCAGTGGCCGCCAGTCGGCGGGGTGCGGATAGAAGGGCGCGTACAGCTCCAGCGCCTCGCGGACGGTGAGCTTGGCCTGGAGCTCGCTCTCCTGGAGCTGGGCGCCGAGGACCCGGGCGACCTCTTCGTGGTCGGCGACGGGGTCGAGGCCGGTGACCCGGACCCGGCCCGCGTCGGGGACCCGCAGGCCCTCGACGCACTCGACGGTGGTGGTCTTGCCGGCGCCGTTCGGGCCGAGGATCCCGAAGATCTCGCCCTCCTCGACGGCGAACGAGACCCCGTCGACGACGGCCCGGCCGCCGTAGGACTTCCGTAGTGCGCTGACTTCGATGACTGGTGTGGCTGGCATGTTCCGAGGGTCCCGCCGGGGACGGTCCCGGCACATCGGCCATCGCGCTCGACCGGCCATCAACCGATCGGTTGATGCGCGACTACGACTCCCCTTGATGTGCCGCTACGACCCCCGAACACCCAGGTCGTAGGACCAACGGCGGATCCGGGTCCGGCCAAAACTCGGTGGGCACTGTCAGTGGTGGTCCGTAGGCTCGCCCGTGATGACCACGACACCCGCCTCCGCCGAGGACCACCCCGACCGATCCGCCGTCCGTACGCTCGCGCGGCTGTGGCCGTACGTCCGCCCCGTGCGGGTACGGCTGTTCGCCGCGGCCGGGGTCGCCGTCGTCGCGTCGTGTACGGGGCTGGTGTTCCCGCTCGTCCTGAAGTGGATGGTGGACGGGCCGGTCGCCGACCGGGACACGGCGGGCGTGTGGCTCGGGGCGCTGTATCTGCTGCTGCTCGGGATCGCGGAAGCGGTCTTGTTCGGGCTGCGGCGATGGCTGGTGGCCCGGCCCTTGTCGCGGGTCGAGGCGGAGATGCGGGCGGATCTGTACCGCCATCTGCAACGCCTGCCGGTGTCCTTCCACGACCGATGGCCCTCGGGCCAGCTCCTCTCCAGGGGCACCACCGACCTGATGCTGCTCCGCATGTTCCTCGCCTTCCCGCTGACGTTCCTGCTGGTCAACGGCGTGACGATCCTGGTGGGCGTGATCATCATGCTGCTCCAGGACTGGACGCTGGGGCTGGTGATCCTGGGGCCCGCCGTCCCGGTGATCGTCATGTGCGTGATCTTCGAGCAGCGGTACGCGCATGTGGCACGCCTCGCCCAGGACCAGGTCGGCGACCTGACGACGGTGGTCGAGGAGAGCGTGCTCGGCATCCGCATCATCAAGGGCTTCGGCCGCCACCGCACCCAGGCCCGCGCCTTCCGCGACCTGTCCCGCACCCTGCGCGGCACCGAACTCCGCAAGGCCCAGCTCCTCGCCACGATCTGGGGCGTCATCGTCACCCTGCCCGAACTGGCGCTCGGGGCGGCGCTGGTGGTGGGGACGGTGCAGGTCGCGGACGGGGGGCTGTCGGCGGGCACGTTGGTGGCGTTCCTTTCGACGGCACTCGCGTTGCGTTGGCCGGTGGAGTCGATCGGCTTCCTGCTGGCGATGAGCCAGGAAGCGGCAACGGCGACGGAGCGCTATTTCGAGGTGATGGATGAAACCCCGGAGGCGGAGGCGCCCTTGGGGGCCGCGCCCCAAAGGGGCGCGGGGCTGTATCGATATGCGGCTCCGCCGCGGGGCGCGACCAGCCCCCACGGTCCCGCACCCGACAACGATGGCATCCGTTTCTCCTCCGTCTCCTTCCGCTACCCAGACGCCCCGCCTGATTCCCCACCCACCCTCGACCGCATAGACCTGCACATCAAACCCGGCGAGTCCATGGCCCTGGTAGGCGCAACAGGCACCGGCAAAACCACCCTCACCGCCCTCGTCCCCCGCCTCCACGAGGTGACCTCCGGCCAGATCACCCTGGACGGCAAGGACATCACCGCCATGCCCCGGGAAACGCTGCGCGCCCTCGTGGCCGTGGCCTTCGAGGAACCGACGTTGTTCTCGGCCAGCGTCGGGGAGAACGTACTCATGGGAGCCGAAGAGGGCGCGGGACAACCGGAGTTGGAGCGCGCACTGGCAGTCGCACAGGCCGACTTCACGCACGCGTTGCCCCAGGGCACAGACACCCAGGTGGGCGAACAGGGCCTGAGCCTCTCCGGCGGCCAACGCCAACGCCTCGCCCTGGCAAGGGCAGTGGTGGGCAAACCCCGCTTCCTGGTCCTCGACGACCCGCTCTCCGCACTGGACGTCCACACGGAGGCGGCCGTTGAGGCAGCCCTCCGCCAAGTCCTCGCCGACACAACCGCGTTGATCGTGGCCCACCGCCCGTCCACGGTGCTGCTCGCCGACCGCGTGGCCCTGCTGTCCGACGGCCGCATCACGGCGGTAGGCACGCACCAGGAACTCCTCCGGACGAACGCGGAGTACACGCACCTCATGTCGGGCGCCGAGCACCAGGGGGACGAACGATGACCGCGACGACCACCTCCACCCCCACCACCGGCGACGACGACCACGAGCCCGAATCCCCGCACCCGCACAAGCCCGCCGCAGGCGACCCGTTCGACCACGACACCCTGCCCACTCCCCCGGGCGCGACCGCCACCCTCCTGCGTTCCCTGCTCGCGCCGATGAAGGCACGGGTCACCGTCACGACCCTCCTCCTGCTGCTCCAACAGGCGGCCGTACAGGTGGGCCCGCTCCTCGTGGCGTACGCCATCGACCGCGCGGTACCGGCGTTCCGGAAGGACGACCACGGCCCGCTGATCGCCGTAGGAGCGGGCTACCTGCTCTGTGCGCTGCTCTCCGGCGGACTCCAGTACGCCTTCATCGGCGCCTCCGCCCGCGTCAACCAGGACGTACTGCTCGATCTGCGCGGCCGTATCTTCCGGCACGCGCAGGCGCTCAGCATCGACTTCCACGAGCGGTACACGTCCGGCCGGCTCATCTCCCGTTCCACCACGGACATCGAGGCCCTGCGCGAGCTGCTCAGCGAGGGACTCCAGGAGCTGATCACGGTCGTCCTGTCGTTCGTGTACATCTCGGCGATGCTGCTCTGGCTGGACCTGGGTCTCGGCGCGGTCGCGGTGGCGTCCTTCGTGCCGTTGTACCTGCTGGTACGGGTCTACCAGCGGCGCGCGGTACGGGTGTACGCGGTCCGTTCCACGGCGATCGCGCGCGTGATCGTGAAGTTCGTCGAGACGATGAACGGCATCCGCCCGGTCCGCGCGTTCCGCCGCGAGGACGTGAACGACGCCGACTTCCGGGTCCTCAACCAACAGCACGAACGCTCCAACGGAGACGCCCTGTTGGAGATGGCCCGCTATGTCACCGGCTCCCGCCTGGTCGCCAACACGGCCGTCGCGGTGATCGTGCTCTGGGGCGCGACCCGAGTCGCGGACGGCACCCTGGAGTTGGGCGTGCTGGCAGCCGCGGTCCTGTACCTACGGCGGCTCTACGACCCCATCGACCGGCTCGGCATGTTCCTCAACTCGTACCAGTCGGCCGCGGCTTCCCTGGAGAAGATCGCGGGCCTGCTGGCCCAGACCCCGTCGGTCCCCGAACCCTCAACACCCGTCCAACTCCCGGAACTTGAGACAGACCAACCCGGCCGCGAAGTCGTCTTCGACGGCGTCCGCTTCGCCTACCGCACCGGCGGCGAGGTGCTACCCGTCTTCGACCTCACCCTCCCGGCCGGCCAGACGGTCGCCGTCGTCGGCTCGACGGGCGCGGGCAAGTCCACCTTGGCCAAGCTCCTCGCCCGCTTCTACGACCCCTCGGACGGGCGGGTGCTGCTCGACGGCGTCGACCTGCGCGAACTGTCCGCGCCCGAACTGCGGCGCGGGGTGGTGATGGTGACGCAGGAGGCGTTCCTGTTCTCCGGCACGGTCGCCGAGAACATCGCGATCGGCCGCCCGGACGCACCCCGCGAGGAGATCGAGCGGGCCGCGAAGGCGATCGGCGCGCACGACTTCATCAGCGCACTGCCCGACGGCTACGACACGGACGTACGCAAGCGGGGCGGCCGTATCTCGGCCGGTCAGCGCCAACTCGTCGCGTTCGCTCGGGCGTTGCTCGCCGACCCGGCCGTGCTCATCCTCGACGAGGCGACCAGCTCCCTCGACGTCCCGGGCGAACAGGCCGTGCAGCGCGCCATGTCGACGGTCCTGCGCGGCCGTACGGCGGTCGTGATCGCGCACCGACTGTCCACGGTCGAGATCGCGCACCGGGTGCTGGTCATGGAACACGGGCGGGTCGTCGAGGACGGCACCCCGGCCGAACTGATCGCGGGGACGGGGCGGTTCGCGGATCTGCACCGGGCGTGGCGGGACAGCTTGGCGTAAGCACGCTCCGCGAGTTGGGCAGTTTTTCGGCTGCCGGCCGGTGGGGGCCGGTCGCGCAGTTCCCCGCGCCCCTTTGGGGCACGCTGACGCGTACCGGCGCTTCCGCGCCAGGCCGCACACCCCTACCCGAAAACCCACGGCGGGCCGGCGTCTTCAGGGGCGCGGGGAACTGCGCGACCAGCCACGACGCACCGCAAGCCGCCAACGCACCTCACCCCCCACCCCTCCCCACTTGCTAACCGGAACCCCGTTCCGTATCGTTTCCGGAACGGGGTTCCATTTATGCATCCTGGAGGACACAGCCATGCAATACCGCACCCTCGGCCGCACCGGCGTACAGGTCAGCGCCCTCGCGCTCGGCGCCATGAACTTCGGCAGGATCGGGCGGACGACGCAGGAGGAGGTCACCGCCATCGTCGACGCCGCTCTCGCGGGCGGGGTCAATCTCATCGACACCGCGGACGCGTACAGCGGCGGCGAGTCCGAGGAACTGCTCGGCAAGGCCATCGCCGGCCGCCGTGACGACATCGTGCTGGCCACGAAGGCGAGCCTGCCGATGGGCGAGGAGCGCAACCACCAGGGCGCCTCGCGCCGCTGGCTGGTCACCGAGCTGGACAACAGCCTGCGCAGGCTCGGCGTCGACCATGTCGACCTGTACCAGATCCACCGCTGGGACCCGCGCACCAGCGACGAGGAGACCCTCTCCGCGCTGACCGATCTCCAACGCGCGGGAAAGATCCGCTACTTCGGCTCCTCGACCTACCCCGCACACCGCATCGTCCAGGCGCAGTGGGCCGCCCGGGAGAACCACCTGGGCCGTTTCGTCACCGAGCAGCCCAGCTACTCGATCCTCCAGCGCGGCATCGAGACCCACGTCCTGCCGGTGACCGAGGAGTACGGCCTCGGCATCCTGGCCTGGAGCCCGCTCGCCTCGGGCTGGCTGTCCGGCGCGATCCGCGAGGGCCGGGAGGTCACCACCAGCCGCTCCGCGTGCATGCCCCAGCGCTTCGACACCGCCGTCCCCGCCAACCGCGCCAAGCTCGACGCCGTCGAACAGCTGGCCAAGGTCGCCGACGAGGCCGGCCTCACGATGATCCAGCTCGCGCTCGGCTTCGTCACCGCGCACCCCGCCGTGACCAGCGCGCTGATCGGCCCGCGAACCCTGGACCACCTGCACACCCAGCTCGCCGCCACCGACACCGCGCTCTCCGCCGACGTACTCGACGCGATCGACACGATCGTCGCCCCCGGCACCGACCTCGCCGCCCACGAGAAGAACGACACCCCGCCGGCACTCCTCGACCCGACCCTGCGCCGCCGCTGAGGCCCACCGGACAACAACCGGACAACAACCGGAACGGAAGCACAGCCATGTCCGACTCGCACCCCGCGATCGTGTCTGTGAAGCCGGTGATCCTGCCCGCCCCGGGCCGCGGCGAGGACCTCCAGGTCCGCGTCTCCGCACCCGTGACCGGCGGTGATCTGCCCGTCGTCGTCTTCTCGCACGGCTTCGGCTGGTCGATGGACGGCTACGCCCCGCCGGCGGACCACTGGGCCGCGCACGGCTTCGTGGTCGTCCAGCCCACCCACCTCGACTCAAGAACGCTCGGCATCCCGCACGAGGACCCCCGGTTCCCGGAGATCTGGCGCATCCGCATCGAGGACCTCAAGCGCGTACTGGACGAACTCGCCGTCCTGGAAGCCTCCGTGCCGGGTCTCGCGGGACGCCTCGACCGCCATCGCATCGCCGTGGCCGGCCACTCCTGGGGAGCCCAAACAGCAAGCACACTGCTGGGCGCCCGCGTCCTCGACCCCGACGGCGCACCCGGCGAGGACCTGTCCGACCCCCGCGTCAAGGCGGGCGTACTCCTCGCCCTGACCGGCCTGGGCGACGACCTGACCCCGTTCGCCGCCGAGCAACTCCCCTTCATGAGGCCGTCGTTCACCACGATGACCCCACCGGCACTGATCGTCGCCGGTGACCACGACCAGTCCCAGCTCTCCACCCGCGGCCCGGACTGGTTCACCGACCCGTACACCTACAGCCCCGGCAACAAGACCCTGCTCACCCTCTACGGCGCGGAGCACTCACTCGGCGGCATCCCCGGATACGAGGTAGCCGGGACGACCGACGAAAACCCGGCCCGCGTCGCCCTGCTCCAGCACCTCACCACGGCTTTCCTGCACAGCGCCCTGTACCCCGAAGACACCGGGAACACCGACTGGCAGACGGCGGGCGCCGCGCTGGAGCAAGACCCCGACCCGCTGGGGAAGTTGCAGAGCAAGTAGCGGGGCTCAGGAAAACCACACCTCCCCGATGCTCGCCTCGCCCTCCTCGTCGCGCTCGACGACGAACGTCGACTCGACGCGCTCCTCGTCCACGTAGACGGACAGCGCGCCACCGGTCAGCACGTGCAGCAGACCGTCGTAGTCGGTGAAGTCCTCGTCATCGTCGACCAGTTGACCTGGGTCGCCGCCCGCAGCCGTCAGCGTGGCCCGGAGGTCCCCGGCGACCTCCAGTTCGTCGAAGCCCTCGATCACCAAGTCCGGAGCCCCCGGCACCGCGACCAGAATCTTCAAGTAGGCCGCCCCGAAGTCCCGTTCACAGACGGCGACGATCCGGGCGTCGGGATGCCTCTTCTTCTGGGCCCGGAACTCGTCCTCCAGCGCGCTGGACAACACCCCGTCCTCGACGAGCGCGGGGTCCGTCACCTTCACCGTGGCCCCCCACGCAGCCGCACGCACGACGTCCAACTCCCCCCGATCCGCAGGGCTTTCGGGATGCCCCAGCCGGGACGGCGTCTCCTCACGGCGAATCCCCGCGACCGACGACAGCGACAACACAGCCGCCCTCGCCGCCTCCGGGTCATGCGCCGCGACGGACGGTCGCTCCTCGGGTCGTAGCGGAGGCGCGAAGGGCGGCTGGACCACAACCAGATGGGCGTGTCCGCTGTGACGAGGGTCCACCCGGGTTTCGGGAGATACGGGACTCATGCGGCCGAGCGTATGCCGCGAGCCCGCGCCAACCTGTGAACACCCTGTGGAGAAGGCGAGTTGACCCGGTCACCGAAGCGCGGATCGGCTTCGTCATGTACATGGGCGTGTCTAGCGTGTGGTCCGTTCGTCGGCGCCACATCGACCACGGGGGCCCCTGGTGCCGCGAACACCCCATGCCTACGGGCCCCCACGGGGACTTCACGTGCACACACCCATACGCCACCGGCGGTTGCGCGCACTGCGGCGGTCGGTCGTCGCGCTCGCGTGCGCCTCGGTCATGGCGCTCACCGGGCTTCCGGGCAGCACGGCGGCGGATGCCGCGCCGAGGCCGCTGGACCCGGGCAAGCGCTGTGCCGAGTTGTACGGCCTGCCGAGCAACACCCGCCCGACCACGGGGCTGCCGCAGTTCGACGCGTCGCGCGCCACCGCCCAGTGGGACGACTACTCGTACGTCAATCCGGCCAAGGAGTGGGACGGGCTCGGGGCGCCGTCCGCCGCGAAGCAGACCGCGCTGTCCGAGCTGACCAAGGCTCCGGCGACGCAGCCCGACCGGGTCTGGTGGAGGTGGCTCCAGCAGAAGGACAAGTACCCGAATTTCATTGACTATCGGGACTCCGTGTTCCTCCCGAACTCCGGGAACGACCCGCGCGGCAAGGCCTTCGAGCAGAAGGTGATCAAGGATCACGGGCTGGTCGGGCCGGAGTGGATCTGCCAGAAGGAGGTCGAGTTCAAGGACCCCGACACCGGCAAGACCTACCGGCGCAAGCTCGACGCGTACAACACGCGCACGAAGCAGATCCTGGAGATCAAGTCCAACGGCAGCCCGGACCGCACGCAGGTGCCCAAGGACCTGGCGTGGGCCAAGGACCCGGCCTGGAAGGACAGCAAGGTCAAGTACGTCTTCGCCGAGCCGCAGAAGGCGGACGCGAAGAAGTTCCTGGGGAACATGCGGCAGTTGGCCGGTGACCGGGTCACCGAGTACAACTACCGTTCCGACCGGGTGGAGTTGGCGCCCAAGGCCGGCGGACAGCGCGCTACCAGCGGGCTGATGCAGCCGCCCGGCCAGTCCGGTTCCACGCGCGGCGGGCTCACCGATCTGATCCGGGAGTCGCGGCCTACGCCGAAGACCATGGCGGACTTCCTGAACGCCAAGAACGCCGCCAACCCGGGTGGTCTGCCGCGCGGTCCGGGCGGTGTCGACTTCTCGACGCTGGACCTGAAGTACGTCGGCAAGCCGGTCAAGGGCAAGGGTGTCGACTTCGCGTTCGACGCCAAGGAGGACCCCACCGAGCAGTCCGGCTGGGGCGGCAAGGCCAACTCCCAGCTGATCTCGGACGCGTTCTTCACCTGGCTCGCGCTGACCCCGGACAAGTTCTGGGTCAACCTCAACCCGGACGAGCCGGACCGCATCATGGACGCCAAGTTCGGCAGGACGGACGCGGGTCGGGTGCTGCTGGAGGCCGATCTCCAGATGAAGCACGACTTCTACAAGGCCATGGACCCCGCGACCGACCTCGGCAAGCGCTACTGGGCGGCTCTCCCCAAGGAGAACGGCAAGCCGTGCATGCCCGGGCTGCGCAACTGGATCGAGCCGAAGACCGCGCAGGTCCGTGAGCAGGACGGCGGCATCTACATCCTCGACACCCCGCTGCGCCTGAAGTCGACCGCGCAGACCACGGTCACCCAGGGTCCCGGCGAGCCGATCTGCACCCCGGACGAGGCCACGACCAAGGCGGCCCAGCGGGTCATCGACTCGATGATCGTGCCCGCGGTGGAGAAGACCATCAACACCGCGCCCCAGTACGCCGATCTGCGCCGCGTCTACACCGCGCGCGTCGCCGCCGAGTACATCCGCCAGCAGGACGCCAAGTCGCCCACCGACTACCACGCCATCATCAACAGTGGCGACGCCACGCGCTGGCCGCTGCGCGCGCCCAACCAGAACTGGACCCGCGAGGCGCTGTTCCAGAAGTACCGGAACATCTACACGCACGGCGAGTTCACCTACGACGTCCCCGACGCGAACGGCACCGTGCAGGTCTACATCGTGGGCGGCGTCGACCTCTCCAAGCAGCCCAAGCAGAACGTCGGCAAGGTCCAATTCACCGCCCAGCACCGCTACTTGCCCCGGCAGACGCGGACCAGCGTGAAGACCCTCACCGACAACACCGACACGACGGGGCAGTTGCTCCTCGGCGCGAACACGGCCGCCGACGACACCGGCACGTCCACCCCCACCCCGGCCCCGACACCCACCCCGACCCACACCGGGAAGCCGACGCCCACCCCGACCCACAGTGGCGGAGGCGGCGGGAGCACCCCGGCACCGGCACCCACGACACCCGCACCGAACGACCCCGGCGGCGACCTCGCCCACACCGGCAACGACGCCCCGATCGGCCTGATCTCGGGCATCGCCGGCGTCCTCGCCGTGGCGGGCGGAGTGCTCGTGTGGTGGATGCGCCGCCGTAGGGCCGCCCAGGGGTAACTCCCGGCGGACGAGCGGACGAACACCTGTTGGGGCCGGTACGCGCATCCCGCGTGCCGGCCCCTTGGCATGCGGCGGCCGATATTCGATGGGCAACCGCGCTCACGCTCGGTAATCTTCTTTGCCTCCAACCACCCCCGGATCGCTCACGGCTGCGCGCTCCCGGCAGCCCGAGCAAGGAGGCACATGATCGACGCGTACGAGGATCCCGGGACACCCGACTGTCGGGGCGGCTGGCGGTTCCTGTGGTGGCTGGTGCGGCGGCAGCCGGGGCGGGCGGTGTCCGGGGCGCTGCTGTCGAGTGTGTGGATGGTGCTGATGGCGGCGGCGCCGTATCTGATGTCCCGGGCCGTCGACGACGGGCTGGTGCCGGGGAACATGGGCGCGCTGGCCTGGTGGACCGGGGTGCTGTTCGTGGTCGGCGCGGTCAACTCCTGGCTGAGCATCATGCGGCACCGCACGATGACCCGGGTCCGGATCGACGCCAACTTCCGCACGGTCAAGCTGATCGTCGGCCAGACGGTCCGGCTCGGCGCCGTGCTCTCCCGCCGCGCGCAGGCCGGTGAGGTGATCACCACCGGTGTCGGCGACGTGTGGACGATCGCCCAGTCCCTCACCGTCGTCGGCCCGGGCTTCGGCGCCCTCGTCGTCTACGGCGTGGTCGCGGGCGTGCTGCTGTCGATCTCGGCGCCGCTGGCCGCCGTAGTGCTGCTGGGTGTGCCGGTGATCGCCTTGCTCGCAGGGCCGTTGACGCTGCGGTTGCAGAGCGTGGAGACGGAGTACCGGGAGCGGCAGAGCGTGCTGACCGCGCGCATCGGTGACCTCGCGGGCGGCCTGCGGGTCCTCAACGGCCTTGGCGGCAAAGGGCTGTTCGCGGACGCGTTCCGCGGTGACTCGCAGCGGCTGCGCGCGCAGGGCTACCGGGTGGGCGCGGTGGCGAGCTGGGTGCAGGCGATCGGGGTCGGGCTGCCGACGCTGTTCCTCGCCGTGGTGACCTGGCTCGCGGCCCGGCTGGCGGCCCAAGGGCAGCTCAGCATCGGCGAGTTGGTCGCCGTGTACGGCTATGTCGCGGTGCTGATCGGCCCGGTGGCGTTCTTCGTGCAGATGGTCTACGAGTTGAGCCGGGGCGTGGTGGCCGCGCGCAGGGTCGTAGAACTGCTGCGGCTCGAACCCGTGCCGGACAAGGGGGAGTTGGCCGCTCCCGCCGAACCGGCCGTCCTGCACGATCCCGACTCGGGGGTGCGGGTGCTGCCGGGGCGGCTGACCGCGCTGGTCGGGGCGCGGCCCGGCGACACTTTGGCCGTGGTCGACCGGCTCGGGCGGTACGCGCCGTCACTGGCGACCTGGGGCGGGGTGCGGCTCGACGGGATTCCGCTGGAGCAGGTGCGGGCGCGGATCCTGGTCGCCGACAACGAGGCCGACCTGTTCGCCGGACCGCTGACGGAGGTCGTGTCGGGGCGCCACGAGCGGTCGGCGGAGGCGTTGGCGAAGGCCGTGCGCGCGTCCGCCGCCGACGACATCGTGCAGGGGTTGCCGGAGGGTCTCGACTCGGCGGTGGCCGCGCAGGGGCGCAGTCTCTCCGGGGGACAGCGTCAACGGGTTCGGCTGGTAAGGGCGTTGCTCGCCGAGCCCGAGGTGCTGCTCGCGGTGGAGCCGACCTCGGCGCTCGACGCGCACACGGAGGCGGCGGTCGCGCGACGGCTGCACGCGGAGCGCACGGGCCGTACGACGGTGGTGACCACGACGTCCCCGCTGGTCCTGGACCACGCGGACACCGTGCACTACCTGGTCGACGGCAAGGTCGCGGCCAGCGGCACACACCGCGGGCTACTGGACTACGAGCCCGGCTACCGCGCGCTGGTGGCCCGGGACACGGAAGAGGAAGAGGTCGTACGGTGACGCAGTCCTCGTTGGCGAAGGGGACGCGGTCCTCACTGGCCAAGGGCCAACTGCCCGTCGCGGAACGGGCGGACGTACGGCGGGCCGCGCTCCGGCTCGTACGGGCGGACCGGCGGGCGTTCGCCGTCGTGCTCGTCGTGAACGCGCTGGCCGCCGGAGCCGGGCTCGCCGGGCCGTGGCTGCTCGGGCGGATCGTGGACGAGGTGCGGGCCGGGGCCGGGGTGAGCACGGTGGACCGGCTGGCGCTGGTCATCGTGGCGTGCGCGCTGGCCCAGTTGCTGCTGGCGCGCTGGGCGCGGTACGTGGGGCACCGGTTCGGTGAGCGCACGCTGGCGCGGGTGCGGGAGGACTTCGTCGACCGGGCGCTGGCGCTGCCCGCGTCGGTGGTGGAGCGGGCCGGGACGGGTGACCTGACCGCGCGCGGCACGGCGGACGTGGCGATCGTGGGCACGACCCTGCGCGATGTCGGCCCCGAACTGCTGGTCTGCTCGGTGCAGGCGCTGTTCGTGATGGGCGCGGTGTTCGCGCTCGACCCGCTGCTCGGGCTGTTCGGGGTGCTGGGTCTGACGCCGATCTGGTTCGCGCTGCGCTGGTATCTGCGCCGGGCCCGGGACGGTTATCTCGCGGAGGGCGAGGCCAATTCGGAGGTCGCCGAGAGCCTCACGGCGACCGTGGCCGGGGCCCGCACGGTGGAGGCGTTCCGGCTCCAGGAGCGACGGGTCACCGCGAGCCGGGACACGCTACGGACGGCGCTGCGGAGCCGCCTGTACACGCTGTTCCTGCGGACGGTGTTCTTCCCGGCGATCGAGGTGTCGTACGCGATCCCGGTGGCGGGTGTGCTGTTCGTCGGCGGCTGGCTGCACGGGCGCGGGGAGGTGGGCCTGGGCGCGGTGGTCGCGGCGGCGCTGTATCTGCGGCAGTTCGCCGACCCGCTGGACCAGATCCTGATGCGGATCGAGCAACTGCAAAGCAGCGGCGCCTCGTTCGCCCGCGTGGAGGGGCTCGCCCAGGCACCCCGCGCGGACGGCGACGACGACGGCCCGGCCCCGGCGGACGACCGCATCGACGTGACCGGCGTGCGGTACGCCTACGAGCGCGGCGGCGAGGTACTGCACGGCGTCGACCTGACCGTACGGCCGGGTGAACGCCTCGCGGTGGTCGGCCCGTCCGGCGCCGGCAAGACCACGCTGAGCCGACTCCTGGCGGGCGTCGACGCGCCGACCGAGGGCACGGTGACGGTGGGCGGGGTCCCGGTCTCGGGACTCTCACCGGAGACGCTGCGCCGCCAGGTGGTACTGGTCACCCAGGAGCACCACGTGTTCCTGGGCTCGGTCCGCGACAACCTCCTGATCGCCGAACCGACCGCCACGGACGAGGAGTTGTGGGCGGCGCTGGCGGCGGTAGGCGCCGACGAGTGGGTCCGGGACCTCCCGGACGGGCTCAACACCCGCCTGGGCCCCCGCGGTTCGACCACGGACGGCTCACAGGCCCAGCAACTCGCCCTGGCCCGCGTGGTGTTGGCCGACCCGCACACCCTGATCCTGGACGAGGCGACGGCCCTCCTCGACCCGGCCACCGCCCGCCACACGGAGCGCGCCCTGGCCGCCGTACTGGAGGGCCGCACCGTCATCGCCATCGCCCACCGCCTGCACACCGCGCACGACGCGGACCGGGTCGCGGTGATGGAGCACGGCCTGCTGACCGAGCTGGGGGCGCATGAGGAGTTGGTGGCGGCGGGGGGCGCCTATGCGGCGCTGTGGAACTCGTGGCACGGGGACGGGCGGGGGTCGGGTGGCTGACGCCGGGCGGTTTCCGCCCCCTCCGCCCCTTCCCGTCCCGTCCCTGGGGGCTCCGCCCCCGGACCCCCGGTCGGCCTGAACGGCCTCGTCCTCGAACACCGGACGGGCTGAAAGATCGGACCCCGTCCGGCAGTTGGGGCGCCGGCACCCGGCCACCCTCGTGGCGCCAGGATGATCACACCTGCGAACATGTTCCCGTCATCCACGCCGAGTCGCGCCCCGCGTGGCCATGTGCCCGCGCGAAGGAGAACAGCACCCCATGTCGCAGCCGCCAGTGCCACCTCCCTCGCAGGGCCGGCCTCCGCAGCCACCCCCGTACCCCCAGCAGGCCGGGCCGTATCAGCCCCCTCAGTCCTACGGCCCCTACCAACCCCCTCAGCAGCCGGGCCCTCTGCCACACGCTCAGAATCCTTATGCCCAGCCCCAGTTCCCGCCCCCGCCTCAGCAACCGCCCACCCGCGGACGGCGCCTGCCGCTCGTGCTGTGCGCAGTGGCCGCCGTCCTGGCTCTCCTCGCCACCGGCACGGTCCTCATGCTCCGCGACGACGACTCCACCTCCTCGGACGGCAGGGCAAGCGCCACCTCCCCGACCCCCACGCCCACCCCGACCACCATCAACGGCCGGGAGTTCCTGAACGTGGACCCGCCCAAGCCGAAGAGCTCCAGCGACTACATCCAGACTCCCGGAGCCTGGCTCACCTCCCGCGCCTACGCCACCGGCGCCGAGCAGGCCGTCACCGGCTACGACCTGACCACCGGCAAGCGCGCCTGGACCGTCCCGCTCTCCGGCGGGCTCTGCGGGGCCTCCCGCAACGTGACCTCCGCCGGTCTCGTCGCCGTCGTGTTCCAGACCGAGGACACCGTCAAGGGTCGCTGCACGCGGTTCGCGGTGATCGACGTGAACAAGGGCGTCAAGGTGTGGGAGAAGCCGATCACCGACCAGAGCGTCAGCCTCGGGCTCGGGCTGAACGTCGCGATCAGCGACACCGTCGCGGCGGCCGGTTGGCCCGACGGGTCCGCCGCCTACGACACCTCCACCGGCGCCCCCGCGTGGACCGCCCCGGCCGACGGCTGTACTCAGGAGGAGCACCTCGGCGGTGCGGAACTCCTCACCCTGTCCTACTGCAAGACCTCCGCCGGCATGAAGTTCCGCGTCGGCGAGCGCGATCCGGGCACCGGCAAAGCAACGTGGCGGTACGAGGTGCCGAAGGCCAAGGGCGCCTGGCTGGTGTCCAGTGAGCCGCTCGTGCTCGGCCTGCTCCAGAACGACGACGGCCTGGACGCCGACCAGTTGGTCACCGTCTCCGACGAGGGCAAGGTGCGATCCACCATCCCCCTCGGCGACGACTACGTCGCGGGGTGCGGTGAGACCGGCGGCTGCGGCGCCACGATCGTGAGCGGCGACACCGCCTACCTCGGCAGCGACCCCCACAACTACTCCGCGGGCAACCGGATCACCGCTTTCGACCTGACCACCGGCAAGGCCATCCGCAGCTTCCCGGCCCCGGACGACTCGACCCTCGTTCCGGTGCGCGCCGAAGGCAAGGCCCTCATCGCCGCGCAGGAGGCCGAACCCACCACCCCCGCCCGGGTCCTGCGCCTGGACCCCGCCACCGGCAAGAGCACCACGTTGATGGAGATGCCCAACGAGCTGTCGCTCAACAGCACGCTGCACTCGTTGATCAGCACCGATGTCAAGGTGCCCATGCTGTACGACGACGGGCGGTTCTTCCTGCACACGGGCAGCGGCTACCTCATGAGCGAGACAAGCCCCGATCCGATGACGCTCGCTTTCACGACCCGGTAGGCATCCGTCGGGCAGTGCACGGATGAAGGCGCCGGACGACAGCCCGCCCGCTCACGGTCGAAGAAGCGTCAAGTGACGCTCCGGATAACGGACTTGAACATCCGGACAACGAACGAATTCCGGCCAACTTCCTGACGCGCTCCTGACAGAAAGCGCGAGCTGCTGCCACTCTTCCCACTGGCGCTTCACAGCAACCCCACAGCTTCACTCCTGTGATCCCTGTGATCTCCCCTGGTCGCGCGATCCGCGACCGTCCTGAAGGAGTCAGTGTTGAGAAGCAATTCCTCGCGCAGACGCACCTCCCACATAGTCGCCGTAGCCGGCGTCACCGCTCTGCTCGCCGCAGCCGTCCAGGCCGGCGCGACCTCCTCCGCCGCTCCGGCCAACCCCCTTGCGAGCAAGGGGAATCCGGCGCACACGGCCCTCTCGCTCTCCCCCTCGCAGCGCGCCGAGCTGCTCCGCGACGCCTCGTCGGCGCGGACCTCGACGGCCAAGGACATCGGCCTCGGCGCCAAGGAGGCGCTCGTCGTCCGTGACGTCATCAAGGACGCCGACGGCACGGTCCACACCCGCTACGAGCGCACCTACGGCGGACTCCCGGTCCTGGGCGGCGACTTGGTGGTCGACACCGCCAAGTCCGGTACCACCGAGCGCGTCATCAAGGCGACCAACGCGGCCATCGCGGTCGCGGACCTCACCCCGGACGTGACGACGGCGGCGGCCGAGAAGCAGGCGGTCTCCCGCGCCAAGGCCCTCGGCTCCACCAAGTCGGCCGCGGACTCGGCCCGCAAGGTGATCTGGGCCGCGAGCGGCAAGCCGGTCCTCGCCTACGAGACGGTCGTCGGCGGCTTCCAGGACGACGGCACCCCGAACCAGCTGCACGTCATCACCGACGCGGCCACCGGCAAGAAGCTCTACGAGTACCAGGGCATCGAGAACGCCACCGGTGTGGGCAACACCCAGTACAGCGGCCAGGTTTCGCTGACGACGACCCAGTCGGGCGCCAACTACAACCTGACCGACGGCGACCGCGGCGGCCACAAGACGTACAACCTGAACCACGGGACGTCCGGCACCGGCACGCTGTTCTCGCAGACCAGCAACACCTGGGGCAACAGCACCACGTCGAACGCGGCGACGGCCGGCGCGGACGCGCACTACGGCGCGGCGGAGACCTGGGACTTCTACAAGAACACCTTCGGCCGCAGCGGCATCAAGAACAACGGCGTCGGCGCCTACTCCCGTGTCCACTACGGGAATTCGTACGTCAACGCGTTCTGGGACGACGGCTGCTTCTGCATGACGTACGGCGACGGTTCCGGCAACGCGGACCCGCTGACCGCCATCGACGTGGCCGGCCACGAGATGAGTCACGGCGTCACCTCCAACACCGCCGGGCTCAACTACTCCGGTGAATCAGGCGGGTTGAACGAGGCGACCTCCGACATCTTCGGCACCGGCGTGGAGTTCTACGCCAACAACTCGACCGACGTGGGCGACTACCTCATCGGCGAGAAGATCGACATCAACGGCGACGGCACACCGCTGCGTTACATGGACAAGCCGAGCAAGGACGGCGGCTCCGCCGACAGTTGGTACTCGGGGGTCGGCAACCTCGACGTGCACTACTCGTCGGGCATCGCCAACCACTTCTTCTACCTGCTCAGCGAGGGCAGCGGCGCCAAGGTCATCAACGGCGTCAGCTACAACTCGCCCACCTCGGACGGACTTCCGGTCACCGGCATCGGCCGGGACAAGGCGCTGCAGATCTGGTACCGCGCGCTCACCACGAAGTTCACGTCCACCACCAACTACGCGGCGGCCCGCACCGGGACGCTCGCGGCGGCCGGTGAGCTGTACGGCACGACGGGCGCCGAGTACAAGGCGGTGCAGGACGCGTGGGCGGCCGTGGCGGTCGGTGCGCGCTCCGGTGGCGGCGGCGGTGGCGGCACGTCGTTCGAGAACACGGCCGACGTGTCGATTCCGGACAACGGGGCGGCAGTTACCTCCTCGGTGACCGTGTCCGGGCGGACGGGCAACGCGCCCACGAACCTCGCGGTCGCGGTCGACATCGTGCACACCTGGCGCGGTGACCTGGTGATCGACCTGGTGGCTCCGGACGGGTCGACGTACCGCCTGAAGAACTCCAGCTCGTCCGACTCGGCGGACAACGTGCAGGCGACCTACACGGTCAACGCGTCCTCCGAAGTCGCCAACGGCGTCTGGAAGTTGAAGGTCCAGGACGTGGCGGCACAGGACACCGGCTACATCAACAGCTGGAAGCTTACGTTCCCGTAAAAACCAGCCGTCCACTTCCGGCCGCACGAACTGGGCGCCGCCTCGGGGTTTCAACTCCGGGGCGGCGCTCTGTTGTGGACGTTTACATGGCCGCAATGTTTCCCGGACAGTCGATTTCCGGCCAACATCACTTGGGGGTCCTGACATGTACGCGCCCCTGATGCCACTCTTCCCTCACGCCGCTTCAGCACAGCCAATTCACAATCGCTCCGGTCGGTAACCCCACACCGTCCGGACTCCCCCACAGAGGAGCTCGCGTGACCCCCCTCTACGCGCGTCACAAGCGCACCACCCTGGCCATCGCCACCGCGGTAGCCGCAGGCGCCCTGCTCGCCACCGGTGTCAGCACCGGTGCCTCCGCCCAGCCCGCCGCGGCCAAGCCGGCGCCCCTCGCGGCCGCCCCGCAGCTCCTCTCCAACTCCGCGCGCACCGCGCTGGTCCAGGAGAAGCAGGCCGCCGCGCCCGAGACGGCCCAGCAGATAGGCCTCGGCACCAAGGAGAAGCTGGTCGTCAAGGACGTCGTCAAGGACGTCGACGGCACGGTCCACACCCGCTACGAGCGCACCTACGCGGGCCTCCCGGTCCTCGGTGGCGACCTGGTCGTCCACACCGCTCCGTCGGGCAAGACCGAGGGTGTCACCAAGGCGCACTCGGCGACCATCAAGGTCGCCACGGTCACACCGAAGATCTCCACCGCCAAGGCCGAGAAGCAGGCGCTGACCATCGCCAAGGCCGCCGGCTCCGACAAGACCGCCGCCGACGGTGCCCGCAAGGTCATCTGGGCCGGCACCGGCACCCCCGTCCTCGCCTACGAGACGATCGTCGGCGGCTTCCAGGACGACGGCACCCCGAACCAGCTGCACGTCATCACCGACGCGGCCACCGGCAAGAAGCTCTTCGAGTACCAGGGCATCGAGAACGCCACCGGCACCGGCAAGACCCTGTACTCGGGCACCGTCAGCCTCGACACGACCCTGTCGGGCACGACGTACAGCCTGACCGACGCCGGGCGCGGCAGCCACAAGACGTACAACCTGAAGCACGGCACCTCGGGCACCGGCACCCTCTTCACCAACACCACCAACACGTGGGGCACCGGCGCCGCCTCCAGCTCCACCACCGACGTGACCGCCGCCGCGGACGCCGCCTACGGCGCCCAGGAGACGTGGGACTTCTACAAGAACACGTTCGGCCGCAGCGGCATCAAGAACAACGGCGTCGGCGCCTACTCCCGCGTGCACTACGGCAGTTCGTACGTGAACGCGTTCTGGGACGACAGCTGCTTCTGCATGACGTACGGCGACGGCTCGGGCAACACCCACCCGCTCACCTCGCTGGACGTGGCCGGCCACGAGATGAGCCACGGCGTCACCGCCAACACCGCGGGCCTGAACTACTCGGGCGAGTCCGGCGGCCTGAACGAGGCGACCTCCGACATCTTCGGCACGGGCGTCGAGTTCTACGCGGCGAACTCCTCCGACGTCGGCGACTACCTCATCGGCGAGAAGATCAACATCAACGGCGACGGCACCCCGCTGCGCTACATGGACCAGCCCAGCAAGGACGGCGGCTCCGCCAACTACTGGTCCTCCTCGGTCGGCAACCTCGACGTGCACTACTCGTCGGGCGTCGCCAACCACTTCTTCTACCTCCTGTCCGAGGGCAGCGGCGCGAAGACCATCAACGGCGTGAGCTACAACTCGCCCACGTCCAACGGCTCCACGGTCACCGGCATCGGCCGCGCCAAGGCGCTGCAGATCTGGTACAAGGCCCTGACGACGTACTTCACGTCCACCACCAAGTACGCGGGCGCCCGCACCGGCACCCTCTCGGCGGCGGCGGCGCTGTACGGCTCCGGTTCCACCGAGTACAACGCGGTGGCCGCTGCCTGGTCGGCCGTCAACGTCAGCTGACGACAGCCGAGTTGACAGGTAAGTGACTAGGGCGGTACCCGGAGCGAAGGCAATTCCGGGTACCGCCCTACTCTTGGGTTCCATGTCCTTCACGTACGACGACGTCGGCGCGACCCGCGAACGCGGCTTCTGCCCCCCGGGCTTCCACCCCCTGTATGTGCGCACCCGGATCGGCGAGGGCGAGAAGGTCTTCCGCCGAGCCGCCGAAGCGGTCCTGACCTGGGAAATGCACCGCGAGATGGGCGTCGGCATCGAAGCGAGCGCCGAAAAAGCGGCCCCCGGCGTAGACGTAACGGTCACCCTCGCCGGCCTGATCAAAGGCCCCTGCCGCATCGTCTGGACGGTGGAGGAACACCGCAGGGCAGGCTGGGCCTACGGCACCCTCCCCGGCCACCCCGAATGCGGCGAGGAAGCCTTCGTCGTCGACCGCACAGGCGACGGCACAGTCTGGCTGACGGTCTCCGCCTTCAGCCGCGGCGCCAAGTGGTACGCCCGCCTGGGCGGCCCGGCAACGAGGGGCTTGCAACACGCATACGCCCGAAAGATCGGCAGCACGCTGCGCGAGATGTGCGCGCCGTATTCGGAGGTGTAGGAGGGCCAGCCGATGTCCAGTTTTTCGGGGGTGCAACGGGGGCGCGCCGATGTCCGGGTTTTCGGAGGTGTTAGGGGGGCGAGCCGAAGTCCGGTGCTCGCGGACAACGCCCTGTTTT
>NZ_BARF01000073.1 GCF_000367365.1 Streptomyces prunicolor NBRC 13075 | reverse complement strand
ACGGCAACCCGAGCGCGGTCACCCTCGACTGCCACGTCTGCCACCAGCCCTACGAGCGCCCCGACCTGGCCGCCTGCCGGACCCACGACGCGCACGTCTGCTCCCTGTGCCTGAGCACCGACAAGATCGGCGACCACGTACTGCCCGCACAGCCGTCCGCCGCCTGAACCCGGCCGCCCCCGCCGCCCACCGTCGTTCAGAGCCGGTGTGGACCGTCTCCCCTGCCGGGGCTTGGCAGAGGCGAGCGGTCGGGACCGCAACACGCCCGGAAATCCACGGACGACCACCATGGTCCTCAGGTGTCCGGGATCCCTGTCCCTGTCCCTGTCCCTGTCCCTGTCCCTGTCCCTGTCCCTGTCCCTGAGATGACATCACCGCTGCGATGTCAGCGAAGTTGAATCACCCGCCGCTTGCCGGCAAGTCCTGGCCGGGCCAAGCCGCTCCTTCTGCGGATCATCCGCAGCGTCAAGACGGCTTCGGCGCCGGATTGTCGCTCCGGCACCAAGCCGAGGCGGGTGACATGGCGAAGTTCTACCAGCAGCTGGGGCGGCGCTTGGCGCACAGCGACGACACATGGATGGTGCCGGCCGGCACCATCCATGTGTGCAAAGGAAGTACCCGAGGACCGATCAGACCACCCACTCCGGGACGAGCCTCTCCATGATCGGTGTCCTGTCACCCCAGCGCTTCGGCACGGTGATGGTCAGCGACTTGAGTACACATCCGAGCAGCATGCGCCGGAGGGCGGGTGGCAGCACGCGCGTCTGGCCGAAGTGGTCGATCAATCGGGCGAGTTGCGGTCCGACCAGTGCTTCGGCGACGGCGAAACTGCCGGTCACCAGGCCGGCCACGGCGTAGGAGCCGGTTCTGCCATGCACCAGCCAGACGATGCCGAGGCTGGTCATGGCGATGCCGATGCGGCCGATGGTGGCGGTGAGGAAGAAGGCTGCGGCATCGGGGGTGCGAAGCAGGGTGCGATAGGTCGCCGACGACACGGCGCGTCCCTTTCGCTGCCCGGCGGGGCGGACCACACGGGGTCGTCGGCGTCCTGATGTGCCGACCCGTGGTCATCGCCTGGAACCGTCCAGTGCCGGCGTGGAGCAGGGACCCGCGCCCCACGCCGACTCCATCACCGGGCAGAGATCTCTCAAGTAGTCGCGGGTTTACGAACGGATCGACTATAGGGCTGAGTTGTCGGGGGAATCGCGATGTTCGGGATGACTGTCGGTGCCTGTGTGCGATGTGGCCGGTTCGGGGGCGGGAGCGTTGGTGCTGATGCCGGCCGGGCTATTGCCGCGTGGGATCAGGAACGCGGCGGCTGCTGACGCCGCGACGGCGGTCGCGGCCAGGTTCATGGTGGTGCCGATGCCGATCTGCTGGCCGAGGGCGGCACCGGCGAGCATGCCGATCAGAGTGGCGGCGGCCCCCACCATGCCGTAGGCCGAGCTGACGCGGCCAAGGAGGTGATCGGGGGTACTGCGGGCGAGAAATGTGTCGACGGTGACCAGGAAGCAGACTCCCGGCGGGCCGATGAGGGTGAACAGCGCCAGGTCCCAGGAGATGTCGTGGATGTTGAACGTGGCGGCGAACACCGCACCCAGGGCGGCCAGGCTGCCGATCGCGATCGTGCGGGTGGTGAAGCGGGCCGCGACGCAACGGCTGAGCGGGGCTCCGGCCAGATAACCGACCCCCAGCGCGGCGAACAGCACGCCAAGGGTTCCGGCGGCCGCGTGCAGGACGGTACCGATGTACGGCACGAGCAGCGCGGTCAGTGCGGCGTTGCCGACGAAGAACACCGCGGCCACGGTGAACAAGGCCGGCAGTCCGGGAGTTGAGCGGACGTGGGCGACCCCCGCCCGCAGTTCCCCTGCGAACCGTCGCAGGGGCGGGGTGCCGGCGAGGCGGGGTTCCGTGGTGGATGCGGGGTGATGACCGACCCTGGTGATCAGGATTGCTGAGGCGAGGTAGCCGGCCGCGTCGATGGCCACCACCGGGGCGAAGCCCACCGCGGCGTAGAGAGCGCCGCCGATGGGTCCGCCGACCAGTTGGACGGTGCCGGAGACCAGCGCGGCGAAGGAGTTGGCGGCGTCCAGCTGTGCGCCGCGTCCGACCAGAGCCGGGATGAGGGCCTTGCGGGCGGGTGCGAAGAACTGGCCGAAGCCTGCCTCGGCGACCAGGGCGACGTAGACGAGCCAGACCTGGTCGGGGCGGTGGACCAGGAGCATCAGGGCGACCGCACCGGCCCGCAGCAGGTCGGATATCACCATGGTGCGGCGCCGGTCCCACCGGTCGGCGAACACTCCTGCCACCGGTCCGATCAGGAGCGCGGGCACGGTCCCGGCGGCGAGAGCCACTCCCGTGGCCAGCGTCGATCCGGTCAGGCGGAGCACGAAGAACGGGCGGCGACCAGCAGCAGCCAGTCCCCGAGGCTGGACAGCAGCTGACCCGCCGCCACCAGCCGGTAGTCGCGAATCCGCAGGACACCCAACACAGCCGACCCCCGTCCGGGCACCTCGTCGCGGCGCGGGATGGCCTGATGCACTGCGACACAAAGCCACTTCGTCAGCACTCTCGCAGTGAGAGTGCTAACGAGGATTACCAGCCCCTTCCGCTGCCCTGCAAGGGATCTCGACGCCTTCGAGCCACGTCGGATCCCTTATCACCAAGGACTTCGCCTTCAAGCCGACGGACGGCACGTTCGCCGGCTGGGGGGGTCCTCGTGATCAATACACCTAGTTCACGGTGACCGCTTGGAAAGTGCCGTGTGCCACGGTGACCCGGGCCGATCGGACGAGCTGTGTCACCTTCGCCGTGTAGCGGTCGTCGAGGTAGGCCTGTTTCACCTGCTTGCGTACCTGTGCGAAGGGCGGGGTGGTGATCGGCGTGCTGCCGTTGGGTGAGGTCAGGCTCACGGCGCCGGACTTCTTCGCCTGTCGGAAGTCGTTCTTGTGCGCCGTGTAGTAGGCGCGCAGTGCCTTGTCGTCCGTGGTGAGGACGTGCGCGTCCGCCAGCTTCTTCTCCAGGTCGAACGTCAGGTTGCTGAGGACGTAGTCGAAGTAGTTCGCCTCGGTATATTGCACGGGCCCGTAGATCACCTGGTGCGCGGCGACGGCCTGCTGCCGACGCTGGTTCTCCTTGGCCCAGTTGAGGAGGAAGGCCGCGTAGCTCGTGTCCGCGAGAAGGCCGTAGTGGTGGGCCAGTTGCTGCTGGACGGTGGTGCGGGTGACGTCGGCGAGGGCCTGCTTCTTGATGTAGTCGGTGGGGGTGCTGCCGCCGTAGGACGTCGTCCAGAAGTGGGGACCGTCCTGGGCGCCGAACTTGTCCTGGAAGTGGGTGAAGGTGGCGGAGCGTTCCTGCGCGAGGTAGAGCGCGAACTCGCGTACGGGGATGGTCTGTTCGTCGATCGTGGCGATCACCGCGGTGGGTGAGGGGGAGGGGGCGGGAGCGGTCGCCTGCCGTCGGGCTCCGCCGCCGGCGAGGAGGGAGACGCCGGTGATCGCGGCTGCGACAGCCAGGGCGACGGCCCCGAGCAGCCACCACGGCAGCACACGGCGGGGCGGGCGGGCCGTGGTCCTGAGGCGGGCCGTGGTCTTCGGTCGTGCGGCGGTTGCGGTCTTGCGGGCCTGGCGGGTCGACGTGGTCATTCCTGGCTCCTCCCGGGCGCCGTGGGTGGTGGTGGCGGAGTCCGGCCCGGGAGAGCGGGCCGGACTCCGCCACCTGCTCGTACCGTCAGCCGGCGGCGAGCTGGTTGATCTCGGTGGTGTTCAGGGCCCGGTTGTAGAAGTGGACGTCGTCGATCTGGCCGTTGGTGAAGTCGACCTGGTAGTCGTTCCACCAGGCGCTGCCGATCTGCGTCGGGCCGACCGCCTTCCACGCGGAGGAGAACGCCGTGCTCGCCTGGAGGGTGCCGTTGACGTAGAGCGAGATCGTCGACGCGCTGCTGTTGTACACGCCGACCACGTGGTACCAGGTGCCGGTGGAGGGCGCGAGGCCGGTGACGGAGGTCAGGGTCGAGGTCGTCGAGTCGGCCCCGCGCTCGGCGAAGGCGAACTTGCCGCCCGTCAGTTGCAGGTAGAAGGGGCTGATGAGGCCGCCGTCGACGCTGACGAAGGTCTGGTTGCCGCTGAGGCTGTTCAGCTTCACCCAGGCCGCGACCGAGTAGCTCGCGCTGGTGTCCACGGGCACCACCGGGATGTTCACCTCGGTACCCGCGGTGCCGTCCAGGCTCACCGCGTTACCGCCGACCTTGCCGCTGCCGGCCCACGCGGCGGCCGGGTTGAGGCCGCCCCACGCGCTGTTCCCCATGAAGTCCGAGGTGTTGGAGCCGGTGCCCTCGTCGAATTCGTAGTCGGCGGTGGCGGCGGTCGCCAGGGCCACGGCCTCCTGGCGGTTGAGCGCCTTGCTGAACATCCGTACGTCGTCGATGGTGCCGTTGGTGAAGTCGACTGCGTTGCCGTTCCACTTGGCGCGGCCGATCACCGTGTGGCCGGTGGCCTTCCAGGGTGAGGAGAAGGCGGTCGTGCCCTGGAGGGTTCCGTTGACGTACAGCGCGATGGTGTGGGCGCTGTTGTCGTAGACGCCGGTCAGGTGGTACCAGGTGCCGGTGACCGGAGTGCCACCGGTGACCTGGGTCGCGGTCGAGCCGGTCGAGTCGCTGCTTCGCGTGGTGAACGCGAAGGTACCGCCGGTGAGTTGGAGGTAGAAGGGGCTGATGGAACTGCCGTCGATACTGGCGATCGTCTGGTTGCCGGAGAGGCTGTTGAGCTTGACCCAGGCCGAGACCGAATAGCTCGCGCCGGTGTCGATCGCGGTGGTGGGTACGTCGACGTAGCTGTTGCTCGCGCCGGTCAGGCTGACCGCGCCTGTGCCGACCTTGCCGGTGGTCCAGGAGGCCCCGGACTGCAGCGTGCCCGTGTTGTGATCGTTGGTGGTGTCGGCGGCGGTGGTGCCGGTGCCCTCGTCGAGGTTCCAGCGTGCGCCGTAACTCGCCGTCGGCGTCACGCCGCTGCCGTTGTACGCGCCGATGTTCGGTGCGGCCGTAGAAGAGACCGTGTTGCCGAAGTAGTCCAGGCCGCCGTTGCCCGACACCAGTACGCCCGCGCCGATGGCGGGTGAGCCGGGCTGGAGTTTGTAGGCCGCCGCCGAGCTGAGGCCCGAGCTCGCTCCGCCGGGGGCGACGAGCCTCGGGTCGGTCGTCACCTTGCTGGCGTCGGTCGGCTCGGTGCTGTCGTGGGTGCCGTAGAAGAGGTTGTGGGTCCAGGTGCCCGAGGAGGAGTAACTGCCCCCGGATCCCGCGTTGTAGATGAGGTTGTTGGAGAAGACGATGTTGTTCGCCGCCGTTGTGCCCGCGTTGACCCCGCCGTTGTCACCGGGGCCGAGGTAGATGGTGTTGTTGTAGACCTGTGCGGTGCCGGTCGTGACGACGCCCTCCAGCGTCGGCAGCACCGAGCTGATCGAGCCGTCGTTCTGGCTGATGTTGTAGCGGACGATCGAGTTCTTGGCGCCGAAGGTGGAGCTGCAGCAGTACTCCTGGAACCCGAACGGATTGTCGTGGGTGTAGTTGTACTGGATGATCGTGCCGGTGTTGTCGTGATCGATGTCGAACGCCTCACCGTCCCAGAGGGCGCGCCACTGGCGGGAGATCTCGTTGTTCTGCCAGATGCCGTTGTTGTTCAGCGCCATCCAGAATCCGGCGCCGGAGAAGCGGTAGCCGCTGTTGGTCGCCACGTTGTTCTGGACGAGCGGGTTGTCGCAGTACACGCAGACGACGTCGTTGCCGCCCATGTCGGTCAGCGTGTTGTTCTGGATCACGACGTTGGACGTCAGGATGGAGTGCCCGGTGCCGTTGAGAGAACCGAGGTAGATGCCACCGGCGTCGACCTTGGTGAGGGTGTTGCCCTGGAGCAGCACGTCGTCCCAGCCGTTGGTGCTGTTGTTGTCGTTCAGGTTGAACGCGATACCCGATGACGTGCTGGGCTGCGGCCCGGCTCCCCAAGTGCCTTTCACGTCATGGATGTTGTTGTTGAGGATGTGGATCCCGTGCAGGATCCCGCTGGTGTCGTTCTGGAGCTGGATGCCGCTGCGGACCGCCGCGGTCGTGGTCGTGTTGGTGATTTCCAGGTTCTGGATCGTCCAGTACTGCTGGCTGTCGAGGTAGACCGCCGCGTCGGCGCCCCCGCCGCCGATGATCGGTGCGGCACCGGAGCCGTAGTTCGACACCACGATCTGGTTGCCGCTGGCGCCTGATCCCAGGGGGTGGAGTTCACCGGTCCAGGAGCCGCCGTCCTGGAAGAGGATCTGGTTGCCTGCGGTGAAGGTGGTGGCGTTGACGTTGGTGAGCGTCTTCCACGGGGTGCTGGTGGTGCAGCCGTCGTTGCTGTCGCTGCCGCTGGCGGACGAGACGTAGTACGTGGTGCAGGTCGTCGCCGCGGACGCGGTCGTGGCGGGTGCCACCAGGACACCCAGGACGCCTATCGCGGCGGCTGCTGCCACAACGATTCTTCGGGACCAACTTCGCATGGTGCTCCTTTTCCGATCGTGCAGGGATGGGAAAAGCCGGTGCGGGAGCTGTTGGAGAGCGGGCTGACCCGCACCGGCCGCACAGGAGGGGCTGTCAGCCGGTGGCGAGCGTCGTGATCTCGGTCGACGTCAGGACCCGGTTGTAGAAGTGCACGTCGTCGATCTGGCCGTTGGTGAAGTCGACCGGGCCGCCGTTCCATTCGGCGCTGCCGATCAGCGTCGCGCCCGCCGCCGTCCAGGGCGTGGTGAACGAAGTGCTGCCCTGGAGCGTGCCGTTGACGTACAGGGAGATCGTCTGGGCGGCGCTGTCGTACATGCCGAGCACGTGGTACCAGGTGCCGGTGGAGGGGGCGAGGCCCGCGACGGACGTGCCCGTCGAGCTCGTCGAGTCGGCGCTGCGGACGGTGAAGGTGAGCTTCCCGCCGGCCAGTTGCAGATAGAAGGGGCTGACCTTGTTGCCGAAGAGGCCGGCGAAGGTCTGCGTGCCGGTGAGGCTGTTGAGCTTGACCCAGGCCCCGACCGCGTAGCTCTGGCCGGTGTTGATCACCGAGGCGGGAACGTACGCCGACGTTCCGGTCGTGCCGTCCAGGCTCAGGGAGTTGCCGCCGATCCTGCCGCTGCCGGCCCACGCGGTGTCGCCCGCGAGCCAGCCGTCGGCCGTGTTGCCGAGGAGATTGGTGACGGTCTTGCCCGTCCCCTCGTCCAGTTGGTAGTAGCCGACCGCGCCGGTTCCCAGGGCGTAGGCCTCTCGCGAGCTGAGGGCTCTGGGAATCATGCGTACGTCGTCGATGGTGCCGTTGGTGAAGTCGACGGCGTTGCCGTTCCACTTGGCGCGGCCGATCACCGTGTGGCCGGTGGCCTTCCAGGGTGAGGAGAAGGCGGTCGTGCCCTGGAGGGTTCCGTTGACGTACAGCGCGATGGTGTGGGCGCTGTTGTCGTAGACGCCGGTCAGGTGGTACCAGGTGCCGGTGACCGGGGTCATGCCCGTCACCTGGGTCGCGGTCGAGCCGGTGGAGTCGCTGCTCCGCGTGGTGAACGCGAAGGTGCCGCCGGTGAGTTGGAGGTAGAAGGGGCTGATCGAGCTGCCGTCGATACTGGCGATCGTCTGATTGCCGGAGAGGCTGTTGAGCTTGACCCAGGCCGAGACCGAATAGCTCGCGCCGGTGTCGATCGCGGTGGTGGGTACGTCGACGTAGCTGTTGCTCGCACCGGTCAGACTGACCGCGCCTGTGCCGACCTTGCCGGTGGTCCAGGAGGCCCCGGACTGCAGGGTGGCGGTGTTGGCGTCGCCGGTGGCGTCCCGGGAGCTGGTCCCGGTGACCTCGTCGAGGGGCCAGTACGCGCCGGAGGTGGCGGTGGGTGCTGCCGCACCGGCTCCGTTGTAGGCGCCGATGTTCGGTGCGGCCGTAGAAGAAACCGTGTTGCCGAAGTAGTCCAGGCCGCCGTTGCCGGAGACCAGTACGCCCGCGCCGAGGGCCGGGGAGCCGGTCTGCAGCTTGTAGGCGGCCGCCGAGGTGAGGCCGGAGCCCGCGCCGCCCGGGGTCACGAACAGCGGGTCGGTCGTCACCTTGGCCGAGTCCGACGGCTCGGTGCTGGGATGGTTGCCGTAGAAGAGGTTGTGGGTCCAGGTGGTGCCGGTGGTCGAGTAACCGCCGGTGCCCAGGTTGTAGATGATGTTGTTCGAGAAGGTCAGGGTCCCGTTGGGAGTGCCGTCGGTGATCTTCCCGTTGTCACCGGGGCCGAGGTAGACCGTGTTGTTGTAGACCTGGGCCGTGCTTCCGGTGTCGACGCCGCTGAGCAGGGGGAAGACCGCGTTCGAAGCGCCGTCGTTCTGGCTGATGTTGTAGCGCACGACCGAGGCCTTGGCCGCGAAGCCGCTGGAGCAGCAGTACTCCTGGAAGCCGAACGGGTTGTCGTGGCTGTAGTTGTACTGGATGACGGTGCCGCTGGAGTGGTTGTCGATGTCGAACGCCTGGCCGTCGACGAGGGAACGCCACTGGCGGGCCACCTCGTTGTACTGCCACTGGCCGTTGGTCGACCACGCGGTCCACAGGCCGGCGCCGGAGTAGCGGTAGCCGTTGTTCGTCGCGACGTTGTACTGGACGACCGGCGAGGCGCAGAACACACAGACGATGTCGTTGCCGCCCATGTCGGTGAGCGTGTTGTTCTGGATGACGACGTTGGTCGACGAGACGTCGTGGTTCAGACCGACGAGTGAGCCGAGGTAGATGCCTCCGGCGTCGTCCGAGGTGAGCGTGTTGCCCTGGATCAGGACGTCGTCCCAGCCGCTCGTGGTGTTGTCGTCGGTCAGGTTGAACGCGATACCGGACGACGTGCTGGGCTGGGTGCCGTCGGCCCAGTAGCCCTTCACGTTGTGGATGTTGTTGTTGAGGAGGTGGATCCCGTGCAGGATGCCGGTGGTGTCGTTCTGGAGCTGGATGCCGCTGCGCAGGTCCGCGGTCGCCGCGGTGTCGGTGATCTCCAGGTTCTGGACGGTCCAGTCGTGCTGGTTGTGCAGATAGACCGTCGCGGCGGCGCCCGCGCCGTTGATGATGGGCGCGGCGCCGGAGCCGTAGGTGGAGATCACGATCGGGGTGCCGCTGGTGCCGGACCCCTGCGGCTGGAGTTCGCCGGTCCAGGAGCCGCCGTCCTGGAAGAGGATCTGGTTGCCTGCGGTGAAGGTGGTGGCGTTGACGTTGGTGAGCGTCTTCCACGGGGTGCTGGTGGTGCAGCCGTCGTTGCTGTCGCTGCCGCTGGCGGACGAGACGTAGTACGTGGTGCAGGTCGTCGCCGCGTGGGCCTGCGCGGCGGGCAGGATCATGGCGCCCAGAACGGCTGTCACGGTTCCCGCGACCGCGACAAGGCGGCGTGGCCATCTTCGCATTGCGTTCCTCTTTGAACGTGAACGTGAATGGATGGGGCACTCGGAGAGCGGTCACTTCGGAGGGCGGTCGCTCAGAGGGCGGTTCAGGGAGCGGTGAGGTCCGGCTCCACCGGCTCGTCGCGGTCGCAGCGCAGCTCTCCGTCGACGACCCGTACCGCGGCGACCTGGACCGACGACCGACGGCTCGGGTACGTGCCGTCGTCTCCGGCGGGTCCGCGGTCGGGGTGGGTGAAGTAGAAGACGTAGCCGGTGTCCCCCTGGACGACCACATCGGCGTGCAGGCCGATCGTGCCGTCGTCGGGGCGGGTGCCTGGGGTGTCGAGGATCAGCCCTTGGCGCTCCCAGTTCCGCAGGTCGGCCGAGCGCAGGACGCCCTGGCCGCGCCACTCGTCGACGATCATCCAGTAGTGGCCGCCCAGTTCGAAGACGTTGGGGCCCTCGTGCGGACGGTGGGTGACGGCGGGGCCGGCCGGTTCCCAGTCGAAGAGGTTGGTGCTGTCGGCCGTGTACGTATACGAACCGTGGCGCTCGTCCTTGAACCACATACGGAACCCACGGCCGTCCGGCAGCGGGTACACACACACGTCGATCACCCGGTCGGAACCCAGGTCGAGCGGCCCGACGAAGGTCCAGTCGAGCAGGTCCGCGCTGGTGTAGTGGATGATCCGGGCGGCCCCCGTCCAGGCGTCCGGCACGCCCCGGATGTAGCTGACGTACATGTGGTAGAGCCCGTCGTGCCAGATGACCTCGGGCGCCCAGAAGGTGTTGCGGCCCCACTCGAAGTCCAGCCCCGTGAGCGTCCCCCGGTACGTCCAGGTCCGGCCGCCGTCCGAGGACGCGGCCACCCCGAGGTCGGTGCCGTGCACCCAGGCCACGCCCGGACCGGGCGCGGTGGCCCGGCGGTTGGTGTAGATCAGCCACCATTCGCCGGCCTGCCGGTTCCAGATGACGGTGGGGTCGGCGGCCCCGTCGAGGATCGGGTCGCGGTACACGCGCTCAGCCCTTCAGTCCGGAGTTGGCGAAGCCGCGCACGTAGCTGCGCTGGGCGGCCAGGAAGAGGATGACGACGGGCACCACGTAGAGCAGCGCCCCGCCCGCGATCAGGTTCGGCAGCGGGAAGCCCTGGTTGATGACGTAGCCGTTGCCGACGCCGACGGCCAGCGTGGTGTTGTCCTGGTCGAGCAGCAGGTTCGGTGCGATGAAGTCGCCCCAGACCGTGTTGAAGGCCAGCACGAACGCCGTCACCAGCAGCGGGCGCGACAACGGCAGGAAGATCTGCACGAAGATCCGGATCCGGCCCGCGCCGTCGATGACCGCCGCCTCCTCCAGTTCCTTGGGGAAGCTGGAGAAGAACTGCCGGTACAGGAAGATCGCGTACGGCGCTCCGGCCGTGCCCCACAGCACCCAGGGCCAATAGGTGCCCACCAGGCCGAAGTTGGCGAACAGCAGGTAGGTGGGGATCAGGGTGACGATCTGCGGCACCATCATCGTCGAGATGAGCAGGCCGAACAGCAGGTTCTTGCCGGGGGCGCGCAGCCGGGCGAAGCCGTAGCCGACGACCGCGGAACTGAGGGTGGTGAGCAGCGCGAACAGCGCCGACAGGACCACCGAGTTGCGGGCGAACCGCCAGAACGGGATGAGGGTGACGACCTTCTTGTAGTTGCTCCACTCGAACGCCGAGGGCAGCCAGGTGTCCTCGTTGACCGCGTTGGTGGAACGCAGCGAGCTGATGACCAGTTCCGCGAAGGGCAGGACCATCAGGACGGAGACGACCAGCAGGACGGTGAAGATCACCGGGTGCTTGGGCCGGCGCTGGTGCCAGGCCGGGCGCGCCGTACCGTGCGCGGGCGTCCGCCGGGCCACCGGGACCCGGGTTTTCTCGTCGAGTGCCATGGCGGATCAGCCCTTCCCGGACGCGGTGGGATCGACGGCGTAGAACACGCTGCGTCCGACGAGTTTGAAGATCAGTACCGTCAGGACGACGATGACCAGGAAGAACACGGTGAGCATCGCCGAGCCGTAGCCGTACCTCGAGTACGCGAAGAACTGCGAGTAGACGTCGACCATGTAGACCCGGTTGGCGTTCGGGATGTTGGTGTAGACGTCGCCGCCGCCGGTGCTGATCGGGGAGAGCAGCAGGGCCGGGACGAAGGTCTGCAAGGTGGTGATGGTGACCAGGACGGTCTGGAACAGCAGGACCGGGGAGATCACCGGGAGCGTGACGTGCCGGAAGGCGGTGAGGGCGTTGCCGCCGTCCAGTTTCACGGCCTCCAGCTGCTCCATCGGCACGGTCTGCAGGGCCGCCAGGTTGATGATGATGCCGGCGCCGACACCCCACAGCAGGACGACGACCAGGACGACGAAGGCCCGGTTGCCGGTGAGCCAGTTCACCGCGTCGACCCCGAACATCGCCCCCACCCGGTTCGCGGCTCCGGAGTTCTGGTCGAAGACCACCTTCCAGATGAGCGCGCTCGCGACCGGGGGCACGATCGCCGGAATGTAGATCAGCGTCCGGAAGAACGTGCGCCCGCGGACGCGTTCGTTGAGCAGTACGGCCAGGACCAGGCTTCCGACGATCGTCGTCGGGACGATGATCGCGACCAGGAGCAGGGTCTTGGACAGCGACGACAAGGTGTCCGACGAGGTGAGCACCTCGCGGTAGTTGGCCAGGCCCACCCATGGTTTGAAGACGGAGACGCCGTCCCATGCGGTGAAGCTGAGGTACAGGGCGTAGCCCACCGGGAACAGGGTCAGCGCCGCGGTGCCGATGATCCACGGTGAGAGGAAGCCGTAGAACGCCAGCGCCTCGCCTTTGCTGCTGCCGTACCGGCGCCTCTTGGCCGGCCCGGCGGTCCCGACGCGTTGCAGTCGCATGACCGTGCCTACTTTCCTGCGAGTTTCTTGCCGTTCGCCAGCACGGCGTTGACGTCCTTGGTCAGCAGGTCGGCCAGGGCCGCCACCGACTTGCCGCCGCCCACGGCGGCCGTGAAGTCCTTGGCCAGGGTGGTGTTCAGCGCGGTGGTCAGGGCGTAGGGGGTGGCGACCGGGATGACGGACACATAGGGCAGTTCGGCGGTCTGGACCTTGAAGGAGGCCTTCTGGAACTCGGTCTTCTGCGGCACCAGGGACAGCATCGGCTTCATCGAGGGCAGGCCGTTTCCGGCGGCGATCCGCTTGGCGGCGCCGGCACCGCCGCAGTACCACTCCATGAACTCGAAGGCGGCACCCGGGTTCTTCGACTTGGCCGGGATCCAGTAGCCCACGGCGCCGAAGGAGGGGCTGACCCGCTTGCTGCCCAGCATCGGGGCCGCCGCGAAGACGGTCTTGGACTGGTAGGCGGGGGCGGTGCTCGCGACGAAGCCGTTGAACCAGTAGCCCTGGCCCGCGGTCGCCTGCTTGCCCGCGAGGTACTCGGGGCCGTCCCAGTCCGGGCTGGGGTTGACCGCCGAGTAGCCGACCTTCGCCTTCGCGACGTCGACCAGCCAGGTCAGGGCTCTGATGGCCTCGGGGGAGGTGAAGTCCGCGGTGCCCAGGTCCTCGGACATGATCCGGCCGCCGGCCGTCGCCACCATCGCGGCGATCTGGTCCATGCCGGGTGTCGTGGTGTACAGCCCGTACACGCTGGTCTTGCCGTGTGCCGACTTGGTGAGCTTCTTGGATGCCTCGAACAGCTCGTCGTAGGTGATCGGCTTCGTCGGGTCCGGCGCGGTCAGCCCGGCGGCCGACCAAAGGTCCGAGTTGTACCACCACATCGCGTCCTGCGACCAGTCCTTGGCGATGCCGTAGCGGGCGCCCTTGCCCTGGGTCTTGCCGTCCCACCGCCAGCAGTTGTTGATGGGCAGGATGTCGGCGGTCTTCAGGACGCTGCTCTTGGCGAAGTACTCGTCCAGGTCCAGGGCGATGCCCCGGCTCGCGATGTACGGCGTGACGTCCGTTCCGGCGTCGCGCACCAGGTCCGGCGGGTCGCCGGCGGCCAGCATGGCGTTCAGGCGGGTCGGGTCGGTGAGGATCAGCTTGATCTTCAGCCCCGGGTACGCCTTCTCGAAGGCGGCGATCTCGGCGGAGGTGATCTCGCCCTGGGCGCTCATGATCGTCAGGGTGCCCTTCTTGGGCGACTTGACGGCGGCGGAGGTGGACGAGGACCCGGTGCCCGAACAGGCGCTGAGGGCGGCCGCTCCGGCCACGAGACCCACGCTCTTGAGCACCGAGCGCCTGCTGAAAGCCTGTGAGTGCTGCATGGTGCCTAACTCCTTTGATAGGACCTGTTGGTGGAACCACGGGCAGAGACTGCGGTCGGCGTCACGCATGACGGCATGGCCGATCGCCCTGTGTGGGGATGTCGATGGGCGCACAGGCTGTGGGGGCGCTCAGGCAGAGGTGACTCGGGTGCCGGGAGCCGCCTGATGAGGCGGAGTTGGCGGCGGGGCCGGCCGGCTCCGATGTCCTCGGGCGGCGGCGGGGTGACGCGGCGCGCGGTGCCGGACCGGCTGCTACACGGTCAGGCGACGCGGGTGGAACTGCGGTGGCTCGTCGTGGCTAATCGGTTCCCGGGGCCGTGCGGAGCGGCTGTGCGGGGGCGGTTCATACGCCCGCTCCGTCGAGCGCCGCCGCGTGCTTACCCGGCACGGTCAGCACGGAGGCGTGCCGCATGCCCTTCGGCAGGGAGATCTCCGAACGCGTCCACCGCACCCCGTCCGGGCTGGACGCGGCGCCGTACCGGCCCTCCAGGTAGTGGTCGAAGAGCAGCACCCACTCCTCGCCCCGGCGGAAGAACGCGGGCCCTTCCACGGGCGCCGGGCTGACCGGTCCGGTCGGCCGGGTGAAGTCCGCGCCCGGCCGCGAGAACGTGGTGACCAGGATGTACTTGTGGTCCGTGGACGGGTCGTTGGTCCCCCGCTCGTCCTTGAAGGCCATCACGAACCGGCCGTCGTGGTGGGTGACGGTCGCGTCGATCACCGAGTATCCCGGGTCGAAGAACAGCTCGGCCGGCGAGTAGTCGACGAAGTCGCTGGTCGTGCAGTGCCAGATCCGGTGGTCCTGACCGACGTTGGCGAAGTCACGTCCCTCGGCCGTACTGCCGGCGCCCTCGACCACCGACGACCAGATGAGGTGATACACCCCGGTCGCCGGGTCCAGGAAGAACTCCGGGGCCCAGGCGTTGTGCGCGCCGTCGATCCCGGCCATGACCGGCAGCAGCTCCTGCTCCGACCAGGTCAGCAGGTCGGCGGAGGTCGCGTGGACGATGCTGGGACTGGTCCAGCCGTCGGTCGCCAGCAGATGGAACAGCCCGTCGGGTCCGATGCCTATGAAGGGGTCACGGAGCCTGCCCGTGCCGACCGTTCCCCGCAGCAGGGGGCGCCCTTCGTTGACGGGGCTGAACTCCTGGCCGCCGTGACTGACCGCCAGATGGAGCGCCTCGTCGGCATCCGTGAAGTACGAGACCACGTACATCAGCCACGCTCGGGTGGTGCGGTGGTGCCACGGACGATGAGTGAGGTCGGCATGTGCATGTGCTCCATCACGGGGGTGTTGCCGTCGATGATCGACATGAGCGCGCGGACCGCGGTCTGCCCCATGTCGTGCAGCGGCTGGCGGACGGTGGTGACTCCGGGATACGACTGTGCCGCCTGGGGAAGGTCGTCGAAGCCGACGACCGACAGCTGGTCGGGGACTCTCAGACCCTGCTTGCGGGCGGCGTCGACCGCCCCGAAGGCGATGAGGTCGGCGCCCGTCATGATCGCGGTCGGCCGGTGGTCCTCAAGAATGCGGGACGCGGTACGGAAGCCGGAGACATAGCTGAAGTCGCAGTACGCGACCATGTCCTCGTCCACGGGGAGGCCCGCGAGCCGCATCCCGTCGCGGAAGCCCTCGTACCGGACGGTGGAGCTCTCCAGGTCGAGGTTGCCCCCGATGTAGGCGATCCGCCGGTGCCCCAGCTCGATGAGGTGCTGGGCCGCGCCGCGTGTGCCCTGGTAGTTGTCGACGGTGACCCTCGGCAGGTCTACGTCGATGCGGCGCGGGTCGATGATGACGGTCGGGATCTTGCGCTTGCGCAGCAGCGCGATCGTCTGGTCCTCCAGCACCGGCGCGATCATCAGCAGTCCGTCGACGAGACCCCGGCTCAGGAACTCGATCCGCTCCCGTTCGCGTGAGCTGTCGTGGTAGCTGGCGTTGATCAGTGCCTCGAACTCGACGCTGGCCAGTTCGTCGGCGATCCCCCGCACGATCTCCAGGCCGTACTGGATCGTGAGGTCGAGGGTCAGCACCCCGACCAGCCCGGTCCGGCCGCCCTTGAGACCCCGGGCGGACACGTTCGGCACGTAGCCGAGGCGGTCGACGACCTCCATGACGCGCCGGCGGGTGTCGTCGGACGCTCCCGGCTTGCCGTTGAGCACGTTCGACACGGTCATCGCGGAGACGCCCGCCTCTTCGGCCACCTGCGCGATCGTCACGCGGTCGGGCACAACGCCTCCCTCAGGGGTTGGGTGTTCGCGGTGAACTGGCTCACATCGCGGCTAAAGTTAACGATAAAGTAGGGCACGGTCAACGGTCGGTCGCAACGAATACGTAACGCCGAGTTCACCGGGGCCTCCGGCCCGCCTTGCCTCATCGCCTGCGGGATCCGGAGGAAGATCATGCGCCACCGCGAACCGGGCCGAAGCGGCCTGTCCGTGTCCGAGACAGGCCACGGAGCCTGAGACATCGGTGAGTCCGGCCGGCTCGGCGGCACGGAGGACGAGTCCGTGCGGGCCCTCAACTGCGCCGTCGACCTGGGCGTGAACGTCATCGACACCGCCCGTGGCTAAGGCGAGAGCGAGCGCGTCGTCGGCAGCGCCGTCCGCGACCGGGCCCAGGCGGGCGCAGGCGGGCGCAGGCGGGCGCAGGCGGGCGCAGGCGGGCGCAGGCGGGCGACGAGGTGTACGTGGCCACCAAAGTGCCGCCCAAGAACGACATCCGGCCCGTCTCCGACGGCCTGGACCCCGCCGAGGCCTTCCCCGGCGCGCACATCCGCGACAGCCTGCAAACCAGCCTGCGCGTCAGCGGCCCGGACCACTTCGACGTGCCGAAGTTCCCTGTCCGGAGCGACGACCGGGTCGACCGGGACGACTGGCTGGAGACGGTCCCCGAGCTGAAGCAGGAGGGGAAGATCCGCCTGTTCGGCGTCTCCGTCTACGACCACCGGGCCGCCGTCACGTCCCTGCTGCCCGCCTGCCAGAAGCACGGCGTCCTACTTCACCGCGCCACTGAGGAGTCCGCCGACGTAGTACTTCTGCAGCAGCAGGTAGATGACGACGCAGGGCACGATGGTCACCGCGACGCCGGCCTGGAGTACCCCCCAGTCGACGCTTCCGAGGTTGCCGCTGGCGAGGACGCTGAGGCTGACCGGGAGGGTGAACTTCTCCTGGTCGGAGATGAGGATCAGCGCTGCGAAGAACTCGTTCCAACAGGCGAAGAAGGTGAGCAGGGCGGTGGTGATCAAGCCCGGTACGGCGACCGGCAGGACGACCCGGACCATCGCCTTCAGGATGCCGCACCCGTCGATGAGCGCGGCTTCTTCGAGACTGCGGGGGACGGCCGCGAAGGAGTTGCGCATCAGGAACAGCCCGAAGGGGAGCTGGAAGGTGGTGTAGACGGCGGCCAGTCCGAGCAGCGAGTTCTGCAGGCCGAGGTTGTTGAGGAGCAGGTAGAGCGGGGTGATGACCGCCTGGAAGGGGATCATGAAGGTGGCGAGGGTGGCGAAGAAGAGGATGTCGCTGCCGGGGAAGCGCAGTCGCGCGAACCCGTAGCCCGCGACGGTGCTGAGGACCACCGTCGCCAGTGTGGCCCCCAGGGAGACCAGCAGACTGTTGCCCGCGCCGGCCACGATGTCGATCCCCGTGTCACCGTCCAGGGCCCGGAAGTTGTTCAGGGACAGCTCGTGCGGATAGAGGGTGGGCGGCGCGGCGGCGGCCTCGCCCGGTGCCTTGAGGCTCTGCGAGAGCATCACGTACAACGGGTAGAGGAACAGCACGGCCAGGCAGACGCAGACGGCCCACCAGGCGGCGCGCGGCAGCGACTGGCGGATGGCGGTCACCAGGTTCCTGGAGTCCGTCTCCACCGGACGTGTCCCCGGGTCTCGGGTCCTCGCGGTGCGAGTGCTCACGGTTGGGGTCCTCAGTGGTCGGGTCCTCAGTGGTCGGGTCCTCAGTGGTCGGACGAACGCAGCAGCAGCATCTGTATCGCGCTGACCGCGGCGAGCACGATCATGAGCAGGGCGGAAAGGGCTGAGCCGTATCCGAGCTGGAACTTGATGAAGGACGCGCGGTAGATCTCGTACACCGCGGTGATCGTCGAGTTCGACGGGCCGCCACCGGTCATGACGTAGAACTGGTCGAAGGCGAGCAGCGAACCGGCGACGGAGAAGACCAGGACCAGGGCCAGCGTGGGGCGCAGCAGCGGGAGGATGACGTAGCGGAAGGTCTGCAGGCGGCTCGCGCCGTCGATTCTGGCGGCCTCCTCCGCGTCGGTGGGGATCGACCGGAGTCCGGTCAACAGCAGAAGCATCTGCAGGCCGACGATCTTCCAGGTCACCATGCCGATGACCACGAGCATCGCGGACGTCGATCCGGCGAACCAGTTGGTAGTGCGGCTGCCGAGGCCGAGGTGGTCGGCGAGGTCCCCGGCCGGGCCGATGTCGGACTGGAACATGAACAGCCACAGGAAGGCTGCCGAGGCGAGACCGACCACGACCGGCAGGAAGTACACGGCTTGGAAGAAGCGGGCGCCACGGCGCTTGTGACGGACCAGCAGGGCCATGGCGAGGCCGAGGACGAACAGCACCGGCGTGGTGATGAGGGTGTACTTGACCGTGAAGATCACGGCGGTGCGGAACTCGGTGTCGTGCAGGGCCTCGCGATAGTTCTTCAGACCTGTGAAGTGGTGCTCGCCCAGCAGCGGCCAGTCGTGGAGCGACATCCACAGCATCATGACGAGCGGGACGAAGAAGAAGAGCGTGATCATCGCCAGGGCCGGCGAGGTCATCGCGATTCCGGCCAGTCGGCGCCGTCCGGCCCGGGACAGGGTCCGCCGGTGAGGGGCGCTCATGACGCGTCGTCGATGATGGACTGGGCGGCCTTCTGCCCTTCCTGCTGCGCCTTGGCGATGTCGCCGTCGAAGACGGCCCGGTTGATCATGTTGACCCAGGGCCCGTTGTTGTCGTTGAACAGCGCGTTCTCGACCGTGCTGTACGGCGTGCGGCCCTTCTCCATCGCCGCGGCCAGCACCTTGTACCGGGGATCGAGCGGGGTGTAGATCTTGTCGATCAGATCGGTGCGTACCGGGACGATGCTGTTCTCCGCGAGGATCGTCTGGGCCTGCTCGCCGGTCGCCCACCTGACGAACTCGTGTGCCTGCGCCTTGTTCTTCGCGTTCTTGGTGACGGCGATCTCGTCACCGCCCGCGAAGGAGGCCGAGCCGCCGTTCCTGCCGGGCAGCGGCGCGACGCCGAAGTCGACCTTCTTGTCCTTCTTGAGGACCTGCACGAAGAAGGCGCCGAGCGGGGTCATGCCCAGCTTGCCGCTCTGGAACGCGGCGGGCTGGTTGGTTCCGGTGTCGGTCTTGGACTGCGTCGGCATCGAGCCGTCGGTGTACAGCTTCCGGTAGAAGGTGAGGGCATCGGTGACCTCAGGCGTGTCGAACAGGGCCTTCTTGCCGTCGGCGGAGAGCACATCGCCGCCGCTGGCCCAGATGTGCGGCGTGAACTCGAAGATCTCGCAGCCTCCGCACTGCCCGGCGATGGCGTACCCGTGGATGTCCTTGCCCAGCGCGCGGATCTTCTTCGCGGCCGAGATGATCTCCGCGTAGTTCGCCGGGGGCTTGTCCGGGTCCAGACCGGCCTTCCTGAACAGGTCCTTGTTGTAGAAGAGGACGGACGCCTCGGCGGTGAACGGCAGCGCGTAGGTACGGCCGTTGTACGTGGCGAGCTTGCGGTGGGCCGCGCTCAGGCCGTCCTTGTACGGCAGCTTGTTCGCCAGATCCGTGATGTCGTCCAGCACTCCGGTGGACGCGAAGTACGGCAGATACACCAGGTCGATGGAGGCGACGTCGGGTCCGGAGCCGCCCGCGGCCGCGGTGCCGAATTTCTGGACGAAGTTGGCGACGGGGACGACGGTCGCCTTCACCTTCGTGTCATGGTCCTTGTTCCAGGCGTCCGCGAGGATGTTGATGAAGCCCTTCTGGCTGTCGCGGGCCCACAGGGTGATGGTTCCCGAGCCTGAACCCGACGTGTTCGAGCCCGAGCCACCGCATGCGGTGGCGAGCAGTGCCACGGACATCAGCAGCGCACTCGCTGCCGTTGTTCTGGTTCTCATGACTACCTGTCCTCAGGGGATGGGGGCGGATTCAGCTCGTGGGCAGCCAAACGCGCATGCCGCCGTTCTCGCGGTTGGCCCAGGCGTAGTAGGGGATGGCGGTCAGCTCGACAGGGGTGTCGGCGGGGGTGTCCGCCCCGTCCCGCCCGGTGTCGCGGGTTGTGCGGTACGGCCACCAGCCCTGTCCGGCGGGCCGGGCCCGCAGCCGGCCGGAGCCGACCACGGTGGTGACCCCGCCCAGCAGGTCGGGGCGGTGCTTGACGGTCAGTCCCGTGGTGGGGTCGAGCACGATGTCGTCCAGGCCGGGGGCGCCGGGCTGGTCCACCTGCTCCAGGCAGTGGACGAGCGGGCCGCGTTCGACGGCCACGCAGTCCCGGACCGCGTCGACCCTGGGGTCGGCTCGGGTGAGCCGCGGCTCCATCCCGAGGTTCAGGACGACCGTGTCGCCGGGCCGCCAGGTGCGGCGGATCCGCAGCCAGCCGTCCTCCGGCACCTGCTCGGCGGGCGTGGCGCCGATCTCCAGCGTGTACTGCTCGCACCACTGCGGTACCCGCAGCGACAGGGTCCACTCCCCGGGGCCCGCCTCGTCCACGGTCACCGCGATCCGGCCCTGCCACGGGTAGTCGGTGTCCACCCCGACCGCGACCCGGCCGCCGTCGGTGAGCCCGCCGTACGAGCCGGTGGCGTACTGGTGCAGTTGCAGGCCGTCCGTGTCGGTGCTGGCCAGGTAGTGGGGCAGGCTCGCGAGCAGCCGCATGACATTGGGCGGGCAGCAGGCGCACGTGAACCACAGGGCGCGGCGCGATCCGTTGTCCCCGCCGTGGTACTCGTAACCGTCGCGCACCTGGAGCGGGTTGACGTACAGCCAGCGCAGCCCGTCCAGGGAGACCCCGGCCAGGAATCCGTTGAAGAGCGTCCGCTCGATCAGGTCCGAGTAGCGGGCCTCGCCGGTGAGCAGGGCCATGCGCCAGCTCCACTGGACCGAGGCGATGGCCGAGCAGGTCTCGCAGTACGCGCGCTCGTTGGGGAGCTCGTACGGGTCGCCGAAGTCCTCCCACGCGTGGTGGGCTCCGAGGCCGCCGGTGAGATGGGTCTTGGTGGTGGTCATCGCCTCCCACAGCCGCTCCATCGCGGCACGCAGTTCCGGCTCGCCGGTCTCGGCGGCCACGTCGGTGGCACCGGCCAGCAGATAGAGCTGGCGTACGGCGTGACCGGTCACGGTCTCGGCCTCGCGCACCGGGACATGGTCCTGGCAGTAGGCGGGGCCCGGGGCGACACCGTGCGCATCGCCCTCGTTGAGCAGGCCGTGGCCGTGCCGGTCGATGAAGTAGCCGGCCAGGTCGAGATAGCGGCGTTCGCCGGTCTCCCGGTACAGCTCCACGAGGGCGGTCTCGATCTCGGCGTGCCCGCAGATGCCGTCGACGGGCCTGCCCGGGCCGAAGGTGTCGTCGATGTGGTCGGCGAAGCGGCGGGCGACCGTGAGCAGATCCTCGCGTCCGGTGGCCCGGTGGTGGGCGACGGCGGCCTGGATCAGGTGGCCCGCGCAGTACAGCTCGTGGCCCCAGCGCAGCTCGACGAAGCGAAGTCCGGGCCTGACCACCTGGTAGTAGCTCTGCAGGTAGCCGTCGTCCTGCTGGGCGTCGGCCAGCAGGCGGATGATCCGGTCCACGTCCTCGGCCTGCGCGAAGTCCTCCTTCCAGTCCGTCTCCGCCAGCTGCCAGCAGGCGGCCTCCAGCCACTTGGTCACATCGGTGTCGAGGAAGGGCAGCTCGCCCCGGTACTCACCGGTCGCCGTCCTGGCGGCCAGCCGGAGGTTGTGCAGATTGCCCGCGGAGTCCAGCAGGGCCGGGCCCTCGGGGATGCTCACTTCGGCGTTGACGCGTCTGCGCTCGTGCCAGAAACCGCCGGTGACGCGGGCGGATTCGGCCGGTCGTAGCGCGACCTGTGCCCGGTCACCGGGCCGGACGGGGCCCGGCGCGGGGGTAGGGGCCGGGGCCGGCCCCGGGGACGGAGGAAGAGACATGGAGGTGCTCCCTGCGCAACGAGAATGTCCGGTTTATTTATCTCCATTCACGTACAGACTGGTCCGCATCGTCGCGCCGTGCGAGGTACGGGGGTCCGTGGGCCGGTGACAGGGCGGGCATGGGGCACTCGCCCCGTCCCGGGGAGGCGGATCCTGTCCCGCTCGCGAGGTGCGCGTAAGCCGCCGGGCGGGGTGGGTGTACCGCCCCGCCGAACGGGTCACCCGGAGCGAAGTCACCGCCCTCGCGGGCGGTGACTTCGCGTACCGGAGACTGCCGAGCAGTTCATTTCCAGCCATGGGCCGCTTCAGCACCCCGGTCCTGCTCGGCGCCCGTCGAGCGACGCGGTACGCACCAGAATTCGCCGAGTCCGCCGCCGCGTCGGACGATGTAATCGTCCAGGTCGCCGCTTATCGGTGCCGGGTGCGCTTTGGCCGGATATTGTGGGTGGTGCTTACGGAGCGCGACTCGACGGCTGCGAGGTGAGCAACGATGACATATCGCGGCAAAGCTGTTCTGGAGTCGCCCCATGATCACGAGCCCGTGACCGGTCTGAACACGGCGACGGTGAGCCGACAGGGCATCGTGACGAGTTGGAGCGACGGCGCACAGCGACTGCTGGGCCATCCCGCCACGGACGTCGTGGGGCGAGTCATCACCGAGTTGCTCGCCGCGGACCCCTCCGACGCGGCCTGGGCAGCCCTGGCCGGGGCGGAGGCCTGGAGCGGGACGGTCGCCGTCCGCCATCGGGACGGCAGCCGACTCGATCTCGGCCTGCGCGCCTGCCCGTCGCTGGACAGCGAGGGTAACGCCACCGGGTTCGTCCTGGCCTTCGCACCGAACCCGGCCGGGAACGGAGACGGGGACGACCGAGAGATGCCGGAGCGGTCGTTCACCCAGGCCTCGGTCGCCCTGGCCACGTTCGACACCGAGCTGCGATACCAGGGGCTCAACGACATCGCGTGCGAGATGGCGGGAACCACAGCCGCCCAGCTGCGCGGACGCCGGTACCGGGACACCGTCTCCGACAATGTCGCCACCCGGGGATTCGTGCGGCACCTGCGCCAGGTGATCGAGACCGGGACACCCACGAGTTACGACAGCCAGTTCGGCGGTCGTGCCTGGAACATCGAGATGTGGCCGGTCAAGGACCCCTCGGGCCGGGTGCACGGCGTCGGCACCGCGTCGTTCGACAACAGCGCACAGCACTGGGCCCAGCAGCGGCTGGCTCTGCTGAACGAGGCCGGCACGCGCATCGGCACCACGCTGGACGTGCTGCGCACCGCCCAGGAACTGACCGAGCTGGTGGTGCCACGGCTCGCCGACTTCGTCAGCGTGGACCTGCTCGACTCGGTCCTCCAAGGCGAGGAACCGACCGCGGAGCCCATTGACGCCGGCGTCGTACTGCGCCGGGTCGCGCACCGGTCCGCCGTCGAAGGCGTCCCCGAGGCCGCCGTCGCCCTGGGCGCGGTCGACACCTACCCGCCGTACTCACCGCCGGCCCGCTGTCTCGCCGTCGGCCGCTCCTTCCTGAGCGGACTGGAGGATCCCGATTTCGTCCGGTGGATCGAGGGCGACGACGTCAGGAACGCCAACGTCCATCACGCCGGCGTCCACTCGGGCATGGCGGTGCCGCTGCGAGCCCGCGGGATCACCCTCGGGGTGGCTGTCTTCTGGCGCCGACTGCGTCCGGAACCCTTCCAGCCGGACGACCTGGTCCTCGCCGAGGAACTCGCCGGCAGGGCGGCGGTCTGCGTGGACAACGCACGGCGCTACACCCGCGAGTACACGGCCGCGCTCACGTTGCAGCGCAGTCTGCTGCCGAGGCGGCTCCCCGGGCAGGCGGCTGTCGAGGCCGCCTTCCGCTATCTGCCGGCCGACACCCAGGCCGGCGCGGGAGGCGACTGGTTCGACGTGATCCCGCTGTCCGGAACCCGGGTCGCCCTGGTCGTCGGCGATGTGGCCGGCCACGGCGTCCGTGCCTCCGCCACCATGGGGAGCCTCCGAACGGCCGTCCGGACCCTCGCCGATGTCGACCTGCCGCCCGACGAACTCCTCACCCACCTCGACGACCTGGTCACCCACCTCACCTCCGACGACGACGGCACGACCGCCTCCGACGCGCAGGACGCCGACGGGATCAGCGCCACCTGCCTGTACGCCGTCTACGACCCCGTGTCGCGCCGCTGCACCCTCGCCAGCGCCGGCCACCCCCCGCCCGGCGTCCTCTACCCCGACGGCACGGTCACCCTCGTCGACCTCTCCCCGGGGCCTCCGCTGGGCGTGGGCGGCCTGCCCTTCGAAGCCACCGAGCTGGAACTGCCCGAAGGCAGCCTGATCGCCCTCTACACCGACGGCCTCATCGAGGCCCGCGACCACGACATCGACGCGGGCCTCGACCGGCTGTGCCAGGCCCTGGCCTCCCCGTCCCCCTCGCTGGAGGTCACCTGCGACACCCTGATCGATGCACTGCTGACCTTCCCCACCGTCCGACCCGGTGAGCCCCCGTCCCGTTCCCCCTCCGACCTTCGGCCGAGGGGATCCCCTTCTCGCTTCCCCCGCCCCACCGACGATGTCGCCCTGCTCGTCGCGCGCATCCGGGCCCTCCACACCGACCAGGTCGCCACCTGGGGTCTGCCCGCCGACCCCGAGATCGTCGCCGACGCCCGGCTCCAGGCCTCCCGCCAGCTCAAGGCCTGGGGGCTGGAGGAAGCGGGTTTCATCACCGAGCTGGTGGTCAGCGAACTGGTCACCAACGCCATCCGATACGGCGCGGCCCCCATCCAGCTGAGGCTGATCCGCGATCGCACCCTGATCTGCGAGGTCTCCGACGGCAACAGCGCCGCCCCCCACCTGCGCCGCGCCCGCACCTTCGACGAGGGCGGCCGCGGCCTCCTCCTGGTCTCCCAGCTGACCCAGGGCTGGGGCACCCGACAGACCACCAGCGGCAAGACCATCTGGGCCGAGCAGCTCCTGCCGACGGGCAGCGCAGGAGGATTCCGGTGAACACCGACGCCACCAGGGAGACTCCGCCGAACGGCCGGACCCGTGCCCTCGGACTCGTCTTCCCGCCGGCCGGCGGTCGCTACACGGGCATGCAACTGGACTTCGTCGGCCGAGTGGCCGAGGCGGCCCAGGCGTACGACTACGACGTGCTGCTGATCACCGGCAGCGAGATCGGCGACCGGCCGTTCCAGCGGATCCTGACCGGACACCGCGTGGACGGCCTGATCCTGATGGAGATCCGGCTGGCGGACACCCGGGCCGCCCACCTCATCGAGCTGGGCTTCCCCTTCGTCACCATCGGACAGTCCGGCCTGGAGAAGACCTGGTGGGTGGACCTGGACTGGGTGGCCCTCGGCCGTGGCTGTGTGCGGCACCTGGCCGACCTGGGCCACCGCAGGATCGCCTTCGTCAACCGGTCGGAAGAGCTCTTCCGGGCCGGGTACGAGTCCGCACACCGTGGGCTCGAAGGGTTCGACCAGGGCGTGGCGGAACTGGGGCTCACCGGACGCGGGCACTTCTGCGGGGACGACGACGCCGAGGGCGAGGCGTGCCTTGAGCGGATCCTCCTTGAGGACCCGGCCACCACCGCGGTGGTAACCCTGAACGAGGCGTCACTGGGAGGCGTGTACAGAGGGCTGAACCGTGCGGGCCGCGTCGTACCGCGTGACTTCTCGGTCGTCGGCATGACGGCCGGGCCCTGGGCGGAGACGGTGAGCCCGCCGCTCACCGCAGCCGGCGAGCCGGTCGATGAGATCAGCCAGGTCGCCGTCGAGCTGATGCTGGAGCGGCTGGACTCGCCCGGCGCCTCTCCCCGGCACGTCATGCTGAGACCGCTGATCTCCATCCGCTCCAGTACTGGTCCTTGCCCGTCGGGACCGGATACCGAGTTCTGAGCCGGTTCGTCCTCTCCCGCCGCGACCTGGATGTTGTCGGGCAACCACAAGAACAAGGCCCCGATCAGCCTCCCGTCAACGCCGCCACACCCCGAGCACGACTCAAGCTCCAACTCGACGTCAGCTACGGCGACCCCGTCACCCCCGGCCCTGGCCCTGGCCCTGGCCCCCGAACCATCAACTACCCACAGCAGCTCACGACGGACAGCTTCCAGATCCTCGGCTACCCACTCGCCACCGCCCGGGCGGAGCAGCTAGGAACCCCCGCCTCCCGGGGAGACGAGTCCCGTCTCGTACGCGAGGACGACGGCCTGGACGCGGTCGCGCAGATCCAGCTTGGACAGGATGCGGCCGATGTGGGTCTTGATCGTGGTCGGGCTGAGGAGCAGGCGGTCCGCGAGTTCGGCGTTGCTCAGGCCCGTCGCGAGCAGGCGGAGCACCTCCAGTTCGCGTGGGGTCAGGCCGGACAGGTCGCGGTGGAGACCGGCCGGCCGGTCCTCCTCGCGCTGGGCGAAGCGTTCGATCAGGCGGCGGGTGATCGCGGGGGCGAGCAGGGCGTCGCCGGACTGCACGAGGCGTACGGCGGCGACGAGATGCTCGGGGCTGACGTCCTTGAGCAGGAAGCCGCTGGCGCCGGCGGTGAGCGCGGCGTAGACGTAGTGGTCGAGGTCGTAGGTGGTCAGGATGATGACCTTGGTGCCGTCCGGCCCGTCGGCGAGGATCCGTCTGGTCGCTTCGATGCCGTCCATCCGCGGCATCCGGATGTCCATGAGCACGACGTCGGGCCGGGTGCGCCGGACCGCGGCGAGCGCCTCGGCTCCGTCGGCCGCCTCGGCCGTCACCTCGATGCCGTCCGCGGCGAGGATCATTCCGAAGCCGGTGCGTACGAGGGCTTGGTCGTCGGCGATGACGGCGCGCAGCGCCGGCCGGTTCACGCCGTCCGCCACGGGACTCGGGCCTTGATGCGGTAGCCGCCGGCGAGGGTGGGACCGGCCGTGAGTTCGCCGCCGTAGACCGCCAGCCGTTCCCGCAGCCCGATCAGCCCGCGGCCGTTGCCGTTGCCGTCCGCCTGAGGGACGTCGCGGACGGCTCCGGTGTCGGTGATCTCGATCTCCAGTGAGTCTCCGGTGTATCCGACGGTGACGGAGGCGTCGGCGCCGGGCGCGTGCTTGATGGTGTTGGTCAGTGCCTCCTGTACGACGCGGTAGACCGCGAGGTCCACCCCGGGCGGCAGCGGGTCGGGCGGCAGCGACATCGCGACGCCGACCGGTGTCCCGGCTCCACGTACCCGCTCGATCAGGGCGTCGAGCTGCCCGAGGCCGGGCTGCGGTTCGAGGCCGTCGGCGGGGCTGTCGGGGCGGCCGGTGTCCGGGGCGGCCAACAGGCCCATCACATGCCGCAGTTCGGCCATCGCGGCCCGGCCTCCGGCCTCGACCGCCAGCAGGGCCTCCTTCGACCGCTCCGGCGCCGCGTCCATCACCTTGCGTGCCGCGCCCGCCTGGATGACCATCACGCTCACATTGTGGGTCACGACGTCGTGCAGTTCGGCGGCGATCCGGGCCCGCTCCTCCTCGACGGCCCGGCGCATGCTCTCCTCCTGGACCTGCTGCAGCCGTGTGTACCGGTCCCGGCTGGCCGCCAGCCGCCGCTGCCAGAAGCGGACGGTGCTGGCCAGCACCCCGGCGACCAGCAGTACGACCGCCGGGCTCGACCAGCCCGGGAACACCGGATCCGTGTCCTGGAACGCGAGGCCGGCCAGCACGGCGGCGACGACAAGACCGGCCGTCGCCCGCGCCCGGTAGCGGCTGTACATGATGGCGCTGTAGGCGCCGATGACGCAGGTCAGCACGTTGATCCAGGAGGCGGCGTCGCCGATGACCACCGCCGCGCCCAGCACCACCCCGAACGTGGCCAGCGGATACCTGCGCCGGGCCGCCAGCGGCAGCGCGGAAAGGACGACCAGCGGCCAGGCCGGGGCGGAGGGTTCGCGCTCCGCGACCCGCGCACCCGGTACAGGGGGCGTGGGCGGGCGCGGGACCGACGACCCGTCGCGGGCATACCCGGACTCGGCCTTCGAGCTGACCCGAACCGGCCCGTCGCCGGGATAGCGCGACGCCACGACCAGCGCGAGAACGGTCAGCAGGACCGCCAGCACCACATCGGCGCGCACGGCCCGCCGCGACCGCGGGGCGTCCTCCGCCTCCGACCGCAGCGCGTCGCGCAGTTGCCGACGCCAGCCTTGCCGTCCCTCCGTCTCCACCGGCTCATTGTGCGGTCCCCGCGCCCCCTTCCGCGTCCTCCTGCGCGGCCAAATCGCCGTCCCTCAGGCGTACTTCGCAGGGATGAGGCCGCAGGCACCTCCTTCGCAGGGAGGCCCGGATGTCGGTGCCGCGGCCGACGCGCCCCAGGGGACCACGGCCCTACCTTCGCTGAGCCGACACAGACAGCTCCCTCCCGACCTCCCGACCTCCCGACCTCCCGACTCCCGACTCCCGACTCCCGACTCCCGACCACAAGGACGGACCACACCCATGACTCACGTGATCGAACTGGCGGGCGTGGCGAAGCGCTACGACAGCGCCGGTGCGTCCGCGCTCGGACCGCTGGACCTCAGCGTCGCCCAGGGCGAGGCGCTCGCCGTGACCGGTCCCTCCGGCAGCGGCAAGTCCACGCTGCTGAACCTGGTCGCCGGCCTCGACAAGCCGACCGAAGGCGCCGTGACCGTAGCCGGGCAGCGGATCGACCAGCTGAGCGAGCACGCGCTGGCCCGGTTCCGCCGCGACCGGATCGGCATGGTCTTCCAGTTCTTCAATCTGCTCGACGACCTCACCGTCGTCGACAACATCCAGCTTCCCGCCCAGCTGGCCGGGACCCCGCGGCGCAAGGCGGCGGCCCGCGCCGACGAGCTGATGGAACTGCTGGGCATGACCAAGCACGCCCGCGCCTACCCGGGCCGGCTGTCCGGCGGCGAGCGCCAGCGGGTCGCGGTCGCCCGGGCGCTGGTCAACCGGCCGGCGCTGCTGCTCGCCGACGAACCGACCGGCGCGCTCGACACCGCCTCGGGCCACGACGTACGGGAGCTGCTGATGGAGCTGCACCGCGGCGGGCAGACCCTCGTGCTGGTCACCCATGACATGGCGCTGGCGGAGGCGTGCGCGAGCCGCGCCATTCAGCTGGTCGACGGCCATCTCTCCCTCGACACGCGTGCGGAGGCCGTCCGATGAACCCCTTCAACACGCATGTGGAGGCCGTCCGATGAGCCCCTTCGGTACCGGCGCGCTCGGCCGGGTCGTGCGCTCCGGGGTGGGACGGCGCCGGGTGCAGACGGTGGTGATCGCCGTGGCCACCATGATGGCGGTCGCCGCGGCCGTGATCGCCGGGTCGCTCATCGTCGTCTCGAACGCCCCCTTCGACCACGCCTTCGCGAAGCAGCACGGTCCCCATGTCACCGCGCAGTTCGATCCGGCCAAGGTGAGTGCGGCGCAACTGGAGGCGACGAAGCGGCTGGCCGGCGTCACCGCGAGCGCGGGGCCGTATCCGTCGACGACCATCAGCCCGGTCGATTCGGAGGGCGGGCACCCGCCGGCCTTGAGTCTGGTCGGGCGGTCCGGTCCGCACGGCGACGTGGACGATCTGGACCTGCAGTCCGGCCGGTGGGCCACGAAGCCTGGCGAGGTCGTTCTCTCCGCGTCGTTCAAAAGCCCCCTCCTCGAGGTCGGTTCCACCCTGAAGACCTCGGATGCCACCGACAGCCCGACCCTGAAAGTCGTCGGCTTCGCGGTGTCGGCCGGCCAGACCGCCGATGCCTGGGCGACCCCGGGGCAGGTCGGCGCGCTGGCCTCCAAGGACACACCGGTCACACGTCAGATGCTCTACCGCTTCGACTCCGCGGGAACCAAGGCGCAGATCTCCGCCGACCGCGAGAAGCTCATCGCCGCCGTATCGTCCGGGGCCCTGCTGGGCACCCAGTCCTACCTGGACACCAAGCGTGCCGCCGACACGGGCGCGGCGGCGACCATCCCGTTCATGGTGGCCTTCGGCGTGCTCGGCATCGTGATGTCCGTGATCATCATCAGCAGCCTGATCAGCGGCGCGGTCGGCACCAGTCTGCGCAGGATCGGCATCCTCAAGGCCATCGGCTTCACCCCGCGCGAGGTCGTGCGGGCCTATGTGGCCCAGGCGCTGATCCCGGCCGGCGCCGGTATCGCGCTCGGGGTCGTACTGGGCAATGTGCTGGCCGTTCCACTGCTGGAGGACACCGAGCAGGTGTACGGCACCGCCTCGCTGACGGTGGCCTGGTGGGTGGACGTCGTCGTGCCTGCCGTCGCGCTGCTGGTCGTCGGGCTCGCGGCGCTGGTCCCCGCGCTGCGGGCCGGGCGGCTGCGCACGGTCGAGGCCATCGCGATCGGCCGGGCCCCCCGCACGGGGCGCGGCCAGTGGGCGCACCGGGCGGCCGGGCGGCTGCCGCTGCCGCGGGCGGTGACCTACGGCCTCGCCAGCCCCTTCGCCCATCCGGTCCGTACGGCCGCGATGTTGCTCGCGGTGGCCTTCGGCACGGTCGCGGCGACCTTCGCGGTGGGACTGACCTCGTCCCTGAACGCGGTCGGCAGCGCGTCGGATCCCGAGGACCGCGCGGCGGTCACCGCCGTCGTCGGCGGGCCGACCGTCCCGGGTGGCGCCGGAGGCGGAGTTCGCCACATGAACCCCGCGGCGGGAAGCGACAGTCCTCCGTCCGCCGACCCGGCGAAGGTCCGCGCCGCCATCGAAGCGCAGGCCGGCACCGCCTCGTACTACGGCATGGCCAAGGACGATGTCACCGTGGCGGGGATCTCCGGCTCGGTCCAGGCCACCCTCTACCAGGGCGATTCCCGTCCCGGCAGCTACGAGATGATCTCCGGGCACTGGATCACCGGCGCGGGGCAGGTCGTCGTCCCCACCGGTTTCCTGGACCGGACCGCCACCAAGATCGGCGACAAGGTCCGGGTGACCCTCGGGAAGGACACGCAGACCCTGAAGATCGTCGGCGAGGCCTTCGACACCTCGAACGACGGCCTGTCGATCCACGCGGACCTCGCCGACTTCGCCGGGGCCAAGCCCCAGGTCTTCCAGATCGAGGTGAAGCCGGGTGTCTCCCCCGCCGCGTACGCCGAGAAGCTGCACGCGGTGGTGGAGCCGATGGGCGGCGACGTCATCGCCAACTCCCCCTCGCAGCAGGAGGGCATGATCATCGTCCTGGATGCGATCGCGGTGCTGCTCACCCTCATGCTGGTCTCCGTGGCGGGCCTCGGCGTGCTCAACTCCGTCGTCCTCGACACCCGCGAACGAGTCCACGACCTGGGCGTCTGCAAGGCACTCGGTATGTCGCCGCGGCAGACCGTGAGCCTCGTACTCGCCTCGGTGGCCGGGATCGGCGTGCTCGGCGGACTGATCGGGGTACCTCTCGGGTTCGCGCTGCACGGCTTCGTGCTGCCGGTGATGGGGCATGCGGCGGGCACGAATCTGCCGCCGTCGATCCTCGATGTGTACGACGCTCCCCAACTGGTGCTGCTGGGGCTGGCCGGCGTCGCGATAGCCGTGCTGGGGGCGCTGCTCCCGGCCGGCTGGGCGGCCAAGGCCCGGACGGCGACGGCGCTTCGCACGGAGTAGGCGTAATCCTGATCGGCGTGCTCGCCGGTGTCCGCCTTACGCTGCCGCCCACTCACGAGTCTCCGCCTGTTCATCGGCGGGGAATTGGGGAATTGACGTCTGCATGGTTCGGCCTTTTCGGGGCGGGTCAGGCCGGGCGGTGGCGGATCCACCACACGCACAACCCCGCGAGCGCCGCCGCCAGCAACGCGCACAGGCCCGTCTCCGCCCACTGCAACGGCCACAGCTGGGACGACGGATGGAACTCCGCCCAGCGGCCCGTACTGCCGTGCTGGACAAGGCACTTGGTGTAGTCGTCGGCCGTGTAGCAGCTCGGCAGATCCGGTACGCGGCGACCGGTCGCGTCGGCCGCGCCCTCGGAGAGGACCCACGCGTTCGACGGGGCCGCCGTGCCGGTCGGGTGCTGGACCGTGGCCAGGGCGGTGGGCAGGAGGTGGCCGCGGACGGACTCGAGCACGTACATCGCCGCCGCGCTCACGACCACCGTCGCGCCCATCGCCAGGACCGTGCGGCGCAGGATCAGGCCCGCGGTCACGCCGATGAGCAGGGAGAGGACGGACAGGCCGACCACGACGGGGCCGATGCCGTCGTACGGATACCACTGCCACCAGGGGAACCAGCCGCCCAGCAGCGAACCCGCCGGCCGCCACCACCAGGTCATCGCGGCGGCGATGGTCCCGCTGATCAGCGTCGTGAGGACGACGGGGACGAGCAACTTGGCCGCGAACCAGCGCAGTTGCGTGACCGACTGCGTGCACACGGTCCGGTAGGTGCCGGACTCCAACTCCTGGGCCAGTTGCGGGCCGCCGAGGAAGACGCCGAAGACCAACGGCAGCGCGAGCATGGCCTGGAGGGGGCGGCGCATCGGGAACTGGTACGTCTGCCCGAAGGAGTTGAGCTTGTGGGAGCAGTCGCCGGCCGGGACGGTGGTGCCCCGGCAGGCGTCGAGGTGGCCCTCGGCGATGGCGGTCGTCATCTCCTGGTGGCGCACGATCGCGTACGCCGCTACGGCGAGCGCGGCGCCGATGCCGATCCAGAACGCCAGCCGGTTCTGCCGCCAGACCAGCCAGGTCAGTCCGCGGAGCCGTGGCAGTCGTCGTAGGCGTCGCATTCGGAGTGCCGAACTTGGCTGGGGCGAAGGGGAGTTGATGGTCACGGAGCCGCTCACACCGTCACCTCGCGATGCGTGCCGGCGCGTGCCGTGGACGTGATCAGCGGGGGTGCGTCGGCTGTGCGCAGGTGGGCCAGGAGCAGTTCCTCCAGGCTCGGCAGGGCCGGGGTGTGGTCCGCCGGGAGTGGGCCCCTCGGGCGGATCAGTGCCGTCGTACGACCGCCCGTGCTGCGGGTCTCGACGGTCACCTGGCCGGGGAGCTTCGCCAGGCGGGCCGCCTGTGCGTCGGGGGCGGAGACCGTCCGGTGGGCGCCGATGAGTTCGGCCACGTCGCCGGCGAGCCTGACCGTGCCGTTGTCGATCAGGACCAGGAAGTCGCAGGCGCCCTCCAGTTCGGAGACCAGGTGGGAGGACATCACCACGGTCGAACCGTGCTGGGCGGCCTCGGACATGAGCAGGTCCATCATCTGGCGCCGGACCAGCGGGTCCAGGTCGGCCATCGGTTCGTCGAGCAGGAGCAGCCGGGGCCGCTTGCCCAGCGCCAGCGCGAAGGCGACCCGGGTGCGCTGGCCGCCGGACAGGGTGCCGACCCGCGCGTCCATCGGGATGTTGCCGGCGGCGACGATGCGTTCAGCGGTCTCCTGGTGCCAGGTCGGGTTCAGTTCGCGGCCGATGCGCAGCGTGTCGGAGACCCGGAAGCGCGGATAGAGCGCCTTCTCCTGGCTGAGGAACGCGGTGTGCTGCCGGGCCTCGGCGGACCGGGCCGGGTGTCCGCCCAGCCGGACGGTGCCGGTGCTCGGTTCCAGCAGACCGGCGGCCAGCGACAGCAGGGTCGTCTTGCCGGCTCCGTTCGGGCCGACCAGCGCGCAGATCCGGCCGGCCGGCAGCCGGAACGAGCAGTCCCGCAGCGCCCACCCACGCCGGTAGCGCCTGCCGAGCCCGACGGCCTCCAGCGCCGGGCGCTCTGCCGGATCAGTCATTGTGCTGCCGCACACGTACGGCGAGGACGAGTATCGCGACCCCGGCGAGCAGCAGCGCAAGCTTGATCAGCGACGGGCCGTAGCCGGGTACGCCGAAACCCCAGAGCGTGAGGCGGTCGTAGAGCCGCTGGGCGAGCGGTACCCCGCCGCAGAGCGCCAGCAGCGCTCCGGACAGCAGGAGGAGGTTCTTCTTCAAGGCCGGGCCTTCCATGAGGGATCCGATGTGACTCCCGGAACGCTAGGAGCGGCGGTCCATGGGCGGCTTCGGCGCAAAGTCGGTGCTCTGACCTCGTCGTACGACCAAAGTCTCTAGACCAAAGTCTGTACGGCCCCCGTCGACGGCCCCTCTACATTTGTCGCTTGTGAGCGGTTACCGGCGTGAGAAGACCATCGACCTGGGCATTGTGGTGCTGGCCCTGGTGCTCTCGGCCGCCCTCTCGCTGATCCAGGTCAGGGGCGATCTGGCGCTGAGCCCGGGACTGGGTTCCGCTACCTGGCCGTTCGACCGGCTGGTGTTCTCGTCGCCGTTGCTGCTCGGCTTCAACTGGGCGGTGAATCCGGTCTCCCTGCTCGCCGTCGGGGCGCTGTGGTGGCGCAGGCGGTGGCCGACCGCGGTCGCCGTCGTGGCGATCGCCGCCGCGACCGTCACCCCGGCCGTGGTGCCCCTGATCGTCGCGCTCTTCACCGTCGCCGTCCTCCGGCCGCCGCGCACGATCCTGACCGTCGCCCTGCTGGCACTGCTGCCGATCCCCGTCCACTTTCTGAGCAGTCCCTACGTCTCCGGGGTGCCGCTCGCCAACGCGGTGATCCTGGGTGTCCTGATCGCCGCGGCGGTCGGCTGGGGCCTGTTCGTCCGTTCGCTGAGCGAGCGCACCGAACGGGCCGAGGCGGAGGCGGTGTTGCGTGCCCAGCGCGCTCAGCGGGAGGCGCGGGAGGACATCGCGCGGGAGATGCACGATGTGCTGGCCCACCGGCTGTCGCTGCTGAGCGTCCACGCGGGGGCGCTGGAGTTCAACGCCGGCGCGTCCGTGCGGGAGACCGCCCGGGCCGCCGCCGTGATCCGGGAGAGTTCGCACCAGGCGCTGGAGGATCTCCAGGTGGTGCTGCGGGTGCTGCGGTCACCGGCCGGGGCTCCCGTCGCGGACTGCAGCACCGCGACCCGGCCCGCGCGGACCGGGCTCGCCGAGGTGCCCGACCTGGTCAGGGAGTCGCGGGACGCCGGTATGAAGGTCGACCTCGACATGGGCGGCACCGGGTCGGGCAACGGTGGCGGTCCTACGGGGATCGCCGGGCTCGCCGCCTACCGGTTCGTGCAGGAAGGGCTGACGAACGCCAGGAAGCACGCCCCCGGTACGCCGGTCAGGATCACGGTGGCGGGCGGCCCCGGCGACGGGCTCACCCTGGAGCTGACCAACCCGGCCGATCCCGTCCATCCGACCGGACCGGGTGGCCCGCGCGACGACGTCCCGGGTTCCGGGCAGGGGTTGATCGGCCTCGCGGAGCGCGTCGCGCTGGCGGGCGGCCGGTTCAGTCACGGCGAGGACGGAGCGGAGTACGCGCTGCGGGCCTGGCTACCCTGGCCCGCATGATCCGTGTGCTGCTCGTCGACGACGACCCGCTGGTCCGCTCAGGACTCCGGCTGATGCTCGGCGGCGCCGACGACATCGAGGTCGTGGCCGAGGCGGCGGACGGCGGCGAGGTGCTCGCCCTGGTCGACGAGCACGCCCCCGACCTGGTGCTGATGGACATCCGGATGCCCGGCGTGGACGGCCTGGAGGCGACCGGGCTGCTGCGGGCCCGGCCCGGCGCACCGGCCGTCGTGATGCTGACGACCTTCAAGGACGACGAGCAGGTCCTCGGCGCACTGCGCGCGGGCGCGGCCGGTTTCCTGCTCAAGCACACCCCGCCCGCCGAGATCGTCGCGGCGGTACGCCGGGTGAAGGCGGGTGAGCCGGTGCTCTCCCCCGCGGTGACCGAGCAGCTCATCGCCCGGGTCACCCAGGGCGGCGATACGACAGTCCCGCGCCGGCCGGAGACCGCCGAGGCCCGTATCCGCCTCGACCGGCTGGGCGACCGGGAACGCGAGGTCGCCGTGGCCGTCGGCCGGGGCAGGACCAACGCGGAGATCGCGGCCGAGCTGTACATGAGCGTGGCCACCGTCAAGGCTCACGTCTCCCACATCCTCACCAAGCTGGAACACACCAACCGGGTCCAGATCGCCCTGACCGTGCACTACGCGGGGCTGGTCTGACCTGCCACGGACGCAACAGATCCGCTTTCCCATCCGGTGCCCGGGTCTCCCCCGACGGTTCACGGGCCGTGTGGCTCGCCTGGGATCACCCCCATATGCCGTGGGACGCGGCCGAGTTGAGGATCGCCGACGTCGGCGGCGACGGACGTTTCCAGCGGGCCCGCACACTCGTCGGCGGGCCCGGTGACCCCGTGGCGCAGGCTGAATGGGCCCCGGACGGAACGCTGTTGGCCGCCTGCGAACGTACGGGCTGGTGGAATCTCCACCGCGTCGCCCCCGAGACCGGCGGCGCGCACACCCTGCACCGAGCGGCGGAGGAGTTCGCCGGCTCCCAGCGTCTCGGCCTGCGCTGGTTCGCGCCCTTGGCCGACGCCGGTCCGCCCGACCTCCAGGCGCTCGGCGTCGCGCTGCCGCACCACTGCGCGGCCGAGATGAACCACCTCGTCTCGTTCCTGCCCGACCTCCGCGAGGCGTTCGACGGAACACCGTGAGCGGCACCGATCGCCTACTGCCGACCACCGCCCGCTGAGCATCGACTCGGCGGCGTCCGGAACTTCTCCACTTCCCTGCGAGACCGCCCGCGCACCGTCACGAGGACTATGCTGCGGTCAGGACGTCCCAGACCCCGGCGGCTCGTCGTAGCTCGGCACAGATGCTCGACACAGATGGTCGCGGGGAGCGGCTTCTTCGTCCGTCACCCGGCGCATTCCTGTACGCCCCCTTGTCGGCAGCGCGCCCTGGGCACCGTAACTCCCGGTGCCACCACGCCCGTTGCCGGATGCTCCTCCGAACCGAGGCGTCATGCCCCTCACTCACCTCACCGTCCACCGCCGTGACCGAACGGGGCGGGTCCCCCAGCCTCCCGCCCTCGGACCAACTGCCGTACTGCTCACGGGACTTCGGGACAGCCTCTGGACGCGGTGCCTCGAATGAGGCCCGGCGGCCGGTCGGCCCGGATCCAGGTGCTGGTCGCCGAGCAGGCGGCGCGGCGCGGTGGGCGGGCCGGTGTGCTGGACGTGTGCACCGCGGCCGTGGCCGCGCTCCCGGTCGGCGGGGCCGGGCTGTCCGCCATGTCCCGCACCGCGGCGAGCCATCCGCTGTGCAGCACCGACGACATCAGCGAGCAACTGGAGGAACTGCAACTGACGTTGGGCGAGGGCCCGTGCGTGGACGCGTTCCTGGACGGTTCGGCCGTCCTGACGCCGGACCTGCTCACCGGTCGACTCCAGGACCGCTGGGCCGTGTTCGCGGACGCGGCGCTGGAAGCCGGGGCCCGCGCGGTCTTCGCGCTCCCCCTCCAGGTGGGGGCGATCAGCCCGGGCGTCCTGGACCTGTACGCCGAGGTGCCGACCGTACTGGACCCGGAACAACTGGCCGACGCTCTCGCGTTCGCCGATCTCGCGACGCTGCTCCTGCTCGACGCGCGGATCGACGGGACGGGCGGGCCGGCCCCGGCGGACCGGGGCTTCGAGGACCTGGACGGCCACCGCGCGGAGATCGACCAGGCCACCGGCATCCTCACCGTCCAGCTCGGCATCGGCATCGACGAGGCCTTCGTACGACTGCGGGCGCACGCCTATATGCGGGGGCGGCGGCTCGCCGACGTGGCCGCCGACGTCGTCGCCCACCGGCTCCGTTTCTCCCCGCACGCGGAGCCGGACCGGGCCGGCGACGACACCTGACGCCCCGTCACCGGTCAGCGCACCCACCGCACTTCCCGCCCCCCTCCCGGCGGAACCAGTCCCAACGAAGGTGACCCGATGAATCAGCAGCTCCTGGCCAAGACCTTCGTCGAACTGGCGGACAACCTGGTCGCCGACTTCGATCTGATCGACTTCCTGCGTCTGCTCACCGACCGCTGTGTGGGCGTGCTCGGAGCCGACGCGGCGGGCGTGCTGCTCGCGGACCGCGACGGCGAACTGCGGGTGATGGCGGCCTCCGACGAACAGGTACGGCTCCTGGAGCTCTTCCAGCTCCAGAACGACGAGGGCCCTTGCCTGGAGTGCTTCCGCTCCGGCTCACCCGTGATCGTCCCGGACCTGAGCCGGGAGGCCGAGCGCTGGCCGCGGTTCGTCACGACGGCCCACCGCAGCGGCTTCACCGCCGTACAGGCGCTGCCGATGCGGCTGCGGGACGAGGTGGTCGGCGCCCTCAACCTGTTCCGGGCCGCCCCCGGTCCGTTCGACCCGGCGGGCACCCTGGTCGCCCAGGCGCTGGCCGACGTGGCGACCATCAGTCTCCTCCAGCAGCGCTCCAGCCACCGCAGCACGATCCTCAACGAGCAGCTCCAGACCGCTCTGAACAGCCGCGTCCTGATCGAGCAGGTCAAGGGCAAACTCGCCGAACGCCTCGGCATCGACATGGAACGCGCCTTCACCACCCTGCGCGGCTACGCCCGCGCGCACAACCGGCGGCTGTCCGACGTGGCGCGCGCTTTCGTGGACGGCTCCGAGCCGCTGCCCGGTCTGGGGTCCTGACCGACGGCTCAGGAGTCCTGGCCCGCTCGTCCGCCGTGGTCGCGAGGAGGAGAGGCCGCGGACCAGTCGAAGGTCAGCCGTGCGTGCTGTTTCGTGATGACGGACGGGTCCTCGTCCGGTGCTGTCGGTGCTGTCGGTGCTGCCTCCTGGGCCGAACTCACCGTCAGGCGTGGGGTGATGGTGCCGCGTGCCTCGCGGTCCCAGGCGATGACCTGGTGGGCCATGGTCTGGGCGAGGTCGTCGGCGTGCGGGCCGTAGGCGTGGATGCCGAACTCCCAGAGTGGCGTGCCGTCTTCAGAAAGCTTCCGGGTCAGGAGGCGGGCCAGGGAGTCGTTCCGTACGACGGCTGCGGCGTCCCAACCGCCAGGCGTCGTACGGATGTTGGGGTCGTGGTCGGCGGGGACGGCGAGCCGGGCGAAGCCGTCGAGGTGGGTCGCCAGCCACAGCAGGAGCATGTCGAAGGGCGTCTCGCCGGGGATGGTGATGCCGGTCCAGTGTTCGACGCGGGGCATGGCGAGGGCGTCGTCGAGCCGACTGGTGTCGGCGGGGGTGCTGTCGGCGAACCGTACGGTCACCTCGCCGCCGCGGAGTCGGGTGATGGCGTCCTCGCGGTGGCCGGGGCCTTGGAGGGGGACGAACCCGCACACCGTGTAGGTGTCCGCGGTGAGCAGTCCGGCGCGCTTGGTGAAGGGGATGGACCAGGTGTAGCCGTGCACGCGCAGCGGCGCCACCAGCCGTCCGCCGTCGGCCAGTTGAGCGGTCCAGGAGGGTGGGAGGTCGCGGGCCTCGACGGTGACGAGGACGGCGTCCACGCTGTCGGGGGCGGCGAGTTGAGCCGGGGCGTGTTCGCCGTCGCCGAGGTGGACGCGGACCCGGTGGTGGCCGGTGTCGTCGAGGAAGCGGCGGGCGCGGTCGGTGACGTAGGGGTCGATGTCGATGCTCGTCACGCTGCCGTGCGGGCCTACGACCTCCTGGACGAGGGCCGCGTTGTAGCCGCCGGAGCCGATCTCGAGCACGGTGTCGCCGGGGCGGAGCGCGGCGTCGCGGAGCATGGCGGCCTGCACCCAGGGCGCGGAGACGCTGCTCGTGGCCGTCGCGCCGGGGGTGCGTTTGGTGACCGGGGCCTGATGGGTGTCGTAGGCGTCCGGCAGGGCGGTGCCGGGCAGGAAGCGGTGGCGCGGGACGCGGCGGAACGCGGCGTCGATCGCGCCGCCCGCGTCCACCCAGCCGTCCGCGACGAGCCGGTCCGTCATCGCCTCCCTCAACTCGGCGGCCTCGGCGGCCTGTTGGGCGGGTTCGGGAGTCGCGGCCGGGGTGATCGGGTAACGGTGGACGGGCGGCAGGTCGGGCAGCAGGCCGGGCCAGACCGTGTCGATGACGTGCGCGCTCGGCGTGAACAGCGGCTGCGACAGGGCGGGCAGGTCGGCGACCTCGTGCCACTCCCAGCGGTGGATCAACTGCGGTTCCGTGACGGTGGGTTGGCCGGTCCAGGCGGTGACGCGGACGGCGCCCGTCAACCGGGGGATGCCGTGCGTGGAGTCCATCAACAGGGCGAGCAGCCGCGCCCCACCCGGGTCGGCCTTCAGACCGGTCTCCTCCGCCAACTCCCGTACGCCCGCCGCCAGAAAGCCCTCATCGGCGTCGTTCTTGCCGCCGGGCAACTCCCAGACCCCGCGCACCGACCAGCCCAGCAGGATGCGCCCCGCCTCGTCGGTGACGACGACACCGGCGCCGGTGAGGGCGTGCGGTGAGGGGCGCTTCTTGCCCGTGAAGGTGGAGGCGGCGGGGGCGGGTTCACGCAGGACGACGAACGCGAGCCCGTCCGCGTCGTACCGTTCGGCCCTCGCCCAACCCGCGCACAGCGCGCCGAACTCCTCGTCGTCCAGGGCGATGGACCGCTTGCCGTCCGGTACGTCCGCCGCGACGGGCGTGATCACGCAGACGACACCGCCCGGCCGCAGCCGCTCGCGCAGCCGGTTCATCACCCGGGTGCGGTCGTGGACGAAGGCCCAGCTGAGGCGGAAGGTGATCAGGTCGTAGGCGGGGTGGGGCAGGGCGTCGAGGCTGTCGCGTTCGATGTCGAGCAGGTGGTAATTCACCGCTGCGGTGGCCGCGGTGGCCGCGTTCTGGGCTCGGGCGTGGGTCAGGGCGGCGGGGGCGAAGTCGACGGCGTCGACCTCGTAGCCCGACTCGGCGAGGTGGCGGGCGAGTTCACCCAGTCCGCAGCCGACGTCCAGGGCGTGTCCGCCACCGTCGGGCGCCGGGGCGTGCTCGGCGAGCAGCGCGCGTTCGGCGTCGCGGAGCGGGCTGAAGGTGTTGCCGTCGGCGTAGTGCGCGTCCCATGCGTCGGTCACGGGGTTCTTCCTATCAAGACGGCGGGCGGGGCGCCGCCGGGGGCGAGCACGAACTCCCGTTCGGGGGGCGGCATTTGGTCCCGCGCCGCGCGGTGTGATCAGGCCGGGGCGTCGACCGGGAGGGCCGAGGCGTCGCCGGGGCGCACGTCGCCGTCCTCGTCGATGTCCGGGAAGATCGTCGGCGGCGCGCTGGAGTGGAGGTCCTTCGTGCGGAACATCGTGAAGCCGATGCTGGTGGCGACGAAGCCGAGGACCGCACCGAGGGGCATCACTCCGTGTTACGGAACCCCCACGCTGCGACGACGGCGGAATCCGGCCCTTTCCGGACTGGAGTAACGTGAGATTACCGAGCGCACCTCGCACGCCGTCAGCCGTTTCGGCGTCGCCCTCGGGGAACGGCAACGCCGGAGCGCATCGCGTCCGGCCGGAAATGAGCCGCCCCACATGAGCCTCATGAGTCTCGGAGTACTGCACTCCTCCCGCAAGGAGAACGAGTTCCGTCTGCCGCTGCACCCCCGCCACCTCGACCGGATCGCCCCGGACATCCGAAAGCGGATCTTCCTCGAACAGGGCTACGGCGAACGGTTCGGCATCGCCGACGACGCGCTGCGCCCCCTCGTCGGCGGCCTCCGTTCCCGTGAACACCTGGTCGCGGAGTGCGACATCATGCTGCTGCCCAAGCCCATGCACGAGGACCTCGCCGAGCTGCGCGAGGGCCAGGTGCTGTGGGGCTGGCCGCACTGTGTGCAGGACGAGAAGACGACGCAGCTCGGCATCGACCGACGGCTGACCCTGATCGCCTGGGAGGCCATGAACCACTGGACCTCCACGGGCGCCTTCAGCGTCCACGTCTTCCACAAGAACAACGAGCTGGCCGGTTACTGCTCGGTGCTGCACGCCCTGCAGCTCGGCGGGCTGACCGGGAGCTACGGCCGTCGGCTGCGGGCCGTGGTCATAAGCTTCGGCGCCACCGCACGCGGCGCGGTCACGGGCCTGGGCGCGATGGGCGTCTCCGACGTCACCGTGCTCACGCAGCGCGCGGCGGCGGCCGTGGCATCGCCGATGCCGTCGGTCGTGATGGGTCACTTCGAGGAGCAGGAGGACGACCCGACGCGCCTCCAGGCGGTCACCGGCCTCGGGCCCGTGCCGCTCGCGCAGTACCTGGCCGGGTTCGACATTGTCGTCAACTGCGTGCTCCAGGACACCGACGCGCCACTGATGTTCGTCAACAACGAGGAACTCGCGCTGTTCCAGCCGGGGACCTTCTTCATCGACGTGGCCTGCGACGAGGGCATGGGCTTCGCCTGGGCCCGGCCGAGCGGCTTCGGCGACCCGATGGCCACGGTCGGACCGGGCTGCCACTACTACGCCGTGGACCACAGCCCGTCCCACCTGTGGAACTCCGCGACGTGGGAGATCAGCGAGGCGCTCCTGCCGTATCTGCGTACGGTCATGAGCGGGCCCGCCGGCTGGGACGGCGACGTCACGGTGCGGAAGGCCATCGAGATCCGGGACGGTGTCGTCCAGAACCCGAAGATCCTCTCCTTCCAGCACCGGTCGGCCGCCTACCCGCACAACCTTGAGGCCCAGCGGCCCGAAGGTCATGAGGTAAGGCGGCCTGACGGCAAGGCGGTTGAAGGCCCAGTAGCGGTCTAGCTCCGGTTGACACCGGTGGCCACCGCGTGGCCGATGAAGAGATAGACGAGGGCGGGCAGGCCGTAGTTGACGACAGTGCGCCAGTCCGCCGAGTGGATGGTGAACAGGTTGTGCGACCAGCCAGATAGCCAGTCGGCCGCGTTGTGGACCCAGTCGACCGAGTTGTTCGCGGTGTTGGCGTCGAACAGATAGAGAGCGATCCACAGGATCAGGATCAGTGCCGCGATGTCCGCGATGACGGAGATGACCGTCCCCGCGGGGCTTCCGCCGTAGCGTCTGGACATGTTCAACGGGTGGCCCGGAACGCCGAGTTGAAACCTCTCGGCGTCCGGTGCCGTCGCCGGTTGGCACAGGCCGGGGACGACCGGAACGCAGGGCCATCCGGCGGCGGCAACCGGAGCGCAAGGCCGTCCGACGGGGCGACCGGAGCGGAAGAGCATCCCGGCGAGGGCGACCCAACCGGAACGGCATCCGTTGAAGACGGCCCAAACGGAAGGCCGTCCGGCAGGGTCGACCCGAGCGGACGAGCATCCGGCGAGGGCAGCCCAAGCACAGGGCCATCCGGCGGGGGCAACCGGAGCGCAAGGCCGTCCGGCGAGGGATACCGGAGCGCAGGACCGTCCAGCGGGGGCGACCCGAGCGGGAGAGCATCCGGCGGAGGCGACCCACGCCCAAGGCCATCCCGCGGAGACGACCCTCGCGGAAGGGCATCCGACGGAGACGACCTGAGCGCAACGCCACCTTCCGTAAGCGGCCGGAAGTGGATGGCCATCGGGCGTCTGTCCGGGGGGAGTTGCGGGGGCTGGCGTGTGCCGCACGGCCACAGTCCCCGGCAGCGTCGACTTTCTCTCGCGCACCGGTGCCGGTTCGTGACGCGGCAGCGACGCGCTCCGTGCGGGCGCCCTTCTGCCGCCCGCCGCCCCGTACGCGTTTCACGACAGGCGGACACATGTACGCGCTGATCGTTCCGGCTTCGACCCCCTTCGTCCTGCTCGCCACCGTCCTGGGCCTGTCCTGGTGGGAGGACCACCTGCTGCCGACACCGGCCCCTGTCGAAACTCCGCTCCCCCAACTCCTCAGTACCGACGCTCCGTTCCCCCCGCACTCACCCGACGCCCGCCCGGAAAGTGACGCTCGATCACCCGTGCCACCCCGTCCTCGTCGAGGGAGAGCGTGACGTGGGCGACCGCGTCGAGAACACTCGGGTGGGCGCCCGCGACGGCGTACGACAGGCCCGCCCAGGCCAGCATCGGGAGGTCGTTGGGCATGTCGCCGAACGCCATCGTCTCCGCGGCGGTGATGCCACGGTCGGCCGCGAACTGCCGTAGCGCATGCGCCTTGCTCACGCCCACGGCGATCGCCTCGACCAGGCGCTCGCCGTTGGAGTGGTAGACGGTGACCAGGTCGCCCAGGGCCGGGGCGGCGAGGGCGAGCAGCTCGTCGGCGGTCAAGTGCGGGTGCCGGCCGACCAGTTTGGGCGCCGGACGGTGCCACAGGCCGGCCTCGCCGGGGCGCCGGACGGTGATGTCGTCGTCCCACGCCCCGGCCTCGTAGCGGTCGTCGCCGTGGAGTTCGGTGGCGTACTCCACGGCGAGGCCGATGCCCGGGATCGCCGCGCGGAGCCGCCGGACGGTCTCGGCGAGGGTGTGCGGGTCGATGGCGTGCTCCGCCACGACACTGCGGGTGGCCATGCCGTAGAGGTACGCCCCGTTGGAGCAGATGGCCGTCCCGGACCCGCCGAAGGCGTCGGCGATCGGGCCCATCAGGCGGGGCGGGCGGCCGGTGGCGAACACGAACTCGGCGCCGGCGTCCCGGACTCGGGCGAAGGCCTCCACGGTGCGGGCGGAGACGGTCCCGTCCTCCCGCACGACGGTGCCGTCGAGGTCGCTGGCGACGAGCCGCGGGTGAACACCGTCGCTGATCGTGTGCGTCATGTACGGCTCCTCGCCGCGAGGTGTCTCGCGGGCCGGGTCGGTGGATCACGGGGAGGGGTGGACACCTGGTCCAACCGGTCAGCCGGTCAGCCGGTCAGCCGGTAATTGGCAGGACCGGCGCACCACTTGCTGCCAACCTTGACCGGGTACCTGCCTCTCGGGAAAGGGAATAATGACCGTCGACCCCACCCTCGTCCGCAGCCTGCTCGCCGAGCAGTTTCCCGACTGGACCCAACTCCCCCTGAGCCGCCTGGAACCCGCCGGCTCGGACCACGCCATCTACCGGCTCGGCGAGACCATGTCCGTACGGCTGCCCCGGAGCGACTGGGCGGACGGCGAGGCCGCCAAGGAACACACCTGGCTCCCCCTCCTCGCACCCCAACTGCCGCTCGCCGTACCGGAACCGCTCGCACTCGGCGCACCCGGCCGCGGCTACGCGTGGCACTGGTCCGTCACCCGCTGGCTCGACGGCACGACGGCGAGCGTGGACAGCCTCGCCGATCCCGACCTGGCCGCCGGTCAACTGGCCGACTTTCTACGGGCGTTGCAGGCGATCCCCGCCGCCGGGACCCTGCTCCCCGGACCCCATCCCGAGCTGGACCGCGCCCCGTTGGCCGATCGCGACCAGTCGACCCGGGCGGCGATCGAGGCCGTGGCCGGAGTCTTCGACACGGCCGCCCTGACCGAGGTCTGGGACAACGCGCTCGACGCCCCCGCCTGGGACCGCGAACCGGTCTGGTGCCACGGGGACTTCCACACCGGCAATCTGCTCACGGCCGACGGCCGTATCTCCGCCGTCATCGACTTCGGCGGCCTGGGCATGGGTGATCCCGCCTGCGATCTGGTCGTCGCGTACACCTTGCTGTCGGCCACCACCCGCCCGCTCTTCCGCGCCGCGCTCGACGTGGACGACGCCACCTGGACGCGCGGCATGGGCTGGGGCCTGACCACCGGGCTGAACGCGTACACGAGTCAAGCGGCCACCGAACCCCGCGTCGCCCGGCAGACCACCCGCCAGCTCACCGAGGTCCTCACCGAGCACGCGGCACGCACCACGCAGCGCTCAGCACTCGGAGCTCACCCCAACACACCGGCCGGCGCCCGCAGTTCGGAACGATCGGCATGAAGCGGGAGCCGGACTCTGAAGGTCGCCCCCCGCCCGGGCGCCGAGTCGATCTCCACCCGCCCCGCGTGCGCGGTGACCAGGGAGTCGACGATGGCCAGCCCCAGTCCGGCGCCACCGGTGGCGCGCGTACGGGACGTGTCGGCGCGGTAGAAGCGTTCGAAGACGTGGGCGGTCTGGGCCGGGGTGAGCCCCGGCCCCTCGTCCGCCACCTCCAGGACCGCGTCCTCGCCGACCGTGCCCACCCCGATGCGGATCGCGGTGCCGGGCGGGGTGTGGGCGACCGCGTTGCCGACGAGGTTGGTCACGACCTGGCGCAGCCGGGCCTCGTCGGCCAGAGCGGGCGCCGAGACGGGGGCGCCGACGCCGTCCGGGCCGGTGAGCGCGACCGGGCGGGTCGCGTCCAGGGCCCGTACGTCGTGCAGGGCGTCGGCGGCGAGGGTGCGCAGGTCGGTGGGGGCCAGTTCGAGGGCGGGGCCCGGCTCGCCGGTGGTTCCCAGGCTGTGCTCGTCGAAGCGGGCGAGCAGCAGCATGTCCGCCACCAGCCGGGCGAGGCGGTCCGACTCCCGGGCGATACGGGCCATCGTGGCGTCGATGTCCTCCCGGTCCGCGAGGGCGCCCATGCGATGCAGGTCCGTGAGGCCCTTGATGCCGGCCAGCGGGGTGCGCAGCTCGTGGCTGGCGTCGGCGACGAAGCGGGTCATCCGCGCCTCGGACTCCGCGCGGGCGGCGAACGCGGTCTCCAGCTGGGCGAGCATGCCGTTCAGGGCGGTGGCGAGCCGGCCCATCTCCGTGTGCGGGCCCGCGAGTTCGGGCACCCGGCGGGACAGGTCACCGGCCGCGATCTCGGCGGCCGTCTGCTCGATCCGGGTCAGCGGGCGCAGCCCGGAACGCACCGCGAACCAGCCGGCCAGGCCCAGCACCACGAGCAGGCCGAGCCCGGTGGTCTCGTAGATGTGCCACATCCGGTCCACCGTGCCGTCCACCTGGCTCATCGGCGCCGACACGATCACGCTGCCCGCCGCGCGGCCGCCCAGCAGTGTGCGGCCGACGACCCGGGGTACGGCGATCGATCGCCACCGGGTGTCGCCCGAGGTGCCGGCCACGGTGAACGGCTTGCCCGCGCGGGCGGCGACGGCGGACGCGTCCAGCCGGGGCAGGTCGGGTCCCGACGCGTCCTCGGTGCGTTTGGCACCGGCGAGCGAGTCGATGCTGCTCTCGACGGTGCCGTTCTTGGTGACGTACGTGATGACGGGGTTGCCCAGCACCTCGGTGCTGAAGTCGGTGAGGCCGGGCGGCGGTTTCCCGCCGGTGCCGGTCCCGGTCCCGGTCTTGGCCACGGTCGACGGGAGCAGGGCGAACACCTGGGCGGAGGCCCGGAGTTGGGCGTCGACACGGTCCGCCATGTACGAGCGCAGCGCGTTGCCGGTGACCAGGCTGAACGCGGTGAACCCGGCCGTCAGCAGCACCACGGCGATCAGCAGCACCCGGCTCCGCAGCGAGGCCCGCGCCCAAATGACGCGCGGCCGGAGCCAGTTGCGGGCGCTCATGCCCGCGGCCCGCGCAGCACGTACCCGACACCGTGCACAGTGTGGATCAGCTTCGGCCCGCCGTTGTCCAGCTTCCGGCGCAGATAGCTGATGTACGTGTCGACGATCCCGGTGTCGCCGCCGAAGTCGTACTCCCACACCCGCCCGAGGATCTGCGCCTTGCCGACCGTGCGCCCGGCGTTGGTCATCAGGTAGTGCAGCAGCCGGAATTCGGTGGGCGAGAGGCGTATCGGCTCGCCCGCGCGGGTCGTCTGGACGCCCTCCGGGTCGAGTTCGAGGTCGGCCACCCGCAGCAGCGCGGAGGGGGCGCCGCTGGTGCGGCGCAGCACCGCGCCGATCCGGGCGATCAGCTCCTGGAGGTCGAAGGGCTTGGTGACGTAGTCGTCGCCGCCGAGGACGAGCCCCTCGATCTTGTCCTGGGTGGCGTCACGGGCGGTGAGGAACACGACCGGGATGTGCCCCGAGCGGGAGGCCGCTCCGCGCTGCTCGCGCAGCCGCCGGATCACCTCGAAGCCGTCCATGTCGGGCAGCATGATGTCCAGCAGCACCAGGTCCGGCGACACGGCACGGGCCCCGTCGAGGGCCTCCTGCCCCGTGGCGGCCGACGCAACCGTGAAACCCGCGTGCCGCAGCGCCGCGCACAGCAGCTCCCGTACGGTCGGCTCGTCGTCCACGACCAGCAGGTTCACGTCGGTGGTGGTGGGCCGGGACACCTGCGGTCCGGCCCGTTCAACGGTTGCCGAGGGGTGCCTCCAGGGTGCCGGGATCGGTTCCCGGCGCCGGGGAGTGCGGGGACGCGGCCGACGGGGACTTGCGCGCGAGGATACGGCGGGGGGATGTCATTCCTCCGTAAAGGTCCGCTGTGTGCGCCAGGCTCCCCAGGAAGCCCGCCACACCGCCGGCCAGCAGCCCGAACAGCACCGTCCACAGCACGCTGCCGGTCAGCTCGGCCCGCGTACCGCCCATCTCACTGCCGAACATGCTCACCCCGAGGTTCCCGGACGCCCCGGCCAGCCAGACCGCCGAGCCCAGAACGACCGCCGTGACGAGCCCGAACCGCTCGGCCGCCCCGAGGTGCCGGGCGAGCGGGCCGTCGTAGCGGTGCAGCGGGCGGGTGTGCGCCGGGGCCGTGTTCCGGACGGCCACGAAGGCGCAGGTCAGAAGAATGACAGCGGTCACCGCGAGGGCCGCGAGCCACAGCGGCCAGCCGCCCGCCGACAGGCTCCTGAGGTGCTCGGTGCGGGGCTGCTGCTGCGCGGTGGTCTGCTGTCCGCCGCCCAGGGCGCCCATGATCGAGGCGAGCGGGTTGCCGCCCTGGCTCTGCACGGGGTGCGTCGCGGCCGTCCACGGCGTGCCCACGCCCAGCGTGAGCAGCACCGCGAGCGCGTTCGGCGCCAGCAGCAGCGCCCCACCGGCCGCGGTCCCGACCCGCCCACCGACCACCACTCCGACGAACGTGACCAACACCATCGGTACGACGGCCAGGACCAGGAGGGTGCGTACGACGGCGGAGAGACTCGGCGCCCACCCGGGCCGCACCCGGTCCACGGCACCGCCCAGCGGCACCCGCACCCGCACCCGCCGGCTGACCAGGCACCCGAGCGCGAGCACCACGGTCACCCACACCAGCGCGCCGAACACGGTCGAGCCGACATGGACGTCGTACGACATCGTCGTGTCCTGCGAGGAAGCGCTGCCGCCGCCGAACATCCCGCCCAGCGCACCGCCACCGGCGCCCGCCCCGGCGCTCTGTCCACCGCCGAGCCCCTTGCTCATCGCGGAGGCGGGCATGGTGATCGTCCCGTGCGCGAGGGTGGCGACCAGCAGGAACGCGAGCAGCGCGGCCGCCCCGGCACCGGCCGCCCGGGCGCCCAACTCACGTGCGGTGACCTGCCGTTGGCGCAGCCGCCGGGAGAACGCCAGCCACAGCACCAGGGACCCGACCAGCGTCACCCCGAGCGGCATGACCGAGGCCGCCCCGCCCATCGACGGGCTCATGCCGCCCCCGCCACCGCCGAAGAGGCCGGACAGTATCGAACCCATCGACCCCGAACTGCCCGTGCTGTTCGCCGTGTTGACCGAACCGGCGCTCATCGACCCACCAACTGCCATGGCGGCCAAGGCCATTGCCATCGCGACCGGCGATCCGACCGAGCCCGCCCCCAGCAGCCACAGCGCGAGCCACGCCACGGCGGCCATCGCGACGAGTCCGCACAGCGCGGCCGCCGCTCCTTCGAGGGCGCTCGCTCCCGGACCGTCCGGCCTGGGGACGGACACCGGACGGGAAACGGGACGGGACCTTGCGGTCGTAGAGGTAGGAGAGGTACTAGAGGCAGGCATCGCGGGGACCCTCCGGAGCGGTTCGGGGACGTCGTCCGCACAAGGTGGCGTACGCGTTTGCCGGGTTCCGGAGAGGTTCTGGGAGGTTTCTGAGAGTCGGCGCGGACCGGGCGCAGGTCACGGGCGCGGGGCGGCCCGCATCCGGCGCGGGTTCCCAGGAAGTTCCCAGACGTGCCGCGCGCGGCCCGCTATCCGAACGCGGGCAGCACCTCCCGCTCGAACAGCCGCAGGCTCGACCACGCGAGATCCATCGGCATGCCCCCGCACAGCGGATGGAATTGCCTGAACGGCGTTGGCACGGCCTTGAGTTCGGTCAGGAACCGCTCGGGTGCGAGGACCCGGTACTGGTCGCCGCACCGCAGCTCGGCCAGCCCCTCGGCCGTACGGAAGGGCGCGGCCACGTCGTCCTGGGCCTGCCATTCGCCGTAGGCGTTGGTCTCGTGCAGGAAGAACGGCGCCATCCGCTCCCAGCCCTCGTCGGGGTCCTCGGCGAGGGCCACCACTTGGTTCGGCCCGATCGGGCTGGGACCGGGGTCGGGGCGGCCCAACTTGCCGACCTCGTCGCGGTAGTACTCCCACACCTCGGGCACGGAGGGGACGAACCCGTCGGCGATCCGGGCGGCCCGGCGCGCGGCCGGTTCGCTGCTGCCGCCGAGCAGGACGGCAGGGCCGCCGGGCCGGTACGGCGCGGGCGTGACGCGCACCGTGCGGCCCCGATAGCTGAGTCGAGAACCGTCAACTCCTCGGCCAGGCGCAGCGGATCGTGGAAGGGCGCGATCAACGCGGCGATCAGGAAGCGGACTTGCTTGGTGCGGGCGGCCATCGCCGCGAGCATCTGGACCGGGCTGGGCAGATAGCCGTCCGCGGAGCCGTGGTGCTCGGACACGGTGATCCGCGCACACCCGAGCCCGTCGGCCCACTCGGCCATGTCGAGGGCGGCCGCGTACCGGTCGGCCATGGCCGTACCGGCCGACTCCGGGTTGCGGAAGTCGAAGCGAAGAGCCAACCCCATACCAGGACGATTCATTGAAGGAGAATATTGTTCTCACTTAACAGAACACAATGTACTGGAAACAAGAACAGACTTATCGTCGACCGTGCGACCGCGCCACCAGGACCCCTTCTACTGTGGGCACTTCAAGCACCAGGGGGTGGACGTCGTGGCAGAACGGTCCGAGGGCGCCGAGGTCGTGGCGGCGGTGCAGCGCGTGTTCCGGGACGGGCTGCTGAGCGGGCGGTCCGCGTTCATGCCGGAGTGGGAGGCGTGGACCGAGCGGACGGCGGCCGATCTGCGCGTCCGCTTCGTGGACCACCCGGACGAGTCCTCGGACACGTTCCTGGTCAAGCTGCGCCGCCAGCTCGACGGCGCGCCGGACGAGACGATCGCGCTGGCGGCCGAGCTGCTGTTCGTGAACATGGCGCCGCTGGTGCCGGAGCAGATAGGGCTGGCCAAGAAGCGCGAGATCATCGGCGAGGTGCTGTCCTGGGCCGACCGGCCGGTGACGATCCCTGCCGATCTGGAGAGTGGTCTGGGCGGGTTCATCCACGGCGGCCAGGGCTTCCTGAACTACCGCTGGGCGCAGTTCCAGATCCTGGTCCTGCTGGTGGAGCGGCTCGCCGGACTGCGCCCGGCGGAACGGGAGTTGGTCCTGGACAACCCGTGGACGTTCCGCGCCGAGTGCTTCGCGGTCCAGGAGTCGGAGGGGCACAAGAAGGGGCGCGCGCAGATCCACGTCCTGCTGCATCTGCTCTTCCCAGACGTGTTCGAGCCCATCGCCAGCATTTATCACAAGCAGGAGATTCTCGGCGCCTTCACCGACGACCTGCCCGAACCGACCGGCGACCAGGACCGCGATCTGCTCGCGCTCCACCAAGCCCTGGAGGCGCGGTCCGGAGAACCGGTCGACTTCTACGCCGAGCCCTGGCAGGGCCGTTGGCGGCGGCGCGCGGCCGAGCACGCGCAACGCGGCTGGCTGGTGCGCGGATACAACGTCGACGGCACCAACTTCATACCGTCCTGGCTCGCGCACGGCTACTGCTCCCTGTCCTGGCGGGAGATGCCGGACATCCCCGCCGACTCCTCCAAGCCGCAGGTCCAGCGCGCGGTCGCGGAGGCGATGCCCGACGCCAGCGCCCAGCTCCGCGGCCAGGCGACCTACCAACTGCACGCGTTCCTCTCGGTGATGAAGCCCGGCGACGTGATCGTCACCGTCACTCCGAACGACGTCCACGTCGGCACCCTCCAGGGTCCGCCGACGTACGACCTCTCCGACGGACCCGACAACTCCCGCCGCCGTACGGTGCGTTGGGCCACGGCCGACCGGCCGCTGCGGCGCACCCAGCTGCCCGAGGCGGTGCAGGCCCAACTGACCCGGCCACCGACGGTCTACGACATCAGCAGCGTGGCCGCCGAACTGGCCGAGCAGGCCGGTCTTGAGAACGTGGTGGCCGAGGAGCTGATCAAGGTCGATGTCACCAAGCAGCTCGAACTGCCCTCCGTCACCGAGGAGTTGGCGGCACAGCTGCTGATGCCGCAGGACTGGCTGCGGGAGACCGCCGAACAGCTCCAGGAACAGCGGCAGTTGGTCTTCCACGGGCCGCCCGGCACCGGGAAGACGTATCTCGCCCGCGCGCTGGCCCGCCATCTGGCCGGTCCCGACCGGGTGGAACTCGTGCAGTTCCACCCCTCGTACACCTACGAGGACTTCTTCGAGGGGTTCCGGCCGGTCCGGGGCGAGAACAGCTCGGTGGTGTTCGACGTGGTGCCGGGCCCGCTGAAGCTGCTGGCGGAGCGGGCCCGCACGGACCCGTCGAACCCGTACATCCTGATCATCGACGAGATCAACCGGGCCAACCTGGCGAAGGTCTTCGGCGAGCTGTACTTCCTGCTGGAGTACCGCGAGGAGCCGGTGACCACGCAGTACAGCCCGGACAACCCGTTCCATCTGCCGGGGAATCTCTTCGTCATCGGGACGATGAACACGGCGGACCGTTCGATCGCGCTGGTGGACGCGGCGATGCGCCGCCGCTTCGCGTTCCGCCGCCTGTCGCCCGAGCTGCCGCCTGTGCAGGGCCTGTTGGCGCGCTGGCTGCGCGCCCGCGAGCTGCCCGACACGGCGGCCCGGCTGCTGGACGCGCTCAACTCCCGGCTGGGCGACGCCGATCGCGCCATCGGGCCGTCGTACCTGATGAAACCGGCGGCGGCCCGCCCTGAGGGCCGCGACCTCATCTGGCGCACCCAGATCCTGCCCCTCCTGGAGGACCAGCTCTACGGCACCGGCATCGACGTCGAGGAGGAGTACGGGCTCGCCGCGCTGAACGCCGCCACGGCGGAGGAGCGTTGAGCGCCGCCCCCGGAAGAACAGTGAACAGCGCCACCGACCCACTGCACCTCACCGTCGACGAGACCGGCCCCGGTGTGGTGCGCGAGCTGACCGGCGATCAGCTCGCCGCGCTGCTCGGCGTGCCCGGACTGGTGCGGCTGAGCCCCGCCACCGGCGGCCGATGGCGGCTGACCGGAAACCAGAAGGCCGGCCTGGTCCGTCTCCGCACCCCCTCCGGCGGCGCGATCCAGCTCCATCTGCGCCCCAAACTCCCGGTCCGCAACCTGCTGTTCCTGCTCTGCTACGCGCCCGCCGACCCCTGGCTCCGCGACACGGTCGAGGCGGCCGAGGCCGACGACCTGCTGCCCGCCCTCGCCGACCTCCTCGCCCGCGTCACCCGCCGCACCCTGGACGCGGGTGTGCTGCACGGCTACCGCACGGTCGAGGAGGAACTCCCCCTGATCCGGGGCCGGATCCGCACGGCGGACCAACTGCGCCGCGTCGGCCTCCCGCTCCCCATCGCCGTCCGCTACGACGACCACACCCCGGACATCGCCGAGAACCGCATCCTGCTCGCGGCCCTGCACCGCGCCGCCCACCTGCCCCAACTCCCCCCGCACACCGGCCTCGCCCTGCGCCACCTCGCCCAGCACCTCACCGGCGTCCACCTGCTGCCGCCCGGCACACCGCTCCCCCGCTGGACCCCGAACCGCCTCAACTCCCGCTACGCGCCCGCGCTTCGGCTCGCGGAACTGCTGCTGTCCGGCCGCTCGGTGCGCCCCACGGGCCAACTCCCCACCTCGGCCGACGGGTTCGTGCTCGACATGCCGGCCGTCTTCGAACGCTTCCTCACCCTGGCGCTCACCGACACCCTGGCCCGCCGAGGGGTCCGCTGCGCCGCCCAGGAACAGCACCATCGCCTCGACCAGGCAGGGCACGTCCGGCTGCGCCCGGACCTCGTCCTGTACCGCGCGGGCCGCACGGTGTCGGTCGTGGACGCCAAGTACGCCGCCCGGCACTTCCCCGCGCCACCCACCGAGCACCTCTACCAACTCCTCGGCTACTGCACGGCGTTGGGCCTCACGGACGGCCACCTCGTCTACGCGGCGACGACCCGGGACGGACCGACGGAGCACGTCGTCCGGCGCGTGGGCATCACCGTCACGGCCCACGCCCTGGACCTCGACAGGCCACCCGCCGAACTGCTCACCGCGGTCTCCGAACTGGCCGACCGGATCACGGCCGCACCGGAAACGGGCCGTGCGGAAGCTGATGTTCCTCCAGGGGCTACCGGACAGTAACCGCTCCCCTCTACGCTGCTGCCGCCAACAAGGCTCCAACTAGGCCACGGCGAAGGGGACTTGAGAGACTCATGAAGGCGATAAGACGGCTGGCGGCACTGCTGGGCACGACGGCCCTGCTGCTGACGGGGGCCGCGGGCAACGCCCACGCGGCGGCGGCGAAGTTCTCCGAGACGACGACGATCGGGACGCACAACGCGTACGAGAAGGACAAGTACACGTACTGGGCGCAGGCGTTGGACTCCGGGGCCTCACTGCTCGAACTGGACGTCTACGTCGACAGCTTGAGCAAGCGCTGGCGGGTCAGCCACAGCGACCTGTTCGCCAACGACAACAACTGCGAGTACGCGAGCACCCCCGCCGACCTGTACAGCAAGGACCGCAACCAGGACCTCGGCAGCTGCCTGGACAACATGGCCGCCTGGAACACCCTGCACCCGGACCACGCTCCCGTCATCATCAAGGTGGAGATGAAGGTGGGCTTCAACCAGACCATCGGCCTGGGCCCGACCGCCTTCGACACCCTGGTCTCGCAGAAGCTCGGCAGCAGCGTCTACAAGCCGTCCGACCTCCTCGGCTCCTCCTACTCCACGCTCGACGCGGCGGCCAAGGCGAACGCGTGGCCCTCCCGTGACGACCTCAAGGGCAAGTTCATCTTCGAACTGATCCCGGGCACGGTCGAGCAGGCCAACCCGTTCGACAGCTACTGGACGGACCAGGAGTACGGCGACCATCTGCGCGACCTGTACGCGGCCGGCACGATCGCCCAGGCGCAGGCCTTCCCGGCGGTGCTGGGCGCGGCCAACGGCGATCCCAGGGCGACCCGTTGGACCTCGGACACGTCGATCCGCCCGTGGTTCATCTTCTTCGACGGTGACGCGGCGACGTACGTCAACAACGGATACGACACCTCGTTCTACTCCACGAACCACTACATCCTGATCATGACGGACGCGTACGCGGTGGCCCCGGCGATCTCCTCAACCGCCCCGACAGACGCGGAAGTCGCCGCCAAATTGGCACTATTGGCAGCGGATCACGCAAGTGTGATCACTTCTGACTGGTCGGCGAAATCGGCGTCAGTACTGTCGTCGGTGGCCACCAGAACCTGAGGTTCCGGATCCGGGGGACGGGGCACAAGTCCCCCATGTTGCATGGCATCGACGTAAGCGCGTTCCAGTCCACCGCGTACGACACGGACGGCTCCTCCTTCGTCTTCATCAAGGCGACGGAGGGCCATTCGTACGTCAACCCCAGACTCACCGCCCAGACGAAAACGGGCCGTGACGCGGGACTGGTCGTCGGTTTCTACCACTTCCTCTGGCCGGGCGACATCACGGCCCAGGCGGATTACTTCGTGAGCAAGGCCCCTGAAAAAGCAGGCGACTTGCTGGCCGTCGACTGGGAGACGACAGGCGACGGCACCCACGCCACGAACGCGGAGAAGGACAGCTTCATCCGCAAGGTGAAGTCCCTCCGCCCGAACAACCGGGTGATCCTCTACTGCAACCGCAGCTTCTGGCTGAACCTCGACAAGACGTCCTACGCGGGCGACGGCCTGTGGATCGCCGATTACACGACGGCCGGCAAGCCCCGCATCAAGGCGGACTGGAAGTTCCACCAGTACACGTCGGACCCGCACGACAAGGACGTGGCGGACTTCGCGAGCAAGGCGGCGTTGAAGACGTGGGCCGCGAGCGCCTGAGTCACGGGCGGTCGCGGCCCCACTCCATGTTTCTCAGCCCTTGAAGTCCCCGGTCCGCTCCGGCGAAGCCTCCGCCAGCCCCTTCACGATCGCGTCCACGCCCTCCCGCAGCCCGTACACCGGCGTCCCCGGCTGCTGCCGCCAGGACTCGTCGAGCGTGCCCGAGTCGACGGTGTCGAAGCCGAGGTCGTCGATCAGGGCCCTGACGACACGCTTCGCCGCCTCGTCGTCGCCGGCCACTGGGAGGGCGAGGCGGTCGGGGGCGCCGGCCGGGCGGTGAGCGTCGAGGATGTCCTGGGCGTAGGTGCCGTTGAAGGCCTTGATGACGGTGTGGCCGATCCGCTGCGCGACCCAACGGCTCTCGGTGAGGCCCTCGTCGAGGATCGCGGCGATCCGGCCGTCCCGCCCGGGGTAGTAGTTGTTGGTGTCGATGACCGCGACGTTCGCCGCCGCGCCGTCGAGGAAGCCCTTGGGCAGGTTCGCGACCGCCTTCAGCGGGATGGTGACCACGACGACCTCGGCCCCGTTCGCCGCCTCCTCGACCGGTATTGGGGTCGCACCCGTCTCCTCGGCCAGCGCGGTGAGCGTCTGCGGGCCGCGCGAGTTGGCGACGGAGACGTCGTGCCCGAGCGCGGTGAGCCGCCGGGTGAGGTTGCCGCCGATGTTGCCCGCACCGATGATGCCGATCTTCATGACAGACCCTTCGCCGATCCAGAATTCATGCATGCGCATGCTTCTGGTGGCCTCAACCCGGGTCGGTCGTCGGCTATTCCGGTTCCTCGACCGTTCGGCAGATCCTCAGATCCGTACGACGATCTTGCCCGTATGGGCGTTCGACTCCATCAGCCGGTGAGCGTCCCGGATAGAGTCCAGGCCCTCGAAGACCTCTCCCACGACCGGCCGGAAACCGCCGTCCGTCAGGCCCGCGTCGAGGAACGCGGCGGCACGGCGGCGCCCGTCGGCCGTCCCGGTCAGGGCCATGTTGGCGTAGGCGTGGATCGTGAGCGGCCAGTTCCAGGGCAGCTCGGCGGGGCCGGGGTCCAGCCAGCCGTAGACGACCAACGAACCGCCCGGCGCGAGCGCGCCGGCGAGCGGGCGGAAGCCGGGGCCGCCGATCGCGTCGAAGATCACCTCGACGCCCCGGCCCCCGGTGAGCCGTCCGACCTCCTTCGCCACGCCCTCCGCTCCGGACTCGCCGGAGACGATCACGTCCTCCGCGCCCAGCGCCAGGAGCCGCTGCCGCTTCGCCTCGGTGCGGGTGGTGGCGAGCGGGATCGCGCCGATACGACGGGCGACCTGGATCGCCGCGGTACCGACGCCACTGGACGCACCGGTGATCAGGACCCGGTCACCCGGCCTGAGGCCGGCCGTCTCCAGCAGCGCTCCGTACGCCGTGGTGTACGTCAGCCAGGCCGCGGCCCCGGTGACGGCGTCGACGGTGGCGGGGCGCCGTAGCACGGCGGTCGCGGGCAGGACGATCTGCTCCGCGTACACGCCCTGGCTGCTCATCTCGATGCCCGGGCCCGTCAACACCGGGTCTCCTACGGCGAGTTCGGTCACGCCCTCGCCGACAGCGGTGACGAGGCCCGCGGCCTCGTAGCCGAGCCGGGAGGCGGGCAGTGACGGCTGGTAGTAGTAAGTGCCCGCGCGGAACAGGGCTTCGGCGCGATTCAGCCCCAACGCCTCCACGCGCAGGGCGACTTGGCCGGGAGCGGGGTCCGGGACGGCGGTGTCCTCGACGCGCAGGACCGCGGGGCCGCCGATCTCGTGAAAGAGCACGGTGCGTGCGGTGGTTGGCATGACGTCGACGCTAGGCGTCGGTCACGAGACGATCCATGTCCTTCGGTCTCCGATTCATGTCCGCCCGTCTTCGCCTCCAACACACGGGCTACGGTGCGGAGATGGACGTACTCAGTGACGCCGTCGCCGCGATGCGCACCGGACGGCCGCACTCCTCGCGCCGGGACAGGTACGCGCCCTGGGGGATGCGTTTCGAGGCCTCGGACGGAGCCGGGTTCCATGTGGTGCTGCGGGGCTCGGGCTGGGTGATCCCGGCCGAGGGCGAGCCGGTGGCGCTCGGGCCCGGTGACGTGGTGTTCCTGGCGCACGGGCGCGGGCACACGCTGGCCAGTGGGCTCGATGTACCGGTGGCGGAGATGCGGCTGCGCGCGGACGGCAGCTGGCCCCAACCGCCCTCCCCCGCACGGGAGTCGGCACCCCCGGACGCGGTCCTGCTGTGCGGCGCCTATCTGCTGGACCGGGCCCGCGCCCACCCCCTGCTCACCGAGCTGCCCGAGGTGGTCCACCTGCCCGCCCGGGTCGGCGCCCACCGGTCGCTGCGGGCGGCGGTGGAGCTGCTCGGCACGGAACTGGAGGAACCTCAGCCGGGCTCGGACACCATCGTCGGCTCGCTCCTCGACACCCTGCTGCTGTACATCCTGCGCGCCTGGTGGCTGGACGGGCGGCACGGCTGCGGGCACCCCACGGGCTGGGCGGCGGCGCTCGCGGACCCGGCGATCGCGGCGGCCCTCCACGCGGTGCACGCCGACCCGGCCCGCCCGTGGACGGTCGAGGAACTCGGCACCCGGGCCGGCCTGTCCCGCGCCGCCTTCGCCCGCCGGTTCGCGACCCTGGTGGGCAGACCACCGCTGACGTATGTGACGTGGTGGCGGATGATCACCGCGGGGCGGCTGCTGCGCGAGGAGGACATACCGCTCCGGCTGGTGGCCCAACGAACCGGCTACACCTCGGAGTTCGCGTTCGCCAAAGCGTTCATGCGGGAGTACGGGGTGGCACCGGGGACATACCGGAAGCGAGCCTCCTAGGCCGCTCCTAGGCCGTGTCCGCGAAGTCCCGTCGCCCGGGCATGACGGAAGGGGCGCCCGTCCACCGTAGGACGGGCGCCCCTTCCGCTCAGACGGAGGTCACTCTCGGGTCACTTGTTCAGGTGGGCCCAGAACTCGTCGAACGACAGGACCTTGTCCCCGTTGAGGTCCCGGCTCTTGATGATGGCCTCGGCGACCGTCTCGGTGACGTTCCAGTCGCCTCCCTGGGCCAGGGCGGTCTTGAACTCGGCCGCGGTGATGAAGCCGTCACCGTCCGTGTCGATCCGCTGGAAATGCTTGCGTGCTTCCTCGATGTCCGCCACCGGATCCGCCCCTTCGTAACGCTTTACTGCCTGTTGACGGAGGCCAGACTAACCGGCCGCACGAGCCCGCAGCGCGGCGACCACCCAGGCGAACTCCGGCCGGTGCGCCGCCGCGGGCCCGCCGCCCTTGACCGTGGCCAGCAACTCCCGGTAGCGGGCGAGCCGTTCGTTGGACGCCGACTCCATCCGTTCGAGTACGACGGCCGGGTCGCCGCCGTCGCCGAGCACCTCCCCCAGGATCGCGTCCGCCTCCGGCGACTCGGGGGCGATCCCCCGCTCCCTGGCCTCCGCGCCCAGCTGCACCAGCCGCATGGGGAACCAGGTGGACCGGCCGCGGACGGCGGCGCGCTCCTGGTCCGAGGCGTTGAACTCGACGGCCTTGCGCATCTGCGCCCGGAACTCCGGGTCCTGCACCATCTCCGCCAACTCCACCCAGGCGTCGACCTGTTCGGGGGTCGGATCGTCCGGCAGGTCCACCGCGATGGAGCGCATCCGCTCCTCGATGGCCGGATCGACGGTGTCGAGCCCGTGGAACAGCTCCTCCACGAACTCCTCCATGATTCGCCTGCGTTCGGCCGCCGACAGCCGTGCCAGCTTGTTCATCAACGTCATCTCCTCCGCGGTCGAACCGCGTCTCGCGACGGTCGACAGCACCGCACGGGTCACCCTCAGCGACCTGATCTGCGCGTCCAGCGCCACCACATGCGCGGCGGCCACCTCCGCGACCGTCGTCTCACCGGCCAGCACCTTGCGTACGTCGTCCAGGCCGAGGCCCAACTCGCGCAGGGTGCGGATCAGTTCGAGACGGGCCGCGCACTCGGCGTCGTAGAGCCGATAGCCGCCCGCGGAGCGGGTCACCGGGGTGAGCACGCCCTCGTCCGACCAGTAGCGGATGGTGCGCACGGTCAGTCCGGTGGATCTGGCCAGCTCCCCGATGGTGAGGAGTCCGGTGCCGTCGTCGATCATGTCTGTGAGTGTGGGCCTTCCAGTGGGTGGAGACTCAAGCGGCGCAAGGAGTTTGGTGATGGAGACTCTTCGGGACATTCTCGATGCGGTGGCCCGGGACGACCTCCCCCCGGCGGACGGCCGCGTGACCGTCGTACCGCAGATGTCCGAGCGGGACGCGGGGGTCCTCGCCTTCACCGCGCACGCGGTCGTCTTCATCGACGAGGATCCGCAGTGGGTCCACGACACCCTGGCCGCCGTGCCGTGCGACGCGCTCGCGGCGCCGATGAACCCGTGGTTCCTGATGGCCCTGCTGGAGCGGACGGGCCGTCGTGCGGAGACGATCGACGCGATGCTCGTGGGTACCCCGCTGCCGGGCGAACCCCCGCTCCCCCTGCGGGAGATCACGGACGGCGACCATCCGCGCATCGTGTACGCCCGCGGCCGGCGCGACGACGTGCGCGCGTGGACGACGGAGGGCGGTGTGGTGGTGCTGGGCCGCGGGGTCGGGGGCCGGCTCGAGGTCTCCGTCGAGATCGACGAGGACGTACGGCACCGGGGGCTGGGGCGGGCCCTGGTGGCCGCCGCCCGTCACCTCACCGACGAGCCGCTGTGGGCGCAGGTCGCGCCGGGGAACGCCCGCTCCATGCGGGCGTTCCTGGCGGCGGGCTACCGTCCGGTGGGTGCGGAGGCGGTGCTGCTCAGCGCCACATAGGCGTCACAGCGCGCCCTGGGCGTCAGTGCCACGGGCGGTAGTTCGGGTTGCTCTCGCAGTCGCTCATGATCTCGACCTTGGTCTTCTTGTCGACCGGGCAGACACCGATGATGTACTGCCGCTGGATACCGCCGGGGAAGGCGACCTCGACCTGGTCGGCCCACTTGTGGGTATCGCCGATGGTCTTGTTGACGTCCACGCCTGCCGGGGCGTCGATGTAGTAGTTGTAGCCCGACTTGTACCAGGTCTTGTACAGGTCGTGGTCGTAGGTCGTCGAGACGTACGGCGAGGGCTGGTTGACGAGGACGTACTTCTCGATGTCGTACTGGCCGTTGACGACGTCCTTGGGGGCGAAGCCCTGGTCGAAGACGATCGCCGGGCCGCGGCTGTCGCTGCGGTAGAGGGTGCCGCAGGTGGTGCGCCAGACCGGGTCCGGGGTGATGCGGCTGATGTCCACGCGCTGGTCGACGGCGGCCATCGCGGGGTCGGCGACCACGGGACAGGCCGGGGCGGCGGCGACCCTGGCCGGGGTGTGGGTGGGGACGGTGGCGGCGGTGGTGGCGAAGACGGCCGCGAGGGACAGGGCGGCGGCAGCGACTCGTCGCCGCAGGTGAATCGTGATCATGCGGGGCACGATCCCGGTTCCGCGGCGACGAATCGCGGATCATCACCCGTATGGGGGCGTGTCCAACTGACCGGATTTCAGTCTGCTTTGGGATCCGGTCAGCGGAAGATGCCCGTGTGGCCCAGTGAGTACCGGCCCGGCTGCGGGTACACCGCGAGCCCATGGGGACCCCCGCCGACTTTGATGCGGGCGAGCTGGGTGCCGGTGCGGGTGTCGATGGCGTAGACCTCGGAGTTGTAGCGGCCGGAGAGCCAGAGGACCTTTCCGTCGGCCGAGACGCCGCCCATGTCGGGGCTGCCGCCGTTCGGGAGATGCCACTTCTTGGTGAGCTTGTTCTTCGTGAAGTCGAAGAGGGAGATGGTGCCTTCGCCGCGGTTGGAGATGTACATCTCGCGCGAGTCCCGGCTGATGTACAGGCCGTGGCAGCCCTTGCCGGTGGGCAGGAAGTCCGGCTTGGCGAAGGTGTCGCCGTCCAGGACCCACATGCCGTTGGCCATCATGTCGGCGATGTAGAACTTCTTGCCGTCGGGCGAGATCTTGACGTCCTGCGGCATCGAGCCGTGGAACGGCAGTTTCTGCTGCCCGATGACCTTCATCTTCTCGGTGTCGACCTTGAGCAGCTCACCGCTGAACTCGCAGGAGACGATGAAGTACCGCCCGTCCGGGGAGAAGTCGGCGTGGTTGACGCCGTAGCAGCCGACGTGGACCGCCTTCACCGTCTTCATCGTGTGCGCGTCCCGGAACACCAACTGCCGGTCCAGCGAGGCCATGACGATCGCGTACTTGCCGTTGGGCGTGAAGTACAGGTTGTACGGGTCGTGCACGTCAACGGGCTTGCCCGCCTTGCCCGTTCGCGGGTCGATCGGGGTGAGGGTGTTGCCCCGGTCGTTGTTGACCCACAGGGTCTTCAAGTCCCAGGAGGGGACGACGTGTTGGGGCTGGGCGCCGACCGGGATGGTCTCGATGACCCTGTACGTCTTCGGGTCGATCACCGAGACCGTGTTGGAGTTGGTGTTGGGGACATAGACCCGCGACGGGAAGTCCCGTACGACCGGGGAGAGTTGGTTGGGGCGGTCGGCCGCGTACACGTCGGCCGGGTCGAGCACCGGTGGCATACCGGGCAGCGCCCGCGCGACCTGCGGCTTCTTCTCCTGCTGCGGCTGGAGCGCGGCCTGGGTGCCGAGGGCCTCGTCGGCGTGGTCCTGCGAGCCGCAGCCGGCGAGGGCGGCGAGGGTGATCCCGGCGATGAGGGCGCGGGCAAGGGGGATGTGTCGCATCAGCTCAGCAGCTCCGTGGTCGTCACCGCGCGCAGTCCGCGGCGGTCGAGTTCTTGCAGTACGGCGGGGAGCGCGGCGACCGTGTCGGCGTATCCGAAGTGCATGCTCACGACCGACCCGTTGCGGACCTCGGCGAGCACCTTGCGGGTGACGGCGGGGGCGCCCGGCTCGGTGAAGTCGAGGGAGTCGACGTCGTAGGACAGCACGTGCGGGTAGCCCACGCGGTGGGTCAGGCGCTGGACGAGCGGGGACGCGGCCGGGGCGCGCGAGGGCCTGAACCAGGTGCCGATCGAGCCGGTGAGCCGCTTGAGGCGCTCGGCGCAGCCGGTGATCTCGGCGCGGGCGTCGGCCTCGGACAGGGTGTTGACGGCGATGTGCCGCTGGGTGTGGTTGCCGAGGTCGTGGCCGCCGTCGAGGATGCGGCGGGCCATCCCGGGGTGGGTGTCGAGCCAGGTCCCGACCGCGAGGACGGTGACATGGGCGCCGTGTTTCTCGGCCTCGGTGAGGAGGGCGGTGGCGATCTCGGGGTCGCCCTGGCCGTGGAAGGTGAGCGCGATCCGGGGGCGGTCGCGGGGTCCGTGGGTGATCTGCGCGGGCTGGTGGGGGAAGGCGCGGGGAGCGGGGGCGGTGGGCGGCGTCGCCCTGGCGGCGGGCGCGGGTCCGCCGGCGGAGGCGTGGGTAGCGACGGGGGCTGCGGTGGAGCCGGTCGTGGCACATCCGGCGGCAAGAGCGCCCCCGGCGACGAGCCCGGCACCCGCACGCAACGCCGTACGGCGATCGGTCGTGGTCACCCGCCCCATTTAAGGGGCGCCGAGTAAGAAACCGGGGCATTAACCCGTTCGGGGGACGAGCCCGGGTCGCGCCAAGAACGAAGGCCCGCGACAGGGTTCGCAGCCGACCAGAAACAATCAACTCCGGTCCAGCAGCACCCCCTAAGGGGCGCGGGGCTGTATCGATTTGCGGCTCCG
>NZ_BARF01000074.1 GCF_000367365.1 Streptomyces prunicolor NBRC 13075 | reverse complement strand
CCGTGTTCGGCGGCGGGCGCAGGGACGAGGAGAAGGCCCGGGCGAAGGAGCGGGTGTTCAGCCTTCGGGACGAGTTCTCGCAGTGGGACCCGCGTCGGCAACGCCCCGAGCTGTGGAACCTCTACAACGGACGGCACGCGCCCGGCGAACACGTCCGCGTGTTCCCGCTGTCCAACTGGACCGAGCTGGACGTCTGGCAGTACATCGCCCGCGAAGGCATCGAACTCCCCCAGATCTACTTCGCCCACTATCGCGAGGTGTTCGCGCGCGACGGCATGTGGCTGACCGCCGGTGAGTGGGGCGGCCCGAAGGCGGGCGAGACCGTCGAGAAGCGCCAGGTCCGGTACCGGACCGTCGGTGACATGTCGTGCACCGGCGCTGTGGACTCCGACGCCGCCACGCTGGAGCAGGTCATCACCGAGATCGCCGCCTCCCGGGTCACCGAGCGCGGTGCCACCCGTGCCGACGACAAGCTGTCCGAGGCCGCGATGGAAGACCGTAAGCGCGAGGGGTACTTCTAGCCATGAGCACCATCACCATCGACACGCTGCGGTTCGCGACGGCCGGTTCGGTCGACGACGGCAAGTCCACGCTCGTGGGGCGGCTGTTGCACGACTCCAAGTCGGTGCTGACCGATCAACTGGAGGCGGTGCAGCGGGTGTCGGCCGATCGTGGGCAGGATGCCCCCGACCTCGCGCTCCTCACCGACGGGCTGCGCGCCGAGCGCGAGCAGGGCATCACGATCGACGTGGCGTACCGCTACTTCGCCACCCCGCGCAGGCGGTTCATCCTCGCCGACACCCCGGGCCATGTGCAGTACACCCGCAACATGGTCACCGGCGCCTCCACCGCCGAGCTGGCGATCATTCTGGTCGACGCGCGCAACGGTGTCGTCGAACAGACCTTGCGGCACGCCGCGGTTGCCGCGCTGCTGCGGGTGCCCAACGTCGTCCTGGCCGTCAACAAGATGGACCTCGTCGGGTACGGGCAACCGGTGTTCGAGCGCATCGTCGAGGAATTCGCGGGCCACGCGGCCGAGTTGGGGCTGCCCTCCTTCACGCCGATCCCGGTGTCGGCGCTCGTCGGCGACAACGTGGTGGACCGTTCGGCGCACATGGACTGGTACGAGGGTCCGGCGCTGCTTGAGTTCCTGGAGGACGTGCCGGTCGCCGCGGACCCGTCCGACGCACCGGCCCGTTTCCCGGTGCAGTACGTCATCCGGGACGGTGAAGTCCGTTGGTACGCGGGCCAGTTGGTGTCCGGTTCGCTGCGCGTCGGGGACCGGGTGACGGTGCATCCCTCCGGGGAGGGTTCCGAGATCACCGGGATCTCCGTGCTCGGCACCGAGGCCGAGGTGGCGTACGCCCCGCAGTCGGTCAGTCTGCGGCTCGCGGATCAACGGGACGTGTCGCGCGGGGACATGATCACCGCCGGGACCGACGCGCCCTCGCTCACACAGGACGTGCGGGCCGCCGTATGCCATCTGGCCGACCGGCCGCTGCGGGTCGGCGACCGGGTGCTGGTGCGGCACACGACCCGGACGGTCAAGGCGATCGTCAAGGACCTCGCCGGCGCGGCCGAGCTGACCGCGAACGACCTGGGCCGGATCACCCTGCGTACCGCCGAGCCGCTCGCGCTGGACGACTACGCGGTCTCCCGCCGCACGGGCGCGTTCCTGGTGATCGACCCGGCGGACGGCGCGACGCTCACCGCGGGGATGGTCGACCTGGGCTGATCCTCGCCCGCAGAGACCGCAGAACGCCCTCGGGCCCCGTTTCGGACGGGGTCCGAGGGCGTTCGCGTGCCCGGCCCGAATAGCCCGTCGAAATGACCTGTTGCCGTCGCATCCGTCACGAGTCGTCAATAGCGCGGTAACAACGGGAGCAGCTGTGCGGCAGTGGCCGTTGAACGGGGTATGCCGCTCGACACGGGGCCAAAAGTCCCGAGCGGTGCCCGTCGAGAGACCCTGACAAAGGGCGCCGTACCATTCATATAGTTGAAAGCAGGACAGCCTGCTCCATGAACGGACCCGCCTTGCAAGAACGCCCTTCCGCCTCCGCCTCCTGGCGCATCGCACTGCCGCACACCGCCGCGGCCGTGCCGGTGGCCCGCGCACTGGTCCGTACCGCTCTGTCCGAGGTGAAGTACACGGCCGACAGCGACACCGCGGAGCTGCTGACGGCGGAACTGGTCGCGAACGCGGTGGAACACACCGCCGGTGACGCCCCCATAGAGCTCGTGGTCGAGCTGCTGCCCACCGGTTGCCAGGTCGAGGTGCACGACCCCGACCCGGTGCCGCCCCTGAGTCTGACCAAGCCCGCCGACGAGGAGCCGGACCCCTGGCAGGAGCACGGGCGCGGCCTGCTGCTGATCCGCGCCCTCAGCTCGTCCTGCGGCCACCGCCCGACCGAGTCGGGCAAGGCGGTGTGGTTCAGGCTGCCCGTCGTACCACCGCAGTGGCACCCGGCGGGATAGCCGCCGAACGGCATGAGCGCAGGTCAGGCCAGTGTGGCCACGAGGATGGCCTTGATCGTGTGCAGTCGGTTCTCCGCCTGGTCGAAGACGACCGAGTGCGCGGACTCGAAGACCTCGTCCGTGACCTCCAGCGAGTCGAGGCCGTGGGTCTCGTATATCTCGCGGCCGACCTTGGTACCGAGGTCGTGGAAGGCCGGCAGGCAGTGCAGGAACTTGACGTCCGGGTTGCCGGTGGCCCGTAGGACGTCCATGGACACGGCGTACGGCGCCAGGGCCGTGATCCGCTCGTCCCAGACCTGTTTGGGCTCGCCCATGGAGACCCACACGTCGGTGACGACGAAATCGGCGCCGGCCACGCCCTCCTCGATCCCCTCGGTGAGCGTGATGCGCGCACCGCTCCGCTCGGCGAGCGCGCGGGCGGCGGTGACGATCTCCTCGGCGGGCCAGTACGACTTCGGGGCGACAATCCGTACGTCCATGCCGAGCAGCGCGCCGGTGACCAGGTAGGAGTTGCCCATGTTGAAGCGGGCGTCGCCCAGGTAGGCGAAGGCGATCTGCTTCAGCGGCTTGGCGCTGTGCTCGGTCATGGTGAGCACGTCGGCGAGCATCTGGGTGGGGTGCCAGTCGTCGGTGAGGCCGTTGTATACGGGCACTCCGGCGTACGCACCCAGTTCCTCCACGGCGGCCTGGCTGTCCCCGCGGTACTCGATGCCGTCGAACATCCGGCCGAGCACGCGTGCGGTGTCCTTCACGGACTCCTTGTGCCCGATCTGCGAGCCCGACGGGTCGAGGTAGGTCGTCGAGGCGCCCTGGTCGGCCGCGGCGACCTCGAACGCGCAGCGGGTGCGCGTCGAGGTCTTCTCGAAGATCAGCGCGATGTTCTTGCCCGACAGGTACCGCGTCTCGCCCCCGGCCCTCTTGGCGGCCTTCAGCTCGGCGGCCAGCTCGATCAGACCGCGGAACTCCTCCTCGGAGAAGTCCAGCTCCTTGAGGAAGTGGCGGCCGGCGAGGGCGGTCGGGACTGTCGCCATGGGGGCGCTCCAGAGATGCGGGTGCGGGGAACAGGTGCTTGCTTTTGGAATTCTATACGATGGATAGAATTTCTATACGGCGTCCCGCTCGACCGGGCAGCTCATGCAGCGCGGCCCGCCCCGACCCCGGCCCAGCTCGCTCCCCGGGATCTCGATCACCTCGATGCCCTGCTTGCGCAGATAGGTGTTGGTGGTGGCGTTCCGTTCGTAGGCGACGACGACTCCGGGCTCGACGGCGAGGACGTTGCAGCCGTCGTCCCACTGCTCGCGCGCGGCGGCGTGCACGTCCTGGGTGGCGGTCAGGACGCGGATCGCGTCAAGACCGAGGGCGGCGGCGATCGCGCGGTGCATGTGCTCCGGCGGATGGTCGGTGACCTTCAACTCCTTGTCGCCGACGCCCGGTTCGATCGTGTACGACCGGAGCATGCCGAGCCCCGCGTACTGGGTGAAGGTGTCGCCGTCGACCATCGTCATCACCGTGTCGAGGTGCATGAAGGCGCGCTGCTTGGGGATGTCGAGCGCCACGATCGTCCGTGCGGAGCCCTCGGCGAACAGCTTGTGCGCGAGCATCTCGACGGCCTGCGGGGTGGTCCGCTCGCTCATGCCGATGAGCACCGCACCGTTCCCGATGACGAGTACGTCCCCGCCCTCGATGGTGGACGGGTAGTCGGCCTGCCCCTCGGACCAGACGTGGAACTTCTCGGCGCGGAAGAGCGGGTGGTGCCGGTAGATCGCCTCGAAGTGGACGGTCTCGCGCTGCCGGGCCGGCCAGCGCATCGCGTTGACGGAGACGCCGTCGTAGATCCAGGCGGAGGTGTCGCGGGTGAAGAGGTGGTTGGGGAGGGGGGCGAGGAGGAAGTCGTCGTGGTCCATGACGTGGAAGCGGACGGAGGTCGGCTCCGCGTGGGCTTCCAGGAACTCCCGCTTGGTCATGCCGCCGACGAGCGCCTCGGCCAGTTCGGGGGCGGGCAGGGCCTCGAAGGCGGCGCGGAGGTGGTCGGTGGCGAGCGGGCCGTACTCCTTCTCGTCGAAGACGCGGTCCAGGACGAGCGCGCGGGCCGCCGGGATCGCCAGGGACTCGGCGAGCAGGTCGCCGAAGAGGTGGACGGCGACGCCCCGGTCGCGGAGCACGTCCGCGAAGCCGTCGTGCTCGGCGCGCGCCCGGCGCACCCAGAGCACGTCGTCGAAGAGGAGGGCGTCCTTGTTGCTGGGGGTGAGCCTTTTGAGCTCCAGATCCGGCCGGTGCAGGATGACGCGGCGAAGCCGCCCGGTCTCGGAGTCGACATGGAGTGCCATGTCTCCATCCTGACCATCTACGGCCGAGTTCACCCCCTTACTTCACCTACCGCCACCACTTCACTTGCCGCCACTTGTTTTCGTCCTCTTGACGACAAGTAGGCCGCGCGATTATCGTCTTACTGACGAGATCGATGCGGGATCTGACCGGATCCCACGGGAACCGACGGGATCTGAGGAACTCTGATGGCCGACATCACCCGGCGCCTGGGCTGGCGCCACCTGCGCGGAGCTCCTACGGCACACATCCGGCACCACCGCTCCGGCAAGCTGCTGCACGACGGGCCCGGACTCAGCTTCTGGTTCCGCGCGTTGACCGCCGCGCTCTCCGAAGTGCCGGTGGACGACCGGGAGTTGGCCATGACCTTCCATGCCCGTACGTCCGACTTCCAGGACGTGGCGGTCCAGGCGACCGTCACCTACCGGATCAGCGACCCGGCCCTGGCCTCCGCACGGCTCGACTTCTCGGTCGACCCGGACACGGGCGTCTGGCGGGGATCGCCCCTTGAACAGCTCGGCACCTTGCTGACCGAGACGGCTCAACAGCACGCGCTGGCCGTACTCGCCCGGACACCCCTCGCATCCGCGCTGGTCGACGGGGTGACGGCGGTACGGGAACGGATCGCGGAAGGCCTCGGCGCCGAACCGCGCCTGCCGGCCACCGGCATCGAGGTGGTCGCGGTCCGCGTGATGGCCATCCGCCCCGAGCCCGAGGTGGAACGGGCGCTGCGCACCCCGGCCCGCGAACAGATCCAGCAGGAGGCGGACAAGGCCACCTACGAACGCCGGGCGGTGGCCGTCGAACGGGAGCGCGCGATCGCCGAGAACGAACTCGACAGCCAGATCGAACTCGCCCGCCGCGAGGAGCAGTTGGTCGACCAGCGCGGCACGAACGCCCGCCGCGAGGCCGAGGAACACGCGGCCGCGGACGGCGTACGGGCCGAGGCGGAGGCGACGCGTACGGTACGGCTCGCCGACGCCGAGGCGGCACGTTCCGTACGGCTGGCCCGTGCCGAGGCCGAGGGTGCGCGCGAGGTGGGTGACGCGCGGGCGCATGCCCAGGCAGCGTGGCTGCGGGTGCACTCCGACGTGGATGTGGCGACCCTGCACGCGCTCACCGGGACGCGGCTCGCGGAGAACCTGCCGAACATCGACAGCGTGACGATCTCGCCGGACGTGCTGACGGGGTTGCTCAGCAGACTGGGTGCCGGTGCCGGTGCCGGTGCCGGCGAGGTCGGCGCGTGAGTCTCGCGCCGCGGGCTGTCCTCGTCCATCGGACCACGGAGTACGAGGAGTTGGTCGCCCGGCACGGGACGCATGGGCAGGCCGCGTACTTCCTTCGATCGCGGGGCCGGGACATCGAGGAGGTCGCCGAACGGCACCGCCGGACGCGGCGAGCGCTGGCCGAAGTGTCCTCGGCGATCCCTCTGACCTGGCGTCAGACCCAGGTCGAGCGGGGCGACTTGGACCGGTTCCTGTTCGCGCCGGAGGACGTGGTGGTCGTGGTCGGGCAGGACGGGCTGGTCGCGAATGTCGCCAAGTACCTCGCCGGGCAACCGGTGTTGGGCTTCGACACCGACCCCGGGCGCAACCCGGGCGTCCTGGTACGGCACCGCCCGTCGGCCGCCGCCACCCTGCTGCCGTCGGCGCACGCGGCCGGTACCGGTGTGGACGAACTCACCATGGTCGAGGCCGTCGCCGACGACACACAGCGGCTGGTCGCGCTGAACGAGATCTATCTGGGCGCCGTCGGTCATCAGACGGCCCGATACCGCCTGGGTCTGGAGGGCGACGGGGGTGTCGTCGAGGCCCAGGCGTCCTCCGGGGTGCTCGTGGGAACGGGCACCGGGGCCACGGGATGGCTCCGGTCGGTGTGGCAGGAGCGGGGCAGCGCCCTCGCCCTGCCACACCCCTCGGAGGACAGGTTGGTGTGGTTCGTACGGGAGGCTTGGCCTTCGCCGGTCACCGGGACGTCGCTGGTGGCCGGTGAGCTGGCCGGATCGGCGGTGCTGCAACTCACGGTCGAGTCCGAGCAGTTGATCGTGTTCGGGGACGGGATGGAGGGGGACGCTCTGGAGCTCACTTGGGGGCAGACGGTGCGTGTGGGGAGGGCGGCGACGGCTCTGCGGCTGACGGGCTGACGCCTTCCCGTGTCCCCGACGGTGCCCACATGGTCGCCGCCGATGCCAGTGCCACTGCCGCCGAGGCGACGAGCACCGGCACATTGCCCAGCCAGGCCGCCACCGCCCCGCCGCCCAGCGCTCCGACCGGCACGGTCACCAGGAGCGCGGCCTGGGTGAAGCCCGCGACCCGGCCCTGCAGGTCCGCCGGTGTGACCAGTTGCTGCGTGGTGGTCATGGAGATCGCCCAGACGGTGCCGGACAGACCGTAGATGAGCTGGTAGGCGAGCAGGAGCGGGAAGGCGGCGCCCCAGGACGCGGCCGGGATCAGGAACACCGAGGCGCCCGTGAGCAGCCCGCAGACCCGGGTCGCCCGCCACAGTCCCATGGTCCTGCCGAGCCGCCCGGCCAGCAGGATCCCGATCACCGTGGCCGCGCTCATCATGGCGAAGACGATGCCCAACTGCCAGGCGGGCAGCCCCAGATCACGGGTCGCGTAGAGCACGAAGAGGGCCGCCGCGGCCCCGCTGCCGAGGTTGAGCCCGGCGCCCGCGAGGACCATGCGCCACAGCTGCCATTCGCCGCGTACGACGGCAAGTCCCGCCCGTAGCGCGGCCGTCGGCGATTCACCGGGAGTGTCCCGTCGGCCGACCGGGGTGTCGAGGGCGACGGGTAACGCGAACAGGAGCAGCGCCTCCACGGCGTACGCCGCGCTCCCCGCCTCCAGCGCCGGGGCGGCGCCGACGAAGCCTACGAGCACACCGCCGAGCGCCGGTCCACCGATCTGGCCCGCTGTACGGGCCCCGGTCAGCACCGAGTTGGCGCCCAGCAGCCGCTCGGGGCCGACGACCCGGGGCAGCGCGGCCTGGAGGCCGACCGAGAGGGTGAAGGTCAGGGCGCCGGAGACGCCCGCGACCACGTAGACCTGCGGCCAGGTCACCCGCCCCACGGCAGCGGCGAACGCCACCGATCCGACGACGAGAGCCTGCGCGCACGTAGCCGACACCAGCAGCCGGCGCAGCGGCACCCGGTCCACCAGCACTCCGGCGAACGGGCTCAGCAGCGCTCCGGGCAGATACGTCAGCGCCATGATCACCGCCGCGCCCAACGGCCCGGCGTCCAGCTCGGTCACGGCCAGCAGCATCAGCGCGAGCCCCGTGACCTGCCGGCCCACGGAGCCGACGGCCTGCTCCACGCACAGCAATATGAAGGGGCGGTGCCGCCGCAACGAGCGGTCGTCGAGCAGCAGGGTCATCCGTCAGATACCCGTGCAGGGAACCGGCCAGCGCCTCAGGCGTGGCGGCAGAGCCACCGCCCAGCCGTCGGTGACCAGGGCGAGCCGCTCGGCCGCCAGCAGATCGAGGGCCACCCGGTGCACGGAGCTCAGCGCGTCGACGGGCGTGGCCGCCTGCAGGGTGTCGAACGCGGCGATCAGGTCGGGGTGGTCGAGGGTGAAGCGCGCCGAGGCGGGGCGGTTCCTGCGGTCCATGACGGAGACGAAGTCCGGGCCACGGCGGTGATAGCACATCCCGTACGCATACCCGGCCCGCCAGTCCGTCAACTCGCTTGTCTCGCCGGGGTGTTCGGCGGGCGGCGGAAGGTGGCGCAGGATCCGTACGTCGTACGTCGCCTTCCCGTCCGCCGTCTCGTTGTCCGTCGTGCGCCAGTGCGTGTCGAGGCCGTGGCTCTGGCACTCGCGCAGGAACTGGACGGCCACCGCCGTCTGCCGCCCTCCCGCGCCCAGTCGGAGCGGCTCCGCCACGTCGATCCGTCGGCCGGTGGTGCGGTGCGTGACGCCCTCGGGCAGCCCGAGCCCGGTCATCCCGCAACCGCCTGTGGGGCCGGGACACTGTCGTCGGCCGGGCCGCGGTCGATGCGGACCGGCAGCTCGCGCGTCGGCAGGGCCACGTACGTCCGCCCGTCACGGAACAACAGGCCCAGCGACAGGACATGTCGCAGCCACTCGTCCAGCGCGCCGGCGGGGACGTCGTGTCCGTCTCCGGTCAGCAGCCGGTGCAGCGCGGGCTCGGTCCGGCCGTCCTCCAGGCGGCGCAGCGCGGCGGCCTGCCAGCCGGTGAAGCGGTGGGTGCGGTGCGGCATTCCGTGTCGCCGGTCGTGGACCGACAGGGCGCTCCCGCTGTCCCCTTCATCTTCGTCCTCCATCAGCAGGCTCGATCCCGGATGCCCGGTGATCCAGGCCGCCACGGCCCTCTTGAGGGCCGCCTCCGTCGCCCCTCCCACGCCCGCGTCCTCCGTGTCGAACAGGTAGACCAGATCGGCGAGTTCGTCCTCGGGCAGGTCGTAGACGTGCTGGTACATCTCGGCCGGACGGCGTTTGCCGAAGCCGAGGCCGGGGTCGGTGAAGTGCGGGCTGAACCGTTCGAGCTGGATGCGGTGGGCGCCGCCCGGCGGCTGGAGGTGGACGAGCGCGGGCAGCTGCTCGATGACGGAGGCGTAGTCCTCGGCGGTCTCACCCGGGAATCCGTACAGATAGTTCCAGGTGCAGGTGATCGAGTGGTTCTCGAACTCCCGGAGCGTACGGATGTTGCGGGCGCCGGCGACCCCCTTGTCCATGAGGTCGAGGACCCTGCTGCTCAGGCTCTCGATGCCGGGCTGCAGAAGCACCGCGCCCGCCCTGCCCAGGAGTTCGATCTGCTCGCGGGTGAGGTTGGACTTGACCTCGTAGTGCATCCGCAGGTCCCAGCCGCTCTCGGCGGCGAGCGGGAGGAAGTCCTTGAAGTACGCCATGTCGATGATGTTGTCGACGGTGACGACGTCGAGGATGCGGTGCCGGCGCACCAGGCGGTCGACCTCGCTCCACAGCCGCTCCCCCGGCTTGGCGCGGAAGGCCATGGCGGAGCCGTTGAGCCCGCAGAAGGTGCAGTGGTGCTTCTCTCCCCACCAGCAGCCCCGCGCCCCCTCGACGACCAGTTTCGGGTACACGTACTCGATGACGGGTGACGCCTCCAGGGCCGCCTGCCACTGGTCGTAGTCGGGCGAGGGGATGTCGGCGGGCGCCACGGTCCGCCGGGTCTCCGTGTTGGCCCGGGACACCTCGCCGTCCCACCAGCACAGGCCCGGGACGTCCGCGGGCGGCGTGCCGTCGTCGAGGTGGCGCAGGAGGGCGGGGAAGGCGTACTCCCCTTCGCCGCGCACCACGTGGTCGACGAACGGGTGGTTGCGATGCAGGGCGTGTCCCATGGGGCCGTCGCAGTTGCTGCCGCCGAAGACGACGACGAGCCCGGGGCGGCGGCGCTTGAGCTCCTTGGCCAGCGCGAGGGAGGGCACGTTCTGCATGAAGGTGGTGGTGAACCCGACGACCTCGGGGTCGTCCGCGAGTACGTCGGTGGCGCTGCGGTCGATGAACTCGGCTGCGTGGAGACGCATTTCGGAGGCGGTGTCGACGGAGATCCCGCGCTGCGCCGCGTAGTCCCCGAGGCGGGCGACACCCCAGTCCGGGTCGTCGTACAGCACGCCCGAGAAGACCCAGTCGCCGAGCCCGTGGAAGATCGAGTCGCTGCCGACCGCCTCGTAGTCACCGGGACGCAGGTGCCCGCCGGACCGCTCGAGGAGCAGCTCCGCGAAGCTCAGTGAGCCGTGGTACTCGCTCACCTCGTCGTCCGGACGGGCCTGCCGCAGCAGCGTGTGCAGCAGGCCCACCTGAAGCGAGGGCAGATCGATCGGATGCCAGGGCATGGTCACCAGCCGAACGCGCATACCGCCGCCGCGGACTTCCGCCTCCGCTCCTCGCCCGGTCAGCGGGTCGGCCGCTTCTCCATGACGGCCGGTCGGCGGTTCGTGCGCTCTTCCTCACGGATCACTGTCTTCTTGATGTCCATCGACGCGCCCCTCCCGAACTCCCGTACGCAACAAGGCTGTTCACCCTACGGACGGAGACGGGAGGGACACAAGGGTGCCGTGCGCATCCTGTGGGCACCCCGGCCCGCAGGCCAGGTCACAGCCGCGGGTCCACCGGCTCCGACTCCAGCGCCAGCACCCCGAACACCGCCTCGTGCACCCGCCACAGCGGCTCCCCCTCGGCCAACCGGTCGAGCGCCTCGAGACCGAGCGCGTACTCCCGGATCGCCAGTGACCGCTTGTGGTTGAGGAAGCGGCCACGAAGGCGGGTGAGGTTGTCGGGACGCGTGTACTCCGGGCCGTAGATGATCCGCAGGTACTCACGGCCGCGGCACTTGATACCGGGCTGCACCAGCCTCCCCTGCTCGCTGCGCACGACCGCTCCGACCGGCTTGACGACCATGCCCTCGCCGCCACGCCCCGTCATCTCCAGCCACCAGTCGACACCGGCCTGTACCGACTCGGGGTCACCGGTGTCGACGTACAGTCGACGCGTAGTCTGCAGCAGGCCGGTGCTGTCGTGCTCCACCAGCCGGTCCAACAGGGCGAGTTGGTCGTCATGCGGGAGTCCGGCGAGGCTGCGTCCCTGGACCGCGAGGATCTGGAACGGGGCGAGCCGGACACCGTCGAGGCCGGACGTGGTCCAGCAGTAGCGCCGGTACGCGTCGGTGAACGCCGAAGCGTCCGCGGCGCGTTCCCGCTGCCGGGACAGCAGCGTGTCCACGTCGACACCCCGTACCGCGGCACCCTCCAGCGCGGCCAGCGCACCCGGGAACACCGCACCGGCCGCGGCGCCGACCGCCGCGTACTGACCACGCAGCAGCCCGGACGCCTTCAGCGACCACGGCATCAACTCCGCGTCCAGCAGCACCCAGTCGGTGTCCAGTTCCGCCCACAGGCCCGACTCGTCGAGCGCCGTCCGCAGTCGGCCCAGGATCTCCTCGGTCACCGTCCCGTCGTCGAAGAAGGGCCGACCGGTACGCGTGTACAGAGACCCCGTGGGCCCGCCGTCCACGCCGAACCGCTTCGCCGCCGCCTCCGCGTCCCGGCACACCAGCGCCACCGCCCGCGAACCCATGTGCTTCTCCTCGCACACGACCCGCGCGACCCCGTCGTCGGCGTACTGCGCGAACGCCTCCGCCGGGTGCTCCAGATAGCCCTCGACGTGCGAGGTCGCCGTCGGGGCCATCGTCGGCGGCAGGTACGGCAGCAGGCGCGGGTCGACCGCGAAGCGGCTCATGACCTCCAGGGCCGCCGCCGCGTTCTCCTCGCGGACCGACACCCGGCCGGCGAGCCGGGTCTCCACCACCCGGCGGCCGTGCACGTCCGCCAGGTCGAGCGGGCGGCCGTCGTGGCCGCCGGGCGCCTCGGTGAGCAGCGGGCGGGTCGGCTCGTACCAGACCTGCTCGGCCGGTACGTCGACCAACTCCCGCTCCGGCCACCGCAGGGCGGTCAGCTTGCCGCCGAAGACGGCGCCCGTGTCCAGGCAGATGGTGTTGTTGAGCCAGCTGGCCTCGGGGACCGGGGTGTGGCCGTAGACGACGGCCGCGCGACCCCGGTAGTCCTCGGCCCACGGGTAGCGCACCGGCAGGCCGAACTCGTCGGTCTCGCCGGTGGTGTCGCCGTAGAGGGCGTGCGAGCGGACCCGGCCGGAGGTGCGGCCGTGGTACTTCTCGGGCAGGCCGGCGTGGCAGACCACGAGCCTGCCGCCGTCGAGGACGTAGTGGCTGACGAGTCCGTCGATGAACTCCCGCACCTGGGCACGGAATTCCTCGGTCTCCTCCTCCATCTGCTCGATCGTCTCGGCCAGGCCGTGCGTGTGCTGGACCTTGCGGCCCTTGAGGTAACGGCCGTACTTGTTCTCGTGGTTGCCCGGTACGCACAGGGCGTTGCCCGAGCCGACCATCCCCATCACGCGGCGCAGCACACCGGGCGAGTCGGGGCCGCGGTCGACGAGGTCGCCGACGAAGACGGCCGTGCGGCCCGCCGGGTGGACGCCGTCGTCGTAGCCCAACTTGCCGAGCAGGGTCTCCAGTTCGGCGGCGCAGCCGTGGATGTCGCCGATGATGTCGAAGGGGCCGGTGAGGTGGGTCAGGTCGTTGTAGCGCTTCTCGGTGACGATCGTGGCGTGGTCGATCGCCTCGACGCCGCGCAGGATGTGCACCTTGCGGAAGCCCTCGCGCTCCAAGCCCCTTAGGGAGCGCCGGAGTTCGCGGGTGTGGCGGGTGATGACGCGGCGGGGCATGTCGGCGCGGTCGGAGCGGGAGGCGTTGCGCTCGGCGCAGACCTCCTCCGGTACGTCGAGCACGATGGCGATGGGCAGCACGTCGTACTGCTTTGCCAGGTCGATCAGTTGGCGTCGGCCGTCCTGCTGGACGTTGGTCGCGTCGACGACCGTGCGGCGGCCGGCGGCGAGGCGCTTGCCCGCGATGTAGTGCAGGACGTCGAAGGCGTCCCGGCTGGCGCTCTGGTCGTTCTCGTCGTCCGCGACCAGGCCCCGGCAGAAGTCCGAGGAGATGATCTCGGTCGGCTTGAAGTGCCGGTGCGCGAAGGTGGACTTGCCGGAGCCGGAGGCGCCGATCAGCACCACGAGGGAGAGGTCGGTGACGGGCAGGACGCGCCCCTTGTTCTGCGTCTCGGTCATGCCGCCTTCGCCTCCTTCGTGGTCTGCTGCTGGACTGCGCTCATGGTGAAAACAGCCATCTGGGTGGGCGGTCCCACCTCGGGGTCGTCGGGTCCGACCGGTACGAACTCGACGTCGTAGCCGTGCCGTTGGGCGACCTTCCCGGCCCACTCCCCGAACTCCGCGCGGGTCCACTCGAAGCGGTGGTCGCGGTGCCGGACGTGTCCGGCGGGGAGGGTCTCCCAGCGGACGTTGTACTCGACGTTCGGGGTGGTGACGACGACCGTCCTGGGGCGGGCGGCGCCGAACACCGCGTACTCCAGGGCCGGCAGCCGGGGCAGGTCGAGGTGCTCGACGACCTCGCTGAGCACGGCGGCGTCGTAGCCCTTGAGGCGGTTGTCGGTGTAGGCGAGCGAGCTCTGGAAGAGCTGGACGCGTGCGGCCTGCCGCTCCCCCATGCGGTCGAGCTTGAGGCGGCGGCTCGCGATGGTGAGCGCGCGCATCGACACGTCGGTGCCGACGATCTCCGTGAACCGGGTGTCCTTGAGCAGCGTGTGCACCAACTGGCCCTGCCCGCACCCGAGATCGAGCACGCGGGCGGCACCGGACGCCTTGAGCGCCTCGACGATGGCGTCCCGGCGCTGCACGGCGAGCGGTGTCGGCTTCTCCTCGGCCTCCGTCTCCGGCTCGACGGCGTTGTCGATCTCCTCGACCTCGCTGTCGTCGGCCTCGGCGAGCCGCACCAGTTCCAGCCGCTCCATCGCCTCCCGGGTGAGGGACCAACGGCGGGACAGATAACGGCTGGTGATGAGCTTCTGCTCGGGGTGCGTGGGCAGCCAGCCCGCACCGGCGCGCAGCAGTTTGTCGACCTCGTCGGGCGACACCCAGTAGTGCTTGGCGTCGTCGAGGACCGGGAGCAGGACGTACAGGTGGCGCAGTGCCTCGGCGAGGGTCAGCGTCTCCGACTCCAGTACGAGACGGACGTAGCGCGAGTCGCCCCATTCGGGGAACTCGGCGTCCAGCGCGACCGGTTCGACGGTGACCGTCCAGCCGAGCGGCGCGAAGAGCTGCCGTACGAGGTCGGGGCCGCCGCGCGCGGGCAGCGCGGGCACCTCGATGCGCAGCGGCAGCGGCTGCTCCGCGCGCTCGGGGCGGGCGTTGCACACGCCCCGCATGGCGCTGGAGAAGACCGCGCTGAGCGCGACGGCAAGCAGTGAAGAGGCCGCGTACGGACGGTCGTTGACGTACTGCGCGAGTGCCGCGTCGGGTGCGCCGCCGCGTCCCTTGCCCTTGCCACGCCGGACCAGCGCCACCGCGTCGACCTCCAGCAACAGCGCCGCCGTGCAGCGCTCGGGATCCGCCTCGGGGTAGAGGACGTACGCCTTGCCGTAGGAGGTGGAGAACGCCTGCGCCTTGTCGGGATGCTTGTGCAGCAGGAAACCGAGGTCGGTGGCGGGGCGTTCGGGGGTGCCGGTGGTACTGATCGTCAGGAACACGGTGGGTCTGCCTCGAAACGTCTTCTGAGCCTCTGAGCTGGGAAAGCGCGCCGCCCCTGAACTCGGGGAGCGCGTCCGCCCAACGTACAGGGAACATCCCTGACCTACTCAGGCATTTTCCCTCCCCCGCGACGGGGAGCGTGAGCCGTACGCGGGTCCGAACATCACGAGGAGCACCAGGTCCTCGGTCACTTCGGTGAATCGGTGCTCTTCACCGGCCGGCACGAAGATCACCGCCCCGGGACCCACCTCGGCCGTCCGGCCCGGTGTCTCGATCCTGGCGCGTCCGGCCGTGACGACATAGATCTCGTCCTCGGTGTGCGGGCTCTGGGTGTCCAGCCCGCCGGCCGGGATGCAGTACGTCCCCACCGACAGATCCGCCGTCCGCAGCTGTTCGACCCAGTCATTGCCCGCTTCGCCGGGATGCGTCCACACGCCCGCGCCCTTGATGATCTCCATGACGGGACCCTAGTGCTCGTCCCGGGGAGGGCAACACCCTTGAAATGATCAGCGGTTGTTGTGTCGCCGGGGGCAGGGCTGGTAGGACTGTGGCGCGCCGTCACCGTCACATGTTCGATTCTGCGGGGGTTCATGTGGTCGCCACGGCCTTCACCTCCTCGCCGCGGCAGCGTCCCGATGGACCGCCCCCAACTCGGCCGCGGCTTCCGGCAGTTGCCCGGCGGGCCGCGCAGCACGGGCTGGTGCTGGCCGCCGTCTCGGTGACCGTGTTGCTGTGTGCGACGGCGCTGGCCGCGCTCGCGGGGCTGGCGGGGAGTTCGGTGCAGGCCGGGGCCGTGCGGCGGCTGGCGGCCGACCCCAACGCGCAGGTGAACGTCAACGCGTCCTACCGGGCCGGGGGAATGGCCGTCGCCGACCGGGATGTACGGGCCGCCGCGGAGCGGGTGTTCGCCGGGGTGCCGCAGCGGACGTATGTCGGACTGCTGGGCACGTCGGCGGTGTCGGTGACGGGGATCGACGGGGTCGTGGGGCCGCCGCGTGGTCCGGGCGGCAGTGGGCTGCATCCGGTCGCGGTGCAACACGCGGCCGGATTCGGGGAGTTGGTCGCCGGGCGGTGGCCTGCCGGTACGGCCGACGCACCGGCCGGTGCGTTCACCTCGCTGCCCGATGTCCCGGTCGCCACCGGGTCCACCGCGCCGGTCGACACGGCGGTGCCCGACGCGCTCGCCAAACGCCTTGATCTCAGGCCCGGTTCGCGCCTTCGGGTGCAGGACGCCTTCAGTCGTGCCATGACGCTGCGGGTCACCGGGGTCTTCCGGGCGACCGGCGCGGTCGGGTTCTGGCCCGCGATGGCCGGCGATCTGACTCAGGACGGGACCACCGACCAGGGCCTGTTGGTGGTCTCGGCGGCGGCGCTGAACGGCAGCACCGTCCTGAACGGGCATCTGACGGCCCACTGGAGTGTGCAGCCCGACCTCTCCCGGCTCGACGCGGACCGCCTCGCCGGGCTGCGCGACCGGCTGCGCGCGTTCTCCGGCAGCCAGAGCGGGGTGTCCGTGTTCGGCGGGCGGCAACCGTCCCTCACCGACCTCACCGTGGCCTCCGGACTGCCGGGCGCGATCGACGAGTTGACGGTGCCGACGGTGGCGGCCCGCTCCTCGCTGTATCTGCCGAGCGTGCTGCTGGCGGTCCTCGCCCTGGCCACCCTGGTACTGGCCGCCCGCCAGCTGACCGAACGCCGGCGGGACGAGCTGGCCCTCCAACAGGCAAGGGGCGCGGGCACGTTGAGGCTGCTGCGCGGTGCGACGGCCGAGTGGGCACTCACCGGCGTACCGGCCGCGCTCGTCGCGCCCTTCCTGGCCGGGCTGCTGCACTCCGGCAGCCGGGGCGCCGACGCGTGGGCGGCCGTAGGTCTGACCCTGCTGGTGCACGCGGCGGCGGTGCTGCTGCCCGTGCTGCCGTCGACGCGCTCGCGGCCGGCCCGTGGCGCGCGGGCCGCCGCCGCGCAGCGGCTGGGCGCGGACCTGGCGCTGCTGGCCGTGGCGGCCCTGGGGTATCTGGAGCTACGGCGGCACCACTCGCTGATCGCCGATGTGGGTACCGGCAGCGCGTCCGCCGACCCGGTGCTGGTCCTGGTGCCGACCCTGGTGGCCGGCGCCGCCGCACTGCTTCTGCTACGGCTGCTGCCGCTGACCTCGCTGCTGCTGGACGCGTTCGGGCGGCGTAGTCGAGGACTTGTACTCGCCCTGGCCGGTTGGCAGTTGAGCCGGCGGGCCGCGCGCAACGCGGGGCCGGTGGTGCTGATGTGCCTGGCCGTGTCGGTGAGCGCCTTCGCCACCACCGCGCTGGCCTGCCTGGGCGGACTGGCGTCCGAGCAGGCCGCGTTCACCGTCGGCGCGGACGTACGGATCGATCCGTCGGCGGACGACGATTACCCCGCCGCCGTGCTGGCCTCCGCCTATCGCGCGCTGCCGGGGGTGACCGGCGTGCGGCCGGTGACACGGGCGACCGTGAACCTGCCCGGCGGCGCCACCGAGGACCTGGTCGGCACGGTCGGCGGACCCGCGCCCCGCACCCCGTCGCCGGTCGTGCCCGGGATAGCGCTGCCCGGGCGGCCGACCGCGCTGCTGCTGGACGAGCGGCTGGGCAGCGACGGCAGCCGGGTGGCGCCGGGGCTGGAGTTGACCGTGCAGGACGCGGCCGGTCTCGTCAGCGTCGTACCGGCGCGGCTGCCGACCGCCGACGGGGTCCGGCACACCGTCGTGGTGCCGCTCGACGTGGCGCTGAGCGGCGGCCATCCGCGGGCGTATCCGCTGACGGTGACCGCCGTCGCGGTCCTCCCGCAGCCGGGCACGCCTCCCGCGCGGCTGGACCTGGACCTGATCCGCGTCGGTGCGCGGGAAACCGGGAGCACCTCCGACACCTGGGTCTCCCGGCTGCCCGGCGGGCAGGTCTGGTCCGACGGCACGGACCACGCCGCCGACTCCACCGAGGGTGCCTGCAAAGGGAAGTTGACCGACATCTACAACCCCGGCACGCCCGGGGTGTGCTCGATCGTCGCCGGCGGCTCGGCAGTGCTCCGGACGACCGTCAGCACCGGCATCCGTCCCTCCCAGACGATCTCGGACTCCTTCGGCGGTCTGTCCGACAGTGACTACGACACGCTGCCCGGCAGCCAAGTGCGGCTCGTGGCGGGCCCGTTGGGCGGTCCGGCGCCGCTTCCGGTACGCGCCGACGCCTCGACGCTGCGCGCCGCCCGCCTGCACGTGGGCAGCACCACGACACTCGACCTGGGCGGCGGCCGGATCACCGCCAGGATCGTCGGCCGCGTCGACGCGACGCCCGGACTGGGCCGCGGACAGGGGCACTTGATCGCCGACCAGCGCCAACTCGCCACCGCGCTCACGCTGTCCGGTGCCGATCGGCAGGACCCCGCGTTCTGGTGGCTGAGCAGCACCGACAGCGCGCGTACGGCCGCGGCTGCCGAGGCGCAGCCCGCGCTGGGCGCCGTCACCACCACGGCACGCGCCGCCGCGTCCCTCCAGAGCGACCCGTTCCGCGCCGGGTTGCGCCGGGTACTGGAGTTGGTCCGCTACCTGGCCCCCGGGTTCGCGGTTATCGCCTTCACCGTGCACGCGGTGGTCTCCACCCGGCAGCGCCGCAAGGAGTTCGCGCTGCTCCGGGCGATCGGCGTCCGCGCGGCCGGCCTGTCCGCGCTGCTCGGCGCCGAACAGGTGGGTCTGGCGCTGTTCGCGGTGATCCCGGGGGCGTTGATGGGCATGGCCCTCGCGTCGGCGGTACTGCCCCTGGTCACCGTGGACGACAGCGGCGAGGCTCCCTATCCGCCGCTGCCGCAGGTCATCCCCTGGGGCACGGTCGCGCTGACCGCGGTGGCAACTGCCCTGGCGATCAGCGCGGTTGTGCTGGGGCTGGCACGGTTGTTGGCCCGGGTGGATCTGGTACGGGTGCTGCGGGCGGGGGAGGACCGGTGAACCGTGCGGCCGGACAGGGGCGGACGGTGGCCCAACCCGCGGGCGCAGGCCCGGTGTTGACGCGACCGGTGCGGCCGGGCACGGCAGGAAAGGGCGCACAGTGACCCGAACCATGGACACGGACGCGGCGGTGACACGCCCCGTGCGGCCCGGCACAGCGGTCACCCGGCGTCTGATCCGCAAGGAATCCCGCGGTGACCTGCCGATGCTGGCCTGTCTTGCCGTGCTGGTCCTCGTGCTGACGGCGCTGTGCGCCTGGGCCCCCGCGCTCGCGGGCCGTCAGGAGGACCGGGCGCTGCGGCAGCGCGTCGACGCCGCGCAGGGCCAGGCGCCCCTGATCAGCCTGAGCACCACACCGGCGGTCTTCAACACCTCACCGCCCTCCGTGGACATGGCCGCGCTGCTCGCCGCCGGCCGCACCCTCACTCAGCCGCTCAGCGGCGCCGCCGCGCGGCACCTGTCGTTCACCGGCGGCGGCAGCTACGACTACGACCCGGCGTCCCTGCTCTCGCCCCGGCCGCCGGGCCCGGCGAGCACGAGCACCCAGCTGACGGTCAGCTATCTGCCGTCCGCGCGGGCTCATCTCCGCTACGTCAGCGGTCGCGCGCCCGCCGATCACACACCGCTGACCACCGCGCCCCAGATCGGGCTGTCGCAGGCCACCGCGCGGGCGCTCGGCGTCCGGGCCGGCAGCCGGCTGAGCGTGGAGTTCCCGAAGACGCCGGGGGCCCAGAACACCGCGCCCGACGCGGAGTTGGTGGTGAGCGGGGTCTACCGCACCGAGGCCGCGACCGACGGTTTCTGGACCGGCCGGGAGACGTTGGACCAGCCCTCGCGCTACCAGGCGGAGCGTTCCGCCGGCACGGTGCTCGCCGTGCGCGGCCTCGTCGGCCGCGACGCCGCCGACCTGCTGGCCGGTGCCGGGGTGGGCGGCCCCCGGGTGACCTGGCAGTTGCGCGCCGACCTCTCCGGCGCGGCGCTCGACCGGGCCCGCGCGCTGACCGGGCCGCTCTCCCACTTCGGCGCGGACCTGAGCGCCGCCCTGTGCCAGGGCAGCGACTGGGTCACCGGCGACATCGCCTGCCAGGTCGGCGGCCAGTCCACCCAGTCCCTGCTGGTGACCGACTCCCTCACACCGCTGCTCACAACGTTCACCGCTCAGGACCAGCAGGCCAGGGCCCTCGCGACATACGCCGTCGACGCGCTCGCCGCGGTCGCGCTGGCCACCGTGGCCGTCGCGGTACGGCTGCTGCTGCGCCGCAGGCAGCCGCATCTGCGGTTGCAGCGCGCGCGGGGCGCGTCCACCGCCCGGCTGGTCCTGCTGCGCTGCGCCGTGGCCTGGCCGGTGGTGCTGATCGCCGCGCTGCTCGGCTGGGCGGGCGGCGCGTACCTCGCCCCCACCGGCACCTCCGGCTCCCCGCAACCGCTCCCCGCCGCTCTCACCACCGCGGTGGTGCTGCTGACGGTGCCGCTGATGACCTGGCTCGCGGTCCGCGAACCCCGCAGACCCGGCCGACTGCGCCGCACCCGCCGCAGAACGGCCGTGGGCCGACGCCTGGTCCTGGAACTGACGGTGCTGCTCGCGACGGCGGCCGGCGTGGCCGCGCTCCGCTCCCAGGGCCCGGACGGAATCCTGGGCGCGGTACCGGTTCTGGTGGCGCTCGCCGTCGTACTGATCCTGCTGCGCGTCTATCCGCTCGTCCTGCGTCTGGTCCTACGGCAGACCCGGCGCGGCCGGGGCGTGGTGGGCTTCGTCGGGGCGGCCCGGGCCGCGCATGACGCACCGGCGACCGGACTGGCCCTGTTCGTCCTGGTGTTGACCCTGGGCACGGCGGTGTTCGGTGGCCTCGTACAGCGGACGGTCGACGACGGGCTGACCACGGGGGCGGCCTGGAGCACCGGCGCGGACGCGAGCGCGACGGTCGCGGGGACCGTGGCTCCGGCCGGTACAACTGCGGTCGCCCCCACCGGAATTCGGACCGCCCTCCAGCACCTGCGCACTCTCGACCTCGCGGGACAGGCCGACGGCGCGGTGGTCTCCCAGGTCGCCGTGATCACCGTCGATCCCCGTCAACTGGCCGTCATCGCCCCGAAGTCACCGCTGGCCGACGCCCTGCTGACCGGACTCGCCACCACCCCGCCAGGAACCCGGCTCGACGCGAGCGTCCCTCTCCCCTCCTTCCTCTCCCCCGGCCTGCGGGCGCGCGAGCGCACCGGTGGCTTCACCACCACCGTGGTGACCCAGGGGCAGCCCCCGGTGAACCTCACCCTCAAGCCGGTCGGCACCCTCACCGACGCCGAACTGCGCGACCCCCTCCTCGGCCCGGTCACGGCCCAACTCCCGGAGGGGACACCGATGTTGATCACCACCGCGACCGCCGATCACCTGCTGTCCGCACAGGCCTCGGGCAGCACCGTCCTACTCCTCAAGGGCGACGGCAAAAGCGACGGCGAGAGCGGTGCCAGTCCTACGGCACTGCGGTCGGCGGCGGCCAAAGCGCTCGGGCCGCTGGCCCGGATCCGGGTCCGCGCCGAGACGCTGGGCGCCCTGCGCGCGGACGGCCTGACACAGGGCCTCGGCACGCTCTACACGACCGGTTCGATCCTGGCCGCGCTGTCCGGCCTGCTCGCGCTCGCCCTGGAACTGACCCTCACCTCCCACGAACGCAGCCGCACCACCTCGTTCCTGCGCACACTCGGCCTCGGCGGCAGGGAAGCCGGGGCGATCCACTTCCTGCAACTGCTGCCGCTGGCGGTGGCCTCGGCGGTGGGCGGCACGCTGCTCGGCCTGCTCGAACCTCGGCTCCTGGCAGGGACGTTGGACCTACGGCAGTTCACCGGCGGCCCGGCCCAACCGGCGCTGCACACCGACTACTCGCTGACCGTCGCCCTCGTCGCCGGCGTGACCGCGCTGATCCTGGCCGCCGCGGCAACAGAGACGGTCCTCGCCCGCAGACGCCGCCTGGGAGCGGTACTCCGCCTGACCTGAACGCCCGCTGACCTGAACCTCCCTTGGGGGCAAGCCGGTTACTGCACGCGCTCCGTACCGTCAGTGCCGTCTACGCCGTCCGCCTCGGACTTCGCCCGCCGCGCGGCCTCGTCGGGCCAGACGCCGATGTGGTCGCTCTCCAGGGCCAGCCGCACCCGCTTGCGCAGGTGCAGGCGCTCGGTGAACTCGCCGGGCAATTGCAGCCGGCCACTGGCGTCCAGTACGGCGTACTCCTCGGCGGTGCGCACCTCGACGCCGTCCTCGCCGGTGGCGAGCCGCCTCAACACCTCCGTGGAAGTACGGCCGTTGCGGATCCGTACGGTGCGCTGGACCTGCTCGGACACCAACGCGTCGTGGGTCACCACGATCACGGTGACGCCCAGCTCCTCGTTGGCCCGGCGCAGCGCGGCGAAGACCTCGTCGCTGGTGGCGGTGTCGAGTTCGCCGGTGGGTTCGTCGGCGAACAGCACCCGGGGCTCGTTGGCGTTGGCCACGGCGACGGCGACCCGCTGCTGCTCACCGCCGGAGAGAGTGTCGGGGGTGCGGTCCCGGCAGTGCCCGACGGACAGCAGGTCGAGCAACTCCTCGGCGCGGTCCCGCCGTTGGGACCGCTTGATCCCGGTGTACGTCATCGGCAGCATCACGTTCTCGGCCGCCGTGAGGTAGGGCAACAGGTTGCGGGAGGTCTGCTGCCAGACAAAACCCACAGTGCTACGGCGGTAGTCGAGCCGCTCCCGGCGTTTCATCGCCAGCAGGTCGTGCCCGGCAACCTCGGCCGCACCCGCGGTCGGCACGTCCTGGCCGGAGAGGATGCCCAGCAGGGTGGACTTGCCGGAGCCGGAGGCCCCGATCACCGCGATCATCTCGCCCTGGGCCACGGTGAGATCGAGCCCCTGGAGGGCCTGCACCTCGACGCCCTCGGTCTGGTAGATCCGCACCAGGTTCTCGCAGACGACAAGACCCTCCTCGCGCCGAGGGGCTGCGGCCTCGGTGGCCCGGCGCCGCAGCTCGGCCAAGTCCGGTGCCCCGGTGGGCTGTTGGTGAACTGCCACACGGTCCCCCGAGGAGATGAAGTCTGCGGAAGTGAGGTCTGCGGATCACGATGTCTGACAGCGGCCAGGGTAGTGCGGGTAGTGCCGAGGACCGACGACGCGGTCAGTCGTCGTCGACGATCCGCCCGTCGCGGAGTTCCAGCACCCGGTCGGCCAGCGCGAGGAGTTGGGTGTCGTGGGTGGCGACGAGGGCGGTGACCGACTCACTGCGGACGACGGCGCGCAGCAGGTCCATCACGGTGAGACCGGTGTCCGCGTCGAGCTGACCGGTGGGTTCGTCGGCGATGATCAGGGCCGGGTTGTTGGCGAGCGCGCGGGCGATCGCGACCCGCTGCTGCTGGCCGCCGGACAGCTCACCGGGACGCTGGTCGGCATGGTCGGAGAGACCGACCAGAGACAGCAACAGGTCGACGCGGGCCTCGCGTTCACGGGCCGGGACCTTCCGCAGGCGCAACGGCACCCCGACGTTCTCGGCGGCGGTCAGAATCGGGATGAGCCCGAAGGACTGGAAGACGAAGCCGATCCGGTCGCGGCGCAGCGCCAGCAACTCGTCGTCACCGAGCCCGGCCAGGTCGGTGCCGTCCAGCGTGATCCGGCCACCGTCCGGGGTGTCCAGCCCGCCGACCAGGTTGAGCACGGTGGTCTTCCCGGACCCGGATCGCCCCCGGAGCGCGACGAGTTCACCGCGCGGCACGCCGAAGGAGACACCGCGCAGGGCATGGACGGCGGTGTCACCGCTGCCGTAGCTCCGGCGCAGATCCTCGACCACCACCATCGCGCCGCCCGGTGTCCCGACCTCCGCGACAGCACCGCGCCCACTGACCTGTTGTTCGCTCACACGCCCTCCCCCGCCCCGCCCCCGTCCTGCAACCGCACCGTACGGTACGCCCGCTGCCCCGCCCAACTACCGCACAGGGCAGGCGAATCGCACCCTCGGCCATCACGCCGACCCGGCCGCCAGCCGCTCCACCGTCGTGACCGTCCGGTCGAGGATCGTGTCGTAGAGGCGGGCGTGGGCGGCGGGCAGCCCGGCGAGGAGGGGGCGCAGGGCGTCGGCCGTGGGGTCGGGGCGGGGGAGGTCGTCGAGCAGGGCCGTCATCTCCTCGTCCGGCCTGCGGTACCCCTCGTAGACGGCGTGGCCGAGCATCGTGGACGAGATCAGCGCCACGGCGAGGGCGAGGTCCTCGTCACAGAGTCCGGCCGGGGTGAGGATCTCGCGCAGCCGGGTCAGGCCGGGAATCCAGGCGGGGTGCCGGGTCGTCGTCATGTACGGCATGAGCTGTGGGTAGGGGCGGAGGTTGGCCTGGGCCGCCCGCATCCAGGCGCGGAGGCGGTCCGGCCAGGGGCCGTCGGCGATGGGGGCGCGCCGCATGGCTTCCAGGACGTGGTCGGCGGTCGCCTGGAGGAGGGCGTCGCGGTCCGGGAAGTAGCGGTAGAGGGCCATGGGGGCGGCGCCGACGACATCGGCGACACGTTTGATGGTGAGGGAGACGGCCGGTTCGGCGAGCAGTACCTCGACCGCGCCCTCGACGATCCGCTCCCGCGACAACCGGGGCGGACGCCCCCTGCCCCTGCGGCCGGAACCCGTCGCCACCTGCGCCATCCGCTGAACCTCTCCGTCCGCGACAGCCGTGCCCGGACAGGTGAAGGCTACCGCTCCGACACCTTCTCCAGCCCGCGCCAGCCCACCTCCGCCTATTTTGCGTACGTCATACGAAAAACATGCCAGACTCATTTCGTTCAGCCCCGTGTCGCACGCACCAGCACGCACCAGCACGCACCAGCACGCACCAGCACGCACCAGCACGCACCAGCCGGAGGCTTCGCCATGTCCGCGTCCAGCTCCCCCTCCCCACCCGTTCCCGTCGAGGGGGTCGGTTCGTCCCGCTCCGGCGCCGTCGTCTGGGTCCTGGCGCTCGGCGGGATCACCGTCTCGCTGATGCAGACGCTGATCATCCCGATCGTGCCGGAACTCCCCAAGCTGCTGAACTCCTCGCCGTCCGACGCCACTTGGGCGATCACCGCGACCCTGCTCGCCGGTGCCGTGGCCAACCCGGTGGTGGGACGGCTCGGGGACATGTACGGCAAGCGGCGGATGCTGCTGCTCAGCCTGGTCCTGCTGATCGTCGGGTCCGTGATCGGCGCGCTCAGCGACACGCTCGTGCCGATGATCGTCGGGCGGACGTTCCAGGGCGTCTCGATGGCCGTCATCCCGCTCGGCATCAGCATCATGCGGGACGAACTCCCGCCCGAACGGCTGGGATCGGCGACCGCGCTGATGAGTGCGTCGCTGGGTGTGGGTGGTGCGCTCGGGCTGCCGACGGCCGCGTTCATCGCCGAGAAGGCGGACTGGCACGTGCTGTTCTGGACGGCGGCGGTGCTCGGCGGGGTCGTGGCCGCGCTCGTCGTGACGCTCGTACCGGAGTCGGCGGTGCGCAGCGGCGGCCGGTTCGACGTGGTCGGCGGCGTCGGGATGTCCATCGGCCTGGTGTGTCTGCTGCTGGCCATCTCCAAGGGTGCGGACTGGGGTTGGGGCAGCGGCACGACAACGGGCCTGTTCGCCACGGCGGTTGTGGTCCTGCTGGTGTGGGGCTGGTGGGAGCTGCGTACCGTACGGCCGCTGGTCGATCTGCGCACCAGCGCGCGCCGCCAGGTGCTGCTCACCAACCTCGCGTCCGTGGTGTTCGGCTTCGCCATGTTCGCGATGTCGCTGGCCGTGCCGCAACTGCTCCAACTGCCCACGTCCACCGGCTACGGCCTCGGCCAGACCGTGCTCGCGGCGGGGCTCGCGCTGGGCCCGTCCGGCCTGGTGATGATGGCGACCGCACCGCTCTCCGCCCGGATCTCGGCGGCGGCGGGCCCCAAGATCACCCTCATGCTGGGCGCGCTGATCGTGGCCGCCGGTTACGGCCTCGGGGTCGTCATGATGGCCGCGGTCTGGCAGGTCGTGGTGGTGTGCTGTGTGATCTCCGCCGGCGTCGGTTTCGCCTACGGCGCGATGCCCGCGCTCATCATGGGTGCCGTGCCGCTGTCCGAGACGGCCGCCGCGAACAGCCTCAACAGCCTGATGCGATCCATCGGTACGTCCGCCTCCAGCGCCGTCGCCGGAGTCGTCCTGGCCCATATGACGACGAGCTTCGGCTCCCTGACCGTCCCCTCCCACAACGGCTTCCGCGTGATCATGGGCATCGGTTCGGCGGCGTCCCTGGCGGCCCTGCTGCTGGCCGCGTTCCTGCCGGGGCGGCGGGCGCCGGTGGCCGCGGGGGTGCCTGCGGCGGCCAACGAGGCGGCTGAGGCGCGGAGTTAGGCACCGTGGTCGAACTGCGGGCGGGGTCTCGACACCCCGCCCGCAGTTCTACGACGCCTACGTCACATACGTCGGCTACGACAGCTGAGCCTGCACCTGGGCCGAGATGAGCTCCAGGTGGTCCAGGTCGGCGAGGTCGAGGACCTGGAGGTAGAAGCGCCGGGAGCCGATCTCGGCGTAGCGGCCGATCTTGTCGACGACCTCGGACGGAGTGCCCGCCAGGCCGTTCTCCTTGAGTTCGTCGACCTCGCGGCCGATCGCGGCGGCGCGGCGGGCGACCTCCTGGTCGTCCTTGCCGACGCAGACCACAAGGGCGTTGGAGTAGACGAGGTCGTCGGCCTTGCGGCCGACCGCCTCGGCGGCGGCGCGGACCCGGCCGAACTGCCGCTCACTGTCCTCGATGGAGGCGAACGGCATGTTGAACTCGTCGGCGAACCGCGCCGTCAGCTTCGGGGTGCGGCTCGCGCCGTGACCGCCGATCAGCACCGGGATCTTCGCCTGCGCGGGCTTGGGCAGCGCGGGCGAGTCGGTGAGGTCGTAGTGCGTGCCGTGGAAGTCGAAGGTGTCGCCGGGCTTGGTCTCCCACAGCCCGGTGACGATCGCGAGCTGCTCCTCCAGGCGCGCGAACTTCTCCTTGGGGAACGGGATGCCGTACGCCGTGTGCTCCTGCTCGAACCAGCCCGCGCCCAGGCCGAGTTCGACCCGGCCGCCCGACATCTGGTCGACCTGCGCGACCTGGATGGCGAGGACGCCGGGGAGACGGAAGGTGGCGGCCGTCATCAGAGTGCCCAGGCGGATGCGCTTGGTCTCCCGGGCGAGGCCGGCCAGCGTGATCCAGGCGTCGGTGGGACCGGGGAGTCCGTCACCGGAGCCCATGGCGAGGTAGTGGTCGGAGCGGAAAAAGGCGTCGAAGGCGAGGTCCTCGGTGGCCTTGGCCACGGCGAGCAAGGTGTCGTAGGTCGCCCCCTGCTGGGGCTCGGTGAAGATGCGCAGATCCATGGTTCCATCCTGCACGCTCGGGTCCCGGTCAACCTCACCGGTCCCACCCGCCCATCTCGTGCCCGGTCGGGTGAAATTGCGTCAACCGTGCGCACGGGGGGCGCCCGCGCCAGTGACCGGCCCCGTTGATGATCGTTGGCTCGGGCGGAGCCGGACCGCCCGGATTCCCGCCTCCTCCTCGCCGGGGAGGCCACGGGCCGAGGAGGCCGTCATGTCCGAAGAAGCTGTGCCGCAACAGGGCGGACCTGCACAACCCAAGGGGTTGTTGCAGCAGATGGAGGAGCTGATGGCGTCCCTGAACGCGGACCTGTCCGCCCTGGACGCGGACCTGCAGTCGGCCGGAACCACGGAGCCGACACCATCAGCACAGGCCACGTGAGGCGCCCCTGAAGGGGCGCGGGGAACTGCGCGACCAGCCACGACGGCGTCGCGCAGACCCTACAAACCGCAACCAACAGGGCACTCCCCCCGCACCGTCACCCCGCCTCCCGCTCCGGTATCGCCGCAGCGTCCCGATCCGCCAGTCTTCGGAGCATCTCCAACACCCGGTCCCGGGACTCGTCCGCCGCGTCGATCGCCTCCATGCACTGCCAGTACGTCCCCTCGTCGTCCGCCGCGCAGGCGATGCCGACGAGGGCGATACCGACCTCGCCCAGCAGGATGCCGAGGCACAGCAGGGCGAGGCGCGCATCACCCAGCTCAGTGAGCTGGGCCGCGCGTAAGTCCTCGATGGCCAGCACCGGGGTGTCCAGCACTCCGCAGCCCCGGCCCGCCAACTCGGTCAACCCCAGTGCCTCGCCCCGCAGTTCGGGCGGCCCGAAGACCGCGAGGCGGCTGCCTATCGCCTGGGCGAGGGCCTGCGCCTGCCACACCTCCGTCATGGTCTGAGACACGTCGCCGCTTCCGGCCAGGGCGCGCCTGCTCGTCACGATGAGCCGCATCGCGTCCATGCGCTGCCCCCGTCATATCCCGACGTGCTGTGCGCACGTCCGCCCGAACTCCCTTGTCCACTACCCAGAGTGAGAGTCCCTGAGACGAAAAGCCAGAGGAAGGCGGAAATCTGTGGACAACAAATCGGTTGCGGACAGATGAATGACTCCGGAGAGTGAAAATGGACGCGCGGACTCCCCCAATCGATCGCCTACGGCGAGGACTTGTCGGCTACGGCGAGGACTTGTCGGCTACGACGAGGACTTGTCGGCTACGACGCCGGAAACCTGCCCTCGTTCCGGTCGATCTTCGCGTCGAGCGCGGCGAGCGGGTCGATGCCGAGCACCTCGCACAGTTGCAGCAAGTACGCGAGCACGTCGGCGACTTCGTCCCGCACCCGGTGCGCGCTGTCCGGGTCGTCCATGACCCGCGTCGACTCCTCGGGGGTCAACCACTGGAAGATCTCGACGAGTTCGGAGGCCTCCACGCTGAGCGCGGAGGCGAGGTTCTTGGGGGTGTGGTACTGCTGCCAGTTCCGCGCGGCCGCGAACTCGGCCAGTCTGTGCTGCAGTTTCGCCACGTCGAGATGTTCTGTCACGGGTCCAGGTGTACCACTGTGACCCCGTCGATCCGGGTGGCCCAGGATGCGTCGCTCACCGCGCCGACCAGCCGGATGTGCCCGCGCTCGCACATCCGCGCCGCGAGCTGCAGCAGTTCGGTCCGTTGCCGTACGTCGAGTGCCCGGTCGAGGCCGTCGGCGAGGACGGTCAGGGTCTGCATCGCGGCCGGGACCTCGCCGGGCGGGTCGATCTCCAGCACCCCGGGGCCGGTGAGGAGCACCAACGCGATTGCCGCGTAGCGGAGTTCACCGTCGCCGAGTCGTTCGAAGCCGGTGCGTAAGCCGTCGCCCCGGTCGAGCACCGCGCGGAGCATCCCGTCGCGGAGTGGTTCCGCGAGCACGTCCACCACGGGTCCGGCGCATCCGGTACGCACCGAGGTGACGAGTTGCCCGTGCCGTCGCCCGCATTCGCTCCGGGTGCGCCACAGCACGTCGGCGAGGTTGCCGCAGTCCCGCAGCAACCGCCCGTCGCCCATCGGTACGGCGTCGCGCATCCGCTCGGGCACCGGATCGCAGGCGAAGACGGAGCGCAGGGCGACCACCATCTGCTCGGCGGCGGCGAGGACTTGGCGCTGCCCGTCGGTCTTGCCGGCGACCCGCAACGGCAACAGGGCGGTACCGAGCCGGTCGTCCGGCAACGGTGCGCGGGTGACCGGCGACGATCCCCCCGTGTGCCAGGAGGCCTGCACCGTACGGCGCGTCGGGTCGCGCAGCGCGGTCTCCAGGAGGACCAGGCCGCCCGACGTCAACCGCTCGCCCACGATGCGCAGTTCGGGCTCGGCCTGGACGGCGACGTCGAGCCGTACCGGCCCCTCGGGCCCGTCCGCCGTACAGCCGATCCGGAACCCGCGTCGGCGTTGGGCGTCGGGCCGGGCCCGCTCCGGGACGCAGGCGACCGGGTCCGGGAACACCGCCCCGACCTCGACCCCGGCGCCGAGCCGCGCGAGCGCCTCGTACGCCAGCAGCGCGCTCGTCTTGCCGTACCCGCTGGGCCCGGCGAAGAGGGTGAGTGGCCCGAGCGGGAATCCGGCGCCCCGGTGCGTGGCGAACGCCGAGAGCCGCAGCTCGGTGAGGTGCGGCCGGTCGGCGTGCGCCTCGAAACGCCCGGGGTTCATCGGCGCGGGCGCCCTCGACGACGGCGGGGTGACACCGTCCGACGGCTCCGGCGCGGGCCGGGCCCGGGGCGAGCGGGCTTCGGGCGATCGCCCCTGTGGCGGCACGGACTCGGACGATCGGGAGGACGTGGGCGAGCCGGAGAAACGGGAGGAGCCCGACGAATGAGATGACTGGGGTGAATGTGCTGACGCGGCCATATCCGGACCGTAGGCCTCCGCCGTCAGGCGAACCGTTCCGCCCCGGGGACCTTCCTACGATCGAGCGACGGGCGCGCTCACCTCAGACTCCCGGGACCCCGGCCCCCTCCATCAGCCCCCGGACTTCCGTCCCGGGCGGTGTGAGCAGGAACACGTTCCGGTCGACGCGGGTCATCCCGCTCGCCAGGCCGAAGACGACGCCCGTGCTGAAGTCCAGCACCCGCTTGGCGACCTCGGTCTCCGCGCCGGTGAGGTCGAGCAGCACCGGTATGCCCGCCATCAGGGTCTCCGCGACCTCGCGCGCGTCCCCGAACACATTCACCCGGAGGACGACGAAGCGGCGGCGCGGCTCGGTCTCGGCCTCGGGTATCGCCCGGTGGCCCACGGCGGACGGCCAGGCGTCACGCCCCCGCAGCGGCACTACCTGGGCGAGCCCTTCCCACTGTTCGTCGGTGACATCGTGGCTGTTCACCGGCATGCTCCGTCCTGGGTCGCGCTGGCAGTCTGCATCCGTCGATTGTTGCGCACTGTCACCCGTTCGGCCCAACTGCGACACACTCCGCGACAAGATCGGGCGCATCTCACACCGGCCCCCGGCCCGTTGTGCAGCGGGTGTAACCCCTCATGATCGAGCCGCGTGACCTCGGCGTAACGGGCAATTCGTAGCGTCTACGGCATGACGACGAGCCTCCAGACGCAGCGGGTACGGACGGTCTGCTCGTACTGCGGTGTGGGCTGCGGGATGCTGCTCGACGTCGGCGCGGGTCCCGACGGCAGGCCTACGGTCCTCAGGGCGTCCGGCGACAAGGCGCACCCGGCGAACGCCGGGCGGCTGTGCACCAAGGGCGCGACCACCGCCGAGATGCTCGCCGCACCGGGCCGGTTGACCGGGGCGCTCGTGCGCGACGAGCGGGGCGAGGAGCCGGTGCCGACGCCCGTGACCAACGCGATCGCCGAGACCGCGCGGCGCCTGCGGAAGATCGTCGACGAGCACGGACCGGACGCGGTCGCCCTCTACGTCTCCGGGCAGATGAGCCTGGAGGCGCAGTACTTGGCGAACAAGCTGGCCAAGGGGTTCGTCCGGACGAACCAGATCGAGTCCAACTCCCGGCTGTGCATGGCGAGTGCGGGCGCCGGTTACAAGTCGTCGCTGGGTGCGGACGGGCCGCCGGGGTCGTACGAGGACTTCGAGCGGGCGGACGTGTTCCTGGTCATCGGCTCCAACATGGCCGACTGCCACCCGATTCTCTTCCTGCGGATGATGGAACGGGTCAAGGCGGGCGCCAAGTTGATCGTCGTCGACCCGCGCCGGACCGCCACCGCGGCGAAGGCGGACCTCTTCCTCCAGATCGCGCCGGGCACCGATCTCGCCCTGCTCAACGGCCTGTTGAGGCTGCTGCACGAGAACGGGCACACCGACCCGGAGTTCATCGCCGCCCACACCGAGGGCTGGGAGGCGCTGCCCGCCTTCCTCGCCGACTACGCGCCGGACGCCGTCGCCGCCCTCACCGGTCTCGCCGAGGACGACCTCCGTACGGCTGCCCGGCTGATCGGCGAGGCGGGCGAGTGGATGAGCTGCTGGACGATGGGCCTCAACCAGTCCACGCACGGCACTTGGAACACCAACGCCCTCATCAACCTGCATCTCGCGACGGGCGCGATCTGCCGCCCCGGCAGCGGCCCGTTCTCCCTCACCGGCCAGCCGAACGCGATGGGCGGCCGTGAAATGGGCTACATGGGACCGGGGTTGCCGGGCCAGCGGTCCGTACTCGTCGACGCGGAACGGGAGTTCACCGAGGAGGTGTGGGGCCTGCCGCCGAGGACGATCCGCTCGGACGGCGTCGGCCGGGGCACCGTCGAGATGTTCCGGAAGATGGCCGACGGCGACATCAAGGCCTGCTGGATCATCTGCACCAACCCGGTCGCCTCGGTCGCCAACCGACGGACCGTCATCGAGGGCCTGGAAGCAGCCGAGTTCGTCATCACCCAGGACGTCTTCACCGACACCGAGACCAACGCCTACGCCGACGTCGTCCTCCCCGGCGCGATGTGGACCGAGTCCGAGGGCGTCCTCGTCAACAGCGAACGCACCCTCACCCTCGCCCGCCCCGTAGTCGCCCCACCCGGCGAGGCGATGGCCGACTGGCGCATCATCGCGGCCGTCGCCTGCGCGATGGGCTACGAGAAGGGCTTCACCTACGACAGCGCGGAGCAAGTCTTCGATGAGATCCGGCAGTTCTCGAACCCGGTGACCGGCTGGGATCTGCGCGGGGTGACCTACGAGAGGCTGCGGTCCACGCCGGTGCAGTGGCCGGCGGCGGCGGAGGACGGGCCGGACCGCAATCCCATCCGGTACGTGGGCGGGGGCGACCTGCGCTTCCCAACTGCCAGTGGGCGAGCGGTCTTTCACGCCCGCGCGCACCTGCCCGCCGCCGAACTTCCCGACGACGACTACCCGTTCGTGCTGAACACCGGGCGGCTCCAGCACCAGTGGCACACGCTCACGAAGACGGGCAAGGTCGCCAAGCTGAACAAGCTGAACCCCGGGCCCTTCGTGGAGCTGCATCCGCTGGACGCACGGGAGTTGGGGATCGCCGAGGGCGACTCGGTGGAGGTCGCGTCGCGGCGGGGGCGGGCGGTGCTGCCGGCCGTGGTGACCGACCGGGTGCGCCCCGGGGGCTGCTTCGCACCGTTCCACTGGAACGACCTCTTCGGTGAGTATCTGAGCGTCAACGCGGTGACGAGCGACGCGGTGGATCCGGTGTCGTTCCAGCCGGAGTTCAAGGTGTGCGCGGTGTCGTTGGTGAAGGTGGCGAGTGCGGCACCGGTTCCAACACCGGCTCCGGAGAAGGAGCTTGTGCCGACCTCGGTGACCCCGGGCGCGAATCCCTTCGGGCTCGATCCCGCCCCGCCGCCCGTCCTCTCCGCGCAGGAACGCCTCTATCTCACCGGCTTCCTCGCCGGTATCGAGTCCGGCGCCCCGGGTGTGCCCACACTCCCGCCGGACGCGCCCTTCAGTGCCGAGCACGCGCTGTGGGTCAACGGCGTTCTCGCCGGGATGTATTCGAGGTCGACGACACCCACTCCCCCGATGCAACCGCAGCAACAGCCGCAGCCCGCCCGGCAGATAGTCGTCCTGTGGGCCTCCCAGACCGGCAACGCCGAGGAGTTGGCGGCGGTCACCGCCGAACGGCTGGGCTCGGCCGGGCACCGGGCGACCCTGGTCGGCATGGACCAGGCCGACGTCGGCGCACTCCCCGCCGACGCCGATCTCCTCTTCATCACCAGCACGTTCGGCGACGGCGACGCCCCCGACAACGGCTCCGGCTTCTGGGACACGCTCGCCGGTGAACAGGCGCCACGGCTCGACGGAGTGCGGTTCGCGGTGCTCGCCCTGGGCGACTCGTCGTACGGCGACTTCTGCGGGTACGGGCGCCGACTGGACGCGCGGCTCGACGAGTTGGGCGGGGTGCGGCTGGCCCCGCGCACCGACTGCGAGCCGGACTTCGAGCCGTCGGCGGATGCCTGGCTGGGCCAGGTGCTCACGGCACTGGGCACCGAAAGGGCCACCGGGACCGCAGCCGCCAAATCGCCGCCCCGGTCCCCCAAGCCCACTCCCACCAGCGCCCGTCTAGTCGGCAACCGCCTGCTCAGCCGCCCCGGCGCGAGCAAGGAGGTCCGCCGCTTCACCTTCGACACCAGCGGCACCGACCTCACGTACGAGACCGGTGACGCGCTCGGCGTCCGGCCGGTCAACTCCCCCTCGCTGGTGGACGAATGGCTCGCCGCCACCGGTACCGATGCCGCAGCGGTCGTAGAACTGGAAGGCATGGGAGAACTCCCCTTCGCCGAAGCGCTCCACCGGCAGTTGGACATCACCCGTATCACCCCGGACCTGCTGCGCTTCGTGGCCGAACGGGCGCGGGACGACCGGGAGTTGCGTGGGCTGCTGCGGCCGGACAACAAGGACCGGCTCGCGCAGTGGAGTTGGGGGCGGCAGGCGGTGGATGTGCTGGCCGAGTATCCGGTGAAGGCGGGGGCGCAGGAGTGGGCCGGGGTGCTGAAGAAGCTTCAGCCGCGGCTGTATTCGATCTCGTCCAGCCCGCTCGTCGACCCGCACAGCGTCTCGTTGACGGTGTCGGTGGTGCGGTACGAGGGTCTCAACGGCCGTCCGCGCGGCGGGGTTTGTTCGCCGTTCCTTGCGGACGCCGATGTGGAGGCGGACACGGAGGTACCGGTGTTCGTGCAACGCTCCCCGCACTTCCGCCCGCCCGCCGATCCCGCGACGCCGATGGTGATGGTCGGGCCCGGTACGGGCGTGGCGCCGTTCGTCGGGTTTCTTCAAGAGCGGCGCGCGCTCGGGCATCCCGCGCCGAACTGGCTGTTCTTCGGGGAGCAGCATCGCGCGACGGACTTCTACTACGAGGAGGAGCTGGCGGGGTTGCTGGACGAGGGCGTGCTCGCCCGGCTGGACACGGCGTTCTCCCGGGACCAGCGCGCGAAGGTGTATGTGCAGGACCGGATGCGGGAGCACGGGCCGGAGTTGTGGCACTGGTTGCGGGAGGGCGCCCACTTCTATGTGTGCGGGGACGCCTCGCGGATGGCGAAGGACGTGGAGCGGGCGTTGCGTGACATCGCGGTCGCGCACGGCGGGCTGGACGAGGGCGAGGCGGCCGCGTATGTGAAGCAACTGGCGGCGGCGAAGCGGTATGTGCGCGATGTTTACTGAATGAACTGATGGTCACGGCGAGTTGAACAACGCCGTTCGAGTTTGCCCCATTTAGGCCACAACGAGGCCTTCTTACCCCTCTCACACCGGAATCTTCTCGATTGCCGACACCTCGCTCACCAGGCGCGATTAGCGTCTTGTGTCGTGCACTTGGCAGAAACACCTCAGGTGGCACCCGGTCGGCGGACACAGTCGGCGGTGTCCGCCCCGGAACCTCCCGCGCAGTGGCACCGCGTCCTCACCCTGCTCGCCGACATCAGTCTGTTCATCGGCGTCCGCTCGGTGTGGACACAGGCGGCCAGTCATCGGCTCGTCGTGGCGGCGGTCGTCTGCCTCTGCTACGCCTCGATCCTGGTGTGCGGGGTGCTGGCCCTGGTGGTGCGCCGGGCGCGGTCGCTGGCGCGGATCGATCTCGCCGTGCTGGTGACGGCGGTGCTGCTGACGCTGTCGGCGTGGTCGGTGTTCCACAGCGGCGGCGACGAGGCGGTCCTCACCACCCAGGCCGCCAGGGAGTTGGTCGCCGGACACCCGATCTACGGCCAGCCCTGGCCGTGGCTCTTCCATCCGAACCACGGCGTCGCGCTGACCCCGACGGTGACCGGCGGCTACGACTACACGTACGGCTATCCCCCGCTGGAGACGCTCCTGACGGCGCCCCTGCTGTGGATCGGGCACGGCGGCGCCCCCGCGACCGCCGTCGCCACCGCGGCGCTGATCGCCGCCGCGGTCCTCATGTGGCGGCTGCTGCCGGTGCCGTGGCGGTCTGCGGCCACCCTCGCGTGCCTGGGCCTCGGCCTGCTGCCGACCTACGGCCGTCAGGGCTATCCGGCCGTGCTCGCCATGGCGTTGCTGGTACCGGTGGTGATCTGCTGGCCCCGGATCGGCAGGGGCGGCCGACTCGGTCCCGCCGGGATCGCCCAGGCCGCGTGTCTGGGGGCGGCCTGCGCGGCGCAGCAACTCCCGTGGTTCCTCACGCCGTTCCTGCTGGCCGGGATCTACGCGGTGCGGCGCGGTGAACTCGGCGCCCGGCAGGCCGCGTTGATACTGCTGCGCGTCGTCGGGATCGCCGTCACCGTGTGGCTGCTGATCAACACGTACTTCATCGTGCACGAGCCGCGCACCTGGCTGGCGGGCATCGCGCTGCCGCTGACGCAGGGCGCGGTGGTGCACGGCCAGGGCCTGGTGGACATCTCGCTGTACTTCACGAACGGCAGCGACCGGCTCGACTGGTACTCCCACGCGAGCATCCTGCTGGCGGCGGGTCTGCTCGCCGTGTTCGCGCTGTTCGTACGGCGGTTGGGGCCGGCGGCGACCGTTCTGCCGTGGTGCGCCTTCTATCTGGCGACGCGTTCGCAGGACGGCTACTACCTGATGATGACGCCGTTGTGGCTGGCGTCGGCGGTGACCGCTCCGATCACCGAGTTCCGTGACGCGTGGCAGCCGCGCCCCCGGCTGCTGTCCGGTCCGCACCGCCGCGGGGCCAGGGTCGCGGCGGCCGTGCTCCTGCTCACGCCCGCGCTGGCGGGCGCGGCCGTGGCGGCGACGGGGGCGCCGCCGATGACCATGAAACTGACGGGAGTTCGGCGCGCGGTGCCCACCGTCGTGACCCGGCTGACGGTCCAGGTGACCAATTCGTCCGGCACCCCTCTCACGCCCCACTACACGCTCACCACAGGTCAGGGCATGAGCAAGTACTGGTCCCAGGTGGGCGGCCCGGCGACGCTGCCCGCGCACAGCACGGCGACCATCGAACTCCGGCCGCCCGACGGGACGTTCACCCTGCCCCACAAGAAGGTCCGCATCCGGATGCGTGCCTTCACCGCCACCCCGCAGACACTGTCCAGCTCGGACATCCGGCTGCGGCCCGCGAATTGACGGTCTGTCAGACGGCCGTACGCAGGAAGCGGAGCGTGGTGGTGACGGTGGTCAGGCCGCGCAGCATGCCGAGCTGGTTCCAGCCCAGGCCGAACTGGTCGCGGTCCACGGTGAATTCGGCGTCCAGCGTGAGCGCCTCACCGGTCGCGTCCTTGAGGCGGGCCGTGAAGGTCTGCGGGCGGCTGATGCCGTGGACGGTCAGCTGACCGACGACGTGCACGGTGTCTCCGGTCAGCTCGGCGCTGCGCACCGCGAAGGTGATCTCGGGGAACTTGTCGGTGTCGAACAGGTCGGCGGAGCGCAGGTGCTTGTCACGCTTGGCGTTCTTGGTGTCCAGGGAAGCGGCGTCCAGGGTCAGGGTGCCGATCGCGGAGCCGTCGCCCCGGACCTCGCCCTGACCGTTGAAGGTGCCGAAGGTGCCCTTCACGTTGACCAGGCCCCACATCGTCTTGTGGCTGATGCCCACGGTGGAGGCGGTCTGGTCGAGCTGCCACACCCCGGTTTCGACGGCGACGGTCATGATCTCTCCCACTGGTTCCAGTAGTCCAAATTTGAATGAGCCTTATGAGCGCCACGCTAGCCCATTATCCAAATCTGAACAACCATCTCCTCCAAAATTGGACAACAGGTAGACTCGACACCATGGCCGACCCTGTTGAGCGCCCCGCCGACCAGCCCGAATGTCCCTCCCTGCGGGGCGACGGGCTGCTCCCGCCCGAGCTGCGCGCCTGGATGCTGCTGGTGGCGGCGACGGGCTCGGTGGAACAGGAGCTGCGCTCGGTCGTGAAGGGGAACCTCGACGTCTCGCACGACGAGTTCCTGGTGCTGTGCCTGCTGGCCGAGCAGCCGGAGGGGCTGCGGATGACCCGGGTCGCCGAGCTGCTCGGCCGCCCGAAGACCCGGCTGACGTATCAGATCGCCTGTCTCCAGCACGCGGGCCTGGTCACCCGCAAGTCCGTCTGCGGCGACAAGCGCGGCATCGAGGTCGCCCTCACCGAGAAGGCCCGCCAACTCCTGCGCGAGGCCTCGGAGTCACTCGCCGAGACGGTCAAGCGGGGGCTCGTCCAGTTCGTGGGCCGGGAGCAACGGGACGCGCTGACCGCACTGTTCCCCGACCTAGGGCCTGTCTGACGCCACTGTCGGACCCGGCCCCTACAGTGTCGAGCCATGAACTCGAGCGACGTGGGCAGCGGTGCCGATCCTTCCCAACTCGCCGTTCTCCGCGAGCTGTTGGAGACGGGCAAGCCGGTCCGGATACGCAAGGCCATCGGGGAACTCGTCCTGATCCGGGACGACGGATCGGCGCTCGCCCTGGCCGCCCGGTACATCGGCACGGCCGGGTGGAGCGCGGAAGCGCTGATCCGGATGTGGCCCAAGGTGGCCGACCCTGACGGCTTCTGCGCGGCCAGCTGGAGGACGTCAGTGCCCTGCTCGGCATGCCCGACCTCGTCGGCGTCCACGTCGGATCCTGCCCTTCCCTCGAGAACCTCCACCCGCTGCCCGACCTGCCGTTGAAGGAGGCCACGTACCCCTACAGCCTCTACTCCGGACGCCCGGTGCCGCGCCGTCCATGGTCGCCGGTGCCATCGCCGCCGCCGGCAATGGCACCCAGGACGAACCCGTCTCCGAAGTGGTCCGACGCGTTGAAACTGGGCTAGGCAGGTCAGCGCGCTAGAGGGCGCACGCGACATCCTCGTCGGCCAGTAGGTGCACGAGGGTCGCCCGGGCGCGGGCCACCCTCGAACGGACCGTCCCCACAGGGCAGTTGCTGAGTTCCGCCGCCTCTTCGTAGGGCAGGCCCAGGAGTTGGGTGAGGAGGAACGCCTCGCGGCGTTCGTCGGGCAGGACGGCGAGGAGGTCGAGCAGTGCCACGCCGTCGTCGAAGCCGGGGAGGCCCTGGGGTTGGGCCAGTTCGACGGCGAGTTGCCAGTCCTGGACGTCGGACAGGCGTGGGCGGACGGCGGCGCGGCGGTAGCTGTCGATCACCGCGCGGCGGGCGATGGACAGCAGCCAGGTGCGGGCGGAGGAACGGCCCTCGAAGCGGTGCAGGCTGCCGAGCGCCCGCAGGAACGTGTCCTGCGCGAGGTCGTCGACCGCCTGCGGGTCGGCGCCGAGGTACGCGACGTAGCGCAGGACGTCGCGGTGCAGGGCGCGCATGAGGTGGTCGACGGCGACGGAGTCGCCGTGGCGGGCGGCGAGCGCCCAGTTGGTCAGCGACTCGTCGCTCGACTCCGTCACGTCGGGCGAGGCGGGCAGGGTAGGAGTGATCACCTGAGGTCCTTCTCGGTCACCGTGAAAGGGGATCGGCCGTCCCGCGCCGCCCGGCAGAGGCGTGGCGCGGGGGTACGGCCTGGGCCCGAGGCGCGTAGGCGCGGCCCGGGGTGCCGGCTGTCGTCAGGCGACAGCGGTCCCCAGGGGCGGACCCCGAGAGGTGATCGCGTGGACGAGAAGGAGAAGCCGCGGCGCCCGTTCGGAACGGGGGCGGCGCGGCCTGAAACGCGGACGGTGCGGTGGGACAGGGAGCGCGAGCAACAGCCGTAGCGGAGCCGCGAGTCGGCCGGCGACGGACCGCAGGACTCGGAACGCGGCGCGCTCACCGTGTGCCAGCCACAGGCCGCAGAGCAGGGCGGCGAGCAGGTGGGCGGCGAGCATGCCGGGCGAGGAGGTGCCGGTGGTAGTGGCCGACATATGGCCCATGTCCATGGAGTCGGTGGCGCTCATGTGCATGGAGCCCATGTCTGCCGACCCCATGTCCATGGACACCGGCTGCCCGGTCGCCGTCCCCGTCGCGGGCTGCGCGAGCGAGAACGCCGAGTGGAGGGCGGCCTGGGTGGCGACCACCAGGGTCACTATCAGCGTGCGGCCGCGTTCACGGCCCGCCAGGGACCAGCCGGCCACTCCGGTCGCGGCGAGTCCGGCGGCCAGTGCCCACACGGGTACGTGGCGTCCGGACATCAGGACGTGGCCCAGGGCGGCGAGCACCACACAGACGGCCGCGAACATCACGGCCCGCACTGTGCGCGCACACCACCCTGCCCTCATGGCGCCTCATCCTGGCATCCGTACCTTGGTCTCAGCCGTGGGTACGGTAATTCCCTGTCCGGTACTCAGGAGCGGTCGCCGCCGGACCGGTCCTACTCCTCGATCACGAGGCCCTTCGCCGCGAGCACCGGTGCGAGGTTGCACATCTCCACGACCGTCTTTCCCGCACGGTACGCGGCGATGAACCCGGCCTCGGCGTCGACCCGTTCCTGCGAGAGGGCGGCGGCCTCGGCCGCGGCCTCGCGGCGCACGACGACCACGCCGTCGGCGTCGGCGCGCATGAGGTCGCCGGGGCGGACGAGCACGCCGCCGACGGTGATCGGCTCGCACATCGGGCCGACGGTCTCCTTGACCGTGCCCTTGATGGAGACGCTGCGGGAGAAGACCGGGAAGCCCAGGGCGCGCAGGTCCTCGGTGTCGCGGACGCCCGTGTCGGTGATCAGACCGGCGAGGCCCTTGGACTGGCAGGCGTTGGCGAGGACATCGCCGAAGGAGCCGGCCTCCTCGTAGTTGCCCGCCGAGACGACCACGACGTCGCCTGGCTGGGCGTAGGCGATGGCGGTCTGGAGCATCAGGTTGTCTCGCGGTGCGCACTGGACGGTGAACGCCGGGCCGCACAGGGACATGGTGTGGTCGACCGGCTTGATCGCCGAGTCGAGCGCCCCGAGGCGGCCCTGTGCCTCGTGGACGGTGGCCGAGGAGAAGGCGCTCAACTGCTTGACGACGGAGGACTCCGGCCGCTCAAACTTCGTGCTGACGCGGATCATGATGACCTTTCGGAGGGATCAGGCGGTGGGCGCGGAGGTCAGTTCGGCGCACGCCGTCGCGATGCGCTCGCAGGCCTCGGTGAGGACGTCCGTCGACGTGGCGAAGGAGATACGGAAGTAGCCGGGGGCGCCGTACGCGGTTCCGTGGATCACCGCCACCTGCCGGCTGTCGAGAAGGTGCAGGGCGAAGTCCTCGTCGCTCTCGATCCGGGTGCCGGCAGGGGTGAACTGCCCAATAGCTTCCCGGCAGTTGACGAGGAGGTAGAAGCCGCCGTCCGGGACCGTGCAGCTCAGCTGCGGCACGTCGTTGATGAGCTTCACGGTCTCGTCACGGCGGGCGCGGTAGACGCGCACGGTGTCCTGGACGAAGTCCTGCGGTCCGGTGAGCGCGGCGGCAGCGGCGGCCTGGCTCACGGACGAGGGGCACGAAGAGGTCTGCGACTGAAGGGTGTTGATCGCCGTCACCAGGTCGGCCGGGCCCACCCCGTAGCCGATACGCCAGCCCGTCATCGCGTACGTCTTGGAGACGCCGTTGGTGAGGAACACCCGGTCGGCCAGGCGGGGTTCGACCGCCGCGAGGGACGGGGCGTCCTGGTCGCCGTACCAGATCTCGTCGTAGATCTCGTCGGTGAGGACGCCGACGTGCGGGTGGGCGAGCAACACCTGGGCGAGGGCCTGGAGTTCGGCGGTGGTGTAGGCCGATCCGGTCGGGTTTCCCGGGGTGTTGAGGACGACCCAGCGGGTGTTCTCGGTGATCGCCGAACTCAGCCGCTCCGGCGTGAGCTTGAAGCCCTCCGCCTCGGGGCAGTCGACGATGACCGGGGTGCCGTCGTTGGCGCGGACCATGTCCGGGTACGACACCCAGTACGGGGCGGGGACGATGACCTCGTCGCCCTCGTCCAGCGTGGCCATCAGGGCGAGGAAGATGACCTGCTTCGCGCCGCCGCCGACGGTGATGTTCGCGTCGGTGACCGCCAGGCCGTGGCGCTCGCGGAGTTTGCCGGTGATCGCGGCGCGCAGGGCCGAAGTACCGTTCACCGGCGTGTACTTGGTCTCGCCCGCCTCGATCGCCTTGATCGCGGCGGCCTTCACGTGCTCCGGGGTGTCGAAGTCGGGCTCGCCCACGGTGAGGTCGAGGATGGTGAGCCCCTGGCTCTTCAGCTCGCGGACGCGCTGGGCCGCCGCCGTGCTCGGCGAGGGCTTGATACGGCTGAGGCGCTCTGCCGTCTTCACGGTGATCAGCCCTCCCTGCGCTCGAAGTTGAGGCCGCCGGGCACCTGGAAGGTGGGCAGGATCTCGATGTGGCCGATGTTGACGTGCCGGGGCGAGTCGACGGCGAACTCGATGGAGTCGGCGATGTCCTCGGGCTTCAGGGATTCGTAGCCGTCGTAGAACTCGCGCTGGGCGGCCTCCATGTCGCCCAGGAGGCGGCCGAAGATCTCGGTCTCCACGCGGCCGGGGCAGATCTCGGTGACGCGCAGGCGCTTGCCGTAGCCGTCGACGCGGAGCTGGCGGGAGAGGGTGTGCACGGCAGCCTTGGTGGCGTGGTAGATCGTGTTGCCGCCGAAGTTGTAGACGGCGGCGATGGAGCTGATGTTGACGATGTGGCCGCGGTCGCGCTCGACCATGCCGGGCATCAGCAGGCGGACCAGGTGCAGGACGGCCTGGATGTTGACGGCGACCTGCTCGTCGACGGCGAACTCGTCGGCGGTGAGGATGTTGCCGGTCCGGGAGACGCCCGCGTTGTTGACGAGGACGTCGATCTCCAGGCCGTCGAGTGCGGCGGTGAGGGCCGCGGTGTCGGTGACGTCGACGGCGTGCGGGATGCAACCGGTCTCGTCGGCAAGGGTGTTGAGCCGGTCGGCGTTGCGGGCCACGGCGTGGACTTCCAGGCCGCGCTTGGCGAGCCGTTCGACGACCACGGCTCCGATGCCGGTCGACGCTCCGGTGACGAGGGCCGTCCTGTAGTCGGAGATGGGCATGCTGAGGGCTCCTTGCTGTGCGGGGTGGGGGGCTTGTACGGGCGTGCGGGTGCGGGAGTTGCGTGAGGCGTGATGCGGGGCGCGCGGTCAGGCGTCGCGCAGGGGCAGGTGGGCGCGGTCCGTCACGCGGGACACGGCGAGCAGGGTGCCCAGGGCCGTGATCACGGCGTAGAAGGCCGGCATGTTGACGTTGCCCGTGCGGTCGATGAGGTAGGTCATCAGCAGGGGGGCCGTGCCGCCGAAGAGGGCGGACGAGACGTTGTAGCCCAGGCCGTAGGCGGAGTAGCGCACACGGGTCGGGAAGAGTTCGACGAGGAGTATGTGGATGACGCCTGTGTGGCCGGCGAACACAACGGCCATGATGCAGGCGCCGATGACCGCGAGGGCCACGTTGCCGGTGCCGATCAGCAGGTAGCAGGGGATGCCGACGATGGCCATCGCGACGGCGGATCCGGCGAGGACCTTCTTGCGGCCGATGCGGTCGGAGAGGCGGCCCATATAGGGGATGGCGATACAGATCGCGACCAGGCTGGAGGCGGTGACGAGGAGGCCCTGGACCTTGCCGAAGTGCAGCTCAGTGCTCATGAAGGTGGGCATGTAGCTGAACAGGACGTAGTAGCCGGAGCCGTTCATCAGGGGGATGAAGAGGGCCAGCAGCATCGCGCGGCGGTGCTCGGCGGAGGCGAAGGCCTCCTTGAGCGGGTTCTTGGAGAGGCCGTCCTCTTCTTTCAGGCGGGTGAAGTTCGGGGTGTCGCTGATGCGCTTGCGGATGTAGATGCCGGCGATGCCGAGCGGCACGGCGAGCAGGAACGGGATGCGCCAGCCCCAGGACTCCATGCGGGCGGAGCCGAGGCCGCTGGTCATCGCGGCGGCGACCAGGGTTCCGGTGAGCAGCGCGAGGAACGAGGCGATCTGCGCGTAGCTCGTGTACAGGCCGCGCTTGCCCTCCGGGGCGTGCTCGGCGAGGAAGCTCATCGCGCCGGAGGCCTCGCCGCCGACGGAGAAGCCCTGGGCGACGCGGAGCAGGATCAGCAGGGCGGGGGCGGCGATGCCGATGCTGGCGTAGCTGGGGAGTACGCCGATGGCCGCGGTGGCGGCGCTGATCAGCAGGATGACGAAGACCAGCATGCGCTGGCGGCCGATGCGGTCGCCGAGGTGGCCGCAGATGACGGCGCCGAGGGGGCGGAAGAAGAAGGAGACTGCGTAGCCGAGGAAGACGAGCTGGACGGCGTTGTCGGAGCCGGGGAAGAAGACGGCGGCGAGGGATCCGGCCATGAAGCCGAAGATGCCGTTGTCGTAGAGCTCGGCGAAGATCCCGACGCACCCGGCGAGGGTGACCTTGCGGGCTGTTCTGGGATCGACCGTGTTGGGGACTGGCTGAGCGGCCACGGTACTCATGGCGTCTCCTGTCTGGGCAGCAGGCGGGGGATGAGGGGCGTTACGGCTCCGTGCGGGTGCTTCCAGCGGTTTGGCGGGGAGCGGGGTGAGCGGGTGCGGGTGGGCTATGTGCGGGTGGGGAGCGGTTGTGGGTTTTGTGCGGGTCGGTGGGGGCTTGTCGCGCCCGCGCGGCGGAGCCGCAAATGTCACAGCCCCGCGCCCCTTCTTGAACGGGCCTGTGTTCGAGAAGTGCGAGGAGGTGTGGGGGCTTGTCGCGCCCGCGCGGCGGAGCCGCAAATGTCACAGCCCCGCGCCCCTTCGTGAGCGGGCCTGTGTTGGAGAGGTGCGGGGTGTCAGGTCCCCGCGCCCCCTCGTAAGCGGGCCTGTGCCGAAAAGGCGCCGGCTGTCAGGCCCCCGCAGGGGCGCGGATGCGTAGGGCCTCGAAGGCTGTGTGGACCCTGGTTCTCAGGGCGTCTATTGCTTGGCGTTGGGTGCGGTGGGTGGTTACTGCCTGGTCGAGGGTTCGGTGGCGGAAGTGGATGGTTTGGCCGGGGCGGACCTGGGCCAGGGCGGAGAGGCCGGTGGCGGTGACCACGGCTAGGACGGGGTAGCCGGCCGTGACGCCGCGGCCGCGATGCAGGACGAGGAGTTCGTCGCCCGCGGGTACTTCTACGGCGCCGATGGGGACGCCGCGGGAGAGGACCTCGCCCTGGGTGACGCGGCGGGGTACCGCGCCCTGGAGGCGCAGGCCTATGTGGTTGCTTCGCGGGGTGACCGTGAAGGGGGCGTCGAACAGGCGCCGGCCCGTGTCGCCGAACTCGGCCCGGTCGGGGCCGTCGGTGACGTCGATGGTCCAGCTGGTGGGGAACGGGGGGACCGGCGCCTTCAGGCGGAACAGGGGGATGCGGGAGAAGGGGTGGTCGATCGGCGGGCAGGCCGTGCGCAGGGTGAGTTCGTCACCGGCGCGGAGAGCGGGGCCGAAGCCGAGGATCGTGTCGGGGGCGCAGCTGCCCTGGAGGTAGTCGGCCTCGAACGAGCCGAGTACGGCCAGGTAGACGCGGAGGCCCCTGTGGATGCCGGTCACGCGAATGGTTTCGCCTGCCCTGACGGGGATCGGTTCCCATTGCGGACGTACGACTCCGTCCACGGTTACGTCAGCCGGGGCTCCGGTCACCGCGATGAGGGTGTCGCCGGAGGGGACGCACGCGAAGTCCAGGGCGGTGATCTCCAGCAGCGGGGCGCGGTCGTGGTTGCCGCACAGGACGTTGGCGACGCGTGCCGAGTGCTGGTCGGCGGCTCCGTTGGCGGGCAGGCCGTAGCGGGAGCGGCCGACGCGGCCGAGGTCCTGGACGGTGACGATGCCGGGGGTGCGGATGGTGAGGGTGTCAGCCATGGCCGACCTCCTGGCCCGCCAGGTCTGCCGGGTCCGTACAGTCCGCGAGGCTCAAGTTGGCGTAGTCGTCCCACTGTTGGGGGTCGATCGGCCGGAAGCGGAAGGTGTCGCCGGGGCGGTACGCCGTGATCGGGTCGCTGTGCAGGTCCAGGACGCGTACCGGGGTACGGCCGAGCAGTGGCCAGCCGCCGGGTGAGGGCATCGGGCAGATGACCGCCTGGCGTCCGGCGACCGCGACCGAGCCTGCGTCGACCCGGGTGCGGGGGGAGGCGAGGCGCGGTACCGGCTTCGGGAAGGGCGGGCCGTCCGTCATCGGGGCTCCGGCGGGGGCGCCGAGGCAGCGCACGGTGAGGTCGGAGCCGGAGTGCAGGGCGATGATCTCGCCCTCGGTCAGGCCGAGTTGGGCGGCGACCTCGGGGAGGTCGGGGCCGTACTCGCCGCCGTAGACGACGGGGACGACGAAGCGGCGCGGGGGTGTGGTGGGCGCGGGGTGCGGGCCTAGGCGGGCCGCCTCGTGGGCCAGGACGCGGCGGACCGTGTCGTGGTCGGTGGCGGCGCAGTCGAACTCGACGAGGAGGGCGTCGTAGGTGGGCACCACGTCGTGGACGCCGGTGAGTTGGACAGCGTTCAGGGCGTCGGCGAGGGCGTGGACGAGTTGCCAGGCGGGTTCGGCGGCGAGGCCTACGGCCTTGGCGACCAGGGCGGAGTCGCCGCAGTCGGCGATCGTCACGTTGGCATTGGCATTGGCATTGGTGTGGCCGTAACTGCCTTTTGTCGTGGGCCCGTTCACGAGCGGGTCGTCCGCGAGGAGGCTGTTCATGTCGGTCACTCCTTGCCGCTCAGGACTTTGTCGAGGGAGGTGATCTCGACGCCTGCGGTGAGGAGTTGCTCGCGGATGCGGGCGGCGAGCGCGATCGCGCCGGGGCTGTCTCCGTGCAACAGGACTGTGTCGCAGGCGACTTGGACGTCCGTGTCGTCGACGCTGCGGATGACGCCTTCGGTGACCATGCGCAGGGTGCGCCGGGCGACCTCGTCGGGGTCGTGGATCACGGCGCCGGGCTCGGAGCGGGGCACGAGCGTGCCGTCGGCGCGGTAGGCGCGGTCCGCGATGCCGACGATGCCGACGCGCAGGCCACGGGCGCGAGCCGCGTCGGCCAGCTCGCCGTCCTGCGCGAGGACGATCAGTGACTCGTCGAACGCTGCTACGGCGTCCACGACGGCGCGGGCGTAGTCGGCGCGGACGGCGACCAGGTTGCCGAGGCGGCCGTGCGGGGCGACGTGGTGCACCCGGGTGCCGTAGGCGACGGCGAAGGCCTGGAGGGCGCCGATCTGGTAGAGCACGTCCGTGCGGACCTCTTCCGGAGTGAGGTCCATCGCGCGGCGGCCGAAGCCGACCAGGTCGGGGAAGCTCGGATGGGCGCCCACGGCGACCTGCTTCTCCACACACGTCCGCACGGTGGCGTCCATGATGCGGGGATCACCGGCGTGGAATCCGCAGGCGACATTCGCGGACGTCAGCAACTCCAGAAGGGCGGCGTCGTCGCCCATTGTGTAGGCGCCGAATCCCTCGCCGAGATCGGCGACGAGATCAACCATGGGAGTCATGACGTCCTCCGGGAGGGAATGCCGGAAAGGGGGAAATCCGGGGAAGGCGGAACCGGTGAAGGAAGTGACCGGGGAAGCGAAGTCATCACGTCTTCGTGACATCCGGAAAATGATCCGCTCATATCGGACACGGACAATGAGTTTCTCGGCGATTCGTCGAGGAGTTCGTCGAGCCGTTCCGGTGTGGATGTTCCGCTCAACTTATTCCGCCGGTCGCGTGATCGCCAATATGCGTTCGGTCTGGCGTTATCGCGAACGGCTATGACCCCCCTCACACCCTCCACCCACCAGGGCTGTGCTTCGGGGTGAACGCTCCCTACGATGAGGCTTCGCTCCATCTGGAAGGCCCCGCGCAATGGACACCAGGCGTCTCTACTCGTTCATCAAGATCATCGACGCGGGGAGCATCACGCGCGCGGCCGACATCCTGCACATCGCCCAGCCGGCGCTGAGCCAGCAACTGTCCGCCCTGGAGGCACAGTTCGGGCAGCAGCTGCTGATCCGCAGCAAGCGCGGGGTCGCCCCGACCGAGGCGGGCCGGGCGCTGTACCTGCACGCGCAGCTCATCCTCCGGCAGGTGGACCTCGCGCAGGCCGCCGTCGACGTCTCCGGCCGGGCCCCCGCCGGCAGCGTCTCGGTGGGCCTCGCCCCCTACAGCCTGGGCGCGGCCCTCGCGCTGCCGCTCCTGAAGAGCGTGCGCGAGCGCTACCCGGACATCCTGCTGCACATCAACGAGAACTTCGGCGGCGTGATCAGCGAGGCGATCATGACCGGCCGCATGGACATGGCCTTCATCTACGGCGCCGGCCCGCTCCGGGGTGTCCAGTTCGAGCCCGTCCGCACCGAGGACCTGTATCTGATCGGCGCGCCCGCCGACACGGCACCGTGCGGGAAGGGCGAGGTGAACCTGGCGGAGCTGGCGAACCTGCCGCTGCTGCTGCCCAGCCGGATCCACACGATCCGGCAGGTCGTGGACGCCGCCTTCCAGCAGGCCTCGCTCCGACTGAACGTGGTGGGCGAGGTCGAGTCCGCGCTGACCCTCGTCAATGCCGTGGACGCGGGCATCGGCGCGACGGTCCTGCCGTGGTCGGCGGCGCGGGCCATTCTCGACGTCCGCACGCTGTCCGTACGGCGGATCGTGGAACCCGTGATCACGGTGAAACTGTCCGTGGTCACCTCGGACAATCAGCCGCTCTCGGAGCCCGCGCTGGCCGTGCACGATCTGTTCCTGGAGCTGATCGACAGCGACAAGAACCGAGAAGAATAAGGAAGGCCGATAGCGTCAGACGAATCCGCTATTTGTTTCCGGTGACCGCCGCGGCTAGCGTATTTCGAATAACGTCTTTCGAATGATCCGCCCGGCCGGTAATGCACGGCTGTACATGGCTGTACGCGGCTCGTCACTGGAGAAGAACATGAAGAATCGTGTCCTCGCCACCCGTGAAATCCTGCCCGGCGAAGGCCTGCAACGCCTGTCCGAGAGCGCGGAGTTGGTGGCCTGGCCCGGTGCCGCCAAGCCCGGACCCACCGACCTCGCCGCCATCGCCCCCGGCGTGAGCGGTGTACTGGCCCTCGGCAACGACCCCGTGGACGCCGCTCTCATGGACGCGGCGGGCCCCTCGCTGCGCGTCATCGCGCTGGCCAGCATGGGCTTCGACAACGTCGACCGCGTCGCCGCCGCCGAGCGCGGCATCGTCGTCACGCACACGCCCCGCGTCCTCGCGGAGACCACCGCCGACCTCACCTTCGCGCTGATCCTCGCCGCCCGCCGCCGCATCGGCGCGGCCTCCGCGAGCCTCGCGGACGGCTCCTGGGAACTGTTCCGGATGCGCGACTATCTCGGCCTCGACGTCCACGGAGCCACCCTCGGCCTGGTCGGCTACGGCCAGATCGGCCGCGCGGTGGCCCGCCGGGCCCACGGTTTCGGGATGCGCGTGATCCACCACGACCCGTACGCGCCCGACGACGACCTGTCGACCTCGGTGGGCCTGGCCGCGCTGCTCGCCGACTCCGACGTCGTGTCGCTGCACGTGCCGCTCACCGACGAGACCCGCCATCTGATCTCGGCCCGCGAACTGGCCGCGATGAAGCCCACGGCCACGCTGGTCAGCACCTCGCGCGGCGGAGTCGTGGATGAAGAGGCCCTGTTGGACGCCGTCCGTGAAGGGCGGCTGCACTCCGCCGGGCTCGACGTCTTCGAACGGGAGCCGATGGGAACGGAGTTGTCCCCCCTGGTGGCCGAGCCGCACATCGTCACGCTGCCGCACATCGGGTCGGCCACCGAGGCGACCCGGGGCGCGATGGTCGACCTGGCGGTGGACAACATCCTCGATGTGCTGGCCGAACGGCCCGCTCGTACGCCCCTGCCCGGCAGTTCGGCGGTGGCGGGCGCACCGGTCGGCGGCTGAACGCGTCAGTTCACCCGGCTTGGGTGCTGCTGAGGCCGGCCCACTGCAACAGGAACCGGAGCGCCTCGTGCGAGGGCGAGTCCGGTGGGGCCGTGTACGCGACGAGGAACTGCTCCGGATGCGTGTCGACGGTGAACTGCTGGACGTCGAGGGTGAGTTCACCGGCGACCGGATGGACGTAGGTCTTGGTGAGTTGCCGCGGTCCCCGTACCTGGTGCTCGGCCCACCAGGTGCGGAAGTCCGGGTCGCGGGCGGCGAGTTCGGCGATCAGGGTGTCAAGTGCCGGGTCGTGCGGGGTGCGGCCCGCCTCCATGCGCAGTACGGCGACGCACTCGCGGGCGGCCCGGGGCCAATCGGCGTACAGGGCCCGGAAGTTGGCATCCAGGAAGGTGAGCCGGATCAGGTTGCGTTCGGCCGGGGGCAGCGCGCCGAAGTCGGTGAGGAGGGCGACGGCAGCGCGGTTCCAGGCGAGCACGTCCATGCCCCGGTGCAGCACCATCGCCGGGATGTCGTGCATGGTGTCCAGCAACTGTCGTAGCCGCGGGGCGACTTCGCGACGTACGGGCGGCCGGGTGGACGCGCCCGGCGCGACCTCGGCCAGCGTGAAGAGGTAGGTGCGCTCGTCCGGGGCGAGGTGCAGCGCGTCGGCCAGTGCGTCCAGGACGGCGCGGGAGCCTCTGCGGGTGCGGCCCTGTTCCAGGCGGACGATGTAGTCGACGCTCACGTGCGCGAGATACGCCAGTTCCTCCCTGCGCAGACCGGGTACGCGCCGCAGTCGGCCGTCGTCGGGGAAGCCCGCCTGGTGCGGGTCGCGGTCCGCGCGGCGGGCACGCAGGAAGTCGCCCAGTTCGTTGCCGGAGGGGCCGACGGGGTCGGTGGGGCCGGAGGGGTTAGAGGTGGGCGGCGCGTCACGGTCTGCCATGGGTCCAGTGTCCTCGGGCCGGCGCGGGCGTGCCTGGTACAGAACCGCATAGGCAGAGCCGTCCCTGGTGGCGCCGGGTGGGGCGGGACGACGGTGGGGGCATGGCCGTACACCGGCCTCCCTCTCCCCCTCACCCTCACCTCCGACTGGAGTGCATCCCATGCGTACCGATGTCACCTTCCTCAGCGCGGGCCTGAAGCTCGCCGGCCACCTCTACACCCCGGACGAGGAGACGCCGGGGGTGCCGCGTCCCGCGATCGTGGTCGGGCATCCCGGCACCGGGGTGAAGGAACAGGCCTCCGGTCTGTACGCCCGTCTGCTGGCCGAGCGCGGGTTCGTCACGCTCGCCTTCGACGCCGCCCACCAGGGTGAGAGCGAGGGCGAGCCGCGCAGTCTGGAGGATCCGGGGCAGCGGGTCGAGGACCTGAAGGCCGCCGTCTCCTTCCTCGGCACCCTCGACGAGGTCGACCCCGGCCGCATCGGGGCACTGGGCATCTGCGCCTCCGGCGGCTACGCCCTCGCGGCGACCGCGACCGACCCGCGCATCCGGGCCGTGGGCGCGGTCAGCGCCGTAGACATGTCACGGCAGTTCCGGCTCGGCGCGGACGGTGCCCAGGACCCGGCGGTCATGGCAGGCATGCTGGCCGCCGCCTCCGCGGCCCGTACCGCGGAGGCCGGTGGTGCGGACGTCCAGCGTTTCCCGGTCTTCCCCGCCACCGAGGAGGAGGCGCGTGCGGGCGGCCCACATGTCTACGAGGGCTGGGAGTACTACTGCACTCCGCGCGCCGGGCACCCCCGTTCGGCCAAGTCGCTGACCTGGACGAGCGTCGACCGCATCGCCGCCTTCGACACGTTCACGTCCGTCGCGCTGATCGCGCCGCGACCGCTGCTGCTGATCGTCGGGCGGGCCGCGGTGACGTCCTGGATGAGCGTGGAGGCGTTCCAAAAGGCGGACGGGCCGAAGGAGTTGGTGTGGATCGAGGGCGCTTCGCACGTCGATCTCTATGACAAGGAGCAGTACGTGACGCCCGCCGTCGAGAAGCTGGGCGACTTCTTCGCCGCCCAGCTGACCGGGTGATCCACCCGCCTGTTCCGACCGCCTGATCCGACCGCCTGATCCGACTGTGTGATCCAGCCGACAGCAGGAAACTACACAAGTAACTTGGCAAAGTTACTTGTGTAGTTTTACGTTGGATCCATGACCACGAACCCCCCGCCGCAGCAGTCCGTCGCGACCGCTCAGCGGCTCAACGACGCGATGACCCGGCTGCGCGCCCGGCTGCGCACGGAGTCGGGGCAGCACGCGACCGGCCTGACCCTCACGCAGCTCGGCGTGCTGGCGAGCGTCGTACGGGAGGGCCCTGTCACCGCGGCGCGGCTGGCCGCGCTGGAGCGGGTCAGCGCGCAGTCCATCGCGCAGAGCCTGGCGGTGCTCAAGGCCGCCGGGCTGGTCCGCAGCGAGCCCGACGCGCAGGACGGCCGCAAGAAGCTGATGAGCGCCGACCCGTCCGCGACCGAACTGGTCGAGAAGCTGCTCGCGGGCCGCGCCTCCTTCCTGGCCCGGGCCATCGACCAGCTCGTCGCCCCGGACGAGCGCAAGGACGTAGAGAAGGCCATCGAGCTGCTGGAACGCCTCGCCACGACCGAGCTGAACGACGGCGGGATATGAGGACCGGGACCGGCAAGGTGTCTGGCCCGGCGCGCGAGCTCGTGCGCAAGCCCTTCGCCTGGACCTTCACGACCCCGCTCTATGTGGGCGCCGGACTCAACCCGGTCAACAGCTCCATCATCGCGACCGCGCTGGTGCCGATCGCCACCGAGCTGCACGTCGCGGTCGGCAGCACCGCCGTACTCGTCTCCTCGCTCTACCTGGCCAGCGCCGTGGCGCAGCCCACCGCCGGGAAGCTGGCGGAGGTGCTCGGGGCGCGCCGGATCTTCCTCGCCGGGATCGTCCTGGTGCTGCTCGGCGGTGTCGTCGGCGGCCTCGGCCAGAACCTGGCGATGCTGACCGTGGCCCGGGTGCTGGTCGGCATCGGTACCTCGGCCGCGTTCCCCTGCGCGATGGTGCTGATCCGGCGCCGCGCCCAGGACGCCGGACTCGACGCCCCGCCGGGCGGAGTCCTCGGCGGCATCGCGATCGCGGGCATGGCCACCGCCGCCATCGGCCCGCCCATCGGCGGACTGCTGGTGGGCGCCGCGGGCTGGCGCTGGGCGTTCCTGATCAACATCCCGGTGACCCTGGCCGCGATGGTGATGGCCGTGCGCTGGCTGCCCAAGGACCCGGCACTCGACCGCACGGACAACGGTTTCCGCCGGGTCGCCGACCGGATCGACCTGCCCGGCATCCTCGGTTTCGCTGTGGCGATGACCGCGCTGGTCATCTTCCTGATGAGCCTCCCCCGCCTCGGGTGGACCGCGCTCGCCGTCTTCGTGCTGGCCGCGGTGCCCACGGTCTGGTGGGAGCTGCGCAAGCCGGCACCGTTCTTCGACTTCCGCGGCCTCGCCGCCAACGGCGCCCTGACCCGGACCTATCTGCGCCAGGCGCTCTCCCTGCTCGGCACCTACACCGTGATGTACGGCGTGACCCAGTGGATGGAGGCCGCGCACGGCTTCTCCACCGTGACGGCGGGACTCCTGCTGCTGCCGATGGGCGCCGTCTCCGCGCTGCTCTCGCGCCCGCTCGCCCGCCGCAATCTGATCCGCGGCCCGCTGATCGTCGCCGCGGTGACCATGCTGATCGGCTCGGCCGGGATCATGCTGCTCTCCTCGCACAGCCCGGCGATCGCGATCGTGCTGGTGTCCCTGATCTTCGGCGTCGCCTCGGCGACCACCACCGTCGGCAACCAGACCGCCCTCTACCTGGAGGCGCCGCCCGACCAAATAGGCACCGCCTCCGGCCTGTTCAGGACCTTCGGCTACCTCGGGACGATCACCTCCGCCGTGATCGGCGGCATCGTCTTCCGCACCGGCGTGACCGACCACGGTCTGCACATCCTCGGCCTCGTCCTGGTCGGTGCGGGCCTCGCGGTCCTCCTGCTGACCGTCCTGGACCGCCGTCTGATGGGCCGCGCCACCAAGACCACCTGACCGATCCCCCTATGAAAAACCCCATCAAGGAGAACCTCGCGTGAGCACCCCCTCCCTCCCCACGATCACCTCCGAGCGCACCGCCCTGCTGGTCATGGACTTCCAGAACGGGATCGTCCCGATCGCCCCCGAATCCGACGCCCTCGTCGAGCGGGTCAAGGACACCATCGCCGAGGTCCGCGCGGCCGGCGGCGCCATCGGCTACGTCCGCGTCGCCTTCACCGAGGACGACTGGTCGGCGGTCCCGGACACCAACAAGTCCTTCAGCGCGGTCGCCGCGGCGAAGATGCTGCACCACGAGGACGACGCCACGCAGATCGACGCACGGATCGCACCCGAGGACGGCGACATCGTCGTCCGCAAGATCCGCTACGGCTCGGGCTCGACCACCGATCTCCACGAGCAGTTGAGCGACCGCGGCATCGACACCCTGGTGCTCGCCGGGATCAGCACCAGCGGCGTGGTCCTGTCCACGGTCATCGACGCGGCCGACCGCGACTACCGCGTCCTAGTCCTGTCCGACGGCGTCGCCGACCCCGACGCCGACACCCACCGGGTGCTGGTCGAGAAGGTGTTCCCGTCCCGCGCCCACGTCATCGACACCACGGTTCTACGACAGCTGCTGCGCTCCGTCTGACACAGGGCTCACGCTGGTGCCCCGGGCGCCGTCCCGGGGAAGACCACCCGGAGTTTCCGCACCTGCCTGCCTTGGCGGAACATCAGCCAGGCCAGGGTGGGCGGGCAGGGGTTCGGGACGCCGGCCGGGGTGACGGCGTCCATCTCCCAGATGGCGATGTCGCGGCTGGCCACGACATGGCGCAGCTGCTGGGTCACGCCCTTGACCCGGGTGCTCTGCATTGCCGGGAAGGGATGGAGGCGGTCTCCCTTTTTGTTGAGAACGCCGACCAGTTCGGTCTCCGCAGGCCACAACTCCAGGATCTCCGGGGGCAGTTGGCCGCGCATGGCGCCGTCGAGCGTGACCTCGGCCTCCTGTCGGCTCTCCTCGACGAGCGCGGACACGTCGTCGTGGCCCCCGGTCGCGGTCGACAGCAGCACCTTGGCCATCTTCGCCCGGGCCTGGTTGAGCCGGCTGCGCACCGTGCCGACCGGCACCTCGCAGACCTCGGCGATCTCCTGGTACGAGGTGATCCCGCTGAAGTGCCGCAGCATCAGCACCAGCCGCTGCTGCTGCGGCAGTTCCTCCACCGCGTCCCAGATCCAGTCCCGCATCGCGTGCTGCTCGACGACCCGCTCGGGGTGCGAGGGCTCGTCGTCCCGCACCCGCAACTGCTCCAGCGCGTCGAGCCCGGGCACCTCCCGCACGGCCCGCAGCCGCATCCGGGCGGCGTTCCGCACGATCGCCCGCAACCACGCCCCGACGGCCGCGGGCTCCCGTACGTCACCGATGCGCCGCAGCGCGGTCAACGCGGCATCCTGTACGGCGTCCTCGGCGTCGGGGCCGTAGCCGAGCAGGCTCAACGCGACCGCACGCATGGGCGCTTGATGGCGTGTCAGCAACAGACCCAGGGCATCGGACTCGCCGGCCTGGGCCCTGCGGGTGAGTTCCTCATCCGTGGGGTGGTCGAGGGGCACCATGAAGCCTCCATGCGCACACATCACAAGCCCTGGGCCACTCCGGGGAGTTGGACTCATGCTCTCGGGACCCCACTTCTCCCACCCCCCGATGAACGGGAGATGGACCCCACATGTCGGACCGAGGGGACCCTTGTCGAGGAAGATACGCCGCTACGGCTCCTCGACGGGCCCCCTCGACCGGATCGGTCAACTCGCCTCCACATCAGGCCTGTTCAGCGGGTCAGCCCTGTTCGGCGGACCCGGGCTCGGGCAGCCAGCTGCCGTGGAAGCCGGACGGGACCGGGTACGGCAGTTCCACGACCGCCTGCACGGAGAGGTCACCGGCGTTCAGGACGAGGAGTTCACCGGCCGCGCCGTTGTCGTCCGAGACGAGCGACATGAGCCAGCCCGCGTCCTCGTCGGTGCCGTCCGACGCCGGTACGAAGACGGCCTCGCCGGAGTAGCGGCTGCCGGGCGTCTTGTGGACGTCACCGGTCTGGCGCTCCAGGTCGTGCTTGGCGATGCCGTCGCCGTTGACCGTGTAGAGGTAGCGGTTCCGGCGCCCGGTGAGGGTCTCGTTGTGGGTGGGGAACTCGGCCTCGCGGTCGTCCAGTTGGGTCTCGGTGACCCGGCCGGCCACCGGATCCAGGGTCCACCGGTACAGGACGGAGGGGGCCTGGGTGTGACCGGGTTCGCGCACCCCGACCTGACCGTTCGGCACACCGGGGACGCTCGGCGTGCCCTGACCGGTGGGTCCGCCGATGTCGCCCCAGACCTTCCGGAACCCGGCGTCGTCGTAGCGCACCGCGTCCAGCACCACACGCCCCTGCACGTCCTCATAGGCGTTGCCCACATGGAAGACGTAGCAGGGGTCGACGTCGAACCAGCGCACGTCGGTGGAACCGTGCTCGCGGGACATGATCCCGATCCGCGCGCCGTACGCCTCGGCCCACCGGTAGGGCATGCCGCCGCGCCCGGCCAGGGTGTGGTCGAAGACGACGGGCAGGTCCATCCACACGATGTGGTTCTCGGTGATGGCGAAATCGTGCATCATCGTCGGCCCGGGCACGTCGATCGGCCGGCTGTCGAGCAACTCGCCCTCCGGGGTGACCCGGTGATAGGTGAGGTACGGCGGCGCGAACCCGGTCCCGAACAGGTGCAGTTCACCGGTGACCGGGTCCTCCTTGGGATGCGCGGTCATCGCGGTGGTCAGCTTCCCACCGAAGTCGTACGGCCCGACGGTCTCCAGCTCCGGGGTGACCCAGTAGGGCAGGCCCACCTCGCACAGGGCGAGGACGGTGTCGGCGTGCCGGATCACATGGGTGTTGGCGGGCACCGCGGCGAGGTCGACGCTGAAGTCCTCGCGGACGAAGGGATGACCCTCCAACTCCCTTGTCTTGACCCACCTGTTGCGGTACCACTCGGCACGGCCGCCACGCAGCCGGATGCCGTGCAGCATGCCGGGGCCGGTGAACCAGTGGCCCCGGTCCTCGCCGGGCAGCGGGTTCGGGCCGTTGCGCAGATAGCGGCCGTCCAGGTCGGGCGGGAGGGTGCCCCGTACGGTGAGCTCGGCCGCGGTGTACTCCTCGGGGACCGGCGCAAAGCGGCCCTGGAGGTAGAGGGGAGCAGGTGTATCGGTCTCGTTCGTCATGCTGTTTTCCTTAGAGGTTCTGTGGCTCCGTGCGCCCGAACACCCTTGGTCCGGGCCGGAGTTGGCCGCGCGGCGGCGGAGAGGGTTCAGGCGGCTCAGGCGGTGGTGCCCGACGCCGCCTGCTTGATGAACGCGGCGACCTCGGCGGGCTTGGACACGTACACGGCGTGGCTGCCGCCGGTCTCGGTCACGGTCGCGCCGGCCCGCTCGGCCATGAGGCGCTGGGCGGGCGGCGGGATCATGCGGTCGTCGGTGGCGACGAGGTAGAAACTCGGCTTGGTCTGCCAGGCGGGCTCGGTCACCGCGCCCGCCAACGCCGCTACGCCCCAAGGCACTTGGGAGTCGGCGAGGAACTGGGCGTCCTCGGCGGGCAGGTCCCCGGCGAAGGACGCGGCGAACTTCTCCCGGTCGAGGAAGAGGAACCCGTCGACGGGCGGCAGGATCGGCGGAACGGGTGCGCCGGGCGGCGGGTCGGCGATGAGGGTGTTCACGGACTCGCCCTTGTCGGGCGCGAACGCCGCGATGTACACGAGCGTCGACACGTTCTCGTGGGTCCCGGCCTCGGAGATCACCGCGCCGCCGTAGGAGTGTCCGACGAGTACGGTCGGGCCGTCCTGGGCGTCGAGGACCCGTTTGGTCGTGGCGACGTCGTCCTCGAGCGACAGTGTGGGGTTCTGGACGACGCTCACGTGGTAGCCGTCGGCGCGGAGCGCGTCGTAGACGCCCCGCCAGCCCGATCCGTCGACGAATCCGCCGTGCACGAGAACGACGTTCTTTGCGATGCTCACGATGCGCCAACTCCTTTGTGGGGTAAGTGTTTTGGTGCTGAGAGGTCAGGCAGGTCGCGGGACGGGAGCGGCCGTCACTGAACGGCCCGCACCGACGGCTGGGTCTGCTCCGGTGCCTGCGCCAGTGCCATGAGTCGGGCCTGGGCGCGGGCGGGATAGACCTTCGTGAAGACGGCCGGGGCGACCAGGCCGACGACGTGGGCGGTGATGCCCACCCAGGCCGGGGCGTCCACCGCGTTGGCGATGGCCAGGCTCACGGCGATGAAGGTGAAGCCGGCTCCCCAGGCGTTGGTGATGTAGTTGTTGACCTGGACGAACTCCGGCATGTCCCAGTACTCGCGCGGGGTCTGCCGCTTGGCGATGCCCAGCGTGAAGGGGCTGCGGACCACCAGGCTCCCCCACGCGGTGGCGGCCAGCCAGACGAACGAGATGACGTCGGTGTGGTCGGCCAGCGAGGAGTCCGGCCGGGCGACGGAGACGGCGCCGATCACGACGAAGTACGCGAGGGTGCTGATCTCCAGGACCAGCGCGTCGAAGCCGACCCCGCGGCGACGGTCGTTCAGCATCATCAGCAGCCCCGTGACGAGACCGCCTATCGCGCCCCAGCGCCAGTCGAAGGACGAGAGGACGCCGGCGACGATCCAGGGGGCGAACCCGGGCAGGTAAGCCAACATTGATTGCTTCCTCGGTGGAGGGGAATGGACGCCGACTAGATGCACGGCGGCTCTCGAAGTTCGAACCTTGCAATGTGATGCCGATCACACGACCGGCGAACACCCGCGACCTCTAACCGGATAGATCTATCCACTTAATGTAGGGTGGTGAGCATGACCTGTCGAGAGGACCTGTGATGGGAGTTGTGATGGGAACGGAGACGTCCCGCAAGAACTGGCTGCCGCTGGGAGCGGCTGTCCTGGTGCTGAACGCGGTGCAGTGGGTGGTGTCCGAGGCGGTCGCCGCGGCCGCCTGGACCACCCCGCCCTACAGCTACGCCACGAACTACATCAGCGACCTGGGCGTCACGGGCTGCGGCACGAAGTTCCAGGACCGCGTCATCTGTTCGCCGGATCACACGCTGATGAACACGTCGTTCATCGCCCAGGGGATCCTGTTCGCCGCCGGGGTGATCCTGCTGGCGGTGCCCCTGCTCACGGGCCGCGCGCGCCGTGTCGTCATCGCCCTGGCGGGCGCGCACGCGGTGGGCTTCCTGCTGGTCGGCGTGTTCCACGGCTCCGCGGACGGCCCGGGCTACAGCCTGGGGCTGCATGTCGGGGGCGCGGCGGTCGCCATCCTGTGCGCGAACACGATCGTGATCATGGCGGGCTCGCTGAAGAGCCTCCAACTGCCGCGCGCGTACCGCGTGTTCAGCGTCGCGGTCGGCACCCTGGGCCTGCTGAGCGAGGCGGGCGTGGGCGTCTCGACGAGCACGGCGGGCATCTTCGAGCGGGGCGGTGTGTACTCATGGCTGCTGTGGAGCGTCGTGACGGGCGTATCGCTCCTGGTCAGGCAGACGCGCCGGGCCGCCGAGCCGAAGATGCCGGAGAATGTCCCGGCGTGAGCCCGGAAACCCCACACCAACGCCCGCTGCGAGCGGACGCGGAACGAAACCGTCGTCTGATCATGACGACGGCCGACCGCCTGTTCGCCCGGCGGGGAGCCACGGTCCCCCTGAACGAGATCGCCCGCGAGGCGGGCCTCGGCGTCGGCACGGTCTACCGCCGCTTCCCGGACCTCCAGTCCCTGGTGGACGCCCTGTTCACGGAACGCTTCACGATGTTCCTGCACCTGGCGACCACGGCCGCGGACCAACCGGACCCGGCCCGGGCCCTACGGCAGTATCTGCTGGCGGCGGCACGGTGGCGCTCCGAGGACCGCGCCCTGGAGGTCATCCTGGCCAACGCCAGTGTCGACTCGAACCCCGTCGCCCGCACCCGCGACCAACTGGGCCGCCTCGTGGACGGCCTCGCGGAACGAGCGGTGATCGCGGGCGCGGTCCGCAAGGACTTCGTCAGCGCCGATGTGTACGCCTTCCTGAACATGATCGGCGCGGTCGCGGACCGCACGCACGACGTCGCGCCGGATGCCTGGCGGCGGTATGCGGAGGTGCTGATGGTGGGGTTCGGGCTGGAGGGGGCGACGGCGGACGGTACGTCGGCGATGACGGACGAGCAGCTGTTGGAGAGTTGGCCGAAGCCGTTGGGCGAGTAGGGGCAGCAGTCCCGCGGCAGACGCGGCGGAAGCAGTGGCCTCGGGCTCTCGATGTCCCACATGGGGACGCCCGCATCATCCGGCTTGTCAGACCAGCCGCCTGATCTCCCCACGCACCCGGTAGAAGCCACCCGCGGAGGAGTGCAGCGCGTCCACCACATAGCGCGCCCCGGGCTCCCGTATCGCGCGCGGGAACTGCACGTTCCAGCCCTGCTCATAACCCTCGGACACCACATGCACCCGCACGCGGCCACCGCGCTCGAAGCACTCCACGACGACGCCGTTCCCCGCAGCGGGAACAGTGCTGATCGTGGCGACGGAGGCGGCGGTGGTCAGCGGTGCGTACGTCGGCAGGGCGGCCGCCAGTTTGATGTCCGCGGCGACCGGGACGGTGCCCGACTGGGCGGCGTTGATCGCGGCCTCGCTCGCGTCGATGCAGGCGAGCGAACCGTCCGTGGAGACGATGTACAGCCGCTCATCGTGATACTGCATCGACAGCGCCGAACCGCCGCCCGTGCCGAGCTTCCACAGCCGGGTGCCGTCGGCGGTGAAGCAGTAGACGGAGGAGGCCGAGTCGCCGGCGAAGACGTATCGCCCGCCGGGAGACGTGGCGCAGGAGTACACGGCGGCGTCGCACTGGTAGGTGGCCTCGATCGCCCCGGAGGACTTCGCGAGCCGCTGGACGACCCGCCGGCCCGTCCCGGCGTAGACCGCGTCCTGCTCCTGCCAGCCGAAGAGCACGTTGCCGTTGGTCGCGGTGTGCCAGAGCTGGCTGGTGCCGTTCGCCGCGTACGCCGTCACACCCTGGCTGTGTCCGTGGTAGACGGCGTGGTCGTCGGCCCGCACCATCCACGCGTTGTCCCCGGACGAGTTGCGCGACCACTGGAGCTCGTCCTCGTGGTCGATGACCGTCAGACCGCCGTTGCGGTCGGAGACGTTCAGTACGCCCGCGTGGATGTCCAGCCAGAAGATGTCGACCTCGGCCGCGATGTCGTAGGCCGCGAACGGCACCTTCGAGGAGAGGTCGTAGACCCGGCCGTCGTCGCAGCCCGCGTAGATCCAGAAGTCGTCCGCCACCAGGCACTTCACGCCGTCGGGCAGGGAGTAGTGCGCCAGTACCTCGCCGTCGTGGCTCAGGTTGTAGACATTGCCCTGCTGGTTGCCGACCCAGCAGCGGTCCTCGTCCACATGGATGCCGAACGCCGAGGCGCCGGTACGGAACCGCCACAGCACCGGCGCGGTCGACCGCGCGGTCGACGGAGCGGACGTCACTTGACGGCGCGTCACGGCACGGGCGGCGCGCTGCCCTTGGACAGCGGGCGCGTACCCCTTCCGCACCTTCTCGGCTATCTTCTTCGCCGCCGCGGTCCTCGCCTTCTCGTCGGTCGGGAAGGTGGTGATCTGGCGCTGCCCGTCCACCCCGATCCGTCCGTACCGCACGGAGACGGTGGTCCCCTCGACAGTCACCTCGTAGAACTTGTGCGCACCGCCGCTCTCCTGCGACAACTCCAGATACGTCGTGTTCCCCGACTGTCGTGCCTGCGCAGCGGACACAGCGCACCCCTCCCCAAGGACCTCGTCGGCCGGTGCGGCCGATCTCCAGTGATCCCAAGCTAACGGTCACCACTGACATCGAGGTCTCGGGGCAGTGCGCACAGCCTCGCGCAGCACGAACCGTCAGGTCAGGGGGCGGGAACACCCACTTGAGCGCTTCAACCGGCAGACCTGGGCGCAGAAGCATGTGACCGCAACGCACCCTTCACCCCGACCCCCGCCAAGTTCTTCACCTTGCCTGATCAGTCGCTCAACTGCCCGTTCCCGATTACCGAAACGAAGGAGTTCCACCCGCCGACAGGGAACACAAGCACCGGCCCGTGGGGAACCTTGCTGTCCCGTACCGGGACGACAGCGGCGAAGTCGTCAGAGACCTCGACGCAAGCGCCACCGTCCTGGTTGCTGTAGCTGCTCTTACGCCAGGACGCGGCAGTCAGGTCGATGGATCGCACGTGGCTTCCTCCAACATCTGCAGGATGAACTTCCGCGACTCCGCCGGGGAAAGCGCCAGGTCGCGCACCGCATCGTACGCCTTCTGCAAACTCACAACAGGGCCGGACTCCTCGATGAGTTCGCCCCTGTATCCATTCTCGGTATACGCGACGGTCCTGCCCTCCGGGAGGAGGAGGTACCACATGTCGGCACTCACGAGACCGTGCAGACCCGCGCTCTGCAGAAGCACATGGACGGTCACGTTCGGCCGCTCGGCCACTTCGGCCACGTACTCCAACTGCCCCCGCCACTCTGACCCGTCCCGCAACGGCGTCCGCAGCACCGCCTCCGACAGGATCGTCCGGAACGGTGGCGCGTCCTTCCCCACCAACAACTCCCGCCGCCCCATCCGGGCATCGACCTGCTGCTCGAGCTCCTTCCCCTCAAGCCCGCCCGCCGCCAGCATCTCCCGCGCATACCCCGGCGTCTGCAACAACCCCGGCAGCACGCTCACCGCGAAGTGCCACAAACTCACCGCCTCCGCCTCCAGCGCCATGTACCGCCGGTACCGCTCGCGGAACTGCGTATGGTCCCCGGCGGCCAGCTCCCACAACGCGAGCAGCAACCCCGGCGTCCCGTAGTGCGTGTCCAACGCCTGGACGACCTCCGGGCTACCGAGCGTCTCGCCGTTCTCCATCTTGCCGAACAACGACCAGTCCCAGCCGAGCCGTTCACCAAGCGCCCGCAGGCTCAGCCCGCTCGCTTCGCGCAGCCTCCGCAACTCCTCGGCGAACCGCTGGCGGGGTTCCTGACTGCGGTCGGTGATGACGCGCCGTTGCGGCATACCAGTTCCTCCGGGACATGCACGTGAGCGATGTGGAACATGTGGAACCACCTCCGCGCGCGACGACGACGGGAACCCACCGCCCCGTCCGCAACCCGGCCGCCCACCTCCGGCCGCATCCTCGTAACGTCCGGACTACGCAGCGTAATTCACCCAGAACAGCCGAGTCACGCAATCAGCGGAACCGCATCACTGACAAAGCCCTGGCCGACAGGTCGATCTGCGCGTGAGCGGAGGCGTTCCGCACGTGTAGCCGAGCGCAACCACTTGGCTTCAACACCCACACCGCACACAATGCACACCCACAAAACCGCAGGTCAGGACACCTTGGCGACCGGTTCAAGAATCGCCACGCACTCCACGTGATGAGTCATCGGGAACAGATCGAACGCCCGCAACGTCCGCACCTTGTACCCCCCGTCCCGGAAGTACGCCAGGTCACGAGCCAACGCAGCCGGATCACACGCCACGTACGCGATCTTCCGCGCCCCCAGCGACGACAGATGCTCCACGGTCTTCTTGCCGGCCCCCGCCCGCGGCGGATCCAGCACGATCAGGTCGACCTCGCTGATCCCCGTCCGCGGAAGCACGCTCTCGACCTTGCCCTGCTCGATCCGCACCCGCTCGAACCCGGCGAGGTTGTGCCGGGCGTCCTCGACCGCGCGCTTGCCGGACTCGATGCCGAGGACCGCGCCCTTGTCGCCGAGGCGGTCGGCCAGCGCGCCCGCGAAGAGGCCGACGCCGCAGTACAGGTCGAGGGCCATGTCGCCCTTGCGCGGCAGCAGGCCCTGCATGACCGCCTTGACGAGGGTGTCCGCGGCCATCGGGTGGACCTGCCAGAAGCCGCCGCTGCCGACGCGGTAGGTGCGGCCGTCGGCCCGCTCGCGGACGAACGCGCGGCCGTGGACGCGGTGGATGCCGCCGTCGTGCTCCTCGACGCGCATGACGGAGACCGGGCGTTCGAGCTCGACCAGGGGCAGGCGGGCGCCGGGACGGGGCTCCAGGATGACCATGCGGTCCTGGGAACCCGTCGCCGCGATCGCCTCGACCGAGGCCATGCCGGACCAGTCGCGCTCCTCGATGCCCAGCTCGCTGACACCCAGTGCCGCGATCATGCAGTGCTCGACCGGCTCGACCTCGTGCGAACGGTGCTTGCGCAGACCGGCGTTGCCGTCCACGTCCACCGCGTACTGGACGCGCGTGCGCCACCGCGGCACCTGGCCCGCGGGCAACTTGTCGCCCTCGGCCGGCATCACCGTGCCGTCCCAGCCGGCCTCCTCGGGCGTGAGCCCCGCGAGTCGCTGCAGCTGCTCGGTGATGACCTCGCCCTTGAGGCGACGCTGGGCGCCGGGCTTGGCGTGCTGCCAGTCGCAGCCGCCGCAACGGCCGGGACCGGCGTACGGGCAGGGCGCCTCGACCCGGTCCTTGGACTCGTCCAGGATCGTCACCGCGTCGGCACGCAGGAACCGCGCGCCCTCCTCACCGTCGGTGACCCGCGCGACGACACGCTCGCCGGGCAGCGCGTGCCGGACGAACAGCACCTGCCCCTCGGACGTACGGGCGATGCAGTGCCCGCCATGGGCGACGGGGCCCACCTCGACCTCGTACTCCTCCCCCACCAGCGATTTCTTCGGTTCTGCCTGCATGGCGGGGTGACTCCAAATGCGAAAGGGGGCGAGCGAAAGGACGTACACAGGGGAACGGCCGGACAACAGCCCACCAGTCTACGTGGACCCCGCCCGACCGCTCACCACAAAGCCGTCCCGGCCGGACGCCGGCTAGAGCTTCGACTTGGAGGACGACTCGCTGTGCCGCTCCTCCGCGGGACCGCGCCGCACCGCACCCGGCGCACTCCACTCGCTCCGCTTCCGCGCCCGGTTCTTCGCCGCCTCGGAGGACTCCAGCTGGTACGGCACCGACGTCACCATCACGCCCGGCGTGAACAGCAACCGGCCCTTCAGCCGCAGCGCGCTCTGGTTGTGCAGCAGATGCTCGTACCAGTGGCCGACGACGTACTCGGGGATGATCACGGACACCGCGTCGCGCGGCGACTCCTTCCGCAGCCCCTTCACGTACTCGATGATCGGCCGCGTGATCTCGCGATACGGCGAGTCCAGCACCTTCAGCGGTACGTCGATCCCGCGCCGCTCCCACTCCTCGCGCAGCACCTTGGTCTCCGCCGGGTCCACGTTGACGCTGAGCGCCTCCAGGGTGTCCGAGCGCATCAACTTGGCGTAGGCCAGGGCCCGGAGCGCCGGGCGGTGGATCTTGGAGATCAGGACGACCGAGTGGACGCGGGACGGGCGGATGCTGTCGTCACTCGGGCCCTCGGGGGCCGCGATCTCCTCGGCGACCCGGTCGTAGTGCTTACGGATCGCGGTCATCGTGGCGTAGAAGATGCACATGCCGAGCAGCGCCACCCAGGCGCCGTGGGTGAACTTCGTGACCAGGACGACGACCAGCACCAGGCCGGTGAAGAACGCGCCGAACGTGTTGATCGCGCGGGAGCGGACCATGTGACGGCGCTTGGCCTGGTCCTTCTCGGTGGCGAGGTGGCGGTTCCAGTGCCGGACCATGCCGGTCTGGCTGAGGGTGAACGACACGAACACGCCCACGATGTAGAGCTGGATCAGGCGGGTCGAGTCGGCGCCGTAGATCGCGATCAGCAGGGTGGCCGTGCCGGCCAGCAGCACGATGCCGTTCGAGAAGGCCAGGCGGTCGCCGCGGGTGTGCAGCTGGCGCGGCAGGTAGCGGTCCTGGGCGAGGATCGAGCCGAGGAGCGGGAAGCCGTTGTACGCCGTGTTGGCGGCCAGGAACAGGACCAGCGCGGTGGCCGCGGCGAGGACCACGAACAGGAAGCTGCCCTTGCCGAACACGGCCTCGGCGACCTGGGAGATCACCGGGTTCTGGACATAGCCGGAGCCGATCGCGACGCCGTTGTGAAGGAGATCGGTGCCCGGGTTCTCGGCCATGCGGACCTTGGTCGTCATGGCCAGGGCGATGATCCCGCAGAACATCGTCACGGCCAGGATGCCCATCGCCGCGAGCGTGCTCGCCGCGTTCTTCGACTTGGGCTTGCGGAAGGCCGGGACGCCGTTGGAGATCGCCTCGACACCGGTGAGGGCCGCACAGCCGGAGGAGAAGGCGCGCAGCATCAGGAAGACCAGCGCGAAGCCCGCGAGGCCCTGGTGCTCGGCCTTGATCTGGTACGACGCGGTCGGCGCGCGCATGGTGTCGCCGAGGACGAGTCCGCGGAAGGCGCCCCACGCGATCATCACGAAGACGCCCGCGACGAAGACGTACGTCGGGATCGCGAACAGCGAGCCGGACTCCTTCACCCCGCGCAGGTTCATCAGCGTGAGCAGCACCACGACCACGACCGCGCAGATCACCTTGTGCTCGACCACGAACGGGATCGCGGAGCCGAGGTTCTCGATGCCGGAGGCGATCGAGACGGCGACGGTGAGGACGTAGTCGACGAGCAGGGCGCTGGCGACGGTGAGGCCGGCCTTGGGGCCGAGGTTGGTGGTGGCCACCTCGTAGTCCCCGCCGCCGCTGGGGTAGGCGTGCACGTTCTGCCGGTAGGAGGCGACGACGGTGAACATCAGCACCACGACCGCGACCGCGATCCAGGGGCTGAAGTGGTACGCCGACACGCCCGCGATGGAGAGGACCAGCAGCACCTCGCCGGGCGCGTACGCCACGGAGGACAGCGGGTCGGAAGCGAAGACGGGAAGTGCGATGCGCTTCGGCAGGAGCGTTTCGCCCAACCGGTCGCTGCGCAGTGCGCGCCCGATGAGGATGCGCTTGGGCACGTCGGTCAGTTTGGACACAACAGAGGATCGTAGGCCTTCGAACAGGCGATCCTCTACTTTCCGCCGCCTAACTCCCTGTCATCTGCCTCACGAGTGAAATAAGGGACGAGTGGAGTCGCGGATTCCGTCAAGATCGCCGACTCCGTGTCTATATGACAAAACCCCGCTCCCGCCGCCTCCTGGAGGTTCCATGCCCGCGACCGCAGAGCTGATCGGCGCCCTGGCCGCCCTCGTCGGCCTCGGAATCCTCACCCTGGCCAGCGTGCGCAGCATCGGACGCCGCTGACGCACAGGGGTGCCCTGGATGGACCGGGCGTGTGTAGCTTGGGCCTCGGTCTGAGACCCTGATGGGGCTGAGCATTGATTTCAGGACACCGGAAGGACGGTCGTGCACATCGTCATCATGGGCTGCGGCAGAGTGGGTTCCGCTCTCGCCCAGACCCTGGAGCAACAGGGGCACACGGTCGCCGTGATCGACCAGGACCCCACCGCCTTCCGTCGGCTGGGCCCCGGATTCGGCGGCCGCCGGGTCACCGGGGTCGGCTTCGACCAGGACACCCTGCGCGAAGCGGGCATCGAGGAGGCGGGCGCGTTCGCGGCCGTCTCCAGCGGTGACAACTCGAACATCATCTCCGCGCGCGTGGCCCGCGAGATGTTCGGCGTGGAGAACGTCGCGGCCCGTATCTACGACCCCCGCCGCGCCGAGGTCTACCAGCGCCTGGGCATCCCCACCGTGGCCACGGTCCGCTGGACCGCCGACCAGATGCTGCGCCGGCTGCTGCCCTCGGGCGCGGAGCCGCTGTGGCGGGACCCCACCGGCGGTGTCCAGCTCGCCGAGGTGCACGCCTCGGCCGCCTGGGTCGGCCAGCGGATCAGCAAGCTGCAGGAGGAGACGGGCGTCCGCGTGGCGTTCCTCACCCGGCTCGGCGAGGCGATGCTGCCCTCTTCGCAGACCGTGTTGCAGGAGGGCGACCTCGTGCACGTGATGATGCGTACGGACGAGATCGACAAGGTCGAGGCGGCGTTCGCCAAGGGCCCCGAAGAGGAGGGCGGTCACTGATGAGGGTCGCCATTGCCGGAGCCGGCGCGGTCGGACGTTCGATCGCCGGAGAGCTCCTGGAGAACGGTCACGAGATCCTGCTCATCGACAAGGCCCCGACCGCGATCTCGGTCGAGCGGGTCCCCCAGGCGGAGTGGCTGCTGGCCGACGCCTGCGAGATCACGTCCCTGGACGAGGCCGCGTTGCAGCGCTGCAACGTCGTGATCGCCGCGACCGGCGACGACAAGGTCAACCTCGTCGTCTCCCTCCTCGCGAAGACGGAGTACGGCGTCCCGCGCGTCGTCGCCCGCGTCAACAACCCGAAGAACGAGTGGCTCTTCAACGAGTCCTGGGGCGTCGACGTGGCCGTCTCCACCCCCCGCCTGATGTCGGCCCTGGTCGAGGAGGCGGTGTCGGTCGGCGACCTGGTCCGCCTGCTCCGCTTCAGCCACGGCGACGCCAACCTCGTCGAACTCACCCTCCCCGAGGAGTCCGCCCTCGCGGGCACCCAGGTCGGCGACGTGGAGTGGCCCGAGGACACGTCCCTGGTCACGATCATCCGCGGCACGCGCGTGCTGACCCCGTCCCGCGAGGACTCGCTGGAAGCGGGCGACGAGCTGCTGTTCGTGGCGGCTCAGGCACGCGAGGAGCAACTGGAGGATCTGCTGTCGGTACGCCGGGAGGACGCGGCGAGCTGATCGGCGGCGCTACGACGAAGAAGGGCGCCCTGGAAATCTCAGGGCGCCCTCTTCGTCGTAGCGGAGTAGCGGGAAGGCTATGCGTCGCGCCGGTGACGTCCCGACGTGGCGTCCTCTGTCTCGCCTGCGGCCTCGGCCGCGGCCTTGCGCTCCTTCTCGGCCTGCTCCTCCGCCTCCATCTCCGCGAACACGTCGATCGGCGCGGGCGCCTTCGCGAGGAAGACCCAGGTCAGCCAGACGGCGAGGAGGAAGGGCGGAATCTTCAACGCGACCAGGACCCAGCCCAGTTGGGCGGTGTTGGCCCACCAGTAGAGCGGGAAGAGGATCGCGCACTTGGCGAGCAGGATCAGGCCCCAGGCCCAACTGGCCTTGGTGTAGGCCTTCTTGCGGCCGGGGTTGCGGGTCCGCCAGGAGAGGTTCTCCTTGAAGACCGGGCCGAGGATGAGGCCGATCAGCGGGACGCCCGCGAGGGTCGTGACGATGTACGCCAGCGCGAGCCCCAACGTGTAGAGCATGCCGGGGAGATAGAAGTTCTTGGCGTTGTTCGTCATCATCGCGAAGACGACACCGAAGGCGACGCCGAAGACACCGCTGAAGGCGTGCTTGACGGTGTCCCGCATCACCAGCCGGACCACGACCAGGGCCAGCGCCACGGCCAGCGCGGCGATCGCGGACCAGTGCAGGTTCTTGTTGATGGTGAAGATGCTGACGAAGAGCAGGCCGGGCAGGACCGTTTCGATCATGCCGCGCAGACCGCCGAACGCCTCGAAGAGGGCCGCCTCGGTCACCGCCCGGACATCCTGCTCGCTGTCTTCGGCGTCCACAGTGTCCGCGGTCGGCTTGTCGAGCGACGTCACCGGCTACTCCCGTCCGAGGGGTTTCAGTTCGTATTTCGGGTTGAAGAGCACCCGGCGGCCCCTGCTCATCGAGATCCGGCCGGACGCGATCAGCTTGCGCCCCGGTTCTATCCCCACGATGGAGCGCCTGCCGAGCCACACCACGTCCAGGGCGGCCGAACCGTCGAACAGCTCGGCCTCCAGGGCCGGAACTCCCGCCCGGGGGCGCAGCGTGACCGTGCGCAAGGTACCAGTAACCGTCACGATCTGTCGGTCGTGGCAGTCGCCGATCCGCACACAGCCCTCGGTCTCGGCGTCCTCACGCAGCTCCTCGGACTCCAGGTCCTCCTGCGAGGTGGAGAGCCGGTCGAGCATGCGCCGGAACCGGCCCGCCTGCTTTTCGGAACGAGGAACAGCGCTCATATCTGAAGCGTACCGGGGTCCACCGACAGTGACGTACCCACGGCCTCGCGGGTCAATACACCTGGCGACACCTAGCGCTCGAACCGATATCCCATGCCCGGCTCCGTGATGAAGTGCTTCGGATGCGCGGGGTCCGTCTCCAGCTTGCGCCGCAGCTGCGCCATGTACACACGGAGGTAGTTCGTCTCGGTCCCGTACGACGGCCCCCACACCTCCTGGAGCAGCTGCTTCTGGCTGACCAGCCGCCCGGTGTTGCGCACGAGCACCTCCAGTAGATGCCACTCCGTGGGAGTGAGCCGTACGTCCCGGCCGTCCCGCTGGACCTTCTTGGCGGCCAGGTCGACGGTGAACTCCTCGGTCTCGACCAGGACGTCGTCCTCGCCGCCCCCGGTGGGCTCGGCCCGGCGCACGGCGGCCCGCAGCCGGGCCAGCAGCTCGTCCATCCCGAACGGCTTGGTGACGTAGTCGTCGGCGCCCGCGTCCAGCGCCTCGACCTTCTCGTCGGAGGAGTGCCGCGCGGACAGCACCAGGATCGGCACCCGGGTCCAGCCGCGCAGTCCCCTGATCACCTCGACGCCGTCCATGTCGGGCAGCCCCAGGTCGAGAACGACCACGTCCGGGTGTCGGGAGGCGGCGAGGTCGAGGGCGGTCTTGCCGTCGGCGGCCGCGTCGACCTCGTACTTCCGCGCCTTGAGGTTGATCACGAGGGCCCGCACGATCTGCGGCTCATCCTCGACCACGAGGACCCTGGTCATGAGGCCTGCCTTTCCGGTTGTACGTCAAACACGTCATGCGCGTCTTCTACGACGCCGTCCGCCGCGCGGAGCGTGAGCACCATGGTGAGGCCGCCACCGGGTGTGTCCTCGGCGTTGAGGGTGCCGTTCATCGCCTCGGTGAAGCCGCGCGCCACGGCGAGCCCGAGTCCCACTCCGGCGCCGCGCGGGGCATCGCCGTAGCGCTGGAAGGGCTCGAATATGCGGTCCTTGGCCTCGTCCGGGACTCCCGGGCCCCGGTCGACCACCCGGACCTCGACGCGGTCGGCGATGGCGCTGGCGGACACCAGGACGGTTTCGCCGGGCGGGCTGTACTTGACCGCGTTCTCGACCAGGTTGGCCACCGCCCGCTCCAGGAGCCCGGGGTCGACGGCCACCATGGGCAGCGTCTCCGGGATGTCGAGTTCGGCGCTGCCTTCAGGGACCCCGCCGAGCGCCATCGGCACCACCTCGTCGAGGTCGATCTCGCGGATGATCGGCGTGACCGTACCGGTCTGCAGGCGGGACATGTCGAGCAGGTTGCCCACGAGATGGTCGAGCCGGTCGGCGCCGTCCTCGATGCCCTCCAGCAGCTCGGCCTGATCCTCTTCGGACCACGCCACGTCATCGGACCGCAGACTCGACACGGCCGCCTTGATGCCGGCCAGCGGGGTCCTCAGATCGTGGCTCACGGCCGCCAGGAGTGCCGTACGGATGCGATTGCCCTCGGCGAGCGCGCGGGCCTGGTCGGCCTCCTCCCGTAGGCGCCTGCGATCGAGGACCACGGCGGCCTGCGCGGCGAAGGCGGCCAGCACCCGGCGGTCGGAGGCGGGCAGGACGCGACCGGTCAGCGCGAGGGCCATGTGGTCGCCGACCGGCATGTCCACATCGCCGTCCTCGGGTCGCTCCAGCGGCGCGCCCACGCCGACCCGGCCCGCGCAGGTCCAGGGGTCCACATCGCTCTTGCGCTCCAGCAGGGCGACGGACTCCATGCCGAAGGTCTCCCGGACGCGCTCCAGGAGGGCCTCCAGGCTTGTCTCGCCGCGCAGCACGCTGCCCGCGAGGAAGGACAGGATCTCCGACTCGGCGCGCAGTCTGGCGGCCTGCTGGGTGCGTCGCGCGGCGAGGTCGACCACGGAGGCCACGGACACGGCGACGCCTACGAAGATCGCGATGGCGACGATGTTCTTGGGGTCGGCGATCGTCAGCCGGTGCAGCGGGGGCGTGTAGAAGTAGTTCAGCAGGAACGATCCGACAGCCGCCGAGACCAGTGCCGGCAGCAGCCCGCCGAGCAGCGCCGCCGCCACCGTCAGCGACAGGAACAGCAGCATGTCGTTGGCGAGCCCGAGATGGACGGCGTTCAGCAGCAGCGCGAGCCCCACCGGCCCGACGACCCCGACCAGCCACCCCGAGACGATCCGCGCCCGCCCGAGCCGCGCACCCCGGGACACGGGCAGCCCGCGCCCCTTGGCGACCTCTTCGTGGGTGACGATGTGGACGTCCAGGTCAGGACCGGACTCGCGGGCGACGGTGGCCCCCACCCCCGGCCCGAAGACGTACTGCCAGGTCTTGCGGCGCGAGGAGCCGAGGACGATCTGCGTGGCGTTCACCCCGCGCGCGAAGTCGAGCAGCGCGGCCGGGATGTCGTCGCCGACGACGTGGTGGAAGGTGCCGCCGAGGTCCTCGGCGAGTGTGCGCTGGAGGGCGAGTTCCTTCGGGGAGGCCGAGGTCAGCCCGTCACTGCGGGAGATGTAGACGGCCAGCACCTCACCGCCGGCCCCCTTCTCGGCGAGCCGCGCGGCCCGCCGTATCAGCGTCCGCCCTTCGGGACCGCCGGTCAGCCCTACGACGATCCGCTCGCGGGAACCCCAGATCGCCGACACCTGGTGCTCGCTGCGGTACTCCTGGAGGTACTCGTCGACCCGGTCGGCCACCCACAGCAGCGCCAACTCCCGCAGGGCGGTGAGGTTTCCGGGCCGGAAGTAGTTCGAGAGGGCCGCGTCGACCTTGTCGGGCTTGTAGATGTTGCCGTGCGCCATCCGGCGGCGGAGCGCCTGGGGCGACATGTCGACGAGTTCGATCTGGTCGGCCCGGCGGACGACCTCGTCCGGCACGGTCTCCTGCTGCCGTACGCCGGTGATCGACTCGACGACATCACCGAGGGACTCAAGGTGCTGAATGTTGACGGTGGACACCACATCGATACCGGCGGCGAGCAGCTCCTCGATGTCCTGCCAGCGCTTGGTGTTGCGGGAGCCCGGGATGTTGGTGTGGGCGAGTTCGTCCACCAGGGCGACGGCGGGGGCCCGGCGCAGCACCGCGTCGACGTCCATCTCGGTGAAGACGGTCCCCCGGTACGCCAGCTCCACGCGCGGGACCTGCTCCAGGCCGTGCAGCATCACCTCGGTGCGGGCCCTCCCGTGGTGCTCCACGAAGGCGACCACGCAGTCCGTGCCCCGCTCCACCCTGCGGTGGGCCTCGGACAGCATGGCGTACGTCTTGCCGACGCCCGGTGCCGCACCGAGGTAGATCCGAAGCTTGCCGCGTCCCATGGCCCCATTGTCTTCCCGTCACACCCGTGTACGCAGCGTCGACTTTACGGCCAATAAGTCCGACAAATGGGGTGACCGGTGCACTCAGGGACGTCTTTGACGCAACCCTGATGCCCGTACGGTGCCGTACGGGCATCAGGGTCCGGCACTCTTCAGGAGGTTCAGTTGGGGTTGTCGCCGTGGGTCAGGGTCTCCCAGGCCACGAAGAGGTTGTTGCTGCCGGCCGGGCGGTTGTTCAGGGTGAGCGTCTGGGTGTTGGTCATCGCGATGCCCAGGCGGTTGTGCAGGGCGTTGTAGCCGACCTCGGTGACCGGCCCGAGCCCGAGGGTCAGCGACCCGCCGCAGAGCCAGCTCGGGACGGCCGTGCCCAGCTGATACTTGGCCTGGAACCCGAGCGCCTGCCGCAGCCGCTCCCCCACGTCGGTGCCGTAGAGGTCGGTGCCCTGGATCCGGCTGGTCTCGGCGACGTGCGAGACCGACGAGAGGCCGTACCCGGTGTGCGTGAAGTCGCGGCACGTCTCCTGGGTGAGCCCGGTGACGAAGGTCGACTGGCCCTGCCAGTAACTGACGATCTTCGCCGTGGTGTTGAGGTTCTGGCTCGGCACGGTCTTCGGTACGGAACCGTCCGAGGCGAGGTAGATGTACGCGGCCGTGCGCGTCCGGAAGATCGCCATGGCCTTGTCGTACGACGTCTTGTCCTCGAGGAAGACGGAGATGCCGACGGCGGCGTCCATCATCGTCAGCTCCCAGTTCCCGTTGGAATTGGAGCCGTTGATGATCTCGGGCAGGTACACGTTGCGCAACATGGTCGAGAAGCGGGCCGAGTTGGTCCATGTCCCGGTGTACGTGTACTTGATGATCTCGGCGGCCTTGGGCCAGGAGGAGCCGGCCCAGCCGGTCTGGAGGGGCGCGTTGCTGTTGGTGTGGCTGGTGATCGTGGCCGACCAGGCGTCCATGATCTCGATGGCCTTCTGGGCGTAGCGCGCGTCCTTGGTGATGTACCAGGCGAGCGCGTCGGTGAAGGCCGCGATCGCGTCCTCGCGCTCGTCGGTGCAGCCGTAGTTGGGGTTGGAGTACGAGCCGCACTCGACGACGGCTCTGGGCTTCGGGGTCCGGGTCAGGCTGGCGTAGGAGCTGGCCATCATCTGGTCGTAGGCGCCCTTCCAGGGCTGGGCGCCGGCGAGGACCTCGGTGCGGGCGAAGTCCAACTGGCTCCGGGAGACGTCGACTCCGGGATGGACGAAGGTGGCGGGGGCGGCTTGGGCGACGGTGCCGGGCTGGGCGAAGAAGCCCAGGACCACGGCCGTGACGACGGAGAGCAGGGCAGCGCGGCGCACGGTGACTCCGTTCTCGTATGTGAACACAGAGCACCCTCATGAACTTGGGCGTTGAGCCGAGACCATAGGTACGGACCAATGAACCGTCAAGAGTGCGCGCACGACGAAGGGCCGCACCCTGGACGGGGTACGGCCCTTTTTCGCCTGTTCCGGTGTTCCGTTCCGGCGCTCTGTTCCCGCTAGCGGACCTCGGTGATCTCCGGTCCGCGCTGAAGCTGGCCCATGCCGCCGGAGAAGCGGGAACCCGCCTCCTCCTGCTGGACGCCCTCGGGAACCATCTGGGCGTCGTTCGGCAGCTTCAGGACGATCGGGTCGCGGGGCGCCATCGGGCCCTCGCCGCGCACGACGACCGTGTCCCGGAAGATCTGCTCCAGCAGACCGGCCGCCTGCGGCTGCACCGCGCCCTGCCCGGAGATCACTCCGCGCAGGAACCAGCGCGAACCGTCCACACCGACGAACCGCACGACCTGGAACCCGCCCGTGCCGTCCGGCAGTTGCACCGGAACCTGCGCGCGCAGCTCCCAGCCCAGCGGCCCCTCGACCTCGTCGACGATGCCGCCCTGCTGGGTGATGCCGCTGGCGATCTCCTCGCGAACCTCACCCCAGATGCCCTCGCGCTTGGGGGCGGCGAAGGCCTGCAACTGGATGGCACTGTCCTTGAGGACCACGGTGGCTGCGACGATCGCGTCACCCGCGACCTCGACCCGCAACTCCATGCCGTCGACTCCCGGCACGAACAGACCGCCCAGGTCCACCCGGCCCTCGGCGGGGTCGCCGATCTCCGAGTCGTCCCAGGGTCCGTCGGGGCGGGGCTCCGGTTCGAGCTTCACGCGCTCGACCGCTTCGTCCGCCTCAGTGTCGACATTGTCGACGACCTGCTCGGCCTCGCTCGCCGCGTCCTCGGCGGCAGTGCCCTTCTTGCGACGTCCGAACACGTCACTGTCCTTCCCGGTCGGATACGACCGAAGCGTATCGATTCCCACCCGTGGTGCCGCCCACGGCGGCGTGACCGCCGGTGGACCCGAAGCCCCCCTCGGCCCGCGCCGAATCGGGAAGCTCCGCGACCTCCTGGAAGCGGACCCTCTCGACCTGCTGGACGACCAGTTGGGCGATCCGGTCGAAGCGCTCGAACCGTACCGACTCGTACGGGTCGAGATTCACCACGATCACCTTGATCTCCCCACGGTACCCGGCATCAACCGTCCCCGGGGCATTCACCAGGGCGACACCGCAGCGGGCGGCGAGCCCCGAACGAGGGTGCACGAAGGCCGCGTACCCCTCGGGGAGAGCGATAGACACCCCCGTGGGCAGTACGGCCCGTTCACCCGGCTTCAGTTCCCGGCTCTCCGTGGTCCGCAGATCGGCTCCCGCGTCGCCGGGATGCTCGTACGACGGAAGCGGTACGTCGGGGTCGACGCGGCGGATCAGCACATTCAGGGGGCTACGGCTCACGGGTTCACCTCGAAGGCACGGGTACGCCGGACCTGGTCCGGGTCGTCCATGGCGGCCCGGATCTCCTGCGGGCGGCCGTTGTCGGTGAAGTGGTCGACCTTGACCTCGACGAAGAGGGCGTCGGCGCGCACCGCGACGGGCCCGTCCGGGGCGCCGATGCGTCCGGTGGCGGTCGAGTAGATCTTCCGGCCGGCCACGGCCGTCACCTCGGCCTCCAGGTACAGCACGGTGTCCACGGGCACCGGCCGGACGAAGTCGGTCTCCAGGCGGCCGGTCACGGCGATCGTCCGCAGCAGCCAGTTCAGCGAACCGAGGGTCTCGTCCAGCGCGCTGGCGAGCACTCCGCCGTGCGCGAGGCCCGGGGCGCCCTGGTGGGCGGCCCGCACGGTGAACTCGGCGGTGATGGTCACGCCCTCACCGGCCCGCGCCTCCAGGTGCAGCCCGTGCGGCTGCTCGCCGCCACACCCGAAACACTGTTCGTAGTGCGCACCGAGCAGCTCACCCGGCGCGGGCGCGTCAGGGTGCCGCACCGGTTTCACGGCGTCGGACGGAGGCTTAAGAGCTGGAGAAGTACCACTCACAGCCGCAGACCTTACCCGCGCGTCGGTAGGTTCCGGACACCGTGCCAAGCTTGGCTCCATGCAGCTTTCCGCCTCCCCCTACGACGAGCGCCTCACCGCCCCCCGTTCGTGGTGGTTCATCTCGTTCCTGGTGGGCGTCTCCTTCGCCCTGATCCTGCTGCCCTTCGGCACCCTGCCGCTGCTCGGCGGCCTGGTCGGCGGCACCGCGGTCGCATCCGTGATGGCCAGCGCCTACGGCTCGCTCCGCATCCGGATCGTGGGCGACCAGCTGATCGCGGGCGAGGCGAAGATCCCGGTGACGGCCCTGGGAGAGGCGGAGATCCTGGACCCGGAGGAGGCGCGTGCCTGGCGGACCTACAAGGCCGACACCCGCGCCTTCCTGCTGCTGCGCTCGTACATCCCGAGGGCGCTGCGCGTCGAGGTCACCGACCCGGACGACCCGACGCCGTACCTGTATCTGTCCACCCGTGAGCCGGAGCGGCTGGCGGAGGCCCTGAAGACTGCCCGCGCGGCAGCCGTCTAGGACCTCTTCAGCGACCGAGTTCCTTCGGGATCTCGCCCATCCGCAGCGGGTCCGGCGGGGTCTCCAGGGGTGGCAGTTCGGGCAGCGCGTCCCACGGGACCTGGGCCTTGCGCAGATCCTTGCGGATGCGCTCGGCGAGTTTCCTGGTGTCCCGGCGGTTCATGACCGCTCCGACGGCGGCGCCGACCATGAAGGGCATCAGGTTCGGCAGGTCGCGGACCATCCGTTTCATGATCTGCTGGCGCAGCTCGCGCTTCATGTGCCCGTTCAGCGCGGCGCTCATGGTCGACGGCTTGGTCACGTCGATACCGCGCTCCCCGGACCAGGAGTTCAGATATGTGGTGCTGCGCTGCCGGAGGTCGCCGGGCGGACGGGCGCCGTAGACCTCGTAGAGCTCGGCGATCAGTTTCAGCTCGATCGCGGCGACGCCGGTGATCTCGGCGGCCAGTTCGGTGGGCATCGCGGGCGGCACCGGCAGCATCGCCGCGGCACCGATGCCCGCGCCGACGGTCGACGTCGCGTTCGCCGCGCCCGCCACCAGTTTGTCGGCGAGCTGCTCGGGGCCGAGGCCCGGGAACTGTCGCCGAAGCGCCTGAAGGTCCCGTACGGGGATCCGCGGGGCGATGTCGATGATCCGGTCGGCGAGGTACGCCAGACCGGCCCTGGCCCGGCTGCCGCCCTTACGGACGCCTTCCTTGGCCTTGTCCCGGATGACCGCCACCCGTCGTTTGGCGACGGGGGCGGCTGCGGGAACGTCCGCCGGCACCGGGAGGTCAGCCCGGTCAACCGCCGGTTCGAGCGAGGCTGATCCGGTTTCGGATGAGCCCCGCTCGTCGTCACGCGCGCCATGAGGACCGTCTGTCGGCCCTTCGTCCGCTCCCGGCCGGCGGGAGCGGCGCTTCCAGGGTGGGGTCGAGCCAGTCACGGCCGACCCCTCCTCAGTCGCAGTCGCGGCAGATCGGCTGGCCGTTCTTCTCGCGGGCCAGCTGGCTGCGGTGGTGCACCAGGAAGCAGCTCATGCAAGTGAACTCGTCCTGCTGCTTGGGCAGCACCCGGACGGCCAGCTCTTCGTTCGAGAGGTCCGCTCCGGGCAGTTCGAGGCCCTCGGCCGCCTCGAATTCGTCGACGTCCACTGCGGAAGTCGACTTGTCGTTCCTACGCGCCTTGAGTTCTTCAAGGCTGTCCGAGTCGACGTCGTCGTCGGTCTTGCGTGGGGTGTCGTAATCCGTTGCCATGTCGCGCTCTCCCCCTCTGGGTGTCTGCGGTGTCTCCAGCGCACGTAACGCGTGAGAGGCCGGACTTGTGCCCGACCTGAGGCGGAGATTTTGCCTCACATCAAGGTCTGTTACTCAATCGACACCCAACCGGACCCCTCAAGAGTGATCGGCTTGGATGGCGAAGGGGACCGTACACGGTCCTCGTGCCGCTCTTCAAAGGCACCTCACCGTGTACTTCCCGTGATCAAGACCCCCGAAAACCCGGATTTTCCCGGCTTTCCGACAGGGTGCATGATCACGGAGAGTAGATGGCCCGAAAATCGCGCTTGTGATCGATCACACACGGGGTTGCCGGAGAAGCGGCCAGAAAATTCCGCGCAAAGCGAACATCCTCGTGTGTCGGCGACATGATCTCAGATGGGCAGGGTGACTCGCATCACGAGTCCACCCCCCTCACGTGGCTGGGCCGCGATATGGCCGCCGTGTGCGCGCGCCACGGACCGCGCGATCGACAGACCGAGGCCCACACCCTTGTCACTGCCTGTTCGTTCCGTACGCAGCCGTCTGAAGGGCTCGAAGAGGTTGTCGATCTCGTACGCCGGGACCACCGGACCCGTGTTCGAGACCATGAGCACCGCCTGGCCGTGCTGGACCTCGGTGGTGACCTCGACCCAGCCGTCCTCGGGCACGTTGTACCGCACCGCGTTCTGCACCAGGTTCAGGGCGATCCGCTCCAGCAGGATGCCGTTGCCCTGGACGACCGCGGGTTTCTGCTCGCCGCGGATCACCACGCCCTTGGCGGCCGCCTCGGCGTGCACCTGGTCGACGGCCTGCTCGGCGACCTCGGCGAGGTCCACGGGCTTGCGCTCCACGATCTGGTTGTCGCTGCGGGCCAGCAGCAGCAGACCCTCTACGAGCTGCTCGCTGCGCTCGTTGGTGGCGAGCAGCGTCTTGCCCAGCTGTTGCAGCTCCACGGGGGCGCCGGGATCGGACAGATGCACTTCCAGGAGCGTGCGGTTGATCGCCAGCGGGGTGCGCAGCTCGTGCGACGCGTTCCCCACGAAGCGCTGCTGGGCGGTGAAGGCCCGCTGCAGCCGGTCCAGCATCTCGTCGAAGGTGTCCGCGAGTTCCTTCAACTCGTCGTCCGGGCCGTCCAGTTCGATCCGCCGGGACAGGTCCGAGCCGGCCACCGCACGGGCGGTACGGGTGATCCGGCCCAACGGCGAGAGCACCCGGCCCGCCATCGCGTACCCGAAGGCGAAGGCGATGATCGCGAGGCCGAGCAGGGCCAGCAGCGAGCGGCTGAGCAGGTCGTCCAGGGCGTGCTGGCGCTGTTTGTTGACGCACTGGTCCATCGCGTTGTTGAGCGTGGTCGCCGACGGATCGGACGGGAAGTTGCAGGTGCTGCTGCCGACCGAGCCGGTGATGACCTTGAAGGGCAGCTCACTGCCCACGTTCAGCGCATGCGCCGCGAGCAGGTAGATGATCGACAGCAGCAGGATGCCGGCGATCAGGAACATGCCGCCATACAGCAGCGTGAGCCTTATGCGGATGGTGGGACGCAGCCAGGGGAACGGCGGTTCGGGCCTTCTGGGGTCCCACGTGGGCTTCGGGGGCGCCTGGGGAGGCGCGGGAGTCGTCGCCACGGTGGATCAGATCCGGTAACCGGAGCCGGGGACGGTGACGATGACCGGGGGCTCACCGAGCTTGCGGCGCAGGGTCATCACGGTGACGCGCACGACATTGGTGAACGGGTCCGTGTTCTCGTCCCAGGCCTTCTCCAGGAGTTGCTCCGCGGAGACGACCGCGCCCTCGCTGCGCAGCAGCACCTCCAGGACGGCGAACTCCTTGGGCGCGAGCTGGACTTCCTTGCCGTCGCGGAACACCTCGCGGCGGTTCGGGTCGAGCTTGATGCCGGCCCGCTCCAGGACGGGCGGCAGCGGCACGCTGGTGCGCCGGCCGAGGGCACGCACGCGTGCCGTCAGCTCGCTGAACGCGAAGGGCTTGGGCAGATAGTCGTCGGCGCCGATCTCCAGGCCCTCGACACGGTCGCTGACGTCGCCGGACGCGGTGAGCATCAGCACGCGTGTGGCCATACCGAGCTCGACGATCTTGCGGCAGACGTCGTCGCCGTGCACGAGCGGGAGGTCACGGTCGAGGACGACCACGTCGTAGTCGTTGACGCCGATGCGCTCCAGGGCGGCCGCACCGTCGTACACGACGTCGACGGCCATGGCCTCCCGGCGTAGTCCGGTGGCCACCGCATCGGCGAGCAGCTGCTCGTCCTCGACGACGAGTACGCGCACGTCGCTTGTCCTTCCTCTGTCCACCCGCGTAGCGCGCCTCGGCGCACACGGGCAGGGTCTTCGTGGCTGTGTGACCTCCATCCTGCCCTTTTCGGCCATAAGTCGGCTGTAAGGCGGCCGGGCGCAAGATGAAGGTCCGGTGTGAGGCCCGGGAATGCGGGATTTTCTCGGTGGGTTGAGGTTTCCACGGAAGGGAGCGCGGGGAGGACGGCTTTACACCCCGCGATCACGCTCTGCACGTGGCAAGCCACCTTGTGGTACGTCCAACCGCTTCCGCAGAGCGGGCGTGGGTGTCCGGCACCGTCGCCGCCCAGCCAGGGCAGCGCTGGGCACCCCATCCGCAGACGTGATCGCCCCTTCCGAATGGCACACCCCCGTGCCAAACGACCCACGACCCAGGACGAGGGGGCGCAGCATGGACGCATTCACCGCAGGACTTCTGCAGCGCATAAGGGCGACCGAGACCGACCTGACGCGGGCTCGTGACGAGGGCGACGACTTCCTCGTCGAGGTGGAACAGGCCGAGCTCGACGACCTGCGCCGCCTCGCCGCCGACCACGGTGTGGAGGTCGGCGCGACGAGCGTCTGATCAGTGCGGTCAGCAGGACGACAGAACCCCGGCGAATCCAGCGCCGGGGTTCTGTCGTTTTCCGCCCCTGAAACCTACGACGTTGAGCTCAACCCTGGTTGCGGGCCCACCAAGTCCAACTGTCCCCACGTGGACGGCCGAGAGGGAGCCGTAGGGGCGCGCCGAAGGCGACCGAACCAATAGAGGTGCGCGCGTGGGCGCCTGATCAGCACGGGCCCACCTGCGCAGCACCTTCCCGACACCGGCCCAGGCGCCCCCGACCACTCACGTCAGTCGTGCCAGGCCCCGAAGTCCTCCAACAGCCGCTGGAGAGGCTCGAAGACGCCCGGGGTGCCCGCGATCGCCAGATCGCGTGCGGGGCGTTCTCCGGGGCGTCCACCGGTCAGGGCGCCTGCCTCACGGGCGATCAGGTCGCCTGCAGCCAGGTCCCACGGGTTCAACCCCCGCTCGTAGTAGCCGTCCAGGCGGCCCGCGGCCACATCGCACAGGTCGACCGCAGCCGAGCCGCCCCGCCGGATGTCACGCAGCAGCGGGATCAACTTCTGCGCCACGTCGGCCTGGTGGGTGCGGACCTCGGTGACGTAGTTGAAGCCGGTCGAGACCAACGCCTGCTCCAGGGGTGCCGCGGGGCGGCAGGCGAGCCTGCGTTCGCCCTCCCACGCGCCCGTGGCCCACGCCCCGCCGCCGAGCACCGCGTGGAACGTCTCACCACGCATCGGGACCGCGACGACCCCGGCGACGGTCTCGCCGTGCAGCTCGGCGGCGATGGAGACGGACCAAGTGGGCAGTCCGTACAGGTAGTTGACCGTGCCGTCGAGCGGGTCGATGATCCAGCGGACGCCGCTGGTGCCCGTGACCGAGGCGCCCTCCTCGCCCAGGAAGCCGTCGTCGGGGCGCTGTTCGGAGATCAGGTCGGTGATCAGCTTCTCGGCCGCGATGTCCATCTCGGTGACGACGTCGATCGGGCTGGACTTCGTGGCGGCGACCGCGAGGTCGGCCGGGCGGCCGTCCCGCAGCAGGGCGCCGGCCTTGTAGGCGGCTTCCTGGGCGAGTGCGAGCAGTTCCTGGTGCAGGGGGTCGGTCACGGCGCTCCTCAGGCGTAGGGGCTGTCGGCGCCCGCGGCGGCGGGGCGGGGGGCGCGGGCGGGGCAGCAGCCCACCGGACAGAGGTTGTGACCGGCGCCGAGCGCACCCAGGGCGCAGGGCGTGACCTGCCGCCCGCTCTCGACGGCGGCGCGCTCCAGGATCAGCTCGCGGATCGCGGCGGCGAAGCGCGGATCGGCGCCCACGGTGGCCGACCGGCGTACGGGCAGGCCCAGTTCCTCCGCCTTGGCCTTGGCCTCCGTGTCGAGGTCGTAGAGGACCTCCATGTGGTCGGAGACGAAGCCGATGGGTGTCATGACGACCGCGGGGGCGCCGGCCGCGTGGCGCTCCTCCAGGTGGTCGCAGATGTCGGGCTCCAGCCACGGGATGTGCGGGGCGCCGGAGCGGGACTGGTAGACGAGCTGCCAGGGGTGGTCGACGCCGGTGCGCTCGCGGACGGCGTCGGCGATCAGCCGGGCCACGTCAAGGTGCTCCTCGACGTACGCCCCGCCGTCCCCGTGGTCCTCGACCGGGCCGGAGCTGTCCGCGGCGGCGGTCGGGATGGAGTGGGTCGAGAAGGCGAGGTGCGCGCCGTCCCGGACGTCCTCGGGGAGGTCGGCGAGGGATTCGAGGACCCCGTCGATCATCGGCTCCAGGAAGCCGGGGTGGTTGAAGTAGTGGCGCAGCTTGTCGACCTTGGGGAGGTCGAGGCCCTCGGCCTCAAGGGCGGCCAGCGAGTCGGCGAGGTTCTCCCGGTACTGGCGGCAGCCCGAGTACGAGGCGTAGGCGCTGGTGGCGAGGACCAGGATGCGGCGGTGGCCGTCGGCGACCATCTCGCGCAGGGTGTCCGTGAGGTACGGGGCCCAGTTGCGGTTGCCCCAGTAGACCGGCAGGTCCAGGCCGTGGTCCGCGAAGTCCTTGCGGAGGGCGTCCAGGAGGGCGCGGTTCTGGTCGTTGATCGGGCTGACCCCGCCGAACAGGAAGTAGTGCCGGCCCACTTCCTTGAGGCGTTCCTTGGGGATGCCTCGCCCACGCGTCACGTTCTCCAGGAACGGAACCACGTCGTCCGGGCCTTCGGGGCCGCCGAACGAGAGCAGGAGCAAGGCGTCGTAGGGGGTGGCATCGAGCACGTCTGGCATGCCTCCGATCCTGCCACCCGCCACTGACAGCCGGGAAACGGCGGGGTACCGGACGGGGGTCGGGACGGAGATCCGGACGGGGATGGGGGCGGAGATCCAGTCGCCTCACGGCCAGGTGCGTCGGGGCCGACCTGCTCGTAAGCTGTATCAGCCGCGTTCGCACCTTACCGAGCCGCCACCACATCATCACCGAGCCGCCCCTGCTCCTTTTCGACCGGAGACCCCCGTGCCCAGCCCCTATCGCGCCCTCTTCGCCGCACCCGGCTCCAAGGGCTTCTCCGCCGCGGGGTTCCTCGGCCGTATGCCCCTGTCGATGATGGGCATCGGCGTGGTCACGATGATCTCCCAGATCAACGGGCGCTACGGGCTCGCGGGCGCCCTGTCGGCCACCATCGCGCTGGCCGCCGCCGCGATCGGGCCGCGGATCTCGCGGTGGGTCGACCAGTACGGGCAGCGGCGGGTGCTGCGTCCGGCGACGCTCGTCGCGTTGACCGCGGCGGCTGGGCTGCTGCTGGCCGCGCGCTTCGCGTGGCCGGACTGGGTGCTGTTCGTGTGCGCCGCCGGCATCGGATCGGTGCCGAGCCTGGGGGCGATGGTCCGCGCGCGTTGGGCGGCCGTGTACCGGGGCACCCCGCAGCTGCACACCGCGTACTCCCTGGAGTCCGTGGTGGACGAGGTGTGCTTCATCTTCGGGCCGATCATCTCCATCGGGCTGTCCACGGCGTGGTTCCCGGAGGCCGGTCCCCTGCTCGCCGCCTGCTTCCTGGCGGTGGGTGTCTTCTGGCTGACCGCCCAGCGCGCCACCGAGCCCGCGCCGCACCCACGCGCGCGTGGGGACGAGGGCGGTGGTTCGGCGCTGCGGGCGGCCGGTCTCCAGGTGCTGGTGGCCACCTTCGTGGCGACCGGGGCGATCTTCGGGGCGGTCGACGTGGTCACCGTCGCGTTCGCCGACGAGCAAGGTCACAAGGGCGGCGCCAGCGTGGTGCTCGCCCTGTACGCGGCGGGCTCCTGCGCGGCGGGAGTCGTGTTCGGGCTGCTGCACTTCCGGGGAGCCCCAGAACGTCGATGGCTGCTGGGCATATGCGCCATGGCCGTGAGTATGATCCCCCTCCTACTGGTCGGAAACTTGCCGCTTCTGGCCGTGGCGCTGTTCCTTGCGGGCCTGTCCATCGCACCCACGATGATCACGACGATGTCCCTCATAGAAGAGCACGTACCTCGCGCGAAACTCACCGAGGGCATGACCTGGGTGAGCACCGGCCTGGCGGTCGGGGTCGCGCTCGGCTCCTCCGTCGCCGGCTGGGTGATCGACGCAGCCGGCGCGCGTGCCGGGTACGGGGTTCCGGTCGTCGCCGGTGCCGTCGCGGTCGCGGTGGGTTTCCTCGGGTACCGCCGGCTCAGCAGACCGGCGCCGGGTCGGGGAGGCACCGTTGAGCACCACAACGAGCGCGAAGAACGGCACGTGGCGTAACTGGGGCGGCACGGTCGCGTCCCGTCCCGCGCGGGAGGTCACGCCCGCCTCCGTCGAGGAACTGGCCGCGGCCGTACGGAGGGCCGGTGAGGACGGTCTGACGGTGAAGGCCGTCGGCAGCGGGCACTCCTTCACGTCGATCGCCGCCACCGACGGTGTGCTGATCCGCCCTCAACTATTGACCGGCATCCGCAATATTGATCGCGATGCCTTGACGGTCACGGTCGAGGCGGGCACCCCGCTCAAGAGACTCAACATGGCTCTCGCGCGCGAGGGTCTGTCGCTGACGAACATGGGCGACATCATGGAGCAGACGGTGTCGGGCGCGACCAGTACCGGCACCCATGGCAGCGGCCGCGAGTCGGCCTCGATCTCGGCCCAGATCAGGGGACTTGAGCTGGTCCTGGCGGACGGTTCGGTGCTGACCTGCTCCGCGAAGGAGAATCCGGACGTCTTCGCGGCGGCCCGCATAGGCCTCGGCGCCCTGGGCGTCGTCACCGCGATCACCTTCGCCGTGGAGCCCGTCTTCCTGCTCACGGCCCGCGAGGAGCCGATGCCCTTCGACGAGGTCACCAGCCGCTTCGACGAACTCTGGACCGAGAACGAGCACTTCGAGTTCTACTGGTTCCCGCACACGGCGTCCACCAACACCAAACGCAACAACCGCAGCATGGGCCCGGAGCAGCCCGTGAAGCCGCTGGCGGGCTGGTTCGACGACGAGTTCGTGGCCAACGGCCTCTGGCAGGTGGTCAACATGGTCGGCCGCGCGACGCCCGCGACCATTCCGACCATCGCCCGGATCTCCACCAAGGCTTGGTCCGCGCGGACGTACACGGACATCCCCTACAAGGTCTTCACCTCGCCCCGCCGGGTGCGCTTCGTCGAGATGGAGTACGCCGTCCCGCGCACGGCCCTGGTGGACACACTGCGGGAACTCAAGGGGATGGTCGACCGTTCGGACTTCAGGATCAGCTACCCGGTCGAGGTCCGCACCGCCCCGGCCGACGACATCACCCTGTCCACCGCCTCCGGCCGGGACAGCGCCTACATCGCCGTGCACATGTTCCGGGGCACGCCCTACCAGGCGTACTTCACCGAGGCCGAGCGCATCTTCACCGCGCACGAGGGCCGCCCGCACTGGGGCAAGGTGAACACCCGGGACGCCGAGTACTTCGCCGGGGTCTACCCGCGCTTCGGCGAGTTCACGGCGCTGCGGGATCGGCTGGATCCTGAGCGTCGGTTCCAGAACGACTACTTGCGGAGGGTGCTGGGTCAGTAGCCGACGCGCTGGGCGTGGGGGTCGGCGTACCGCCGCCGTCCGAAGCGCTGGGTGCCGGCGTCGAACTGGGCGTCGTACCACCGCTGTTGGACTCTGTGCCGCCGTCGGTCGCACCGGATGACGTCTCCGGGGCGGCCGACGAGCCGTTCGAGGACGGGGACGGGGAATCGGCCGGACTCGGCTCGTGGTCACCGGACTTCGGGGACGAGGACGTGTCGTGGCCGGTGACGGCGGCGCTGACCGTGGTCCCCTTGCCGCCGCTGAAGCTGTCGCCGGACACCAGCTCGTAGACGGTGATGCCGGTCATGGTGACCCCGAAGACGAGGGCGGCGGCGAGGAGCGGACGCCTCCAACTGCCCACCCGCGCGCGGTAGACCGTGCCCTCCGTGAACTCCCCTGGACGAGCGGGGGTTTGCTCCGCCTCCTTGGACGTGACCGTCGCCTCCCGGAGCTGTGCGCCGGTCCGGCTGAAGAAGTGCTGGAAGACGGAGCCTCCGGAGGTGGCTATCGCGCTCACGACGCCGGCGCCGAGGATCGTGCCGTAGACCCCGAAGTAGGAGGCGAGTTTGGCGGCCACCACCGCCGCCACCGCACTGCCCGCGACTTGAGGGACGCTCAGATCGATCCGTTTCCTGCTGACATCGGGCCTTACACGCATTCCGGGACCTTGCCTCGCTTTCTCGCACTTTCTCGTACCTGATCAACCATCTGTACGACAAAGGGACGTACGGTCGAAACCAATAGTTCCGTTTCCGGCCATTGCGTGAAGTACGCCACTTTCAAGATCGCCCGAACCCCACTCCAGGCCACCAAGTCCCACCCCCCACAAGAAGTTGGGCGGCGTGCCAATCCACGCACGTGGTCCAAATGGAGTACTGTTGCGAGCCCTGGGTGCGGTCTCCTGCCAGGACGTCCGCGGCCTCAATGGACCGCCCAGAGGAGGCCAGTTGCACAGGGTGACGTAGTTGGTCACTTAGCGTTGCGAATAGGTAACCGTGCCATAACGGCGAGTTCGGGCCCGTGCCCGACACGCCGGGCAACTCGGCAAGGTTGTGGCAGGCTGCACCCGGGCAGGCCACACTCGACTAGCGGAAGCAGCGACGCACGTGACGTCGGCAGGCACCACCCGGGAGGTCCCCATGCCCGAACTGCGTGTCGTGGCCGTCTCTAACGACGGCACACGGCTGGTGCTGAAGGCTGCGGACAGCACGGAGTACACGCTTCCGATTGACGAGCGTCTGCGCGCCGCTGTACGCGGCGACCGTCCCCGCCTCGGCCAGATCGAGATCGAGGTGGAGAGCCATCTCCGCCCCCGAGACATTCAGGCACGTATACGTGCCGGCGCCTCCGCGGAGGAAGTCGCCCAACTAGCCGGTATCCCCGTCGACCGGGTGCGCCGCTTCGAGGGCCCTGTCCTCGCGGAGCGCGCCTTCATGGCCGAGCGGGCCCGGAAGACTCCGGTCCGCCGCCCCGGCGAGAACGCCGGACCCCAGCTCGGCGAGGCCGTCCAGGAACGTCTGACGCTGCGCGGCGCCGACAAGGAGACCGTCCAGTGGGACTCCTGGCGCCGCGACGACGGCACCTGGGAGGTCCTGCTGGTCTACCGGGTCGCGAGCGAACCGCACTCGGCGAGCTGGACGTACGACCCGCCCCGGCGGCTCGTCCAGGCCGTCGACGACGAGGCGCGCTCACTGATCGGTGAGTCCGACGACCTCTCCGTCACACCCGAGCCCAGCTTCCCGTTCGTGCCGCGGATCGCCCGGCTGCCCCGGGACCGGCCGCTGGACCGTGCCCTGGAGCGCCCGGAGCGTCCCGCGCTGCCGTCGCCCGAGCCGGCCGAGGAGAGCGAGCGCGACTCGCTGACGAGCCTCCTGGAGGCGGTACCGAGCTTCCGCGGCGACATGGTGGTCCCCGAGCGCCCCTCGGATCCCCCGGAGGAGCCCGCCGTGGAGCCGGAAGAGGAGGAGCCCCCGGCTCCTGCGGCCTCGGCCGGTTCGGCTTACGCGGATGTCCTGATGCCCCGCTCCGTAGGGGCCCATCGCGACCGGCTCATCGGCTCCACCGACCGCCAGGCCGAGGCGGACGGGGTCCGTCCGGGTCGTAGAGCGGCCGTTCCGAGCTGGGACGAGATCGTCTTCGGGACGCGAAGGAAGAAGCAGGAGTAGCAGGGCAGTTGCTCGTACGAGAGGGCCCGCGGCCGGTTCGGCCGCGGGCCCTCTCGTCATGCGGGCCTACTGGGGATCGGGACCCACGGCCACCGGCCGCTCCGGGTCCGAGGACCACTCCGACCAGGAGCCCACGTAGAGCGCGGCCGGAATCCCTGCCACCGCCAGGGCCAGCACCTCGTGGGCGCCCGAGACGCCGGAGCCGCAGTACACGCCGACGCCCGAACCCTCCGTAGCGCCAAGGGACTTGAAGCGGGCGGCCAATTCGCCCGCCGGGCGGAAGCGGCCGTCCGGGCCCACGTTCTCCGTGGTCGGTGCGGACAGGGCGCCCGGGATGTGGCCGCCCACGCGGTCGATCGGCTCCACCTCGCCCCGGTAACGCTCCCCCGCGCGGGCGTCGAACAGGACGCCGGTGCGGGCGAGGGCGGCGGCTCCGTCGGCGTCCAGGAGTTCCACGGCGCCCGATTTCGGGGTGAAGTCGCCCCCGGCCGGTGTCGGTGCGGTCGTCTCCAGAGACCCCTCCCAGGAGGGAAGGCCGCCGTCGAGGACGCGCACGTCCGGGTGACCCGTCCAGCGCAGCAGCCACCACGCGCGGGCCGCTGCCCAGCCCTGGCCGCCGTCGTACACGACGACCGGCCGGCCGGCCGACACTCCCGCGTGGCGCATCGCGGCGCCGAAGCGCTCGGTGTCGGGGAGGGGGTGACGGCCATGGGCACCCGGGGCCGAGGCCAGTTCCTGATCGAGGTCTACGTAGACGGCACTTGGGATGTGCCCGGCCGCGTACTCGGCGCGTCCGTCGAAGGGCGGCTCACCTGCGGCCTTCGCGACGCTGAGCTGCCAGCGGACGTCGAGCAGGACCGGCGGGTTCGTCCCGGCGATATCGCTCGCCAGTTCGGATGCGGAGATGATGGCGTTCATGGCCACCATCCTCGCGCAAGGGGTGGCCGTCACGTCCAGGTCCGACTACTCTGCTCGGCCGGACAGCCTCGATCACGAGGCGTACGGGAACGAGCACATGCTGTACAGCTGATGGACACCCCTCGGCAATCATCCGGAAACGGACGAGTGGCCGCAGATCGGTCATCCTCTCCACGTGAGCCGCCCGCCGACGGCGCGGCCGGGGCGCGGTGCGTCACGGGGGGTGCGAGCATCGGCACGGGGCGTGCACGCGGCTGCTGCGGCACGCGGATCCGCACTGCGGAAGCGATACGGCCACCGCGAGGGGCCTAGGAGAAGGTGACGATGACCGAGGCACGGGGGTCGGCCGGCCTGAACGGCGACACGCACACTCGGCGTACGCAGGGCGCGCCCTGCTGGGTGAGTCTGATGGTGCACGGGATGGCCACGACTCAGGAGTTCTACGGGGAGCTGTTCGGCTGGGAATTCCAACCCGGTCCCCAGCAGCTCGGCCCCTACGCGCGGGCCCTGCTCGACGGGCAGGAGGTGGCCGGCATCGGCCAGTTGCCGCCGGACCGGCATCTGCCCATCGCCTGGACGCCCTATCTCGCCTCGGACGACGTGGACCAGACGGCCGAGACGGTACGGATGTGCGGCGGCACGGTCGGGGTGGGCCCCCTGGACGCGGCCGAGGCCGGCCGGCTGGCGATCGGCTCCGATCCGTCGGGGGCGGTCTTCGGCATCTGGCAGGCCTCCGACCACCTCGGCACGATCCTCACCGGAGTCCCCGGCACACCCGCCTGGAACGAACTGGTGACCTCCGAGACCGCGAGCGTCGCCAAGTTCTACGAGGCCGTGTTCGGCTACGAGGAAGTGCCGGTGGCCGCCGCCGACTTCGACTACGTCACCCTGCACCTGGACGGCCATCCGGTCGCCGGCATCCACGGCGTCGGCACGGCCCTGCCCCGCGACCGGGGCCCGCACTGGATGACGTACTTCGAGGTCGCCGACGCGGACGAGGCCCTGCGCCGCGTCACGGACCTCGGCGGCCACACCCTCGAACCGCCCCACGACAGCCCCCACGGCCGCGTGGCCACGGTCACCGACCCCGAGGGCGCGATGTTCTCGGTGATCCAGGGACCGCGGTAGCCCCTCGGGTCGCCTCCGGTGTGGTGCGGGCGGATCAGCACCGGGAAGGCGGCCCTCGGGGGCATGACGTTCGAGGTGCCGACCACGTCGGCGAGTGGCAGATCCGCTAGGCCCACGTCATTTCGTCAGGACCGCCCGCTCTACTCCATCCGGACTATCGTTGTCCGGCATGTGGTCAGGAGAACCGCCGGGAGACGAACGGAACCTTCACAGTCAGGACCCTTATCAGCAGCCGATGCGGCCGCAGCCGTCCGGTGGTGGAAACAGGGCGAAGGCAGTCGCGGTCGTCGCGGCCACGGCCGTGGTCGCGGGTGTCGGTCTGAGCGGGTTTCTGCTCCTGGGCGCCAAGGACGACCGCGCGGACGGCGGCGGCGGAAACACCGCAGCACCGACAGTCGCATCGAAGAGCGCGACGGCCTCGGCGCCGGCCTCCCCCGAGCCGCACAGCAGCGGGACCGAGCGGCCGACCATCCCGGGCTGGAAGGTCGTCGTCAATCCCAAGTGGGGCACGGCCTTCGACGTACCGCCGGACTGGAAGATCGAGTCACCGAGTGCGCTGATCGGCTACGAGGACAGCTCGGTCGACTACGACGATCCGGCCAATTGGGGCAAGAGCATCGTCGTCATGAGCGCCCCGGCGATCTTCCGGGAGAACTGGTGCCTGTCCGACGGCGACAAGGACGGGCGTATGGACAACACCGGTCTGGCGATGGCGGGCACCAAGGGCTCCCAGGGCTCCAAGAGCACCGCGGAGGTCGCCGTGGGCCTGGCGGATCTGTGGGTGTACGGCGGTTACACGCAGCCGGACCGGAAGAACATCGTCCACGACAGGACGGCGCGGTCGTACACGACCAGGTCCGGCGTCAAGGGCAGCATCGCGTGGGCCCGGTCCAGGGACACGCCCCGGGAAGACAAGTGCGACAGCGACGGCAAGGCCATCACGTTCGGTTTCAAGAACTCCGCGGGCGGCTTCGTCGCGTGGAGCCTCGTCGGCGCCACCGGCGTCAAGGGCGAACTGCCGGACTCGACGATCATGAAGATCCTGAGCACGGTCCGCCTCCACGGGAAGCCGACGCAGTCCTGAACTGCCGCCGGACACCGATGAGTAGAGTGAAAAAGGCGACGACGGGGGCGGGCGTACATGGCGGGACAGGCGGACTCCGGCGGCGGGCCGCACATCACCAACACGGCCGTCGACTGCACGGCCGAGTACCTGATCCAGATCGGGGTCCTCGAAGGTGACCTCAATCTGATCCTCCGCGCACCGCCCGCGCCGCCCGACGACGACGCTCCGCTGGCCGCGGCCGAGCGGAGGCTCGCCCGCAGTCTGCTGCGCCGGTGGCGGGCCGAGGCCGATGCCTGGCACATGACCGATCCCGAACCGCTGCGCGTGCGCTGGACACCCAGCCGACAGGTGGCGTCCGCCGGGGAGTTCGTGCCCGCGGGCTCCGGGGCCGACACCATCGCCGGGACCTTCCTCCGGCTCCGGCCCCGGCGGCGGCTGGTCGTGCTCGGCACCGCCGGGTCCGGCAAGACCACGCTGTCTGTCCTGCTCACCCTGGAACTCCTCGCCCGCCGGCTGACCCAGGGCGAGGACGACGTGCCGATCCCGCTCGTGCTGTCGCTGGAGTCCTGGAACACCCGGCGGCAGTCGCTGGCCGAGTGGCTGGTGGACCGGCTGCGGCAGGACCACCCGGGTCTGCCGACCGTCGACGGCGTCCACCCCGCACTCCGGCTCGTGCAGGAGAGACGGGTACTGCCCGTCCTCGACGGCCTCGACGAACTGCCCGAGCACCGCCGCGCCGAGGTCCTCGACGCCCTCCACACCGGCCTCGGCGGTGCGGGGGACGTCGTGCTGGTCTCCCGTACGACGGAATACACCGACCTCGACCGGAAGGGCCAGGGGCTGCGGCACGCCACGGTGATCGAGTCGCTGCCGCTGCGCCCCGACGAGGTGGCGGAGTACCTGCAACGGGCCCGGCCCCGGTCCCGTGCCGCCGACTGGGCCCGTCTGCTGAAGACCCTCCGGACCGACCCCTCCGCCCCGGTCGCGCGGGCCCTGACCAATCCGCTGATGGTGTGGCTGGTGCGTCGCGCGTACGAGCGGCATCCCACCGATCCCGGTGAGTTGACGGACCGGCAGCGGTTTCCCGACCGGGGCGCCGTCGAGGCGCAGCTGCTCGACCGGATCGTGCCCGCCGCGTTTCCGGCGCTGCCGCCCGACCCCGGCCGACTGCACCCGCCCCGCACCTGGGACGCCGACCGGGCCGGTGCCTGGCTGTCGTACCTGGCGCTGCTGCTGAACCGTCGTGAGGAGTCGGAGCTCGCCTGGTGGCGGCTGTACACCGCACCGCTGCCCCGGCTGCTCGCGGTGCCGGCGCTGCTCGCGACCGGCATTCTGCTCTCCCTCGTCATCAAGGCGGGCCTGTCCGGCTACACGGAGAGCAACCCGCTGGGCGGCATGGCGCTGTCGGCCGACGTGACCGGCGGGGTCGTCTTCGCCGCCGTCGCGCGATCGGTGACCGCCTCCTGGTTCGGCCAGCGGCTCACCGAACCGCGCCGCAGCGCGAACCCACTGCTGTTCATCCAGGCGCTGCGCTCACTCGACCGGAACTCGCGCGTGGGCCCGCTGGTCCGCTCGGCGACTCTCGTGGGCGGTCCCGCCCTCGTCGTCCTCCTGCTCGCGCTGTACGCCTTCGTGACACCGGAGCCCGCCCTGGTCTGGTTCGCGATCGGCGGCGTACTGCCCGTCCTGCTGATGATCGTGTACACGGCCCCCGCCGACACCGTGGACGCCGCCACCCCCGACGAACTGCTGCGCGGCGAGCAGAGCGCGCTCGTCACGACGCTGACGCTGGTGGCCCCGCTCATCGGCGCCGGTGTGGGCGCGTTCTTCTGGCTCAATGACTCAACTCTGGCGCGGGGCACGGCGATCGCGGCCTGGGCGGGCGCCTCGGCGATGCTGGTGCTGCTCAGTCCGTGGAGCCGCTGGATGCTCGCCAAGTGCTCCCTCGCGGCGACCGGCCGGGTGCCCTGGTCGCTGATGACGTTCCTCAGGGACGCCCGTACGGCGGGCCTGCTGCAGTTCTCGGGCGGGACCTACCGCTTCCGCAACCGCCGGCTCCAGGACCATCTGGCGAACCGGCTGGCCGAGGAACGGGGTACGGCTCCGCCCGGCCGCGAGCCGGTCCCCGTCCCCGCGCTCTCGGACGCCGGCCACTTCACGGTGGAGCACACCAAGGACCACTTCTGCCTCCGCGGCCGGTCACGGCGCCTGCCGCTGGCCCACTGGGCCGCGCTGGGTCCGCTCATGGGCGTCTACGCCGTCCGGATGAGCGTGTCCGGACAGTGGCAGGACGGAATCGCCTGGCTGGGGCTGCTCGTCTGGCCCTTCCTCGGCGCCGTGGTCACCGTGGTGGGGCTGTTCCTGCCGCGGCGACGGCTGGAACTGGAGCTGACCCGGGGCGGCGTCACCTCCGTGATCGGGCGCAGGCGACGCTCCTACGAGTGGCGGCACGTCGAGGAGATCACCGTGCGCCGTGCGGTCTTCCGGGGCCGGGACGCGCGCTTCCACGCGCTCCAGGTCCGGCTGCTCGCCGGCGCCCCGCGCCCGCCGCGCCGCTCCCGGATGGGCGAGGGCTGGTACTTCGTCCTGCCCCTCGGCCGCTCGCCGCAGGTGGATCCCCAACTCGGCGCGGCCCTGGCCGACTTCGCGGGCTCCCGCTGGACACCGCCGTCCGGTGGTCGCTGAAGCCCTCAGCAGAGCGGCTCGGCGTCCAGGGAGGCGGTGAGGAGGGCCAGGCAGCGCGCCGTCACGGTCTGACCGCTCTCGGAGGCGTCGACGGCGTAGGCGATGGGGGAACGCCCTGTGGTCCCCCGGGGTGCCGTGATCCGCCAGCGTGCCTGGTAGGTGGCGTGCGCCGCGAGTGTCCGGGGCGGCCGTCCGACCAGGGTCGCCCGCCAGCCCGCGGGCAGCAGGGGCGGCCGTACGGTGATGGCGAGGGTACGTGTGGTGGCGTTCTCCACGGCGAGCCTGCCGTCGGCCGCCGGGTGCAGGCGCAGGGCGTCGGAGCTGCGCCAGCGGACGTTGAACTCGCGCAGGCGGAGCCGCTGTTCGTCGCCGGTCTTGCCGTCGAGGTCGGAGTTCAGGCCGATACGAATGGAGTCGACGGCCCGGGTGACGGGAGCGTCGTAGCCGTACGTCTTCGTGCTGAAGGCGCCCTGCTTTTCTTTGCGGGGGTGCGTGGTCCGGAGCCAGAGCGTCTTGGCTCCGATCTGGCCCTCCACGTCGACTCCCGGGGCCCACGAGGCGACGCTGTCCGGGTCGAAGTCCACCGAGATCTCGCTCAGCGGCAGCGGCATCCCGAAGTCGAGCCTCAGCCAGTTGTCCTTCTCCGGTGACCCCTTGACCGACCAGTAGCCCGCGCGTCCCGGCAGAGCGGCGGTCGCCGGGTGGCCCGGCGCCGAGTAACTCTCGCTGAGCCTGGGCCAGTCCCGGGTGGCGACCGCGGTGAGGTCGACCTGGTGGACCGAGTCGGCCAATGGATGCCGCCACTTGTCGTACTTCGCGGGTACTCCGAAGAGAGCGCCCGAGGGCAGTACGCCCGCCGCCAGGAGGACCAGGGCGACCGGCAGGACCAGGTACCCGGCGAACTGGGTGAGGAGGAGGGTGCCGCGAGCGGCGCGGTGCCGGGCCGGGCGGAGCGCGGTGTGCTCCGGTCGGCGCACGGGCGGCGGCACCATGGCCTCCCCCGGGCCCACGACGTCGGCCGTACCGGCGAGCCACCGCAGCGTCCCCGCGAGTTGCCCGGCCGGAACGCGGCGCACCGGGATGCCGGTGGCGTCGAGGGCGCGCAGCAGGTGGCCGCCGCCGGCCGCGTCCAGCCGCTCGCGCACCTCGGTGTCGTCGCCCTGCGGAACCCGGGTGTACAGCAGGGCCAGCCGGCGCGGACGGCTGCGCGCAGGCAGCCCCGCGACGATGTGCAGGACCCGGGTCACGGCCTGTACGTCGGCGCTGTTCGCGGCGGGGTCGTCCACCATCAGCAGCAGTCCGCGGGCCCGGCGCAACACGTCCAGTCCGGCCGCCGACTCCTGGCTGCCGTACGCGTCGCCTGGCGGGTCGAACCACAGCAGGGGTGTGCCTGCCGTGCGCACGAGCGGTGGCTCGGCCCCGGAGGGGGCGCCCAGCTCGGCCAGTCCCTGCCGGTGCACCGCGGCACGCCCGGTGCCGGAGCCCCCGACGAGGACGACGACCCGGGCCCGCTCGTATCCGGCGGGCAACGCTTTGCCGCAGTGCGGACAGCACGCGTCCAGGCGGCGCACGCCGAGGACTGCGGGCAGTCGGGTGCCGCACCGGCAGCGGTGGCGGAAGGCGCCGTAGCGGTTGGGCAGCAGTTGTCGGTGTCCGGCGCGGCAGGTCGCGCACTGTCTGACCGGGCGGTGGATGACGCGTCCGCAGTCCGGGTACGGGCAGGGCGCCGGCCCGCCGCGCAGCGCGCGCCCCACCCGTGCGACCGTCGCGCACACCGCCCACCACAGGGCCCACAGCGCGTAGCACAGCGCCCACACGAGCAGCGTGAGCAGAAGGGGGAGGAGGCTGAACGTCGTCGCGGTCAGCACGACGCCGACCGTCGTGAGCAGGAAGGGCGGGCGCAGGAGGAGCATCACGCAGCCCTGTCCGCCGCTCCCCCGCGACCGGCGGAACGCGTCGCCGACCAGGTCGGCCATGAGCCGGTCGGCCCCGCTCACCAGCCCTTCGTGCCGTTCGAGTCCGTCCCACCAGGTCTCACGCAGGTCGCGGGCGGCGAGGACGCGGACGTAGGCGGGTGTGGCCGGTTCGCCGTGCGGGTCGGGTTCGCCGTGCGGGTCGGGTGCGGTGTGCGGTGCCCGGCCGAAGATCCGCCAGACGGCGTGCAGTTGGGCCCACAGCAGTTTGGGCAGGGTGACCAGGAAGCCGTGGCCGACGATCAGGGCGACCAGCAGGGTGACCGCCAGCAGCAGAATCACGGGGTTGGACACGGTTCACTCCTTGGGCCGGGCCGCACCGCGTCGCCACGACAGCAGCGGCGCGCGCTCCGGCCCGGGCTCGGGCTGCTCGGCCCGCACCAGATCGCGCAGGGCCGCGTAGGTCTCCTCGTCCTCCCAGAGCCCCTGGCGGAACAGCCGCAGGATCCGCAGCGCGGCCCATGACGGTTCACCGGGGGCCCGGCGCAGCACGTGCAGGGCGGCGTCGGGGGCGGCGGCGAGCAGGTCCGGCGCTTCGTCCGCGAGGGAGGCGAGGAAGGCGCATGCCTGCGCGTCCAGGGCCGTGGTCCGTAGCTCGGCGGAGGCTTCGAGTGCGGCGAGCAGCCCGGCGAGGACGGCCGGCCGGAAGGCGTCGGGCAACGGAGCGAGCACGGCCCGTACATCGCCGAGCGGTGCCGTCCCGTGGGCGAGATGACGCGCGGCGCTGTCCCTGAGCCGCTCGGGCGAAAGGCCTGCCTCCCTGAGCCGCTCGGGCGACAGACCCGCATACCCGAGCCGCTCGGACGACAAGTCCGCATCCCCGAGCCGCTCGGACGACAAGTCCGCCTCCCCGAGCCGCAGTTCCACGACGGCGCGGACGAAACCCGCGAGCCGGGAGCCCTCTTCGCCGGAGTCGAAGGCCCCCGCGTCGCCGTCCGGCGCGAGCAGCGCGCACCCGGTCCGTAACCGCCGTACGTCCGCCTCGACGCCACCCGCGGGGCCCGCGTCCCACACGTCCGCCACGGAGTCCAGGATGTCGAGGCGCCCGCTCCCCCACGCGTCCGCGAGGAACCGTGCCATCGGGCTCGGCTCCGGACAGCCGTCCGTGGTGAGTCGGTCGAGGTGGAACACCGGTCCTGGCGCCCGCTCTCCGGTCTCCGGACGGGTGCCGACCAGGTGCCGGTGGTCGTCCTGTGGGCGCCCGGTGTACGTCGTGAAGGTCAGCTGGGCCGCGAGGCCTGCGGGCAGGGTGTAGGAGACGGCGGCGATCCAGTCGACGACACGGTCCGCGTCCCTGGAGACCAGGGTGGCGCCGGGGCCCTCGCCGGTCAGCGCCCGCAGAGCCGCCGTGAGCAGTCGCTCCAGGAGGCGGACGCCGTGCTCGCCGGTGCCGGCCAGCAGACGGCCCACCCGGTCGGGTCCGACGGTGCTGCCGGGGACGAGTTCGGTGAGGTCGGGCAGGGCGGGTCCGTCGCCGGGCGCGGGCGACACGGCCCACTGCGGGCTGTCCCACAGTTCGACGGGTCGCAGGCCCGCGAGTTCACCGGGGTCGGCCCACAGGACGTGGCAGAAGTGGTTGCCCCAGCGGCCGGTGTAGTCCTCGCCGGTGAAACTGGTCCGGGTCAGCACGGCCACATCGCCGGCCGGCCGGTCGTAGGCGAACGCCACCGGGAAGTGGTGCTCCCGGTCCGCGCCCGGCGGTCGCGCGTACCCGGTCAGCGGGCGCAGGACGTCGAGTACGGGGCGGGCGCTCGGGGAGGCCGCGGTGAAGCGGAATCCGCCGTGGGGTGCGTCGGCGGCGGGCGGGGCGGACGTGTAGTGCGCCTGTCCGGCCATGCGGGTCACCTCCGTCCCCGGTCGAGGGCGCCGAAGCGGTGCAGCAGCCACATCAGGGGGTCCTCCACACGGTGTGGGCGTACGACGCCGCCGAGTCCGAGGTCCCCGTCCTGCCGGGGAGCGGTACCCAGCGTGGACAGCGCGAACAGCTGGTAGTCGGCGCAGAACTGCTGGAGCCGCGCGTCGAGTTGGTGTTCCTGCCAGCGCCTGAGCAGGGCCTGCAACTCGGCGTGTACGGCGGCCCGGTCGTCGGCGTCGAAGACGGGGCCGGGGCGGCGGGTGCGGTGCAGCGGGGAGTTGTCCGGCAGATGCGGCCACAGGAGGTCGGCCTTGGTGAGGGCGACGGCGACCGGCACGGTCACCTTGCCGCCGCCCAGGTGGCCCAGCACCCGGGCCAGTACGTCGCCCGACCGGCCCGGCACCGCGTCGCCGCCGCCCCGCACCGGTGCGCCGGCCAGGTCCTGCGGGTCGACGAGGACGACGACGGCGTCGGCCGCGGCGAAGTAGCGCAGCTGGCTCTCCATGCGGTCGCGCGAGGCGAAGTGCTCGCCCGCCGTGTCGAGGAAGACGAGGGTCAGCACCTGTCGGCGGGTGCGTCCGAAACGGCCCCGCCGGGTGCGGCTGAGCCGGTGCACGAGGGGGCGGCCGGCATCGTGCTCGGCGGTCTTGGGGACGGTGTGCCGCCCCTCGTAGAGGTGCCGTTCGTAGCGTTCGTGGTAGTCGGCCATGGTGTCGTCGTCACAGGGCAGCAGCGCGGCGTCGAGTTCGGCGCCCAGGCGGTGGAGCAGTTCGTGCACGAGAACGCCGATGTAGGTGCTCTTGCCGGAGCTGACCGGTCCGGCGAGCGCCACCAGCTTTCCGGGGACGCGCAGATAGCCCTCCGGCAGCCGGCCCGCGCAGACGGAGCAGCACAGCCGGGTGGTGGTACGGCCGCAGGTGCCGCACACCGCCGAACCGCTCAGGGGGTCGGCGGACTTCAGGGCCCGGTCCTCGGCGCAGTCGGCGCCGCTCGCACAGACATACGTGATCTGTGCCCGGGAGATGCTCCGGAAGCAGTGCGGGCACACCCACCTGCGACGCCACGGCATGCGCACGTCCACTCCCCCTAACCGACCTTGAGCGTGTGCGGCGGCGGGTCGCGCAGGACGAGCGACTCGCCCTCGGCGAAGCAGCGCAGCCCGCCGCTCGGGCCGCGGGCCAGCCGCGCCGACAGCCTGACGTCCTGTCCCGGGCCGAGTGTCACGTCGGTGGCCGCCGCCAGGACGTCCCCGTCGCCGGGTTCCAGCGGCCGGACCGGGCCGTCGGAGCGGACCAGGAGCAGTCGCTCGGCCCGTACGGTGGCGGGCGCCGTGAACACGGCGGTGACCGTGCGGCGTCCGGGCAGGCCGTGCCGCTCCAGCCGGTAGTCGACGTCGATACGGGCCGGTAGCGTCGCCGTGCTCGGCTCGCCGTGGGCGGGCACCCCGCCGAGCAGGGCGACCGTCCGCACCTCGACGTCCACCCCGGCGCCGTCCGCGACCGGCAGCCGTACGCCCGCCTCGTGCAGGTAGGCGGCGCGGGTGACCCTGCGTCGCTGCCCGTCCGTGGTGTCGGTGCTGCGCCAGGTGACCTCGACCTCGTCGCCGCTGTCCGGCGGCCAGTCGAAGACGACGGTCACGCCCGTGCCGCCGTACCGGGTGAGCGTGAGCGTGCCGAGCGCGCACGCGGCGGCCGCGGCGCGCGCGCCGATGACGGCGTGTTCCCCGGCGACCGTGACCGCGACCACCAGGGTGAGCCGGCTGGGCGGCGCGAACCACAGTCCTTCCGGGGCGAGTTGCGCGAGGATCGGTCGCTCCGGCAGTTCCGTCGTGCGCAGCCGGGTGCCGGCCGGCCACAGGGGCGCGTCGTGGAAGCCGTACAGGCGCACCTCGCCGTCCGGCAGCGGGTCGGGGCGAGCCAGGAGGCGGCCGTCGACGGAGCGGATGTCCAGGTCGGCGACGGGCTCCGGCGGCGCGAGCGGCGTGGCGGTGCGCCGAACTCCCTCCGTGCGCACGGGCGTTCCGTCATCGGTGCCGTAGACGACACGAATGCGGTACGTGTACGTCGTCGCGTTCGCGACCCCGTCGTCGGTGAAGCCGTCACGGCGGGCGGGGACCGTCACGGTCTCACCGCCCGGCGCGGTGCGGACGACCTCGACGGAGTGCGCGCGGTCCGGGCAGGTCCACTCGGCGACGATCCGACGGTCCCCGGGGCGCAGGCGGGCGTCGGTGACCTCGGGCCGGTGCACGACGGGCCCGGTCACCGTGAGCGGTGAAGGGGCGCTGCCGGGTTCGGCGGCCCGGCGCACGGCGACCGCGTAGTACAGCGGGACGCAGGCAGGGGGGCTGTCGTCGAGGTAGGAAATGGCACGCGCCTGCGTCAGCGGGAGCACGGTGCCGTCGGCCGTGTCGCGCGGCGGGCGCCGCTCGTCGCGCAGCAGTACGTACTCGGGCTCGCCGCGCGTGGACGGCGAGGGCCGCCAGCGGACGGTGATGCCCGCGCCGTCCGGGACGGCGGTGAGGCCGGACACCGGACGGACCGTCAGGCCGTGGCGCACGGCGTCGATCTCGGGCAGGTCGCGGACCGCGGCCTCCGCCTGTTCCAGCAGGTCCCAGGCCCGGTCCGCGTCGGCCGGCGGCAGTCGGCGGGCCGTCTCCACGACGGCACGTGCCTCGGCGAGTTTCGCGCGCACATGCGCGACCAGTGCCCGCACGTCCTCGGCGAGTGCGTCCGGCGGCAACCGGTCCGCCATGGCCACCGCCTCGGCGAGCCGCCCGTCCGCCGCCATACGGCGCAGCCGCTCCGCCACCGGATCCCCGGCCGCCTCGTGCAGCACCGCGAACACCAGTCGCCGCGCGTCCTCCTCGGCGACGGACAGCTCGTCCACCGCGTACCCGAGGAGGGTGGCCGGGGTCGCGCGGGCGGTGTGCCGGGTCCGCAGCGGTGTCGCGAGTTCGTGGAGCAGGACGCGGGTGAGCCCTTCCGGTCCCTGGTCCGCGAGTACGCCGCGGACGGCGGCGATCACGGCCTGGGCCGCGGTGTGCGCGGCACCGTGCGGCAGCCGACCCCAGCGGCGCGAGGCCGCCTCGACGTCCGGCGCGCCGACCGGCGGCATGTCGAACACGCGCACGGGCCGCGCGATGCGCCCGCCGGGCGTGCCGGTCGCGAGGAAGTCGCCCAGGTGTCTGAGTCCGAGCACCTCCAGCTGGCGGGCGCAGCGCGCGTACGAGGGATGCGGCACGGTCCGCGGCAACGGGTCGGGCTCGGCGATCCGCAGGCCGAGGGCGGGCAGCAGGCTTCTCACCAGGTCCTCGGGGACCTGGTGAGCGGCGGCGAGCTCCGCGACCGTGCTTTCGGCGAGCATGCCGAGCCCGCTCGCCGCCTCCTTCAGGGCGGTGCGCAGACGGGCCCGCTCGGCGTCCGCGCGTCGGCCGTGCGCTTCGAGGGCGGCGCGCAGCCGTCCCGGAGCCCCGGCCGCGGCCGCGTCGAGCAGCGGCCGGTGGACGAGGTATCCGGCCTCCAACTGCTCGATGACCGGGCGGTACTTGAGCCGGGCCCGGCTGCGGCGCCAGCAGGCGCGGACCGCGACGACCGCCTCGGCGACCGCGGGCCCGTCGAGGTGCCGCGGCAACTGGTAGCGCGTGCGCAGATCCTCGGTCACGGGCAAGCCGGCGTCCAACACCTCGCGCCGGTAGCGCGGTTCGTCGAAGACCACGGTCCTTCTTCCCCCGTCCTGCCCTGTTCTCCCGTCCCGCCCTGTTCTCCTGTCCTGCCCGCGCTCAGCCGATCCGCTGGCGGCTCATCGCGACCCGCGCCTCGTCCACCGCCTCCTGGGACAGCCCGCCGATCTGGATGGAGATCTCGATCCCCTCGCCTGACTCCCGCTCGGTGGCGACGACGGTGAGGAGCCCTGAGGTGTCGAGCGTGAAGACGCACTGGAAGGGCCAGCGCGCGGGTTTGCCGGGCGGGATCTTCAACGTCCCTTCCGCGACCGGGGCGTTGTGCTCCAGCTCCTCCGACTCCACCGCGCCCGCCTGTTCCATGACCTGGATCCGGACCCGCCGCTGGCCCTCGCGCAGGGTGTAGAAATCGTCGGTCACCGACGCCGGCAGGGTGTCGTTGGCGTGCACGAGGTGGGTGACGTACTCCCGGCCGCTGTCGATGTCCGTGACCTGGATGCCGTAGCCGCGCGAGGCGACGGTGGAGATCTCGTACGGGCGGCGGGCGAGGCCGGTCTCCGGGACGTCCGGTGCCTGTCCGGCGGGGAGTTCGCCGCTCGCGAGGATGTACGTGGCCCGGTCGAGGGCGTAGAGCGCGGCGCCGCGGGCCACCGCGAGGTCCGGGTTGTGCAGCCTGGGCTCGAAGCCGAACTGGGTGCGCAGGGCGGCGGCGACCGCGGGCATCTTGGTGGCGCCGCCGACGAGCAGCACCTCGTCGAAGGACGACACGCCCCGCTCCGCGGCCAGTTCGACGGTACGGCGGGTGATGCCGACGGTGCGGTCGACCAGGTCGCGGGTCAGCTCCTCGACCAGTCCCCGGGTCAGCTCCACCGGTTCGACCCGGCCCTGGTGCATGACGCGGACGGTGTAGCGCTCGCGGAAGGACAGCGCCTTCTTGGCCTCCTCGGCGTCCTTGCGCAGTTGCGTCTCGGACTGGGAGTCGGACAGCGGGTCGTCGACGTCCGGGAAGCGCTCGCGGAACCGCTCCACCAGGTGCACGACGATACGGTCGTCGAAGTCGCTGCCGCCCAGCTCCTTCGCGCCGTCCGTGCACAGCACGGTCAACTCCCGCCCGCGCAGCGTCAGTACGGTGGTGTCGAAGGTACCGCCGCCCAGGTCGTAGACGAGGACGGTCCGGTCCCCACGCTCCTCGTCCCCTTCCAGGGCCCCGTAGTCGAGCGCGGCCGCGATGGGCTCGGCGACCACGTCGAGGACGCGCAGTCCGGCGATCTCACCGGCCTTGCGGGTGGCGTCCCGTTCGGCGAGCCCGAAGTAGGCGGGCACGCTGATCACCACGTCACGGGCCTCCTCGCCGCCGGCGGCCTTGGCGTCGTCGACGAGTTTGCGCAGGATGCGGGCGGAGATCTCCTCGGGCGTGTAGGTACGGCCGTGGAACTCGCGCGGCACCACATCGCCCATGTCCCGCTTGATCAGCTGGACGACGTGCTCGGGGTCGAGGACGGCGGCGTCCTTCGCGCTCTGCCCCACGACGACGCTGTCGGCGCTCTCGAAGTAGACGACGGACGGCGTGGTGTCCGTCCCTTCGAGGTTGCGCAGCACGGTCGGTCTGCCGATGTCGTCGATCCGTGCGACGCAGGAATAGGTGGTTCCCAGGTCGATGCCGTACACGGCCATACGGTCTCCCGCCACCGGGGCGATCGCGCGTCGCGTCCGCCCCGTCTGTTGTCTCGCAGCTTGTCCTTGCCCGGCATACCCTTCATGCCCCGCTGTTCATGCCCTGCCGTTCATGCCCTGCCGTCAATGTCCCGTTGTCCATGTCTCGCTGTTCATCTCCCGTTGAAAGAGAAGGAGTTCACGGGGCGTCCGGTTCCCAACGGGAAACCACGACGTCCGCCTTGCGCACGACCCGCTCCCCCTGAACGAACCCGGCCGCCACGACCCGCGCCACCGTCCGGTCCGCCTCGGGTGCTTCGGCGGCGGCGCGGCCCACGGGACGCTGCAACGCCAGGTCGAACGCCTCGCCGGTCCCCGGGACATACCGCTCGACGCCGGTCCTGGCCACGGTGTCCGCCACCTCGTCGGCCAACGCGGTCAGCAGGGACCGGAGTTCGTCGGCATCGAGCGGGCCGGTGACGTTCTCCGCCTGGCGCAGGATCTGGTCGTGCAGCCGGATCAGGGAGTGCCGCACGAGGTCGAGCACCGCTTCCGTCTCGCCCCGGCGCAGCCGCTCGACCTCGTCGTGCAGCCTGGTGACGATCTCCTCACGGCGCTCCGCGAGCTGCTGCTGACGAGCGAGCGCGGCGGTGAACTCGCTTGCGATCGCACAGGGTTCGGCACGTTCCGGCACGTCGGTCACAGTAGACCAAGGTGGCACGGCGCGTCAGCGGAGAGCATCACCATCGCCTGCCGGACCCGCACGGCCTCGTCAGCCACCGAAGTGGATGGAGCCGTGGATGTCCCGCGCCTGGACGACGGTGTTCTGGGTGCCCCCGGAGATCACATTGCGTACGTCGCCCGCGCCGGTCCGCGTGCCCTCCAACGCCTCGGCCTCCCGCCGCCAGGCCGCGAGCGCCTCGGCGAAGGCGGGGTCCTGCCGGGCGCGGAGAGCCAGTACCCGCGCAAGCTCCGTGGCCCGCTCCGTGCTGCCGGCCGACTGGGCGAGGGCGGTCAACTCGCTCCCGCCGTACGGCTCTCCGCCCGAGGGCCGTCGGGCGACCAGGTGGTGCAGCGACGTCCAGATCTGCTGCCCTGCCGCACCGGCGGTACCTCCGGCAAGGGCCATGAGCAGTTCAGGTGCGATCGGATCCACGACGTTCTCCCCCTTCTCCCCCGCACAGGTCCTTCTCCCCCGCGCAGGTCCCAGAGTGAGGGTAGGGCACGGTGAGCGCCCGGCGGCCCGGGACCGGAGAAGGAAGAACGAAGGAGGGACGAAGGAGGAGGTTCTCGCCGTGGAGGGACTAAGGAGGGGGTTCTCGCCGTCAGGCGGAGTTGACCGGCAGGACGTCGGGCGACAGCGCGCCCGCGTGGGCCGACGCCCTGGTCACCCGGCGGAGGTGGTGCCGACGGCACAGGACCTCGTAACCGATCTCCTCCACCGGGCGGTTGACGTCGCCGACGACCACCTGGGCGCCCGCGACCACCATCTCGGCGCCCACGGTGCGGGCATTGTGCGTCGCCCGGGCGCCGCACCAGCACAGGGCCTCCACCTGGAGGGTCTCGATCCGGTCGGCCAGCTCGATCAGCCGCTGGGAACCGGGGAAGAGTTTGGTGCGGAAGTCGGTGGTGATCCCGAAGGCGAAGACATCGAGACCCAGGTCGTCGACGACCCGCGCCAGCTGGTCGATCTGCTCCGGCGCGAGGAACTGCGCCTCGTCGACGATCACGTAGTCGATCTTGCCGCCCTGGGACAGCTGATCGACCAGGTACCCGTACAGGTCCATGCCCTCGGTGGCCTCGACCGCGTCCGTGACCAGACCCAGCCGCGAGGACAGCTTTCCCTCCCCCGCTCGGTCGTCCCGGGTGAAGATCACGCCCTGAAGCCCTCGGGCCGCACGGTTGTGCCCGATCTGAAGCGCCAGGGTCGACTTCCCGCAGTCCATCGTTCCGGAGAAGAACACCAGCTCGGGCATGGGGAGTTGAGCACCTTTCGGCGAAGAGGAGGAGCGTGCGGAGGACGGGACGGGGACAGGAGGGACTTCAGGAGCGTACTTCGAGCAGGGGGACCAGCTGCTCGGCAGGGGTCATCGAACCGTGGTTGCCGACCATCGCCGACTCCTTCGGCTCCCGCTCGGACGCGATGATCAGGACGTCGTCCCGGGCCGCCGCGATCACGTCGCCGAGGCGGTCGTAGACGCGCTCGTCGATCTTCGGCCCGAACCAGCCCGCCGCGATCGCCTCGTCCCGCGAGGCGACCCAGAACTGCTCGCCGAGCACCTCGCGCCAGCAGGTCAGTACGTCGTTCTCGGCGCCCCGCACGGCGTAGACGTGGCGGGCGCGGCCCTCGCCGCCGAGCAGGGCGACGCCGGCGCGCAGTTCCCAGTCCGCGTCGAAGTCGATGCGGTGGTCCTCGTCGAAGGGCACATCGATCATGCCGTGGTCGGCGGTGACGTACAGGGCGCTGCGCGGCGGCAGTTGCTCGGCGAGGCGCTGGACGAGCCGGTCGACGTACATGAGTTGACCGCGCCAGGTGTCGGAGGCGATGCCGTAGCGATGGCCGGCGCCGTCGAGTTCGGCGTAGTACGTGTACACCAACGAGCGGTCCCCGGCGGCCAGTTGCTCGGCCGCGAGGTCCATGCGCTCCTCGCCGGTCAGCCGCCCGTGGAACGTTCCGCCGCTGAGCGCGATCTTCGTCAGCGGGGTGTTCTGGAAGGTGGGGGACGACACCTGCGCCGCGTGCACACCGGCGTCATGGGCCAGCTGGAAGATCGTGGGGTACGGCTGCCAGGCCTTCGGTTCGCTCCACGGCTGCCAGCGCAGTTGGTTCATCAGCGCGCCGGTGGCCGGGTTGCGCACGGTGTAGCCGGGCAGGCCGTGGGCGCCGGGCGGCAGGCCGGTGCCGACGGAGGCGAGGGAGGTCGCGGTGGTCGCCGGGTAACCGGCGGTGAGCGGGCGTCCCGTACCACCGCGCGAGCTGCCCAGGAGCGCGTGCAGATAGGGCGCCTCGTCGGCGTGGTCCTTGATCTGCTCCCAGCCGAGACCGTCGATCAGGAAGACGCAGTTGCGGTCGGCCGGGGTCAGCTCCGGGATCGCCGCGGTCGTACCGGGTACGCCCATGCCCGCGGCCAGCGTGGGCAGCAGGTCGGCGAGGGAGCCGGAGCCGTACTCGGGGACGGGCGCGGACTCGACGGCGAGGGGCTCCGGGTGGTCCCAGGTGGCGGAATCAGGAGGGGTGGGCGCGGAGCGCCCTCGATCATGGGCGGCGGGGGGAGACGGGTGGGACATTATCGCGGTACGTCCGCGGTCGCCTCGGAGAGCGACTGCGCGAAGGCGAGGGTCTCCCGCACCGTCTCGGGGCCGTCCCCGGCCTCGCTGACGCGCAGGCTCAGGTCGTCCGCCGTCGAATTGCCCGTGTAGCCGTGGTCGGCCTCGCAGTTGGGGTCGCCGCAGGCGGCCGGCTCCAGGTCGATCCGGGCGACGGCACCCCAGCCGATGGTCAACACGACCTCACGGGGCAGCGTGCCCGGCGCGTACGACTCCGGGTTGGCGACCACGCGGCTGAGCACCACCGACGAGATCCGGCCGAGCTTCACGGACTCCGTGGACGTCGTGGCGTACGGCGTCGGGGAGGTGCTGTCGGCGGACTGCTCGTCGGTGTGGCTGACGATGAAGCGGTTGCCGGTGAGGACGAGCACGGTCACGTGCCGGCGCACCTCGTTCTGGTCGAACGTGGTCTCCTGGTGGACCAGGAACGACCGGATCGGCTCGCCGCCCACGGCGGCCTCCACCGCCTCGGCCACGAGGGCCGGGTAGTAGCCGCTGCGCTCGATCGCCGCACGCAGCCCCTGGGTCGTCGTACTGGTCTTGGCCATGACGTCCATCCTACGGTGGCGCACTGACTGCGAGGCACCGTCGAGCACGGTCTCGTCACAGCTGTCTCAGTACACGGGACCGGTCACCGGAGACACGGGATCAGTACACGGGAAGCGTCCGCGGGCCGAGGTCGTCGCGGACCGGCGGCGGGGCCAGGCGGACGGACGCGCCGAGCACGCTCAGGCCGTGCGCGGCCACGACGACCGGCTCCAGGGTCACCGCGACGACCTCGGGATGATCGTCGACCAGCCGCGACACCCGCAGCATCAGCTCCTCCAGGGCAGGCGTGTCGACCGGCGTGGAGCCGCGCCAGCCGAACAGGAGCGGCGCCGTGCGGATCGACCGGATCAGCGAACCGGCCTCCCGGTCCGTGACCGGAATCAGCCGGTGCGCCGTGTCCCCGAGCAGCTGCGAGGCGGCTCCGGCGAGCCCGAACGACAGCACGGCCCCGGCCGCCGGATCGATGACGGCCCGTACGACGGTGTCGACCCCGCGCGGCGCCATCCGCTGTACGACCGGCCGCAGCTCCTGCGGCGTCCCGAACAGCTCGCCCAACTCGGCGTACGCCCGCCGCAGTTGCTCCTCGTCCGCGAGATCCAGGCGTACGCCGCCCAGGTCGGCCCGGTGTCGCAGGTGCGGGGCGGTGGCCTTGAGGGCGACCGGGTAGCCGAGGGTGCGGGCGGCCTCGGCGGCGGCGTCGGGGGTGGGTGCGGGCAGCGCGCGGTGGACGTCGACGCCGTATTTCCCGAGCAGCTCGCACGTCTCCTCGACGCCGAGCGTGAGCCCCTGCCCGCGCGCGAGCAGCCCGCCGATCAGCTCTGCGGACCCCTTCTCGTCGATGTCCTCGAACTCGGGTACCCGTCCGGGGTCGACGGCCTCACGCCGCCACTGCGCGTACTTCACGGCTTCGGCGAGCGCCCGGACGGCACGCTCGGCGGCGGGGTAGGCGGGGATGAGGCCGCCGCCCTCGGATGCCGGCACCGCGGTGGGCGGGCGTTCGATACGGCCGGCAGGTTGGACACCGCCTTCAACACCGGGCGTCTTGGCACCGGCCTGTGGGGCCGTGCTCATCGCGGCCGACAGCGCCGCCGCAAGCCCCCCGAGCTCCACGTGCACCACCAGTACCGGCTTCCCGGGAACCTCCTGGGCAGCCGACCGCAACGCCTCGGCCAACGCCGCGTCCTCCTCGGGGCCCTCCCCCACCGCGGGTATCGCGGTCACGACCACCGCGTCGCAGGAGTCGTCGGCCAGCGCCCCGGACAGCGCCCGATGAAAGTCCTCCGCCGTCGCCGCCGTGGTCAGATCCAGCGGAGCGAGCGGCCGCAACCCCTCGGAGAGGCACGCGTCGTAGGTCAGCAGCCCCAGCGATTCCGAGTTGCCCACGATCGCCACCCGCGCCCCGCCGGGCAACGGCTGCCGCGCGAGCAGCAACCCCGTGTCGACCAACTCGGTGATCGTCTCGACGCGGATCACCCCGGCCTGCCGCAGCAGCGCGGACACGGTCGCGTGCGGCAACCGCGTCGCCCGTACTGCATGCCCCTGGGGGGCGGATCCGGCGCCCTGGACCACGACCAGCGGCTTCGCCGCCGCGGTGCGCCGGGCGAGGCGGGTGAACTTGCGGGGGTTGCCGATGGACTCCAGGTACATGAGGGCGACGTCGGTGTCGGGATCGTCGTACCAGTACTGAAGGACGTCGTTGCCGGACACGTCCGCGCGGTTGCCGGACGACACGAACGTGGAGACGCCGGTGACTCCGGTGACCCCGCCCCCGCGCCGGTGCAGCCGGGACAGCAGCGCGATACCGATGGCGCCGGACTGGGCGAACAGGCCGATGCGTCCGGGGCGGGGCATCTCGGGCGCGAGGGACGCGTTCAGCCGTACGTCGGCGGCGGTGTTGATGACCCCGAAGGCGTTCGGCCCGATGATGCGCATGCCGTACGTGCGCGCGTGGCGCACGAGTTCGCGCTGGCGCTCGCGTCCCTCGGGGCCGCTCTCGGCGTACCCGGCGGTGACCACGACGAGCCCCTGCACCCCGTGTTCGCCGCACTCGGTGACGACTTCGGGGACGTGCTCGACCGGAACGGCGACCACTACCAGGTCCACAGGGCCTTCGATGTCACGCACCGAGCGGTACGCCGGCACCCCGTCGAGGTCCTTCTGCTCCTCGGGGAAGGCCTTGTTCACGGCGTACAGGCCACCGGTGAAACCGGCGTCCCTGATGTTGTCGAGAACGCTGCGGCCCACCCCTCCGGGGGAACGGCCGACACCGACGACGGCGACCGAGCCGGGCCCCAACAGCCGTCGTACGGACCGGGCTTCGGCGCGCTGCTCCCGCGCGCGCTGCACGGCGAGGGACCTGTCAGTGGGTTCGAGGTCAAACTCCAGGCGTACGACGCCGTCCTCGAAGCTGCGCTTCTGGGTGTAGCCGGCGTCCGTGAACACCTTGATCATCTTGTTGTTGGCCGGCAGCACCTCGGCGGCGAAACGGCGGATGCCGCGCTCGCGGGCGACGGCCGCGATGTGCTCCAGGAGGGCGGAGGCGACACCCCTCCCCTGGTGGGCGTCCTGCACCAGGAAGGCGACCTCGGCCTCGTCGGCCGGGGCGGTGGCGGCACGCCCGTCGGCACTAATGCGGTCATAGCGTACGGTGGCGATGAACTCGCCGCCTACGGTGGCCGCGAGTCCCACCCGGTCCACAAAGTCGTGGTGCGTGAAGCGGTGGACATCCTTGGCGGACAGGCGAGGATACGGCGCGAAGAAGCGGTAGTACTTCGACTCGTCGGAGACCTGCTCGTAGAAGCTGACCAGGCGATCGGCGTCGTCGACGGTGATGGGCCTGACGCGCGCGGTACCCCCGTCGCGCAGCACCACGTCGGCTTCCCAGTGGGCGGGGTACTCGTGCCGGTCCGACGAGGTCTGCATGGGCCCCAGCGTACGGCTCGCGTCCGACAACGGCGCGAGGCAGTCTGGGGGAGAAAGCAGCATGGGGAAGTCGGGCCGAGGCCGCGGTCCGACGACTCGCTCCGGACGGTCCACAGGGCCGCTCCGGGCTCGCTTCACGTGTGGGAAACTGGTCTAGACAACCCTGAGACTCTGAAGGGCAGCATCACATGGCTGAGCGCCGCGTCAACGTCGGCTGGGCGGAGGGCCTTCACGCCCGCCCCGCCTCCATCTTCGTCCGGGCCACCACGGCCTCGGGTATCCCCGTGACGATCGCCAAGGCCGACGGCAACCCCGTCAACGCGGCCTCCATGCTCGCGGTTCTGGGCCTGGGCGCCCAGGGCGGCGAGGAGATCGTCCTCGCCTCCGAGGCCGAGGGCGCGGACGCGGCCCTCGACCGCCTGGCGAAGCTGGTCGCGGAGGGCCTTGAGGAACTCCCCGAAACGGTCTGAGCGCGCCCCCCCTTTGCGCCTGAACCGGCGCCGCTCTCGCGGAGGCGGTTGCGCGCCACGGGGGTTCCTCAATTGATGGTTGCGGTGCTTTTCACCGCAAAACACTGCACGCAACCTCGAAGGGCTCGTCCGAATTACCGGGCGAGCCCTTCGCAATTCCACTTACGGGCAGCAGAAATAATCCCCCGCGAATTATCTCCTCTTTGTATACGGTGCCCGTGTTAATGCCGCAGGCCGGACATGTTTACGGGAGGTTGCGAAGTCCTCACACGGTCCGTGCCGTTCGCCCCGCCGGGAAAGCGCAGCCGGTGCGCGGTGCCCGCGCGCTCGGTGTGCAGGGCGGTGATCGCGCGGGCGCGCTCGCTGTCGCCGCGTGCCACCGCGTCCACGATGGCGCCGTGCTCGGCCCAGGACTCGACGGGGTTGGCCGGTGCGTCCACCGCGTACATCCAGGCGATCTTGTGCCGCAGCTGGGTCAGCATCGAGGTCAGCGCGGGGCTCCCGGAGGCCTGGGCCAGCGTCTCGTGGAACCAGCTGCCCAGGGAGCGCAGATCCTCGCTGTTGCCCCTCCTGGCGCGCTCCTGACCCAGCCTGACGAGGCCGCGCAGCACCTTGAGGTGGGCCTCGGTGCGCCGCTGGGCGGCCCGTGAGGCGCCGAGCGGCTCCAGCAGCATCCGCATCTCCAAGAGGTCGGCGGCCTCCTGCTCGGTCGGTTCCGCGACGCACGCGCCCGCGTGCCGCCGGGTCACCACGAACCCCTCGGCCTCCAGCGTGCGCAGGGCCTCCCGGACGGGGACGCGCGAGACGCCGTACCGGCGCGCGAGGAGTTCCTCCGTGAGCCGGCTGCCGCGCTCGTAGACACCGGCGACGATGTCGTCCCGGATCGCCGTGCATACCGAGTGCGCCGGAATACGCATGTCCGACCTCCGCCTTAATCCCCGTGAAACGTCGACGATTGACGTGTGTTCCGTGACTCTATTGCAATCAGCGGGAATTTCCGATGGCGGACCGGAATCCATGCATATTTTTTGGACAGATGGGCCCTGGAAAGGCCGAAAGCCCCGGCCGGGCGGGCCAGGGCTTCGGGAAGTGCGGCGGTGAGTCGTCAGACGTTCACACCGTGCTTGCGGAGGTAGGCGACGGGGTCGACGTCCGAGCCGTACTCGGCGGTCGTCCGGGCCTCGAAGTGGAGGTGCGGCCCGGTGACGTTGCCGGTCGCCCCGGAGAGGCCTATCTGCTGGCCCGGAGTGACCGTCTGGCCGACGGAGACACCGATGGAGGACAGGTGGCCGTACATGGTGTACATGCCGTCGGCCATCTTGATCACGACCTCATTGCCGTACGAGCCGCCCCAGCCCGCCTCGACGACGGTGCCGGAGCCGACCGCGTGGACGCTCGTGCCGGTCGAGGCGTGGAAGTCGATGCCGGTGTGGGCGCCGGAGGACCAGAGGGAACCGCCGGTCTTGTAGCCGGTGGAGACGTACGAGCCGGTGACCGGAGCGACGAAGGTGTTGAGCCTCTTGCGCTCGGCGGCGCGGGCGGCGCGCACCTCGGCCTCGCGCTCCGCCTTGGCCTGGGCTGCGGCCTTGGCCCGGGCGGTCTCCTTGGCCAGGGTTTCGGCGGCGGCCTGCTCCTGGGCGACGGCCTGGGCGTCGATCTTCTCGGCCACGGAGTCGCCGATGGCGACGACGGGGGTGAGGCCGGTCTGTTCGGGGGCGGGCTCTGCGGCGAACGCGGGGGCGCCGGCGAGGGTGCCGACGACGCCGGTGGTGGTGAGGGCCGCGACGCTCGCGACACGAACGGTGGTGCGGTGGGTCCGGCTCGGGCGACGGTGCTTCCCGGTGGCGCGGGTGAACGCCATGGAGTGGCTGGTCCTTTCCTTCCTTCTCGCCTACCGGGTTAGCTGACGGGTTCGGAGCAGGAAGGTCTCCTACGGACCCCCTCGCTGTGCGCGCGGGCGTCCGATTCACCCCAGGGACGTGGGTCCCCGGCTCCCCTGGCTCGCGCCGTACGGGGACTCGGCGATGACTGTCCGGTGCCGCGAGTGCGGCGCGGTGCCTGACGGACAGCCGGACCGACGCTAAGGGGGGCCACTTTCAATCCCCAAACGGATCACGGAATTTGTTGCACATGCCACAGGGCAGACAGGCAACCTCTCCCCCAATTCGGACATTAAGGGGCCCTGATGACTCTTCAGTCACCAGGGCCCCCACGCGCGCGTGCCGCTCTTCGGTTCGCTACGGGTCGTCTACTCGGCCGCGACGACGGTCACTTCGCCGATACCGAGAGCCTCCACTGGCTCCTTGATCTGCTCCGCGTCGCCGACGAGGATCGTCACCAGACGGTCCACCGGGAAGGCGTTCACGACCGCCGCGGTGGCCTCCACGGTGCCGGTCGCGGCGAGCTGCTGGTACAGCGTCGCCTGGTAGTCGTCGGGCAGGTGCTGCTCGACCTGGTCGGCCAGCGTGCTCGCGACGGCCGCGGCGGTCTCGTACTTGAGCGGCGCCACCCCGACGAGGTTCTGTACGGCGATGTCCCGCTCGGCGTCGGTGAGTCCGCCCTCGGCGAGCTTGCGCAGCACCGTCCACAGGTCGTCCAGCGCGGGACCGGTGTTCGGGGTGTCCACGGAGCCGCTGATGGCGAGCATCGAGGCGCCCGTGCCGTCGGGTGCCGAGCGCAGCACCTGGCCGAACGCCCGCACGCCGTAGGTGTAGCCCTTCTCCTCGCGCAGGACGCGGTCCAGGCGGGAGGTGAGGGTGCCGCCGAGGCAGTACGTGCCGAGCACCTGGGCGGGCCACACGCGGTCGTGCCGGTCGGATCCGACCCGGCCGATGAGCAGCTGGGTCTGGACGGCGCCGGGACGGTGCACGATCACGACCCGCCCGGTGTCGTCGGCGGTGACCGGCGGCACGGGGCGCGGCTGCGCGGTGGAGCCCGTCCACGAGCCCAGGGTGTCGGCGAGGAGGGCGTCCAGGTCGATGCCGGTGAGATCGCCGACGACCACGACGGTGGCCGTGGCGGGGCGGACGTGCCGCTCGTAGAAGGCGCGTACGGCCCCGGAGTCGATCTTCTGGACGGTCTCCTCGGTGCCCTGGCGCGGACGCGACATGCGCGAGGTCGCCGGGAACAGCTCCTTGGAGAGCTCCTTGGCCGCGCGGCGGGACGGGTTGGCCGTCTCGTGCGGGATCTCGTCGAGGCGGTTGCGGACCAGCCGCTCGACCTCGCTGTCGGCGAAGGCGGGCGCCCGCAGCGCGTCGGACAGCAGGCCGAGGCCCTTGGCCAGACGCGAGGCCGGTACCTCCAGGCTGAGGCGCAGCCCGGGGTGGTCGGCGTGCGCGTCGAGGGTGGCGCCGGAGCGCTCCAGCTCGGCGGCGAACTCCTCGGCGGAGTGCTTGTCGGTGCCCTCGGAGAAGGCCCGCGCGGTGATCGTGGCGACACCGTCCAGACCGGCCGGTTCGGCCTCCAGGGGCGCGTCCAGGAGCACCTCGACGGCGACTACCTGCTGGCCGGGGCGGTGGCAGCGCAGCACGGTCAGGCCGTTGCCGAGCGTCCCGCGCTCCGGGGCCGGGAAGGCCCACGGCCTGGCCTCGCCGGCCTGGGGCTGCGGGTGGAATTCCATCGTGGCGAGCTCGGTCACTTGGCCGCCTCCTCGTTCTCGTCGCCGGCCGCTGCCGCCGCTTCGTCCTCGTCGTCCTCGTCCGCGATGGGCTCGTAGACGAGCACCGCGCGGTTGTCGGGGCGCAGGCGGGCCTTGGCGACCTCCTGCACCTCCTCCGCCGTCACGTCCAGGACGCGCTGTACGGCGGTCAGGGCGAGCTGCGCGTCGCCGAACAGGACGGCGTACCGGCACAGTTCGTCCGCGCGGCCCGCGACCGTGCCGAGCCGGTCCAGCCACTCGCGCTCCAACTGGGCCTGGGCGCGCTCCATTTCCTCGGCGGTGGGGCCCTCCTCGGCGAACCGGGCGAGTTCCTCGTCGATGGCGGCCTCGATGACCGGCACCTCGACGTCACCGGACGTCTTGACGTCCAGCCACCCCAGGGAGGGCGCCCCGGCCAGCCGCAGCAGACCGAAGCCGGCCGCGACGGCCGTACGGTCGCGCCGTACAAGGCGGTTGTAGAGGAGCGAGGACTCGCCGCCGCCCAGGATGGTGAGGGCGAGGTCGGCCGCGTCGGACGCGCGCGTGCCGTCCTCCGGGAGCCGGTAGGCGCACATCAGGGCGCGCGCCGGGACCTCCTCGACGACGACCTCGCGCAGCTCGCCGCCCATCGTGTCGGGCAGCGCGCCGTCACGAGGCGTCGGCTTGCCGTCGTGCGCGGCGATGGACCCGAAGTACCTCTCGACCCAGGCGAGCGTCTGCTCGGGGTCGATGTCGCCGACCACGGACAGGACCGCGTTGTTGGGCGCGTAGTAGGTGCGGAAGAACGCGCGCGCGTCCTCCAGGGTGGCCGCGTCCAGGTCAGCCATCGAGCCGATGGGCGTGTGGTGGTAGGGGTGGCCCTCTGGGTAGGCGAGGGCGGTCAGCTTCTCGAACGCCGTCCCGTAGGGCACGTTGTCGTAGCGCTGGCGGCGCTCGTTCTTGACGACGTCCCGCTGGTTCTCCATGGACTCCTCGTCCAGGGCGGCCAGCAGGGAGCCCATCCGGTCGGCCTCCAGCCAGAGGGCGAGCTCCAACTGGTGGGTGGGCATGGTCTCGAAGTAGTTCGTGCGCTCGAAGCTGGTGGTGCCGTTGAGCGAACCGCCCGCGCCCTGCACCAGTTCGAAGTGGCCGTTGCCCTTCACCTGTCCGGAGCCCTGGAACATCAGGTGCTCGAAGAGGTGAGCCAGGCCGGTACGCCCCTTGACCTCGTGGCGGGAACCGACGTCGTACCAGAGGCACACCGCCGCGACCGGGGTCAGGTGGTCCTCGGAGAGGACCACGCGCAGACCGTTGGCCAAGCGGTGTTCGGTCGCTGTCAGACCGCCGGATCCTGCCTCGGCGGTGGCCGTGTGACCCATGGGCATGTACGTCCCTTCGATCGCGGATTATCTGGCTGGAACCGCAGAAATCCTGCTCGTCCCGCCACTGTATGCAAGCGTGCGGACCGTCGGCGAAGTTCCCGGCGGACGTACGCCCAGAGCGAGATCGCGTAGCCTGCGGGCAGTCGCACACGTGGACTCACGCGGCAGCCGTCGGTGACGGAGCCGAGCGGCCAACGCCGGGTCCTGGTCCGCGTTGTCAGTGCCGCGGTCCACAATGGTTCACGTCAAGACCCCGTTCACGCTTCAGCAAGAGTGAGCCGAAGGGGAGCGACCCCCAGGCGAGCGACCAGAAAAGAGGAGCCGGCAGCGATGGCCCGCCGCAGCACGAAGACCCCGCCGCCCGACGACTCGTTCGAGGAGCGGATCCTCGACATCGACGTCGTCGACGAGATGCAGGGCTCCTACCTTGAGTACGCGTACTCGGTCATCTACTCCCGAGCCCTGCCGGACGCCCGGGACGGCCTGAAGCCGGTCCACCGACGGATCGTCTACCAGATGGACGAGATGGGCCTGCGCCCCGACCGCGGCTATGTGAAGTGCGCGCGTGTCGTCGGCGAGGTCATGGGCAAGCTGCACCCGCACGGCGACGCGTCGATCTACGACGCCCTGGTGCGCATGGCCCAGCCCTTCTCCATGCGCGTCCCGCTGGCCGACGGCCACGGCAACTTCGGCTCGCTGGGCAACGACGACCCGCCGGCCGCGATGCGGTACACCGAGTGCCGGCCGTCCGAAGCGGCCAACCTGATGACCGAGTCGATCGACGAGGACACGGTCGACTTCACCCCGAACTACGACGGCCAGGAGCAGGAGCCGGTGGCCCTGCCCGCCGCCTTCCCGAACCTCCTGGTGAACGGCTCGTCGGGCATCGCCGTTGGCATGGCCACCAACATGCCGCCGCACAACCTGGGCGAAGTCATCGCCGCCGCCCGCCACTTGATCCGCTACCCGAACGCGGACCTGGACACCCTGATGCGGCACGTCCCCGGCCCCGACCTGCCCACGGGCGGCCGGATCGTCGGTCTCACCGGCATCCGGGACGCGTACGAGACCGGCCGCGGGACCTTCAAGATCCGCGCCACGGTCGCCGTGGACAACGTGACGGCACGCCGCAAGGGCATCATCGTCACCGAACTGCCCTTCTCCGTAGGCCCCGAGAAGGTGATCGCCAAGATCAAGGACCTGGTCGGCGCGAAGAAGCTCCAGGGCATCGCCGACGTCAAGGACCTCACCGACCGCGCGCACGGCCTGCGCCTGGTCATCGAGATCAAGAACGGCTTCGTACCGGAAGCGGTCCTGGAGCAGCTCTACAAACTGACGCCGATGGAGGAGTCCTTCGGCATCAACAACGTCGCCCTGGTCGACGGCCAGCCCCTCACGCTCGGCCTCAAGGAACTCCTGGAGGTCTATCTCGACCACCGCTTCAATGTCGTACGGCGCCGCAGCGAGTTCCGCCGTACCAAGCGGCGCGACCGTCTCCACCTGGTGGAGGGCCTGCTCACCGCGCTCATCGACATCGATGAGGTCATCCGGATCATCCGCTCCAGCGACAACTCGGGGCAGGCGAAGCAGAGCCTGATGGAGCGCTTCTCCCTGTCGGACATCCAGACGCAGTACATCCTGGACACCCCGCTCCGCCGCCTCACCCGGTTCGACCGGATCGAGCTGGAGTCGGAGATGGAGCGACTCCGCGCGGAGATCGCTGAGTTGACCCGCATCCTGGAGTCGGACACCGAGCTGCGCAAGCTGGTCTCGACCGAACTGGCCGCGGTGGCAAAGAAGTTCGGCACCGACCGGCGTACGGTCCTGCTGGAGTCGGCGGGCGCCCCCGCCGCCACCGTGCCGCTCCAGGTCGCCGACGACCCGTGCCGGGTACTGCTCTCCTCTACGGGCCTGCTGGCCCGTACGGCGAACGGCGAGCCCTTCCCGGAGGACTCCGAGGCCCGGCGCACCAAGCACGACGTGATCGTCTCGGCGGTCCCGGCAACGGCCCGCGGCGAGTTGGGCGCGGTCACCTCGGCCGGCCGCCTCCTGCGGATCAACGTCGTGGACCTCCCCCAGCTCCCGGAGACGGCCGCCGCGCCGAACCTCTCCGGTGGCGCGCAGGTCTCGGAGTTCGTCTCCCTGGACGAGGGCGAGACGGTCATCTGCCTCACCACCCTCGACGAGTCGTCCCCGGGGCTGGCCATCGGCACGGAGCAGGGCGTCGTCAAGCGCGTGGTCCCCGACTACCCCACGAACAAGGAGGAGTTGGAGGTCATCACGCTCAAGGACGGCGACCGGATCGTCGGCGCGGTCGAGCTGCGCACCGGCGAGGAGGACCTGGTCTTCATCGCGGACGACGCCCAACTGCTGCGCTACCAGGCCTCCCAGGTACGCCCCCAGGGCCGCGCGGCCGGCGGCATGGCGGGCATCAAACTCACCGAGGGCGCGAAGGTCATCTCCTTCACGGCGGTCGACCCGGCTGTGGACGCGGTCGTCTTCACGGTCGCGGGCTCGCGCGGCACCCTGGACGACTCCGTCCAGACGACGGCCAAGCTGACCCCGTTCGACCAGTACCCCCGCAAGGGCCGCGCCACCGGCGGCGTCCGCTGCCAGCGCTTCCTGAAGGGCGAGGACTGCCTGTCCCTGGCCTGGGCGGGCCCCGTACCGGCGAAGGCCGCGCAACGGGACGGCACCCCGGCGGAACTCCCGGAGATGGACCCGCGACGGGACGGCTCGGGCGTGTCGTTGGCGAAGACGGTGTCGGTGGTGGCGGGGCCGGTGTAGCGCCGCCCGTCAGTCGTCCAGTTCCGGATCGGGATCCGGGTCCAACTCGGGCTCGGACCCGGGTTGTTGGTCCAGCTCCTGGTTCAACTCCTGACCCGACTCCGATTCCTGTACGTAACGAAGGACGCCCCACATGCCGCGCTCGTCGGCGTGCGGGGCGTCGCCGTCTCTGCACGCCTCCAACTCCTTGCCGAGGGCGGGCATGTCGAGACCGGTACCGATGAGCACGAGCTGGGTCAGCCGGGTGTCACCACTGCCCCAGGCCTCTGGATAGAACCGCAGGAATCGCCCCACGGCGTGCACGGCATACCGATTACGCGAATCGTGGGCGCCGAAATCGACGTACCCCTTGATGCGGTAGAGCCCTTCGGGCCGACTGTCCAGGAACGCCATGAGCCTGCGCGGGTCCAGGGGCGAGTCGGACTCGAAGGAGAGACTGTCGTAGGCGGCGTGGAGATGGTCGGCATGCGCGTCGCCGCTGTGCTCCCCGCCCGTGTGCTCGTGCAGGTCGTCGAAGGTCAGCTGCCCGACGCGCTCCTCGTTCGGCCGACAGTCGAAGAGGAACTCCGGGTCGATGCGGCCGTAGGTGGCGGGCACGACGGCGGCACGGTCGGTGAGCGAGCGGACGAGACCGAGGACGCGCGGGGCATCGGCTGCCGCCCGGTCGAGCTTGTTGACGACGACGAGATCGGCGAGGGAGAGATGCCGGTCGATCTCGGGGTGCTTCGCTCGCGTGTCGTCGAACTCGACAGCGTCGACGACCTCGACGAGCCCGCCGTAGACGATCCCCGGATGCTCGCTGGCGAGCAGCATCCGCACCAGTTCCTCCGGTTCGGCGAGCCCGCTGGCCTCGATGACGATGACGTCGATACCGGCGGAGGGCCGGGCGAGCCGCTCCAGATAGACGTCGAGTTCACTGGCGTCGACGGCACAGCACAGGCACCCGTTGCCGAGCGACACGGTCGAGTCACCGAGCGCCCCGGCCACGGCCAGCGCATCGATCTCGATCGCCCCGAAATCATTGACGATCGCCCCGATACGGCTGCCGCCACTGCGGTGCAGGAGGTGGTTGAGCAGGGTCGTCTTACCGGAGCCGAGGAATCCGGCGAGGACGAGGACGGGGATCTGCGGGGGGTTCGGCGGCGGGGTTGGATTTGGGGCGGGGGTCGGGGCAGGGGTTGGGGTGGGCGCAGGGGCTGGGATCGGGTCCTGGATCGGGTCCGAGGTTGGAGACGGGACCGGGGTCGGGGTCGGGGTCGGGTCGGAGGCCGAAAACGGGGCCGGGATCGAGGCCGAAGCCGAGGTCGGAGCCGGAGCCGGAGCCGGAGCCGAGGTCGGAGCCGAGGCCGGGATCGGAGCCGAGGTCGGAGCCGGAGCCGAGGTCAGGTCCGAGGCAGGAACCGCGGTCGGATTCCGGCTCGGAACCAAGGTCGCGGCCAGGCTCAGAACGGAGGTTGCGGGTCGGCTCGGAACCGGGGTCGTGGCCAGGCCTGGAACCGGGGTCGTGGCCAGGCCCGGAACCGCGGTTGCGGGCAGGCCCGGATCAGGACTCGGAACCGACGCCGGATCGGTGCTCGGGCTCGGGCTTGCGCTCGGGCTCTGCTGGCTCAACGTGCGACCTCTTTCACGCCGACGCGTGCACCGGCTCTCGGTCCGGCACACGTACGGAGGTTGAATGCCGCCCCAGGATACGAGCCGGAAGAATCGCCGCGAAGTGAACGATTGTTAGCAGCACTTGCGGGGCAGACGTTGGGGAAGGCGCCGGTTCGTGCGACCCTCGCTTCCCTCCGTGCGCCTCCTCTCCGCCTCCCTGCCGATCAGAGCCGCTCGGCACTCTGGGAGACGGCAAGCGCCGCCCATCGCTCGCCGGTCCCCATCAGTCGACCCGCACCCCGACGACCGGCGGACGGCCGCCTGATTCGGGGGTTGACATGGCCACACAGAAACGTGGAATGCGGGGATTGGGGGCAATCGCCGTAGCGGGGACGGTCCTCGCGTCGGGAGCCCTCACGGCCCTGGCCGCACAGCGACACGTCATCGACTCGCTACGCGTGCGCGTGGAGCGCCTGGAGCAGACCACGCAAGCTCAGCGCGACGCCAACATCGCCCAGCAGCAGCGCCTTCACTGGGAATTGCTGAGCAAAGCCATGGACGACGCCGAACTCGCCGAGGTGCTGGACACCTACGAGCAGGGAGTCTCGACCAAGAAGCAGCGGCAGTTCCTGTTCGCCAATGCCCTGTACACCAATGCCCTCTGCTACTACCGCATCGGCAACATCAGCCGCGAGGAATTCTTCGGATTTGCCCGGGGTATCCTGCAGAATCCCATCTTCAGAGAATACTGGTATGCGACTCGGCCGCATCGGGCCACACTGATCGACGCCTCCGAGGAAGCGGAACTCGGACGGATGGTCGACGACCTCCTGCGCCAACTCGAAGACGCGGACGGTGACGAATGGTGGGTCGTGGGCGAACCACCCGCCGACTAGAACATCCCCCACTCCGCGGTACGCTGCCGGACGTCAAGTAGCGTCCCCCCGACGCACGTTCCGGGACCTTCACACTGTCGGGCCATAACGAACTGGCAAATCACGCGTTTCCCCTCATGCCAACAGGGTTGACTGCTCCGCGATCGCGCTGAGGGTCGACCCCCGTTGCGCGCAGGCACCAACGCCTTGAGACCAAGGGGAACTTGAACAGTGAGTCAGATCATCCGTCGGCTAGGCCTTCCTCCAAGAGATCGAGGAAGCGTGTCCGGACAGAATTGCCCGGATATCTTCGAGTTGGCCGATGGTAACTTCGCCGTCATCGGAACCGATGACACAAAGGGGCTGGATGCTCAACTTCCGGCCGATGCACCCCTGTCCGAGGACTACCGAATCGTTGTGGTCACTCGCGAAACTCTGATGCACGCCAAAGTCGACATTCCCCTCGGCATCGACAGCTCGCGAATGTCATCAGCGGCGCCCCGCACCGCGCGGGTAGAGGCCGACAGTTCAAGGCCTGTACTCACACCCGAAATCAAGGGAGGCCAACAGCAGGTGGAAATCGTACGACGGCTCGGCAAACCGCCCAAGGAACGCAAGACCCAAAGCCTTGACGGAACAACCTGCCCGGAAATCTTCGAACTCAGCAACGGCGACTTCGCCATCATGGGCACCGAAGCCACCGAGGCACTCGATCCGAAACTGCCGACCGACGCGTCCCGCGCCACATACGAACGCATCGTCATCATCCCGCGCGAGATCATGATCGACGCCAAGGCGGACATTCCCGACGCCTGACCCCGAGTGCGTACGCGTCCGGCGCCCGGACCCGCCCCGCGCATCCTCCCCGGCCACGCGAACCCTGTTGAGCAGGTCGGGCACCGATCAACCGAGCGGCACGGCACCCCGTCCCCGTTCGATCACCCACCGATGAGGCCTGGCGTCAGAACGGCACCAGGCCACACTCGTTCCCGGAGCCGCCGTCAGCTCATCAACGGCACCGCCACCGGCGCCTCCACCCCCACATACCGCGCCACCGGCCGAATGATCTTCGAGTCCTCCGCCTGCTCCACCACGTTCGCACTCCACCCCACCACCCGCGCAGCCGCGAACGTAGGAGTGAACATCTCCCGCGGCAACCCGCACAGCTCCATGACCAACCCCGCATAGAACTCGACGTTGGTGTGGAGCTCACGCCCCGGCTTCAGCTCCGCCAGGATCACTTCGACCTGGCGCTCGACCTCTACGGCGAAGTCGACCCGTGCCCCGCCGAACTGCTGGGCGACCTCGCGCAGCATCCGCGAACGGGGGTCCTCCGTGCGGTAGATCGCGTGGCCGAAGCCCATGATGCGGTCGCCGGCGAGGACACGTTCCCGGATCCAGGGGTCGATACGGTCCGGTGTGCCGATCGCGTCCAGGGTGTCCAGGGCACGACTGGGCGCACCCCCGTGCAGCGGACCCGAGAGCGCCCCTACGGCCCCGACCAGACAGGCCGCCACATCCGCCCCCGTCGACGCGATGACCCGCGCAGTGAAGGTTGACGCATTGAATCCGTGGTCAATGGTTGAGATCAAGTATTGCTCGATCGCCCTGGCCTGCTGCTTGTCCGGCTCCGAACCCGTCAGCATGTACAGGTAGTTGGCTGCGTAGGAGAGATCCTCGCGCGGCTCGACAGGGTCGAGTCCCCGCCCCAGCCGGTAGAGCGCGGTCAGCAGTGTCGGTACGGCCGCGGACGCCACGAGGGTGTCCTGGCGGCGCGCGTCCGCGCCGATGTCGTACACCGGCAGGAAGCCCTTCGCCGCGCCGAGCAGCGACAGCGCCGTACGCATCCCGGACAGCGGTCCGGACGTGCCGCTCGCCGCCGCCACGGCGGGCAGCGCGGCCCGCACCTCGTCGGGCAGTCGGCGCAGCGCGGCCGTCTCGGCGGCGAAGGCGACGCTCCGGTCGGCGTCCGGCAGTTCGCCGTACGCGAGGAGATGCCAGACGTCCTCGAAGCCGCGGGTCTGCGCGAGCTCGACGGCGGAGTACTGGCGGTAGTGGTAGAAGCCCTCGATCCCTCGGACGTCACCGATTCGGGTGTCGGTGACGACGACGCCCGCGAGTCCCCGCGGAACCTCGATACGAGTGGCTGCGGCCCTGTTGACGGACATGTTTCCTCCCTGGACTTGATTCAAATGTCCATGGTTGACTCAATCCCTGTCAATATTGATTGAATCAATATGAGTAAGGGATGGATACCGTGGCCTCCATGCGCGATCAAGAACCCGCTCCCGGTCACCCCGAGCGACGGCTGACCACCAAGGAGACCGCCGAGTCGCTCGGCGTGAAGCCCGACACCGTGTACGCGTACGTGAGTCGCGGACAGCTGAGCAGCAGGCGCGAGCCCGGCGGGCGTGGCAGCACCTTCGACGCCAAGGAGGTGGAGGCGCTCGCCCGGCGCAACAGGCGGGAGATCAGCGGGAGTTCGGGTTCCGGGGGCGAACTGTCCGTACGGACCCGCATCACGCTCATCGACAAGGACCGGTACTACTTCCGGGGCGTCGACGCGACCGAGCTGGCCGCGCGCCACTCCTACGAGGAGATCGCCGAGTGGCTGTGGACCGGGGAGTTGCGCCCCGGGATCACGTTCACCGCACCCAAGGCGGCCGTCGCCGTCGCCCGTCGCGCCGTCGACGCGCTGCCCGAACACACCGGCCCCACCGACCGGTTGCGGGTCGCGGCCATCGCGGCGGCGACCGCCGACCCGCTGCGCTTCGACCTGTCCGAGGACGCCGTGCTCGGCACCGCACGCATCCTCATCCCCACCCTCGTCGCGGCACTGCCGCCGGCACGGCGTGCGCATCGCGACGAGGGTCCGCTGGCCCACCGCCTGTGGGCGCGGCTGAGCGGACGGCCGGCTGACGAGCCGTCACTGCGCGTCCTGGACACGGCACTTGGGCTGCTGGTCGACCACGATCTGGCCGCGTCCACGCTCGCGGTGCGCGTCGCCGCCTCGGCCCGCGCCCACCCCTACGCGGCCGTCTCCTCCGGCCTGGGGGTCCTCGAAGGCCCCCTGCACGGCGCCGCCAGCGGCCTGGCGCACCGGCTGCTGCTCGACGTGCTCGACCTGGGCGACGCGGCCCCGGTGATCGCGGACGAACTGCGCGCGGGCCGCCGTATCCCCGGACTCGGCCACCGGCTCTACCCGGGCGAAGACCCACGCGCGCGTGCCCTGTTCGCTCTCCTGAAGGAGCTCCCGGGCGCCGGGCCCGCCCTCGCCGCGGCCCGCGACATCGTCGCCACCACCGCCCGCCACACCCCGCTGCACGCCAACGTCGACCTGGCACTCGCCGTACTGACCGTCTCCTCCGGGATGCCCTCCACAGCGGGCGAGACGGTCTTCGCCGTCGCCCGTACGGCGGGCTGGATCGCGCATGCTCTGGAGGAGTACGGCGAGCGCCCGCTGCGCATGCGGCCCAGCGGTCACTACGTAGGCCCCAGGCCGCCTCAACCGCTACCGGAGTAGGACACGAGCGCGGCCGGAAGTCACCCTGGGTCAAGTCAGGTTAGGCTCACCTCTGTGAGTACGTGCGCGACCGTCTCTCGGGACCTCGACGAGCCCATTTCCGGAACCGCGGCCACGGCGACGACGTGGCTGCTGCTGGAACAGCCCGGTCCTTGGGGTGCCAAAGCGCTCACTTCGAGCCACCTGGACCCCGCGCTGGGGCGTGCCCTGGAAGCGGCCGCCGTGAACACCGGCGTACGGATCGCGCTCATCCGCCGCCCCGGTCGGCATGCCGACCTCGCGCCGTCACGGGTACGCCAGGTGTATGCGGCCCACACAGTTCCCGGAAACGTATGGCTGTACAGCGCCACGACCACCGACCCGGAGCAGCTGCTCGCCCTCGACTTCGCCGCCCTCGGCGCGGGTGACCCGCACTCGTTCGGCTCGGCGCTCGGCGGGCGGGCCCACACCGGCGACCCACTCGCCCTCGTCTGCACCAACGGCAAGCGCGACCGCTGCTGCGCGCTCCTCGGTCGCCCCCTCGCGGCCGAACTGGCAGCCTCCGGGGTCGAGGGCGCCTGGGAGGTCACCCACCTGGGCGGTCACCGCTTCTCGCCGACGGTGCTCGTCCTGCCGTACGGCTACGCGTACGGGCGGGTCCAGGCGCACGGCATCAAGGAGATCCTCCAGGGCGTCCAGGAGGGCCGTGTGGTCGTCGAGGGCTGCCGGGGTGCTTCGGCCTGGGAGCGGCCCGGACAGGCGGCGGAGCTGGCCGTGCGGAGGGCGGCGGGCGAGTACGCGATGGACGCCCTGCGTGTCGTACGGACGGACGGCGGCGCACCGCGCTGGGAGGTGACCGTCGCGCACGTCGACGGACGCCACTGGCGCGTGATCGTCGCCCAGGGGGCGTCGCTTCCGCCCCGCCCGGAGAGCTGCGGGGCGTCGGTCCTCGGCGCACCCGCGCGGATGGACGTGGTGGCGGTGCGCGAACTGACGACGGCACTGGCGGGCTGACCCGCCCGACACCGCGTCTCCTGGGGGCCTTCTACAGAAAACCGCCCTCTCCTGGAAGCCGGTTTCCCCAAGAATTGGTCAAGAGATCCACGCCACACCCCTGGGGCCGCCCCCGCCCCGCCACGTACCGTCAGGGGTATGAGCCCCACTCCCCCCGCACGCCGCCGTCGCCTCGGGCTGCCGCGGCGGGTGTTCTCGCAGGTGCTGCTGATGCAGCTGGCGATCGCCGCGGGAGTCGCGGTCCTGGCGACCGGGCTGTTCCTCGCGCCGCTGAGCAAACAGCTGGACCAGGAGGCGATGAACCGCGCTCTGGCCATCGCCCAGACCACCGCGCAGCAGCCGCGGATCGTCAAGGACATCCAGAACACCCCGCCGACCGTGGACGGACCCGTGCAGAAGGAGGCCGAGCGGATCCGGAAGGCCACCAAGGCCGAGTACGTGGTGGTGATGGACTGGCGGGGCATGCGGTGGTCGCACACGACCCCGAGCGAGATCGGCCGGTTCGTCTCGACCTCTCCCGGCCAGCCCCTGGCCGGTCAGGAGGTCAAGGAGATCGACAAGGGCACCCTGGGCCGCTCGGCCCGCGGCAAGGTGCCCCTGCGCGACGCCGACGGCACGGTCGTGGGGGCCGTCTCCGTGGGCATCAAGTACGACAGCGTCCGTGCGCAGCTGATCAGCGCGATCCCGGGGCTGCTGGCGTACGCCGGGGGCGCTCTCGCCGTCGGTGCGCTGGCCGCCTGGCTGATCTCCCGGCGGGTCCAGCGACAGACCCGGGACCTGGCCTTCTCGGACATCTCGGCGCTGCTCTCGGAGCGTGAGGCGATGCTGCACGGCATCCGGGAGGGCGTCGTCGCCCTGGACCGCACCGGCCGCATACGCCTCCTGAACGACGAGGCGCGGCGGCTCCTGGGCATCGGTGACGAGGCGGTCGGCCACTCCCTGGACGAGGCGCTGGGTGAGGGCCGTACGACCGACGTCCTGGCCGGCCGGGTCACCGGCACCGATCTGCTCGCCGTCCGCGGCCAGCGGGTCCTGGTCACCAACCGGATGCCCACCGACGACGGCGGCGCCGTGGCAACCCTGCGCGACCGCACCGAACTGGAGCAGCTCGGCCGGGAGTTGGACTCGACGCACGGCCTGATCGACGCCCTGCGCGCCCAGGACCACGAGCACGCCAACCGCATGCACACCCTGCTGGGGCTGCTCGAACTGGAGATGTACGACGATGCCGTGGACTTCGTCGGGGAGGTGGTCGGTGATCACCGGGCCACCGCCGAGCAGGTCACCGAGAAGATCCAGGACCCGCTGATCGCCGCCCTGTTGGTGGGCAAGGCGACCGTCGCGGCCGAGCGGGGTGTCGCCCTGTGGATCTCCGACCGGACCTGGCTGCCCGACCGGTTGATCGATCCGCGCGGGCTGGTCACGGTCGTCGGCAACCTGGTGGACAACGCGCTCGACGCCGTCGCGGGCACACCGCACGCACGCGTGGAGGTCGAATTGCGGACGGAGGGGCGTACGGCCGTGCTCCGGGTGCGCGACACGGGCCCCGGAATCCCGGAGGAACAACGGGAGTTGGTCTTCACCGAGGGCTGGTCCACGAAGAAGCCCCCGGCCCACGGCAAGCGCGGTATCGGGCTCTCCCTGGTGCGTCGGCTCGCCGAACGGCAGGGCGGCAGCGCGGTGGTGACGGAGGCGTTCGGCGGAGGCGCGGAGTTCGTGGTCATCCTGCCGGAGGCCCTGACCGAGCCGGACCTGGAACCCGCTCTCACCGCCCCCGGGGAGACCGCCACCGAGGAGGAGTCGCGATGATCGAGGTCCTGGTCGTGGACGACGACACCCGGGTCGCACAGGTCAACGCGGCCTACGTGGAGAAGGTGCCGGGCTTCCACGTGGCCGGCGAGGCCCACAACGCAGCCGAGGCGCTGCGCCAGTTGGAGACACTGCCCCACCTGGACCTGGTCCTGCTGGACCACTACCTGCCCGACGAGACGGGTCTGTCGGTCGTCCAGGAGATGCGCCGACGTGGTCACCAGACGGACGTGATCATGGTGACGGCGGCCCGGGACGTGACGACCGTACAGGCGGCGATGCGGCAGGGCGCGCTGCAGTACCTGGTCAAGCCGTTCGCCTTCGCGGGCCTGCGGGCCAAGTTGGAGGCGTACGCCGAACTGCGCCGCACGCTCGACGGCGGCGGCGAGGCCGAACAGGCCGAGGTGGACCGCATCTTCGGCGCCCTGTCCACGCCCTCGGAGCCCGGGCTGCCCAAAGGGCACTCCCCCACCACGGCGGAACTCGTGCGCCGGTCCCTGATGAACGCCGAAGGTCCCCTGTCCGCCCAGGAGATCGCCGACCGCACGGGCGTGAGCCGGCAGACCGCCCAGCGCTATCTGAAGCTCCTGGAGCGCACCGGACGGGCCAGGCTGACCCTCAAATACGGCGACGCGGGCCGCCCGGAACACCGTTACGTGTGGGCGACCCGCGCCTGAGGGCACGGCCGTTGGGGGCGGGGGAAGGGGCCGTACCCCTTGCCTTCTTTACGGATGCCGACCGCGCGGCCGTCAGCCTGTGGCGTTCTTCACGAACTCGGTCGTGTACGTCTTGTCGAGGTCCACATCGGCGTTCTTGATGGTCGGGTTGAACGCCTTGAGCACCTTCTCGACGGTCTCCGGTCCGTTCGCCGGCATCACGCCGTCCTTGGTGAACATCGGCAGCGTGCTCTTGATCGCGGTGGCGTAGAGAGCCTTGTCGCCCTGGGAGTAGTCGGCCGGCATCTTGTCGGCGATCTCGGTCGCGCTGTGGGTGGACATCCACTTGAGCGTCTTGACGAATGCATTGACCATCTTCTGCACAGTTGACTTGTGGCTGTTCACCCAGTCCGTCTGCATGTACAGACTTGACGAGGGGTACGGCCCACCGAGCGCCGCCTGCGAGCCCTCGGGCGTGCGCATGTCGACGAGGATGTTGCCGGCCTTCTTGTCGAGGATCGTGGCGACGGTCGGGTCGGTCGTCATACCGGCGTCTATGGAGCCCTGCTGGAGCGCCGCGACGAAGGTCGGTCCCGCGCCCACGGCGACCGGGGTGAACTCGCTGACGCTGACGCCGTTCTTGACGGCGAGGTACTTGGTGAGGAAGTCGGTGGAGGAGCCGAGGCCGGTCACGCCGAGCTTCTTGCCCTTGAAGTCCTTGGCCGACTTGACCTTCCCCGCCGCCTTGGTGGAGACGACCTCCACCTCGCCGGGCGCCTGCGAGAACTGCACCACGGACTCGACCGACTTGCCCTTGACCTGCAGATCGAGCGTGTGGTCGTAGAAGCCGACGGCTCCCTGGACCTGCCCGGAGACGAGCGCGGTCTCGGCCTGGACGCCGGCCGGTTCGCTCAGCAGCTCCACGTCGAGGCCCTCGGCGTCGAAGTAGCCGAGCCGCTGGGTGAGCATCGCGGGCAGGTAGATGACCTTGTCCAGGCCACCGACCATGATCTTGACCTTCACTCCCTTGCCGTCGCCCTTGGCGCCGGAGCCGGTGGAGGCAGTGCTGGCCGCGTCGTTGGCACAGGCGGTGAGCGAGGAGAGGGCGAGCAGGCCCGAGGCGGCCAGGGCGGCGTATCTGGCGGTCTTACGCATGGCGGTTCACGTCCTTGTGAGGGTGCGGTGCGGGAGGAAGGGGGCTTTCAACAGGGGTGCGGCGAGGGGCCGTTCAGCTGTCGGAGCCCGACGGCTTCCAGCGGAAGATGCGGTTCTCGGCGAAGGTGAGCAGCCCTTCGGCGACGAGGGCGACGACCGCGAGGATCACCATCGCGGCGTACACACCGGCCGCGTTGAAGGTGCCCTGGGACTGCGCGACGAGCAGGCCGATGCCCTTGGTCGCGCCGATGTACTCGCCGACGATCGCGCCGATGAGGGCGAAGCCGAAGCTGACATGAAGGCTGGTGAAGATCCAGGAGGTGGCGGACGGGATGACCACCTGGAGGGTCACCCTGCGGTCGCTGGCCCCGAGGATGCGGGCGTTGGCGACCAGGTTGCGGTCGACCTCACGGGCGCCCTGGAAGGCGTTGAAGAACACCGGGAAGAAGACGAGCACCACGGCCGAGGCGACCTTGGAGGACGGTCCGAGTCCGAACCAGATGACGAAGATCGGCGCGAGGACGATCCTCGGTATGGAGTTGAGCACCTTGATGTATGGACCAAGTATGTCGGCGAGCAAGGTGATCCGCCCCAAAGCAATACCGAACACGACACCGGCGATCACACCGATCACCCAGCCGAGCAGCGCTTCCTGCAGCGTGGCCCAGATCTGCTCCCCCAGGGACCCGAGCGCGGTCCCGTGCATCACCCAGGTGTAGATCTGGTCCCAGATCTTCGAGGGCATCGAGAAGTTGAACGGATCGATGACCTTGGCCCGGGAGAGCCACTCCCACAGGCCGAGAACGGCGACCAGGAGCAGCACCCGGGCCGCCCCGACGCCGACTCTGCGTTTACGGGCGGCACGCGCGCGTGAATACGCGCGGTCCGGCTTGGTGCCGGGCTCGGTCACGGCCGGCACGATCTTGTCCTCGGGTATGACGTCAGGCGACATTGGCCGCGCTCCTCTCGCGCGTGATGCGGACCTCTTCGCCGAGCGACTCCCAGATCTCGCGGTAGATCTCGATGAACCGCGGCTCCAGGCGCACCGATTCGACCTTGCGGGGCCGCGGCAGGTCGATGTCGAAGATCTGCTTCACGGTGGCCGGCCCGGCGGTCATCACGACGACCTTGTCGGCCAGCGCGATGGACTCCTCCAGGTCGTGGGTGACGAAGACGACCGAGGCGCCGGTGCCCTCCCACAGCTCCAGGAGCTCGTCCGACATCAGGGCTCTGGTCTGCACGTCGAGCGCCGAGAACGGCTCGTCCATGAGCAGGATCTCAGGGTCGTTGACGAAGGTTGCGGCGAGCGCGACGCGCTTGCGCATACCGCCGGAGAGCTGGTGCGGATAGCGGTCCTCGAAGGCGGACAGCCCGACCCGGGCCAGCCACTCACGCGCCTTCGCCTTGGCCTCCGCCTTGGGTACGCCGCGGAAGCGCGGGCCCGCCATGACGTTGGACAGGACCGTGCGCCAGGGGAAGGTGGCGTCCTGCTGGAAGACGAAGCCGACCTTGTCGCCGACGCCGGAGACCGGCTCCCCGGCCACCAGCACATCGCCCTCGGAGGGCTCTTCCAGCCCGCTGACGAGGGTCAGCGTCGTCGACTTACCGCAGCCCGTGGGCCCGACGACCGCCACGAACTCGCCACGCCCGACGGTGAGATCAAGCCCCCGTACGGCCGTGTGCAGACCCCCCGACGGGGTCCTGAAGGTCTTGCTCGCGCCCCGCAGCTCGATGGCGGGGCTGGTGTCTGCGCTCATGGCCGGGACCGTAGATGTGGCGCGGACCACAACAGCAGTCTTCTGGGCGCAAGCCGTTCTTTTGCTCGCAAGAGCCTGTTGTGCTCGTTTTGCTCGCGCTACAACTGCGGAGCCGAAACACGGGCTTAACGCTCGCCTGGCCTTGAGGAAAGAGGCCCAATGATTGACGTCATGGTCGTGGACGACGACTTCCGCGTCGCCGAGATCAACGCCAAGTACGTGGGAAAGGTTCCCGGTTTCCGGGTCGCCGCCCGCGCGCACAGCGCCGCCCAGGCGCTGGCCACCGTGGAACGCGGGACCATCGACCTGGTGCTGCTCGACCACTATCTGCCCGATCAGACGGGTCTCGAACTCGTCCACCGCATGCGGGAACAGGGCCACACGACCGACGTCATCATGATCACGGCGGCCAGCGATGTGACGACCGTGCAGCGGGCGATGCGCCTCGGCGCCCTGCACTACCTGGTCAAGCCGTTCACCTTCGCCGCGCTGCGCACCCGCCTCGACTCGTACGCCGCGCTGCGCCGCACCGTCGACCGCGTCGGCGGCCGCGGCATCGCCGGCCAGGAGCAGGTCGACCGCATCTTCGGCGCCCTGCGCACGACGCCCGCGCCGGCCTCCCCCGGCCTGCCCAGCGGCCACTCGGAACCGACCACCGACCTGATCTGCGGCGTCCTGCACAGCGCCGGTCACCCGCTCTCGGCCCACGAGGTAGCCGCCGAGACCGGCCTGAGCCGCTCCACGGCCCAGCGCTACCTCCGCCACCTGGAACAGGCCGGCCGCCTCCGCCTCTCCCTCAAGTACGGCGACACGGGCCGCCCGGAACACCGCTACGCCTGGGTGGCGCCGTAGCCACGCGACAACCCCACAATCGGGCGGGGCTACGGCACACGGACCCCCGTTAGACGGCCCCCGCCCCCGTCAGCGCCCGTACCTCGGTCTCCGCGTGCTTGGCCTCGTCCGGGACCTCCGTGGAGGTGACCGTGCCGAGCCAGCCGGCCAGGAAGCCGAGCGGGATCGAGACGAGGCCGGGGTTCTGCAGCGGGAAGAACTGGAAGTCGACGCCCGGGAACAGCGATTCGGGACTGCCCGACACGACCGGTGACAGCAGCACGAGCGCCAGCGCGGGGATCAGTCCGCCGTATACGGCCCACACGGCGCCGCGGGTCGTGAAGCCGCGCCAGAACAGGGAGTAGAGCAGCACCGGGAGGTTCGCGGAGGCGGCGACGGCGAAGGCGAGGCCGACCAGGAAGGCGACGTTGAGGTTCCGGGCGACGAGGCCGAGCCCGATCGCCGCGACACCGATGCCGACCGCGGCGACCCGTGCCACGGCCACCTCGCTGCGCGGCTTTGCGTTCGGGCGCCGCAACGACGCGTACAGGTCGTGCGCCACGGATGCCGAGGAGGCCAGGGTGATCCCGGCCACCACCGCCAGGATCGTGGCGAAGGCCACGGCCGCGACGATCGCGAACAGGACGGTGCCTCCGGTGGAATCGGCTCCTCCGCCGAGGTCGAGGGCGAGCAGCGGGACCGCCGTGTTCCCTGCTTCGTTCGACTTCCGAAGGGTGTCCGGTCCCACGACCGCCGCGGCGGCGAAGCCGAGGATGATCGTCATCAGGTAGAACGCACCGATGAGGCCGATCGACCACACCACCGATCGGCGCGCGGCCCGTGCGGTCGGCACGGTGTAGAAGCGGGACAGGATGTGCGGCAGCCCGGCCGTGCCCAGCACCAGCGCGAGGCCCAGGCTGATGAAGTCGAACCGCGCGGTCCAGTCCCCGCCGTACTTGAGCCCCGGCGCCAGGAAGGCGGCACCGCGACCGCTGCGCGCGGCGGCCGTGAGCAGCAGGTGGTTCAGGTTCCCGTGGAAGCGCACCAGGGTCAGCACCGTCAGCGCGATGGTGCCGCTCATCATCAGGACCGCCTTGACGATCTGGATCCAGGTGGTGGCCCGCATCCCTCCCATCGACACATAGATCACCATGAGCGCCCCGACGCCGATGACGGTCCAGGCCCGCGCGGCCGGACTCGTCCCGCCCAGCAGCAGCGAGACCAGGCTGCCCGCGCCCACCATCTGCGCCACCAGGTAGAGAACGGACACGGTGACCGAGGAAGTTCCCGCCGCGATCCGCACCGGCCGCTCGCTCATCCGGGCGGCGACCACGTCGGCGAGCGTGAACCGCCCGCAGTTGCGCACCAGTTCGGCGACGAGGAACAACACCATGAGCCAGGCGACGAAGAAACCCACCACGTACAGCAGGCCGTCGTAGCCGAACAGCGCGATGAGCCCGGTGACCCCGAGGAACGAGGCCGCGGACAGATAATCACCCGAGATGGCAAAACCATTCTCCATCGGGGAGAAGAGCCGCCCGCCCGCGTAGAACTCCTCCTCCGAACCATGCCGGTTGCGGCTCACCCAGGTGGTGATCCCGAGGGTGACCGCGATGAACGCGCTGAACAGCAGCAGCGCCAGCGTCTGATGGTTCCCGGTCACGACGTACCGCCTCGAATGCCTCGTGTCAGTTCCTGTGTGTCCCAGCGCAGTTCGAGCGCGGCCCGGTCCCTGCGCAGCCGCGCGTGCCGGGCGTAGGCCCAGGTGAGCAGGAAGGTGGTGAGGAACTGCCCCAGTCCCGCGACCATCCCCACGTTCACCGCGCCGGCCACCGGCCGGGCCATGAATCCGGGTGCCGTCGTCGCCGTCACCACATAGGCCACGTACCAGGTGAAGAAGACGACGGTGGCCGGCACCACGAACCGCAGATACCGGCCGCGCACCTCCTGGAAGGCCGCGCTGCGCTGCACCTCCAGATAGACATCGCCCGCGCGGACGGCGTGGTCCGCGTCCTCCCGGCGCGCGGCGGGCACCTCGGGCGCGGGCCCGCCCGTGCCGTCCGTGCCGTCCGTCTCGCCCCAGCCGGACGCGAGCGCGTCGTACCAAGGGTCGTGGTACCTCACCTTTCCGGTTGCCTCGGCAGGGGTCAGGTCATGACCTTCGTGGTTCTCGGCCGGACTCTCGTGACCACTCCCGCCACCGCGGGAACGACCGTTGCTTGACTGCATGCCCAAGGATGGACAGAACGGGAAGATCCCCGACTCTTCTTCTCCGCTGTCTTCACCCCATCAGGTGACTCAACCCGCTGGTGGCCGCACCAGTCCCTTGCCGTAGGCGTAACGCACCGCCTGCGCACGGTCCTTGAGCCCCGTCTTGGCGAACAGGTTGTTGATGTGGGTCTTCACGGTCGCCGTGGAGACATGCAGCGCGCGGGCGATCTCCTGGTTGGTCAGGCCCTCGGCGATCAGCAGCAGCACCTCGGTCTCCCGCGCGGTGAGCCCGTCCGGCGGCTCGGCGGGCCCCGACTGCGGCTGCGGCTCGGGCTCCGACAGGCGCTCCAGCAAACGCCGTTGGATGCTCGGCGACAACCCCGCGTCCCCCGACAGCACACTCTCCACGGCCCGTACGATCTCGTCGCCGCCCGCGTCCTTGGTGAGATAGCCGCGCGCCCCCGCACGCAGCGCCGGGAACAGCGAGGCGTCGTCCGCGAACGTCGTGAGCACCACGACCTGTGTCCCTGGATGCTCCGCGCGGATCCGCCGGGTGGCCTCGACACCGTCGCAGCGCGGCATGCGCAGGTCCATCAGGACGACGTCCGGGGCGAGTTCGGCGACGAGCTGCACCGCCTCGTTCCCGTCGGCGGCGGCACCGACGACCTCGATCCCGGACAGCAGCCCCAACAGCATCACGATGCCTTCCCTTACAACGGTCTGGTCGTCCGCGACCACGACCCGCGCGGGTCTCCTCACGGCCTCCTCCGTCATGCCGGCACCTTCAGCGTCACCACGAATCCCTCCTCGTCCGGCCCGGCTCGCAAGGAACCGCCCAGCAGCTCGGCGCGTTCCCGCATGCCCAGCAGACCGTATCCACCTCCCGCGCCGGTCAGTTCGCCCGGCGAGCCGCCCGAGTCCCGTACGTCCAGGGTCACTTCGTGCTCGCCGTAGTCCAGCGTGAGCAGCACTTTGGCGCCCGGGGCGTGCTTGCGGACGTTCGTCAGGGCCTCCTGGGCGACCCGGCGCACGGCCTGCGAGGCCTCGGCGGGCAGTTGCCTGCGGTCACCCGTAACGGTGACCTCGGCACGGCCCGTCGTACCGACGATCTCGGTCAGGAAGTCCTCCAGCGGGCTCATCTCGCCCCGCAGCGCGGACAGTGCCTGCCGGGTCTCCACCAGGCCGTCGCGGGCCATCCCCCGTGCCGCCACGACCCGTTCCAGGATCGTCTCCCGGTCGGCGCCCCGCTCGATCAGCAGCCTGGCCGCCTCCAGGTGCACAAGCTGCGCCGAGAGGCTGTGGGCCAGCACGTCGTGGATCTCCCGGGCGATACGGGCCCGTTCGGCGAGCGCGGCGGACTCCGCCTCGGCAGTACGTGCCATGCGCTCCTGGGTGAGCAGCCGTTGGGCGTTGCCCCGGGCCTCGGCGTCGAGGCGGAGCGTGTATCCGGCGAGGGCCAGCCCGGCCGTGGTGACCGCGGTGGTCAGCCATACGTCGTTGTTGACCGCGGCGAAGATCGCGAGGGACACCGCGGTCACGGGCACGGCGACCGCGATGGGCAGCCGCTCCAGAGAGCTGACGGCACAACCGCACCAGATGACGAGGGCCGGGACCGTGAAACCGGCTGCCTGTCCCCCGACCGCCATCCCGAGGAGCACGGCCATGAGTGCCACCGACGGCCAGAGCCTGTGGGCGAGAGTCGTGCGCCAGAACGCCCAGCCGACGACCGCCGCCAGCACGATGCCGACCGCACCTCCGGCCAGCGCCCAGCCGTGGACGTGATTGCCGGTGAGCGCGCCCCCCAGGAGCACGCCGATCACCAGCAGTCGGACGGCCCAGGCGAGCACACGCCGGGGCCGTGAGACTCCCTCTCGGCCCAGCGCTTCCCGCGAGGGCCAGCGCGTCCAGGCGTTCTCCGTCACACGCGCTCCTTCCCGGTGGGCCGCGTCACGCCGAAACCGTACGCCGGGGCCGACCCTGCCGACCCGGTGAACGACTGGGCCCGCCAGGCCAGGACACCGGAGCGGACCAGCAGCGTTGCCGCGAGGCCGAGCATCAGGGCCGAGCTGTCCTGGTGCACACCTACGACCGCGCCCAGGGCGACGAGGCCGACGCGCAGGGCTATGCCGACGATCCAGACGCCCCCGCTCGCCTTGGTGCTCTTGCTCCATACGGAACCGTCCGTCTCGACCCACAGGCGCGTGGTCCAGGCCCAGCCGGCTCCGGTGGCCAGCCCGACGACCAGTTCGACGGCGAGCAGGAGGGCCGACTCGGTGTGGTGGTAGGCGTCGAGTATGCCGGGCTCGCGCAGCGCCACGACGGCGAGGATCGCGGGGAGGAGCCACCAGCGCCGGTCGGTGTCGATCCGACGGGCGCGGAACTGCCGCACGATCACCACCGCGACGACGGCCACGATCACCAACGCGTTGACCAGCCCGGACATCAGAGCCTCCGTGAGCGGAAGAGGATGCCGGCGGCGAGCGCTGCCGACGCCTTCGACGCTACGGAAATTCGCAGGTGGGCAGATCGGCGCCAGGGTGGATCGTGGGTGGATCTCCGGCCCGCCCGGATCTCCACCCACGGGTGGAGCCGACCGGTGGCAGCGCTCCGAGGCCAGGCGGGGCGACAACGGTCCGTGTCAGGAGCGGGGCGATCGCGCCAGGCCCTCGCCGAACCTTCCGAGCACAGGGGCCCGGCCCGGGTCCAAGCCTCCGAGTCGAGGGTCGAGCCCGGGTCCAAACCTCCGAGCCGCGGCCCGGGCCCAGTTCGGACCTGGGCCCGGCTCAACGGTCAGGTCAGGTCGGACCCGGACCCGGACCCGGGCCCGGGCCCGGCTCGGCGGTCAGGCGTCGATCCGCGACCGGTCCAGCGTCGCGGCCGAGCTGGAGATGAACTCCTTGCGCGGTGCCACGTCATTGCCCATCAGCAGATCGAAGACCTGCTCGGCCGCGTCCAGATCGGAAAGGTTGATCCGGCGCAGGGTGCGGTGACGGGGGTCCATCGTCGTCTCGGCCAGCTGGTCGGCGTCCATCTCACCGAGACCCTTGTAGCGCTGGATGGAGTCCTTGTACCGGACACCCTTGCTCTGGAACTCCATCATCTTCTCGCGCAGCTCACGGTCCGAGTACGTGTAGACGTACTTGTCCTGTCCCTTCTTGGGCTGGACGAGTTCGATGCGGTGCAGCGGCGGCACCGCGGCGAACACCCGGCCGGCCTCGACCATGGGCCGCATGTAGCGCTGGAACAGGGTCAGGAGCAGACACCGGATGTGGGAGCCGTCCACATCGGCGTCGGTCATCATGATGATCTTGCCGTAGCGGGCCGCGTCGATGTCGAAGGTACGGCCCGATCCCGCTCCTATGACCTGGATGATCGCCCCGCACTCGACGTTCTTCAGCATGTCGGTGACGGACGACTTCTGAACGTTGAGGATCTTGCCCCGGATCGGCAGCAGCGCCTGGAACTCGGAGTTCCGGGCGAGCTTGGCCGTACCGAGCGCGGAGTCTCCCTCGACGATGAACAGCTCGCTGCGCTCCACGTCGTCGCTGCGGCAGTCGGCGAGCTTGGCCGGCAGCGAGGAGGACTCCAGGGCCGTCTTGCGGCGCTGCGCGTCCTTGTGCTGCCGGGCCGCGATACGCGTGCGTGCGGCGGCGACGGCCTTCTCCATGACCACACGGGCCTGGGCCGCCGCGTCACGCTTCGTCGAGGTCAGGAAGTCCTTGAGCTCCTTGGCGACCACGTTGGCGACGATCCGGCGGGCCGCCGACGTACCGAGCACCTCCTTGGTCTGACCCTCGAACTGCGGTTCGGCGAGCCGGACGGTGACGACCGCGGTGAGGCCCTCCAGGGCGTCGTCCTTGACGACGTCGTCCTCGGCGACGCGCAGCAGCTTCTTGGCGCGCGCCACCTCGTTCATCGTCTTGACGACGGCCTGCTCGAAGCCGGCGACGTGGGTACCGCCCTTGGGAGTGGCGATGATGTTCACGTACGACCTGAGCGTCGTGTCGTAACCGGTCCCCCAGCGCATGGCGATGTCGACGCCGAGCTCGCGCGTGACCTCGGTGGGCGTCATCTGGCCGTGGTCGTCCAGGACGGGCACCGTCTCCTTGAAGATCCCCTGGCCCGACAGGCGCAGTACGTCGCAGACCGGCTTGTCGTTCGCCAGGTACTCGCAGAACTCGCTGATGCCGCCGTCGAAGCGGAAGGACTCCTCCCCCTTGCTGCCACCCTCGCCGAGGCCGTACTCGTCGCGGACGACGATGGTCAGTCCGGGCACCAGGAACGCGGTCTGCCGGGCCCGCTGGTGCAGGCCCTCCAGGGAGAGCTTGGCGTCCTTGAGGAAGATCTGGCGGTCGGCCCAGTAGCGCACGCGCGTGCCGGTGCGGGTCTTGGGAATCCGCTTGGTCTTGCGCAGGCCTCCGGGCTCGAACGTGGCGTCCGGACCGGCGGTCGAGAAGGAGCCCGGCACACCGCGCCGGAAGCTGATGGCGTGGGTGTTGCCGCTGCGGTCCACCTCGACGTCCAGCCGCGCGGACAGGGCGTTCACCACGGAGGCGCCCACGCCGTGCAGACCACCGGAGGCGGCGTACGAGCCGCCGCCGAACTTGCCGCCGGCGTGCAGCTTGGTCATGACGACCTCGACACCGGAGAGGCCGGTCTTGGGCTCGACGTCGACCGGGATGCCCCGGCCGTTGTCCCGGACCTCCACCGAGGCGTCGTCGTGCAGGATCACCTCGATGTGGTCGCAGTAGCCCCCGAGGGCCTCGTCCACGGAGTTGTCGATGATCTCCCACAGACAGTGCATCAGGCCACGACTGTCGGTCGACCCGATGTACATGCCCGGGCGCTTGCGTACGGCCTCTAGCCCCTCAAGGACGAGCAGGTGCCGCGCGGTGTAGTTGGAACCGTCCCGGTCTGCTCCTGCCAGCAGCGCTGTCGACGGCACGGACGTTTCGGCGGTCACGCGGTTCGCTCCTCGCTGAATTTCAGATGAGGCCCTTTTGGGTAAGGGCCCGGCTTCGGTTGCCGCTCAGAGGGTACCGAGGCCTGGTAGAGCCGTTGTAACGCCACCCTCGTCTCCTCCTCACACTAGTCCAGGGTCGTATACCTGTTCGATCCCTCGATGGAGTGAAGTACATATCACGTTCCCTTCGGGGCATGAACCATTTAGGCTCCGGGCACGTCCTCATCAACAACCGGCAATCCAGCCGGGTGGACCCGACCCTGACCCCACAGCGCGAACCCGTACAGACACATAGACACGCAATACGGCACATTCGCCGCCAACCGGCAGCAGACAGCCGCCCCGGAAGAATTTTTCGAGAAAAGGCCACGAGCGGGAACGTTTTCGGCCTGGTTGGATGTTGACCCTGGTACGACAGCTCGTCGAGCTAGAGAAGAGGCGACGTGACTACTGTTCTGACCCCCGCGAGCCCACTGACGGCCGCCGATCGCTGCGACCGCTGCGGCGCCCAGGCATACCTGCGCGTCGTCCTGCTGAGCGGCGGAGAACTGCTCTTCTGCGCCCACCACGGCCGCAAGTTCGAGCCGGAACTCAAGAAGATCGCCGCTGAGATACAGGACGAGTCGGAGCGGCTGACCTCCGCTCCTGCTGCAAGCGTTCCTGAAGAAGACCGCTGACACTTCGCGTCCACGACGAGCCAGCACCGGCCCAGGCCGGCGACGGGCGGCCCCGCTCCTGAACCACAGGAGCGGGGCCGCCCGTCTTTCATGCCCGCAAACGCCTCCCAGACGCCGTCAGACGCCCTTGTGCGGCCCTGGCGAGCCGCGGTGGCGGCCGAGTGTCCGCAGGACGTCCGAGACCCGGGTGTAGACGCCAGGACTCCCGGCCCGCCCGCACCCGCTGCCCCACGACACCAGCCCGATCAGCCGCCCCTGGGCGACCAGCGGCCCCCCGCTGTCCCCCTGACAGGCGTCACGGCCCCCCTGAGCCTCTCCGGCGCACAGCATGGACTCGGGGAGGTAGGCGCCGTCGGCGCCGCCCGGATACGCCTCCTCGCAGCGCGCGTCGGACAGCACGTGCAGGCGTGCCGCGTGCAGGCTGCCCGCGTAGTCGCCGCTGCCGGTGAGATCGCCCCAGCCGTAGACCGTCGCGGCCGTGCCCGGTTCGTAGGCCGGGTCGCCCGCGGCCGCCATCCCGATGACCGAGCTCTGGGGCAGCGGCTCGGCGAGGGTGAGCACGGCGAAGTCGCCGGCGTTGCTGACGGCGTCGTAACCCGGATTGACCCACACATCGCGTACGGCGATCTCCCGGCCCCGGGCCGAGAGCAGGTCCGTACGGCCCGTGACGGCCTTGAGATCGCGCGCCCGGTGCGGCGGCGCCCCCAGGACGTCGTCGCCCATGCAGTGGGCCGCGGTCAGCACGGCGGTCCGGCTCACGGCCACACCGCCGCAGAACTGGCCCGCCCGGGTACCCCCGAACCGGTCACGACTGGACAGCGCCACCGTCCAGGGGCTCACGGAGACATCGACCGGGAACCCGCCGACGACGATGCTGTCGGCGGCCACGGGGGCCGCGGAGACCAGCGGTATGGCGGACGCGGCGGCCGCCAGGACCAGCGGCCGGGTCAGCGCCCGGGCAAGGGGACGACGCATGCACGTTCCTCACTCTGGGATGGTCATTGAAGACCCAGAGTGATCCAGTGCACCGCGCCCCGCACCCGCGCCAACACGAAGGCCCGGCTCCCCGAGGGGAGACCGGGCCTTCCGTGTCGTACGACTACGACCTAGTCGAGGTAGTCGCGCAGCACCTGCGAACGCGACGGGTGGCGCAGCTTCGACATGGTCTTGGACTCGATCTGGCGGATGCGCTCACGGGTGACCCCGTACACCTTGCCGATCTCGTCGAGGGTCTTCGGCTGACCGTCGGTGAGACCGAAGCGCATCGAGACCACACCGGCCTCACGCTCGGACAGGGTGTCCAGGACGGAGTGCAACTGCTCCTGGAGAAGGGTGAAGCTGACCGCGTCGGCCGGGACGACGGCTTCGGAGTCCTCGATGAGGTCACCGAACTCGCTGTCGCCGTCCTCACCCAGGGGGGTGTGCAGCGAGATGGGCTCGCGGCCGTATTTCTGGACCTCGATGACCTTCTCCGGGGTCATGTCGAGTTCCTTGGCCAGCTCCTCCGGGGTGGGCTCGCGGCCCAGGTCCTGGAGCATCTGGCGCTGCACGCGCGCGAGCTTGTTGATGACCTCGACCATGTGCACCGGGATACGGATGGTGCGGGCCTGGTCGGCCATCGCGCGGGTGATCGCCTGACGGATCCACCAGGTGGCGTACGTGGAGAACTTGTAGCCCTTGGTGTAGTCGAACTTCTCGACCGCGCGGATCAGACCGAGGTTGCCCTCCTGGATGAGGTCCAGGAAGAGCATGCCGCGGCCGGTGTAACGCTTGGCCAGGGAGACCACCAGACGGAGGTTGGCCTCCAGGAGGTGGTTCTTGGCGCGGCGGCCGTCCTCAGCGATGATCTCCAGCTCGCGCTTGAGCTTGGGGGCGAGCTTGTCGGCGTTGGCCAGCTTGTCCTCGGCGAACAGGCCGGCCTCGATGCGCTTGGCGAGCTCGACCTCCTGCTCGGCGTTGAGGAGGGGGACCTTGCCGATCTGCTTGAGGTAGTCCTTGACGGGGTCGGCGGTGGCGCCGGCCGCGGCGACCTGCTGGGCGGGCGCGTCGTCCTCGTCCTCGTCGGAGAGCACGAACCCGGCGCTCTCGGCACCCTCGGGCTCGTCCCCGGTCTTACCGGGGGTCTCCTCGGTCGCCTCTTCGTCGACTACCTCGGCGTCGTCCTTCTTGGCACTGGTCTTCTTGGCCGCCGCCGTCGTCTTCTTGGCGGCGACCTTCTTGGCGACCGCCTTCTTGGCGGGCGCGGTCTTCTTGGCAGCGACCTTCTGGGCGGCGTCGTCCTCGACGGAAGCGTCGGCGACGGGTGCCGCCGGAGTGGCGGTGGCGGTGGCCTTCTTGGCGGTCACCGTCTTCGCGGCGACCGTCTTGGTGGCGGTGCGCTTGGCCGGACTCTTCGCTGCGACGCTCTTTCGGGTGCGCTTGGGCTCCGCGGCACTGACCATCAGCGTCACACCCTCTTCCTCGAGGATCTGGTTGAGGCTGCGCAGTACGTTCTTCCACTGAGTGGCCGGAATCTGGTCAGCTTCGAAGGCCCGACGCACGTCATCGCCGGCGATCTGCCCCTCAGCCTTTCCCCGCTCGATGAGCGCCATGACAGAGACGGACTCGGCGATCTCCGGCGGGAGCGTACGGGATGTGCTGGCCGACACGAACAACCTCTCGGAACGATGGAAAACGGCTTCCGGCCCCGTCCGGTACGGACAGGAACCGACGACCGCCGACTGGGGATGGGCCGACGGCGCGGGCTGGGGCCGGGAAGAAACACAGCGCCTTGAACGGCGTCCGTATTCCCTTCCGCGGCTGTCACCTCTTAGGTCATCGCGCAGTGCCCGCGAGCGTTACGCCCAATCTGCGTGGCCCGAGTCACACCCCGTAAGCGTTCAAAAACGGTCAGACACGGACAGAGGAGGTCACCCGCGGCCGCGACAAGCGCTCCTCCAGGAGATCCGACACCCCGTCGCACCGCCGGACCCCGCCGGATTCCCTGAAGGATCCTGCGGGGTCCGGCGGAAGACGGGCGCCCCGGCCGGGCGCCGCCAGGAGAACGCGGCACACCTCGACCGCGCCGGCCATCCCGCGCGCGTCAGTGTTCGCGCGGGGCGGGCACCACACGCTCCGGCTCGGGGTGCACGATGAGCAGCTGCCGCATGGCCGCCTCGGCCGTCGCACCGTCGCCGGCCGCGAGGGCGTCGGCGATCCGGGCGTGGTGCCCCACGGAGGCGTCGGTCGGGCGGTCACAGCCCGTGACCGGGCCGCCGGAGACCTGAAGGGCCGAGGAGACGATCCCCGAAAGGTGCTCCAGCATCCGGTTGCCCGCGACCTGGATGAGCAGCGAGTGGAACTCGGCGTCCGCGCGGGAGAAGGTCAGCGCGTCCCCTTGCCCCATGGCGTGGCTCATGATCTCGACCATGTCGGAGAGGCGCTGCTGGACATCCTCGCGCCCGTGCCCGGCGGCGAGGCGCGCGGCGAGCGGCTCGATCGTCCAGCGCAGCTCGCTCAGCTCACGGCGCTGATTGTCGCGCTGCGGGCCGAAGGCGCGCCACTCGATGATGTCCGGGTCCAGGAGGTTCCAGTCGCTGACGGGACGCACGCGCGTGCCGACGTTCGGCCGGGCACTGACCAGGCCCTTGGCCTCCAGGACGCGGAGCGATTCACGGACGACGGTGCGGGAGACCTCGAAACGCTGGCCGATCTCCTCGGGCACCAGAGGGCGGTCGGCACCCAGGTCCCCGGAGACGATCATCTGGCCCAGCTGCTGGACGAGTTGGCCGTGCAGCCCGCGTCCGCGGCTGCCCGCGGCACGCCGGCCCACGCGGCCCAGCTCGGGGTCGGAACCGTCCCAGGAAGGGGCTCCGAGGCGCTCGGTGACGGGCGCCTCGGCATAGGGGTAGCGGTCGAGTCCGCCCGGGCCGGCCAGACCGGAGTCTGCGGAGCGGGCGGCGGTCATCATGGTGTGCGCAAGGGTACTCACGGATCCTTTGTCGGCGCTGTCTCCAACTCCCTTGAGGTCTTTGGTGAAAAGCACACGAAAGGGTGATCGCTCACACCGTCGCAATTGACGCCTTATCGGAAAGAAATGGGCTTTCTGCGGGGAGTTGTGCGCAGAGCGGCATCCGAAGGGTGCGGACGGTCGTCATCGGACCCTGCTCCGCAGGGTCGTGAGCAGATACGCGCAGAGCAGGGCGGTCAGCGACAACGTCAGTGCCCCGCCCACGGGTTGGGCGATCACCCGCGCCGCCGCGGAGAGGTAACGCTCTCCCCCGAAGGGCCACTGCAGCAGCAACACCTTCCGCAACCGCAGCGGAAAGCCTTCCGCGGTTCGCACGGCGGGCCCGTCCAACGCCTTGTGCACGAGGGGTACGACGAGAATCGGTACGGCGACCACCGCGGCGAGCCCGGCCGTGGTGGACCGGAAGATGCCCGCGGCCAGAACGCCGGCCCAGGCGCAGCCGACGACCAGGCCGAGCCAACTCGCGCTCATCGAAAGCCAGTCGGCGGGAACTTGCGCGAGCTCCCGTCCGTAGACGAGGTAGAGCACCTCGGCGTCGCAGCCCACCGTGAGGAAGGCCAGCAGCAGCGCGGTGGCCGCGGAGACGAGGAGCTTCGCGACGAGCAGCCCCATCCGGCGGGGCACGGTGCCGCGGTCCGCCGCCAGGGCGGGGTGGCGGAACTCGTCACCGAACGCGAACGCCCCGAGCAGTCCCGCACCGAGCGCCGCGGGCGGCAGGGGCAACTCCCGCGGCCACGCGGCCAGCAGACGCGGCTGCGGGGTGTGACCGATGCGGGCCAACAGCAGCGCGGTGAGAGCGGACACGACGAGCACGGCGGCCCCGGTCAGAAACCCGGTGCCGATACCGGCGGCACGACGCAACTCGTAGCGGAGCGGGCGCAGCGGGCTGGGGGCGGAGCGGACGGAGATGGGGGGCGGGAGCGGGGGCAGGGTGTCGAGGGTGAGGGCTTGCGAGGGGCGTGAGGCACGCGCGCGGGGATGAGTACCGGCCGACTTCTCGGGGTCGATGAGGGGAACCAGCCGGGAGGTTGTGGTGGCGGGGCTTGCAGTGGCTGTGTGGGTCTCGTACGGCGGGTGGGGTGCGGCGGCGGGTGCCGGTTCCTCGGCGACGGGCAGCGGGGCGGTGAGCGGCTGCGGACTGTGGGCGAGGGGCGCGGCGATGTGGGGCTGTGCGGTCTCGGCCGGAAGCGTGCCAGTGGACGGCGTCGGCGTCTCGCCAGGCAGCGGGTCGGTGGAGTGCGGCGGAGCCTCGGCAGGCAGCGGGACTGTGCAGGGCGGCGGCATCTCCGCGAGCGGCGCATCCGCGAGTCGCGTCGGCAGCTCGGCAAGTGATGCGTCAGCGCGGGCCGATGGAAGTTCGGCCGTCGACGAGGTGTCCGGCACTCGCGGCTCGTCGACGACTTCCGCCTCGCTCCGCAGGGTCGTTCCGGCGCCCGGCCCCATGTCCCCGATCTCGTCCGCGAGTTGGTGTACGAGGATGTCGTGCCGGAACGCCGTCTCGCCGACGTCGGCGCATGTACTGCCGTACACGGAAAGGCGGTTGCCGTCCTCCCGTACGACTTCGACGGAGCGGTGTGCGGTGCGGGCCTCCTTGGTGAGGAGGGCGGCAAGGCGGTTGGCGTGCGGGCTGCGGACGGCGACGCGGGGGCGCAGCCGGGTGCGGGCGAAGTCTCCGGCATCCTGGTCGGCGACGAGTCTGCCCTGCTCCAGGGTGACGACCCGGTCGGCGCTGCGGGCGGCCTCCTTGGGGTCGGCGGTGGTGAACAGGACCGTGCCACCCTGGGCGGCGTGTGCGCGCAGCATGCCGTACAGCCAACGGCTTTCGCGGGCGGAGAGGGCGTCCGCGGGTTCGTCCAGCACGAGTGTGTGCGGGTCGGACAGCAGAGCGCAGGCGAGGCCGAGGCGGCGGTCCATGCCGCGCGCGAGACTGCCGAGGCGCTCGTCGCGCAGGCTGACGATGCCGACCACTTCGAGGACTTCGTCAGCGCGCCGGGCCGGAACACCCGCCGCGGCGCACAGCATGCGGAGGTGGCCGCGGACCGATCGCGCCGGATGACCCGGCACATCGCCCAGGAGGACGCCGACCTCGCGCGACGGGTGGGCGATGCGGTACAGGGGACGGCCCCTGAAGTAGGTGATTCCACGTCCCTGTTGGAGTTCGAGCATGAGCCTGAGCGCGGCCGTCTTGCCCGCGCCCGGCGCTCCGAGGAGTGCGGTGACACGGCCCGCACGGGCCTCGAAGGAGACGTCGTCGACGGCGGGCGGATGCTCCTTGCGGGCGTTGCTGGTCAGTCCGAAGGCCTGGATCACCCACAGCAAGATAGCGCGCTATGTCCGTTTTTCCGGGCACCGAACGGCCCGCTCCACAACGGTTGATCGCCTCGGTCGACCGCCTCGGTCGAGGTGCTGCGGCGTCATACCTCGGGGCGCAGCATCGGCGGGTTGAGCAACGTGGCCCCGCCGGCCCGGAACAACTGTGCCGGGCGCCCGCCCTGACGGGTCGTCGTACCGCCCGTCGGGACGAGAAACCCGGGCGTGCCGGTCACCTTGCGGTGGAAGTTGCGCGGGTCGAGCGCCACGCCCCACACCGCCTCGTAGACGCGGCGCAGCTCGCCGACGGTGAACTCGGTGGGGCAGAACGCCGTGGCCAGGGACGAGTATTCGATCTTCGAACGGGCGCGCTCCACCCCGTCGGACAGGATCTGCGTGTGGTCGAAGGCGAGGGGTGCCACAGGGTCGCCGTCGCGTGCGAACCCCGCTTGCTGCAACAGCTCCTCGACAGGCGCCCAGCGCGCGTTGCTGGCGTCGCCGCCGGCGCGGGGTGCGGGCAGGTCGGGAGCGAGCGCGAGATGGGCGACGCTGACGACACGCATCCGCGGGTCACGCTTGGGGTCGCCGTAGGTCGCGAGCTGCTCCAGATGCGCTCCGTTGTCCTGGACCGGGACGGCCGGGTCGTGGGCGCGCAGTCCCGTCTCCTCGGCCAACTCGCGCGCGGCGGCCTGCGACAGATCCTCGTCGGCCCGCACGAAGCCACCGGGCAGCGCCCACCGCCCCTGGAACGGCGGCTCGCCCCTGCGTACCGCCAGCCCGCACAGAGCATGGCGGCGCACGGTCAGCACGACCAGGTCCACGGTGACGGCGAAGGGCGGATACGCTGACGGGTCGTAGGACATGCGGCGATCATAGTCGTCTGCCTGACGATAAACACTCCCTTCGCCGGTACCGCCATGACTGATCCACTTCGGTGCGATGCGTGGCCGGTCCTGCGCTCCGAGCGCCGGCCGATGCTGCTTCGCACGAGGTCACGCTCCCAATTGCAGGCCGTCGGCCGCCTCCTCGACCATGGCGACACCGAGTCGGCCGACCCGTACGGAGAAGGGGGCGCCCGCGATCCGCAGCCCGGTCAGGCCGATCTCGCCCAGGGGCGCACTGCGCACCGGGCGGAGGGTGACCGTGCGGGCGGGAGCGTCGGGGCGGATGCCCGCGAGGGTGGTCAGCAGCAGCACTCCGGCAGCCGCCGCCGTGGCCGCCGGGCGGCAGGCCGCCGGGTGCGGAAGGGGAGCGCTGCCGTCCGTGCGCTGCTCCCCCGCGTACATCTCGGGGAGCCGGTGCCCGAACGCCTCGGCCGCGGCGAGGACGCCCCGCAGCAGTGAGCTCGCCTCCTTCTCGTACGAGGCTGCGGCCAGGCCCGCGACGGCGATCGCCGTCTCCGCCACCCGCACGGCTCCGCCCCGGTGACTGAACGGGCTGTATCCCGGCTCCTTCACGCCCAGGCCGCGCAGTCCCCAGCCCGAGTCCATGGCCGGACCGCCGAGCAGCCGGGCGAGTTGTTCGGCCCGCACCTTGTCGAGCAGTCCGGGCGCGTACTCGCCGCCGCCCAGGAGCCCGGTGTCGAGGAGGTGGGCCGCGGTCGCGCCGAGGTGCGGTACGAGGCGTCCATCAGGGGCCCGGGCCGCTGCCGGGCGGCCGCCGCCCAGGTCTCCGATCCAGAAGTCCGCGCGGAAGGCGGTGCGTAACTCCTGGGCCCACTGCCGCAGTTCCGCGCCACCGGGTCTGCCGAACGCGTCGAGCAGATCGGCGCCGAGCAGCGCCGCCCGGTGGGCGTGGGCCTGTGTCTCGCAGCGGGCGGGGCCGCTCGGGTGCGGGTCGCGCAGATACGTGCCGTCGCCCACGGTGATCCGCAGCCAGGTCAGACAGCGCTCGGCGGCGGGGAGCAACTCCCGTGTCTCCTGCTCCGGGAGCCCCCAGCGGCGGGCCTCCGCGAGCAGCACCGGGAAGAGCAGGGTCGCCTCTGTCCCCGTGCAACTCGGCGGCAAATGGGCGCCGGCATCACGGCGCGGCCCGGGAATCATGCCCAACTGCGCTCCAGCGCGCTGGAGTTGGGTGCCGGCGAGAGTCCGCAGCGTGCCTGCGGCGAGCCGCGTGCCGAGAGGCAGCGTCATCCGCGCCGCCGTGAGCGACTCCACCGGCGCCAGACCGCAGCGCCAGGGTGCCCCTGCCGCGAGGTGGGTGTCGGACGGGTGCGCTGGGTCACGCAGCAGCAGTGCCTGGAGGTCCTCGACGCTGGTCCGCAGGAGCACGTGGACCCGTGGGTCGTCGCCGGTCGCCTGTGCGGAGGCCAAGGGACTGGTCGCCCCGTGACCCACGGCCCGTACCGGTCCCGCGCCGTCCGGCCGTACCCGGAGTTCCACGCTCACCGTGCCACCCGGCGGCAGTTTGAACTCCCAGCGCAGGAGTCCTGCGGAGGCCAGTGCGTCGGCGGGCGGTGGGTCGGCCGTGACCGCCGAGGTGCCGGCGGCTCCGGACCAGCGCAGGCCGGAGTCGTGCACGCTCGCAGGCAGTTCGGGTCCCGTGTTGCCTGCGGCGATCGCGCCCAGATCGGCCATGTCGGTGCCGAGCGCCACCTCGACCGGCAGGCGCAGCGGGCGCCGGGAGACGCTGCGCAGGGTGATGCGCTCGGTGCCCTCGGCGTGCCGGGTCCGCTCGACGACGAGGTCCGGGTCCGGGCCGCAGTCCGGGGACACCCGTACGGTCCCCACGAAACGGGCGCGGTCGGCCGCCGTCATCCTGGCCTGCACTGCCAGTGGTTCGCGTCCGGCCACCCGTACCTGACAGCGGGAGAGCACGCGCCGACCCGCGCGGTAGAACCCCTCCAACCCCCGGCCGTTCAGCTGCCCTTGCTCCGTGGAGACGGCGAGGCCCGGGAGGGCCACGCAGATCAGGGTGGTGTGGGTGGGAGGCAGTTCGAGGGAGCGGCGGGGTGCCGGGCGGGACGGGTGCGGCAGGTGCGGCGGAGAGTTTTTCGGCGGGGAGACGGGCGAGGCGATGGATGGCGACTGGCGTGGGGATGCGGGCTGGGGCGGGCGGCGGATCTGGCCGGGTGTCCGCCCTTCTGGCCTGCTGGTGGCCGTCGGCGGCAAGTTCACCGGCGCGTTCAGCCGATGGGACGGTTGCGGTGCATGTTCGGGATCGGCTGTGCCCGTGTACGGCGGCGATGAGCCGGCGCCCCGGCTCGGGCGCGGCTCGGGGTCACCGGAGTCAGGGCGGTCGTCGGCAGCGGAGGGCGGAGTCGGCTGGTGCATGGGCGGCTTCTTCTGCGCTCTGTGCGCCGCAGACGTGTTCGGCGCCGGTTGGACGGTTCCGGAAGGACAAGGGCTGTCCGGCGACACGACCCGTTCAGGCGTTCCGCCACTCAGGTGAACGGAGCCGGGCTCGTCCTGGTCACGCCCACGGCCTGGGAAGCCGACCGAATGGCGGCTCGGTGGCGGGGACGGACAGCTGGCGCCAGTCACTCCGTCCCGGTGGCCGCCGACCCGGCGCACGGTCCGTCCTCCAGACGCGCCCGTTTCTCGCGCCGCGTGCCCCTCGGTGAGTCCAGCGCCGCCCCGCATGTTGGGAACACTGACCGTGTGTGAAGTCGCCGCCCGCAACCGTACGGCCCGGTGGAACCAAGCTCCGAACACACCGAGTCGACCACTGGACCGGCGGGGCCGTTCTCTGCTCCCCAAGCCCTTGATCACCCGTCCCCCTCAACGCCGTTGCTCCCCGGCTGCGGCGCCTCCGAGCAGGTGTCGTAACGCTGCGACTCACCCTTCCTAGGAGCGCGCGCACGTGTGGTGCCGGGGCGTGCGGTGCGCTGCGCCGGTGTGCGCGGATGGGTTCCGTCCGTCCCGGATCGGCGGCCGTCCGCGTTCGCGGGACGGGGACGGCCCTCGGCTCCGTCGGCGGTCCGCGCACGTCGCCGACGGCGGGAGGCTGCGGGTGAGGCTTCCGCCGGTGCCGGACCGTCGCCGGGATCGCCCGCACCCTGCCTGAGGGAACCATCGGCGGCCTCAGCGGCGGCGGCCTGCCTTCCAGCGCGCGTCACCTCTCCAGCACCCGTCGGCCCTCCAGTGCCCGTCGCCTTGCCAACTCCCGCTGTCTGTGCGACTCCCGTCGCTTCTCCAACTCCCGCCACCTCTCCGGCTTCCGTCACCCCTCCAGCGCCTGTCACCTTTCCAACCCCCGCCGACCTGCCAGCGCCCGCCACCTCTCCAACTTCCGCCGCCCCTGCCCGTCCCACCCGCTCCGCGCGCAAACACCGCCGAATCGACTCCGGGTCCAGGCCCTCGTTGCAGGCCTGGTGCAAGAGGCGGGCGAACAGGTAGTCGGGGTCCGCGCCCAGGGCCATGGCCAGGGCCTCCCTCGCCTCCAGGTCGTCGCCGGTCGACCAGGCGACCCAGCCGGCGAGTGTGAGCGGAGCCGCGGCGTGCTCGCCGTACGGTCCGACGCAGCGGCGGGCCAGTGCGCGCCAGAGGCGCAGGGCCGGTACCGCGTCGTCGCCCTCCATCCATTCGGCGGCGCGGTCGCGGGTCGTACGGTCCTGGAGGCCGAGGATCAGCCTGGCGGCTTCATCGTGGGCGAGCAGTGCGTCGTCGCGGAAGTCCGAGTGGAGTGCGCCGGACACGTGCGATGCCGCGGCAAAGCGCCTCAGGATCCGCTGGGCGAGGTCCAGAGTCTCCTGCGCCACATCCACTCGGCTGACATCGTCGAGGATCCTCGGGACCAGATCCATACCGGCGGCGTCCAGGGCGACTTCCTGCTGAAGCGCGGCAGCCGTCTCCCAGGGCAGCAGCCGGGTCCGCAACTCCCGTAGCGTGCCGCGCACTTGGAGCCCCGCGTAGGTCGCCGCCGCGGCCAGTACGGAGGTGCCGGGCAGGCCCATCGGGGAGCCGTCGACCGGGCAACACCCCTCGGTCGCGCAGCAGTACGACCAGAAGCGGCCGTCCGAGATGCAGAGCGCCTCGATCACGGTCACGTCGAGTCGGCCGCACTCGGTGCGCAGCTTCTGCACGAGCGGGCCCAGTCGTTCCATGACCTGGCGACCCGACTCTCCCGGCGCCGGTTCCTGACAGACGTAGGCGATCATCTGCTCGGGCTTGGTTCCCCTGCGCTCGCTGCCGGTCACGAGGCCGTGGGCCAACTGCCGTGCCACGGAGGCCCAGTCGTCCGCGCCGGCGGGAATGCCGAGCCGGGCCCTGCCGCCGAACCGGCCCCGGCCGTCTTTGTCGTGCAGGGCGACGAGGACGATGCTGTCCTCGGGACGGTACCCGAGCAAATAGGGCAGCGCGTCGGCGAGTTCGGCGGGGGTGCGCAGGGTGACCTGGTGCTCGGCGCCGTGTCGGTCGTACGCGGTGGGGTCGATGTCGCCGTTTTCACGGTTTCCGGATGATCCGGTCGTTTCGCTGTGGTTCGTCATGCCTTGACGATCTCGCGAATCGCGATGTTCCGCTTGAGCCTGTGGATAAGTCCGGTCAGGGACACGCCACATGGGGTTCGGCACGGAACCAACTCGGCCCACGCGCCCCGGACACCTGGACCGCCTCGGCGATCACGCGATCACTCCCTTGCCCGGACCGCACGCCTCGGGCAAGAGTCCCCGTAACGAAACCTCAGCCCGCCGCGGCGAGAACCAGCGGAAGAACCTGTTCGCTGCCTGACCGGCGGAGCAGTCGGGCAGCGACCGCGAGTGTCCAGCCGGAGTCGGTGTAGTCGTCCACGAGCAGGACGGGGCCGGGCGAGGCGGCCAGTGCCTCGGCCAGCTCCCCCGAGACGGCGAAGGCGTCGGACAGTGCCCTGAGGCGTTGGGCGGAGTTGCTGCGCCGTGCCGCGTGCGTGCCGTCCGGTCCGGTGTACGTCAGGGTGCCCAGGAGGGGAAGGCGGCCGATGCTCGCGATGCCCTGGGCGAGGGAACCGACCAGTTGCGGGCGGGCCAAGGACGGTACCGCCACGACCCCCACCGGGCGGGCGGAGGCGTCCTCGACATTCGGCGCCCAACCGCCCGTAGAGCGCGCCCAGTCGGCGAGTACCGCCACCGCGGCCTTCAGGACGTCGTCGGGGACCGGACCGTCGGGCGCGTTGTCGGCCAGCAGCGGGCGCAGCCGGTTGCCCCAGCCGATGTCGGAGAGCCGTCCCAGGGCACGCCCCGTGGAGCACTGGTCCTTCGCGGGGATACGGCCCTTGAGGTCGACGCCCAGCGCGGCCATCCCGGTCGGCCACATCCGGCGCGGCTCGACCTCCACGCCCGGGCGGTCCAGTTCCTTCGTCGCCCCTGTCAACGTCTCCGCCGAGACCGAGGCATCGATCCAGGCGCCCGCGCAGTTGTCGCAGCGGCCGCACGGCACCGCCCCTTCGTCGTCCAGCTGCTGGCGCAGGAACTCCATCCGGCACTGTGACGTACTCACGTAGTCGCGCATGGCCTGTTGCTCGGCCGCGCGCTGCTTGGCCACCCAGGTGTACCGCTCGGCGTCGTACACCCACTCGGCGCCCGTGGCCGCCCAGCCGCCCTTCACTCGCTTGACCGCCCCGTCGACATCCAGGACCTTCAGCATCGTCTCCAGGCGGCCGCGTCGTAGGTCGACCGCCGTCTCCAGGGCAGGCACGGACAGCGGCCGTCCCGCGTCGGCGAGGGCCGAGAGGGTCTGCCGAACCTGCGTCTCGGGCGGGAAGGCCGTATCGGCGAAGTAGCGCCAGATGGCCTCGTCCTCGCGGCCCGGCAGGAGCAGCACATCGGCGTGGGCCACACCGCGCCCCGCACGGCCCACCTGCTGGTAGTAGGCGATCGGCGAGGAGGGCGAGCCGAGGTGGACCACGAAGCCCAGGTCCGGCTTGTCGTAGCCCATGCCCAGCGCGGACGTGGCGACCAGGGCCTTGACCCGGTTCTCCTGGAGGTCGATTTCAGCCTGCAGGCGGTCGGCGTTCTCCGTCTTCCCGGTGTACGAGGCCACCTTGAAGCCGCGTTGGCGCAGGAAGGCGGTGGCTTCCTCGGCGGCGGCCACGGTGAGGGTGTAGATGATCCCGGAGCCGGTCAGCTCGTCCAGGTGCTCGGCGAGCCAGGCCAAACGGTGCGCGGCGTCCGGCAGTTGGACCACTCCCAGCCGCAGGCTCTCCCGCTCCAGCGGGCCGCGCAGCACCAGGGCCTCGCCCGCGCCCGTGCCCAACTGCTCGGCCACATCGGCGGTCACGCGCGCGTTGGCGGTCGCGGTGGTGGCCAGCACCGGTACGCCGGCGGGCAGTTCGGTCAGCATCGCCCGCAGCCTGCGGTAGTCGGGGCGGAAGTCGTGTCCCCAGTCGGAGATGCAGTGCGCCTCGTCGACCACCAGCAGGCCGGTCGTGGCCGCGAGCTTGGGCAGCACCTGGTCACGGAAGTCCACGGAATTCAGCCGCTCCGGGCTCACGAGAAGCACGTCGGTCTCGCCCCGTTCGACCTCTCCGTAGATGCTGTCCCACTCCTCCGGGTTGGCCGAGTTGATGGTGTGCGCCCTGATGCCGGCCCGCGCCGCGGACTCGACCTGGTTGCGCATCAGCGCGAGCAACGGCGAGATGATCACAGTGGGACCGGAGCCGCGCCGACGCAGCAGGGCGGTGGCGACGAAGTACACCGCCGACTTGCCCCAGCCGGTGCGCTGCACCACCAGCGCGCGCCGGCGCTCCTCCACCAGTGCCTCCACCGCCTGCCACTGGTCCTCGCGCAGCCGCGCCGTACCGCTCGGATCACCGACCAGCTCGGCGAGGATGGCGTCGGCTTCGGCACGCAGCTCCTGGTTACTCATACCCCCCATGCAACCGCACGCCACTGACAACGGCCCAATCCCCCGCCGTGGCGAAGCGCGCGGAGACCCTGGTCCCGCACCAGGGCCGACCGGCTCCCTATGGACCTCCCGCACATCAATGGCGTACGAAAGTGTCGTGCCCGAACGTCCCAGGCGTCGCCGGGCGACGCATTGGGTAGGGATATAAGCCACAGAACATCAGATAAGGGGCCGTGGCCCCATTTGCTCGTTGCCGCATCCCAGTTCGACAGGAAGAATTGAAGTCCGCTCCCCGCACGGCTCGCCCCTGACCCGGTAGGGCTCTGCTGCGGTGCGCGCTCCCCCGAATCCGACCCCGCCCGTAGTGTGGGCGCGTAGCCGAAGGGAGGACCGTGACCTTCGGATTCGCTCCGTCCTCCGCGGCATCCACGTCGACGTCTGCCGACCTGTCCGCCGCTTCCGCCAACCCTCTCGCCCGTCTGCTCGAACCCTCCGAATGGGCCGCCGCCGGAATCCCGTTGCTGCGCAATCCCCGTGAGGTCGTCAGCGGGCTGCACTCCCGGCACGGTCTGAGACCGGCGACCGCGATCGTGGCCGTCCTCGACCCGGACGAGCGACTGCTCGCGAGCGCCTCGTTCGTCCGACGGCCCGCACCGGCCGACGGCTGGATGTTCCGCAACGCGCTGCTCGCGCAGCTGCGCCGGGTCATCCCGCACGATCTGCGCCGCCGTACCCCGGTGCGCACGGCCGTGCTGCTCTACTGCCGTGAGGGCGACGCGCGTTGGACGGAGGAGGACGGCGCGTGGATGTGGGGGCTGCGTGACGCCTGCACCCTGCACGGGCTGCGCTGCGGGGCCTACATCACGCTGACCCGGGACGGCTGGCAGGTGCTCGGCGAGGGGCGCGGCGGCCGTCGGCCCAGCGCGGACTCCACGCCGGAACCTTTCGCCATGTCCGAGGTACCGCCCCTGCTGCCGCGCACCGGCGGCGCCGCCTCGGAGGTCCTGCGCCGCGTCGCGGCCCGCTGAAGGTCGCGGCCCGCTGAAACCGGTCCGGGCTCCACGCCCGGACCGTACGGCCCCACCACTACGGAGTCCTTACGACGCCGAGTCAGGCACACTCCGGTGCCTGTACACGGGCCATGAAGTACGGCCGCAGTAGGCCCACTTGACCGACCCCGCCACAAATCCGCGCACGCCGAACGCGTCACCGTGCACAGACCGCCGCGACGGCGTTCACCTGACCGCCGTCGCGCTCCGAAAGCCTTCCGGGAGTTCCCGGAACGGCTCAGACGCCCGCGCCCAGCACCGAGTTGATCTGCTGTGGGTCGCCGCAGACGATCAGCAGGGTGCCGGCCCGGCCGAGGGCCAGGGGCAGGACGGTGGTGGCAACGGCGGCTGTGCCTCCGTTGACGGCGACCACGACGACGGGACGGGACGCCGCCCGGCCCGCGACGGCGGCGTCCGCGTAGAAGACGTCGTCGCGCGCGTCGTGCTGCGCCCAGTAGGAGGCTTCTCCGAAGGACAGTTCGTGGGCGGCCCACGGGTGCGGCTCGCCGGTGGTGATCACCAGCACGTCACCGGGGGCACGGCCCGACTCCAGGAGCAGGTCCACGGCTTCCTCGGCAGCGTCCAGCGCGCCCTCGGCCGAGGCGGGGAGCAGCTGGATCTGCGGGGTCGCCACAGCGGTGTCGGAAGAGGCGGGAACAGCCGGACCCGAGGGTCCGGGCTTGGCCACGGCCACGTCGCGCGGCGTACGTTGCGCCGGTGCCGTGGGCCGCAGGGGGCCGGGACGACCGGGACGCGACGGAGCCGCGGGGCGGGGACCGGGTACAGGGCGGGGGGTCGGCGCGACGCGGCTGCTGGCCGGAGTGGCGCTGGGACCCTGGGCGCTCTCGTGAATCTGAGGCTCCTCGGGAATGAGAGGCATGGGCTGATTTTTATCAAACGCTGGTGCGGCTTGCGGCAGCGGGTGGCACATGAGTGCGAGCGGAACGGTCAGAAGTCGAAACCGAGCTGGCCCTCGATCTTCGGAACGCTTCCCTCCGCCCAGCTGCGGGCCTTCTTGAGGTGCCGCCACTGGGGCAGCGCATCAAGATACGCCCACGACAACCGGTGGTACGGGGTGGGGCCCCGCTCCTCCAGTGCGGCCTTGTGCACGGGCGAGGGATACCCGGCGTTGGCCGCGAAAGCGAAGTCTGCATGGTCGATGCCCAGTTCGGCCATCATTTTGTCGCGCTGAACCTTGGCGATCACCGAAGCGGCCGCGACCGCCACGCACGACTGGTCGCCCTTGATCACCGTACGGACCCGCCAGGGGTCCCCGAGGTAATCGTGCTTCCCGTCGAGGATGACCGCGTCGGGGCGAACGGGCAAGGCCTCCAGAGCACGCACCGCGGCGAGCCGCAGCGCGGCCGTCATCCCCAGGTCGTCGATCTCTTCGTGGGAGGCATGCCCCAAGGCGTACGCCGTGACCCACTTGCGGAGTTCTTCGGCGAGTTCGGTGCGTCGTCTGACCGCGATGAGCTTGGAGTCGGTGAGGCCTTCGGGGGGTCGGCGCAGTCCGGTGACCGCCGCGCAGACGGTGACGGGGCCGGCCCACGCGCCGCGCCCCACCTCGTCGACGCCGGCAATGACCTTGGCCCCGGTCGTGGCGCGGAGTGAGCGCTCGACGGCATGAGTAGGTGGTTCGTACGGCATGGCGCGCTCAGCCTACGCCGCCCGGAACCCCCTGCGACACCCGGGTTCCCCGAGGCCCCCGCGAGTCCGTGCCGAGCCGGCTTCACGCACCGCCGGGCCGGAGCAGCGGAAGCATCAACTGGTCGAGCATTTCCTCGATGTCGCCGTCGGTCCATTCGCTGCCGCACATCTTCGAGCGGTACATCATCATCGCCGGAATGGCGTCCAGCACATAGCCGTTGGAGGCGTCGGAGCGGACCTCGCCTCGCCCTATTCCGCGGTTGACCACCTCGCCGAGCAGGCGGATCACCGGTTCCACGACCCCTTCGAAGATCACGCCGTGGAAGCGCTCCGCCTGCGCCGTGTCGCATTCGTGAATCACCGAGCGCAAGGCGTATCCGGGGCGCGAGTACATCGCGTCGCGCGCCTGCACGCACAACGCCAGCAGATCCTCACGCACGTTCCCGAGATCGGGCGCCTCCTCCAGACGTGGCAGTCCAGCCTGCAGCGCGTCCGCGACCAGGTCCTCCTTGGAGGACCAGCGTCGGTAGACCGCGGCCTTGCCCGTCTGAGCACCGGCGGCGACGCCCTCCATCGTGAGGGCGTTCCATCCGACCGTACTGAGTTGCTCCAACGCGGCGTCCAGGATCGCGCGTTCGAGCACGGCGCCGCGGCGGCGGAGGGAGGCCGTCTGAGCGGGAGCGGCCGTCCAGCCCGAGGTAACCATCTAGATATCTCCAGCGAGCAGTGGAAGTGGGGCTTCCGGGGAACGGGGACACATCACGCGGCAGCGACGGGGGAGGCGCCGCGCGAAAGCGGCTTAAGTGAACGCTTGCGTTCACTAGCGGGGACTCACTACCGTTGACGCGACAGTGAACGCGAGCGTTCACTAACACACTTGTGGGGGACCCATAGTGACAACCTCTCAGTTGATGAAGGACCCAAAACCAGGAGCGGCCCGCCGGGAGGGACATCCCGGCATCGCACTCGCGGTCATCGCGGCCTGCCAACTCATGGTCGTACTCGACGCGACGATTGTGAACATCGCCCTTCCGCACATTCAAGCCGCGCTCAGCTTCAGCACCACCGACCTCACATGGGTCGTCAGCGCCTACACGCTGACCTTTGGCGGCCTGCTGCTTCTCGGCGGCCGGGCCGGCGACATCCTCGGCCGACGCCGGGTGTTCATGACCGGCATCCTGCTCTTCACCTTCGCGTCGCTGCTCGGCGGCCTCGCCCAGGAGCCCTGGCAGTTGCTGGCCGCACGCGTCCTGCAGGGCGTGGGTGGCGCGATCGCGTCGCCCACCTCGCTGGCGCTCATCACCACCACGTTCCCCGAAGGCCCGGAGCGGAACAGGGCGTTCGGAGTCTTCGCCGCGGTCTCGGCGGGCGGTGGCGCGATCGGCCTGCTCGCGGGCGGCATGCTCACCGAGTGGCTCGACTGGCGCTGGGTGTTCTTCGTCAACCTGCCGATCGGCCTGCTGATCGCCGTCCTCACGCCGCTGTACATCAGCGAGTCCGAACGGCACACCGGCCGCTTCGACATCACGGGCGCGCTGACCTCGACGGCGGGCATGGCGTCGCTCGTGTACGGCTTCATCCGCGCGGCGGACCAGGGTTGGCGCGACAGCCTGACCATCGGATCCTTCGCCGCGGCCGCCGTCCTGCTGCTGGCCTTCGTGATCACCGAGAACCGGGCGAAGGAACCGATCACCCCGCTCAGGATGTTCGCCGACCGCAATCGCTCGGGCACCTACGTGATCATGCTGAGCCTGGCCGCCGCGATGTTCGGCATGTTCTTCTACATCGTGCTCTTCGTGCAGAACGTGCTGGGGTACACCCCGATCCAGGCCGGTCTCGCCTTCCTGCCGGTGACCGTCGTGATCGCGGCCGGCGCGGGACTGTCCCAACGGTTCCTGCCGACGTTCGGGCCACGGCCGTTCATGCTCGTCGGCTCGGCTCTCGCGGTCATCGGGCTGACCTGGCAGACCCTGATCAGCTCGGACAGTTCGTACGCCGGTGGGGTGCTCGGCCCGATGCTGGTGTTCGGCTTCGGGATGGGTCTGAACTTCGTCACGCTGACGGTAACCGCCGTCTCCGGTGTCGCCCAGCACGAGGCGGGCGCGGCGTCCGCGCTGCTCAACACCATGCAGCAGGTGGGCGGTTCGCTCGGTCTGTCCATCCTCACGACGGTGTTCGGCTCGGCCGGCAAGGACGAGGCGAAGAAGCAGCTGCCGAAGTTCCTGGCCGACGGATCGGCGGAGCAGAAGGAGACCTTCTCCAAGACGCACCAACTGCCGGCGCCGTGGGGGCACGAGGTGCTCGCGCACGGAATCTCGACGGCCTTCATCCCGGCCGCCGCGATGGCCGTACTCGCCCTGGTCACCGCCTGGTTGGTGATCCGGGTCCGCAAGAGCGACCTCGAGGCCCTCGCGGGCACGGCGGGTCCGGGGATCGGCTGACCGGCCGGGCCCGATCAGGGCCCGGCCGAGAGTCGCCGACGAAATCCTCATACCTCGCCCCCCTGCAACTGTCGTGTCCTGTCTGCCCGTGCGGACTCATGTGCCACACAGCAGCTACCAGGACAACGGCCGGTCGGTCACGGAGAGTTCCCGGCAAGCACAGAGAGTTTCAGCGCGTGCGGGCGGTACCGCCCGGGTGAGCAGTCGAAGACGTCAGACGGACGTCGGAACCCAGCCCGGCAGCGCCTCCGTCTGCCCCACCCACCCGGCGGGCGGCGTCCCCGCCTTCCCACCGGCGATCACACCGCCCACGATGGCGCAGTTGGTGTCCACATCCCCGCCGACCTGGGAGGTGGCCCAGAACGCCCCCTCGTAGTCGCCGAGGCCGCGCGCCGCCGACCAGAGCGCGAAGGGGACCGTGTCGTGAGCGGACGTACGGCGTCCACAGCCCAGTACGGCCGCGACGGTGCCCGGATCGGCGTAGTCGAGCATGTCCCGGGCGCGCCGCAGGCCCGCTCCGACGGCGCTCTTCGGTACGAGTGCGATGACGCCGTCGAGGAGTTCTCCGGGGCCGGGCGGACCACCGGGGGCCGCGGCCAGCGCGGCGGCCGCGGCGACGGCCATGGCACCGACCACGGCCTCACGGTGCTGGTGCGTCGGGTAGGCGGAGATCTCCGCCTGGTGGGTCGCCTGTTCGGGGTCGTCCGCGTACCAGGCGCCCAGGGGTGCGATGCGCATCGCCGCGCCGTTGCCCCATGACCCCTGTCCGTTGAAGAGCGCGGCGGACAGTTCACGCCAGTCGCCGCCCTCGCGGACGAGGCGCAACAGCCGGTTGACGGCGGGGCCGTAGCCGCGGTCGAAGTCGTGGTGTTCCGCGAAGGAGTGCGCCAGGGCGTCCTGGTCGATGCGGTGGTGAGCTGCCAGGACGGCTACTACGGAGCAGGCCATCTCTGTGTCGTCCGTCCACTGCCAAGGCCCTGGGGGTAGTTCGCGGCGCTTGAGCAGCGGGTAGTTAACGGGGACGAAGAACTGTGAGCCCAGCGCGTCGCCCACGGCGAGTCCACGCAAGCTCGCCAGGGCGCGGTCCAGGCGCACATCGGGCGAGCTGGCAGAGGTAAGAGAAACAGAAGGGTCGGGAGTGTCGGAAGAGGAGTCAGGGATCATCGGTCGGCAACTCTATCCGGTGATCCCGTACGGTTTCGGGTCTCGCCAGCTGTCGAACGGCCGGTCCAGCGCGTACCTGCCGTCGTCTCCCAGAACGAGCATCCGCATCTCGGCGTTCCCCGGATTCGACAGCGACTCGAACTCGGCGACCGTCCAGTGGAACCAGCGCATGCAGAACAACCGCATCGCCAGGCCGTGCGTCACCAGGAGCACGTTCGGCGGGTGGTCGGGGGCCTCGAAACTGCGGTACAGGCTCTCCAGGAAGCCGCCCACCCGGTCGTAGACGTCGGCGCCGGACTCGCCCTGCGCGAAGCGGTAGAAGAAGTGCCCGTACGCGTCCCGGTACGCCTTCTGGAGGCGTACGTCGTCGCGGTCCTGCCAGTTCCCCCAGTCCTGTTCGCGCAGCCGGGGTTCCTCGCGTACGCGGACGAGGTCGGGATCGAGATGGAAGGCGCGGAAGGTCTCGTGCGTGCGGCGGTACGGGGAGACGTACACGCTGATGCGCTCGCGGCCGAACACCTCCCGCAACCGCTTTCCGGTCTCCTCCGCCTGCCGCCAGCCCTGGTCGGTCAGCGCCAGAGAATGGTCGGGTTCACGCTCGTAGACGGTGTCATCAACATTGCCCGTTGACTCGCCGTGCCGGACAAGGACGATGCGCCGTGGTCGTGCCATGCCAAAACCCTAGATCGAGTGACGGGATATCGAGCACTCGTACGGGCTCCATACGGCGTAGGTCACACGAATTGTGCCCGATGAGCCACATAGGGACGCACGATTCACACATCGCGACGCCGACGACGTCAGTTCGGATTTCAAACCGTCCAAGACGGTTCCAGTTGCACGATGTCCCCCGTGAGGGACACGACGTCCGCCTCGATCTGGGCCCGCAGTGCGAGCCGCTCCACCCGCTCGGAGCGGTACTTGCCGTGCTCTGCGGCCGAGTGCCACATCGACAGCACCATGAACTCGTGTTCCGGGGCCTCGCCGAACAGCCCGCGGAGCATGCCGGGGGAACCGGCCATCGCCGGGTTCCAGACCTTCTCCTGCATCAGCGTGAAGTGCTCGGCGCGCTCCTCGTGGACACGGCACAGGGCCACCCGCACCAGGTCGGCGTCGGTGAAGCGCGGTTCGAAGCCGGTCTTCACGTCGAAGCGGTGATCGAACAGCTTGACCTGCGCATCCTTGAAGGTGCCCGCCTGGGCCGACGCCAGCCGGTCGTGGGATCGGGCCATGAAGGAGTCGTAGAAGGCACGGCTTTCCCAGAACGCGAAAATGTGTGCCACCCTTGGCCGCGCTCTGCTCCAGCCTCCCCCCTGTCCCCGAAATCCCGGCTCCCCCAGAAGCCCCGCCCACTTTCGCTGCCCGCGCTCGAAGCCGCGGCGGTCCATCACGGTGCAGCGAATCCACTTGACCAGCACCGCGCCATCGTAAGGCCACGGAGCGTGGCCCCGGTCACGCTCCGGCTGAGATCGTCGGCGCATGCGCCCCCGCGCGCGTGGCACGATGGACAACGCACGCTGATCGCCCAGTAGTTGGGGCGCGCGATCGAGGCGAACGGGGAAGGGGAACCGTGGTGAACGGCCTCAACAAGGGGATCCGCAAGGCCGAAGTCGGGCTCCAGTGGGATCCGAGTCCCACCGGGCAGCCGCCCGTCGATCTGGACATCGTCGCCACCACGTATGTGGCGGGCGATCTGTACGGCGCTCCCGCGTACGCGGTGCACTTCGACAGCCGCTCGCCCGACGGCACCATCTATCTCAACCGGGACAGCAAGGACGGCAAGGGCTTCGGCTGGGACGAGGTCATGACGCTGGAGCTCGACCGGCTCGCCGACCGGTACGCGCGCGTGGTGGTCGGTGTCGTCATCCAACAGCGGGTCACCCACCGCACGTTCGTCAATGTCCTCAACCCGAAGCTGCGCATCCGCGAGGGGTACACCATCCTCACCGAGGACGACTTCGGTGACGTCCTCGGCGCTACGGCGGCGACGGTCGGGGAGTTCGTCCGGGACGACTCCGGAAGCTGGGACTTCCATCCCGGCATCCGGGGCTTCGAGGACGACCCCGCGACCTTCACCAGGACGATGGGCAGGCCACAGCAGCCCTGAGCCCATCGGGACGGCGCGTCAGCCGGCGGTCCAGCCCGGGACCGTCGGCAGCACCTCCTCGGCGATGCGGAACAGCGCCTCGTCATCGGGCGGCACGTCGTCCTGACGCCAGATGGATATCTCGAAGGAGTCGCCGCCATCCTTCGCGGTCGTGGAGACCAGCAAGCTGCGGGCGATGCCCCCAGGGCCCGTACTGGCCTTCCCGCCGCCGAGGTTGAAGCTGATCGCGATGGTCTGGTCCGAGTAGAGAACGGCCGGGTGCCCCAGGACCATCTTCACCTCCGAGCTGGAGTCCACGTACCGGGCCGCCTGTGCGACGGGAACGTCGTCGTAGGACGCCGACAGCCGCACGGAGTAGGTCGTCAGGTCTACGTCGGCCTCGGGGCTGGCGATCTTGGTGCCGCCGGCGAGCGTCATCCAGCCCGCGCTGCCCGACGCGGTCTCCGCGTGTTCGTCCGGAGTCCCCAGCAGCGCCGGAAGGTCCGTGCGGTTCAGCGCCGTACAGAGCGCCGTCGGCGAGACGTACTTCGCCGGCAGGGCGTTGTCCGCGCTCGCCGAGCAGGTCGCCGGTGCGCTGTCTCGTGACGTCGTCTTCGGCAGGACTCCCCCAAGTCCCCACATACCGCCCACGACACCACCGACCACCACCACCGCCGCGACTGCCTGGGCCCCCGCCCTGATACCTCTTTCGGGTTCGACGGAATCGTCGACCATGCCCCCACCCTCCCCTGTGCGCACGCTATGCGCGTCGAGGGAGATTAACCGCTGATCGTTCCGCTGGGAAACCGGATTCGCCGTGGGCCGGGACATGCTGAGGGCGGCGGAGTCCTGATACCGACTCCGCCGCCCTGACCAGCTAGTTCACTTCAAGCAGCTACAGTTGATCAGCTGCAGCCGCTGGTCGAGCCGCACCCCTCGCAGATGTAGCAGGAACCGGCCCGCTGCATCTTCGTACCGCAGGAGAAGCAGAGTGGGGCGTCGGCCTGGATGCCCAGCTGCATCTCCACCAGCTCGGCGCTGGTGTGCGCCTGCTGCGGAGCGGGCTTGGCCGCCTCGACCACGGCCTTCGGCGCGGCCACGGCCTTCAACTCCTGGGCGCGCGGCGCCGACTGGGCCAGGCCCTCTACGTCGACCTCGACATCGTCGATGGATGGCTCGTACGAACCGGTCTCCAGGTGACGCTGGCGCTCCTCGGCGGAGTGGATGCCGAGCGCGGAGCGCGTCTCGAAGGGCAGGAAGTCGAGCGCCAGGCGGCGGAAGATGTAGTCGACGATCGACTGCGCCATCCGCACGTCCGGGTCGTCCGTCATGCCGGCCGGCTCGAAGCGCATGTTCGTGAACTTGGAGACGTACGTCTCCAGGGGCACGCCGTACTGCAGGCCTACGGAGACGGCGATCGAGAAGGCGTCCATCATGCCCGCGAGGGTCGAGCCCTGCTTCGACATCTTCAGGAAGACCTCACCGAGACCGTCGTCCGGGTAGGAGTTGGCGGTCATGTAACCCTCGGCGCCGCCGACCGTGAAGGAGGTCGTGATGCCCGGGCGGCCCTTGGGGAGGCGCTTGCGGACGGGGCGGTACTCGACGACCTTCTCGACCGCGGTACGGATGGTCTCCTCGGCCTTGGCGGTGACCTCGATCTTCTCCTTCTCCTTGGTCTTGGCGGAGAGGGGCTGGCCGACCTTGCAGTTGTCGCGGTAGATCGCGAGCGCCTTGACGCCCAGCTTCCACGCCTCGAAGTAGACCTCTTCGACGTCCTCGACGGTCGCCGTCTCCGGCAGGTTGACCGTCTTGGAGAGCGCGCCGGAGATCCAGGGCTGGATGGCGGCCATCATGCGGACATGACCCATCGCGGAGATGGAGCGCTCGCCCATGGCGCAGTCGAACACCTCGTAGTGCTCCTGCTTGAGCCCCGGGGCGTCGATCACATTGCCGTTGTCGGCGATGTGGGCGACGATCGCCTCGATCTGCTCCTCCTGGTAGCCCATGCGACGCAGGGCCTGCGGGACGGTGCCGTTGACGATCTGCATCGAGCCGCCGCCGACCAGCTTCTTGAACTTGACCAGGGCGAGGTCGGGCTCAAGTCCGGTGGTGTCGCAGGACATCGCGAGACCGATGGTGCCGGTCGGCGCGATGACGGACGCCTGCGAGTTACGGAAACCGTTCTTCTCGCCGAGGCGCAGCACGTCCTGCCAGGACTCCGTGGCCGCGGCCCAGATGGGCGTGTCCAGGTCGTCCGCGCGCGGGGCCACGGCGTTGGCGTCGGCGTGCTGCTTCATGACGCGCAGGTGCGGCTGCTCGTTGCGGGCGTAGCCGTCGTACGGGCCGACGACCGCGGCGAGTTCGGCGGAGCGCTTGTACGAGGTGCCGGTCATCAGGGAGGTGATGGCACCGGCGAGGGCACGGCCGCCGTCGGAGTCGTACGCGTGGCCGGTCGCCATCAGCAGGGCGCCGAGGTTGGCGTAGCCGATGCCGAGTTGGCGGAACGCGCGCGTGTTCTCACCGATCTTCTGCGTCGGGAAGTCGGCGAAGCAGATGGAGATGTCCATCGCGGTGATGACGAGCTCGACGACCTTGGCGAAGCGCTCGACCTCGAAGGACTGGAGGCCCTTGCCGTCGTCCTTGAGGAACTTCATCAGGTTCAGCGAGGCGAGGTTGCAGGACGTGTTGTCCAGGTGCATGTACTCGCTGCACGGGTTCGAGCCGTTGATACGGCCGGACTCCGGGCACGTGTGCCACTGGTTGATGGTGTCGTCGTACTGGATGCCCGGGTCGGCGCAGGCCCAGGCGGCCTCGGCCATCTTGCGGAAGAGCTCCTTGGCGTCGACCTCCTCGATGACCTCGCCGGTCATGCGGGACGTCAGGCCGAACTTGTCGCCGTTCTCCACGGCCTTCATGAACGTGTCGTTCACGCGGACCGAGTTGTTGGCGTTCTGGTACTGCACCGACGTGATGTCGTCGCCGCCCAGGTCCATGTCGAAGCCCGCGTCACGCAGGGCGCGGATCTTCTCTTCTTCCTTGACCTTGGTCTGGATGAAGTCCTCGATGTCGGGGTGGTCGACGTCCAGGATGACCATCTTGGCCGCGCGGCGGGTGGCGCCACCGGACTTGATGGTTCCCGCGGAGGCGTCGGCGCCGCGCATGAAGGAGACCGGTCCGGAAGCGTTGCCACCGGAGGAGAGCAGCTCCTTGGAGGAGCGGATGCGGGAGAGGTTCAGGCCGGCGCCAGAGCCGCCCTTGAAGATCATGCCCTCTTCCTTGTACCAGTCGAGGATCGACTCCATGGAGTCGTCGACGGCCAGGATGAAGCAGGCCGAGACCTGCTGGGGCTGCGGGGTCCCGACGTTGAACCAGACAGGGCTGTTGAAGCTGAAGACCTGGTGCAGGAGGGCGTACGCCAGCTCGTGCTCGAAGATCTCGGCGTCGGCGGGCGAGGCGAAGTACTTGTGGTCCTCGCCGGCCTTCCGATACGTCTTCACGATGCGGTCGATGAGCTGCTTGAGGCTCACCTCGCGCTGCGGGGTGCCCACGGCACCGCGGAAGTACTTGCTGGTGACGATGTTGACCGCGTTCACCGCCCATTCGGCGGGGAACTCGACGCCACGCTGCTCGAAATTGACCGAGCCGTCGCGCCAGTTGGTCATGACGACGTCACGACGCTCCCACTCCACCTCGTCGTACGGATGCACGCCGGGGGTGGTGTGAATACGCTCGATGCGCAGTCCCTTGGTGGTCTTGGTTCCCTTCGCGCGGGAACCTCGTGCCGGACCGCTCGCCGTCTCTGTCATGCCGCCTCCCTCTACAGGCAAAAACGCCCGAAAATGCCACGATGTTCCCGTGGCAGAGTGTTTGTCTGATGCCGCGGGCGCCCACAGCTCATGGCCCCGCAACAAGTCCTGATTCACCGCCGCCCGGCCGGACCCGGGGTCTCCACCCGGTTCCGGCCCGTCAGTCAGTCGGCGGAGTGGGCGGGCACGGGGACCTGAAGAGTCCCTCCGGTCCCGCCGTCGTCTTCCTGGCTCCCCGATACCGCGTCTTCGTCGTCCGCGGCGGGGCCTGGGGTCACTTCGCGCAGCTCCACGATCGCGGCCTCGAAGTCCTCGAGCGAGTTGAACGCCCGGTAGACGGAGGCGAATCGCAGATAGGCGACGAGGTCGAGTTCCTGCAACGGGCCGAGTATGGCCAGCCCGACGTCATGGGTGGTCAGTTCGGCACTTCCGGTGGCCCGCACCGCCTCTTCGACCCGCTGGCCGAGCTGAGCGAGTGCGTCCTCGGTGACAGGCCGTCCCTGGCATGCCTTGCGCACACCGTTGATGACCTTGGTACGACTGAAAGGCTCGGTGACTCCGGACCGCTTGACCACCATGAGCGAGCACGTCTCCACGGTCGTGAAACGACGGGAGCAGTCAGGGCACTGGCGGCGCCGGCGGATCGACGTGCCGTCGTCGGTCGTACGGCTGTCGACGACACGGCTGTCGGGGTGCCTGCAGAAGGGGCAGTGCATGGTCTCCAACCCTCCCTCACAGCAGACTCAATAGCCTCGTGAGACCCCTTGGGCCTCTCGAAGCAGCCCCAAGCATAGGCGATGACCGAGACTCTGGAGACCCGGGGGACCACAACTTCTGGGCTGCTGCCGCAATCCAACCACTAGATGTGGTGATTGGCTCACACAAACACGCCACACGCGCGTGTCGCACCGGTATTGGCATGTGCCATACGACCGTCCCGCCACCCCGAACACGCGGGCGCACAGCCGTACCGCCAGGCCACTTACGGAGATACCGTGAGCGCGGCACGGAGGAGGCGTGGGGCTCCCGCACAGAACGGGACCGGCCCCTGACCGCCGGGACACCGGGTGGCAGACTGAGGCGACAACCCACGAGGCCACCGCCCCGGCGGCGAAGAGCACAACAAAGGGCCCTTTTGTCCGCCAGGTGCCGCGTTAGCCATACACCCAGACGCGTGATCGCAACAGGCTATCTGCACTTTTTCACTCGAACGTGTGTTTGGCGCAACCTTTCGAAAGCAACTACCGTTGTCCAGCAGGGAGACCATCGAGAGGGGCCGACGTGACCACCACCGCAGACAGTGCCACCATCACTGCCCAGGATCGCTCCCAGGGCCGACTCGAGCCGGTGCATGCAATGAACGAAGCCGCGAATCCCGAGGGACACAAGCGCTCCCTGCCGGGCCGACCTCCCGGTATCCGGGCGGACAGCTCCGGGCTCACGGATCGGCAGCGCCGGGTGATCGAGGTCATCAGGGACTCGGTGCAGCGACGGGGCTACCCGCCGTCGATGCGCGAGATCGGCCAGGCCGTGGGCCTGTCCAGCACATCCTCGGTCGCACACCAGCTGATGGCACTGGAGCGCAAGGGCTTCCTGCGCCGCGACCCGCACCGCCCGCGCGCGTACGAGGTCCGCGGCTCGGACCAGTCCTCGTCGGTGCAGCCCACGGACACCGCGGGCAAACCGGCCGCGTCGTACGTCCCGCTGGTCGGCCGGATCGCCGCCGGTGGCCCGATCCTCGCCGAGGAGTCGGTCGAGGACGTCTTCCCCCTCCCCCGCCAACTGGTCGGTGACGGTGAGCTGTTCGTCCTCAAGGTCGTCGGTGACTCGATGATCGAGGCCGCGATCTGTGACGGCGACTGGGTCACCGTGCGCCGCCAGCCGGTCGCCGAGAACGGCGACATCGTGGCCGCCATGCTGGAGGGCGAGGCCACCGTCAAGCGCTTCAAGCGCGAGGACGGCCACGTCTGGCTCCTCCCGCACAACTCGGCCTACGAGCCGATCCCCGGCGACGACGCGACGATCCTCGGCAAGGTGGTGGCAGTGCTGCGGCGCGTGTGACGGCTGCGGCGGGCGGGCCTCATCGGCCCGGCCCCCTGACCGGACCCCGGGACCCCTGCGCCGGTTCCGGGGTCCTGTGCTGTCCCGATCCCGGTGGCGGCCGGGCGCCGATCTAGCGCCTGTCGTCGATCCAGTGTTGACCCGGCGCACCGGGCCAACACCGCCCCGGATCACTCCGCTTCGGCTTCCTCCTGCTTCGCCTTCGCGTCGATCGCGGCCAGCGACCTCCGGGCCTGGTTACGGTCCGTCGTGTACCAGAAGTCGGGCAGTGACGCCTTGAGATAGCTGCCGTATCGGGCGGTGGCGAGCCGCTGATCGAGAACGGCGACCACACCCCTGTCTCCCGACGCGCGGACGAGACGGCCGGCGCCCTGGGCCATGAGGAGTGCCGCGTGCGTGGCGGCCACCGCCATGAAGCCGTTGCCCCCGGCGTCCTCAACTGCCTTCTGGCGGGCACTCATCAGCGGGTCGTCCGGGCGCGGGAACGGGATCTTGTCCATGACGACCAGCTGACAGCTGGCTCCGGGGACGTCGACGCCCTGCCAGAGCGACAGCGTCCCGAAGAGACAGGTCTTCGGGTCGGCCGCGAAGTTCTTGATCAACTCGCCGAGCGTCTCCTCGCCCTGGAGGAGGATCGGGTACTCGGGGATGCGGGAGCGCAGTTCCTCGGCGGCGAGTTGGGCGCCCCGCATCGAGGAGAAGAGGCCGAGGGTGCGACCGCCGGCCGCCTGGATCAGCTCCGTCAACTCGTCCAGCATGTCGGCGCGATCGCCGTCCCGCGCGGGGCGCGCGAGGTGCTTGGCGACGTACAGGATGCCCTGCTTCGGGTAGTCGAAGGGTGAGCCCACGTCGACGCCCTTCCACTGCGGCAGGTCGTCGCCGGCGGTGCCCTCGGGGGCGAGCCCCAGGGAGGCGCCTACGCCGTTGAAGTCGCCGCCGAGCTTCAGCGTCGCGGAGGTCAGCGTCACCGAGCGGTCCGTGAAGAGCTTTTCCCTCAGCAGGCCCGACACGGACATGGGGGCGACGCGCAGGGAGGCGCCGAAGCGGTCGTGGCGTTCATACCAGACGACGTCCCACTCGGAGCCGTTGGTGATGCGCTCCGCCACGTCGTGGACGGACTCCACGGAGGCCAGCGCCTGCTTGCGGACCGCGTCCTCGTCCTGCACGGACTTATCGCGGGTGGCGCCGATCGCAGAGATCACCGTACGGCAGGCGTCGCGCAGCGCCATGAGGGCGTAACCGAGGTCCTCCGGGATCTCCTCCAGGCGGCCCGGCAGGGCGAGCTCCATCAGCCGCTCGAAGCCCTCGGCGGCGGTCTGGAGCTGGTCGGCGGCCTTCTCGTTGGCCAGCTTCGCGGCGCGGCGCACCGCGCGGTTGACCTGGCCGGGGGTGAGCTCGCCGGTGGCAACTCCGGTGACTCGGGAGACCAGTTCATGGGCCTCGTCGACGATCAGCACCTCGTGCTGCGGGAGGACGGGGGCGCCCTCGATGGCGTCGATCGCGAGCAGTGCGTGGTTCGTGACGACGACATCGGCGAGCTTGGCGCGCTCGCGGGCCGCCTCTGCGAAACACTCCGCTCCGTAAGCGCACTTCTGGGCGCCCAGGCACTCGCGGGAGGACACCGAAATCTGCGCCCACGCGCGGTCGGAGACTCCGGGTGTGAGGTCGTCGCGATCGCCGGTCTCGGTCTCGTCCGTCCAGTCGCGCAGCCGCAGCAGGTCCTGACCCAGCTTGCTGGTGGGGGCGGCCGCCTCGAACTGGTCGAAGAGGCCCTCCTCCTCGTCCTGCGGCATGCCCTCGTGGAGCCGGTGCAGACACAGGTAGTTCGACCTGCCCTTGAGCATCGCGTACTGAGGGCGGCGGCGCAGCAGGGGATGCAGCGCGTCGACCGTGCGCGGCAGGTCGCGCTCCACGAGCTGGCGCTGGAGCGCGAGGGTGGCGGTCGCTACGACCACACGCTCCCCGTGCGCGAGCGCGGGCACAAGGTAGCCGAGCGACTTGCCGGTGCCGGTGCCGGCCTGGACCAGCAAATGGGAGCCGTCGTCGATCGCCTCCGCGACGGCTTCGGCCATGGTCACCTGGCCGGGGCGCTCCGAACCGCCAACGGCAGTGACGGCAGCATGCAGGAGTTCGGGGAGTGAGGGCTTCGTCATAGCCCGACCACCCTACGGGGCAGGACTGACAACCGGGCGATCAAGGCTGGAGGGAGGGGGCGGATCAAGACCGGGGGCTTTGGGATGGGGGTTCTTTTTATTCGGGTGGCGATCGGGGTTGGTGGGGATCAGGTCGATTTGGTTTCGGTGGAGATTGGTTTGCTCGGTCGGCGGCTGGGTTGGTTCGAGGTGGGCGTGGGTTGTTGAGGGTGGGTTGTTGAGGTGGGGCCGATCGATTCGGCGGCTCGGGCTGGTTCGGGGGCTCCGCGGGGGCTCGGATTGTTCGGGGATCCGGTCGGATTTGGGTGGAGTCAGTTGGGGGTGGGGTGGGTTCGGTCGGTGGGACTAGTCGGTGGGTTCGGTCGGCGGGGCCAGTCGGTCGGGGCGTGAAGGTCGGTCCGACGACCGCCGAAATCCGATTCGAGCGAGTGGGAACCGGATCGGGCCGAGCGGTGTACCAAAAGTGATGGCGCTGCCACGTGGCGCTACAGCAGATCGCGCAAGGAACGGTCTCGGACCATGAGAGCGGCCCGCTTGCCGGGCAGGTCGACCTCGGCGGAGAACCGGAAACCGGCGCTCAGGAAAGCGGACACGGAAGGGGTGTTGCGAATGTCGGGTTCCGCGACGATGCGGGCGCAGGTGGAGCGCTTGTCGAGGACGAGATCGGCGACGGCTCGGAGGAGAGCGCCGCCCAGCCCTCGTGCTCGGTCTGTGACGTCACCGATGAGGAGGTGGATGCCGGTGTCGTGCGGTCGGGCGGGGTAGTGGCGGGCCAAGGGGTCGAGGTCCGCCCGGTAGATCTCCCAGTAGCTCATCGGGGTGCCGTCCAGCACGCCGAGACAGGGAACGCTGCGTCCGTCGCCGGAGAGTTGGGCGTGCAGGTGGTCCTCGGTCAGCGCCTGAGGTCCGGCCAGTTCCCAGAACTCCGCGACAGCAGGGTCGTTCATCCAGCGGTTGATCAGTGGAAGGTCGCGTTCGATGCGGACGGGGAGGAGGTGGAAGGTGCCTGCGGGTGTGTGGGTCGGCCCCCAGTCGCCGACGTGGTCGAGGAGGTCGTCGCCGGGCGGGATATAGGAGTTGGGCGAGATACCCAAGGCGGGCAGGGCCTCGGAGTCGGAGTTGGGTGGGAGCGCGGGGCTGGGCGGGAGCGCGAAGCTGGGCTGGGCCGGGCCTTCCGCGCGCTCCGCTGGGTTCCGGCGACCGATGGTGTCGGCCTCGTCGGAGGCGGCAGGATCCGGGGCGGATGCGTGGTGGTCTGTCGCGTCGTGAGCTGCCGCGCGGTGGGCTACCGCGTCAGCCGCATCGGCAGCGTCCGCCTCGGCGCAGAGCGCGATGAACTCCTCGGGCAGGCGGAGCTCGAGGGTGTCCTCTCCGTCCGCATCTGGAATCTGGCTCGCACTAGCGGTGGGGCTGGGGGCGGAGCCGGGGACAGTCGCGGTGTCGGCGTTCACATCGGTGGGAGGCACGGTGACGCTCCTCTCAGGAGATGGGGTGGGTCATGTTCCTTAGGTGTGAAGGGAGTTGGCGCCGGTCGAAGTCGGAAGAAGCTGGTGGAGTTCGAAGCCGGAGGCCGTTGGCGGGAATCGGATCAGGAGGTGGTTGGTAGTGGTCGTGTTCGGAGCCGGCGATGGTCACGCCATAAGGGGGTTCGCGATGGTGACGTAGACCGACTGGGTGTCGACCGGGCCGACGAGCTCGTCGAGGCCGTGCAGCCGGGTCAGCAGGTTGGCCTTGCAGCGCAGGACAGGTGAGTCGAGCAGGCGGGCCGGCAGGGAGGTGCGCAGCCGGGCAGGGCCGGAGGCCACGTCGCCGAGAAAGCGGCGGAAGGCGGAGAGCAACAGCCGCTCGTCGGCGAGACGTTGCGATCCGAACGCTCCGATGAGACCGAGTACGTTGTTGATCGCGAGGTAGTACGCGAAGCGTTCGTCGGTGACCTCGTCGGAGACGAAGGTGTCGCTGTGTTCGCCGATGCCGGGCAGCCGGGCATCGAGTTCCTCGCGCCGGGATGCACGGAAGTAGTAGCCCTGGTTGTCGCGGTAGCGGCCACCCACGGGCCAGCCTTCGCCGTCCAGCAGAAGCAGCGTGTTCTGCTGGTGCGCCTCCAGGGCGATCCCCACTTCGCTGTCCAGCCACAGCACAGGGCGGACGACCTGCTCCAGGTAGCGCAGGAACCACTCGGCGGCGACAGCTCCGCGCGACCGGCCGGTCCGCGCGGCGAGGCCGGTGACGACCTCGGCCAGGCGGGACCGCAACACGGGTGTGCCGGACGCGGAGTGGCTGGTGTGCGAGGTTGTCGCCGGTCCGCCGGCAGTAGCACGCCGTCCGGCGTACGGCCGGAGTGAGACGAGCCCGGCGATGCAGGACACGTCGTCGGACGGGCTGAACGGGTTGTGCCGGATCACCACGTCGAGTCCGGCCAAGGGCAGACGGGCGCCCCCTTCGCCACGGCCAACCTGCGCGCCGCCGCTCCTACCCGGGTCGGCAGCACACTCACCCGCACCCCGCTCCCCCGAGTCGGCGCCGCACTCGTCGTCCAGCGCGTCGACGGCCAGCCACGCCGGGTCGCGGACGATGTCGAAGCCCGGGTGGGCGGCACGCCAGTGCTGGGACAGGCCGGTACGCAGCAGGCGGTGTACCTCGACGCCGCGGTGGAGTTCCTTGCGGAGGTTCTCGCGGCGGGAGTTGGTGATGCGGAGGCCCAGGGACAGTTTGAGCATGGCGGGGGCGCCGGATTGGTGGACGGTTCGTACGGAGGAGGTGGGGTGCCACGGGGCGCCATGAGTGCCAAGGTCCTGGATCGAGCCGGCGTCGAGCAAGGCCGCGATATCGGCACGGTGTTGGATCTCGCGCCACTGCCACGGGTGCAGGGGAAGAGCGGCATGGCCTTCGGGCAACGGCAGTTCGGGGCCGGCGAGTCGGGCGGTGAGGTGGGCGGCGGGGACAGGGCGACCGCGTTCGGTCCAGGCCGAGTCGGTGGCGAGTACGGAAGGGGTGACAGCAAGCCAGTGCAGCGGAAAGGAGCCGCGCAACTCCGGTGAGTACAGGCGAGCTTCGGCCTCGGAGAGACCCTCGCGGCTCTTCGGGGTCGGGTGCAGCGGGTGGCCGAGCAGGAGTGCCTGTTCGGCGGAGAGGAAGAGATCGGGGCCGTCGGCCGGGCGGGCGCGGCGGTCGGTGAGGAAGGTGACGGTACGACGGACGGAGTCGGCTACGCGGGCCACCAGGTCGGTCACGGTTTCGGGTGCCGTTGCGGGCGCTGTTGCGGGCGCTTGTGTCGCTGCCGCTGTCATCGGCTCGTCAGCAACTCGGGCGTCGCGGCCGGCCGCCTGCGACGCCCCTGCCGCGGAGGCAACGGTCGCCGTAGCAGCACCCGTTGCGGAACTGCCGTCGCGCACATCCGTCTCCCTGGCGAGCAGCGCCGCGACCGTCACCGCGTCGGCCGATGGGGCGCCGTGGGGAGCGTCCGACAGGTACGGAAGGCCGAAGCGGTGCCAGCCCGTCGGGGACCAGTAGTGGACCTGGGCAAGCAGGGCCGTGTTGCTGGCGGGTAGGGGGATGCGCAGGGTGCCGTTGGTGGGGGCGGGGAGGTTCGTTTCGCGTACCCAGCAGCGCAGGAGGTTCTCGACCGCTGCTGCCTGGGCGGCGGTGTGGGGGTCGGGGTGCTCCAGGAGGTCGGTGATCGTGCCGCGCGGCTGGCCTGTTTCCGGGCTGCGGGGTCGCTGCCGGGGAACGGACTCGGCCGACTCCGCCGCCAGGGTCTGCGTGTGTCGAGGGCTCGCCTCGTGGGAGGGGCCGTCAAGAGAGTGACCGTCAGAGGTGGGCGTGGGATTCAAGGCTGTTCCTCGGGAGGTGATTCGGAGTGGGAAGCGTGTGGGGTCTAGTCCCGGTCTTCTGGCGGACGTTGGGCTTGGGCGTTGCGCAACTCGTGTTGCAGGTCAGTCGAGTTGACGTCTGGTGGCGCTCCGTCCTCTGTAGCGGTTGCCTGGACCGCCGTCGGCCTGGACGGGTTCGAGGAAATTCCGGCGAGATTCGGCACCCCGGGGTTGGGGCCATCGAGGCCACGCTCAGGCTCGCCCGCACCACCGACGCTCATGCCGTGGTGAGTGCTGGCGAAGGCGTGGACTCCGGTGCGCCCGGTCGCCCCCGGGAGGATCCTGAACTCGGCCCCGACCACGCCGATTTCGGTATCCGTCGGCCCGCAGACCCGCACGAGTGCGTGGTCGGCGAGTTCGGGCGGCAGCGCACGGAACAGTTCGGCGACGACGAAGGCGTCCCTGACGGGAGTCGCGAGGTTGAGCGCGCGGAGCGGGGCGCCCGAGTCGACGACGTTGCCGATCGCCTCCAGGACCACGGGGTGGTTGTGCTCGAGAGGCGCAGTCCCGGCGCCGGAAACGCAGTCCAGGAAACGGCGGCCGTCAGTGCCCTCCACGGTCAGGCCACGCGTCCGCGCCGACACGGCAGGAAGGGCCCGTGCGTAGGTCCGTGCCGCCGACTCACGCATCGACCGACGCCGCCGGTTCCCCTGGCGTTCCTCACACGCCGACCGCCGCCAGAGCCTCCCCTCGTAGCCCTCCGGCGCCACCCGCACCGCCGCGGACACACCGCCAAGTCCGCTCGCCCCGCCCCCCGCGAACCCCCATCTCCCGTACGCAGGCGCAGAGTTGGCCACGGTTCTCGTCCCTCCCGCTGTCCATGGGCGAGTTGAGGTCTCGCGTCGCCAGGGGCGCGGGGCACCGCGCATCGACAGCAGGCCCCTGTCGGTACAAACCCCGCACCGCTCACGGAGTTACGGGTCGCCTCAAGATCCTTGCCGTGACGGAACCGTTGCCGTTCCGTGGGAAGTCCCCCACAGCGAGCGCATAGTGTGTGATGCCGTTCCCGAAGGCCGTGAGTTCAGTGTGAACTCACCATGAGTTCCGGCTGAGATCACAGCCGTGACGCACCATCCGTACACCCAGGGGGAGTCAAGACCATGCGATCGATACGGCCGTCCTTCACCGCCCGTCGTGGGAGGGGCGCGCGTCGCGGAACCTCCCCCGCCCTGGCCGCCGTTGCCCTCGCCTCGGCGCTCGCGCTCACCGCGACCGCGTGCGGCTCCAGTGACACGAAGGCCGATGGCAAGTCCACCGCGTCCGCCACCAGCAGTGACACCGGTGACGGCAAGATCAAGATCCCGGACGACATCAAGGACAAGCTCAAAGAGCGCGGGATCGACATCGACAAGTGGAAGGGCGGCGCGTGGAAGAACTGGAACAAGGACGACTGGCTGCGCGAGGCCGACGACTACATCAACCCGATCATCCAGGGACTGTGGAGTTCCGGCCGGATGCGGGACGCCAACGACCCGGACACGGGCGTCGACACCAACGACATCTCCGGTGACCAGGGCGTGACCGACCCGACGCCCGCGGCGGTGGACGCGAAGGCCGTGACGCCTACGTACCACGCCAACGCGGCGACGGCGGGCAAGGTGTTCTTCGACTCCCCCGAGGGCACCATGGTCTGCTCGGCGACGGTCGTGGAGGACCCGGCGCACCCGGGCAAGTCCAACATGGTGTGGACGGCGGGCCATTGCGTCCACGCCGGCAAGAAGGGCGGCTGGTACCGCAACATCGCGTTCGTGCCGTCGTACAACAACTCGGGCCAGTCAGCAGCCCAGTTGGAGACCGCGACCCGGGAGCAGGTCGCTCCGTACGGTGTCTGGTGGGCCGACTGGGCGCGGACCTCGCAGCAGTGGATCGACCAGGGCGGCGAGACGGGCGGGCAGGGTTCGTCGTACGACTACGCCGTGATCCATGTGACGCCCGAGAAGGGCAGTGGGGGCAAGTCCCTTGAGGAGACGGTCGGTTCGGCGCTGCCGGTGAACTTCAACGCGCCGGCCGTGCCGAAGGTGTCCAGCATCACGGCGACCGGCTACCCCGAGGCGAAGCCGTACGACGGTTCGACGCTGTACCAGTGCACGGACAAGCCGGGACGGCTGTCGATCAACGCCTCGGACCCGACGATGTACCGCATCGGCTGCACCATGACCGGCGGTTCGTCCGGTGGCGGCTGGGTCGAGACAGGCTCCGACGGCAAGCCGACGCTGGTGTCCAACACCTCGATCGGCCCGGTGACTTCGGGCTGGCTGGCGGGTCCGCGGCTGGGCGATGTGGCCAAGGGCGTGTACGACTCGGTCAGCAAGAAGTTCGCCGACCAGTAGGCGGACGGACGGCGGTCGGTGACCCGCACACACGCCTGAGGGCCGCCCCATGTGGGGCGGCCCTCAGGACTTGCTGTGCTACGACCCGTCAGGCCAGCGGTGCCGGGACGTACGGCGCGAGCTCCGCCGCCAGTTCCTCGTGGACCCGCGCCTTGAGCTGGGTGCCCTCCGGGGTGTGCTCCTCGGAGATCACCTCGCCCTCGGAGTGGGCGCGGGCGACCAGCTTGCCGTGGGTGTACGGCACGAGCGCCTCGATCTCGACCGAGGGGCGCGGCAGTTCGCTGTCGATGAGCGCGAGCAGCTCGTCCATGCCCTGGCCGGTGCGGGCCGAGACCGCGATGGAGCGCTTCTCTTTCCGCATCAGCCGCTGGAGCGTCAGCGGGTCGGCCGCGTCCGCCTTGTTGATGATCACGATCTCGGGCACCTTGGTGGCGCCGACATCCCGGATCACCTCGCGTACGGCGGCCAGCTGCTCCTCCGGGAACGGGTGCGAACCGTCCACCACATGCAGGATCAGGTCGGCGTCGCCGACCTCCTCCATCGTGGAGCGGAAGGCCTCGACCAGGTGGTGCGGCAGGTGCCGGACGAATCCGACGGTGTCGACCAGCGTGTAGAGCCGTCCACCCGGGGTCTCGGCCCGGCGCACGGTCGGGTCGAGGGTCGCGAACAGCGCGTTCTCGACCAGCACGCCCGCGCCCGTGAGGCGGTTGAGCAGGGACGACTTGCCGGCGTTGGTGTAGCCGGCGATCGCGACCGAGGGCACCTTGTGGCGACGGCGCTCCTGGCGCTTGATGTCGCGGCCGGTCTTCATGTCCGCGATCTCCCGGCGCATCTTCGCCATCTTCTCGCGGATACGACGCCGGTCCGTCTCGATCTTGGTCTCACCGGGACCACGGGTGGCGAGGCCGCCGCCCGAGCCGCCGCCCATCTGACGGGACAGCGACTGGCCCCAGCCGCGGAGCCTCGGCAGCATGTACTGCATCTGCGCGAGCGCGACCTGTGCCTTGCCCTCTCGGGACTTGGCGTGCTGGGCAAAGATGTCGAGGATCAGGGCCGTCCGGTCGATGACCTTGACCTTGACGACGTCTTCGAGGTGGATCAGCTGGCCCGGGCTGAGCTCACCGTCGCAGATGACGGTGTCGGCGCCGGTCTCCAGGACGATGTCCCGCAGTTCGTTGGCCTTGCCGGAGCCGATGTAGGTGGCCGCGTCAGGCTTGTCGCGGCGCTGGACGACACCGTCGAGCACGAGCGCGCCCGCGGTCTCCGCGAGGGCGGCCAGCTCGGCGAGCGAGTTGTCCGCGTCCTGCACCGTTCCCGTGGTCCAGACGCCGACGAGTACAACGCGCTCCAGGCGGAGCTGTCGGTACTCGACCTCGGTGACGTCCTCGAGTTCGGTGGAGAGGCCGGCGACGCGGCGCAGGGCCGCGCGCTCGGAGCGGTCGAACTGGTCGCCGTCCCGCTCTCCGTCGATCTCGTGGCTCCAGGCGACGTCCTCTTCCATCAGGGCATCGGCCCGAAGACCTTCGGGGTAGGCGTGCGCGAGGCGCTCAGTGTCCTGGGAAGGGGAAGAAGAGGAGGTCATTGGGTCCTTACGTCGATGGGAGTCCTGCAAAGGTCATAACGTTCGGGCGCCTCCGGAGATTCCCGGTGGCTGCCGGGTGTGTCCCCGGTGACCCGCGCCGCCGACCTGACGATGGTCGCACGGCGCGGATCGCCACGTCACTGCCTTATTTATTGCCCTGTCACCGCTTTATTGCCCCGTCACCGCCCTATTTCACCGGTGCCTGCGACTTCCAGTCCGGGTGACCCGGCATCGGCGGGGTCTTCTCGCCGTAGAGCCAGCCCTGGAAGAAGTCGCTCAGGTCGCGGCCGGAGATCGCGGAGGCGAGTTCCTCGAAGTCGGCGGTGGTGGCCGTGCCGTCCCGGTGAACGCTCACCCAGGTGCGCTCCAGGCGTTCGAAGGCCGGGCGGCCGATCTCCTGGCGCAGGGCGTAGAGGGCCAGGGCAGCGCCGTCGTAGACGTTGGGGCGGAAGATGCTGATCTTCTGGCCGGGCGCGGGCGCCTTGGGGAGTGCGGGCGGTCCGCCGACGGCGCGCCAGCGGTCGGAGGCCGCGTAGGCCGCCTTCATGCGCGTCTCCATCGGCCGGTGCGCCTTCTCCTCGGCGTACAGCTCCTCGTACCAGGTGGCATGTCCCTCGTTGAGCCACAGGTCGGACCACGCGCGGGGGCTGACGCTGTCGCCGAACCACTGGTGGGACAGCTCGTGCACCATGATCGACTCGACGTACCACTTGGGGTAGGCGGGCTCGGTGAAGAGATCTCTCTCGAAGAGAGAGATCGTCTGCGTCTCGAGTTCGAAGCCGGTGGACGCGTCGGCCATGAGCAGCCCGTACGTCTCGAAGGGGTACCGGCCGACCTTGCTCTCCATCCAGGCGATCTGGTCGGGGGTCTTCTTGAGCCACGGTTCGAGCTGCTTGGCGTCCTTGGCGGGTACGACGTCGCGCATCGGCAGGTCGTGCGGTCCGGTGCGGTGCAGCACGGCGGAGCGGCCGATGGACACTTGGGCGAGTTCGGTGGCCATGGGGTGCTGGGTGCGGTACGTCCAGGTGGTGTTCCTGCCGACCTTGTCGACGCCGGCCGGCAGTCCGTTGGCGACGGCCGTGTAGGCGTTGGGGGCGGTGACCCTGATGGTGAACATCGCCTTGTCGGAGGGATGGTCGTTGCACGGGAACACCAGGTGCGCGGCGTCGGCCTGGTTGGCCATGGCGAGCCCGTCCTTGGTGCGCACCCAGCCGCCGTCCTGGCCCTTGGCCGACACCGGGTCGCTGGTGTGCCGCACGGTGATCCGCGTCCAACTCCCCTCGGAAATCGGCCTCTCCGGAGTCACGACCAGATCCTCGCCGGCACTGGCGAAGGTGGCGGGCCGCCCGTCGACCTCGACCGTGTCAACAGTCCCGTGCGCGAAGTCGAGGTTGATCCGGTCCAGCGTCTCGGTCGTCCACGCGTCGATCGTGGTGACGGCCTGGAGCGGCTTGGTGTTGCTGCCGGGATACGTGAACGCGAGGTCGTACGACGCCACGTCGTAGCCCGGGTTGCCCAGGGTCGGGAAGAGACGGTCACCGACACCCAGGGGCGCGGGCGGCGCGCTCGCGGCGACGAGACAGACGGACACGGCGGAGGCGAGCAGCGCCGCCTTCAGCCGTCGGGAGTTCCTGGTGCGCGAACGGGGAGCCGGATCACCGGAGCCGGTGCGGGGGATGCCGATGCCGGTCGTGCCGGTGCGAGGGGTGAGCAGCATGCCCCACCGCTACCAGCGCGCGCGTGCCCCACGGCGCCGACTCGCGCCCGGCCCACTCGAACGGGGTCCTCCCGGGGGCTCACGGGGCGCTGGGCACACCGGGGCGTGCGGGCGGGCCGCACCGGCGCGGACTTTCCGGGTGCCGGGGGTGGCGTACGCCCGCGCGTGCCGCATCGGAGCGCCGGAGGAGAGGCCCGCGCGTGGTTTCAAGGCGCCGGGGCACTCAGGACGAGCGCGCCTCAGCGGGGCGGGCCGTTTCACGTCGGCGCACACCTCGGAGGACCGGGCGCTCAGCGTCGGTGTGTATCTCAACGGGACGGGGGACCAAGGCGGACGCGGGTCTCCGGAGGCCAAGGGCCGCTCAAGCCCCACCCCCACCTCAACGGGCCGGCGGCAACGCCCGCGGCCCGCTCAGAAAGCGGGCGCGTTGTGGTGCTGCGCCCGGCTCACGTCGTAGACGCCCGGTACGTTGCGCATCGCCCGCATGAGGGTCAGGAGGTGGGCCGCGTCCGGGAGTTGGAGTGTGTAGGTGTGCCGGACGCGCTGCTGGGTCGGTGGTTCGACGGTCGCCGAGACGATTTCCGCGCCCTCCAGGGCAATCGCTTCGGTGAGGTCGGCGAGCAGATGCGGGCGGCCGAACGATTCGGCTACCAGCGTGACCCGGCACTCGGTGGTGTCACCCCAGCGCACACCGACTTCCGCGCGCCCCACGCCCTTCATGTGCGCCACCGCGCTGCACTCCACGCGGTGGACGGTCACGACGCCGCCGCGTACCGAGAATCCGGTGACCTCGTCGGGCGGTACGGGCGTACAGCAGCCCGCGAGCCGTACGGTCGCGCCGGGCTGGTCCACGACCGGGGTGGCGGGGCGTGCGGTGGACGTCTCCGGGGTGTCTTCGGGGGCGGGGGGCGCCGACCGGGTGCTCTGCGCCTCCTCGGCCACCTCGGCGCCCGCTCCGTCAGCGCGTCCCGGGTGCGCCGCGATCCATCGCTGGATGGCGATCCGGGCGGCGGGGGTGTGCGCGTGCTCCAGCCACTCTCTGGAGGGCTCGGAGGCCGGGTCCTGGCCCATGAGGAGCTGGACGGTGTCGCCGTCCTTCAGGACCGTACTGAGCGTCGCCAGACGGCCGTTGACGCGGGCGCCAATGCAGGCGTGGGCGTCCTCGCCGTACTGCTCGTACGCGGCGTCCACACAGGTCGCGCCGTCTGGCAGGCCCAACGTGCCGCCGTCGGGCCGGAACACGGTGATCTCGCGGTCCTGGGCGAGGTCCTCGCGGAGCGTGGACCAGAAGGTGTCGGGGTCGGGCGCGCCCTCCTGCCAGTCGAGGAGGCGGGAGAGCCAGCCGGGCCGGGTGGGGTCGGCGCGCTCGCCGTCGTTCGCGGCCTGTTGCTCCTCCGAAGGAGGAGCGTAGGGATTACCGAGCGCGATGACGCCGGCCTCGGCGACCTTGTGCATCTGGTGGGTGCGGATGAGGACTTCGACGACCTGGCCGTCCGTGTGGGCGACGGCGGTGTGCAGCGACTGGTACAGGTTGAACTTGGGGACGGCGATGAAGTCCTTGAACTCCGAGACGACCGGCTTCAGGCACGTGTGCAGTTCACCGAGGACGCCGTAACAGTCCGCGTCCTCGTTCACCAGCACCAGGAGGCGGCCGAAGTCGGCGCCGCGCAGTCGGCCGCGCTTGCGGGCCACGCGGTGCACGGAGACGAAGTGCCGTGGCCTGATGAGGACTTCGGCCTGGATGCCGGCGTCGCGCAGGACGGTGCGTACCTCGTCGGTGACCTCGGCGAGCGGATCGTCCGCGCGGGAGGAGTTGTCGACGATCAACTCGCGTGTGTGGTCGTACTCCTCGGGGTGGAGGATCGCGAAGACCAGGTCTTCCAGTTCGGTCTTGAGCGCCTGTACGCCGAGCCGTTCGGCGAGCGGGATGAGGACGTCCCGGGTGACCTTGGCGATGCGGGCCTGCTTCTCGGGGCGCATCACGCCCAGGGTGCGCATGTTGTGCAGCCGGTCGGCGAGTTTGATCGACATCACGCGGACGTCGCTGCCGGTGGCGACGAGCATCTTGCGGAAGGTCTCGGGCTCGGCCGCGGCCCCGTAGTCGACCTTCTCCAACTTCGTTACGCCGTCGACGAGATAGCGCACCTCCGCGCCGAACTCCTCGCCGACCTGATCGAGCGTCACTTCCGTGTCCTCGACGGTGTCGTGGAGCAGAGAGGCCGTCAACGTCGTGGTCTCGGCGCCGAGTTCGGCGAGGATCAGGGTCACCGCGAGCGGGTGTGTGATGTATGGCTCACCGCTCTTGCGCATCTGACCGCGGTGCGAGGACTCGGCCAGCACCCAGGCGCGGCGCAGCGGTTCGAGATCGGCGTCGGGATAGTGGGCGCGATGCGCCTCGGCGACATGGCCGATGGCGTCGGGCAGCCGGTCGCGCGCGGTGGGGCCGAGCAGGGCGGCCCGGCCGAGCCGGCGCAGGTCGATCCGGGGGCGGGCCTTCCTGCGGGGCACTGTGTTGATCACAGGGCCTGGGCTCGCAGGGTTCGTGGCCTCCGCACTCATGGGCACCTCCGGCTGCTTGACCGGCGGACGGGTGCCCCATGGCGTACTCGGCTCAGGGGATCTTCGATCCCCCGTCCGGGCCGGTGCTTGATGCTACCGAGCCCACCACGTGCGACTGACCGCCTCTCGCCGAGCGTGAAACGGATCACCCATTCGAGCGAAGGTCAGGAGGTTTACGGTTTCGCGCCACGCCATAGGACGTCAGCCGTGGTTTCCAGCCGCACCGGACACCGGAGACTTCGAATCAAGGTGCCCGGAGCGGCCAATGCTGCGATTCACCCGTTCAGCGGATGGCGTTTTCCAGCCATTCCGCGTCGATCTCGCCTTCGGCGACGATCACCGCGGGACCCGTCATCTCGATCTGACCGTCGGGCCGCTCGGTGATCACCAGCGTTCCACCGGGCACATCGACGGTGTACGTCGCGTGCGTCCCGGTCACGGCTGGGTCTGCGCCGTCCCTGCGGGCCGCGGCCACGGCGACCGCGCACGCTCCCGTGCCGCACGAGCGGGTCTCACCGGCACCGCGCTCGTGCACGCGCATGGCGACGTGCCCGGGGCCACGGTCGACCACGAACTCCACGTTCACGCCCTCCGGATACGCGGCGGGCGGGCTGAAGGGCGGCGGGGAGTACAGGTCACCGGCGTGCGCGAGGTCGTCCACGAAGGCGACGGCGTGTGGGTTGCCCATGTTCACGTTCCGCGCGGGCCAACTGCGCTCGCCGACGCTCACCGTGACGTCCCCTTCGGGGAGGCGGGCCTTGCCCATGCCGACGGTGACGTCACCGTCCTTGGCGACGTGGACGGTCTTGACTCCCCCGCGCGTGGCGACCGCGATATCCCCTTCGGCCACATGTCCGACGCGCTGGAGATAACGCGCGAACACTCGCACTCCGTTGCCGCACATCTCGGAGACCGAGCCGTCGCCGTTGCGATAGTCCATGAACCACTCCGCCTCGGCCGCCATGTCCCGCGCCTCGGGGTGCGCGGCGGACCGCACCACATGCAGCAGTCCGTCGCCGCCGATGCCCGCGCGACGGTCGCACAGGGCGGCCACGGCGGCCGGGGAGAGGTCGATGACGTTCTCGGGGTCCGGGACGATCACGAAGTCGTTCTCGGTGCCGTGCCCCTTGAGGAAGGCGATCCGCGTGCTCATTCCTCGATCGTACGGGGTGGCTATGACAACCCGACGACCCCGGTGACCGGCCTCGCGCCTAGCGCAGCCGGGCCACGCGCCACACGGCCAGGACCACCACCACGGCCACCACCAGGGCGTACGCGATGACGACCCGCCAGTCCAGGCGGCGTCCGGAGCCGCGCTGCGGGAAGCCGGGCCAGATGTGGCCGACGCGGCGGGCGGCCGTCATGCCCCAGCCGGCCGCGCAGGAGCAGATGAGCAGGCCGAGCATGGCGACCACGGCCCCGCTGTCGCCGAAGTCGAAGGCGAGCGGGAAGGCGAACATCAGGGAGCCGACCGCGGCCAGGGCCACGATGGGGGCGAGCTGCCAGATCCGCAGACGGCGCTGCGGGCGTAGCTCGACCTCGACCTCGGGTCCGGCGAACATCTCGTCAGGCCCGGGACCGTCGGCGGTCACGCCGCCCTGGATCTCGTCCGGGCCGTCCGGGCTCAGTAGGCCGTCGCCCTCTTCCGGTTCACCACGGTCCGTAGTGACCTGCTCGATGCCTTCTGCGGTGTCGCGAGGGCCGGCCTCCATCGCCACGCGCCCTCCCAACTCGGACTCCACTTGGTCGATCGAAGCTCGATGATGGCACGCCCCCGAAGGCCACAACGGCGGCCGGAGCGTCCCGATGCCATGACGTGATCAGGCTGTGACCGGTCGTTCGACCAACGCCAGTGCCAGGTCCGGCAGTTCTGTGAGATCCGCCGCGGCCCCACTCAACCAGTGCACCCGGGGATCGCGTCTGAACCACGAATCCTGGCGGCGCGCGAAGCGCTTGGTGGCACGCACGGTCTCCGTGCGCGCCTCCTGTTCCGTGCACTCCCCCGCGAGCGCCGCGAGCACCTGCTGATAGCCGAGCGCGCGGGACGCCGTGACCCCCGCGCGCAGTCCGCGCGCCGCCAGCGCCCGCACCTCGTCCACGAGCCCCGCGCCCCACATCCGGTCGACCCGGCGCGCGATGCGCTCGTCGAGTTCGGGGCGCGCCACGTCGACGCCGATCTGGACGGTGTCGTAGACCGAGTCGTGGCCGGGGAGGTTGGCGGTGAAGGGCTTGCCGGTGATCTCGATGACCTCCAGGGCCCGGACGATACGGCGGCCGTTGCTGGGCAGGATCGCGTGCGCGGCCTCGGGGTCGGCGGCGGCCAGGCGGGCGTGCAGGGCGCCCGAGCCGCGCAGTGTGAGCTCCTCCTCCAGGCGGGCCCGGACCTCGGGGTCGGTGCCGGGGAACTCCAGGTTGTCGACCGCCCCGCGCACGTACAGCCCGGAGCCGCCGACCAGGATCGGCCAGCGCCCCTCGGCGAGCAGTGCGTCGATGCGCTCACGGGCGAGCCGCTGGTACTCGGCGACGGACGCCGTGACCGTCACGTCCCAGATGTCCAGGAGGTGGTGCGGGACGCCGCCGCGCTCCTCTGGCGTCAGTTTGGCGGTGCCGATGTCCATCCCTCGGTAGAGCTGCATGGAGTCGGCGTTGACGACCTCACCACCTAGACGCTGGGCCAGGAAGACGCCCAGATCGGACTTTCCGGCCGCGGTCGGTCCGACGACGGCGATGACTCGGGGGGCGGGGGGTGCGCTGCTCACGTTCCCAGTCTCGCAAACGTCTGACCCTGGCCTCGAACGAGTTACGTGACAGCGCGTGCGTGGGGTCGTTGCCCGTTGCGAGGTATCCCGCCGCCGGTTTCGGGAGGCGGTGACCCGGGCGACGCAAACGGACGCACCGGGCTACGCGGGATTTCGCCCGCACGAGTAACGTATGGAGTTGATATGGGCGTTTTTGACCGGTTTCTTCGGAGGTCGAAGGCTACGGAGGAGGCGTCAACCGCCGAAGCTCAGGCCGACGCACACACGGCCGAGGACTTGACGGCCGAAGCGGCGGACGAGGTGTCGGAGTCCGAGGCAGGGGCAGGGGTCCAGGAAGCGGCAGGGACGAAGGAGCCGGAGGCCGGCGAACCCGTCGAAGCTGCCGGTGCCGCGGACGGCGTCGACAGCGTCGAGATCCCCAAGCAGCAGTCCGCCGTAGAGGCCGCCGACAACGAGGCCGGTGAAGGCGCCCGCACGTAACTGCCCCGCGTGGAAAGGTGAACCATGGGTCTGATGGACAACTTCAAGGCCAAGCTCGGCCCGGCGAAGGACAAGGTCTCGGGTCTCGCTCAGCAACACGGAGACAAGATCGGGAACGGGCTGGACAAGGCCGCGAAGATGGTCGACGAGAAGACCAAGGGCAAGTACAGCGACAGGATCCAGACGGGCACGGGCAAGGCCAAGGACGCCATGGACCGACTCGCCCACAAGGACGAGCCGGGAAGCGCCGGAAGCCCAGGGACTACGGGGCCGGAGGGCAGCGGCCCGACCACCCCGCCGGGCTCGACCCCGCCGGCTTCCTGAACGACACCCGCACATCGATCGGCGGACGGCCGCGGAGCGCACGGCTCCCCGGCCGTCCGCCGTTTCGTGAGGCGGAGGTAGGCCCCAGGAGGACACGTTGCAATTCAGGGCGGGGGGGGGTGGACGCGGTTCGCGAGCGCTACGACCGCCTCGCGCGCACCCGTCGCCTGCGCGACGGCCACGTCGGCACGCGCGCGTGCTGCCCGCGCCCCCCACGCATGTGTCACGGCCGCCGCCGGAGGGCGTACGGCCTCCTCAGCCGCCCGCCGTTCCCGATCGGACACACACCGCCGCCCTGTGCCACGCCCGAGCCGCGCGCGGACGCCCGGCGCGGGGCACGCCACCCCGCCGACGCCCACGGAGGTAGCGCCTCCTCAGCCGCCCCACCATTCGCGAGCGCACACGCACTGCCACACAGGGCCACAACTGGGCGACGCGCAGACAGCCCACGACGCCCGCACAAGCGTCGCGCAGGGGCCCCGCCGCCCCCGGAGGTAATGCCTCCCCAGCCGCACCACCGTGCTTACCGCCCCGCCACACGCGGGCGCGATGCCCGCCCCGCATCGCCACGCCTGGGCGGCGCGTCGCCCGGACACCCCAAGACGCTCCGCTCGGGCAACGCTCAGCCCCCGACGCGCCCACGGGCGACGTCACGAAGAGCACGCCATCCCCACCCGGCCCGCCCCTTGCGCGTCTACACCTACGACCAGGTCGCGACCAGGTACCCGACCCCGTACGGCGCATCCTCGTACAGCAGCGCGCCGCCCAGGTCCGCGCCCTCCGCCGCGCCCGCGAGGACCTGCCAGGGCGCGCGGCCGGAGGCCTTCAGCTCGTACGCCAGCTCGGCGTCCAGCACCTTGAGGGCCGCCACGTCCGCCGCCCCCAGCGCACGCGCAACCTCCGCGTCGAAGGGGGCCGCCCGCTCGTCGAGATAACCCGGCGCCTTGAGCGTCCGGCACGCGCTGGCGTCGCCCATCACCAGCAGCGCGACCCTGTCGGCCTGCGCGACGATGTCCCTCCCGGTTTGAATACACCGCTCGGCCTCAAGAGGTTCCCCCACGCCGAGCCCCTCGATCGGGGCGTCGGACCACCCGGTCCGCTCCAGCAGCCACGCGGCGACGGCGAGCGAGGGCGGAAGCTCACGCTCCGACGCCGCGCCCCCGTCCTCGGCCCCGTCGCCGCCCAGCCGTACGTCGAGTTCCACTCCGAAGCCGCGGAACGAACCCCGGGTGCCTTCAGGATGCGGCCCGCGCCCGCTCTGCTCGGCGGGTCCGACGACCACCAGGCGGTCGGGTCGGGCGGCGGCGAGCACGCCCAGCGCGTCGGTGCACGCGGCCCGCGCGGCGGCCAGCTCGGGCGCGGCACCTGCGGCGACATCGGGGACGAGGAGCGGCGGGCAGGGGCAGACTGCGGCGGCTACGAGCATGGCCGGAACACTAACAAGCGGGCACGGGCAGCGACGGCCCGCGTGGGGACACGGGCGGACGTACAAGTACTGGTCGGGTTGGTTCCGGCCCCGCCCAGGTCAGGGCACCGCCGTCGTGCAACAGCTCGGCGACCGCAGCCGGACAGGCGAAGGGGGGGCGGGAGCGTGCCCACTCACCAAGAAGCCCTCGCGGACCTGGAGATGCGTCCCTCAGTCGCAGCCGCAACCGCTCCCCGTGGCGACCGGCAGCGGCGCGGGTGCGCCGATCTTCGGCAGGCCCAGCATCACGCCGGCCGGCTTGGCGGCCTCGGCCGCGTTGCGCTTCTCCCAGGCGTCGCCCGCGCGCGTGGGGCGCACGTTCAGGGTGGGGCCTTCGGCGAGGAGGTGGTGCGGGGCGGCGTACGTGATCTCGACCGTCACCACGTCACCGGGGCGGACCTCCTGGTCCGGCTTGGTGAAGTGGACGAGGCGGTTGTCGGGGGCGCGCCCGGAGAGGCGGTGGGTGGCGCCGTCCTTGCGGCCCTCGCCCTCGGCGACCATCAGCTCCAGGGTGCGGCCGACCTGCTTCTTGTTCTCGTCCCAGGAGATCTCCTCCTGGAGGGCGACGAGACGCATGTAGCGCTCCTGGACGACCTCCTTGGGGATCTGGTTCTCCATGGTCGCGGCCGGGGTGCCGGGCCGCTTGGAGTACTGGAACGTAAACGCTTGCGCGAAGCGCGCCTCCCGGACCGCGTGCATCGTCTGCTCGAAGTCCTCCTCGGTCTCGCCGGGGAAGCCCACGATGATGTCGGTGGTGATGGCGGCGTGCGGGATGGACGCGCGGACCTTCTCGATGATCCCCAGGTAGCGCTCCTGGCGGTAGGACCGGCGCATGGCCTTGAGGATCGGGTCGGAACCGGACTGCATGGGCATGTGCAGCTGCGGCATCACGTTCGGCGTCTCGGCCATCGCGGCGATGACGTCGTCCGTGAAATCGCGCGGGTGCGGCGAAGTGAACCGGACTCGCTCCAGGCCCTCGATCGCGCCGCACGCGCGGAGCAGCTTGCTGAAGGCCTCGCGGTCGCCGATGTCGGAGCCGTACGCGTTGACGTTCTGGCCGAGCAGCGTGATCTCGGAGACGCCCTCGCCCACCAGGGCCTCGATCTCGGCGAGGATGTCGCCGGTGCGGCGGTCCTTCTCCTTGCCGCGCAGCGCCGGGACGATGCAGAAGGTGCACGTATTGTTGCAGCCGACGGAGATCGACACCCAGGCCGCGTAGGCGCTCTCGCGCCGGGTCGGCAGCGTCGAGGGGAAAGCCTCCAGGGACTCCGCGATCTCGACCTGCGCCTCTTCCTGCACGCGCGCGCGTTCCAGCAGGACCGGCAGCTTGCCGATGTTGTGCGTGCCGAAGACGACGTCCACCCAGGGCGCCTTCTTCACGATGGTGTCGCGGTCCTTCTGGGCGAGGCAGCCGCCGACGGCGATCTGCATCCCGGGCCGCTTCGTCTTCATCGGGGCGAGCCGGCCGAGGTTGCCGTAGAGGCGGTTGTCGGCGTTCTCGCGCACGGCGCAGGTGTTGAAGACGACGACGTCCGCGTCCCCGTCCGAACCTTCGGGCGCGCGCACATAACCGGCACCCTCCAGGAGACCGGAGAGCCGCTCGGAATCGTGAACGTTCATCTGGCACCCATAAGTGCGCACTTCGTACGTTCGGGGAGGTTCATCGGTCGTGCCGACACTGGAGACAACCTCAGGAACCATCGGGGAATTCGCCCTCACTACGCTGGCAACACGGCAGATACGACAGTCTACCGTCGACAGCTACCTCGGCTGTGTCTTGTATGACGACCTCTGGGACGAGGCACTGGAGAACGTGTCTCTCCAGCTCATCTACGAGCGCACACAGGAACAGCTCAACCAGAACACGCGCCGTAAGCACACCATTGCTTACCGCTCCATCTTCCGGGAAACACCCTGGATACGTGAGCTGAAAATTCCCGCCTCCATTCCTCGGGTATACGACTTCCCGCCCGAGGAAACATTGAGGTTCGTCATGATGCTCAGTCCTTTTGAGCTTCAGGGGCTCCTCATGATGTACGGCGGTCTGCGCCCTGGTGAGGCATGCGCAGCAAGCAAGAATGAACTTAAGGGCAACATCCTGATGGTTCATAAGCAGCGCATCAAGAACGGGCGGCTAGTAACCGCAAAGACAGCCGGGCAAGTGGTTCTGCCTCAATGGCTCGCAGACAGGCTCTCAAGGCATGAGCCAACCATCATCACGTCTGGTTCTCTCCGAGAGAGCATTTGGCGCAACGGGAAGAAGGTGGGTATCCACATCAACCCCGGAATGCTACGCCACTGGTACATCAGCAAAATGGTCAACAACAAAGTCAGTCCGAAGATAGCCCAGAAGCAAGCGAGGCATTCGGACATCACAACAACACTGAAGTACTACACGAACTTCAGTAAGGAGCAGCTAGACAGCATCGTTGAAGACCTCTACGGCGAAGACTAAGCCGTAACACAAAGGGCCCGGTTACCTGAAGATAGGTAACCGGGCCCTTTGCTGTTCTCTCACGCCTTCATCTCGAACCAAACAGTCTTGCCGTTCAGGTAGTTGCCGTGTCCGTCGTTGAAACGGCGGTGCTTCACGCCCCAGCGTGCCGACATCAGGTGAACGAGGATGAGACCCCTACCGTGCTCGGCGTCATCCGGTGGACCCTCTACTACCGGGTCTTGGCTTGAGGCATCGTCTACTTCAACACGGATGCCGTCCGAGAGGACAAGCCACCTGGTGGCAATAAGCATGTCGGGTGCCGGATACCTCAGAGCGTTAGCGAACAGCTCCGAGAAGAGAACACATGCGTCATCCTCAAGATGGGAGGCACCGACCCTGAAGAGCCATTTCCGGAACACCTTTCTTGAGAGCGGGGCGCATCCTGCTGTTGCTGCCCACCGCCATTCTTTAACCCCCGGTTTCTCCGGAAGCTCAACGTTCACCGTGGCCACTGCGTCTCCCTTGCGTCCGACAGTGCCCAACAGATAGCGAACCAAAGGCAGTTGACGTGATGTCAGTCAAGACGTCAGAGCGGCGACAGACAGGGCGTCAATTCGGTGTCATTCGGAGCCAGAGAGAGCTACCGTGATGACCATGAACACACCGAACGCCAAGCTCCGGGCGGTCCGCATGGGCTTGCTCATGAGCCAAGACGACATGGCAAGAGCGCTCAGGGAGGCAGGAGCATCAGCAGGGGAACCCAATGACGCCAACAAGCGGCTTGTACAGCGCTGGGAGGGCGGTACGACCGCAGCACCCCGACCGGTCTACGCAAGGGCCCTGGAGCGCGTCACAGGGCTCCCCATCGACGCCCTGGGGTTCGCTGCCCCTCTCACCCTGGCAAGCGTCCAGAGCGACGGACACGGCGGTCATGACCTTGAGCCGTCAACGGCGACAGCTCCCAGCTCCACCACACCAGCGGCACAGACAGCCACGAGAACCCAGAATGGCAACTATTCCGGTATCTGGCTTAGTCACTATGAATTCTTCTCAAGTGGCCGGGCGAACACATTCACCGGTAAGCATTACGTCGTGCTCTTGCAGCACGGCAACAAGCTCACGGTTAGGTCTCTGCCGGGTGCTTCACTTAACCCCAATTCTCCGCTCACCATGGACTTGACCCTTGACGGGAACGTGGTCACGGGAACATGGGTTGAGGAGACTGCCTCTGAGGGGTACTACGCAGGGGCTAGGTATCACGGAGCCATACAGATGCTCATTGAGCCGACCGGTAGGCGCATGGTCGGCAAGTGGCTGGGGTTCGGCAAGGAATTCGATGTGAACACGGGACCATGGACACTTGAATTCAAAGACGCCAACACCAACAAGGCGGCTCTAGAGAAGTGGAACATCCAGCCGGAAGCATGAAGGCAAGACAAAGGGCCCTAGGTCGACCTAGGGCCCTTTTTGCATGTCTGCACTACTGCACACCCGAGAAGGGTTTATCCCTTGTGGGCTTCCTCGTACTTCTCGATGAAAGCAGCAGGAACACGACCCTTGTCGTTAATGCCCTTGCCATCAACCTTGATGTTGTTGTCCACAGCCCACTTACGGACAGCGGCAGTGTCCACGCCAGAGGGAAGCGCCTGAGGCTTGTAGCCACCACGAGCGACAGCAGGAGCCTGAGCTTCACGCGCGTTCTTCAGGAAGGGAGCGAGAGCCTTCTCAAGCTTCTCTCGGGACGCCTGGCCCAAGTCCACCTCATAGTGAACGGTCTTCCAATACGTCTCAGTCTTGAGCTTGGTAGAGCCATCCTCGTTCTTCACCGGGTCACCCTCAGCGTCAAGCTCCTCCACCTCTTCCTCGGCCTCAACCGGAACAGAGAGCTTGAGCGTCTGAACGTCTTCCTTGGTCTTCTGGTCAACGTCGTCAACCGTCTCGACAAGGAAGTACGCCGTTACATCCCCTACACCAGGGATGTGCGTGTTGACTTCCCGCACGCCCTCCTCGTCCTTACGAGAGGCATCTACCGGGTTGGCGTTAGTGGCCACTTGCGTTCCCTTCATTGAGCGAGCCTCAAGGATAGCAGAACGTGATAGACGTCACAGAATTGTTACATAAAAAGCCTTGAAAACCGGGCTCAAAGCCGACGCCCTGATACAGACCATGGTACAATAGAACTAGTTCGTTAAAGCGTCTCGGGAAGGACAAGAACACCACAGACTTCAAGCTCTTGGCCCTAGGTTACTTCCCGAACCTAGGGCCTTTTTATACGCCCAAACAGTTTAAGAAACTGCGAATGCCTGCCGTTGAAACAATACGGAACTTGCCCCAAGGGAAAAGGCATGGGAGATGGAGCCAACAGCAAGAGGGTAATGCCAAGACTTGCGGGGAGGATGGACACCTTTAGTGGTGTTGCTGTCCCATTGAAGTGTGCGTATTTCTTACCCATTCTTTCTACGGTCCATCCTCTACAGCAGTACGGGTTAGACGTACATCAGGAGAAAGAACCTAGCAACGGCTAGGACCAGAGGCAAAGGCGCGTGTGACCGTGAGGCCCTTTGCATGGCAGCAACGAAAAACACAACGGCGAGACATCATCAGTCATCAACTTTGGCTGATGTCTCTAGGCACGCTGGGGGGGGATAAATTATTTAGAAGTTAAAGAAGCTAGCTACAAACAAGGAGAAGAAAATGAACCTACTGATAGTTGTTGCACTTGTCTTCATCGCTTACCAAGTAGGTAAGGCCAATGGATATAACAAGAGGAAGACAGAAGGATGTAAGCATGTCATTGTCGTTAAGGAGAAGAAGGGATAATTGGGCGGAACAGCTAGATGCGCTCGATGCGGTAAGGGTCTAGGGCCGTACGAGAAGTGGGCAGTCATTGATGGTGCGGTCTACCACAAGAAATGTGCCGAGAAGATAGAGAAGGGCAAAAAGTGAAGACTTGCATCAAGTGCAGGAAGGAGAAGGCTCTAGAGGACTTCCCCAAGCGCGGTGAGAAGCGGCGGGGCGTCTGTAAGGGATGTACCTACGAGGGCAAGGAGAACGGCAGAGAAAACCCAGCATACGACCGGTTCATGGCCTGGTTTGAGACCCTAAATTTGCAGCCATAGAAGTGCCGGCCCGGCTAGCCTTTGTACAAAGTGTGGTACAATAGACTTAGTCACACAACATCATTCCTTTTCGGGAGCCTAAGAGCTGATGCTCTTAGGCTCCTTTCCTTTTGTCACGTTTATGTAACAGAATAAAAGGCGCTACTAGCTGGAGACATTTCTTCAAGCCCACTAACGCAAATTCCTTTATAATGGTATTACCGGCAAAGAAAAGGGCCGGATACTAAAGGAATAGAGGAAACATGATGTTTGAAGTGACACAAGAAGGCTGGCTAAAGGTGCCAGTAACAAAGGATGAGAAGGACCGTTGCAAGGTAGTGGGTCAACAGCGTACGCACTATCAGAAGGTCGTTAAGGGGAATGTAGATAACCCCGAATACGCTGGAAAGAATTTCCGGGTCATGGGAGCAGACCAGGACGCCCTAGGCGTAATGGCAGAGATGGCAGTAGTCAAGGCTATGGGACTGCCTACCTTTGACCTCGGTAACTGGAGCTACTACGTGGAAGATAACCGCTACAAGCTCCCAGAAATTATGTGGTTCCTTGAGGTACGCAGGGTTAATAGCTCTGGCAACCCTTTGAAGGTGTTCCGCAAGGACGTAAGAGACAATGCGCTTAACGTCAAGACCTACATTGACTTTGAGGCAGAAAACGGCCGGGTATTTAGCTTCAAGCCCTATGTCTACATCCAAGGATGGAGAGAGGCAGTAAGAGGCTTTGATATCGGTCAGTACATCTCTAACGACCTACGACACGTCTACAAGCTAGAAGAGCCTGAGACGCTTATGGAAGCGTTCTACAGTCGCCTTGGCTTCGGTTACGAGATGGCAGCATGAGCTTTGCACTGTTCCTCATTGTGGCCATGCTTTGGGCATACGCACTAACACACACCCTATTGGAGATGAATAAGTAATGGAGACAAAGGATATGAACCAGCTAATGGTAGTCATGGAAAAGCTCTGCCTGGTATTCGGTCAGCCAGACACGGAGGTAACACGCATTGAACTAAGGCCGGGGGTTATTCGGTTTGTAAAGAAGAACGGATGGCTAGAATTCACCGGCATTGATGGTTCAGGAATGAAGTCCGGAGAGAACAAGGAGGAAGTATGAGATACGAATACAAGCGCTTGGTATCAAGCCTAGGCAGGCTACTAACAGAGCCAGAGCTAAACACCCTCGGCGCTGAGGGATGGGAGCTTATCCACATTGTGGGTACAACCTGGTACTTCAAGCGAGAACTGAAGGTAGCGCCAAAGCAGACAAGGGCACGTAAGACCAGTGAGCCAGCACAGCAGTAAGGGAGCCAAGTGGGAAGCACTAAGGCTTCAGGTTCTACAGCGTGACCAATACGTATGCCAACTACAGTTCGGAGACTGTGAGGGTCAAGCCACACAGGTAGACCACATCATTGCTAAGAACAATGGAGGCACCGACACATTGGATAACTTGCAGGCTGCATGTCGTAAGTGCAATGGACGTAAGCAAGACAAGGATGTAGTACGCACAACCTACATCAATAGACGATGGCTGTAAGGGTAGGGATAGACAACTATCTACCCCGCCCCCAGCTCGGATAAGCACAACCAAGGCTCAAACATTCGACATTGAATAGCCAAAGATGAAGGCGAATTCAAGGCAGAATGAAGGCCAGTTTTTTTGAGAATGGGTCTAGTTGACCCCGCCCCCAGAACCATTAGCTACAGGAGGGAGCAAAACATTTCACTTTGGAGGAAGCATGAGCACGACATTTACAAAGGCAGTTGAAGTCTTTCTAGGCAGAGCCTATTGGCTTGGCGAGGATGAGAAGCCAGCAACAGTAGCACTTGAGAAGATGGCAGAGACACTTGACAAGAACCTCTCTGCCGCATTGGTAACACAGTACAACCAGACGTTCCGTTACTTGCATGGTCTTAAGCCAACGGACGCTATTGAAGAGGATGAGCTAGACGCCATCCTTGGTGACAGTTGAGCCTCTGGCTTCCTAAGACCTACACCCCATCACTAACCGGAGACGAGAACTTCCCGAGCGCGGGCGACAAGCTACTAGAGCTAGTCGATAAGGCTTGGAAAGCCCAAGACCAAAGAGAGAAGTTCGAACTACTTCCCTGGCAAAGATGGGTCATCCGCCATGTCCTTGAGGTCTATCCCGAGGGACATCCTAAGGCGGGAACGCTTAGGTTCCGTCAGGTAGTTATCTCAGTCGGTAGGCAGAACGGGAAGTCAGTCCTCGGTGCCATCTTCGGTGTCTTTGGCTTGTTCATGCATGAGCCTGGTCCCGAGGTTGTCTCTGTCGCCTCCACGGTGCCTCAGGCGAACATCATCTATAAGCGCGTCAAGCACGTCATTGATGAGAACCCTTCTTTGCTCCGCAGGATGGAGAAGGCGCCTACCAAGACACGAGGTATGTCGACCAAGCGGGGCGGCTCCTACAAGGTGTTCGCCAAGAACGCTCAGGGTCTTCAGGGTGTGCCCGTGAGCCTCTGTCTCTACGACGAGGTACATATCACGCCGCCCGAGACCTGGTCCGCCATGGTGTCCGGTTCCAAGGAGCGTGCCAACGGCCTGGTGCTCGGCATTACGACGGCCGGTGACGACAGCAGCGAGCTGCTCAAGCACCTTTATGAATTGGGCCATCAGGCCAGTGCCGGCCCAGGTGACCTGGACCGGTTCGGGTTCTTCCTATGGGAGGCACCTGAGGGTGCGGCTGTAGACGACGCTGACGCTCTCCTAGCGGCCAACCCATCACTTGCCTGCGGTAGGGGCTCTGTGGCCGACCTACAGGCTCAGGTGCGTACACAGCCGGAAGAGGACGCACGCCGCTACCACCTCAACCAGTTCGTCAGCTCTAGCTCTTCATGGATGCCTATTGGCAGATGGATGAAGGCAGCAAAGGGCGGGGTTCCAGAAGGTAAGCGTCCCATCATCGCTATTGACCGTACGCCTGACTGGACATATGCAACCGTTACAGCAAGCGTCAAGGTCGACGGCATTGTCTACACAGAGCTAGTTGCCAGCCTCGTTAACCCGAACCTTGAACAGCTCGTTCTTATCTGTCAGCAGCTAAGGAACAAGCATTACCCACAGATGTTCGTCATGGATGGCTACGTTCTCAGAGAGCTAGCAGCAGAGCTTAAGACAAGGGGCTATCCGGTCCGGGTTCTTAACCTGCCAGACCAGACGAATGCATCCACTACGGCCTTTGCTCTTATCTCTCAGAGAAAGGTCTCTCATGCCGGTGACCCGCTGCTCACATACCAGATGCCAAGAGCAGTAAGAAAGAACATCGGAGATAGCTGGAAGCTAAGCCGTAAGGATAGCTCAGTTGAAATTGATGCGGTTATGGCAACCGTGATGGGCATTTATGTTGCAGAAATTACTAAGGAGGCCACCATTCAAGTGATGAGCCTTTAGTAATTGGACAGCAGAACCTAAAGGGCTTATAATGGTAATAACAAATGGAAAAGACATCTCAGGGTTTCTGGGGAAGGCTTTTCAATAGAGGGCAGTCAGAGCGCCACGTTCGCTCCACCCCTATTCCTTCCCGCCCTATCGATACAGCAACGGTTTCAGCCGAGAATGCACTAGGCATCTCGGCTGTCTACCGTGCCATCTTTATTCTTGGGCACACAGCTTCTCAGCTTCCACTAAGCGTTTGGAAGAACGGTACTGAGCTAGGCAGTGTGCCTAGTCTTGTTTCACAGCCAAACCTAAACGTCTCGCAGTCTGCCTTTGTAGAAGAGACAGTCAACAGTCTCGCAACGGCCGGTAATGCTTACTGGCGCATCTACAGAGACGGCTCAAAGGTCATCAACCTTGAGGTTCTTAACCCTCAGAATATGTACATTGACGTTGACAGCGAGACAGGTGAATACACATACCGCTATCACGGATACGGAACCCCTAAGCAGTTCAGCCGCAACGACATCAAGCACCTGTCTTTGATGCGTGTCGCAGGCTCACCTTACGGTCTTGGTCCTATTCAGGCGGCTCAGGCAGAGCTTACGGGAATGGTCGACGTACGAGACTACGCCGGTAACACATTCCGCCAGAACGCTCAGCCGACCGGAATTCTCAAGGTCTCAGGTGAACTAACACCTGACATGACCGCCGCTTACAAAGAGACATGGGACAACACAAACGGCGGTAAGCGAGGCACAGCCGTTCTCGGTAATGGCGTCGACTATCAGCCTATGTTGCTCTCCCCGGCTGACGCTCAGTTCCTTGAGGTACGCCAGTACGACGTAACCGCAGTTGCCCGCCTATTCGGTATCCCAGCATCAAAGCTGTTGGCCGAGGTTAACGGCAACAGCATGACTTACCAGAACCTTGAGCAGGCTAATACGGACTTCATCCGTGACACGCTTGCCGCTTACCTCAATGAAATTGAGGAAGCCCTAACTTCCCTTATCCCAAGAGGGCAAGAAGTCCGCTTCAACCTAGACGCTTTGCTTAGGGCGGACAAGCAGACCCGTTATGCAACCTATTCCGTTGGAACCGGCGGTAAGCCATTCCTCACGGTTAATGAGGCAAGAGCTAACGAGGGTCTCGCACCACTAACAGGAGGAGACGTTCTACCTAACGAGAATGGAAGTACGTAATTTTGAGCTAAGAGCAGTCAAGGAAGACCGCACTGTTGAAGGTGTTGCAGTTCCTTATGGGGACACCATCGACTTGGGCGGGGTATTTGAACGCTTTGAGCGTGGGGCTTTCGGTGACCCCACTAACGTAAAGCTCTTCTATGACCACAAGGAACCTATTGGCCTTGTCGAGAAGACCGAAGACACCGACCAGGGCTTTGTCATTAGAGCCCGCATCTCTCAGACACCAAGAGGCGACGAGGTTTACACCTTGCTTCGCGATGGTGTTCTAAACAAGTTTTCTGTTGGCTTCCTACCGGTTGAAGACCGTATGGAAGACGACGTAATTGTCAGGACTAAGGCCGACCTTAAGGAAGTCTCCGTTGTCGCTTTCCCTGCCTATGAAAACGCAGCCGTATCACAGGTTCGAACGGCTGAAACAACTAACAATAACCAGGAGGAAAATTCCACAATGTCCGATGAGACAAACAAGTCTCAGGAAGTAGAGGAGCTACGAGAGGCTTTCGAGAACCTTGACCGCAAGGTTTCAATGCTTGGCACTGTTTCAGAGCCAAAGAATGCTGCACCACAGTTCCGCTCTTTCGGAGCATACGTAAAGGCTGTCGCTAAGGGAGACGAGGACGCATACCGCGCCTACACAGGTCTCACTACCGCAGACAGCGTTGTAAAGGATGGTTGGGTTGGTTCTGCTGTTCGCCTAGTTCAGGACAACCGACTTGTCATCAATGCATTTTCAAAGGGTCAGCTTCCCGCTGAGGGTAACAACGTTGAATACGCTGTTCTCAGCACTAATACACATGCTGTTGCCGCTCAGTCTTCTGAGGGTGCCGACCTGCCTTACGGTGAGGTAACCCTTTCAACGGCTACCGCACCAGTTAAGACCTATGGCGGTTATGCACAGCTAACCCGTCAGGCTATTGAGCGCTCTAGCGTCAATATCCTTGACACTAACTTCCAGGCAATGGCTATCTCTTACGCCAAGGCTACTAATGCCGCTGCTCGTGCTGCTCTTGTTGCTGCCTCTGGCACCAACACTGCAACCCTTGCAGCTAACACCGTAGCCGGTTGGTCTGGTCTTCTAATTGATGCTGCGGCTGACCTTGATGTTGAAGGTCTTTCGCCTGAATTCATCATCGTTTCAAGTGACGTATTCAAGACCATCGGAACGCTTACAGCTACTGATGGACGTACCGCACTTGCCTACGGTGGCACCGGTGTTAACACCATCGGTTCCGTCTCGGGTGCACGTCTTACCGCTTCTCTTGATGGTGTCCCAGTTTACGCAGACCCATCACTTGCAGCGAATTCTTGCTACATCGCTAACGGCATTGCCCTTAAGACCTTTGAGAGCGCGGGTGCACCATTCCAGCTTCAGGACGAGAACACCATCAACCTTTCTAAGACGTTCTCTGTCTACGGCTTTATGGCTGTCGCTGTTCAGCACGCTAAGGCCATCGTCAAGTGCGACGTAGACCTTACGCCTTGAGGTGACGCCTGATGGACTGGACGGACTTCAAGAAGTACGTCACCGGTAATAACGATGCATACATCCTTACCGATGACGCTTATATCGAACAGTGCTGGGACGAGGCTGAAGAGCTAGTAACCCATTTCGTCGGAACGCAAACAGTTCCACAGTCCATCATGGATAGGGCCGCTCTCATTTGCGGGGCGGCCCTCTACCAGACGAGAAAGACCCCGATGGGTATTGCTCAGTTTGGTGAGGACAACAGCCCTATCCGCCTTGCTAGAGACCCTATGCAGGGCGCTTACCCACTACTTAAGGCATACATGGTGGTGGGTATCTGATGGCAACACTAAAGGAACTACGCACCGAAATTGCCGAAGCCTTCAACGACGCTGGCTTCAACGTGACTTTTGCAGTCTCGGGAAACATTGACCCGCCTGTTATTGCGGTAACCCGAGGACTGTCTTTCATTGCCCTTGGCTCTCGACAGAGCACAAAGGTTATTTCCTACGACGTGACGTTTCTAGTCGGCCCTGAAAGCAACGATGCTGTTGATGAAGCCCTAGACGCACTTCTGCCGGAACTTATTAACGTCCTTGAGGACAGTCTCTCTGACTGGGACTACGAGGATATCCAGCCCTATTCATTCAGCATTGAAGGCCAAGAGGCCGTGTTGGGTGTGCGGGTAACCCTTTCAATTGAAACTGAACTTGGAGGTTCATAAATATGTCAACACGCATTAAGGGTAAGTCCCTTGCCCTCAAGGTAGACGGTACTGACTACATGGCTGACGTTTCTGAGGTAACGCTTCAGAATGAAGAGGCCGATGGGGATGTAACGACTTTTGCCGATGCTGCGGCCGGTGGTGCTGTTCAGTGGTTCTTTGATGGTTCTGCCGTTCAGAGCACTGACACTAGCTCTTTCTGGTCTTACCTATGGGACAACACAGGCGAAGAGGTTACTTACATCTTCGCTCCGCATGGAAATGCATCAGCTTCATCTACACAGCCACACTTTACGGGAAGCGTAAAGGTCGGCTCTAAGCCACCTGTTGGTGGTACCGCTAACGAGACCTTTACTTTTGACTTCCGTCTCGACTGCACAGACGAGCCAACAAAGGTGACTGCGTAATTATGGCGGGCGTTCGGGTAACACTAGAAGGCTTGGGTCATGTGGTGGAAAGCCTAGAGGGCTTTTCCGTAAAGGCTTCGGACTTGCAGAACGCTTTCCAGCGCATTGCAGGGACTATCGACAGAAGCGCGCATGGTCTAGTCCCTAAGTTGTCCGGACGCCTAGCCGCTTCTATCAAGCCTTCTAAGGCTAAGAGCAAGGCAACCGTTCGTGCGGGTGGCGCAAGGGTGCCTTATGCCGGGGTTCAGAACTACGGCATGTACCACAACATTCAGGCCAAGTTCTTCATGAACAAGGCTCTTGAACAGAACGAAGCTCGTTCTGTAGCTGAAATTGAGCGAGAGCTAGACAGTCTTATCGTTCACTTCCAGCTAAACAATTAGACATTCATTTAAGGAGATACACCATGAAGTACACAGCAGAAGACCTTACCTTCAAGGAGATGAAGGTAATTCGTAAGCTGACAGGCAAGGGCCTGTCGGAACTTGCCAACGGCGATGAAGAGGTATTCCTCGCAGCTCTCTACTTCACGTTCAAGAAGCGTGAGGATGCGACTTACAAGTTTGAGGATGCCGAGAATAAGTCCGTGAAGGACCTATCGGAGCTTGTTGACCTTGACCCAAACCACAATGGGGAGAAGTAACCTCCCCTGATGAAGACGGCTGGGGCCAGTATTCGGCCCCGGCATCCGAAGATGACGATGCAGAGAACAAAGCAGCCTTTTGCTTGAACCTTGGCATTGCACCTAGCGAATACGACAACCTTACTTTGAGAGAATATCGAGCTTTCCTCAAGGTGCATAAGGCCAACGTAGACAGACAGAACAGACGACATTAGGAGGGCCGACTAGGCACATCACGCATGGCAAGAAACAACATCACTGTTTCCGTGTTGGCAAACACACGGAACCTAACCAGCGGAATTAGGACCGCTGCACAGACAACAAGCAACAGCCTGCGAGGGCTAGCACAGAGCGCGAGAACGCACGTTTCTTCCGCTCTCTCAAGCCTGCGCAGCCTTGCCGGCCCCGCTGCCCTGGGAGCTGGTGCAGCCCTCGGGGCCGCCCTAGTCGCAGGCCTCGGCGAGGCAATGGAGCAGGGCAAAATTAAGGCCCGCCTGGAAGCTCAGCTAGGGGCAACCCCTGCTGTAGCTGACAAGGTCGGTAAGGCTGCCGGAAAGCTCTATGCCAACGGTGTAGCCAACGACTTCCAGCAAGCGGCTGACGGCATCCGAGCCACCATGACGGCTGGCTTGTTCCCTCCAAATGCCAGCGTCAAGCAAATTCAGAGCGTCTCGACAAAGGCTCTGGACCTTGCCAATGTCTTTGAGGTTGACCTAGGCCAGGCTACTAATGCCGTTGGCCAGATGATGAAGACTGGTCTTGCGAAGAATGCTGATGAAGCATTCGACGTCATCACGCGCGGTTTTCAGACTATGGGACCAAGAGCCGATGACCTCTTGGACACCTTCAACGAATACAGCACACAGTTTCGTCAGATGGGGCTTAGCGCTGCTGATGCTACCGGCCTACTTTCCCAGGGAATGAAGGCGGGTGCTCGTGATACTGACGTTGTCGCAGACAGCCTTAAGGAATTCACCCTCATCGCTCAGGGTGGAGGAGCCAAGGTTGATGCCGCTTTCAAGAACGTTGGTCTTAACGGCAAGGACATGCAGAAGGTCTTTGTCCAGGGTGGACCAAAGGCAAAGAAGGCTCTAGACCAGGTCTTTGACGGCCTGCGTGCCATTAAGGACCCTGCCGAGCGAAACGCTACGGCACTTGCTCTATTCGGTACCAAGTCCGAGGACATGCAGAAGGCGCTTTTGGCGCTTGACCCCTCTAAGGCAACCGAAGCACTAGGCAAGGTCGGTGGTGCTGCCGACGACATGGGAAACAAGCTCCGTGACAACGCTGCGGCAAAGCTTGACATCTTCAAGCGAAAGCTACAGCAGGGGCTTATTGACTTCCTCGCTCAGAACGTTCTACCCGCGCTTAACAGCACCATCGGTTTCATTGCTAAAAACCAGGACTGGCTAAAGCCTCTGGCTCTTGGTGTCGGTGTTCTCGCTATCGCTCTAGGCATTGTGGCTACGGCTACATGGGCCTGGAATGCGGCTCTGCTGGCCAACCCGGTTGGTTTGGTAGTAGCGGCTATTGCCTTGCTTGTAGGGGCGTTCGTGGTCGCCTACAAGAAGTCTGAGACGTTCCGGACCATCGTCCAGGGCGTATGGGACTGGCTCAAGGCAACAACCGGCCCTGTCTTTGAAAGCATCAAGGAGCTTATTTCAGCGGCTCTCGACGCCATCGTTCTTTTCTGGAATGAGCATGGCACAACCATCATCGCGTATGTGACACAGGCATTCGGCTTCATTAAGGGAATTATTGAAGGCGTAATGCAGGTCATCCGAGGAATTATCCAGGTCGTTACTGGCCTCATCTCAGGTGACTGGTCAAAGGTCTGGGAAGGCATCAAGAACATTTTCCAGGGTGTCTGGAAGGCCATTTCCAACTACGTACAGCTTGTCTGGCTAGAAATTAAGGGCTACTTCACGCTCTACCTCGGCCTCATCAAGGCTCTTTGGCTAGCGCAGTGGAACCTTCTTAAGTCTATTGTCTCTGGTGTTTGGTCGGCCATCAAGAGCCTTATCTCTGGTGCCATCAATGGCGTTAAGACATCCATCTCAGGTGGACTAAACACCATCAAGAGCAATTGGTCTGGTGCCTGGTCTTCCGTCAAGAGCTACCTTTCAACGGCTTGGAGCGGCATTAAGACCATCGTTGGCGACGCTATTAACAGCCTCGTCGGCAAGGTCAAGGGCGTAAAGGGTTCTGTCCTCGGTGCACTTTCCGGGGCGGGTTCTTGGCTGTACAACGCTGGTAAGCAAATTATTCAAGGTCTCATCAACGGCATTAAGGCCGTTGCGGGAAGTGTTGCATCAGCAGCAAAGAGCGTGGTTCAGGGAGCCATCAACGCAGCAAAGAGCGTTCTGAAAATTAAGTCTCCTTCCCGCGTGTTCATGGAAATTGGTAAGTTCACTACCGAGGGTCTGGCTCTTGGCCTTAAGAAGACCGAGGGTGTCAAGAAGGCCACCATTGCCCTAGGCGAGACAGTCACAGGCAACTTTGGCGCAAGGCTTTCTGTACAGCCTGCTGTAGCCGGTACGGCCGCTTTCGGCGGCTCTGGCGCACCTGTAAATATCACCATCAATGCCGGGGTTGGTTCTGACCCTGTTGCCATTGGTCGTGAGGTAGACAAGGCTCTAAAGGCTTACCAGCGCATGAACGGGGTGCGCTGATGACTAACCTTATCGACAACCTGAAGTTGCAGGTTCAGACAGCTAAGCCAGACATCTTTGTTCTGACTACTTCAACCCTCGGCGCATACAAATTGGGGGGTGCTGCTGAGGCTGACAATTACGAGCCGAACACTGAATGGCTAGACATCCTCGGAGACACAACCAGTGTCAGCATTGAGCGAGGCTCCAAGCGCGGAGACAGCATTGATACCGAGGTTGAGGTAGGAACCCTAGAGGCTCACATCTTTGACGGAAACGTAGACCCCAACACCAACCCGTATATCAAGATGGGTGTTCCGATGCGCCTACAGGCTCTTGTAGACGCTGAATGGGTAACGCAGTACACAGGCACTATCTCAAGGGTCACGGTGTCCTACGACGCCGAAAAGAAGTCTCACGTCACCCTTTATGCAGTCGACCGGGTTAAGGACCTAGCGAACATTAACCGCGCGGGTGTTGTGGCTGGCACATTTGCCGAGCGTGTAGAGGACCTACTGACAAAGCATGGTATTGACTTCACCGTAGAAGGTGGAACATCAAGCCTTGCCGACAACAACTATGAAAGCACCCTGGTTAACCATTTGATGCTGGCTCAGAACACTGAGCTTGGCTCTGTCTTTGTGGACAAGAGCAACGTCGTGAAGGCGTACGGAAACGGCTCCCTGCCCACCTCAGAGCCTGTCATCAACTTCTATGACGCAGAGGTGGACGATGACCCGCTAGCGGCCTACTACCTCATCGACGGGTTCGGGGTTGCCTACGACGACAGCATCATGGTGAACGACATTTTCGTCAGGAACCTGACGCGTGGCGTAGACGAGGACTTGAATTACACGAGCGTGGAAACGGTCTACGGGCCGTTCGCCAACAACACTTCCGTAGCAACTTGGGGTGCTCGACAGACAGAGCTGACAACCAACTTTGCTACCGAGGGCGACGTAGAGGACTACGCAGCCGTTGTGCTCGATGAATTTGATGCACCCGAACTGCGCGTGGACACCATTAGATGGAACGCCACATTTTCGGTTGACCAGGTTGCCGGCCTAGAGCTGTTCGACATGGTCAACATTCAATACAGCAGCGAGGCTGTGACCATCAACAAGCCGTTCCGTGTTATGGCTATCAAACACGACATCACACCCGACGCATGGCTAGTCACCCTTGACTTGCTTGACGTCAATTAAGGAGACATATAGAAATGCCAAACATGCAAAAGACGTTCGCGGACTACGAGGTATTGACCGCAGACGACGTTAACGACTACCTCATGAACCAGGTCATTGTGAAGGTGGATACCTCAACAGACCTAGCCTCTCTGCCTACTGACGTTAAGGCCGCTTATGTCGTCGACACTGGCCTAACGATGGCAAGAGATAACACCGACGCTTGGGTACCTCTTGGAGGTGTCGCTACGGTGTCCACTACGGCCCCTAGCAACCCTCAGGTTGGTCAGCTATGGGTTATGCCATCACAGAGCCTGCCTGCCCCTGCTGCGGGCATTCTGGCTACATCAACAACCGACGTGACAGCCCTCAATGGAACCTACACAGCTTGGGGCTCCACCTTTGCCTACAACAACAGCAGTGGCCGTGCCATTAAGGCTTTCGTGGGATGGGGTGGAACAGCATCCATTCCTCTTTCGTCATCATCTATGCGAGCGCGTCTTAACTGGACGGGTGCCACGACAGGAAACACCTACGACTTGACTTCATCTGTCGGTCGCTCATTCCTGCTTTCAGCGCAAGCAACAGCCGGTGCCGAGAGCTGGGAGCGCACATGCGTTATCACATTGAACAGCGGAACGACCACGTTCCAAATTCATGCGGCTATGGATGCAGCATCTACCCCAACCAACAAGCCGGGTATTGGTAACGCTGGTATCCAGGTTGCTCCTATGGGCTTTGCGGACCAGTGGGCGTGATATTCCATGTCAATGTTCGTATGGGATGGCTCAGCTTGGGTCTCGGTTCAAAGCGTGCGCGTATGGGACGGAACACAGTGGCTTGCCCGTAACCCTTACTACTGGGATGGCGGAGCCTGGAAGCCCGAGGACAACCCTTATAGTCCTGGTTCTCTCAGGACAGATGTAACCCTATCTTGGAGCGTTGCAGCACCAACCCCGGCGGGTTCGTGGCATACACAGACCAAGACGTTCAATGCCACCTTTGGACAGAGCTACAAGTCAAATGGCTCTGTGAACACCTACACATCCAACTTGATGCAGGGGTATTACAGCTCAACCAATGGAAACCAGAAGAGCCTTTGCGGGTTCTCTGTGACGGGCATTCCATCAGGAGCAACGGTGACCGACGCAAAGCTAGTCCTCACTGCCTCACAGTGGTACTACAACGCAGGTGGAACAGCAGTCATCGGAACACACAACAAGACATCAGCACCTAGCACCTGGACTAGCTCAGGTGTTAATGACGATAGGTTCCGTAGCACATTCAGCGGTACGGGTACCAAGACTATTGATGTCAGCAACACCATCGGACAGGAATTCGTAGCCGGAACCTCTAAGGGTTTCGTGTTCGGTCCTGCGCCATCAAATTCATTGGACTACTACGGCGGGTTTGTTCGTACTGGCTCTGACAGGCCAGTGCTCAAGCTCACGTACAAGTGGTTTGCGTAAGGAGGTAATGACATGTCACTTGCTATCAGAAGTTCTAGCGCTAGCTCTCTGGGTTCACCAACAAGCACGAGCCTAGGAGGCTACGCATCTAATGCGGCTCCATCAGGTTCCACAAATGGTTTCTACGATGCCATCACTACGGCAGATGCAGACGCTCATGACGTTGAATACCGCTGCTTGCTCATCTACAACGATGGCGTCTATGCAGTAGACAGCGTGACTGTAGCCATCATCAACCAGCTATCGGGAGGCGCAACTATCGCCATTGCTACCAATGCAGCATCTGCGGCGGCTGTCGCTTCTTACAACAGTGGAACTATCGCCAATGAAAATACGGCTCCAACTGTCACAACCTCTTGGGGAACATCTCTAAGCATCGGCACTTTGAATGCCGGACAGGTAAGGCACTTTTGGCTAAGACGTACTGCTCTTGGAGACAAGGCAGTATCCGGCGACTACGTGAACCTACGCATCACGGGAACGGAGAATATCCCTTGATGAATGAAGACCATGAAGTTGCCATTGCTCTCACGCGCATTGAGACAAAATTGGATGCCGTCCTAACGGCTACAGCAGACCATGAAGCACGCATTAGGGAGCTAGAGAAGAATGACCTCGGGCGCATCATCCCGTTCATCATCGGTCTACTTACTGTCATCTCCCTTGTTCTTGCGTTCTTCAAGTAAGACCACATTTCCGCTCCTTAAATGCAGAAGAACCCCTAACCAATTATGGTCGGGGGTTCTTCTGTTCAGCCCTCTATGGCGCTGGCATTACGGCAAGTAAGCAGGGTTGACACACAGTGATAGACTAGAACCCGTAGGGTCCAAAACATTCAACATCGTGAACGTTCATCTGGCACCCATAAGTGCGCACTTCGTACGTTTTGACGTCCACTGCCCCGCTCCGGTCACCGCTACTCATGTGACAAGGGTAGGCGGTACCGGGAGTGGCTCCTCCGGCGGCCGAAAACCGCCGGGGCTCACGTCACTCGTCGCCCGCGTCCCACCCCTGCTTGCGCAGCACCCCCGCCACATCCGGCGCCTCGTAGTGCTCCCCCTTGAGCACCTTGCCGTCGGCCCGGCGGGCGATCTCACCGGCCGGGCCGATCTTGGTCATGTTGGCGCGGTGGATCTCGGCGATCACCGCGTCGAGGTCGACGCCGTGGACGAGGGCTGTGCCGTACGCGACGTAGACGACGTCGGCCAGCTCGTGCGCCAGCCGGTCGAGGGGGCCGCTCACCGAGACCTCGGCGACCTCCGCGGCCTCCTCGGCGAGCAGTTCGCCCCGGTGGGCGGCGAGGTCGGGGGCGACCTCGGTGGGTGTGGTGCGGGCGTCGAGCCCGAAGGCCAGGTGGAATTCGCGGACCAGGTCGGCGGGCGAAGAACTCATGCGACAACCCTAGTAGCCGCCACTGACACTTCTGGCCCGCAGGTGTCTGTCGAACGGATCAGCCCCCAGACGCGGGGCCGACACACACTCCCCTCGCACCGGCACCCATCAGCCACCGTCGATTCCCCCACCCCGAGTCGTGCCCTGGTCAGCACCGCGTACGGACTGGCAGGATCGCGCGCATGCTCAAGGTGTTCTCCCGTATCAGCAGGCGCCGGGCCCTGCAGGGCGCGACCGCAGGCTTCGTCGCGTTCGGGCTGTTGCTGTGGTGGCTGCTGCCCCTGGGCGACGAGCCCCCCACCGGGACGATCACCTTCAGCACCGGGACACCGCTCGGGGTCTACCAGAAGTACGGCAAGCTCCTGGACGACGCGCTCGACAAGAACATGCCGGGCCTCAAGGTGACGCTGAAGAACAGCGCCGGGTCGCAGGAGAACGTCAGGAGTGTGGCGATCGGCCACGCCGACTTCACCATCGCCGCGGCCGACGCGGTGGCTGCGTACCAACTGGACGGCAAGCCCGGTGCCGCCGGGCTGCGCGGAGTCGCGCGCCTGTATGACGACTATGTGCAGCTCATCGTCCCGCGCGACTCGCCCATCCGGTCGGTCGCGGATCTCCGGGGCAAGCGGGTGGCCATAGGGCTGACCAACTCGGGTGTACGGCTGATCGCCACCCGGGTGCTCACGGCGGCGGGCATCGACCCCAAGAAGGACATCACGCCGATGGCTGACGGCATCGACACCGGGCCCGAGCGGCTCGAGCAAGGCAAGATCGACGCGTTCTTCTGGTCGGGTGGGCTGCCCACGGACGGCCTGAAGGACCTCGCCACGCACTACGCGTTCCGGTTCGTGCCGATCGAGGCGGACCTCGTCGCCAAGATGCACGAGCAGGGCGACGCCACCCACTACTACCGCGCCACCAACATGCCGGAGTCGGCCTACCCCAGCATCCAGCAGGGGTCCACCGTCCCGACCATCGCCGTGTCCAACCTGCTGATGACCCGCAAGGACGTGAACGCCAGGCTCACCGAGTGGATCACCAAGATCGTGATCAAGAGCCGCGACGAGATCGGCAAGAAGGTCCACTCCGCACAGCTGGTGGACCTGCGCACAGCGATCTATACCGATCCCCTGGCCCTGCAGGAGGGCGCCCGGCGCTACTACCGCTCCGTCAAGCCGTAGGCCGTAGAGCAAACCGTAGGCCGCAGAGCCTTGGCCCGCGGCCCGAGCGCCCCACCCAGGTCCCTGGGTGGGGCGCTCGGGCCGCGGGGCCACGGGACCTCACCGGCCCCTGGGACGCCCGTTCAGGCCGCAGGTCCGCTCCTGGGCACCGACACGATCACCTTGAGGCCGTGCGGCTCGTGGTGGTCGTAGGCGAGGGAGCCGCCGCCCGCGGCCAGCAGGACCTTGGAGATGGACAGGCCCAGGCCGGAGCCGTTGATGTTCTGGTGACGGCCGCTGCGCCAGAAGCGGTCGCCGACGCGGGCGAGTTCGTCCTCGGTGAGGCCCGGGCCGTGGTCCGTGACGACGATGGTCGAGGTCTCGCCGTTCGACGCGACCGTCACCTCGACGGACTCCCCCTCGGGCGTGAACTTCACCGCGTTGTCGATCACCGCGTCCAGGGCGCTGGACAGCGTGACCGGGTCGGCCCAGGCCGTGGTGGGCGGGCAACCGCCCACCAGCCGCACGCCCTTGGCCTCGGCGGTCGGTGCCCAGGCCGCGACGCGCTCGGCGGTCAGCGCGCCGATGTCGGTGATCCTGAGGTCCGCGTCCGCGTGCTCGGCCAGGGCCAGGTCGAGCAGGTCGTCCAGGACCTGGGTCAGGCGTTTGCCCTCGGTGCGGACCGAGGCGATCTCTTCGTTGTCCTCCGGCAGTTCGAGCGCGAGCAGTTCGATGCGCAGCAGCAGCGCCGAGAGCGGGTTGCGCAACTGGTGTGAGGCGTCGGCGACGAAGGCGCGCTGCTGCTCCAGCACGTCCTCGACGTTGTCCGCCATCTCGTTGAACGAACGGGCCAGGCGCTGGAGTTCCGGCGGCCCCCCGGCGGCGGCGACCCGGGACTTGAGGCGTCCGGTGGCGATGTCGTGGGTGGTGGCGTCGAGGATCCGTACGGGTCGTAGGACCCAGCCCGTCAGCCGTAGGGCCGCGCCGACGGCCAGCAGCATCGCGGCGATCTCGCCGGCGCCGATCGTCAGCCAACCCCTCAGGATCCGTGAACGCATCGACCCGGTGGGCGAGTCGGTGACCACGACGGCGACGACGTCACCGTCCCGGATGACCGGCGAGGCGACGACAAGGCGACCGCGCTGCCAGGGCCACACCTGCTTCGGGTCGTGGCTGCGACGGCTCAGGAGCGCCTCGTTGAACGCGTCGCGCACCTCACCCGTCTTGGGCAGCAGGAAGTCGCCCGGCGCGTTCGCCATGGAGCTGAGGCTGCGGTAGAAGACGCCCGCGCGGATGCCGTAGACCTCGTAGTAGCTCGCGAGTTCACGGTCCAGGGTCTCCTGGCGTTCGTCCGGGACCGTGTCCGCCGGGCGCGTTCCCGTAGGCACGTCGGTGACGAACTGGGCGAGGGCCGCGAACCGCGCGGTGTCGTCGATACGGTCGACGATCACCTTCTGCTGCTGCGCCGCGGCCACGCTGACGGCGAGCGGGAAGCCGAGCGCCAGCAGCACGGCCGCCATCAGAACGATGAGCAGCGGGAGGAGACGTGTGCGCACCCGTGCCCGCTACGCGGCCGGAGCGACGAGCCGGTAGCCGACGCCTCGTACGGTCTCGATCAGTGCGGGCATCCGCAGTTTGGCGCGAAGGGAGGCGACATGCACCTCCAGGGTGCGTCCCGTGCCCTCCCAACTGGTGCGCCACACCTCGCTGATGATCTGCTCCCGCCGGAACACCACTCCTGGGCGCTGGGCCAGCAGCGCCAGCAGATCGAACTCCTTGCGGGTCAGTTGGACGATCGAACCGTCCACGGTGACCTGACGGGTGGGCAGTTCGATGCGCACCGGGCCGAGCCGCAGCGCGGTGTCGCCGCCGCCGCTCGCGTCCTCGTGGACGCTGCGCCGGCTGACGGCGTGGATGCGGGCGAGCAGCTCCCCGGTGTCGTACGGCTTCACCACGTAGTCGTCGGCTCCGAGGTTGAGGCCGTGGATGCGGGAGCGCACGTCGGAGCGGGCGGTGACCATGATCACCGGAGTGCTGGTGCGCTTGCGGATCTTGCCGCAGACCTCGTAGCCGTCCTGGTCGGGCAGGCCGAGGTCGAGGAGGACGACTCCGAAGACATCGCCCTCGGGGACGAGTGCCTGGAGGGCCTCCTCGCCGCTGCGGGCGTGCGTGACGTCGAATCCGTGCCGCGCCAGGACCGCGGACAGAGCGGCGGCGACATGGTTGTCGTCCTCGACGAGGAGCAGTCTCATCCCGGCCCCCTCCGGTTCATCGTTCGTATGGTGTCGGCCTGTACAAAAGCACGTCTCACGCGCGCGTGCACCCAGGCAGTCACGCTGATGGACGAAGACGCAGTCAAGAAGGTTCCGGTTGCGCGGGGCTTCCGTTATCCAGCCGGTACGGATCTGGCCTGTCCGGTCGGTAAGGGTCTCGTCGGCGAACTGCTACGACACGTGTCCGATTGCTATCCGATCGTGATGCTCAGATCTCGCTCAGATGTGATGACGCTGGTCGTACGGCGTCACTACTGTCCTCCGCAACCGACGAGGACGGAGCCAGCAAGCGATGACCGAAGTATCGGTGGCCAAGGAAGATGTGGCCGCGACCGGCGAACTCGTCGTCCTGAAGAGCGTCAACAAGCACTTCGGCGCGTTGCACGTACTCCAGGACATCGATCTCACGATCGCCCGCGGCGAAGTCGTCGTGGTGATCGGGCCTTCCGGGTCCGGAAAGTCCACTCTGTGCCGCACCATCAACCGCCTGGAGACAACCGATTCGGGTTCGATCACGATCGACGGCAAGCCGCTGCCCCAGGAGGGCAGGGAGCTGGCCCGACTGCGTGCCGATGTCGGAATGGTCTTCCAGTCCTTCAACCTCTTCGCGCACAAGACCGTGCTCGAGAACGTGATGCTGGGTCAGATCAAGGTCCGCAAGGCCGACCGCAAGCAGGCCGAGGAGAAGGCCCGGGCGCTGCTCGACCGGGTCGGCGTGGCCACTCAGGCGGACAAGTACCCGGCCCAGCTGTCCGGCGGCCAGCAGCAGCGCGTCGCCATCGCGCGGGCACTGGCCATGGACCCCAAGGTGATGCTCTTCGACGAGCCGACCTCGGCCCTCGACCCGGAAATGATCAACGAGGTGCTGGAGGTCATGCAGCAGCTCGCCCGGGACGGGATGACGATGATCGTCGTCACCCATGAGATGGGCTTCGCCCGCTCGGCCGCCAACCGAGTGGTGTTCATGGCCGACGGCCGCATCGTCGAAGAGGCCGTGCCGGACCAGTTCTTCAGCAACCCGCGCAGCGACCGGGCCAAGGACTTCCTGTCGAAGATCCTTCACCACTGACGATCAGCGCAGACGACCACTGACGATCAGCCACGAACGCTGACGAACCGCTACAGCCAGCCACCGGCGGCCCGCCGACGACGAGCGGCCGCCGACTGCCGCTGAGGGTCCCGCACACCCTCAGAGGGTCCGTCACACGCCCTGACGGACCCTCATCTCCTCACCAGCCAAAGGATGTTCATCATGAAGCTCCGCAAGGTCACCGTCTTCGCGACCACCGCTCTCGTCCTCTCGCTCGCCGCCACGGCATGCGGGAGCAGCGACAAGGACGACTCGGGTTCGGGCTCCAGCGGCGGCAGCAAGATCAAGATCGGTATCAAATTCGACCAGCCGGGCCTCGGCCTGAAGCAGCCGGACGGGACCTACGCCGGCTTCGACGTGGACGTAGCGACCTATGTGGCCGGGCAGCTCGGCTACAAGCCCGCCCAGATCGAGTGGGTCGAGACCAAGAGCGCCGACCGTGAGAACGCGCTGGCGCGCGGCGACGTCAAGTTCATCGCGGCCACGTACTCGATCAACGACGAGCGCAAGAAGAAGGTCGACTTCGCCGGCCCCTACCTCCTGGCCCACCAGGATCTGCTCGTCAAGAAGGACTCGACGATCGCCAAGGCCACGGACCTCAACGGCAAGAACCTGTGTTCCGTGACCGGCTCCACCTCGGCGCAGAACATCCACGACACGATCGCCCCGAAGGCCAACCTCCGTGAGAACTCGGGCTACTCGGAGTGCATCGCGGCCCTCCAGAGCGGTGCCGTCGACGCGGTGACCACCGACGACTCGATCCTCGCGGGCTTCGCCGCGCAGGACAAGTTCAAGGGTCAGTTCAAGCTCGCCGGCCTCAAGCTCAGCAACGAGAACTACGGCATCGGCGTCAAGAAGGGCGACTCCGCGACCGTCACCAAGATCAACACCGCGCTGGAGAAGATGGTCAGCAGCGGCGCCTGGAAGACCGCGGTCACCAAGAACTTCGGCCCGGCCGACTACAAGAACGAGCCCGCCCCGAAGATCGGCGACATCGTCAAGTAAGCCCGAAAAAACCGGTAAGGCAGGCCCCATACCCGGAAGCGCGGGAGATCGTGTTCGACTTTCTTCAAGGTTATGACGTCCTCGGGGCGTTCTGGATGACGGTGAAACTGACCGTCATCTCCGCCCTCGGCTCCCTGGTCTGGGGCACGCTACTGGCCGGGATGCGGGTCAGCCCGGTCCCACTGATGCGTGGTTTCGCGACCTTCTACGTGAACACCGTCCGGAACATCCCCCTGACGGTCATCATCGTCTTCACCTCGCTCGGCCTCGCCGACATCTTCGGCGCCACCATGGGCGCGTCCGACGACTTCAAGGTGCAGGGTTTCCGGCTGGCGCTCCTGGGCCTCGCGGCGTACCACGCGGCCTTCGTCTGTGAGGCGGTGCGCTCCGGCATCAACACCGTGCCCGTCGGACAGGCGGAGGCGGCCCGCGCCATCGGGCTGAGCTTCAGTCAGGTGCTGCGGATCGTCATCCTTCCGCAGGCGTTCCGCGCGGTCATCACACCCCTGGCCAACGTGCTGATCGCGCTGACCAAGAACACCACCGTGGCGGCGGCGATCGGTGTCGCCGAGGCGGCCGCCCTGATGAAGACGATGATCGAGAACGAGGCCCAGACGGTCGCCATCGGCGCGGTCTTCGCGTTCGGCTTCGTGGTACTGACCCTGCCCACCGGCCTCATCCTCGGCTGGCTGGGCGAGCGACTGGCGGTGAAGCGATGACCTCCGTCCTCTACGACGCGCCCGGCCCCCGCGCCAAGCGGCGCAATGTGCTCCTCTCTGTCGTGTTCTTCGTCCTGCTCGCCCTCTTCTTGTGGTGGGTCTGGCTGACGATGGACGACAAGGGCCAGCTGAAGTGGGCCCTGTGGCAGCCGTTCACCACGTCGGACGCCTGGACGACGTATCTGCTGCCGGGCCTCGGCGACACCCTGAAGGCCGCCGCTCTCGCCATGGTGATCGCCCTCCCCTTGGGCGCGTTCTTCGGTATCGCCCGCATGTCCGACCACCGGTGGGTGCGCGTCCCCGCCGGAGTGGTGGTCGAGTTCTTCCGCTCGATCCCGGTCCTGCTGCTGATGCTCTTCGCGAACGAGTTCTACGTCCGCTCCACGGGCGTCGGCAGCGAGGAACGGCCCCTGTACGCCGTCGTCACCGGCCTGGTGCTCTACAACGCCTCGGTGCTCGCCGAGATCGTCAGGGCGGGCATTCTGTCCCTCCCCAAGGGGCAGACGGAGGCCGCGCACGCGATCGGTCTGCGCAAGGGCCAGACGATGACGAGCATCCTGCTCCCGCAGTCCGTCACCGTCATGCTGCCGGCCATCGTCAGCCAGCTCGTGGTCATCGTGAAGGACACCGCGCTGGGCGGCGTGATGCTGGGCTTCACCGAGCTGCTCAACGCGCGCAGCACTCTGGCGGCCAACTACGCCAATGTGGTGGCGAGTTTCATCGTCGTAGGAATCATCTACATCGTGCTGAACCTCGCCCTCACCACCTTCGCGAGCTGGCTGGAGGGCAGGCTGCGGCGCAGCAAGAAGAGCACCGGCGCGACCGTCGCCCTCGAAGACGCCACGGGGATCAACCCCGCGCAGGTGGGAGGCGGCTTCGGAACCGGCGGCGGTGACTCGATCTGATGATCGGTCAAGTGGCATGAAGGACACGGGGGCAGTGGCATGATCGCCACTGCCTCCGTCACTTGACGCAAGCACCGGCAATGGGTTGCATACGTTCTGTGATCGTGCACCCTGCTCCAACTTCCTGTTCACATGCGTCCCTGAGGACACCGTCACGGGCAGGGGGCGCCGCACCGTGGACCCGGTGATCATCGTCGGGGCGGGGCCCGTGGGGCTCACGCTCGCCCTGGCACTGGCGCGGCAGGAGGTGCCCTCCGTCCTCCTCGACGAGGGTCCGGGCAAGGACGAACCACGCCCCGCGCGCACCGTCGTCCTGCGGGAGGACACCGCCGCGCTCCTGGAGCGGCTGACCGGCATGCCGCTCGCCGAGCTCGGGACGCGCTGGGCCGGATGGCGGTCGATGCGGCGCAAGCAGGTGATGCGCGAGATCAGGTTCGACGAGACCGAGCCCGCCCCCCTGCACATCGCCCAGCACGTCCTCACCGGCGCCCTCCGTCACGCCCTCGCGGGCGAGCGACTGGTGAGGATCGCCCCGGACAACCGCCTCGACTCGCTCGAACAGGAGCCCTCCGGCGTCACCGCCCACACCCGCGGCCCCAAGGGCACCTGGTGGCGCGGCAGTTACCTGGTCGGCTGCGACGGCCCACGCTCGACCGTGCGCAAACTCCTGGACATCCGCTTCCCCGGCCGTACGGCGGTGGAGCGACACGCCGTGGCCGCGCTGCGCACGGAACTTCCGTGGCCCGACCAGGCGTTGTTGCATCGGGCGCCTCCGTGGCGGACGTCCGGACCCTCGGCCGGTGAGGTCACCGGACGCCCCCTCCCGGACGGTGTGTGGCGCCTGGACTGGCTGCTGCCGCCGGGCAAGGACCTGGTCACCCCCGAGCTGCTGCTGGCCCGCATCCGGGAGACGCTCGCGGGCTGGACCGAGGGCCCGACACCGCCGTACGAACTGCTGGACACCGGCGTGCACACCGTGCACCACCGGCTCGCGCGGCGGTGGCGGGCGGGGCGGGTGTTTCTCGCCGGGGACGCGGCGCATCTGCTGGGGGCGCTCGGGACGCAGGGGCTGGACGAGGGGCTGCGGGACGCCGACAACCTCGCCTGGAAGCTGGCGCCGGCCTGGCACCACGGGCCGCACGAGGCGCTGCTCGACAGTTATCAGGCGGAGCGGCGGGCGGTCGTGGCGGCCCGGCTGCGCGCCGCCGACCAGGCGCTGCCGATGGTGCGCGGCGGCGCCGGGCTGCGCGCGGTCGTACCCGGCTCGGCCCGCGGCCATGACGTGCTGCTCACGGACGGTCACTTGGGGCACGGCGCGCTCGGTGCGCCGGGGGCGTACGCCGACTCGCCGCTCGCGCCCCGGCACATCGAGGCGGAGGTCCCCGTCGACACCCCGCCCGGCGCGCCGGTCGCCGACGTCCTGGTCACCGCCGAGGACGGCGCCTTCGTACGGCTACGGGACCGCCTCGGGCGCGGCTCCCTGCTGGTCGTGCTGATCGCGCCGGGCACGGGCGTGTGGGAGCGCAAGCACTGGGTGACCGCCGGAATCATGCCCCGCCTGGCGGCCGCGGTGACGGCACTGCCGCACCCGGCCGAGCTGCTGGTCGCCGAGAGCTACCCGGGCGCCGCCGCCCACACCGTCCTCCTCGTACGGCCCGACGGTCACCTGGTCACGGCGCTGAGCGGGGTGCGTCCGGCCGACCTGTACGCGGCGGCAGAGGCGACCCTGGGCGGTCCGGCGAGGACGGAGGCCACGGCCGGCTCGCGCTGAGGCCGCCGTATCCGAACTGTCCACATAGTGACGCTGAGTTGACCGGCCCGCACCACCGTGCTGTACTCCGGACCATGACCGACACCTCTGTCCACCTCTGGCGGAAGGTCCACCTGGACCTCGTCCGCTACGTGGGCTGTGTGTGTCACATCGCCTGCTGAATTCGCATCTCTCTCACCCGCGCGCGCCACTGTCGTGATGCCTGCGCGCACCTTTGCGAACACTCATCAGGACGGTGCACGTGTCTGTCTCCCCCTCTGCCTCCGTGTCCCCCGCCGCGCCCTCCCAGGCCCCGACACAGGCGGACCTGCTCGCCTTCGTCCGGCGTACGGCCGCCGACGCCGAACTGATCGCCTCGCTCCCCCTCGACCCCGAGGGCCGCACCTGGGTGCGGCTCGACGGTCCCGGCGGCAGCGAGGCCTGGCTGATCGCCTGGCCGCCCGGCAGCGGCACGGGCTGGCACGACCACGCCGACTCGGTCGGCGCCTTCCTCACCGCCGCCGGTGAGCTCAAGGAGAACTCGCTCGCCGCACGGCTACCGAGCCACGGCTGGAAGACCCTCGAACTGGAGGAGGGCGTGGACCGCGAGCGCCGGCTGCCGACCGGCAAGGGCCGCGCCTTCGGCCACCACCACGTCCACGAGGTGCTCAACGAGTCCTCCGAAGAGCACGCGATCTCCGTCCACGCCTACTACCCGCCGCTCCCGCAGATCCGCCGCTACAGCCGCACGGGCCCGGTGCTGCGCCTGGAGCAGGTCGAGCGCCCGGAGGACTGGCAGTGAGCGCCGTACGCGAACAGCCCCTCGGCATAGACGAGTTGCTGGAGCGGGTCCGCGCGGACTACGACCGCATCGAGGCCCGGGCCGCGTACGACGCGGTCCGCGACGGCGATGCCCTCCTGGTCGACATCCGCTACGAGGCCCTGCGCACCCGGGACGGCCTCATCTCGGGCGCCCTGGTCGTCGAGCGCAACGAACTGGAGTGGCGCCTCGACCCCCAGGGCAGCCACCGCGCCCCCGAAGCCACCGGCCACGACCTGCGCGTCGTGGTGATCTGCAACGAGGGCTACGCGTCCACTCTGGCGGCCGTGTCCCTGCACCGACTGGGCCTGCACCGCGCGACGGACCTGGTCGGCGGCTTCCAGGCCTGGAAGGCGGCGGGACTTCCCGTCACGTCGTAGACACTCTGTCTACGACGTGACACACCAGGTCCACGACGTGACACACCGACCCGCTCACGACCCGTCGGAGGGGCAGTAGAGCGGGGCGGTGTCCGCGTTGGACCTGGTGATGAGGCGGGCCGGTGTGGTGGCGATCTTCTCCACCTTCTCCTTACGGAGAAGGCTGATGGCGTTGGTGACGGCCAGTTCGCCGGTGTCCTTGGCCGAGTTGGAGACGGTGGCGGCGAAACGGCCGTCCTTGAGGGCGGCGAGGGCCTCGTCGGTGCCGTTGACCGTCACGATCCTGACCTTCTTGCCGCCGGCCGCGTCGAAGGCCTTGCGGGCGGCGAACGCCATCTCCTCGTTGGCGACGAAGGCGTAGTCCAGATCGGGATGCGCTTTGATCATGCTCGCGGCGACGGTCTTCGCCTTCGCGGCGACGAACATGGCGGGCTGGTTCGCAACCACCTTCGCGTTCACCGGCAGCCCCTTGGTGAATCCGCCGACGAGCAGGTCGGAGGCGGCACCCGGGGCGCCCGCGATGACGGCCACCTGGACCTCGCGTCCCGCGGCATCGTCCTCGATCCAGTCGGCGTCCAGCTTGCCCACCGCCTTCAGGTCGACGACGACGGCCCCGAGGATGTCGGAAGGATCGGCACTGACCGAGGTCAGGAAGATCGGGATGTGGGCGCTCTTGGCCTTGGCGATGTCGCTCTTGAGGGCGGTGGTGTTGACCGTCTGCAGGATGATCGCGTCTACATGGCGCGCGATCATGTCCTGGATGTTGGCCAGCTCCCGCGCGGCGTCCTGATGCGAGTTGACGGTGACGAGCTTCGCGAAGTTGCTCCTGGCTGTGTTCGCGATCGACTCCTGCAAGCAGGTGTGGAACTCCGTGCTGCCGCCGTTGACGAACCCGAGGGTGCTGGGCCCGTCGTCGGCGGGCGTGGCACCGGACTCCAGTCCGCAGCCGCTCAATAAAAGACCGGTGCCGATCAGGGAGGCCACCAGCGTTCTTCGGTGGCGGGCGGGCAGGGACGTGGACAAGAGAGGCCGCCTTTCAGGGCGTACGAGGACCGGTCGGCGAAACGGCCGGAGGCACTCGGGCAGGCCTGACTGCGGCTCAGCGGGCGGGGAGGCCGAGGTTCGGCAAGCGTGGAGAGCCGAGGTTCGGCAGCAGAAGCTACTCCCGCGGCAAACATGCGCACCCTCCGCGTCACGCACGCTAAGTCTGCGAAATGCGTGCCCTCCGGTGAGACGAGTTGCCGCTGGGACGGACGACTGACGGTTCCCGTCGCTCACTCTCGGGACGGACGACTGACGGTCTGCCTCACTCACTCTCGGAACGGACGGCGGTGTAGCGCGCTCACTCCCTCGCGGTGGCCACTGTGACCGCCCGGACCCGGAGGGCCACGCGTCCCGGCAGTGCTGTGGCGACGAGAGCGAGGGTCCCGGCCACCCCGATCACCGTGAGGTACACGAGGGGTGTCACCGACGGCGCCGCCCGGCCGGTCACGCCGACGCTGAACGCGGTCAGGACGGCGAGGGCGATACCGCTGCCGAGCGCTGTGGCGAGCAACAGCACCGACAGCGCCTCGGTGCGCAGCATCCGCAGCACCTGACGGCGGGTCGCCCCGGCGAGGCGCAGCAGCGCGAACTCCCGGACACGCTCCGCGACCGACATGGCTAGCGTGTTGACCACGGCGATGGCCGTGAACGCCAGGACGAGCCCCATGGCCAGGTAGTTGACCTCGGCGTTCGCCTGTTGCCGCTGCGCCTGGAGCGAGTCGGCGGCGGCCGACGCGAGAATTTGGACGCCCGGGAACTCACGGAGGGTAGTCGCGAGTTGTGTCTGTGTACGGGTCGTGCTGACGAGGACGGAGGAGGCGAGCGGGTTGTCGACATGCCGGGCGACGAGATCGTGCGCGAGGGTCAGATCACCGAAGCCGAGACCCCTGGCGTAGACGGCGACGACGGTGAGCGTGGCGGGCGTGCCGTCGCCGAGCGTCAGCTTCAGGGTGCTGCCGGGCCTCAAGTGGAGCTGGTCGGCGGCCAGTTCGCTTACGGCCGCGGTGTGCTCGGTGAGGTGGCCGAGTGATCCGGCGGTGACGTCGGGGTCCCAGGTGCGGGTGAGTCCGGCGGGGGTGACGCCTTGGGCCGCGTATTTGTCGAGGCCCACGCGGACGGTCGTACGGACGACTTCGGTGACGACGTCGTGCGGCGCGCGGAGTTGGCGCGCGGCCTCGGCCGGGACGCCCGGGCCCCGGGAGGCGACGACCCAGTCCGCGCGGACACCTTCGCGGACCTGGGCGCGGGCGGCGTCACCGAGGGTGGGCTGGACGAACAGCACGGTGCAGGTCATGCCGATCAGGAGGGTGAGGGGGGTGACGACGGAGGCCATGCGGGTGGCATTGCCCCGGACGTTGGCGACAGCGAGCCGACCACACGGGCCGGTGCGCCGGAGCGCGCCACCGACCACGAGGGTGGCCGCCCCGACGAGCAGCGGCCCGAGGAGAGCGACGGAGGTGGAGAGGACCACAACGGCGAGGAAGGTCACGGGAGTTGAGGCGGGTTCGGTGCGGAGCGTGCTGAGCAGGGTGACGAGGGTGACGCCGAGTGCGAGGAGGACCAGGCCTGCGAGGATGCGGGTGGGGCGGGGGCGTGCGGAGCGACCTTGGGTGGAGTGGGGGCGTGTCGGGCGGGAGTGCTTGATTCGGGGGCGTGTGGGGCGGGGGTCCTTGGGCCTGGTGGCTTCGAGGTTGGCTCGGACTCGGGGTTCGGCTGCGGCTTCGATTCCGGGTCCGGGTCCACCTCCGGGGTCAGATCCAACTCCAGGTTGGGCTGCCGCTTCAGGCTCGGCTCCGGCGCCGGATTCACCCCCTGCTTCGGCGAGTGCCTGGGCCGGGCTTATCCGGGAGATATGGCGAGAGGCAACCCTGGCCGCAGCCCAGGCGCCGAACACGGTCGCGGCGAGGGCGGCCAGCGGTGGGACAACTCCGGTGGTGTGCTGAAGCGTGGCGGGTACTGCGCCCAGGGCGACGAACCTGTCGTACAGCCAGGCGCCCAGGGGAAGTCCGAGCAGTGCGCCCGCGACACCGGCGACCGCGCCGACGATCAGGGCCTCGCGGCCCAGGAGTCCGCGGATCTGGCCGGAGGTGGCGGCCACCGCGCGGAGCAGGGCGAGTTCACGGTGGCGCTGTTGGACGGAGAGCGCGAAGGTGCCGACGACCACGAGGATCGCCACGAGCAGCGAGGTGCCGCCCATCGCACCGCCCATACTGACCAGCCTGATCCTGGCCGTGGCGGCGTCCAGGAACTCGACGGGGCCGCGTGCGTCGCCGGTGGTTACTTGGGCGGTGGCGCTGAGTTGAGCGGTGGTGTCGTGTGGGGCGGTGGAGTCGGGGAGCGCGGGGATTCCGACGTGCGACGCGATCGTGTCGGGGTGCGGCGCGCTGGTTCCGTGCAGCGCCGCGACGACAGCTTGCCGCAGCTGGGCCGTGCTCGTGCCCTTGGCCGGGAGGACGCCGAACGCGGTGACCTGCCCGGGGTGACCGGCCAGACGGCGGGCCTCGGCGGTGGAGAAGAAGAGTGACGTCTGATGGCGTACGGCTGTGGCGGGAACGGCGATTCCGGTGATCCGGTAGCTGCGCGGGGCCTGCGTCGACTGGACGGTGAGACGGTCGCCGGGCCGGAGCCGGGACCGTTCGGCGAGGTCGCGGTCGATGACGAGATCGGTCGCGGCCTGCGGAGCGCTGCCGGTGACTAGTCGGTACGGCGTCAGCGCGGCGGAGTCCCAGGCGTGCCCGTAGGCAGTCCGGCCGCCGGTACCGATGCCGACGCCAGCAGGTGTCAACGGCTGGGCAAAGAAGGTCAGTTCGGGGATGACCCGGGCGACGCCCGGAGTCCTGGCGAGCGTGCTCTCCAGGCTCGCGGGGAGCCAGGCGCGCTCGGCGATTGCTTTCGCCTTGTGCTTGACCTTGGTCTTGCCCTTCTTGTGTTTGACGGTGGTCCGATGGACGTTCTGGTCGGCGGAGACCACGACGGGGCTCGCCGCGTAGCGCTCGGTGCGGATGGTGCCGCGCAGACCGGTGTCGAGGAGGGTGCCGCACGCCGTGATGAGGGCGGCTGCGCACATCAGGGCGAGGAAGGCACCGAGGAAACCGGCCTTGCGGGCGCGGACGGACCGGAGGGCGTAGCGCAGCATCATGAGGGCTCGGTCTCTTTTCTGTTGTGCCCCGGGGCGGCGTCGACAGGGTGCGCAAGGGCGACTTCGCGACCGGCGCCGCCGACACCAGCACCCGCATCCGATTCGGCATCCGATTCGGCATCGGCATCGGCATCGGCATCGGCATCGATGAGAGGTGCCGGAAAGGCCAGGAACCGGGTGAGCACAGTGCGCGCCCCGGCCGGCGTCTCGGCTTCGGCGCGCTTGTAGCGGTTGAGAAGGGCGATGTACTCCTCGAAGAACACCCGGAGTTCCGGCGGGGTCAGCCGGATGGTGCCGCGTGAGTACGGGAACGCGTCCGCCCATGGCCCGGTCTCGGCGGAGTCCCGCTGAAGCTGCTCGAAGAGCTCCAGATCGGCGGCGTACGCATGGTGGTTGAGCTCGTCCATGACGTGCCGCATCTCCGCACTCTGACGACTGCGCGGCGGAAACCGGCGGTCACCGGGAACGGCCCGCCACCAACGCTCACGACCATGCCCGGGCGCCCGCTCCGCCCCTGTCCCCGTTGCCGCGTCCCCTTCGGCAACTCCCGCACCCGCACCCGTTGTTGCCGTCTCCGCCCCCGTCTCCTCGACGAAGCCGTAACGGGCGAGTTCACGCAAGTGGTAGCTGGTGGAGCCGGTGTTCAGGCCCAGCGCGCGGGCGAGCGTGGCCGAGGTCGCGGGGCCATGCAGGGTGAGGTGTTGGAGCACGCGCTGACGGCGGGGCTGCGCGAGGGCTTTGAGCGCGGCGAGATCGGAGAGTTCGACCAGTGCGGGTGTCGCCGGGGCCCGCTCGGCGGGTGTCTCCGCGCCGCGTATGCCGGGTGGGCCGGGTTCCTGTGCCATGCGTACACAGTCGTTTGTGCACAGGTGTCTGTGCACTGCGGCAATCCGGCGTCTTCAGCAGGGGGTTAGCCCTACCCCGAGCACTGCCCGGTGCTTGCCTGAACGCGGTCGGCGCCCCCGCGCGTCCACCGTGTTCAGGACGTTCGCACCATCAAGAGGTCAGAACCGGATCGATCCCGGATCAGTGCCCCCTCGTCTTCGGATCAGTACCCCTCGTCCCCGAGGAACTCCGTGTCCTCGCCCTCTTCCTCCAGTACCTGCCGAACCACTCTGAGGGCCATGCCCTGGGAGTAGCCCTTGCGGGCCAGCATGCCCGCGAGGCGGCGCAGCCTCTTGTCGCGGTCGAGGCCCCGGGTGGACCGCAGTTTGCGATCGACCAGTTCACGGGCCGTCGTCTCTTCCTGCTCGGAGTCGAGCTGGGACACGGCCTCGTCGATCAGCGTCGAGTCGACGCCCTTGGTGCGCAGTTCCTGGGCGAGCGCGCGCCGGGCCAGGCCCCGGCCATGGTGCCGGGACTCCACCCAGGCGTCCGCGAACGCGCCGTCGTTGATCAGTCCGACCTCCTCGAACCGCGACAGCACCTCGTCCGCCACCTCGTCCGGGATCTCCCGCTTGCGCAGGGCGTCCGCGAGTTGTTTGCGGGTGCGCGGGTTCCCGGTGAGCAGGCGCAGGCAGATTCCCCGCGCCCGCTCAGCCGGGTCCTCCGGCGGCTCCTCCTTCTCGGCCCTCGACGAGGAGAAGTCACCTCCGCCCTCTCCGGACGACTCTCCGAAGCCGCGGCTGCCGCCACGGCGCCCACGTCTACCGCGTGCGCCGTCACCGCGCGCTGTAGACCCTCGCGAGCCGCCCTCACCGCGCGCCCCACGGCTGCGGCGCGAGCCGCGGCCGGGTGCGTCGTCATCGGCGGACCCGTCGCCGGGCGAACTGCCGCCAGGCGCCGAGCTTCTGAAAAGCCGCCCGGTGCCCGCAGAACCATCTCCGGGCCCCGAGCCGCCGGAAGGCGGACCGGTCTCCCCCGCGAAACCGTCGGCCGGCCACTCGCCGCCCGGCTCATCGCCGTACGGCTCCTCGGGCATGCCGTCCGCACCGTAGGCCAGGCCGTCGCCGCTTCCCCCGCGCCCCTGCGGGGCGCCGGGATACGCGTAATCGGCCCAGTCCGTTCGTCGTGTCACGGGTCAGCTCTTGGCTGTCGTGGCCTTGGCCTTGGTGGTCTTGGCCGCGGCCGGAGCGGGCACCGCCTTGGCGGCGTCGTCCGTGGCGGTGGAGACCGCCGCGTCCGCGCCCGGCTCGGCGGTGGGCTTGTCCTTCTCCGGACGGACGCCCACGCCCAGCTTCTCCAGGATCTTCTTCTCGATCTCGTTGGCCAGGTCGGGGTTGTCCTTCAGGAAGTTGCGCGCGTTCTCCTTGCCCTGGCCGAGCTGGTCGCCCTCGTACGTGTACCAGGCGCCGGCCTTGCGGACGAAGCCGTTCTCCACGCCCATGTCGATCAGGCCGCCCTCGCGGCTGATGCCGTGGCCGTAGAGGATGTCGAACTCGGCCTGCTTGAAGGGCGGCGCGACCTTGTTCTTGACGACCTTGACGCGGGTGCGGTTGCCGACCGCGTCGGTGCCGTCCTTGAGGGTCTCGATACGACGGATGTCGAGTCGCACCGAGGCGTAGAACTTCAGCGCGCGGCCACCGGTCGTGGTCTCCGGGGAGCCGAACATCACGCCGATCTTCTCGCGGAGCTGGTTGATGAAGATCGCGGTGGTCCCGGACTGGTGGAGCGCGCCTGTGATCTTGCGGAGCGCCTGGCTCATCAGACGGGCCTGCAGGCCGACGTGGCTGTCTCCCATCTCGCCCTCGATCTCCGCGCGCGGGACGAGTGCCGCGACGGAGTCGATGACGATGAGGTCGAGGGCGCCGGAGCGGACCAGCATGTCCACGATCTCCAGGGCCTGCTCGCCGTTGTCCGGCTGGGACAGGATCAGGTTGTCGATGTCGACGCCGAGCTTCTTCGCGTACTCGGGGTCGAGGGCGTGCTCCGCGTCCACGAACGCGACCTGGCCGCCGGCCCGCTGGGCGTTCGCCACCGCGTGCAGGGTCAGGGTCGTCTTTCCGGAGGACTCCGGGCCGTAGACCTCCACCACTCGGCCGCGCGGCAGGCCGCCGACACCGAGGGCGACGTCCAGTGCGGTCGACCCGGTGGGGATGACTTCGATGGGCTCGTTCGGCCGCTCGCCGAGGCGCATCACCGCGCCCTTGCCGAATTGCCGTTCAATTTGTGCGAGTGCGGCGTCCAACGCCTTCTCGCGGTCGGTTCCTGCCATGGGTTCCACCCGGTTTGCTTGAGTCGATCGCTTCACGTCAAAGACGCTAACGCCTGCCACTGACAATGCGCCCCGACGCCCGCCCAGCCTGTGGATAACTCGGACACTTCACCATCAAAAGCCTGCCGAAATGCCCGTCATGGCCTCGCCGGAGCTTCCATGAGAATGGATGTTCGATTTTCGTGTCAAGCGCACCACGCGGCACTCGCGTCATCGATGTCGCTGTGACGCCGAGCGTCGCGGCGACGCTTCGAAGGGCATGGAAATGCTTCCCGTGCCGGGAGTCGGGCCCGTTGACTGGCGGCAGCACAGGGCACGGCGATCACCTCGGTCGGCGAGACCGGCACCGTCACCATCCTGTGCAGCGGTGGCTGCTACCAGTAGGACTCCCGAACCCCGATCCCACAGGACGATCGCGCCCCGACCGGCCGACAGCGCGCGTTCACTGCGGCCGCGCGGTCATCGCCGTTCAGCAGCCCGAGCCGGACCGGGCGCCGCCGGAGTTGCCGAAGAGCCAGATGCCGTCACAGAGCAACACCGGCACGATGTACAGGTTGGTCTCGTCGATCAGTGCGCACAGTTCGTACTCCAGGAGCTGTCGGCCAATCGTGGGCGAGAGCACTTCGAGGTTCTTGCCGTCGGCGGCCTCCAGCCCGATGCGTACGGCTCGGCCGCGTCGCAGTTCAGGAAGGTCACCCCAGGGGCGGGCGGCACCACGTTCGATCCCCGCTTCGGGGGTCACCGTTCCTCGGATTCCGGGCGGCTCTCACCTCCCTGGACCCGGCGCGCCCCCGAAACGATCACCAGCCCCTGGGAGTCCTACTTCCGCCGTCGTACGGCTGGTGTCTTCGGCCGTACGACGACTGCGCGGCGCGTTCCCGCGAGGCTCGGGCCATGACTCGGACCCTGAAGAGCCGCGTACGTCCCGCCGAGCGTCTCTGCCATGCGACCGGTGCCCTGCTGATCGTCTCCGGGCTGGTGCATCTCGTGGTGTTCGCGGTCGACGGCGGCCCCTGGTACGGGCCCGTCTCCTGGCGCAAGCCCATCACGTTCGGGCTCTCGTTCGGGGCGACGCTGATCGCGGTCACCTGGGTCACGTCGTATCTGCGCGTCGGGGCCCGGCTGCGCACCGTGCTGCTCGTCGTGTTCGCCGCCGACTGTGTCGTCGAGGTCGGCGGCATCACCCTCCAGGCGTGGCGCCGGGTGCCGTCGCACCTCGACAAGGAGACGCCCTTCGACACAGCGGTGTCCATAACACTCGCGGTGGGCGGTGGTGTCCTCGTGGTGCTGCTCACCGTGTTCGCCGTGGCGTCCTTCCGGCACCGGCCGACGGGGCCCACGGGGATGGCGATCGCGGTGCGCTCCGGGTTCGCGATCCTGCTCGTGGCGCTGGCCTCGGGCGCCGCGATGATCGCGCGCGGGGTCGTCCTCGCCCGAACCGGTCACCAGGAGGCGGCGTACCACTCGACGACTCCACTCAAGCCGCTCCACGGGGTGAGCCTGCACGCCGTCCTGGTGCTGCCGGCCCTGGCCCGGCTGCTGTCCCGTACGTCCTGGAGCGAGGCGGTACGACGGCGGACCGTGACAGTCGCGGTCGGGTGCTACGTGGTCGCCGTGGCCGGGGCCGGGGTGTGGGCGGTGCTCACGTACTGAACGCGACGCCCCGGTGTTCTCACCGGGTCATCCCTCAGGAGGAGCCGGAGGAGCCCTCTCCGGGGTCCTTCGGTTCGGAGTCGGTCGGTGCCGGATCGGTCGGCCGCGAGCCGGCTGTCCCGGAGTCGGCCGTACCGGCGGAATCAGTCGTACTGGCGGAATCGGCCGCTGTCGGCTCCGCCGCCCCCTGTCGCCGGTCCCACAGCCGTCGCGCGCGCGTCACCAGGCCGGGCCCGCCGGAGCCGCGGGTGGTCCGGTGGCCGTGGACCCGGGGGTCGTCGGTGACGGCGTACCGCTTCACATACGCCCCGAGGAACGCCTGGAGCGTGGCGACGGCCGGGATGGAGATCAGCGCGCCCACGGCACCCAGGAGCGCGGTGCCCGCGATGACCGAGCCGAAGGCGACCGCGGGATGGATGTCGACGGTCTTCGCGGTCAGCTTGGGCTGCAGCATGTAGTTCTCGAACTGCTGGTAGACCACGACGAAGATCAGCACCCACAGCGCGTACCAGGGGTCCACGGTGAAGGCGATCAGCATGGGCAGGGCGCCCGCCAGATACGTGCCGATGGTCGGGATGAACTGGGAGACCAGACCCACCCAGACGGCGAGCACGGGCGCGTACGGGATGCCCAGTGCCTGCAGCAGGATGTAGTGCGCCACTCCGGAGACCAGCGCCATCAGGCCGCGCGAGTATATGTAGCCGCCCGTCTTGTCGACGGCGATCTCCCACGCGCGCAGCACCTCGGCCTGCCGGGCGGGCGGCAGTACGGAGCACAGCGCGCGCCGCAGCCGTGGCCCGTCGGCGGCGAAGTAGAACGAGAACAGACCGATCGTCAGCAGTTGGAAGAGGCCCCCGAGCACCTGGGTGGACACGTCCAGCACACCGGTGGCGCTGTTCTGCACGTACTTGCGCAGCCAGTCGGAGTGGAGCAGCCCCTCCTGGATGTCGACGCGTCTCAGGTCGGTGTGGAAGTGCGTGTTGACCCAGTTGATGACGGAGTCGAGGTAGTTCGGGAAGTCCTCGATCATCTTGATGATCTGGCCGGCGAGCATCGACCCGAGCAGGGTGACGAACCCGGCGCTCACGATCAACAGCCCGAGAAAGACCAGGAAGGTGGCCAGCCCCCGGCGCATCCCCCGGTCCGCCATCCGGCTCACCGCGGGCTCGATGGCGAGCGCCAGGAAGAACGCAATGAGGATGTTGATCAGCAGCCCGAGGAGCTGGTGGAAGGCCCAACTGCCCAGCTGGAAAACGGCGACGAGGGCGAGCGCCAGCACCATGGCGCGCGGCAGCCAGCGCGGCATGCCGGTGGCCGGTGCGGCGCCGTCGGCCGGGGGCCGGGTCGGCGACGTACCGATCGGGGATGCCTGCGGGGCGTCGGGCCCGGTCTCGTCAGTGGCTGCCACGGTGCAAGTCTCGCCTACGCCACTGACAACCGGTCACCCGGCGGCGATCTTCGTGACCGATCAGCGACTTTCCCGCGGAACGTTCATGACGCCGCAGACCACACGCCACACGTCCTTGGCCTCCCAGCCCGAGTCCAGCGCCTCGTGCACCGTCCGCCCGCCGAGTTCCGTCATCACGTGATCCCGCGCGAAGCTCTCGGCGTACCCCGCGCCGAAGTGCTCCGTCATCCGCTCCCAGAAGACCGTCAACCGCATGACACCAGTATCCCGCCCTGAGAGTGGGACCAGGTCGGGACCCCTTACGGAGACCGCTTTCCGTCCTACGGTCTGACGCATGGCCGAAACAGGAGCTTCCCCACTCCCCCCGACGCCCCCGGCGCACTCCCCGCTCTTCCGCGCCGAGCACTTCGTCTGGCTCACCGCGCGCGTGCTGGAACAGCGCCTCTTCGCGTATCACTTCCTCAACGGCGAACCCGATCCGGTGGAGACCGCGCTGGACGCCTACCGCAACGAGGACGGCGGGTACGGGCACGCGCTGGAACCCGATCTGCGCGGCCCGGTCAGCCAGCCGCTGCACACCGGGCACGCGCTGCGCGTCCTGGACGCCGTCGGGCGCTGCGGCGGGCAGCGGATGGAACGCGTGTGCCGCTATCTGACCTCGGTCTCCACGTCCGACGGTGCCCTGCCTGCGATCCTTCCCGGCCAGCGTGGCTATCCGACGGCGCCCTTCGTGCCGATCGTGGACGACCCGCCCAGTGAACTCCTCGCCACCGGGCCGGTGGTGGGCCTGCTGCACCGCAACGAGGTGTGGCACGCCTGGCTGTTCCGGGCCACCGACTTCTGCTGGCAGGCCGTCGGCTCCCTGGAGAAGTCGCACCCCTACGAGATCGAGGCCGCCGTCGCCTTCCTGGACTCGGCACCCGACCGCCCGCGCGCGGAGGCCGCCGCCGACCGCCTCGGCCGCCTGGTGCGCGAGCACCGGCTCGCCGCCCTGGACCCGGAGCGTCTGGAGGCCTACCCGGTCGCCGCCGGGTACGCGCCCGGCGAACACCACTTCCCGTACGACTACGCGAAGACGCCGAGCTCACTCGCGCGCGCGTGGTTCACGGACGACGAGATGGACCGCTCCCTCGACCACCTGGCGGACGATCAACGGGAGGACGGCGGCTGGCCGATCCGCTGGCGCCAGTGGGCGCCGGGCATCGCCTTGGAGGCACGCCCCATGGCGACGATCCAGGCACTGCGCACCCTGAAGGCGTACGGCCGCTCCGTGGGCTGACCCCGGGCCGGCTCAGCCGCCGATGGCCCGCACGCCGGCCGTCACCAGTACGGCCGCCGCGACGACGAGCAGGAACGGCGCCCGCAGCACCAGCGCCACGGCGGCCGCCACGAGCCCTGCCGCCCGGGCGTCGAGCACGAGCGCGTGCCCGTCGGCGAAGGTCTGCTGGGCCGTGAGCGCGGCGAGCAGGGCGACCGGCAGCAGGGCCGCGAGCCGCCTCACCAGGGGTCGCTCCAGCGCGCCCGCGGGCACCAGCAGTCCGGCGAGCTTGACGACGTAGCAACCGAGGGCGGTCGCCGCGATCGCGATCCAGACGGTCAACGGTCTTCCTCCTGTGCGTCGTAACTGCCTTCTTCTGGTGCGCCGTTACGCACCTCGCCCTGCCGACGACCCTCTATGTAGAGGGCGATCGGCGCCGCGAGAGCCGCCGCCAGGACCGGCACACCGGCCGGCAGTACGGGCAGCAGCCCCAGTCCCAACAGGACCGCGAGTGCGGCGACGGCACGCTCGATGGTGGTCCTGAGCATGGGCGCGAGCAGCGCCAGGAAGACGGCGGGCCCGGCCGCGTCGAGACCCCAGGCGTCCGTGTCCCCGATGGCCTTGGCGCCCAGCGCACCGAGCAGCGTGGTGAGGTTCCACAGCAGATACAGGGTGAGCCCGGTGACGGTGAACCCGATCCGCGCGGCACGTCGCGTGGGTTGCGCGAGCGTGACGGCCGCCGTCTCGTCGATGACCCACTGGGCGGCGAACGGCCGCACCGCGCGCGGGAGGGCCAGCAACTGCGACAGGCGCAGCCCGTAGAAGGTGTTGCGCACACCCAGGAAGAAGGCGCCCGCCGCCGCGGTGAGCGGATTGCCACCGGCCGCGAGCGCTCCCACGAGCGCGAACTGGGAGGCGCCGGTGAACACCAGGAGGCTGAGGGCGCACGTCTGCAGCAGGGTGAGCCCGCCACCGGCCGAGGTCACCCCGAAGGCGAACCCGGAGAGCCCTACGGCGACCCCGACCCCGAGGGCGTCCCGTACGACGGCGGAGTCCGGCTTGCCCCCGGCACCTGAGTCCAGTCCTCCTCCCTCTTCGGCACGTATGTCTTCTGAAGCGATCTGTTCTGCCACGTGTCGGACGGTACGAGCAGCCGCCGTTCGGCGTCTTGTACGTTCTTGCGCTCCCGCTGGTACGCGCCCGGGGGCACGCCCACGATCCGGGCGAAGTGCCGGTTGAGGTGCGGCTGGTCCGTGAACCCGACGGCGACGGCGGCCTCCGCGGGCGCCGTACCCGCGTCCAGGAGCCGGCGTGCCTGCCGCACACGGGCATCGGTCAGCCAGGCGTGGGGCGGCATCCCGTAGGCGCCCCGGAACGCGCGCAGCAACGCGAAGGGGCTGGTCCCCAGATCCCCGGCGAGCCGCTCCAGGGTGGGCGGTTCCGCCATCCGCTCCTCCAGCACGGCACGCGCGCGTGCGGCGACCCGGCCACCGGCCGTGGGCACGGCGCGCTGCGGCAGCGGTCCGCCGTTCAGCCGGAGCAGTCTGGTGACGGCGACCCGCAGCAGGGTGTCGGCGGCGAGCGCGTTGCCCTCGTCGGCCGCGCGCAGGATCTGGTGGACGAGCCCTACGGTGTAGGGGTCATCGAGCACGGGCCTGATGAAACCGGGAGTTCCGCGGATCGAGGTGGTCTCTGCAGCTATCGCGGCCACCACCTCGGGCGACGGGTAGACCGCCCCATACCGCCAGCCCTCGGGCACACCCGCCCGGCCGGTGTGCGGAGTGTCCGGATTGACCAGCGCGAGCGCTCCCGCCCCGGCGGACACATCGCCCCCACCGTGGTGGAACACCTCGACGCCGTCCGCGATGGCGGCGATGACGAAGTTCTCGTGCGTGTGCCGGACGAAGGTCTTGCGGATGTACCGGGCCCGCAGCAGGTCGACGCCGGGCAGCTCCGTGTACTGCCAGTGCCGCGCCAACTCACCCGAACCCGCCATACGGCCATTCTCCGCCACGTCGACGGAACGAAGCGGCCCAGCCCACGGCGACCGGAAGCCGCCGAAACGATTCCTGGCCATGGCGGCCGGCGAAGACCGAAACGATTCCGCGAGCGACCGTCGCGGAATCCCCGCAGGTCAGACGCATTGTCAGTGGTCGGGTGCAGGATGGACGCATGGTCAGCTCCGCACATCGAGCCCTCGACGGCTTCTCCCCCGCGACCCGCGGCTGGTTCACGGGGGCCTTCTCCGCGCCCACCGCGGCCCAGGCGGGCGCGTGGCAGGCCATCGGCGAGGGCTCGGACGTGCTGGTGGTCGCCCCGACCGGTTCCGGCAAGACCCTGGCCGCCTTCCTCGCAGCGCTGGACCAGCTCGCCGCCACGCCCCCGCCCGCAGACCCGAAGAAGCGCTGCCGCGTCCTGTATGTGTCTCCGTTGAAGGCCCTCGCGGTCGACGTGGAGCGCAACCTCCGTTCCCCGCTCACCGGCATCCGCCAGGAATCCGTCCGCCTGGGCCTGCCCGAGCCCGAGGTCAAGGTCGGCATCCGCTCCGGCGACACCCCGCCCGCCGAGCGCCGCGCGCTGTCCACGCGACCGCCGGACATCCTGATCACCACCCCGGAGTCCCTGTTCCTGATGCTGACGTCGGCCACGCGCGACGCGCTGACCGGCATCGAGACGGTGATCCTGGACGAGGTGCACGCGGTCGCGGGCACCAAGCGGGGCGCGCATCTCGCGCTGTCCCTGGAGCGGCTGGACGAGCTGCTGCCGAAGCCGGCCCGCCGTATCGGCCTGTCGGCGACCGTGCGCCCGGTCGACGAGGTCGCCCGCTATCTCTCACCGCGCGGCAAGGTGGAGATCGTCCAGCCGAAGTCCGGCAAGGAGTTCGACCTCTCCGTGGTCGTCCCGGTCGAGGATCTGGGCGAGTTGGGCGGCTCCCCGGTTGCCGACGGCAAGGAGGGCGCGGAGAAGCCCTCGATCTGGCCGCATGTCGAGGAGCGCATCACCGACCTCGTCCAGTCGCATCGTTCAACGATCGTGTTCGCCAACTCCCGCCGCCTCGCGGAGCGGCTGTGCAACCGGCTCAACGAGATCGCCTACGAGCGCGCGACCGGAGAGTCCCTGGACGAGCACCACGCACCGGCCGAGCTGATGGGCGGTTCCGGCGCCGCCCAGGGCGCGCCTCCGGTCATCGCCCGCGCCCACCACGGCTCGGTCTCCAAGGAGCAGCGCGCCCAGGTCGAGGAGGACCTCAAGGCGGGCCGCCTGCCCGCAGTGGTCGCCACCTCGAGCCTGGAACTGGGCATCGACATGGGCGCCGTCGATCTCGTCATCCAGGTGGAGTCGCCGCCCTCCGTAGCCTCCGGCCTCCAGCGCGTGGGCCGCGCGGGACACCAGGTCGGCGCGGTCTCCACAGGCGTGGTCTTCCCGAAGTACCGGGGCGACCTCGTCCAGGCCGCCGTGGTCACCGAGCGGATGCGCACCGGTTCCATCGAGTCCCTGAGGGTCCCCGCCAACCCCCTGGACGTCCTCGCCCAGCAACTCGTCGCGATGACGGCGCTGGACACCTGGCAGGTCGACGACCTGCTCGCCACGGTCCGCCGTGCCGCGCCCTTCGCCTCGCTCCCGGAGTCGGCGTTCACGGCCGTGCTCGACATGCTCGCAGGCCGCTATCCGTCCGACGCGTTCGCGGAACTGCGCCCGCGCGTGGTGTGGGACCGCATCGCCGGCACGATCACCGGCCGCCCCGGAGCGCAGCGCCTCGCCGTCACCTCCGGGGGCACGATCCCCGACCGCGGGCTCTTCGGTGTCTTCCTGGCCGGCGCCGACCCGAAGAAGGGCGGCGGCCGGGTCGGCGAGCTGGACGAGGAGATGGTCTACGAGTCCCGGGTGGGCGACGTCTTCACGCTCGGCACCAGCTCCTGGCGGATCGAGGACATCACCCGCGACCGCGTCCTGGTCTCCCCCGCACCCGGCGTCCCCGGCCGCCTCCCCTTCTGGAAGGGCGACCAGCTGGGCCGCCCGCTCGAACTGGGCCGCGCGGTGGGCGCGTTCCTCCGCGAGGTCGGCTCACAGCCCAAGGAGGACGCCCGCCTGCGCCTCCTCGCCGCGGGCCTCGACGCCTGGGCCGCGGAGAACGTGCTGTCGTACCTGGCCGAACAGCGCGAGGCCTGCGGCCATATCCCGGACGACCGCACGATCGTCGTGGAGCGCTTCCGGGACGAACTCGGCGACTGGCGCGTGGTCATCCACTCCCCCTTCGGCGCCCAGGTCCACGCCCCCTGGGCCCTCGCGCTCGGCGCCCGCCTCTCCGAGCGCTACGGCATGGACGCCCAGGTGATGCACGCCGACGACGGCATCGTCCTCCGGCTGCCGGACGCCGACCTGATGGGCCTGGACCTGCTCGACCAGGAGCCCATGAAGGCCGGCACGGAGTACGACGCCGACCAAGCCCCCGTAGGCGCCGCCGACGTCGCCTTCGACAAGGGCGAGGTCAACCAGCTCGTCACCGACCAGGTCGGCGGCTCGGCCCTGTTCGCGGCCCGCTTCCGTGAATGCGCCGCCCGCGCGCTGCTGCTGCCGCGCCGCAACCCCGGCAAGCGCACCCCGCTGTGGCAGCAGCGTCAGCGCGCTGCCCAACTACTCCAGGTGGCCAGCGAGTTCGGCTCGTTCCCCATCGTCCTGGAGGCCGTCCGCGAATGCCTCCAGGACGTCTTCGACGTCCCCGGCCTCACCGAGCTGATGGGCGACCTGGAGTCCCGCAAGGTGCGCCTCGTGGAGGTCACCACCCCCGAGCCGTCCCCCTTCGCCCGCTCCCTCCTCTTCGGGTACGTCGCCCAGTTCCTCTACGAGGGAGACTCACCGCTCGCCGAGCGCCGCGCCGCCGCCCTGTCCCTGGACTCCCACCTGCTGGCCGAGCTGCTCGGCCAGGCGGAGCTGCGCGAACTCCTCGACGCCGAGGTACTGACCGAGCTGGAGCGCGAACTCCAGTGGCTCACCGAGGACCGCCGCATCAAGGACGTCGAGGGCGTCGCCGACCTGCTGCGCATGCTCGGCCCGCTCACCGACGCCGAGTTGGCCGAGCGGGGCGCCGCTCCGCAATGGGCCCAGAACCTGGCCTCGGCCCGCCGCGCGATCCGGGTCCGTATCGCCGGTGCCGACCACTGGGCGGCGATCGAGGACGCTGGCCGCCTGCGCGACGCCCTCGGTACGGCACTCCCGGTCGGCGTTCCGGAGGCATTCACCGAGCCGGTCAAGGACCCGCTCGGCGACCTGCTGGCACGGCACGCCCGCACCCACGGCCCGTTCACGTCGGCCACAGCAGCGGCCCGCTTCGGCCTGGGCGTGGCGGTCACCGACGGCGCGTTGCAGCGACTGGCAGCCAGCGGCCGTGTCGTACAAGGGGAGTTCCACCCGGCCGGGATCGGTCAGGAGTGGTGCGACGCGACGGTGCTGCGCCGCCTGCGCCGCCGTTCCCTGGCCGCGTTGCGGCACGAGTTGGAGCCGGTGCCGCCGGCCGCGCTGGCACAGTTCCTCCCTCAGTGGCAGCACATCGGCAAGGGCCACGGACTGCGCGGCATCGACGGACTAGTGCGCGCGGTCGAGCAGTTGCAGGGCGCCTCCGTGCCCGCGTCCGCCCTGGAGAAGCTCGTCCTGCCGTCCCGCGTGGCGAACTACGCACCCGCGATGCTCGACGAACTCACCTCCGCCGGCGAGCTGGTGTGGGCGGGCGCGGGCTCCCTCCCCGGCAAGGACGGCTGGGTCTCCCTGTACCTGGCGGACGCGGCCCCCCTGCTCCTCCCGCCCCCGCACCCCCTCGAACTAACAGCGCTGCACCAGTCGGTCCTGGACACCCTCTCCGGCGGCTACGGCCTCTTCTTCCGCCAGATCACCGACCAGATCCGCGCGACCACCCACCCCGACGTCACCGATCCCCAACTGGCCGACGCCGTATGGGACCTGGCCTGGTCCGGCCGACTCACGAACGACACGCTCGCCCCCATGCGTTCGCTGCTGGGCTCCGGCCGTACGGCAGGTTCCACGGCCCACCGCGCCAAACGCACGGTCCCGCGCGGGCGCTACGGCTCCCTCACCGCCGCCGCGCGCCCCGCCTCCCGCACGGGTCCGCCGACCGTCGCGGGCCGCTGGTCCCTGCTCCCGGCCCACGAGCCGGACCCCACCGTGCGCGCCCACGCCCTGGCCCGCACTCTGCTCGACCGCCACGGGGTCGTGACCCGGGGAGCGGTCGCCGCGGAGGGCGTCGAGGGCGGCTTCTCGGCGACGTACCGCGTCCTGTCCGCCTTCGAGGACAGCGGCCAGGCGCGGCGCGGCTATGTCGTGGAGGGGCTCGGCGCCGCCCAGTTCGCGATGGACGGCGCGGTGGACCGCCTCCGCGCGGTCGCCAACGCCCGCGACCGGGGCGACGACCTGCCCACTCCGGCCCCCACAGACAACGACCCCTACGGCTTCGGCGCCCTCACCACGTCCGGCTCACCGACCTCCGGCTCCGGCTCCGGCTCCGGCTCCGGCTCCGGCAACGATTCCGCCGCCCCCTCCGGCGCCCCGAGCACCACCTACGACTCGCCTGACAACCACAACCGGCAGGCCCCGTACGCCTCCCCCACCGGCCACGGCCGACACAATGAATCCAACTCCCCCGGAACGCCCAGCTCCCTGGGCTCACCCGACTCCCCCGGAGTCCACGACTTCGCCGACGCTTTCGGCCCGTTCACCGACTTCGACGACCTCGACAGCCTGGACTCACTGGACAACGGCCCCGCAAATCCGGGCGCCCCCACCTCCCGGCACCACCGCACCCCCGCCTCCCACCCCCCGTCCCCGGGCGACTACATCTCCCCCCGCGACTTCCCCGCCCCACCACCCCAGGGCAACACCAGCTCCCCCTACGCCAACCACCGCACCCACCGCCCCGCCCTCTCCACCCGAGCCGTGGTCCTGGCCGCCGCCGACCCCGCGAACGCATACGGCGCGGCCCTCCCCTGGCCCGAGCCGCCGACCGGTGCCGGGCACAAGCCGGGGCGCAAGGCAGGCTCTCTCGTAGTGCTGGTCGAGGGTGAGCTGACGCTCTACATGGAGCGCGGCGGCAAGACCCTGCTCGCCTGGCCCTCCGCACCGGACACGCCGGCCACCGAGGACCCACGCCTCCAGGCTGCCGCCGAGGCCCTCGCGGCAGCGGCCCGAGCCGGCTCCCTCGGCACGGTCACGGTGGAGCGGGTCAACGGCACCTCGGCCCTGACCTCCCCCATCGGCACCCTCCTGGAAGGAGCGGGCTTCATCGCGACCCCACGCGGCCTGCGCCTCCGCGCATGAACCAGCTCAACGCCCTTCCGAGGTCCGACCACTCCTCAGGCCGCACCGCCCCTCACTCCGCACCGCGCCTCACTCCGAGCCGCCGCGCACTCCGAGCCCGAGGGACCCCGGACCCCGCACCACCGCTCACCCCGAGCCGAACCCACCGCCGCAGCCGTACCCGCCCCCCTGGCCGCAGCCGCCGACGGCGATTCCGCTCCACAGGGGCCACCCGCACCCGACGACGAAAGCATCACGGGCGGTGCGGGTGGGGAAAACATCGAGGCCGACGGCGAAGCCAAGGCCGTGGGCAGCGGCTCCGCCGGCCTCGCCCCCACCCCATGCCGCTCCTCACCTCCATGCCACCCCTCACCCCAACCCCCTCCACACCCCAACCCCCTCCACACCCCTCCCCCTCCCATGCCACCCTTGACCCATGCCTGAAGGCGACACCGTCTGGCAGACCGCGAAGCGCCTCCACACGGCCCTCGCGGGCAAGGTGCTGACCCGTAGTGACTTCCGCGTCCCCAAATACGCCACGGTAGACCTCACCGGCCGCACCGTCCTGGACGTCACGCCCCGGGGCAAACACCTGCTGACCCGTGTCGAGGGCGGTCTCACCCTCCACTCGCACCTGCGGATGGACGGCACCTGGCGGGTGTACGCCAACGGCCAACGCTGGAGCGGCGGCGGACCGGCCCACCAGATCCGCGTGATCCTCGGCACCGCCGACCGCACGGCCGTCGGTTACCGCCTCCCCGTACTGGAACTCCTCCGCACGACCGACGAAGACCGAGCCGTGGGCCACCTCGGCCCCGACCTCCTGGGCCCCGACTGGAACCCGGAGCTGGCCCTCGCCAACCTCCTCGCAGACCCCGCCCGCCCCCTCGGCGAGGCCCTGCTCGACCAGCGCAACCTGGCCGGCATCGGCAACATCTACAAAAGCGAACTCTGCTTCCTCCTGGGCGCCACCCCCTGGCTCCCCATCGGCGCACTCCCCGCCGACCGCGCCGCAAAGCTCCCCGCCATCGCCAAGCTGCTCCTGGAAGCCAACCGCGACCGCCCCATCCGTAACACCACAAACACCCTCACGACCAACTCCCCGAACCAAACCCGCACCACAAGCCCCAGCACCACAGCCGCCGGCTCCACACTCCCCAGCGCCCCAACCCCCCGCCCCCACACCCCCGACCTCTTCGTCTACGGCCGCACCCCCCGCCCCTGCCTCCGCTGCGGCACCCCCATCCGCACCGCCGACCAGGGCGACGGCTCCCGCGAGCGCCCCACCTACTGGTGCCCGACCTGCCAGGTAGGCCCGGCGCCGGGCACCACCCCACCCCGCAAAACTCAGCACCGTACGACTAATTGACGACCCGTCAGAAACCCTCGTACCGTCGATTCATGCCCGTCAAGGCGTACGACCTCACCGGACGCACCGCTTTCGTCACTGGCGCCGCCAGCGGAATCGGCCGCGCATCCGCCGTACTGCTCGCCGAGGCGGGCGCCACCGTGCACTGCGCCGACCGCGACGCGCAGGGCCTGCACGAGACGGCGACCCTGCTCAAGGACAAGGGCGGCATCGCCCGCACCCACCACCTCGACGTCACGGATCGCGCCCAACTGAATCAGGCCGTGGACTCCTGCGAGGAGCTACACATCATGGCCGCCGTCGCCGGGATCATGCACAGCAGCACCGTCCTGGAGACCCAGGACGAGGACCTCGACCGGGTACTGAACGTCAACTTCAAGGGCGTCCTCTACGCCTGCCAGGAGGCGGCCCGACTGATGCTCGACCGCGGCACCCGCGGCAGCATCGTCACCATGGCGTCCGGTGCGATCGACACCGGAGGGGCCGGGCTGCTCTGCTACAGCGCGGCGAAAGCAGCCGTCGTCCAGCTGACGAAGACGCTGGCGACCGAGCTGGGCCGGCACGGCATCCGCGTCAACGCGGTCGCGCCGGGCTGGATCCGCACGCCCATGACCGACCACCACGAGGGCGAGGCGCAGGCCCGTACCGAGGCGCTGATGGTCCGGCTGTCGCCGCTGGGCCGGGTAGGTGAGCCCGAGGACATCGCCCACGCGGTGCTGCATCTGGCGTCGGACGCGTCGTCGTTCACGACGGGCCAGATCCTCCGCCCGAACGGCGGCGTGGCGATGCCTTGGTAACCGGCACCGACTCGACGCCCGGCGATGCTCCGGTGGCCGACGTCGGCCAGGCGCCCGGCGACGATCCGGTGCCCGGCAATGGCCCGTCCACCGGCCACACCCCAGCGTCCGTCACGCCGGGGTCGGTCGGCACCCCAGCGACCATCACGCCGACGTCCGGCGATACCCCAGCGACCGTCGATATCCCGGCGCCCGGAACACCCGGAGCCCCCGACGCCCGCCAAGCCGCCCGCCACCGCCCCGCAGCCACAGCCCCCGCAGCCCGCGCCTTGGGCATGCAGTGCACCGGAAGCAAGCTCAACCCCCACCCCCCGGCGGCCACGGCCCCCTCCAGTGCCCCCGCGTGCGGCGTCAGCGCGAGCCGCAGTACGGCCCACCACCACACCGCGCCGAGCCCCAGCGCGAGCCCCCAGCGTGCTATTCGCACCGCCATGGCCCCACCTCCAGCCCGACGCTAGATCGTCACGGTCACCCGCAAGGAGGGCGCATCGACGGCACACGGACGCACCAGTCGCCGCACCACTCGCCTCAACCATGACCGCACCGGGCCGCACCGGCAAACGCACCGCGCAGGCCGTACAGGCACCCGCCAGGCCTCCCGTCACCGTCTCCGTCCCCGTCCCCACGCGAAAGGACGGCAACACACAAGGACGACAACGCGAAAAACCCCGGCCGCACCTCCCCAGATCTCCCTGGAGAAGCCCCGGCCGGGGCTCCGCACACATCGTTGAGGCCGGTCAGCGCCTCATCGGTCTACACCAGCGTGAACGTCACGCGGCGACCACGTCCACCGCCTCGGCGGGGGCCTTGATCGTCACCCGTTCCGGTGGCACACCGGTCACCGACACGGAACCCAGCATCGGACGTACCGACGTGGGCACAGAACCGGTGGCCGCAGCAGACTGGGCCAGCTCGGCGAGAGCGAGCTCGTCGCTCACTTCCCGCATGAGCTCGGACATCCGTACGTCCAACGCGTCGCAGATGGCGGAGAGCAGTTCAGAGGAAGCCTCCTTCTGCCCCCGCTCCACCTCGGAGAGATAGCCGAGTGAGACTCGGGCGGACGAGGAGACTTCGCGCAGAGTACGGCCCTGGCGCTGGCGCTGCCGACGCAGCACGTCACCAAGCAGGCGACGGAGCAGAATCATCGGTGGCTCCCTCCTCGGACCGCGTAGCCGCATCCTTCTCGCCCCACCGTACCGCCTTGCGCCGCGGCCGTGCGGGGAGCGATGTCGTGTTCACTCAGGGCTGCAAACATCAAAACCCCCCGTTCTGTTCCGTATCCTGTGTCCGCTCATTCCCGGTCTGTTCGCTCACGAGCCGCTCCAGAAGCAGCGCGAGTACGCTCCGTACACTCTCTCTACGAATTTCCGCCCGGCCGCCGTTCAACCGCAGCGCGGCCACTTTCCCGCCACCGGCGGCATCCGAATCCGGTCCGAAGGGCCCGTCCACGGCCACGAAGACGGTACCCACGGGCTGTCCGTCCTGCGGCTCCGGGCCCGCCACGCCGGTGGTCGCGATGCCCCAGTCGGCGCCCAGCGCCTTCCGCACACCGGCCGCCATCTGGGCCGCGACCTGCGCATCTACCGCTCCCCGCTCGGCCAGCAGGGCGGCATCGACACCGAGCAGTTCATGCTTCAGCTCGGTGGCATAGGCGGTGACCGAACCACGGAAGGCCTTGGAGGCTCCGGGTACCGATGTGATCTCCGCCGCAACCAGGCCACCGGTGAGCGACTCGGCGACAGCGAGCGTCGCACCGCTCACCGTCAGTAGTCGCACCACTTCAGTGGCCGTGGAACTCACGCTTCCGTCTCCTCCGCCGCCGCCCTGCGCTCGGCGATTCCCTGCCTGCGCAGCACAATGGCCTGTCTCACATAGTCGAGCCCGGTCAGCACGGTCAGAACGACCGCCGCAGCCATCACCCAGAACCGCAGAGTGGCCAGCCAGCCCGTCAGCGCCAGCACATACATGCCTACGGCCACGCCCTGGATGAGCGTCTTCAGCTTGCCGCCGCGCGACGCGGGAATGACGCCGTACCGGATGACAACGAAACGCAGCAGCGTGATCCCGAGTTCCCGGCCGAGGATGACGACGGTCACCCACCACGGCAGATCGCCGAGCGAGGACAGACAGATCAGCGCCGCGCCCATGATCGCCTTGTCGGCGATGGGGTCGGCGATCTTCCCGAAGTCGGTGACGAGGTCGTACGTGCGCGCCAGATGGCCGTCGAACAGGTCGGTGATCATGGCGATGGCGAACGCCGCCCAGGCGAACGAGCGCATCGCCGGGTCGTACCCGCCGTCGGCCAGCATCAGGGCGACGAAGCCGGGGACGAGCAGCAGCCGGAGCATGGTCAGGAAGTTGGCGATGTTCCAGACGCTCGCCTGGTTGACGGCCGCGGCCACGACCTTCGCACCGCGCGCCGGCCTCGGACCACCGGACAGACCGGCCTCGACAACACCGGACGAAGCACTACCGACCGAGGCACTGTCAAGCGAGGCACTACCAACCGAGCCACTACCAGCCGAAGCGCCCCCGGAGGAAGCACCGCCGGAGACACTGCCCGACATCGCGCCGGAAGAGGCGCCACCGGAGGCCGCACCGGAACCCGCGCTCGCGGGCGCGCCGCTCGCGCTGGAGGTGCCGCCCGCCGCCGATGCCGGGACTCCGGTCATCTGCCCGCCTCCTCACTACACGCGAGCGAGCCCAGGAGCGGCTCGGCCACCAGGTCGACACCTTCCGTACCGACCACCTTGGCCTCGACGATACGGCCGACGCTCAGGCCTTCGCCGCTCGTGAGCAGCACCTGGCCGTCCGTCTCGGGCGCCTGGTGCTCGCTGCGGCCGTAGGCGCCGTCCTCGGAGTCCACCGACTCGACCAGCACGTGCACGGTCTCGCCGACGCGTTCCTCGGCACGCTGCGAGACGAGCTCCTCAGCGAGCCGCGAGATGTGCGCGAGCCGCTTGTCCACGACGTCCTGGTCGAGCTTCTTGTCGTACGTCGCCGCCTCCGTGCCCTCCTCGTCGGAGTAGCCGAAGACACCGATGGCGTCCAGGCGCGCGCCGTTCAGGAAGCGCTCCAGCTCGGCGAGGTCGGCCTCGGTCTCGCCGGGGAAGCCGACGATGAAGTTCGAGCGCACGCCGGCCTGCGGGGCCTTGGAGCGGATGGTGTCGAGCAGTTCGAGGAAGCGGTCGGTGTCGCCGAAGCGGCGCATGGAGCGCAGCACGTCGGGCGCGGAGTGCTGGAAGGACAGGTCGAAGTAGGGCGCGACCTTCGGTGTCGAGGTGAGCACATCGATGAGCCCCGGGCGCATCTCGGCGGGCTGGAGGTAGCTGACCCGCACGCGCTCCAGGCCGTCGATGTCCGCCAGTTCGGGCAGCAGCGTCTCCAGGAGGCGGATGTCGCCGAGGTCCTTGCCGTAGGACGTGTTGTTCTCGGAGACCAGCATGATCTCCTTGACGCCCTGCTCGGCCAGCCAGCGGGTCTCGTTCAGTACGTCGCTCGGGCGGCGGGAGATGAAGGAGCCCCGGAAGGACGGGATGGCGCAGAAGGAGCAGCGCCGGTCGCAGCCGGAGGCGAGCTTCACCGAGGCGACCGGGGAGCCGTCCAGGCGGCGGCGCAGGGGCGCGCGGGGGCCCGAGGCGGGCGCGAGGCCGTCCGGGAGGTCGACCGGGCCGTGGCCGGGCAGCGCGACGTCGGCGGCGGACTCCTGCCGCTCGGTGGGGCTGATCGGCAGCAGCTTGCGGCGGTCGCGCGGGGTGTGCGAGGCGTGGATGCCGCCGTTCAGGATGGTCTGCAGGCGGTCGGAGATGTCGGCGTAGTCGTCGAAGCCGAGCACTCCGTCGGCCTCGGGCAGCGCCTCGGCGAGCTCCTTGCCGTACCGCTCGGCCATGCAGCCCACCGCGACGACGGCCTGCGTTCTGCCATGACCCTTCAGGTCGTTGGCTTCGAGGAGGGCGTCGACGGAGTCCTTCTTGGCGGCCTCGACGAAGCCACAGGTGTTGACGACAGCGACGTCCGCGTCCTCGGCGTCCTCCACGAGTTGCCAGCCGTCCGCCTCCAAGCGGCCTGCGAGCTCCTCCGAGTCCACCTCGTTACGGGCGCAGCCAAGAGTGACGAGTGCGACGGTACGGCGTTCAGGCATGGGCTCAAGACTACTTGTTCCCACTGACACCCCACGTCGAAGGGGTTGGCCGATCTTGGCCAACCCCTTGGAACAACCACCCCGCCGGACGCTTGACCGGCCTCAAGGTCTTAACCGACCTCGGGGTCGCCCTTCGTGTACGTGAGCCGCTCGACCGCTCCGGGCTGGAAGTCGTCCTCGATCTTCTTGCCGTTGACGTAGAGCTGGATCGCCCCGGCGTCACCGAGGATCAGGTTGACCTTCGAGCTGTCCTGGAAGGTCTTGGACTCGCCCTTCTTAAGAAGTCCATCGAAGAGCATCCGGCCGTTGTGGTCCTTGGCGGAGATCCAGCTGCGGCCGTCGACCGCGCTCACCTGGACCGTCACCTTGTCCTGCGGCGCGGCGGCGATGGCACTGTCGGAGGGGTCGGACTTGGGCGTGGCGGAGTCGGTGTGCGAAGGCGTCGGCTTGGCGGGCTTGCTGGTGCTGGGCGAGGCTCCCTGGGCTACCGACGTGGCATCACTGTCGCTGTCGCCGCCCTTGAACGCCGTGAACCCGACGAAGCCGACCACGGCGACGATCGCCGCGACCATGGCCGCGGTCCAGTTGGGGCCCCGCCGCTCCGGACGGATACGTTCCGCCTCGAAGAGGGGCGCCGCCGGCGTCGGGGCCGGGCGCCCGCCGTGGTCGTCGTCGTAGCGCGCGAGGAGCGGTGCGGGATCGATGTGGACGGCCTTGGCGAGGGTCCTGATGTGCCCGCGGGCGTAGACGTCACCGCCGCAGGGCGTGAAGTCGTCGGCCTCGATGGCGTGCACGATGGCGATGCGGACCCGGGTGGCACTGCTGACGTCGTCGACGGTCAGCCCGGCGGCGATACGTGCCTGCTGCAGGGCTCGGCCGACGGAAGGGCGGGCTTCTTCCTCATGACCCTCTTCGGAGCGACCGTCTTCGAACGGACGCTCGTCTTCAGGGGAGTTGCCGATGGACACGGGGGCGCCTTTCGAGCGTGTAGCCGCCTGTGCTGGAAATTCAGTCTAGGGGGGGTACCGAAGGGTGGGGCAACCGGGCGGTAGGACTTTGTACGCCATCGGTATGGCCGGACGGCCTGATGGCGGGCCAGACACGGACCCCATGGTGGGAGCCCCATCTGTCTTCTCGCTCAACTTGACGTACGGCAAAGGGAAACGGTTGCCCGACGATCTCTAACGGGTGGATCACGGTCGCATCCTTTCGGCGGACCCTCCGACGGCCTTTAGGCGGACGCCTACCCTTCAGACTCCCCGCGGATCACCGCGAGCACGCCGTCCAGTTCGTCAGCCTTCACAAGAACGTCACGCGCCTTGGACCCCTCGCTGGGGCCGACGATGCCCCGGGACTCCATGAGGTCCATGAGCCGGCCGGCCTTGGCGAAGCCGACGCGCAGCTTGCGCTGGAGCATCGAGGTGGACCCGAACTGCGTGGACACGACCAGCTCGGCCGCCTGGCACAGCAGGTCGAGGTCGTCGCCGATCTCCTCGTCGATCTCCTTCTTCTGCTTGCTGCCCACGGTGACGTCGTCCCTGAAGACCGGCGCCATCTGGTCCTTGCAGTGCTGGACGATCACCGCGACCTCGGCCTCGGTGACGAAGGCGCCCTGCATACGGGTCGGCTTGTTCGCCCCCATCGGCAGGAACAGCCCGTCTCCCTTGCCGATCAGTTTCTCGGCGCCGGGCTGGTCGAGGATGACCCGCGAGTCGGCGAGCGAGGAGGTGGCGAACGCGAGCCTGGAGGGCACGTTCGCCTTGATCAGACCGGTGACGACGTCTACGGACGGCCGCTGCGTCGCGAGCACCAGGTGGATGCCGGCCGCGCGCGCGAGCTGCGTGATGCGCACGATGGAGTCCTCGACATCCCGGGGCGCGACCATCATCAGGTCGGCGAGCTCGTCGACGATCACCAGGAGATACGGATAGGTCTTGAGCTCCCGCTCGCTGCCCTCCGGAGTCTTCAGCTTGCCGTCGCGGATGGCCTGGTTGAAGTCGTCGATGTGCCGGTACCCGAAGGCAGCGAGGTCGTCATACCTGAGGTCCATCTCGCGTACGACCCACTGGAGCGCCTCGGCGGCCCGCTTCGGGTTGGTGATGATCGGCGTGATGAGGTGCGGGATGCCTTCGTAGGCGGTCAGTTCGACGCGCTTGGGGTCGACGAGGACCATACGCACGTCCTCGGGGGTCGCGCGCACCATCACGGACGTGATCAGGCAGTTAATGCATGACGATTTACCGGAACCGGTGGCTCCGGCGACCAGGACGTGCGGCATCTTCGCCAGGTTGGCCATCACGTAGCCGCCCTCGACGTCCTTGCCGAGCGCCACCAGCATCGGGTGGTCGTCCTCGGCCGCGTCCGCGAGGCGCAGTACGTCGCCCAGGTTGACCATCTCGCGGTCGGTGTTCGGGATCTCGATGCCGACCGCGGACTTGCCGGGGATCGGGCTGATGATCCGCACATCGGGGCTGGCGACGGCGTAGGCGATGTTCTTGGTGAGCGCGGTGATCCGCTCGACCTTGACCGCAGGGCCCAGCTCCACCTCGTAGCGCGTGACCGTCGGCCCGCGCGTGAAGCCGGTGACCGAGGCGTCGACCTTGAACTCCATGAAGACGTTCTGGAGGGAGGCGACGACGATGTCGTTGGCGGCGCTGCGCGTCTTGCCGGGGCCGCCGCGCTCCAGGAGGTCGAGCGACGGCAGCGAGTACGTGATGTCGCCGGACAACTGGAGCTGCTCGGCCCGCGGCGGCAGGTCGCGCATCTCCTCCGGAGGCGCCTTCGTCAGGTCCGCCACGACGCGCTCGGCCGGCTCGGCCTTGAGCTTCTCCTGCTTGGGGCGCGCGGCGGGGGCCGGTACGGGCGTCGGGGTGGTGTCCTCGCGGTCTCCCCCGACCCGTACGCCCTGGGTGAGGTCGGCGACGATCGGCGAGGGCGGCATGCCGTGCAGGACGGCCCCGTCGAGCGCGGCTGCGGCGGCCGCTGCGACGTCCACGGCGTCCATGGGGCGGTGCATGTCGGGCTGGGGCACCGCGGAGCGCCTGGGGCGGCTCCGGCGCTTGGAGAGGGCGTCCTGCTCCGCGCTGTCGGGGTCGTACGCCTCCGGGGCGCTCCCGCGCTTACGGGCGCGCGCTGGCAGCGCCTCGCGCCACTGCTCGTCGTAGCGCTCGTCGTCCTCGCCGAATTCTTCCTCGTGGTCGAAGTCGTGGACGATGCCGAGCTTGACCCCGAGCAGCCGCAGGCGCTGGGGGATCGCGTTCACGGGCGTGGCCGTGACGACCAGCAGCCCGAAGACCGTGAGCAGCACGAGGAGGGGTACGGCGAGGACCTCGCCCATGGTGTACGTCAGCGGGGTCGCCACGCCCCAGCCGATGAGACCGCCGGCGTCCCTTATGGCCTGCATGCCGTCGCTGCGCGCGGGCGCGCCGCAGGCGATGTGGACCTGGCCGAGCACGCCGATGACGAGCGCGGAGAGACCGATCACGATGCGGCCGTTGGCCTCGGGCTTCTCGGGGTGCCGGATGAAGCGCACGGCGATCACCGCGAGCAGTATCGGCACCAGCAGGTCGAGACGGCCGAAGGCGCCGGTCACCAGGATCTCGACGAGGTCGCCGACCGGGCCGCGCAGGTCGGCCCAGGTGCCGGCGGCGACGATCAGCGCGAGGCCGAACAGCAGCAGGGCGACGCCGTCCTTGCGGTGGGCCGGGTCCAAGTTCTTCGCCCCTTGCCCTATCCCGCGGAAGACCGCGCCGACGGCGTGCGCGGTGCCGAGCCAGACGGCGCGCACAAGCTTGACGATGCCACCGGTGGGGCTGGGCGCGGGCTTGGGCGCCGGGCGGGCGGTCTTCTTGACGACCGCCTTCTTCGCCGGCGCCCTTTTCGCGGCGGCCTTCTTCGCCGGAGCCTTCGCCGGAGCAGCCCTCTTGGCGGGCTGCTTCTTGGCTGCGGAGGGACGTGAGGCCATAGGTGCGAGGTTACCTGTGGAGACGGCAGGGGACACGTGCGTCCACTGCTTCACCCGTTCGTGTCGCCCGTGCGGAGCGGGGAACTGACGCCCACTCACGCACAACTGCGCCTGCGGCGGACGTCAGTTCTGCGACGGGACCGACGGTGCTCCGCTGCCCGTACCCGGCTCCAGGGCGTCGAGTGCCCTGCGCAACCCGGTGAGTTTGCGTTCGAGATGAGCCGCGGTCGCCACGGCCGCCGCATCCGCCGACTCGTCGTCGAGCTGCTTGGACAGCGCCTCGGCCTGTTCCTCGACGGCCGCGAGCCGCGCCGACAACTCGGCGAGCAGTCCGGCCGGTTCCTTGGCCGCACCGACCGCGGGCTTGCCGCCGCCCTCCAGCTGGAGTCGCAGCAGGGCCGCCTGCTCCCGCAGTTGGCAGTTCTTCATGTAGAGCTCGACGAAGACCGAGACCTTCGCGCGCAGCACCCATGGGTCGAACGGCTTGGAGATGTAGTCGACCGCGCCCGCCGCGTAACCCCGGAAGGTGTGGTGCGGGCCGTGGTTGATCGCGGTGAGGAAGATGATCGGGATGTCCCGGGTCCGCTCCCGTCGCTTGATGTGCGCGGCGGTTTCGAAACCGTCCATGCCCGGCATCTGGACGTCCAGCAGAATGACCGCGAAGTCGTCCGTCAGCAGTGCTTTGAGCGCTTCCTCCCCGGACGATGCCCGAACCAGTGTCTGATCGAGCGCAGAGAGGATGGCCTCCAGCGCCAGCAGATTCTCCGGCCGGTCATCGACCAGGAGGATCTTGGCCTTCTGCACCATGGCCCGCCCTCCTCGCCCCGGATGTGCACCGGGCGCCGCCCCAGGGGACGACTCTCTTGCGCCGTCCGTCCTTGTGCCGGTCATGGTAGCCGCACCCCGCCCGTCGCCACACCCTGTCACCGTGATGTCACTGTGCACGTAGCAGAAACGTAGCGGGAGACCAGAAGGTTCCCCGAATCCCGTGTTTCTACACGGCTCCGGCCACACTGAGTCAGCAACTCCGCGCGGCCACCGAACGTTCCCCGCGCCGTTCCTACCGCTTTCCCGTCACGTCCGGTCGTTTCCTTCACTCCGCACGCATCCACTGCTCCATCACCGACAACAGGTGATCGGGATCGACCGGCTTGGTGACATAGTCCGAAGCACCGGACTCGATCGCCTTCTCCCGGTCGCCCTTCATCGCCTTCGCGGTCAGCGCGATGATCGGCAGCCCGGCGAACTGCGGCATCCTGCGGATCGCCGTCGTCGTCGCGTATCCGTCCATCTCGGGCATCATGATGTCCATCAGAACGACCGTCACATCGTCGTGCTGCTCCAGGACTTCGATGCCCTCACGGCCGTTCTCCGCGTACAGCACGGACAGCCCGTGCTGCTCCAGGACACTGGTCAGCGCGAAGACGTTGCGGATGTCGTCGTCGACGATCAGCACCTTCTCCCCGCCGAACCGGATGCCCTGGCGCGACGGCGGCGTCGCCTCCGGTGCCGCCCACTGGTCCCGTACGGTCTGCCCCAGTTGAGCGGACTCGACGGCCCGGCGACGGCGCCTGAAGAGCGCCGCGGCACCGTTCTGCGTCTCGTGGTACGACTTCACCTCGGCCGGCGTCTCGATGCCCACCTCGCTGCGCTCCGCCAGCTCGGCGAGTTCCGCCGCCGACGCCACCATGTCGCCCGCCTCCAGCGCGGGCAGCTGCTGGTAGCCCTGCGGGGGCAGTTCGCTGGGGTGCAGCGGCAAATACAGCGTGAACGTCGAACCGCGTCCCGGTTCGCTCTGCGCGTGGATCTCACCGCCGAGCAGCTGCGCGATCTCCCGGGAGATCGACAACCCGAGGCCCGTACCGCCGTACTTGCGACTGGTCGTACCGTCCGCCTGCTTGAACGCCTCGAAGATGACCCGCATCTTGCTGCCGGCGATCCCGATCCCGGTGTCGGTCACCGAGAACGCGATCAGGCCTGCGTCCGCGTCCCGCAGCGAACCAGCCTCCAGGAGCTGCTCCCGGATCGCCACCGGCACATCCGCGCCGGCCGGCCGGATGACCAGCTCGACCGCCCCGGAGTCGGTGAACTTCACCGCGTTGGACAGCAGGTTGCGCAGCACCTGGAGGAGGCGCTGCTCGTCGGTGTGCAGCGTGGCGGGCAGTTCCGGCGACACCCGTACGGACAGATCGAGGCCCTTCTCCGCGGTCAGCGGGCGGAAAGTGGCCTCTACGTAGTCGACGAGTTGGACGAGCGCGATACGCGTCGGGGAGACGTCCATCTTGCCCGCCTCGACCTTCGACAGGTCCAGGATGTCGTTGATCAGCTGAAGCAGGTCGGATCCCGCGCCGTGGATCGTCTCGGCGAACTCGACCTGCTTCGGGGAGAGGTTCCCCTCCGCGTTGTCGGCGAGCAACTTGGCCAGGATCAGCAGCGAGTTGAGCGGTGTGCGCAGCTCGTGCGACATGTTGGCGAGGAACTCGCTCTTGTATCGCATCGACACCGCGAGCTGCTCGGCACGCTCCTCCAGGACCTGCCGCGCCTCCTCGATCTCGGTGTTCTTGACCTCGATGTCGCGGTTCTGCTGGGCCAACAGCTCGGCCTTCTCCTCCAGTTCGGCGTTGGACGACTGGAGTGCCTTCTGCCGGTTCTCCAACTCGGCCGACCGCTCCCGGAGTTGCTCGGTGAGCTCCTGCGACTGCTTCAGCAGCACCTCCGTCTTGGTGTTGACGGAGATGGTGTTGACGCTGGTCGCGATCATCTCGGCGATCTGGTTGAGGAAGTCCTTCTGGATGTGTGTGAAGGGCGTGAAGGAGGCCAGCTCGATGATGCCGAGCACCTTCCCCTCGAACAGCACCGGCAGCACGATCACCTGCGCGGGCGGCGCCTCCCCGAGCCCCGAGGAGATCTTCAAGTAGCCGCTGGGCGCGTTCTCCACGAGGATCGTGCGCCGCTCCTGGGCGGCCGTCCCGATCAGCGCCTCACCGGGCCTGAACGAGGTCGGCATGGACCCCATGGAGTAGCCGTACGACCCGAGCATGCGCAGTTCGTACGCCTCCTCACCCTCCGCGTCCGCCAGGGGCAGCGCGAGGAAGAACGCGCCGTGCTGCGCGGAGACCACCGGCGTCAGCTCGCTCATGATCAGCGAGGCGACGTCGTCCAGGTCGCGGCGGCCCTGCATCAGCGCGGAGATGCGGGCGAGGTTGCCCTTGAGCCAGTCCTGTTCCTTGTTGGCGATCGTGGTGTCGCGCAGGTTGGCGATCATCTTGTTGATGTAGTCCTGCAGTTCCTGGATCTCGCCCGCCGCGTCGACGTCGATCTTCAGGTTCAGGTCACCGCGGGTCACCGCGGTCGCCACGCGCGCGATGGCACGCACTTGCCGGGTCAGGTTCCCGGCCATCTCGTTCACCGACTCGGTGAGGTCGCGCCAGGTGCCGTCGACGTCACGCACGCGTGCCTGACCGCCCAGTTGACCCTCGGTGCCCACCTCGCGGGCGACCCGGGTGACCTCCTCGGCGAACGACGACAGCTGATCGACCATCGTGTTGATCGTCGTCTTGAGTTCGAGGATCTCGCCGCGGGCGTCGATGTCGATCTTCTTGGTCAGGTCGCCCTTGGCGATGGCCGTGGTGACCATCGCGATGTTCCGCACCTGACCGGTCAGGTTGGACGCCATCCCGTTCACCGACTCGGTGAGGTCCTTCCACGTGCCGGCCACACCGGGCACGCGCGCCTGACCGCCGAGGATGCCGTCCGTGCCCACCTCACGGGCCACCTTGGTGACCTGGTCGGCGAACGAACTCAGCGTCTTCACCATGGTGTTGAAGGTGTCGGCGAGCTGCGCGACCTCGCCGCGCGCCTCGATCGTCACCGTCCGCGTCAGGTCGCCGTTGGCGACGGCCGCCGCGACCTGGGAGATGTTCCGCACCTGGATGGTCAGGTTGTTGGCCATCAGGTTGACGTTGTCGGTGAGGTCCTTCCAGATGCCCGTGACACCCGACGCGTACGCCTGGCCGCCCAGGATGCCCTCGGTGCCCACCTCGCGGGCCACCCGGGTCACCTGCTCGGCGAACGACGACAGCTGATCAACCATCGTGTTGACCGTCGTGACGAGCTCAAGAATCTCGCCCTTGGCGTCAACAGTGATCTTCTTCGACAGGTCGCCCTTGGCGACGGCGGTCGTGACCTCGGCGATGTTGCGGACCTGGATGGTCAGGTTGTTCGCCATGAAGTTCACGGACTGCGTGAGGTCCTTCCAGGTGCCGGAGACACCCTGCACCTCGGCCTGCCCGCCGAGCATGCCCTCCGTGCCCACCTCGCGGGCCACCCTGGTGACCTCCTCGGCGAACGAGGACAGCTGGTCGACCATCGTGTTCAGGGTGTTCTTCAGCTCCAGGATCTCCCCGCGCGCGTCCACGGTGATCTTCTGGGACAGGTCACCCCGGGCCACCGCGGTCGCGACCTGGGCGATGTTGCGGACCTGGGCGGTGAGGTTGCCGGCCATGCCGTTCACCGAGTCGGTCAGGTCGCGCCACACACCGGCGACACCGGGCACCTGCGCCTGCCCGCCCAGGCGGCCCTCCGTGCCCACCTCACGGGCCACCCGGGTCACCTGGTCCGCGAAGGCCGAGAGCTGGTCGACCATCGTGTTGATGGTGTTCTTCAGCTCCAGGATCTCCCCGCGCGCGTCCACGTCGATCTTCTGGGACAGGTCACCCTGGGCCACCGCCGTGGTCACCTGGGCGATGTTGCGCACCTGGGAAGTCAGGTTCCCGGCCATCGAGTTGACGGAGTCGGTGAGTTCCTTCCAGGTGCCCGAGACGCCGTCCACGCGCGCCTGGCCGCCCAGCCGTCCCTCCGTGCCCACGTCACGGGCCATGCGGGTCACCTGGTCGGCGAACGACGACAGTTGGTCCACCATCGTGTTGACGGTGTTCTTCAACTGAAGCATCTCGCCGGAGACATCTACGGTGACCTTCTGCGACAGATCACCGTTGGCCACGGCCGTCGTCACCTGCGCGATGTTCCTCACCTGTCCGGTGAGGTTGCGGAACGCCGTGTTGACGGAGTCCGTCAGGTCCTTCCACGTCCCGGCCGCGCCCGGCACCTGCGCCTGGCCGCCCAGTTCACCCTCGACACCGATCTCGCGTGCCACGCGCGTGACCTCGGCACCGAACGAGGACAGCTGATCAACCATCCCGTTGACGGTGTTCTTCAGTTCCAGCATCTCGCCGGCCACGTTCACCGTGACCTTCTGGGACAGGTCACCGCTCGCCACGGCGGTCGTCACGGCGGCGATGTCCCGCACCTGGATCGTCAGGTTTCGGAAGACCGTGTTCACCGAATCGGTGAGGTCCTTCCACGTTCCCGCCGCACCCGGCACATTCGCCTGCCCGCCGAGCTGCCCCTCGGCACCGACCTCATTGGCCACGCGCGTGACCTCGTCCGCGAACGTACGCAGCGTCTCGGTCATCTGGTTGATCGTCTCGGCGAGCTGGGCGACCTCGCCCCGCGCGGAGACGGTCACCTTCTGCGACAGGTCACCGTTGGCGACAGCCGTCGTCACCTGGGCGATCCCGCGCACCTGGGCCGTCAGGTTGCCGGCCATGATGTTCACCGAGTCGGTGAGGTCTTTCCACACCCCGGCCACACCCGGCACCTGCGCCTGGCCGCCCAGCTCACCCTCGGTGCCCACCTCGCGGGCGACTCGCGTCACCTCGGAGGAGAACGACGACAGCTGGTCCACCATCGTGTTGACGGTGTTCTTGAGCTCCAGCATCTCGCCAGCGACATGGACCGTGACCTTGCGCGACAGGTCACCCTTGGCGACAGCCGTCGTCACCAGCGCGATGTCCCGCACCTGGGCCGTCAGCCGGTACGCCATCGTGTTGACCGACTCCGTGAGGTCCTTCCACGAGCCGGACATGCCACGCACGCGTGCCTGCCCGCCCAGCTTGCCCTCGGTGCCCACCTCGCTGGCCACGCGTGTGACCTCGTCGGTGAACGTCGAGAGCTGGTCGACCAGGTTGTTGACGGTCCGCCCGACCTTCAGGAACTCCCCGCGCAGCGGATGCCCGTTCCCGTCGTCCTGCGCCTGCGTCCGCAGCTCCATGCGCGGCGACAGATCACCCTCGGCCACCGCGGACAGCACCCGTCCGACCTCGGAGACGGGCCGTACGAGGTCGTCCACAAGCGCGTTGGAGGCATCGATGGCCGACGCCCAGGAACCCTCGCAGGCGCCCGTCTCCAGCCGTTCCGTGAGCTTTCCCTCACGTCCCACCATGCGCCGCACCCGGGACAGCTCACCCGTGAGGTGCAGATTGCGGTCGGCCACCTCGTTGAACACGGCGGCGATCTCCGACATCACGCCGTCGCCGGACACCGTGAGCCGCTTGCGGAAGTTCCCGTCCCGCATGGAGACGAGAGCCGTCAGCAGCCGGTCCAAGGAGGCCGCGTCCACTTCCGTGGTCCCATTGCGCGGTTTGCGCTGGTTCTTCAGGGACTGTCCGCCTTTCGCGCGCGTCTTGGTGGCCCGCGTCGCTGCGCCAGACTCCACTGTGTCCCTCCCGCAGGGGTCGACCGTTACTGCTGTGTCGGTGTGCTACTGCTCGGTGATCACGTACCGCCGGGTATCTCTGCCCGGTTTACCGGGCTTCAACAGGGTGTGGTGTCCTCCGTACACAGAAGACACCCGGCCTGCCCGGACCTTCACCAGAATCCTGCCCAGTGTTTCACCATGCCTGAACCAGGCCATAACAGTTCGGCAGCTTCGCACACGGTCCGCACACCCTGAGGACGGAAACACTGCGGACCGGCATCCGCATGGACGGTGAAGGTAAGTAACCTTGCATGCGGCTGTCCAGCCGCGCCGGTTCCGTCCGGCCTGGGCGGTGGCACGAGCACGAGCGGGCAGGCATCGGAGGGGCACCGCACCATGACCACCGGACTGCATCCTGGGGGAACGCCCCAGGATCCCCCGCCGACCGGAAACCAGCCGGTGCCCCGGCAGGCGCCGATCGGCCATGGTGACCTGCCCGCCGACAACAGGCCGAGGAGTTCTGTGATCACCGCGCGCGCGGCCGCCAGCTTCGAGCCCGTCGGACGATCGGTCGCCACCGCGCGGTCCTTCGTCCGCGACACCCTGCAGGGCTGGGGCTTCGCCGACATCGTCGACGACGCCGTGGTCCTCACCAGCGAGCTGGTGACCAACGCCGTCGTCCACGCGGGCACGGCCGCGGATGTTCTGTGCCTACGGAGTGACGACGGCGCGAGGATCGAGGTCGCCGACCACTACCCGGAACGCGAAATCCCCCTCCAGGGGGCCGCGATCACCATGAGCAGCCCCGACCGCGAGGGCGGCCGAGGACTCCAGTTGTGCGCCGCCCTGGCCAGCCGCTGGGGCGTCGACTACACCCCTACGAAGAAGCTGGTCTGGTTCCAACTCGACCTCCCCGCCCGCCCGGTGGGCACCCGCACGGCCGGCCCGTCCCTCCCGGCCGCCCTCCTCCCGCTCGCCGACGGCAGGGTCCGCGTCGCGGTCGTCCAGATCGACCGCACGGGCTCCATCGCGTCCTGGAACGAGGACGCCGAGGAACTCTTCGGCTACGCCGCCGAGCAGGTCACCGGCAAGCCCCTCACCGACCTCGCCGCCTGGCCGCACACCCCGGGCACCAGCACCGGCATCGCCGACGCCCTGCGCCTCTCCCGCTGGGAGGGCACCTACGGCATCCGCGGCGCCGACGGCCGCGTGACCCCGGTCTACGCCTCCCACCTCCGCGTCCGCGACACGGACGGCGAGCCGTCAACCGTGTGCCTCCTGGTGAGGGACCACGAACGCGCGGTTCTGCAGACCCCGTTGCGCGGCCCCGCCCCCGACGCGGCGTCCACCCCGGACGGCCAGAACACCGACCCCTTCGAGGTGTTCATCGGCTCCCCCGCGCCGGACGACCTCGACGGCCTCCTCCAGCGCACGGTCGAACGCGCGCGCGACATGCTCGACGGAGACTCCGCCTTCCTCCTCCTCGCGACCGACGACGAAACGGAGTTGGAGGTCCGCGCCTCCACCGGCCTGCCCTCCGCCCGCCAACGCTTCGCGCGCGTGCCCGTCGAGGCGGGCCCCGGCCGCTACGGCTCCGCCCGCATGCCGGCCGTCCACGAGGACCTCCAGGCCGTCCCGGGCGCCGTACCGCTCCTCAGCGGCACCGGCATGCGCTCGGTCGTCACAGTCCCTCTGAAGGTGGAGGGCCGCCTCACCGGCTCCCTCGGAGTGGCCGCCGAAGGCCCCAACAAGTACTCGAACGAAGAAGCGCTACGCCTCCAATTCGCCGCGGACCGCATCGCGTTGGCGGTCGAATCGGCCCGCCTGGGCGAACTGGAACGCCTGCGCCGCGGCTCGCTCAGCTTCCTGGTCGAGGCCTCCGACCTCCTCGCGGGCACCCTGGACCGCGATCAAACCCTGGCCCTGATGGCCCAGATGACGGTCCCGACCCTCGCCACCTGGTGCGCGGTCTACACGATCGCCGACCAGTCCTCGGACCCGTACCTCTCGTACGTGCTCCACGAGGACGAGGAACTCATCGACGGCATCAAGTCGTTGCTCTCGAAGATCGCCCCTCCGGACCCGGTCCCCACCCCCGGCGCCCGCGTCTGGGCCGCCCCCGCCGAGGCGGCCCACCAGGCCGCCCTGCGCACCTCCATGCGCAGCCTCGGCCTCGGCGAACCGACCCGCCGCGTCAGCTCGGGCATCGGACCGACTCTCGCCACGGCCTCGGCAGTCGGCGGCGAAACAGTCGTCCTCCCCCTGGTCGCCCGCAACCGCGTCATCGGCATGCTGACCCTCGGCAAGCCCACCGACGAACACTTCCGCCAGGAAATCCTGGAACTGGCCGAGGACTTGAGCCGCCGAGCCGCCCTCGCCCTCGACAACGCCCGCCTGTACTCGGAGCGCACGGCCATCAGCCAGTCCCTCCAGCGCAGCCTCCTGCCCCCCGACCTCCCGCACATCGAGGGCGTCGAGGTCGAGGTCATCTACCGCGCGGCCGGCGAGGGCAACGAAGTGGGCGGCGACTTCTACGACTTGTTCCCCATCCGAGACGGCGTCTACGGCTTCGCCATCGGCGACGTCTGCGGCACAGGCCCCGAGGCCGCCGCGGTCACCGGCCTGGCCCGCCACGCCCTCCGCCTGCTCGCCAGGGAGGGCTTCGGCGGCCCCGCGGTCCTGGAGCGCCTCAACTCCGCGATCCTCGACGAGGGAGCCCGCAGCCGCTTCCTGACGCTCCTCTACGGCGAGTTGTGGCCCCAGGAGGACGGCAGCGCCGAACTGAAGGTGGTCTGCGCCGGCCACCCGCTCCCGCTCCGCCTGCGCCAGGACGGCACGGTCGAACCGGCCGCCGAACCCCAGCCCCTCCTCGGCGTCATGGACGACCTGGAGCTCTACGAGCAGACGGTCACCCTCGACCCCGGCGACGTCCTCCTGTGCGTCACGGACGGCGTCACGGAACGCCGCGAGGGCACCCGCATGTTGGGCGACGACGGCCTCACGGACGTCCTCACGACCTGCACGGGCCTGACAGCCGGCGCGGTCGCGGCCCGCATCATGCGCGCGGTGGAACGCTTCGCGTCGGACGCCCCGTCCGACGACATGGCGATCCTCGCGATGCGCGTCCCGGGCCTCCAGAAGGACTGACCCGAACACGCAGAAGGCCCCGCCCAATTGGGCGGGGCCTTCTGATGTCTGGAGCCCTCTAACGGAATCGAACCGTTGACCTTCTCCTTACCATGGAGACGCTCTACCGACTGAGCTAAGAGGGCCTGTCGCTTTCCCGAGGTTTCCCTCGCGGCGACGAAAGAAATCATACCCCGAACAAGCCCGTGCGCCCAACCACCGCCACCTGACCGCGACTCGGTCAGAAAGCAGGCTGGAGCAGTCCCCCCAGCGCATTGCACGCGGACACGATCCGCTGCATCTCCCGCCTGGTCAACGAGGCGTCCACCGGCAGCGCGAGCGTCTCGTCCGAGGCCCGCTCGGTCTCCGGCAGAGCCACACATCGCCGGAACTCCGGCAGCCGGTGCACAGGCGTCTTCACCGGCACCCGGCACTCAACTCCCCGACCGCGCACGGCCCGAGCGAAAGCATCACGATCGGGCCGCCCGTTCCCCGGCACCCGCACGACGTACTGCTGGTAGGTGTGCCCGTCCCCACCATCGGGCGTCCGCACCCCACGCAACTTCGCATCGAGATACCCGGCCCGCTCCCGCCGCTGAGCCACCTCGTCGTACGGCGCTTCGGACTCCCCCTGCTGCAACACCAGCAGCCCATGCCGCTGCCCGACCCCGAGCATCCGCGCCATGTCGGCCAACCGCCCGAATCGATGTACGACAACTATCGCCGCCGTACGCGGAGTTACGGCCGCTTCGACAGCGGACGCGTCGAGGCAGTACGTCACCGGATCTATGTCGGCGAACACCGGCAGCCCACCCGCCAGGGTGACGGCCTCGGCGACTTCGACGTTCCCGAACGCCGGCACGACGACCTCGTCACCGAGTCCGACGCCCGCGGCCCTGAGCATTGCAGCAGTACCCATGCTCGGATGGTGATTGCGCAACGTGAACTTCAAGTGACGGCAAACAAAAAAGGGTTGGACCCCGAACCGAAGTTCAGGATCCAACCCTTTCAATATTT
>NZ_BARF01000075.1 GCF_000367365.1 Streptomyces prunicolor NBRC 13075 | reverse complement strand
GCTCGCAGTGAACGACGTGCTCGACGTCGCCCTGCGACTCCTGATCGTCTTCGTCGTCTTCCTCACCTTCCCCCTGATCGTCGGTCAGACCGAGCACAAGGTGATGGCCCACATGCAGGGCCGCCTCGGCCCGATGTACGCCGGCGGCTTCCACGGCTGGGCCCAACTCGTCGCGGACGGCGTGAAGTTCGCCCAGAAGGAAGACATCGTCCCGACGGGCGCGGACCGCCGTATCTTCCAACTCGCCCCCGCCGTAGCCCTCCTCCCGTACCTCCTCGTCCTCCTCGTCATCCCCATCGGCCCGAGCGAGGGCGCCGTCGGCCAGGTACTGGACGCGGGCATCTTCTTCGTCCTCGCGGTGATGGGCGTGAGCGTCCTCGGCTCACTCATGGCCGGCTGGGCCTCCGCCAACAAGTTCTCCCTCCTCGGCGGCCTCCGCACCGCCGCACAACTCCTCGCCTACGAACTCCCCATGCTGCTCACCGCCGCCTCCGTGGCGATGGCAGCCGGCACGGTCTCCCTCCCCGGCATCCTCGACGCCTTCCACTGGTGGTGGCTGCCCTGGCAGATCGTCGGCGCGATCGTGTTCTTCATCGCCGGTCTCGCCGAACTCCAGCGCCCTCCCTTCGACATGCCCGTCGCCGACTCCGAGATCATCTTCGGCGCGTACACCGAGTACACCGGTCTCCGCTTCGCCCTCTTCCTCCTCGCCGAGTACGCCGGAATCGTCGTCCTGTGCGGCCTGACCACCGTCCTCTTCCTGGGCGGCTGGCACGGCCCGTGGGGCGCGGACGGCCTCGGCTGGGTGTGGACCCTGCTGAAGACCGGGATCCTCGCCTTCGTCGTCATCTGGCTCCGCGTCACCTACCCCCGCCTGCGCGAGGACCAGCTCCAGAAGCTCTCCTGGACCCTCCTCGTCCCCCTCTCCCTCGCTCAGATCGCCCTCACCGGCATCGTGAAGGTGGTGTTCCTGTAGTGGCCCCGATCCCCGGCTCCGGTCTGGCCAAGGGCCTGGCCGTCACCCTCCGCACGATGACGAAGAAGGCCGTCACCGAGCAGTACCCGGACACCCAGCCCGACCTCCCGCCCCGCACCCGCGGGGTCATCGGCCTGTTCGAGGAGAACTGCACGGTCTGCATGCTCTGCGCCCGTGAGTGCCCCGACTGGTGCATCTACATCGACTCCCACAAGGAGACGGTCCCGGCGGCGGCCCCCGGCGGCCGTGAGCGCAGCCGCAACGTCCTCGACCGCTTCGCCATCGACTTCTCCCTGTGCATGTACTGCGGTATCTGCATCGAGGTCTGTCCTTTCGACGCGCTGTTCTGGTCCCCGGAGTTCGAGTACGCCGAGACCGACATCCACGAACTCACCCACGAACGCGACAAGCTCCGCGAGTGGATGTGGACCGTCCCGGCCCCACCCGCCCTCGACCCCGGCGCCGAGGAACCCAAGGAAATCGCCGCCGCCCACAAGACAGCCGAGAAGCTGGCAGCGACTCAGGCAGCACGGGTCGCGGAAGCCGAAGCGGCCCCGCAGACCGCGGCAACGGCCACGCAGGCCGCAGCAACTGCCCCGCAGACCGCGGCAACTACAGCTCCCGTAGAGTCCGCGCAGCCCAAGCGCACAGAGGCCACGCAGGCCGCCGAGGTCACGGAGTCCGCGCAGCCCAAGCCCACAGGCGCCACGCAGGCTGCGGAAGCCGCAGGGCCCGCAGAGGCCACCGCACCGGCCGCAGGGGTTCCCGAGACCGCGCAGCCCAAGCCCGCAGAAGTCACGGAAGCCGCGGAGACCGAGCCTGCCGAGGCCGCTGAAGCCGCGGAGACTGAGCCTGCCAAGGCCACTGAAGCTACGAAGGCCGAGCCCGCAGAGGCCACGCCCGCCCACCCTGCCGACCCCACTGAGACCACGCAGACCAGGCCCGCCAAGGCCGCGAATGCCGAGCCCGCCGAGGTTGCGCAGACCGAGCCCACCGACCTGTCGGAGGCCGAGCCCGTAGAGGCCACGCAGCCCAAGCCTGTGTATCCCGCCGACCCGCCGAAGCCCGCGTCCTCGGACGTCACGCACACCGAGCCCGTCGACCCCACCGACCCGCCGGAGGGACAGTCGTGACCCTCGCCGAAACCCTCACCGCCACGGCAACCCTCGCTGCCCCCCACACCCACGGCTTCCTCTCCCCGACCGGCGTCGAGATCGCTTTCCTCCTCGTGGGTCTGGTCACCTTCGGCGCCGCTCTCGTCACCGTCACCACCAAGCAGCTGGTGCACGCCGCCCTGTGGCTCGTGGTGACCCTCGGGGGTCTCGCCGTCGAATACCTCCTCCTCACCGCCGAGTTCATCGCCTGGGTGCAGGTCCTCATCTATGTCGGTTCCGTCGTCGTCCTCCTTCTCTTCGGTCTGATGCTCACCAAGGCCCCCATCGGCCGCTCCCCGGACGCCGACTCAGGCAACCGCTGGGCCGCCCTCGCCGTGGCCGTCGCCGCCGCGGCGGCCCTGGTGTGGGTCGTCGTCGACGCCTTCCGTGCGACCTGGATGGACCTGGACGGTCCGGCCGCCGGCTCGACCGCGGTGACCGGCGCGAGCCTGTTCCAGAACTGGGTCCTCCCCTTCGAGGCCCTCTCCGTCCTTCTCCTCGCGGCCCTGGTCGGCGCGATCGTCCTGTCCCGCAAGACGAAGTCGGAGCTGAGCTCTCCCCCTGTGAACTCCCGAGCCGCGACCGGTAGTTCCCCATCCGTCCCGGATTCCCGTAATCACACGTTCAGGCGAAATGGCCGGTCTCAAGGCAACGATCCGACCGAGCGGAACACCCCGACCACCCAAACGACGCAGAACACCACCCCCACCGAGCAGAAGGGAACCCGCTGATGCACCTCGTCTATCCCGCCGTGCTCGCCGCCCTCCTCTTCTGCACCGGCATCTACGGCGTCCTCGCCCGCCGCAACGCGATCCTTGTCCTGATGTCGGTCGAGCTGATGCTCAACGCCGTCAACCTGAACCTGGTCGCCTTCGACGTCTGGCTCAGCAGGACCGCCGAGGAGAAGCTGCACTCCGGCCAGGCCCTGACCCTGTTCACCATCGCCATCGCCGCCGCCGAGATCGGCATCGGCCTGGCGATCGTCCTCGCCGTCTACCGAGGCCGCGGCACCTCGGACATCGACAAACTCCGCGACACCGCCGAGGGGCACGAATCCGACGGCCCCGACGGATCTGGCGGCCCCGACAACACCGGCGGCTCCGACAGCACCGGCGGGTCCAGCCCCGGCGGCTCAGACAGCGACGGCACCGAGCCCCCCGCGGCCGAGAAGGCTGAGGCCACCGCGTGACCACGACCACCCTCGCCGTCCTCGTCCCCCTTCTCCCGTTCCTGGGCGCCGCGGCCGGCCTGCTCCTGGGCCGTATCGCCCCCGGCTTCGTCCGCCCGCTCGCGGTCCTCCCGTCGCTCGCCGCACTCGCGCTGGCCGCGATCGTCGCCGTACGGCAGGGCGGCAAGGCGGCCATCGACTCCGCCACCGAACTCACCCCCACCGGCTCGGTCCCCGTCGAACTCGCCCTGCACATCGACGGATTCGCCGCCCTCGTCGCCGTCCTGGTCGCCTTCGTCGCCACCTGCGTGCAGATCTACTCGACGGGCTACCTGCGCGACGACCCGCGCTACCCCTCGTACGCCGCGCTCGTCTCGCTCTTCACCTCCGCGATGCTCCTGGTCGTCTACTCCGGCGACCTGATCGTGCTGCTGGTCGGCTGGGAGGTCATGGGCATCTGCTCCTACTTCCTCGTCGGCCACTACTGGGAGACCCCGGAGGCCCGCGCCGCCTCCATCAAGGCCTTCCTCGTCACCAAACTCGGCGATGTCCCTTTCCTGATCGGCCTGTTCGCGCTCGCCACCGACGCCGGGTCCTTCCGCATCGCCGAGGTCCTGAGCACCGTCGTGAGCGGCGGGCTGCACCACCCGACGCTGATCGCCCTGCTGCTCCTGGCCGGCGTGGCGGGCAAGTCGGCGCAGTTCCCGCTGCACACCTGGCTCCCCGACGCGATGGCGGGCCCGACCCCCGTCTCCGCGCTGATCCACGCCGCGACGATGGTCGCCGCCGGTGTCTACTTCGTCGCCCGTCTCCTCCCGGTCTTCGAGGCCTCCTCGGCCGCGATGGTCGTCCTCGCCGTCATGGCCGCCGTGACGATGGCCGGCTCGGGTCTCGCCGCGCTCGCCCAGGACGACATCAAGCGCGTCCTCGCCTACTCGACGATCGGTCAACTCGGCTATATGACCGGCGCCCTGGCCGTCGGCGACCGCGGTGCCGCCGTCTTCCACCTCCTGTCCCACGGCGCCTTCAAGGCGCTGCTCTTCCTCGCTGCGGGCGTGATCATCCACGCCTCCGGCACCAACTCGCTGGCCGCCATGTCCCGCATGGGCAACCTGCGCGCCCGCGTCCCCGACGCTTTCTGGACGATGACCGTGGCGCTCCTCGCGCTCGCCGCGATCCCGCCGTTCAGCGGCTTCTTCTCCAAGGAGTCCGTCCTCGGCGCCGCCGAACACGCGGCCACCGGAGACACCGCGCACATCCCCGGCGCCGCGGGCTGGATCGTCCTCGTGGCCGGTCTGCTCGCCGCCCTGCTCACCGCCGCGTACGCGACGCGCCTGTGGCTGCTCGCCTTCCACGGCAAGGGAGTTGAAGCCCCCGACCACGGCAGGCAGCCCATGGCGATGAACGCCGTGCTGTGGGTCCTCGCCGTCCCGTCCCTCGCCCTCGGCGGACTCGCCTACCGCGTGCTCCCCGGCTGGTTCGACGGCCACGACCTCACCCCGACGCTCACCACCTCGGTGCTGGGCACGGGCGTCGCCCTGGTCGGTGGCATCGTCACCTACGGCGCCTGGCGGCACACCACCGCGTTCGCGGCCCGCGCACCGCTGGGTGCGGTCGCGGCCCACCCGGAGGGCGACGCAGGACTCGTCGAGGCCGAGGCCATCGCGAGTCACACACCCGCCTACGGAGACGTGGCCTCGGCACCCGACCCGGCGGACCCGGGCCGCCTCCTGCTCGGCCCGCTGCACCGGCACGCGGCCTCCGGCTTCCACCTGGACGCCGTCTACGGGGCGCTGTTCGTCCGCCCGGTGCTGGCCGCGGCGAGTCTCGTCCGGTTCCTCGACCGCGAGGTCGTCGACACCTACGTACGCGGCGCGGGCACCCTGCCCCGCCTGCTCGGAGCCGCCGTACGGCGCGCCCAGACCGGCAATCTTCAGACCTATGTGAGCGCGCTGCTCGCCGGCACCGTCGTCCTGACGGTCGCCGTCCTCCTCGTCGCCACGGGAGCGTGAGCAGGCGTGATCGATATCAACGAGTCCGTGATGCAGGTCCTTCTGGCGTTCATCGTCGTCGGCCCGCTCCTCGGCGCCGTCACCGCTCTGCTGCCCGCCCCGCCTGGGCTGAAGGGGAAGTCGCCCGAGCAGGCCGTACTGCGGCACGGCGTGACCGTGACCGGCGTGATCCTCATCGCCGCGATCGTCCTCGCGCTCGGCTTCGACCACGACCACCCGTCGAAGATGCAGGCCACGACCGACATCAGCTGGATCCCCGCACTCGACGTGCGCATCCACCTCGGCATCGACGGCATCTCCCTCCCCCTCCTGGTCCTGACCGCGCTACTGACCTTCCTCTGCGCGCTCTACTCCTACTTCAAGATGCCAACGGGCCCGTCCCCGAAGGCATTCGTCGCCCTGATCCTCGTCCTGGAGTCCGGCACCCTCGCCACCTTCGCCGTCCTCGACCTGATCCTCTTCTTCCTCGCCTTCGAGACCGTCCTGATCCCGATGTACTTCCTCATCGCCCGCTGGGGCGGTGCCCAACGGACCCAGGCCGCCTGGAAGTTCATCCTCTTCACGCTGCTCGGCTCCGTCGTCATGCTGCTCGGCCTGCTCCTGATCGGAATCAAGGCGGGCACATTCGACATGGTGGCACTCGCCACTGACAACGGCCGGTCGCTGACCACATCCGTGCAGGTCATCGCCGTTCTGGCGATCGGGATCGGGCTCGCGGTCAAGACCCCGATGTGGCCGCTGCACAGCTGGCTGCCCGACGCCCACACCGCCGCCCCGACCGTCGGCTCGGTCCTGCTGGCCGGCGTGATGCTCAAGATGGGCACGTACGGGTTCGTCCGCATCCTGCTGCCGATCGCGCCCGACGGCATGCACACCTTCGCGCCCTACCTCGCCGCCTTCGCCGTCGTCGGAATCATCTACGGCTCCCTGGCCTGCCTCGCCCTCGCCAGACAGGGCGCGAAGGGCGACCTCAAGCGCCTCATCGCGTACTCCTCCGTCGGCCACATGGGCTTCGTCCTGCTCGGCATCTCGACGATGACCCCGACCGGCGTGAACGGCGCGCTGTTCGCCAACATCGCCCACGGCCTCATCACCGGCCTGCTCTTCTTCCTCGTCGGCGCCCTCAAGGACCGTACGGGCACCACCGACCTGGACACCCTCGCCGAGGAGACGGGCGCCGCCCTCTACGGCAAGGCTCCCCGCCTCGGCGGCCTGATCGCGTTCGCCGCCGTCGCCTCGCTCGGACTGCCCGGACTCGCCGGATTCTGGGGCGAGATGCTGGCCCTGTTCGGCGCGTTCAAGCCCGCCGCGGACCTCAGCCGCCCCGCGTTCCTCACCTTCATGGCGATCGCGGCCTTCGGCACCCTGCTGACGGCCGCGTACATGCTCGCCGTGGTCCGCCGCGTCTGCATGGGCGCCGTGGCGCAGGAAGCGCCGAAGCTCGCCGACGTCCAGACGTACGAGTTCGCCGCCTGGACCCCGCTCGTCGCCCTCACCGTCGCCGCCGGCCTGTGGCCGAAGGCACTGCTCGGCCTGACCGACCCGGCCGTGCAGCAGCTCCTCTCAGGAGGCACCCGATGAGCGCCCTGGCCCAGCCTCTCGCGGAGTCGATGGTCCAGTCCGTCGACTGGCTCGCGATCGCACCGCCGACCATCACGGCGGTCGTCGGCCTGGTGGTCCTCGTCGCCGACCTGTTCCTCGAGGAGGCCAGGAAAGCGCTCCTGGGCTGGGTGTCGGTCGCGGGCCTGGCCGCCTCCGCGCTCATGCTGCTGCCCCTCCTGGACGGCGACCGCGCCACCTTCTGCCTCACCGGCGACGCGACCGCGTGCAGCTATACGGCGGACCGCTTCACCCTGGTCATCCAGTTCCTGGTCCTCGGCGGCGCCCTCTTGGCTGCCCTTCTGTCGATGACGACCCTGAAGGACGCCGACAAGGGACTCCCCGAAGGGGAGTACTGGTTCCTGCTGCTGTCCTCCGCCGCCGGTGCCGCCCTCCTGCCCGCCTCCCGCGACCTCGCGACCCTGATCGTCGCCCTGGAGGTCGCCTCCCTGCCCGCCTTCGCCCTCGTCGGAATCCGGCACGGCGACAAGAAATCCGCCGAAGCGGCCCTCAAGTTCTTCCTGTCCTCGGTCACCGCGACCGCGGTCAGCCTGATGGGCGTCAGCTTCGTGTACGCCACCACGGGCACCCTGTACCTCACCCGGATCGCCGACCGCATCCAGCACGTCGACGGCCAGTTCCACACCCTCGCCCAGACCGGCGTCGCCCTCACCCTCATCGGCTTCGCCTTCAAGACGGCCGCCGTCCCCTTCCACTTCTGGGTACCCGACACCTACGTAGGAGCGCCCCTCCCGATCGCCGCCTACTTGTCGGTCGTCGGCAAGGCGGTCGGCTTCTCCGGCCTGATCCTCGTCACCGTCGTCGCCTTCCCGTCGTACGCCGACGTGTGGGGCCCGGCACTAGCCGCCCTGGCCGCCCTCACCATGACGGTCGGCAACCTGGGCGCCCTGCGCCAACAGGCCACGCGCGCGTACAGCGCGGTACGACTGCTCGCCTGGTCCTCCGTCGGCCAGGCCGGCTACCTCCTCGTACCGATCGCCGCCGCCGCGTACTCCAAGGACGCCCAGAAGTCGATCGGCTCCACCGTCGCCTACGCCCTCATGTACGCCGCAGTGAACCTGGGTGCCTTCGCGGTGGCCGCCCTGGTGGGCCGTAGCAGAGCCCTCAACCGCATCAGCGACTACCGGGGCCTGTACGCGTCGAACCCGCTCGCCGCCCTGCTCCTGGCCTTCTTCCTGCTGTGCCTCGCCGGGCTGCCGCCGGGTGTCATCGGGCTCTTCGCGAAGGTCACCGTCTTCTCGGCGGCCGTCGACGCGGGCCTGGGCTGGCTCGCCGTCGTCATGGCCGTCAACGTGGTGATTGCGCTCTTCTACTACCTCCAGTGGACGGCCCTGCTGTTCCGCGCCCCGGAGGGCGAGCACGACGAACATCGCGTCCCCGCGCCCCTCACCGCCGCGCTCGCCCTCACCGGCGCTCTCGGAATCGCCCTCTCCGGAGCACCCCAACTGGTCCTGCGCTTCGCCGACACCGGACTCTTCTGAGCCACCGGCACATACCACCGTCCTCACCCGGACGGCCCACCCCCTGCGTCGTACGCACAAGGGAACTAGAGCCCCCCGCCTGGCGTTGACCAGTACGGGAGGGTCCACTGGACGTGACACCACGGCACCAGTGGCATCAGAGATCAGCAAGCAAAGGGTTCCCCTGCTGCACGATTTGGAGGGCGTACCGTGCACCGCCGGCACAACGGGCTCAGGACCGCAGTTCTCCTCGGGGGACTGTCCGCACTCATCATCGTCATCGGCAGCTTCTTCGGCCGCATGGGGCTCGTCGTAGCGGTCGTGATCGCGCTGGGCACGAACGCGTACGCGTACTGGAACAGCGACAAACTGGCGCTACGCGCGATGCGCGCCCGCCCGGTGAGCGAGTTCGAGGCCCCGGCCCTGTACCGGATGGTCCGCGACCTCTCCACCCAGGCCCGCCAGCCCATGCCGCGCCTGTACATCTCGCCCACGGAGGCCCCCAACGCCTTCGCGACGGGCCGCAACCCGCGCAACGCGGCCGTGTGCTGCACGGAAGGCATCCTGCGCATCCTGGACGAGCGTGAGCTGCGCGGAGTCATCGGCCACGAACTGAGCCATGTCTACAACCGCGACATCCTGATCTCCTCGGTCGCCGGCGCCCTCGCCTCGGTGATCATGTTCCTGGTCAACTTCGCCTGGCTGATCCCGATCGGCCGCTCGAACGACGACGACGGCCCCGGCATCCTGGGCATGCTGATGATCATGATCCTGGGCCCCCTCGCGGCCAGCCTCATCCAGTTGGCCATCAGCCGCTCCCGGGAGTACGAGGCGGACGCGTCCGGCGCCCAGCTCACCGGAGACCCCCTCGCCCTCGCGAGCGCGCTGCGCAAGCTCGACGCCGGCACCAAGCAGCTACCGCTGCCCCCGGAGCCCCGCATCGAGACCGCGAGCCACATGATGATCGCGAACCCCTTCCGCCCGGGCCAGGGACTCTCCAAGATGTTCTCGACACACCCGCCGATGGCGGAGCGCATCGCCCGGCTCGAGAAGATGGCAGGTCGCCCTCAGTGAAAACCATCCTGAACGTCATTTGGCTCGTCCTGAGCGGCTTCTGGCTGTTCCTCGGGTACCTGCTCGCCGGCGCGCTGCTGTGCATCACGATCATCGGCATCCCGTTCGGCATCGCCGCCTTCCGTATCGGCATCTACGCCCTGTGGCCCTTCGGGTACACGACGGTCGAGCGCCGGGACGCGGGCGCCCCCTCCTGCGTCGGCAACGTCCTGTGGCTGATCCTCGCGGGCTGGTGGCTGGCCCTCGCGCACATCGTCACCGGCATCGCCATGTGCATCACGATCATCGGCATTCCGTTCGGCATCGCCAACTTCAAGCTGATCCCGGTCTCGCTGTTCCCCCTGGGCCGCGAAATCGTGCCCACGGACCAGCCGTTCGCCACCCGCTGACGGCGGGCAGGGGTGGGGGCGCCGAAGTACGTCCTGCTGTCGTACGACGAAGAGGCCGAGTTCACCGGCGAGCACGGCTACGAGCAGACCTGGGCCCTGTGCGAGGACGCCGCCGACCTCTTCGCCGACCCACCCCCACCCGCGCGCGGGACGTACGAACTCCTCGGCTGCGCACCAGAGGGCGACCTGCGAACAGCCCTCGCACGCGCGCGTGCCGACGGTTCGGCGCCGCTCGGCCTGCTCACCCTGGAGCCCCTCGACAAGGCCGGCGGGCGAGACGGCGAGTGGTGGCTGGAGGACGTACGCGTCGTAGGCGACCGCCCCTGCGCGCGTGACCTGTCGTTGAGGGACGTCACCGTCGAGGGGCGGCAGTCCGACGACAACCCCTACGACTATCCGCAGTGCCCGCCCCTGTCCCCGGGCTACCGGATATCGGGCGGCGACGGTGAACCATGGGGCGGCTGCCGGGACTTGGCCCACGTCCAGGAGGACCGGCCCGAACCACTGGAGCCTCCCCTGCGCCTGTTGGGCTGCTCCCCGCGCGGTGCGCTGCGGGCGGCGCTGGACGGCGGGGAAGAGGACCTCGGCCACGCCAAGGTGGTGCGCATCGACTCGTCCGGCCGGCCTGTGCAGTCCGCCGCCGAGGGCGAGCTACGGGCCTGGATCCCGTCCGCGCGCGGACCGGGCCTCGTCGACCTCACCCTCGACCCATGGTCGGAACGGCCACCGCTCGCGGCCCGGCAGGTGTGGGACCTGTGGGGTGAGGGCCGCCCCGCCGAGCCCGGCCGCTGGGCCGGTTGCGATGCCGACGGCCGACGCTTCTGGCTCGACACGGCCCTGGCGAACCACACCTACGGCACCTCGGATCGACCGCGTGGCAGTACTTACCACCTCGACGGCAGCCACATCACCGACGCACCCGGCTTCTTCTGCGCCCTGGGCGAGGCGGTGAACGGCCCCGCCGGATACTTCGGTTGGGGCCTGGACGCCCTCGACGACTGCCTGTGCGGTCGCTGGGGAGCCACCACGCCCCTCACCCTCGTCTGGCACGACGCCGCCGTCGCCCGCACCTGCCTCGGCGTCACCCCGCACACCGGCCGGCGCCCACCGACGTTCGAGGAACTCCTCGCGCTCCTCGCCGAAAGCCACGTCGACGTCCGCCTGGCCTGACAGCCCGTCACCACGCTCCGCCCGCCCCCCAACAGGCTCACTGCCAGCAGGTTTTCCACAACCGCCGGGTTGTCCACAGGCCGGCCCGATTGTCAGTGGCGCGCGGCACTATGAAGCCATGACCGAGAACGAGCAGCAACTGCTGACCCGGGTGGCCGCCGAGGCCCACAACACCCGCCCGTCGGGCTGGACTTCACTCCCCGCCCCCGTGGACGAGGCCACGGTGACCCGCGCCGAGGCCGCCCTGGGCTTCCGCCTGCCCCCGCTGCTCGCGGCGCTCTACTCGCGCATAGGAGACGGTGGATTCGGCCCGGAGCACGGCCTGTTGCCCCTGCTCGACAACCCACCGACGGGTGGGCCCACCGCCGTCACGCAGTACCTCGCCAACCGCGCGAGCGGACACCAGGACCCCGACCGGCCCTGGCCCGAGGGTGTCGCCGACCGGCTGCGTACCTGGCTCGACGGCACGGGCCGGTACGAGGACGACGAAGGCGCCGCCGAACCGACACCGTGGACCGACTTCCGCATACGCACGACGGCACAGGCATCCTGAGCGGCTCCCGCACCCTGTGCCTCTCCCGCACCGATCACCGCCGCAGAGCCACGCCCCCAATGCCTGCAACCACCACACGCATTCGTGACGTCTTGTTCATCGACACGGCAGAACATGCAGGCACAGGCCGTGGGCAAGGACTTACGAACACAGCCTGTCCGGGCGGAATTCACAGCTCCGGATCAGTGCAAGCACAGCGCGAAAGGGCAGGTTCACGGCATGGGCATCATCAGTTGGATCATCCTGGGACTGTTGGCCGGAGCCATCGCCAAATTCCTGCTGCCGGGCCGCGACCCGGGCGGCTTCATCGGTACGACCATCATCGGCGTCGCGGGCGCGTTCATCGGCGGCTGGATCTCAGCCCGTTGGCTGGACCACCCGGTCGCCAAGAACTTCTACGACGGCGCCACTTGGGCCTCGGCGATAGGCGGCGCACTCGTCCTCCTGATCGCCTACCGCATCCTGTTCGGCAACTCGCGCAACTAGCGCGCCCCGTGCCGCAGCCAGCAGGCGAGAAGGGTGGGCACCGACGGGTGCCCACCCTTCCTCGTGCTCGGTACTCGCGCGCGGCGGCGCGCGAAGCGTGGTTCTACCGATAGTCCACGAAAGCCTTCTACCGGTAGTTCACGTACTGCAGGGCGAAGTCGAAGTCCTTGCCCTTGAGCAGGGCCTGCACGGCTTGCAGGTCGTCGCGGCTCTTCGAGCTGACCCGCAGTTCGTCGCCCTGCACCTGGGCCTTGACGCCCTTGGGACCCTCGTCACGAATGATCTTCGCCACCTTCTTCGCGTTGTCCTGGGAGATGCCCTCCTCGATCGACGCGAAGATCTTGTACTCCTTGCCGGAGAGCTGAGGCTCACCGGCGTCCAGCGCCTTCAGCGAGATGCCGCGCTTGATCAGCTTGGACTGGAATACGTCGAGGATCGCCTTGACCCGCTCCTCGGAGTTCGCCTCCATGAGGATCTTCTCGGCCGACCATGCGATCGAGGCACCCACGCCCTTGAAGTCGTAGCGCTGCGAGATCTCCTTGGCGGCCTGGTTGAGGGCGTTGTCGACCTCCTGCCGCTCGACCTTCGAGACGATGTCGAAACTGGAGTCGGCCATGTCCTGTGGCTCCTTGTATCAGGGTGCGTATCGATGCGTGTCACTGCGTATCGGCGTGCGTGGGGGCAGCCGCCGAGCCCGGTGTAGGCCCCGGGCCGCATCCGCATAAGCGTAGCCACCCCCTCCCCTCCGAGCGCCGGTCAATCGGGTGGCGAAGCACCCCTGGGCATCGGGTATCGTTTACGTCGTTGCCACGGAGCGCCGCCGAAAAGCGGTTCGAGAGGCAGCATCCCTGGCGGTGTGCCCGAGTGGCCAAAGGGAGCAGACTGTAAATCTGCCGGCTTAGCCTACCCAGGTTCGAACCCTGGCGCCGCCACAAGAAAGTAGACCCCCTCTGACCAGCTTAATTGCCTGGTCAGAGGGGGTTTCTTTTTGGCTCTCTCTGTTCGATTCGCTGTGGACGGGGCGTGGACGTGTCTCACCTCGTGCCGCCCATATCCCACTGTCGATCAGTGCGTGTCCCCCAGGTGTCCCCCGGGGGAGAGCTTGATCACTCTGGCTCGTTCCACTCCCGAAGAGCTGCGTCGATCCGGCTGTTCGCACGCTCCCGCGTCTGGTCAAGCACCTTGGCGTACACCTTGTGCAGTACCGCGATGCTGTGGCCAGCGCGCCGGGCGCACTCCATCGCGTCCACCCCGGAACTGAGCCAGAACGACACCCCGGCATGCCGGAGGTCGTAGGGGCGGCGGGCCAGCAACGATGCCGTCTCGGCTTCGCTCAGCACGTCCTTTCGGGCCTTGGCCCACACCTCTCCGTAGCCAGTCTCCTGTAGCAGGCCGTCGCGGTTCGTTCGAAAGAGGCGACCATCGGGCGCAGTGCCATGCGTGGCGATGTGCTGCCGTAGCAGACGGACGAAGTGCGGCGGGATCGGCACCGGGCGGGAGTCCTTCTTTGCGCGGGCCTTGAGGTGGCGTTCCTCATGCGCCTTCCCGTCGTTGGTCCAACCGCGCCCCACCCGGACCACTCCCTGCCGCAGGGTGAGCATCCCCCATCCCGACTCCGGAAGGTGGCACTGGCTCACGCGCAATGCGGTGGCCTCGGCCGGCCGCATGGCCGCGTAGTACAGGCACCCGAAGAACGCTTCGAGATGCAGTCCACGCGGGCCCTGCTCGCGCACGCCAGCCAGCAGCGCACGGACCTGGCGGGGATTGGCGACACTCTCGGGGTCCACCGCTTCTACAGACTTCGGGGCGGTCCACTTCACGGCCCTGATCGGGTTGACCGGCATGCTGAAGTACTGCTCTTCTACGGCGAGTCCGAGAACGTCGCTCAGGCAAGCCCGCTTGCGTTTCGCGGTGCGCGGCGATGCCTCCTTCCCGTCCAGCCGTAGAGACAGTGCGTCCAGGGCCAGACGTACAGTCGCCGGGTCTTCCAGCGAGGAGACCGGCATGGAGTGCTTGGAGATCCAGGCAAGGGCGCCGGCCACATCGTCTGGCGGGGTCTCGTCACGGCGGTTCCGGTTGTACGCCCACCCGTACAGCGCGCGCCGCATGAGCGCGATGTCTGGCATCCCCGTCTTCGTCTTCACCAGCGCGGGCGTGATGGTTGCCAGCGCATCGGCATAGTTCTTCCGCGACTTCGCCGGGGCCAGCGCCCACTTGCGGTCGACGTACGTACGGCTGTGCTCGTACCACGTGATGGAGCCCTGCTTGGCGCGCAGCTCGGACACGGGCAGGCCCGATTCCTCGTCGAACTGGTCGCCGCGCCGCACGGCAGACATGAGTTCCGAGCGGCGCCCCTCGGCCTGGACCTTGAGTGTGTAGCTCTTGGAGTGCTTGCGCTCCCCGACCAGCCAACGCAGGCGGTAGGGCTTCGGGCGATCCTTGCGGACCTCGATGGAGTAGAGGCGGACGTCGTAGGTCAGTGCCATAGGAACTCCAGAGGGGCCCGCCGGAAGCGGGCCCCTCGTGTCTCGTGTGCGGGAGGTGGTCAGGCGGCGGTTTCCATGGATGACCACCACGCGTCGAGGTCGGCGCGGCGGCAGCGGATCTGGCCGTTGGGGAGCTTGATGAGCTTCGGTGCCCTGCCACGGGCGCGCATGCGGTAGAAGGCGGCGCGGCTCATCTCGATCTCTTCGAGGACTTCGGGGAGCTTGAGCATCTTGGGGCGGGCCAAGGCGGTTACTCCTTCGTCTTCTTCTCTTCTGGGGAATCCGCCACGTCCGCCACGCCGCCACGGCGCAGGTCAGAGCCTTGATCGTGTGGCGGATGGCGGTTGTGTGGCGGATAGATGCCGCCACACCGGGGCGGGTGTGGCGGCATCGGGGTGCCGGGTCGGCTAGCTGACGAGGGTGGGCTGTGTGGCGGTTTCCGCAGGCGTGTGGCGGATGGCCGTGGCGTTATCCGCCACGGATTCACCCACGTTGACCTGCGGTGTGGCGGACGTGGCGGACGTGGCGGATTCCCCAGGGGGTGGGGGGCAGTACCGGGTCCAGGCATCCGTGAGATCGTCCGCGTAATAGCCCTTCGGGAAGCCCTGGGGGGTGCGGATGCCGCGCGGCTTGATCGGCTTGTTGCTCGGGGTGACGTACTGCCCCAACAGCCGAGCAAGGGTGCGGGAGTTGATCGGCTTGTCGTCCAGATCACCCCAGGGCGCGTCTTCTATGTGCAACAGGCTCTCGATGATCACGGCGGTCGGCACGCGGTCGTCGCCGCAGAACACCTTGTCGCGCAGGTCGGTCAACAGCCGGACCCCGATGGAGGATTCGTCGTTGTCGTGGGCTGCGCTGATGAGTTCCAGGCAGGCGGCGCGGGCCCGGTCGGGCCAGGTGCCGCCGGCGGCGTCGGCCACGGCGAGCAGGGGTTCCCACATGTCGGCGGGCCGGTCGGTGACGCCTTCGGGCATGTCGGGCCAGGCATTGGCGACCTGGTCCCGTACGGTGTCGGCCCACTTGGCGAGGCGTTCGCGCAGGGCGTGGCCCTGCTTCTCGTGGGTGCGCTGGCGGTAGGGTTCGGCCTTCTCGTTCGGGGCGCGCTTGCGCATACGGATGATGACCGAGCGGGTCAACACGGTGTCCGGCAGCGAACCGAGTCCCGCCATGGCCACGGCGCAGTAGGAGTTGAAGATCTGCGCGTTCTGGTTGGAGCCTTCCCCGACGCAGCGCAGGGCGCCGGCGGTGCGGCGCCATCCTGCGTTGAGGAAGCCGCGCAGGGCTTCATCCGTTCCGGCCTTGGGTCCGAAGATGGTGTCCACCTCGTCGAAGAGCACGGTGGGCAGGCCTGCGGCGGAGTCGACGAGCCGGTACAGGGCGTTGGCGGAGGCGGACACCGTGGTGACCGGTCGTGGCGTGAGGAGTTCCACGATCTCCAGGGCCCGCGACTTGCCCGATCCAGGTTCCGGAGAGAGGAACGCGATGCGGGGGGTGGTCTCGAAGCACTCGATCAGGTGGGCGTGCGCGTCCCACAACGCCACGGCGACGTAGGCGGACTGGGTGGGGAAGACGTTGAACCGGCGGTGGAAGGCTTCCACCTCGTCCAACAGCGCTGCCCCGTCGATGAGTTGGGTCATGCGGCGGCCCTTCCTTCCTGCGCGGTGCGGAGCGGGCAGGTGACTGCGCGGTGGTAGTCGTAGTCGGCCACGAGTTCGGCCACCTCGTCGCGGCCGGTGGCGGCGGCGGTCTCGCCGCACCGGCAGGCGTATGCGGCGGTGGGGGTGTCTGCGTAGCGCTTGGACCAGCGGGCCCCGTCGTAGTGGTGGCGGTAGACGGGCGGGGCGTAGATCCGGATGCCGGGCCACTGCGGTGTGGGGTTGTCCGGGGCGATCGTCTGCGGGTCAGGGCTTGTGAGGACGCCTTCGGCGACGCCCTTCGGCTCGCCCAAGTCCGCCTGCGGCGAGGCGAGTTGGGCGGGGCGGGGGCCCGCAGTGGTGGGGGTGATGCTCTTCAGGCGGGGGCGGGGAGGGGTGTTCATGCCGCATCCCGCTTGACCTGGTTGTGTGCGATGGACCAGTTCAGTGCGCTGCGGAGGGTCGAGCGGCACTCGGCAGCGGTGAGTCCGGTCGCCTCCCCCGCCTCCTGAAGAGCCTGCTCAACCGTGTGCCGGGGGAGGTCGCCCCACGCGATGAGCCGTCCCAGGGCGCGCGCCGCCCGGAACAATGCGGCTTCCCGCGCCCCGAGTTGGGCCGACGCGACGTTCCGCGTCTCGTTGTCGAGTGCACTGTCAGCGTATGAGCCGGATTGTGCCGTTACGGGCCCTGAGGGTGCCCGTACGGCCCTGGGGGCGGGTTGCAGGATGCTCAGCAGCCACGCGGGCGTAGAGGCGGCCTCAGGGGCGCTCAGGGCTTCGTAGGTTCCGGTGGGGGTGGTGCTGCCGGCTGCGACCACGTAGCCGCCCCATGCACGGGTGTCGACCAACTCCCCGATGGTTCCTGCCGTGTTGGACAGCCGCACCCCGCTGGGGGCGGTGAAGTGCAGGTGCTGTCCGCCGCTCGCGGTCCGGGTCCGGTAGGTGTCGGGCACTCGATGCCCGGCGCGCTCGCAGAGCGCCCTGAAGATTGCCGCGCCGCAAGGCGCGTCCGAACTGCCCTTGCTGCTTGTGGTCTTGGGCATGTCGAGGTCGACGACGAGCAGGCCTGAGGGGCCGGTGGCGATGCCGACGTTGAACGGGGCCCGCGACCAGGCCGCGCGGATGCGGTCGGGGTCGATGGTGGCGCGCTGCTCCCACTTCCGGTGCCCGTCCGTGCAGGCTCCGGTGCGGGGGCAGGCGGCTTCGCCGTGCAGGGCGGGGCGCTTGGTTCCGGGCCGGAGGGGGAAGACGTGCCAGCCGCGGTCCGCGGCTTCCAGCGCTGCGTGTAGCAGCGCGGGGCGGGCGTCATGGGTCATGCTGGAGACCTCCAACAGGTCTGTTGAGGACGGGTTGGACAAGAGCGGCCCCGGTTCTTGCCGGAAGGGGGGCCGCTCTTGGCGTCACTGCTCGTTGTTCGTCTTGGCCCACACGCCGGTGGTCCGGGTGTGGATGTTGCGCTGGTCCTGGTAGACGGGGCCCTCGTAGTGCTGGTGGATGTCGGGGGCGGGCTTCGTGTGCCGGGCGAGGCGGGCGAGCGCGAACACGAGGGCGGTGGGCGCCCCGAAGACGAGTCCGCACACGAGCGGGTCGGCGTACTGGGAGACGTACATGAGCACCGCCGCCGTGCCACCGACCACGGCGGTGGAGGTGGCGCCGGCGAGCATGAGCACGCTCGCGTCGGTGGCGCCCTGGCTCATCGGGGGCCGTCCCGGCTGTGCGACGGGCGGGGTGTCACCGTGGGCGGGCACGGGGCTGGGGTCGCGGTAGGCGGTGGGCCGGTAGGCATCGGCGATGATCCGCGCGGCCTCAACTGCCGCGTCGTCGTCGCTCATCACGGCGTCCGGCGGGGTGGTGGCGGGGGTGGTCTTGGGGGACATGCGGAATCCCTTCCGAGCAGGGGTCAGGGAGGCAGGGGCACCCCCTTGCGGGGGCGTTGTGGAGGGGGTGTCAGGGGTGTTGACCTGCGGGCCTCCCTGCCTCCCTGAACGATCATTCGTGCAGGTCAGGGCGAGGGAGGCGGGCCAGGGAGGGGGCCAGGGAGTTCTCCCTGCCTCCCTGGCCCGCGCGGGTGTGGCTCCCTGCCGTCAGCCCACGGAAGCGGAATCCTCGTCGGGCCGGTTGGCGAGGGCGCGCAGGACGCGGTCACGGCTCACGACCATGACGCCTTCGGACTTGTACGGCTCGGCTCCGTCGGCTTCCAGCACGCGCTTGAGGTCGCCGTTCGTCCAGGCGCCGTAGGCGTCCTCGTCGAGCACGGTCAGCCGCTTGAGGACGTCCCGGGTCAGCACGCGCGGCGCGTCTCCCAGCACGCCGGCAATGTCCGCGAGCGGGTCGCGGTCCTCACCGGCGTCGATGACGTGCAGGGTGGTGACTCCGTCGCGCAGGGCCTTGGCGCGCTCGATGATGGCTTCGGCTGCGTCGTCGTCGACGTAGTGCGTGCGCACCGTGATGGAGGACTGCCCCTTGGGAATGTCGATGCCCGACGAGGCGACGACGAGGGTTCCCTGATCCAGGCCCGGGCGCAGCAGGTTGGGCGCGGCGCCGCCGTCGACGGCCTTGTCCCCCAGCGCCATCCGCGCCTGCGACTCGGTACCCAGGGCGAGCGAGGCCCGGGTGTGGGCGCCCTCGCGGACCAGCTTGGGGAGGTTCTGGTCGGTGGGGTCCTGGGTGCCCTGCCACATCAGCACGTTCACGGCCCGCCCCTGGTTGTGGATCTTCCGGACTGCCATGAAGTAGCGGGAGTTGGACTTCGAGCCGCCGTAGGGCCGCTTGTCCTCGTCCTTGACCGGGCACATGAACGCCACCTGCGCCTCGTCGACCAGCACGATCAGCGCGGGGAACACGGTGCCGGGCGGGGCCATCATCCGGCGGTTCATCTCGTCGACCGCGCCCTCGACCATCTCGGTGACCTGGATGACGTGCTCGTCGGTCGGCCCCTGAATCAGCGTGTCGGCCAGGCCGTCGAACATGGCCCAGTCACCGAGACCCTTCAGGTCGCCCATCAGGAACTGCACCGACTTGTCGAGCGCGAGCCACAGGGCGAGGGAGCGCAGGGCGACGGTCTTGCCCTGGTTCGACAACCCGGTGATCAGCAGGTGGCGCTGATACACGCTCAGCGTTGCGGCGTCGCCGCGCAGGTCCTGCCCCCAGGGGGCCTTCCCCTTGGCGTAGTCGGCGGTCATCGTCTCGTCGGTGACCAGCGGCGACGGGCCGATCGGCTGATCCAGCGCCCCCGAGTCCGCCACCCACAGGCGGACGGTGCGGGCGGCCTCGGGGATGGTGATGAACACTTCGTGCTCGTGCCGCGTGAGGTTCTCGGCCAGCTTCCGGCGGCGCTGCTGGACCTCGATCGTCGACACCCCTGAGGGCAGGGTGACGTCGACCTCGACCCCGCATCCGGCGATCCGGATCGGACCCAGCATGGACGCGCCTGCGTCGCCCATTTCCTTGATGGCGTTGCGCAGGGCGGGTACGCCGAGGTCGCGCAGGGCCTTGACGACGATGGACGGGGTGATCGGCTCACCCTCCCCGTTGCGGACGTTGGCCGGGAGTGCCCACGGGGGTGCGGCCTGCTGCTTGCTGCCCACGGCCCACAGACCGAGCAGGGCCAGCAACGGGCCGACGACGAGGCCGGGCCCCCATACGACCTGCACGATCCGGATCAGCAGGGCGATGAACTCGATGGTCGCTTTCAGCGGGGTGATGACGTCGGTGACGTCGTGGTTGTTGACGGCCATCACGACCCCGAGCGCGACCAGCACCCCGATGCTCACCCCGGTCCCGACCACGATGCCCTTGGCGGCCTCGACGGGGGAGTGGAGGAGGTCCATGCGGCGGTGGTGGCGGGCTTGGCGGAAGCGCTGCAACCGCTCCTCCCACTCCTCTGCCGCTTCCAGGTTCCCGGCGACTTCCGCTGTGCGGATCATGCGCTCGTAGCGGGCCCCGGTCTTGCCGTCCCAGGTGCGGCGGGCCACGATCCGGCCGCCGTTGAACGTGTAGAGGCTGTGCCGGGCCACCGCACGGGCAGCGGACGTGGTGTTCTCGTGGGTGACCGCCTGCTTCACGGCACGCCCGGAGCGCACCCACAGGGGGACCAGGGGCGTGGGCGGGGTGTCGGGGACGATGGTCAGGACCGTGGGCGCCGGCTCCGGCTCGGGGTCGGTGGGCGGGGTTTTGACGAGGCGTACGACGTTCTCGGACATGCGGGAACTGCTCCTGACTGCCCCTTCGGGGGCGGGAGTTCGAGGAAGACGAGCGGGTCAGCGCTGGTGCCGTGCGCGGTTCTCGGCATGGCTGAGCTGGGACGGCTCACTACGGGGGCCGTCGAACCAGCAGAACGGGCGGATCGTGTCGGCGGCCTTGAACACGCGGATCGCCGCACCCTCGGGGGCGTCGGGCAGGGCGAAGACGCGACCCCCGTCCAGGGAGGCGAGGATGCGGGCGCCGTGGTGCTCGCATCCGTCCGCGCCGGCGCCCACCGCGTCCAGCACGGTCACCGC
>NZ_BARF01000076.1 GCF_000367365.1 Streptomyces prunicolor NBRC 13075 | reverse complement strand
GACTCCAGCTCCACGACCCGGGTCGCCAGCCTCGACGGGCCGAGCAGGCCGTGCACCAGGCCCCGGTCCACCAACGTCAGTGCCCGCACGATCCACGGCGTGGCCAGCGTGAACAGCAGTCCCACCAGCGCGGTCACGGTGATCTCGAAGGGGTTGTCCAGATAGATCCGGTGGTGCTCGTCGCCGTAGAGCTGAAGGCCGCCCCCACCGCCGTACATCGGGAAGAGCCAGAACCACAGCGGGTACGTCAGCAGGGCCCAGCCGTACGACCAGAAGGTGAGGGCGACGGCGAAGGAGAAGACCGCCCACGGGAGGTGCAGCAGCGCGTACAGCAGATGGCGCCAGGACGCGCCGCTCTTGAGGACCGCGCCCATCCAGGCCATCGGGCCGTTCTTCTTCATGCGCAGCGGCTCGGGGTCGGCGATGTCCAGGTCGAGCAGCCGGCGGGCCCGGGCCCGTTCCAGCGCGCCGAAGCCGCGGCAGCCGGCCAGCGCGCCCGCCAGGACCGGAACGCCGAGGAAGGTGATCAGCAGGCCCGCGCCGAGCGACACCATCGTGACGGCGTAGGTGAAGAGCAGGATGCTGATCGGCAGGCTCAGCAGGACGTAGCCGAACTCGCGCCAGTGGCGCGCCTCCAGGGGGGCGCGCAGCGCGGTCGGCAGCCGGCGAAGGCCTCGGCGCCGCTCGTCGAGCCGTTCGTCGAGGTCGAACGTGCCGTGCGATCCGTACCCCTGCCCGGACCTCTGCCCGTACTCCGTGGCCATCGGCGTCGTCCTGTTCTAGTCGTTTCCGCAGCCGTGCTTTCGTATCTCCACACTGCTCGGTCGCAGGTCCACGAGCCATGGAGTCCGTCGGCGTCCTCGAAGGGGGGTTTTCCCTACCCCCGGCCCGACTCGGCCGTCCGCTCCCGCCACGGCAGCTCCGCCGTGACCGTCGTGGGCCCGCCGGGTGGGGAGTCGAGGACGAACAGGCCGTCGACCGCGCCGAGTCGGTCGGCGAGGCCGCGCATGCCGGTGCCGCCGTCGAGGCGGGCGCCGCCGCGGCCGTCGTCCCAGACCTGGATGAGCAGGCGGTCCTCCGAGCGCCACACGTCCACCGACGCCGTACGGGCACCGCTGTGCTTGCTGATGTTCTGCAGCAGCTCGGAGACGGTGAAGTACGCGATGCCCTCGATGGCGGCGGCCGGGCGCGCGCCGAGGTCGGCCGTCACCTTCACCGGCACCGTGCAGCGCGAGGCGACGGAGGACAGGGCGGCGTCGAGCCCGCGGTCGGTGAGGACGGCGGGATGGATGCCGCGCGCAAGGTCCCGCAGCTCCTGGAGCGCGAGTTTCACCTCGCCGTGCGCCTCGTCGACCATCGCGGCGACCTGCTCGTCGGCCTGCCCCTCCAGCAGCTTCTCCTTGGCCAGCCCCAGCCCCATCGCCAGATTGACCAGCCGGGCCTGTGCCCCGTCGTGCAGGTCGCGCTCGATCCGCCGTAGATCCGCCGCCGCCGTGTCGACCACGACACCCCGGTCGGACTCCAACTCGGCGATACGGCGCTCCAGTTCGTCGGAGGGGGAGAGGAGGCCGCGCACCATCGCCCGGTCCGCGTTCGCCAGCCCGCGCGCGATGAACGGCAGCACCGGCCACAGCACGAACAGCGAGGTCAGCGTGATGGTGAAGGTGACGATGCCCCACGGCAGGCGCATCCCGTCGTACAGCACCGTCCGCCAGCCCACCGGGTCCTTCAGCGCCATCCACACCCGTTGCAGCAGCCCGCCGCCCTTGCGCCACGGCAACGGGCTCGGCTCGTCGATCCGCACCCCGAGCAGCCGCCGGGCCCGGCCCCGCTCGAACTTCCCGATCAGCCGCGCGCCCATCAACCCCAGCGCGAGCAGCGGAAATCCGACCACGGTGACGGTCAGCCCGGCGCTCATGAACAGCATCGTCACCACATAGACGAAGCCGAACACCGACACCGGCAGATTGGTGAGGAGATGCGCGATCTCCTTCCAGGTGTGTCTGTCGTAGGCGAAGCGGGCGGGCGGCAGCGGCTCGTCGAGAGCGTCGAGCTCGCCGCCGGGTGCCGCCGGGTCGGCGTAGGGGATGCGTACGGTCATATGGGCCAGCGTGCCGCGCGACGCGCTCCAGCGCCATGAGGTCCGCCGCCCTGGTCTGCTGGGGAAAACCCCACCACGGGATCTCAGGGGGAGAGCACGGGGAGATCAGGGAGAGATCAGGGGCATCTCTGGGGAGCTCAAGCTGTGACGGGCTGCTTACCGTGCCTTTAACAGGGCCTAGACTCCCGTGCGTACAGATCGTCGAACACAGAGTTCACATGGGTCACGGGGGCACCGGGTCACCGGAGCGGGCCGTGGGGAAGCCCGTGCGGAAGTCTGTGCGGAGGAGGAGGGGTCGGACTTGCGGGAGATGCTGCCGGGGAGCTTGTCAGGGTCCTTTCCGGGGTCCTTGCGGGAGCCGACCGTGGTCGTCGCGGCGGACTCGGCCGACTACTTCCGGTCCTACTCCGTCGTGGGGCTGCTCGCCGTCGTCGGCGTGCTCTTCGTCGCTGTGGCCTTCGGCGCGGGCCGCCTGCTGCGCCCGGTCGTCCCCACCCCCGAGAAACTCCTGACGTACGAGTGCGGCGTCGACCCCGTCGGGGAGGGCTGGGCCCACACCCAAGTCCGGTACTACGTCTACGCGTTCCTGTACGTCATCTTCGCCGTCGACTCGATCTTCCTCTTCCCCTGGGCCACGGTCTTCGCCGCGCCGGGTTACGGCGCGGCCACCCTCGTCGAGATGTTCATCTTCCTCGGCTTCCTGGCTGTGGGCCTGCTGTACGCCTACAAGAAGGGCGTCCTGGCATGGACGTGACCCCCGAGGACGTGACCTCAGAGCCCGTGACCCCCGAGCCCGTGTTCCTGCCGGAGCCGAAACGCCTGGGCGCCCTCGCCCGCCTCGCCCCAGAACCGATGAAGGTGGTCCTCAACTGGGGCCGCCGCTACTCCCTCTGGGTCTTCAACTTCGGCCTCGCCTGCTGCGCCATCGAGTTCATCGCCGCGTCCATGGCCCGCCACGACTTCATCCGCCTGGGCGTCATCCCCTTCGCTCCGGGCCCGCGCCAGGCCGACCTGATGGTCGTCTCCGGCACGGTCACCGACAAGATGGCCCCGGCCGTGAAACGCCTCTACGAGCAGATGCCCGAGCCCAAGTACGTCATCTCCTTCGGCGCGTGCAGCAACTGCGGCGGCCCGTACTGGGACTCCTACTCCGTCACCAAGGGCGTCGACCAGATCATCCCGGTCGACGTGTACGTCCCCGGCTGCCCGCCCCGCCCCGAGGCCCTCCTCCAGGGCATCCTCAAACTCCAGGAGAAGATCGCCCGGGAGTCGTTGGGGGAGCGGTACGGGTACGGGGCGGCGGGGGCGCGTCCTTCGACGGCGGCACTGCAGAGTGGGTTGGTGACGGGGCCGACGCCGGCGCCTGGAGGGGATTCTGCGGGTGCGGGTGCGGGTGCGGGTGCGGGTGCGTCCTCCGACTCCGGCTCCGATTCGGGCTCCGGCTCCGATTCGGGCTCCGGCTTCGATTCGGGCTCGGGCTCCGGCTCGGGGGACGCCCGATGACCGCCGTCGGCTGGCTGCCCGTTCCGGTCGAGGAACTGTTCGGTACGGAGGCCACGGCCGAGGAGTCCTATGACCTCCTCACGGTCGACGTACCGCCCACCACCTGGCTCACAGCCCTCCGCACCGCCCGCGACGACCTGGGCTGCACCTACTTCGACTGGCTGAGCGCGGTCGACGAACCCGGCACCGGCTTCCGCGTCTCGGCCCACGTCGTGGCACTGGCACCGGTACGCCGACTCCTCGTCCGGACGACCGTCCCGCACGAGACCCCGGCGCTCCCCACCGCCGTCGACATCTACGCGGGCGCCGCCTGGCACGAACGCGAGACCCACGAGATGTTCGGCGTCGACTTCGAGGGCCACCCGGGACTGGACCACCTCCTCCTGCCGGAAACCTTCGAAGGCCACCCCCTCCGCAAGGACTTCGTCCTCGCCGCCCGCGTCGCCAAAGCCTGGCCCGGCGCGAAGGAACCGGGCGAGTCGGACCACGGCGGCCCGAAACGCCGCCAGATGCTTCCGCCGGGCGTCCCCGACCCGAACGAATGGGGCCCGTTGAAGGGCCAGCTTCCGGCGGCTCCGGCTCGCCCTGCCCGGGGTGCGGCGCGTGCTGCGGGTGAGCGTCCGGTGCGGGGGGCGGGGGAGCGTCCGGTACGTGCCGCGGGTGAGCGTCCGGCACGGGGGGCGGGTGAGTCTCCGGTACGCGGGGCGGGCGAGTCTCCGGCGGGTGAGGAGGGTGAGGCAGGCGAGTCGGGGGCGCGTGGCGCGGGTGACAGTCCGGTGCGTGCGGGGGGTGCGGGGGGTGATCGCCCTGTGCGGCGGGCCCGTTCGGCTTCGGAGGGGTCGGTGAGTCAGGGGGCGCCGGGTGGGGGTGCGGTGCCTTCGGGTGAGGGTGCGGTGCCGCCTGCCGGGCCGCGCAGCGCTTCGGAGGACTCGGCGAGTCAACAAGAGTCGGCCGCAGCAGCCCCTCGCCGGTCCCGCAGCGCGAGCGACGGCTCGGCATCCCAACAGGCACCGGCGCAGGCGCAGGCACAGCCCCCTTCGGTGGAACCGGAGCCGACACCTGCGGCGGAACCGTCACAGGGCCCGGCATCGACACGAGAGGGCAGCACCGCCCAGCCCCCGACTGCCTCCCGCAGCGCGGACGCCCCGTGGCACAGCGCCCGCCCAGCCTTCGACCAGGCCGAGGCCAAGTCCGAACCGGAGCCGAGCCCTGCCAAGGGGCCGGCCGACGGACCGTCATCCGAAGCCGACTCGCCCGCAAGCGAACCGGACGCGAAAGCAACTGCACCCGACCCGGACCCGGACGCGGAAGCAACTGCACCTGACCCGGACGCAACTGCACCTGAGCCGGACGCAG
>NZ_BARF01000077.1 GCF_000367365.1 Streptomyces prunicolor NBRC 13075 | reverse complement strand
GCAGCCCCCAGGTACGCCCGCCCCAACCCCGCCCCAGCCCGCCACACCCGACCGTGAGAAGACGGTAGGAGCTAAACCCAGGTTGCGCCCACCTCGGTGAGAGCCAGGTAAAAAGGGTGATCGTAGACCTGCCCCCACCGGCCAACCGCCGGAGGCCTTGGCACACTGGGTAGCGTGCCCCAGACTGTGCTGCTCGCCGAAGACGACCGTGCCATCCGTCATGCCCTGGAGCGGGCCCTGACCCTGGAGGGCTACCAGGTGACCGCGGTCGCCGACGGTGTCGAGGCGCTCGCGCAGGCCCACCGCACCCCACCGGACGTGCTGCTTCTCGACGTGATGATGCCCGGCATCGACGGCCTCCAGGTCTGCCGGGTACTGCGCGCCGAGGGCGACCGCACCCCGATCCTCATGCTGACGGCACTCGTGGAGACCGCCGACCGCATCGCGGGCCTGGACGCGGGCGCCGACGACTACGTGGTGAAGCCCTTCGACGTCGAGGAGGTCTTCGCGAGGCTCCGCGCCCTGCTCCGCCGCACCAGCCCGGTCCCGGCGAACGGCGTCCCCGGAACCGCCGGAATCCCCGGCTCGTCCGGCGCCGCCGACGTACTGAGGGACGGACCGCAGCCGTACTCCTCGTCGGCCTTCGCCCCCTCCGACAAGCAGATCGCGGCGGCCGGCCTCCGGATGGACCTCCAGGCCCGCCGCGTCTGGCGCGACGAGCGCGAACTGGAGCTGACCCGGACCGAGTTCGAGCTCCTCGAACTGCTCGTGCGCAACGCGGGCATCGTCCTCGACCACTCCACGATCTACGACCGCATCTGGGGCTACGACTTCGGCCCCGGCTCCAAGAACCTCGCCGTCTACGTCGGCTACCTGCGCCGCAAGCTCGACGAGCCCGGCGCGCCGCAGCTGATCCACACGGTGCGCGGCGTGGGTTACGTGCTGCGGGAGGACTGAGTGGGCGCACGCCTGCGGCGGCTGGTGGTGAGCCGGCGGCCCAGGCTGGCCTCGCTCCGCACCACGTTCGTGCTGTCCTTCGCGGCGGTGACCGCCGCCGTGACGCTCCTCGTCGGCGTGCTGTCGTACGGCGCGGCGGCCCGGCTGGTCCGGGTCGACCAGGAGTCCGTGTTCGACCAGGTCGTCCAGGATCTGCAGGACGAGGTGCGGACGCACCGGATGACGACCGAGGACTTCTCCTCCTCCGCGCCCGGCCACGACATCGTGCGGCCGGCCCGTACGGATGTGCAGGTGCTCGGGCGGGACGGCGGTGTCCTCGACAGCGGCAGCCCGGCGCTGCCCGTCACCGGCGACGACCGGGCGATCGCGGGCGACCGGGTGGCCGGGAAGACGGCGGAGCACAAGGACGTCGCCGTCGCCGAGGACGTGTACCGCATCGCGACCGTCTCGCTCGGCCAGGGGCGGGGCGCGGTGCAGGTCGCGCAGGAGTTCAGCGACACGGAGGATCTGCTGCGGGCGTTGCAGCAGCGGACGTTCGTGCTGATGGCCGCGGTGGTCGTGCTCGCCGGGCTGTGCGGCTGGTGGCTGGCGCGGCGTATCACCCACCGCCTGATCATCCTCACCGCGGCGGCCGAGGACGTGGCCCGCACCCGCAGGCTCGGCGTCCAGGTCCCCGTCACCGGCTACGACGAGGTGGGCCGCCTGGGCAGGGCCTTCGACCGGATGCTCGGCCGCCTCGCGCAGTCGGAGGAGGACCAGCGCCGCCTGATCCAGGACGCGGGCCACGAGCTCCGCACCCCGCTGACCTCCCTCCGTACCAACATCTCCCTGCTCCGGCGCATGGACGAGCTGCCCCCCTCCACCCGTGAGGAACTGGTGGCGGACCTGAGTCAGGAAGCCCGCGAACTCACCGACCTGGTCAACGAGTTGGTGGATCTGGCGGCCGGCCAGTCCGACACCGAACCGCCTCAGCAGGTCGACCTCGCCGACATCGCGGAGGACGTGGCGGGCCTCGCCCGGCGCCGCACCGGCCGCGACATCACCGTCCGCGCGAGCGGCGACACGACGACCGACGGCCGCCCCGGCATGCTCCAGCGCGCGATCTCCAACCTGGTCGAGAACGCGGCCAAGTTCGACCGCGCGGGCCAGACCCCGATCGAGATCGCGGTCTCGGGCCCGGCCCGCCCCGGCACGGTCCGCGTCGAAGTCCTCGACCGAGGCCCCGGAGTCTCCGAGACCGACCTCTTCCGCATCTTCGACCGCTTCTACCGCGCGGCGGACGCCCGTTCTCTCCCCGGCTCGGGCCTCGGCCTCTCGATCGTCCGCGAGGTGGCCCTGGCCCACGGCGGAGCACCGTTCGCGCTACGGCGGGACGGCGGCGGCTCGGTGATCGGGTTCACGGTGGGCGGCGTGGTGGAGCCGGGGCCGGGCGCACGTGGCCGAGGCTGACGGACTCGACGACAGGGACGCCGTAGGACACCTGCTCTGGGCCGCGCAACTGCGGCCCGAGGGCCAACTCGGGCCCGGCGTACGAGTCTTCCGCCACGGCTCGGCGACGGCGGTGGTCAGCCCCGCCCTCTCCGGCCGGGACCGGATCGCGGTCGACGGGAAGGAGGAGGACGCCCTCGTTCTCGTACGGGACGAGGTTCTGGCGGCGACCGGACCGGGCTACCGCCCGTTCGGGGACGCGGAGTTGATCGCCGCGCTGGTACGCGGGACCCCCGGGCTGACGGCCGCCGCCGGACCCGAGTTCCTGTGGATGGAGACGACGGCCCCGCCGTCCGATGTACCGGAGGGAGTTGCGTGGCTCGACGGGAGAGGCGAGAAGGAAGCGGCGACGGTCTTCGACCACTGCTTCCCCGACTCCTACGCCCAGCCCGGCCGCCCCGGAACACGCCGTTGGGCCGGGGCCTACGACCCCGACGGCGCCGGCACGTTGCTGGCGGTGGCCGGAGACGCGTGGTCGGGGGCCGGTTGCGGCTTCATGGCCGGGGTCGTGACGCGTCCGGAGGCGCGAGGGCGGGGCCTGGGAGCGGCCGTCTCACGGTTCGTCGTAGCCGCCCTCGTACGGGAGTACGGGCGGGCCGCGTTGATGGTGGACGCGGACAACACGGCCGCGGTCGCCGCGTACCGGCGGGCCGGGATGAGCGGGCGGCTGTTCGGGGCGGCGGTGGCCCGCGCCTGGGGAAGCGCGGGGCCGTCGTAACGCCGGTGTCGGTGACGGGAGTTGATCAGCCGCTGGGTCAGCCGTTCGAGGTCGTCGTACGCCCGAAGCAGCGCTCCAGCTCGCTCAGATCGTAGAACTTGCTGCCCTTCGAGACGGGACGGCAGCCGGCCTTGAACGCCGTCTCCTTCTCGTTGTAGAGCATGCGGACGAGGTAGGTGTTGCCCTTGCGGAAGACGTCCCACTGGATGTTCGAGCCGAGGGGTGCGACGGCCGCGCCCCGCCACGGGTTGCTGCCGTAGGTGTACGGCTTGGCCGTGGTGACGCCCTTCGTGCTGCCCGGCAGGCCCATCAGTGCGGCCAGCGGGATGATCTCCTCGGCGTGGGTGAACCGGAGTTCGGCGCCGAGATCGCCGGTGCCGTCGCGCTTGGCCTCGGCCTTCTTGAAGAAGTCGTCGAGCAGGACGTTCGCCATCTTGTACGTGATGTCGCTGTCCGCGAAGCCGGGTCCCTTCTCGTAGAAGTCCTCGGCGTCGGAGATGTACCCGAACCAGTCGGCGTCGGCCGCCGAGATGTACCGGTCCATGCCCCAGCCCTTGCCGTCCGGGCTCTCCTCGCTCATCGCGGGGGCGATGGCGTACAGGTTGTAGACGGCCGTGGCGGCCTCGACGTCCGTGCCGATCGACGAGAACTCGCCCGCGGTGATCCGGTCCACGAACGCGGGCTTGAAGAGCTTCTTCAGTACGTCGCGGGCGGCGCGGTGGGTCTTCGGCTGGTCGGTGACGGACGTGAGGGTGGTCGCGAGGCGCTTGTCGTTGGCGATGTAGTCGCGGTAGGCGGCACCGCCGTCGGCCTTGTGGAAGTAGAGGAGGTCCTTGTCGGTACGGGTCGTGCCGATGAGGGAGGTCAGGTCGGGGTCGGTCTGGGCGAGGGCGGCGCCGTAGAGATTGGCGCTGTCGACGGCACGCCCCTGCCCCGAACTGACCACATCTATGGGCTCCTTGTTCTTCGCGATCGACGCGAAGAGGGTCGGCAGCCGCTTCGCCATCCGTACGGCGGTGTCGTGGATCTCCTCCTTGCCGCGCGCGCTGAGGTCGCCGTACCCGACGGTGCTCATGGCGGCTTCGAGGGCCTGCGCCTTCGGCCCGAACTCCCGCCCCTTCGCGGTGAGTTGCCCCTCGGCCTGGGCCTTGTCCAGGAGCGCGAGGATCAGGTCGCCGTCCGAACTGTCGGTCGCGGAACGGGATCCGTGCCGGGACACGTTCTCGGTGAAGACGGGGGTGAATCCGGCCGGGACCTTCTGGTACGAGCGGGAGTTCTGCTCCGGCGCGTACACGGCCTTGGTGCCGAAGCTGTCGGTGTGGGCGTTGCCGTAGCCGCCGCTGTTGCCGGGGGCGGCCTGGGCGGCGAACGGGGTGGCCAGCAGCGCGGTCATGCCGAGGACCAGGGCGGGAGTGACACGTCTCATGAGGCGCATGGTTCGCGGGGGACGTGAATGGCGGGTGCACTGGGGGTGACTACGGGGGCCTGGCTTGCTCTGCATTTTCCCGGCTAGCGGTGGGGCGATGTGCCGGTTCGGACCAGGGCTCGTGCCAGGGCGGTGCTCTCCGCGAGGGTGTCGAGGGGGAGGGGCTGTGTGGCGAGAGCGCCCTCGTGCAGTACGAGGAGTTGGGTGGCGAGGGTGGCCGGGTGTGCGCAGCCCGCCGCGACGGCGAGTTCCTTGAACAGGTTCAGGAGCCAGAGTTTCTGGTTCGCGGCGATGAGGTGTGCGGGATGGGCGGGGTCGGGGAGTTCGGCGAGTGCGTTGATGAAGGCGCAGCCGCGGGTGTTGGTCTCGCACCAGGTCCGCAGTGCCTCGAAGGGGGCGGTGACGGCCTCGACGGGAGTGTCACCGGCGTCGACGGCCGCACGGACCACTGACCGCCAGCGCTGGTCGCGGCCCGTGAGATAAGCCGCGACGAGGTGGTCTTTCGAACCGAACTGGTTGTACAGGGTCCGCTTGGTCACCCCTGAGTGCTCGGCGATCAGATCCACACCGACCGCTGTGATTCCGCGGTCGTAGAACAGCTCCTCCGCGGCCGCCACGATGCGGCGGCCGGCCGGGGTCAAAGGCCGCGCTTCCTGCACTGCAGGCCCCTTCACTGATCGGTGTACGGTGAGAGATGTTCACTGATCAGTATACCTGCGAGGAGGTTCGAGCGATGAGTGCGCCCAGGTTCATGCGAGCGGTGCGGATCACAGGGCACGGAGGGCCGGAGGTCCTTGAGTCGGCGGAGGTCGCCGTCCCTGCCCCGCGGGCCGGAGAGGTACTGGTCCAGGTCGGCGCGGTGGCCCTCAACAACACCGACCTGTGGACCCGGGAGGGCGCCTACGGCCGTCCGGGAGACCCGAAGGCGCTGTCGGGCTGGCGCGGCCCGATCGACTTCCCGCGAATCCAGGGCGCTGACGTGGCCGGCCGCGTCGTGGCCGTCGGGACCGGGGTGGAGGGGAGCCTCGTCGGACGCCGGGTGGTCGTCGACCCCGCGATCTACGACACCGACGGACCGGACGCCAACCCGGTGGGCCTGATGGGGAGCGAACGCGACGGCGGATACGCCGAGTACGTGACAGCGCCGGTGGAGCGCGTGCATGACGTGACGGAATCCCCGCTCACGGACGACCAGCTCGCGGCGTTGCCGACCGCCTACGGCACGGCGCTGGGCATGATCGAGCGGGGCCAGTTGCGGAAGGGGGAGACCGCCCTGGTCTCGGGAGCGTCCGGCGGCGTCGGCCTCGCGCTGGTGCAGATCGCCCGCGCGCGCGGCGCGAGGGTGCTCGCCATCAGCAGCGGAACCAAGATCGACGCGGTGCGCGAAGCGGGCGCGCACGAAGTCATCGACCGCGCGGGAGACGTCGCCGAGCAGATCCGCACCGCCGCCCCGGAGGGCATCGACGTCGCCCTCGACGTCGTGGCCGGTGAACTGGTCGGCGAGGGGCTGCCGTTGCTGTGCGAAGGGGGCCGGTGGGTCATCGCCGGCGCACTCGGCGGATACGACGTGACCTTCGACGTGCGCCGCCTGTACCTGCACAACGCCCAGGTCGTCGGGTCCTCGATGCACACGCCCACACACTTCGACCTCCTCATGGACCTGGCCCGCCGGGCCGAGGTCCAGCCCGTCGTCGCCGCGACCTTCCCTTTGGACCAGGCTGCTCAGGCGCAGGAAGAACTGGCTCGCAGGGAGCACGTGGGGAAGATCGTCATGCACCCCTGAGTTCGTTCCATCCGGCTCCACTCACCCGCGGCAGCTGGGGCCACGGCGTCGCCGTACCGTACGACGGCCCGTCCCGCCCGGAGGGCAAGGCGGTGTGGTTCGACCTGCCCGGTGCCGCGACCTGACCCCGGACGGCCGCCCCGCCATGCAGAATGCACCGCATGTTCGGACCCGCACCGCTCCAACGCCTGTCCCTGCCCGAGGAGTTCGCCCTGTTGTCGTACGGGGAGAACGGCAGGGTGCCCAACTCCGCGCAGACGGCGGCCGGTTGCGCGGCGGCGGAACTCGGTGAACTGGCTCTGCGTAGACGGTTGTTGGTCAGACCGCGGAAGACCAGAAAACTGGGCCTGGAGGTCTACCGGCTGCGAGGCGAGATCGAGCTGAGGCCCAACGCGCCCACCATGCCCAACCCGCCTGGCACAGGCCTTACTTGGGCGGACGACCTGCTCTCCGCGTTACACACCCGTACCGCCACCCTCGTCCCCCGCCCTCTGACAGTGACCCGCTGGCTCAGAGAACGCGGCCGGGAAGCGCTCGCACTGCACACCACCGCACTCACCGAGCGGGGCGTACTGCGCCACAGACCCGGCGCCCTCCTCACCAGAACCCGCCATTACCCGGACCCCGCCCTCCGCGCCGCCCTGCTCAACGGCGTCCGCGCCGTCCGTGCCGAACACGTACCCCTCGACGAACACATGCTGTTCCTCTGCGACTTGCTGGACGGCGCCGGTCTCGCCAAGGACTTCGGTCTCACCCTGACCCGCCCGCAACGTCTCGAACGCGCCCGTGGCATCGGCGCCGCCGGAGCCCTCCCGGAAACCCTGCGCGACACGAGCACCGTGCTGGGCTTCTCGTTGCCGGCCCGGCAGGGCAGGACGATCACCATCGGCGACTGATCGCCGGGCGTGGGCGTGGACGTCGGTGCCGTCGCCGTTGCCGGAAAACCAAGGGCGCTTCTGTCCCTCGCCCCCTAGGGTCGCCCGCATGACTCTTGAGTACGACTACGACGCGACCGGCGACGGCCCCGCCCTGGTGCTGCTGCACTCCGGGGTGTGTGACCGGAGGATGTGGGATCCGCAGTGGGCGGCCCTGGTCGACGCCGGATACCGGGTGGTGCGCCCCGACTTCCGCGGCTTCGGCGAGACTCCCTTGCCCGACCGGCGGCACAACGACGCCGAGGACGTACTCGACCTGCTGGACACCCTCGGTATCGAGCGGGCCGCCCTGATCGCCTCCTCGTACGGCGGAGAAGTCGCCGTGGAGATCGCCGCGCGCCGTCCGGAACGGGTCACCGCCATGGTGTTGTTGTGCGGCGGGCTGCCGGGGCATCAACCCACCGATGCGCTACGGGAGTTCGGCCAGCGGGAGGACGAGTTGCTGGAGGCGGGCGATGTCGACGGGGCCGTAGAACTGAACGTGGAGACCTGGCTCGGGCCGGACGCCGACGAGGCGGCCCGGGAGGCGGTGCGGGGGATGCAACGGCGGGCTTTCGACGTGCAGTTGGCCGCTCCCGAGGGGGCCGGGCGGAACAAGGTGGAGGTCGATCTCGCGGCGGTCGAGGCGCCGTGTCTCGCCGTGTCCGGTGGCCGCGACCTCGCCGATTTCCGGCTGATCGCGGCCCGGCTCCCGGACCTGTTCGCCGACACCCGGCACGTCGAACTGCCGTGGGCCGGTCATCTCCCCAGCCTGGAAAGGCCGGTTGAGGTGACGGCCCTGTTGGCCGACTTCCTGCGCGAGGCTGTCCTTGAGTCGTCGTTCCGGTCGGATCGTTAGGCGTCCTTGCGGGCCACCCCGCCGTAGATGCCGATCGGCGCGGCGCCGGGGGCCGGAGTCTCCTCGGGGCGCCAGTGGGTGACGCGGACCAGGCCCGGGTCGACGAGGGTGAAGTCGCCGAAGAAGTCCAGGACTTGGGCGTGTGAGCGGAGGTTGAGGGTGGCGGTGGCCCGGTTGTAGACGGAGGCCGCGTCGTGCCGGCCGTCCTCGTGGACGTCGCCCGTGGCGTGCGACAGGACGAGGTAGGAACCGGCCGGCAGCGCGTCGCGCAGGGTGGCGACGATGCCGTAGGGGTCGTCACCCTCGTCGGACAGGAAGTGGACGACGGCGACCAGCAGGACCGCGACCGGCCGGTCGAAGTCGATGGCCTCGCGCACCTCGGGGTGGTCGAGGATCGAGCGGGGGTCGCGCAGGTCGGCCAGGATGACCGAGGTGTCGCTGTCCTCCATGAGGGCCATCGAGTGGGTGCTGACGATCGGGTCGTTGTCGACGTAGACGATCCGCGTGTCCGGGGCGACGGCGTGCGCGATCTGGTGCACGTTCGGCTCGGTGGGCAGCCCGGTCCCGATGTCGATGATCTGCCGGACCCCGCCCTCCTCCACCACATGCCGGACGGCCCGGTGCATGAAGCTCCGGTTGGCCCGCACGCCCTCCCGCACCTCAGGCGCCGCCTTGATGAACTGCTCGGCGGCGTCCCGGTCGACCGGATAGTTGTCCTTGCCGCCGAGGAAGTAGTCGTACATCCGTGCCGGGTGGGGCTTGCTGGTGTCGATGATCAGTGGCTGCGCGCCACTGCCGTCCCCGCTGGGAGAGGTCATGGGGCCAGGCTCCGTCTTGGTCAGTGGCTGTCAGATCATCATCCTGACATGTCTGCCGTCGAACACAGGGCCGCACTGGGCAATACGGTTCCCGAAGTTCCCGTCGGCCGTAGGACGGCTTCCGGGAGACCGTCAGATCGACGCCCTCGGTGATGGCGCGAGTGCCGTGATCTCGCCCGATCCCCGCTCGATCAGCCGGGTCGGAATGGTGACGGCGCGGGTGGGGGAGCGGTCGCCGTCCAGTCTGCGGAAGAGCATCTCGGCGGCCGTCCTGCCCAACTGCTCGACGTCCTGGGCGATGACGGAGATCCCCGGGCTGAGGATGTCGGCCAGGGGGAAGTCGTCGAAGCCCACGTGGGCGACGGTGTCTTGTAGACCGAGGGCGCGCAGGGCGCGTACGGCTCCTATCGTGACGACGTTCTGGCTGGTGAACAGCGCGGTGGGCGGGTTCGGCAGCGCCAGGAGCCGCTCGGTCGCGGTGATCGCGGATTCCTCGCTGGCCCCGGTGTGCCGGACGATCTCGTCGTCGTACTCGATGTGCCCGACCTCCAGGGCGTGCCGGTAACCGTCGAAACGCTGGGCGGCGGTGGAGATGGTCGCGCGGTCGCCGAGGTAGGCGATGCGGCGGTGGCCGGCCTTCAGCAGGTGGTTGACGGCGGTGACGGCGCCCTGCCGGTTGTCGGAGAGGACGGTGTCCGCGTCGAGCAGGCTGGGCTCGCGGTCGACGAAGACCAGGCAGGTGCCCGACCGCTGCTCGCTGATCAGATAGCTGTGGTCACGGCCGGCCGGCACGATCACCAGGCCGTCGACCCGCCGATCGATGAGGGCGCGGGCCAACTCCCGTTCCCGGGCCGGGTCTTCGTCGAGGCTTCCGACCAGCACGAGCACTCCGCGCTCGCGCGCCACGTTCTCGACGGTGCGGCTCAGGGCCGCCGAGAAGGGGTTCGCCGAGTCCTCGACGAGCATCCCGATCGTGGCCGTACGGCCGTCCCCGCGGCGCAGACTGCTGGCGGTCAGGTTGGGCCGGTAGCCCAGTTTGTCGGCCGCCTCCCGCACCCGGGCGACGATGGCCGGATCGACGGTGGGCACCTCGTTGACCACGCGCGAGACCGTCTTGATGGCGACGCCCGCAAGTGCCGCGACCTCGCGCATCGTGGGGCGGCTGCGGGGGGACGGGGACGGCGGCTCGCCCTGAGTCATCGTTGTCTCCCCCTGATTGCGCGTTACCGACTCGTTGCCGACGCATGTTTACCAGTGTCTTGACGCGCTCGTCCATACGGGCCCACTATCCCGTCGAGTCAACGTTGTCTCAGCGTCGACCAAGGGCCGGCTCGAAAGGGATCACGTCATGAACCACGTCATGAACCTCTCCTCCACCCAGGCATCGGGCCTCCGCAGTCGGCGCACCCGGGCGGCAGCCGTCGGCGTCACCCTCTGCCTCGGCGCCACCCTCGCGGCCTGCGGTTCCTCCGACTCCAGCTCCTCGTCGTCCGGCAGCGGGAAGGTGGGCGTGTCACTGATCCTGAAGACGCTGAGCAACCCGTACTTCGTGAGCATGGAGAAGGACGCCAAGACGCAGGCCACCAAGGACAAGGTGAGCCTCACGGTGGCGGCGGGAACGTCGGACGGCGACACCCAGACCCAGATCACCGCCATCGACAACGCCGTCTCGCGCGGCGACAAGGGCATCCTGATCACCACCAACGGCGACGCGGTGAACACCGCGCTGAAGCGCGCCAAGCAGGCCGGCCTCTTCGTGATCGCCCTGGACACCGCACCGAACCCGGCGAACGTCGCGGACATCACCTACGCGACCGACAACGAGCAGGCGGGCAAGCTCGACGGCCAGTACGCGGCGGCGGCCCTGGACGGCAAGCCCGCGGTCATCGCCATGCTCGACCTGTTCAACAACCAGGTCGTCTCGGTGGACATCGACCGTGACCACGGCTTCCTGGAGGGCATGGGCATCGACCCGGGCAGCAAGACCGAGAACGGCAAGGAGGCCAAGTCCGGGAAGTACACCGGCGGCAAGGGCGGCACGTACAAGATCGCCTGCCACCAGCCGACCCAGGGCGCCATCGACGGCGGCCGCACCGCGATGGAGAACTGTCTGTCGGCCAACCCGGACATCAACGTCGTCTACGCCATCAACGAGCCGGCGGGCGAGGGCGCGTACAACGCGCTGAAGGCGGCGGGCAAGGAGAAGAGCGTCGCGATCTACGCGATCGACGGCAGCTGCTCGGGCCTGAAGAACGTCACCAGCGGCAAGTTCGCGGCCGACGCCGTGCAGTACCCGGGGAAGATGGCGGCCCTCGGTGTCAGCTCCATCGCGAAGCTGGCCCGCGGCGGCAGCAAGCCGAGTGTCACGAACGGCAAGTCGTTCTACGACACCGGGACCGCGCTGGTCGCGGCGAAGGCGCTTGGGGGGCTGACGGTGCAGTCGCCGGAGCAGGCGGCTTCCGCCTGCTGGGGGAGCTGATCCGGTCGGTTGGTTGGTTGATCGGCCGGCTGGTCGGTCGGGTGGGCTGCCGGTGCCGGTAGCCGTCATGGCACCGGCGGCGCATCCGCACCGTACGAGTCGACGAGCCCGTACGAAGGTCGGCGTGAAGTCCCGTACGCAGGCCGGCACCAAGTCCCGTACGAAGCCTTGCACGAGGGAACGAACCGGAAGGACCCCCTGTGACCACCACCCACGTGGACAGTGAAGCGACACCGGCGCCGGCGGAGGACTTCCTCAACCGGCCCGCCACGCCGGCCCAACGCATCCAGTCGGTGCTGCACCGTCAGCCGGCACTCAGCCCGGCGATCGTCCTGGTGCTCGCCGCCATCGTGTTCTCCCTCATCAACGACCGCTTCTACGCGCTGCAGAACCTGTCGCTCGTCGCCCAACAGGTGGCCGTCATCGGCTCGTTGGCCGTCGGCCAGACCGTCATCATCCTCACCGCCGGCATCGACCTGTCCATCGGCGCGGTCATGGTGCTGGCCTCGCTGCTGATGTCGAAGCTCGTCGCGGACAACGGCGTGCCGGGCGTGCTGGCCCTGCTCGCGGGAGCGGCCGTAGCGATCGCCGCGCAGGCCGTCAACGGGCTGCTGGTGACGAAGATCAAGCTGCCACCGTTCATCGTCACGCTCGGCACCCTCAGCATCTTCACCGCGATCACGCTCATCTACGCCAAGGGCCAGACTGTCTCGCTGCAGCCCGGCAACATCCTCATGTGGAGCGCGGACACGGTCTCCATCGGGCAGTTGAACCTGACCACCGGCGTCCTGCTCATGATCGCCCTGTACGCGGTGATCGGCTACGCGCTGCGCTACACCGCCTGGGGCCGGCACCTGTACGCCGTGGGCGACGACATCGAGGCAGCCCGGCTCGCCGGCATCTCCGTCAACCGGGTCCTGCTGAGCGCGTATGTGGTCGGCGGCTTCGCCATCGCGGTGGGCGCCTGGATCCTGGTCGGCCGGGTCGGCGGCGGCGACCCGAACAGCGGCCTCAACGCCAACCTGCAGTCCATCACCGCGGTTGTCATCGGCGGCACCAGCCTGTTCGGCGGACGGGGCGTGGTGCTCGGCTCGTTGATCGGCGCGCTCATCGTCCAGGTCTTCGTCAACGGCCTGGCGCTGGCCGGGATCGACCCCAACTACCAAGTCCTGACGGTCGGCGTGCTGGTGATCGCGGCTGTCTCCGTCGACCAGTGGATAAGGAGCGTGAAGGCATGACGACTGCGCCCACACCCACACCCACCCCCACCTCCGCCCCCGTTCTCGAGGCCAAGGGCCTGGTCAAGGTCTTCGGCCGGGTGGTCGGCCTGAACGACGTCGACCTCACGCTCTACCCCGGCGAGGTCCTCGCCGTCATCGGCGACAACGGCGCCGGCAAGTCCACCCTGATCAAGTGTCTCTCCGGGGCGCTCGTCCCGGACCAGGGCAGCATCCTGGTCGACGGCTCCGAGGTGAACTTCAAACGCCCGCAGGACGCCCGCGAGGCCGGCATCGAGACGGTCTACCAGACCCTCGCCGTGGCCCCGGCGCTGGACATCGCGAGCAACCTGTTCCTCGCTCGCGAGATCCGCCGCAAGGGTGTGCTCGGCTCGGTGTTCCGCATGCTCGACACCGGCGAGATGAAGCGTCAGGCGGCCGACCACATCAAGCGGTTGGGCATCAGCACCCTGCAGAACATCAACCAGGCCGTGGAGACGCTCTCCGGCGGCCAGCGCCAGTCGGTGGCCGTCGCCCGCGCGGGAGCCTTCGGCGGCCGGGTCGTCATCCTCGACGAACCCACCGCCGCACTGGGCGTCCGCGAGACCGGCCAGGTCCTCAAACTCGTCCGCGACCTGCGCGACCAGGGCCTCGGCGTCATCCTGATCAGCCACAACATGCCCAACGTCTTCGACGTGGCCGACCGCATCCACATCCAACGCCTCGGCGGCTGCGCCGGGGTCATCACCCCGCAGTCGCATTCGATGGAGGACGCGGTGGCGATCATGACGGGGGCGAAGAAGCTTGTTGCGGAAGCGAGGTGACGGGGAGTGAGGAGGCTCCTTCCGGAAGCTGGGTGACAGGCGGGGGCGGTACGGCCGACGAGCACCGGATGCCCTACGAGTACCGGATCACCGAAGGCCGTCTCGGCGACGAACCCACCGTGACCGTCTCCGCGCCGGACGGTGCCGTACGCGTCGTCCTCGCCCTGCGCGGGGCGACGCTGCTGAGCTGGCAGGTTGCACGCGGAGCAGCCGGGCAGCTCACGGAACTGACGGATGGCTACCGCGACGAGGCGGAACTGCGGTCGCAGGACGGCGTACGGGCGGGCCTGCTCGCCCCGTTCTCCAACCGCGTCGCCAACGGCCGCTACCACCACGGCGGTTGCGACCACGACCTGCTGCCCGGCCGCGTCGAGGACCGCACGATCTACCACGGCTTCGCGCGCGAAGCGCCGTTCCGGCTCGTCGCGGCCACCACGACGGCCGACTCCGCACGGCTACTTCTGCGCAGCACGAGCATCAGACCGGGCCGCTACGCCGGCTACCCGTTCGCGCTCGACCTCGACGTGGAGTACACGATCGGCCGCCGCGAGCTGGGCATAGAGATCAGGGCGACGAACGTGGGGGAGTCCACCGCTCCCTACGCGTCGGGCTGGCACCCCTACTTCACCCTGTCCCGCCCCCACCCCCGTCTCATCGACGACCTCGTCCTGCAGATCCCCGCCCACACCCTGATCCGCACCGACGCCTCCCTCATCCCCCTGCCCGGAAAGGAGGCCCTGCTGCCCCTGGACCGCTGCCCCGACATGGACTTCCGCACGCCCAGGAGGCTCGGCGACGCCGTCATCGACGCCTGCTTCGCAGACCTGGCCCCCGGACCTGACGGCCGCACCGAGACGGTACTGAGCGACCCCGCGACCGGAGACGCCCTACGGGTGTGGCAGTACGGCGGCTACATGCACGTCTTCACCGGCGACACCCTCGCCCGCGACCGGCGCGCCTCCATCGCGCTGGAACCCGTCGAGGTACCCACCGACGCCTACAACCGTCCGGAACACGCCAGCGCCCTGTCACTGGAGCCCGGCCGGCAGCGGGAATTCCGTTTCGGGGTCGGGTACTTGCCCTCGACGCACTGAGCTGTCGCCCGAGGGCCCCGCCAGGACATGAAGAAGGCGGGGTCCGAGAACCCCGCCCACACGCCACGAACCCCCAGCTCACGGCCACAGATGAGGGGCTCCCCGGGCCTTGGCGGCACCTGGGCCAGGTGCCTCTCGTCCAAGATCCCGTCGGAGGCACCGGTCTTCCTTGGATATGGTTATGGTCGTGAGTGAGCAGACAGCGGCGCCGAGGGCTGCGGTGGTGATCCCCGGCGGAATGTACGGCCCCAATGTCCCCCTTCTCGCGTACGCGGCCTACGCCGCCAAAGTCAGGGGGGCCAGGATTGAGCGGATCACCTGGGATCCGCCACAGCAGGACGACAGCCATGTCAACTCCTGGGTCCTTGGCCAGGTTGCCCCGGTAATCGACCATGTGGCCGCGAATTCACCGGACAGTGTGCCCGTTGTGATCGGTAAATCCCTTGGCACCCACACGGCTGCCGTCGCCGCCGAACGGAGACTGCCGGCGATCTGGCTCACCCCGTTGTTGACCACCACCGAGGTGATCCAGTCCCTTCGCGTGGCCACAGCTCCTTTCCTCTTGGTCGGCGGCACAGCGGACAGGCATTGGGATAGAGCCCTCGCCGCCGAGTTGTCACCACATGTGCTGGAAGTTCAGGGGGCCGATCACGGCATGCACGTGCCTGGGCGCCTTGCTGAATCCGCCGCCGTGCTCGGCCGCGTCGCGACAGCGGTGGAGGATTTCCTCGACGAGATCGTCTGGCCTCGGGTCGCCTGACGTCCTCTGATCCGAATTGGCGCAGCTCGGTGAGGGGTACGGCGTTCCGAGAGCCCAATGAAGGGTCGAGCGTGCCTTTAAAAGCGGAAGGATCGGGCAAGTCGGTATCCTCTGGACACATTCTGGCTTTTGTCGCCTATCGTCGGGCGCGGCATGGTCCGCGAGAGATTTTCGGCCAGGTTCTCCGAGGGTGTCCAGCGGTCCCGCTACCTATGGAACGCCGAGACGATCCCAGAGGCACGGCTTACGGTTAGGGCGGGATGTGCGGCCGCTTTGAGGATCCTCTGAATATTGTCCAAGCCGGGCTATTCGTCGAGTGGTTCAGGCCACAGCTCCTGGTCTTCCTCCTGTGGTCATCTATGATCGGGGCATGACGGTATACACGGGTGCGGCCCCAGGAGTTCGTGAGCTTTCCGCGCTGACCATTAGCAAGGTCTCAGTCGGACCTGGTGACAACAACTGTTACCTGCTTCATTGCTCTTCGACCGGACAACGGTTGATGATCGATGCGGCGAATGAGCCGGAAGTCTTGCTGGATTTTTGCGATCGCCGCCTTGATGCTGTCGTGACCACTCATCAACATCGGGACCACTGGGAGCGCGCGCTTGCCGCAGTGGTTGATGCGACAGGAGCCACGACCTACGCCGGAGAGCCTGATGTACCGGGTATTTCTGTGCCCACTGATGTTCCATTGAGCGACGGCGACATCATTACCTGTGGCGCGTTCGAGTTGAGGGTGATCCGGCTGACCGGTCACACCCCGGGGAGTATCGCGTTGCTGTACGACGACCCGGACGGTCATCCGCACCTGTTCACCGGTGATTCGCTGTTCCCTGGCGGATTGGGAAATACCTTCGGTGACTCCGGCGCATTCGCCTCCCTCTTCGAGGACGTCGAGGGGAAGATCTTCGGTAACCTGCCAGACGAGACGTGGGTCTATCCGGGACACGGTCGGGATACGACACTCGGCGTCGAACGGCCTTCACTCGCCGAATGGAAGACGCGCGGTTGGTAGGCTCTTCTCGAATTCCGACGAGCGCGCGGGGGCGTTGTGAGGTAATTGGCTGGGAGGTGACCGGACCACTCGGCAGAGTCCTTCTCGCGCTATCTTCGTTGAGGTTATTTGTCGAAGGTAGGGTCAATGAGATTTCGAGTGCTCGGGCATCTGGAGATACGAAGGTCTGAGCGTCGACTCCCTCCGCTCCGCCCTCGCCACGCGCGATTCCTGACGCGTCTGCTGCTGAGCCCGAACACACTCGTGTCAATCGGTGCGCTCGCGGAGGCACTCTGGGACGGCGCGCCGCCCGCATCAGCGGAACGGCAGGTCCAGAATGTGGCGTCGCAACTCCGTCAGGCGTGGCTGGGCGCCGGTGTGACCGAGGCAAACGAGGTCATCCGAACGGGCCGGGCCGGATACTCCCTCGACGTTGATTTGGACCGTATAGATCTCCACGTCTTTCGTGTTCTGGTCGCCGAAGCCAGTGGTCTCGCCGAGACGGGCGATCTGCCTGAGGCAGTCGGTAAACTGCGGGAGGCGCTGGCGCTGTGGCGGGCACCTGCCTTCGCCGGCGTCGACAGCCAGGTCATCCAGAGGAACGCCGTGCTTATTAACGAGGAGCGTTCCGCAGCCTGGGAAGAATGCATGCGACTGGAGCTGCAGATCGGCTTGCATGGTCGTGCGGTAACCGAGCTGGCCGCACTTGTTGCGGAATTCCCATTCCGTGAGCAGCTCACTGGACTTTTCATGACGGCGCTGTATCGCACGGGCCAGCAGACGGCCGCACTGCAGACCTATCAGCAGGCACGCGCCCGGCTGAATGACGAGTTGGGAATCGATCCCGGCCCCGTGCTGCAAGAGCTGCACAAGAGAATTCTGCAAAGCGATCCGATTCTGTTGGGGCCGACGGCCGACGAGGTGATCACGGTCGCCACGCCTCCCGTCAATGCGATGCACTCACCGCCGGTACCGAGTCAGATTCCTCCGTCGGACGGCTCCTTCGCTGGACGTCAAGGGGAATTGTCCCTGCTCTCGCAATACCGCGGGGAGGCACAGGTGCTTGTAGTCGCCGGCGCGGCCGGCATGGGTAAGACGTCGCTCGCCGTGCAGTGGGCGCACCAGGTCCGGAACAACTTCCCTGACGGCCACATATTCCTCGACCTGCGCGGCCACAGCGCGGATACCAGCCGTTCGGCGGGAAGCGTGCTCGAATATATCCTGGAGAGCCTGAACCTCCCGCCGCAGAAGATACCCGGCTCGCTGGAGAAGCGAATTGCGTTGTACCGCTCGATCGTGGCCGACATGAAGCTGTTGATCATTTTGGATAACGCCGGCACAATCGATCACATTCTGCCGGCCGTGCCGCCCAGCGGGCGCTCGCAACTGGTGGTGACCAGCCGCAACAACCTTGCGGCCCTCTACGCCCATGTCGCGGTCAAGGGGCTGGCCCTTGGCGGACTCGGCCGGATGGAAAGTGGTTCCATTCTCACGAGAGCCGCGGACGAACCATCGGCGAGCTACAGTCCGGCGCTGGAGAGTCTGCTCGATCTGTGCGACGGGATGCCGCTGGCGCTGCGTATCCTCGCCGCGCGGATGATGGCGGACAGCTCCCTGACGGTCGAGGAACTGGCTGCCGGCCTCTCTCGCGACGACGTGCCACTCGACGGGTTCACCATCGACGGCGACACGCGCAGTGTCCGCTCAGTATTGGCGAACAGCTGCGCAACGTTGTCAGCGGATGACGCACGGCTCTTTCGACTGCTGGCGGTTCACCCCGGTCGTCGGGTGCGGGCGGAGTCAGCGGCGGCGATCGCGGCGGTTCCGCTGTCGGCCGCGCAGCGCAGCCTCAACAACTTGATCGCGCTGCACCTGCTTGCCAGGACTGGTGACCACTACCTGACCATGCATGACCTGGTCCGTTCCTTCGCCGCGGAATGTCTTGACGCCCAGGCCGGAGATGACCGATCGGCCGAGGCCCTTGATCGTCTCTTGAGCTGGTACGTGTCGGTGGCTGCCATGGCCAATGGCGTGCTGCGGCCCGATCGCGATGCTTTCGCCGATCGAGGACCGCTGATAGAGACCTTCATCGGGCCATTCGCCAAGGATGTCGACGCCATCACGTTCCTCGACCAGGAGAGGGAGAACCTGGCACCGGTCACCGATGCCGCGGTCCGTCACGATATCGACCGGGCAGTGGAGCTGCTCTATCACCTGCACAGTTACTTCCTGCGTACCGGCTTCTCCACCGCGGACCTGGATGCCTGGAAGCAGTGCGGGGCGAACGGACACAGGATCCACGATCCACTGCTCCGGGCCCACCTGCACCATGCGCTTGGTGGTGCCCTTGTGGTCACGCATGACCTCAAGGGCGCGATCGAGCACCTCCTCCCGGCGGCCGAGCTCTATGAGCGGGAAGGGCACCCGGACGGCGCTGCCGGCTCACGTCTCGGCCTTGGGTTCGCCTACGAGTTGCAGGGCCGGTACCACGACGCGCTGGCCGAGCACGAGCTGGCACTCGGTCTCGCCGGAGCAGCACAGAACACCACGCTCATCGTGCACGCGCTGAACAACTCGGCGGACGCGTTGATAGCCCTCGACGACATCGAGGCGGGGCTGGAACGGTTGCAGGCCGGACGGTCCCTCGCCCGGGAGCACCGTCTCCGGCACCACGAGGCTCAGATTCTCAGCAGCATCGGTGCGCTGTTCATCCGCAAGCAGAACTATCCGGAAGCCCTGGCGTACCTGCACGAAGGGCTTGCACTGATGCGGAAGTCCGGGTTCCGCACAGCCGAGGCGGACACCCTCGCCCGCATCGGGCACGCAGTTCTCGGCTCCGGCGACTTTGCCGTCGCAGAAGAGTGGTTTCGGAAGGCGCAGGACGTCTACCGCCAGAACAACGACGTCACGGGTGAGATGGAGATGGAGCGCCTGCTCGGTGAACTGGATGGCGATCGCCGTCCGGCGTGAACTGCCCCTGATGAATTCGCCCGATCGTCTGCATGCCTCACTGAATGCCGTCCGCCCTGGTCAGCGCCTGTGGATGAAAAGTGGATGACGACGCGATGCAAGCTCGGACGAAGCTAACCGCTGACAGACGGCGGGGCGGAGTGCGGTGAGAAATTCATCGCCTTACGTCTCGTTCATCCGCTGTCACATGATTCGGGCATTTTCGAGAGGAGAAGTCACCATGGAGCAGGTTGTGGAGATCATCGAGGTCATCGAGTCTCTCGACGGGACCGAGGACGGCCTGGACGCACTGATGTCCGTGCAGGCAGCCGAGACCTGGAGCTAACAGGCGCACGCGGCCTCTCACCGGCACCCGGCCCTTTCAGGGCCGGGTGCCCTTCCACTGCCAAGGGAGGGCTCAACTCATGGTTGCTGACGCGCATTACCTTGACGAAGCCGACAAGTTGCGCACGGCTGCCGCACAAGCAGCCGTCAAGTACGGGCCGTCCTCTCAGGCGGTGGTCTTTCTCAAGTATGAGGAGCTGGTCCGGCTATGGCACGCGCACATGTGCGGCGGCCCTGTCCCCGGCCTGCGCGATCGGCTGGCCCGTACCGCTGACGACATCCGCGCGGCCTATGCCCGTCAGCTGACGGTTCGCCATGACCACCCCACCCGTGTGGTGCACAGAGACCCGCTGGTCATCGAGTTCGATCGCGAGGTGTTCCAGGAGCGTTATGCCATGGCAGCCGAGACGGCGATCAAGCAGACGTGGCATGTCCGTTCTCCCGAGGTTCCGGCCGAGTTCGTCACAGGCGCGCCGCACATGTTCGTGATCGATGACCGGGGACGCCTCCTCATATGGCGACGCCGGTTCAGCCTCCGTGAGCTCATTTTCGGGCGCGCCAAGTCACAGGTCGACGGCGTTCCCGTGGCCCACCCCATGTTGGTGCCCGACCGGCTGCGCGTGCGTACGGCCGGCGAGATCGTGCTGATCGGCGCGCCGCAGGTGCATGCGGTGGTGGCGAATACCAAATCCGGTCACTTCCGGCCGCCGCCCTCCACAGGCGCCGTCGTGCGGGAGGTGTGCGCGGAAATGTTCGGCGTACCGACCCATCGAGTTGACGTCTTCACCGTGGGTGGTTTCTCCGACCAGGACTACGTGAGTTCGACCTATCGACTTGTGGAAGCGACGTGATGATGGATCTGGAACGCATTCTGCGGATACCGCGGGTCGGTGTGGAGCACGAGTACCGGTGGGTGGTGCCGGCGGCCACGCTCGCCGAAACAGGCGCGCGCGACGAACTGCGCGGCCAACTGGTCGAGGTCTCCGGGCTGCGCCTTGACGATCAGGCGTCGATCTTGCAGCACACGCTGTGCTTCGACGACAGGGAGTGGTCGTTGTCGACGGCCGACTGCTCCTTGACCGCGCTGGTCAACACGAACCAGGGACCGTCGTGGTTGGTGGCGAAGGAGACCATCCATTGGGTGGACGGGCGCCGCGACGTACTAGAGATGTCGGAATACGTTCCCGACGTGAAGGCTCTGTCAAGCACGGGTGCGCTCACTGCGAGGCCCGGTCGGCACTTGGCGCGGAAGGTTCCCGCAGTGCAGGAGATACGGGTGTTCGGGTATCTCTCCCAACGGCGCACCAAGGCGGCTCTGCTCACTGAGCAAGGGGCCATCGTTGCCCTCAGCTGTGATGCCGTCGAATTGCGGGATCCCACCTCACGTCTGGTAGACACGTTTGCGGTTGTCGAGGTGGAGACGAATCAGGCGAGCCGAGTCGACTTGGCCCAGTTGGCCGACGTCGCCGAGAAGTTCTCCGCGCACTTCGGGTGTCCCCCCGCCCAGACGACGAAACCGCAGTTCGCCGCCAGCCGCCTCGGTTGGAGCCGGCCTTGACCACGGACAGCCAGGCGGCCGCGTCCGACGTCCGGGCTCCGACCGCAGGGCCATGGCAGAGCTGGCGCATCCTGCTGCTCGCGAACGCATGCTCTTTGCTCGGCAACTATGTTCAGAGCCTCGCACTACCGCTGTGGGTGCTGGCGGTCACCGGGTCCTATACGGCTACCGGCATAACCTTCGCCGCAGGCACCCTGCCAGTGGTCCTTTGCGCTCCAGTCGCAGGTCGGATCGTCGACCGGTTCGACCGGCTGCGGGTGTTCATCATCTGCGAGATGCTCTGCGCGCTGCTGGTCCTGATCCTGGTTGTGGGCGTACGGGCCGAGAACCTCGCTGTCGTCTACGTCATCTCGGCTCTCCTCAAAGCAGTCGGCAGCGCGTCGGTTCCGGCAGTCCAGGCTCTGCTCAAGGAACGGATCTCCGCTGACGAGGCCCGCCCGGTAATCGCCAAGTTCGAGGTGGTCTTCGGGGCTGCCATGAGCCTCGGACCACTGATCGGCGCGGCACTCTCGGCGGGGGTCGGTATCGAAGGGGCGTTGTGGGCCAACCTCGCCTCGTTCGTGGTTTCCGGGCTCCTCGCCATGCTGTTGCGCCCGTCAACAGCCGAAATACCGGGTCGAACGGTACGGTCCGGCGACGGCCGGCCGCAGGCGCGACTGGAACCTCTGCGCTGGAGTGGTGTCGAACCACAACTACGCCGGGTAGCGCTCGCCGAAGCGTCGTATTTCCTCTTCCTCGGTTCTGAAACAGTCATCGCTCTGGCGGTCTTCAAGGAGACGGTGGGCGTTGCCGCGGCGGCCGTCTACCAGACACTGGCGGGCATTGGCTGGATCGTCGGGTCGTACCTGTTCGTCCGCAGGTTCAACCGGCAGCCGCTCATCATGTGGACCGGGGCGTCGGTGTCCACCCTGGCAACCGTAGCGCTGGTGCTCAGCGACCGATCCTGGAGTTGGGCCGCGGTCGTCGTGGTCGGCCTTCTCGGCGGAGCCGGCAACGTGATGATCGCTGGAGCCGCGACCGTGGTCTATCAGTCGTCGACGTCCAATGACGTCATCGGCCGGATCTTCGCGTTCCGCCGGGCAATGCTGAACCTGCTCATGACGGCGTCCTACATTTGTGTCCCCCTCATCGGAGAAGTGACTGACCATCCTGCTCCGGTCCTGATGGTCGCGGGTGCGGTCAATCTCACGACCACCACGCTGCTGTTGCTGCCGCACTACAGAGCAAGCACGGACGGCAGAGGTGAGTAGCTTCGTATCTCTGGGGCGGTTGACCGCCCCAGCACCCGCTGGACCCGCAGCGCGGTGGATCCCGTGGGGTACGGCCACCGAGCCGTCCAACGCGCCCGGGCTGACGGCCCTGACCTGCGCAGCCCTCTTCGGTGTCGATGCGTACCGGGTGGGTCATCGCTGCTCCGCGGTCAGCGTGCCTTCAGGCGCTACCCGAGATCTGCTGAACCAACGGCTGAACGAAGTTGATCTCGGCACGCTCCGTCGCACGCTCGTCACGCGGCGGGCCCACCGGATGAACGACCGCGGCCAGCTCGTCCAGCGCGCACTTCACCTGGCGGGCTGGGGCGAAGCCTGTGTGGACGCACTGCCCAGCGGGGCCGCAGCAGCCGCGATCACCGACCAGCAGATCGTCGAGCACGCTCACGACGTCACGGAACTCATCCACACGGAAGCGCATCCGGGCGAATGGAAGGATGCGCTCCAGTGGCGCGGTGGCATGTACTACGGCGCCCGTGACCTGCAACGACTTGCCGTGGGCGTGCAGTTGCCCTGGCCCGGCGGGATCGCCGGAGCAGAGCCCGCGCTGATCGCGGCCACCTATCTGGGACGCCTCGGTGCTCCTGGCAGCCTCGTCCAGACGCTCGCGCGGCGTCAGGTGCCGTACTACGCGGCAGCTGCGATGCCTGTTCAGGAGCACGGCACCGCCTGTCTCACCATCGGCCTCAGTACCGTGGCGGACCACGTGGTCACTCTCCTCGAAGCCGTACGAGACGAACTCCGCCGCATCCGAGACTTCGGGATTCCCAACACGCAGCTGCCCCACCTGCGGGCAAGCGCCGGACTCTATGAGGCGATCCACCCGTCGGAAGATCCCTTTCAGGGCCCGGCAGGAGATCCTGCCGGACCCGACGGCCTGTCCGCTCCCGCCGTCGCCGTGGTCGGCCGACTGCCGGAGGCGACCATTACCCAACTGCGCGAGGCCGTTCGTGAATGGTGAGATCTTCCAATTGCCGGGCAATGGTGGCAGCGCGATCGTGGGGCACCGGCCTGGGTCCCCGACGACTTCCGTGATCGCCACGTACGCGTTCGGATTCGGTCACGATCCCATGCATGCGCCAGGTGTGGCCCATCTGTACGAGCATCTGTATCTGGTGACACTGCGCGCGATCATGACAGCGCCGATGGTGGCACAGGCTCAAACCCACGCGGACACGATGAGTGTCTCGGCAACGGTGCTTGCCGAGGCGGACCACGAGCTTGTCACAGCGATGACCACTGCCCACCGGATGCTGGCTGAAGGGAGGATCGATGACGACGTCCGGCTGCGGGAATGCCGTGCAATCGATGTCGAACTGGCCGAATGGTTCGGGAATCCGCTGCTCGTTGCCGGCTACAAGCTTGCGGCGCTTGCCACTCGGCGGCCTCAGCTGGCCCGTTTCGACGAGTGCGGCATCGGAACGAGTTCGGCCATAGCGAAGCAGGACCTGCAGACGCATGCGGCCCTGCAATGCGTTGCCTTTCCTGAGCGGATGGTGATCGTCGGCCCGAGACCGCCGGAGGACTGGCTGCTCCTGGCGAAAGCCATGAGACCGTCCAACTCCGCAGTCAGCAGAGCCACTTCTCATCCCGAATGCGGAAGTATCGGGTCAGGAGAAGGCGTGCCTGGTGCCGACAGCCGGGTCTACATCAGCATCCCGCTCCGCCTGAGCACCCCGGAGAACGCCGAGGCCGTACAGCTTGCCGCTCAGGTCCTGCTGCATGGGCGAGGCCCGCTCGCCGCAGTCGGCGACCGTGTCGGGGTTCGCTTCCGAGGCGGCTCCGTCGTTCCTACCGCTGGTTGTGCCGTGGTCACTGGCAGTTGGCTCATGGAGAACCATCGGCAGCGGGAAGCCATAGGCGCCGCAGTGAGCCAGCGCATGGGGAAAAACTCGCCGACCCTCATCGCTGCGCAGGTAGCCACTGTGCCGGAGCGACGCCGCGCTGTGGCCACCACCTCCGCGACGTTGGCCGCTGCGATCGACGATTGGCAGTCCGGATACGGCATCAGTCCGACAGCCGCCGGCACACCCGGGGTCGATGAGATCGACCAGATCATGTGGGCCGGTTGGGAGCGGTCCGTGCTCGTCGGAGCTAAAACGGCCCGCAGCGAGCCGTTCTGACCCGGACTCGTGCAGTAACTCGACGTGCCCTGGATGTGCCCCTGCGGGTGGGCGCCCACAGGGGCACGCGTGAGACGAGGGCTTGTGCCCACCGGGGCTTGATCAGGGCAGTGCGGTCACTCACCCGGCATGGCGCGGGGCTTCAGCCCACCGCTGTCGCCTCCGGCTTTCGCTCCGGCTCCGTGATGATCGCCTCGGCATCGTCGAAGTGCTCGGCCGGCGGGCCGGCGTAGGTGGTGTACTCCACGGGGCGTCGCTCGGTGCGGTTGAGGAGGAGCCGGGTGACGTCGGGGCGGGCGTAGTGCCCCACCGGGTCGGCGGCGGCCTTGGCGAAGGGGATCGCGGTCAGGTCGATGTCGGCGTACAGGATGCCCTCGGCGTCCTCGGGCAGCGGGTCGGCCAGTGGGCTGCCGTCGGGGCCGTAGATCCGGGCGAAGCCGCCGCCGCGCTGGAGCAGTTGCTGCTTGACGGGGGTGTCGCAGAACAGCTCGACGGCTGCCTCGCCGACCACGGCGCACGGGGCGAGTACGAAGACCTGGCCCTCGGCGGCGTAGATCTGGGAGGCGGCGGTGTTGACCTCCGGGCCGAGCGCGTAGGCCGCCCCCTTGTACACCGAGAAGCTGGGCCAGGCGGCCACGTGCACCTGCTCGTGCTGGCTGAACATGGCGTACTTGGTGAGCGGTTGGAGGTGTTCCCAGCAGCACAGGGCACCGACGCGGCCGAGTTCGGTGTCGTGGACCACCAGGTCGGAGCCGTCACCCTCCCCGAACATGGTGCGTTCCACGTGGGTGGGCTTGAGCTTGCGACGGGCGCCGACGAGCTTGCCGTCGGCGGAGATGACTGCCTGGCCCATGTACAGGCTGCCGCCGCCGCGTTCGCTGAATCCGAGGGCCACCGCGATGGAGTTCGCGCGTGCGGCGTCGAGCAGTCGCTGGAAGCGCGGGCCTTCCAGGGTCAGGGAGTTCTCGTGGTAGCGCCCGACGAACCGCATGCCGGCGGCCGGGGAGTCCAGCCACAGCCACCAGGGGTAGCCGGGAACGAAGGTCTCGGGGAAGGCGATGAGCTGTGCCCCCGCGCGTGCGGCCTCCTCGATCAGGCCGATGCTCTTGTCGATGGTGGCGTCGGCGTCGAGCCATACCGGCTCGGCCTGGACGGCGGCCGCCTTGAAGGCCCCTGTGTACTCGACCATGGTCAACTCTCCTCTGTTGTCAGGTGGTTGGGGACAGCGGCAGGAAGCCGGTGTGCGGATCGCAGTTGACGTACTCGGCGGTCACCGAGCCGGTCGGCAGCACGGAGACCTCGTGCCAGAAGGCGACGTCCAGCGGCCCCTCGCCGCCGCCGACCATCCGGAAGAAGCTGGCGTAGATGTCCAGGTGCGTGCGGTGCGACCGGCACCAGGTCATCAGGTGTTCGAGCGAGGCGAACCAGGCGATGGTGCAGGCGCGGTCGAGCGGCGCGCCGTCGGCCGCCTCCTCGGCGAGGTTGCGGGCGGCGATGCAGCCGGACCCGACGTTCTGCGCCAGGAAGTCGACACCCCGGTCCTTGACCGGCTTGACGTCGGCCAGGTACGTCTCGCGGTAGAGCGTGCTGGCGGACCAGTCCTGCGCGGTGCGGATCAGCGCCACGTTTCCCGGTACGTCGACACTGACGCGGCGGCCACGAGTCTCCTGGGACCCGGGATCCTGCGGCTCGAAGGCCGGCATCTCGGGCTCCAGCGCCTCGGAGGCCGACGCCGCGATACGGTCACGGGCGGCACCCCAGTAGTCGTGCACCTGGGTCTCGGGGAGTTCGAGGGCGCCGGACTGCGAAAGACCACTGGTCGCGTAGTCCTCACGGCGGTGGGTGTGCAGCGTCTCGTTCCGCTCGACGGGGATGACCGACTCCTCGCGCCAGTGCCCGACCGGCCCCCGCACGGGGAGGCCGTCCCAGGCGGCGCGGACGGCTTCCGACTCCCGCCAGCGCCGGTGGCGGCTCGGGTCGTACCAGTACGCCAGCAACGCCACGTTGTGCGCTCCGGCGGTGTCGTAGAACGATCCGCGGTCGACCAGGTCCGGTCCGTCCGGCCCGGTGAACAGTGCGGCGAGGCCTGCCGCGCCCCGCTCGGCTTCCTCCCGGGACGGCGCCTGGCAGCCGTACTGCGCGAAGACGAAGGCGTCCGTGCCCTCCGGGAACCGGGCACTGTAGGCGGTGAAACGAGGGGTGTGCCCCGGCGGGGCCGTTCTCGGCATGGCGCGCTCCTTCGACGAACTGTCCGTGACTCGAAGCGTGGGCCGCCCGACGGCCGCGGCTTGACCACCAGCGCACCGGAACTTGCCCGAGAGTGAACTCGCGGGTTCGCGGGCCGGTGGGTCACAAAACCGATACGCGCACGTGACCTCGGAGAAGCGGTGGGGCGGGCTATATAGGACGAGTAAGTCGGACATCCGGTGGAGGCGCCGTGAGCCTTGTCCTTTCCACGGACTCCGTGCCCGCAGGCGAGCGGCGGGCCTACTGGCACGATGCCGTCTGGCGCACGTTCGTGCCCCTGGACGTCTCCACCCCGAAGGACCCCGCGGACGCGCCCTTCTCCGGAGCGGTCAGGACCGACCGCCTCGGCCACCTCCAGATCTCCACCGTGGACGCCGACCCGGAACGGGTCTTCCGTACGCCGCGGCTGATCGCCCGGGACAGCGACGAGTACATGCTCATCGGCCTGCAGGGGCGCGGCCCCGCCGTCATCACCCAGGACGGCCGGGACGCCTACCTTCGCCCGGGCGACTTCGCTCTCTACGACACGACCCGGCCGTACACGCTGAGCTTCCCCGACCGCTTCCAGATGAAGGTCTTCCAGCTGCCGCGACAGGCGCTCGGACTCCGGGAGTCCGACCTGCGACGTATCACCGGCATCACCCTCCGCGGCGACGAGGGACCGGCCGCCCTGGTGGCCCCCTTCCTGGCCGGTCTCGCCGCCGGAGCCCATTCCTGCCGCCCCCAGATCGGCGAAATGCTCGCGCGCAACGCCGTGGACCTGCTCACCACCCTCATCGCCGAGCACCTCGGCCGGGACACCGCCGGCAGCGACGCCGCCCACCGCGCGCTGCTGGTGCGGATCCGGGCCTTCATCGACCACCACCTCGCCGATCCCGGCCTCTCGCCGGAATCGATCGCCGCCGCCCACCGCATCTCCGTCCGCTACCTGCACCGCCTCTTCCAGGACGAAGGCCCCACCGTCAGCCGCTGGATCCAGCACCGTCGCCTGGAGGAATGCCGGCGCGAACTGAGCCGCCCCGGCCGCATGAGCCCGACCGTGACCGCCGTCGCCCACCGCTGGGGCTTCGCCAACCCCGCGCACTTCAGCCGGGTGTTCCGGGCGGCGTACGGGATGTCCCCGCGCGAATGGCAGGGCAGGAGCGACGGTGCCTGATGGGCCGGCCGGCGCCCAGTTCCACGACGCAACGCCCATGCGACAGACAACCGTCAAGTGGCGGGAGACAGGGCGTCGTTGTCGGTAACGTCCTGTATCCACCGGCGTAGAAAACGATCAATGATCGTGGAAGCCGGATCACGGGGGCGGGAACACATGACAAACCAGCCGGTGTTCGTCCTGGGCGAGGAACTACAGGCCCTGGAGCGGGCCGAGTTCGAGACCGAGGCGGAGTTCCAGGAGTTGCTCGCGCGTCATCCACGGGTGCTGGACTTCGGCTCGCTGGCCGATGGCCGTCCGCTGCGGCTGGTGCTGGTGGCCCGGGAGATGGGGGTGCCGACGAGCACGGACAGCGCCCCGGCGTACTGGCTGGATCATCTCTTCGTCGACGTCGACGGCGTACCGACCCTGGTCGAGGTCAAGCGGGCCACGGACACCCGCATCCGGCGTGAGGTCGTCGGCCAGATGCTCGACTACGCGGCGAACGCCGCCCGTTACTGGCCGGCCGCACTGCTCCGGCGTTCCTTCGAGGACACCTGCGCCAAGGACGGCCGATCGCTGCAGGAGGCGTACGGGGAACTCCTCGGCGACCAGGGCGACCGGTCCGCGGAGGAGTTCTGGACGACGGTCGAGGAGCGGTTGGCCGCCGGGCAGATGCGGCTGCTGTTCGTCGCCGATCAGATTCCGCTGGAGCTGCGGGCGATCGTCGAGTTCCTGAACCGCCAACTGCGGCAGACCGACGTGTACGCGGTCGAGCTGACCCAGTACCGCGGTGGCGGCGACCTCCGTGTCCTCGTCCCACGTGTGCACGGCGAGGTCGCCACCGCGGCGAAGTCGCCCTCGGGTCACCGCACCACGCAGCGGACCACCCGGGCCGACATGGACGCGGCGATCGCGTCGCGTCCCGACCCGGACGTACGGCGGACCGCGACCGCCCTGCTCGATCACGCGGCGGGCGAGGGGCGGCTGGAGTGCGGTACGGCCAAGTACCGGAGCATGCGCATCTACTACCGCGTCTCCGGTCGGGACGTACCGATCGCGACGCTCTCGCTGCGCGACGACCCGACGAAGGACGACCTCTCCTTCGCCTTCGGCTCGATCACCTACCACCTCGGCCATGCGCGGGCAGCGGCGTTCGCGGCTTCCCTGCCGACCCTCCCCGGCCTGGCGGAGAAGCTGGAGGCTCTGCCGGCGAAGGGCTACAACGGATGGCCATCCGTCTCCCTGGCCGTCCTCGCGTCCGAGCCCTCCGCTGTAGAGGGGATTCTGTCCGCGATTCAGCAGCTCATCGACGGTCAGCAGCTCATTGACGGTCAGTAGTTCATCGACGGTCCAGAGACCATCGACGGTCCAGAGACCATCGACGGTCCAGAGACCATCGACGGTCCAGAGGCCATCGACTGTCCGGAGTCTTCTGTCTGATCGCGTGCGCAGAACTGCGCCGCCCATTCCCTACGGCGCAGCCTCGGCCGGGGCGCCTTGGGAGACAGCGCGCCCGCCTGACGCCCCCTCCAGAAACATGAAAAAGGCGAGGCCCGAAGACCTCGCCCATCACCCAGGAACCCCCAACTCACGGCCAAACAAGGCAATAAGGCTGATGCCCCGCCTCATGCAGCCGGTGGCTGAAGTCCTGCCACTCGTGCAGCAGTTGGTACACATTGAACGCATCCCGAGGCCCGCCCCGGTCCGGCACCGTCGACCAGATGAACGCCGCCGCGCCGACCGCCTCCTCGCCGATTCCGCGCAGGGGGTCGACGACCGTCATCGGGAGTTTGACGACCGCGTAGTCCGGGTGCAGGACGACCAGTTCCAGCGGGGGCACCTTGTTGAGCGGGACGCCCTCGATGCCGGTGAGGACCATCGCGGCCATCGTCTCCGGCTTGATCTTGGTGAACATGCCGTTCATCCCGAGCTCGTCGCCGCCGAGTTCCTCGGGGCGCATCGAGATCGGGACGCGGGCCGCGGTCGCGCCGTCGGGCGCACCGAAGTATTTGTACGTCACCCCCACCCGACCACCATTCCTGCTCCCCGCCCGCAACTGATCGATCCGACGTTCGATACGGCGCTCGTCCCGATCCGACTCATCCGAACCCACATGGGATCCACCGGACCCACCTGATCCACCGGACCCGGGACCACTCTGCCGTGCCGCCTCGGCGGCCTCCTCCGCGTCGCGCCGGTGCTTCCCCCGCCGGGCACGCCGAGGACCCAGATCGTCAGTCCCCTCGCCCAGTCCGCCACCGCGATGCATATCTCCACCCGACTGCTTTTCCAGGACGCGTGGCCCTCGCCGCGCAACCCGATCATCGTGTCAGTGACCTCCCCCACGGCCGCCCGCCGAAACGTGCGCTGAAACACCTGTCCGCAGGATCTGCGCAACCCCTGAACACCGGCGCCCGCATGAGCTGTGTGTCTCTGTGTGTATCAGGTCCCAGTCTCGCAGACGGGTGGGGGCCCCTGCCCGGTCTCCCGCCGCCTACCCTGAGGAGGTCACTGAGTCACCGGAGCCCCAGTAATCCGAGAAGTCCGAGAAGCCGGAGAAGTCGCAGGTCATGACCGAAACGCCAAGCGGAACGCCCAGCGAAATGCCCAGCGGAGGGGCGAGCGGGGCGCCGCACGCCCTGCCGTATCCCTACGACGCACCCGTCTCGCAGGCTCTCTTCGACCGTGCGTCGGTCGTCACGCCGGGCGGCGTGAACTCCCCGGTGCGCGCCTTCCGCGCCGTCGGCGGCACGCCCCGGTTCATGGTCTCCGGCAACGGTCCCTATCTGACGGACGCCGACGGGCGCGAGTACGTCGACCTCGTCTGCTCCTGGGGTCCCATGATCCTCGGGCACTCCCAGCCCGACGTGATCGCCGCCGTCCACGACGCCGTGTCGCGCGGCACCTCCTTCGGCACCCCCGGCGAGGGCGAGGTCGCGCTCGCCGAGGAGATCGTCGCCCGCGTCGAGCCCGTGCAGCAGGTGCGGCTCGTCTCCAGCGGGACCGAGGCGACCATGTCCGCCATCCGGCTCGCCCGCGGGTTCACCGGGCGGCCCAAGGTGATCAAGTTCGCCGGGTGTTACCACGGTCACGTCGACGCGCTCCTCGCCGCCGCCGGTTCCGGTGTCGCCACCTTCGCGCTGCCCGACACCCCGGGCGTCACCGGCGCCCAGGCCGGCGACACGATCGTCCTGCCGTACAACGACCTCGAAGCCGTCAACGAGGCCTTCCACCGGCATCCCGGTGAGATCGCGTGCGTTATTACGGAGGCCTCGCCCGGGAACATGGGCGTCGTGCCGCCCGCCGCCGGGTTCAACCAGGGGCTCAAGGACGCCTGCTCGAAGAACGGTGCCCTCTTCATCTCCGACGAGGTGATGACGGGCTTCCGGACCAGCCGGGCAGGGTGGTTCGGGATCGACGGGGTCGTACCCGATCTCATGACCTTCGGGAAGGTCATGGGCGGTGGCTTTCCCGCCGCCGCGTTCGGCGGGCGCGCCGACATCATGGCGCACCTCGCCCCCGCGGGGCCCGTCTACCAGGCCGGCACCCTCTCCGGTAACCCGGTCGCGACCGCCGCCGGCCTCGCCCAGCTGCGGCTCCTCGACGACGCGGCCTACGACACGATCGACGCCGTATCCGCGCAGATCCAGTCGCTCGTCACCGAGGCGCTCAGCAAGGAAGGTGTCGCGCACCGGCTGCAGAACGCCTCCAACCTGTTCTCCGTGTTCTTCACCGACCGGAGCGTGCGCAACTACGAGGACGCCAAGGCGCAGGAGTCGTACCGCTTCACCGCCTTCTTCCACTCGATGCTGGCGAGCGGCGTCTATCTGCCGCCCTCGTCCTTCGAGTCCTGGTTCGTTTCCACGGCCCACGACGAACGGGCCATCCAGCGGATCGCCGACGCCCTCCCGGCGGCGGCCCGAGCGGCGGCGGAGGCCACAGCAGCATGAGTGACAACACCAGTGACATCACCGTCGTGCATGTGATGCGGCACGGCGAAGTCGCCAACCCTGAAGGGGTGTTGTACGGCCGTCTCCCCGGCTACCACCTCTCCGAACTCGGGCGGCAGATGGCCGACCGGGTCGCCGAGCACCTCTCCTCCCGCGATGTCACGCACGTCGTCGCCTCCCCGCTGGAGCGCGCGCAGGAGACCGCCACGCCGATCGCCAAGGCGCACGGGCTCGACCTCGCGACCGACGGGCGGCTCATCGAGGCCGACAACGTCTTTCAGGGCAAGACCTTCGGGGTCGGCGACGGGGCGTTGAAGAAGCCCGACAACTGGAAGTACCTCGTCAACCCGTTCAAGCCGTCCTGGGGTGAGCCCTACGTCGACCAGGTCGTCCGCATGATGGCCGCGCTGGACGCCGCCAAGGACGCCGCGCGCGGGCATGAAGCGGTGCTGGTCAGCCATCAGCTGCCGATCTGGATCGTGCGGTCGTACGTCGAGCGGCGCCGGCTGTGGCACGACCCGCGCAAGCGGCAGTGCACCCTCGCCTCCCTGACGACCTTCACCTACCGCGGCGACAAGATCGTGTCCGTCGGCTACACCGAGCCGGCCCGGGACCTCGTCCCGGCCCATCTCCTCGCCGGCGCCAAGCCGGTCAAGGGGAAGGACAAGGCGTTCGGCGCCTGACAAAGGCGGGAAAGGCGGGAAAGGCGGGTTTGACCACTCGTCAGGGGCAGGGCTGGTGACAGCCCTGTGACATTTGTTTCGCAACCCACATCGTTCACGGTGAACTTTCTTGTCCGGCGCGTCCTCTCACAGGTAGACCACAGAGGACGCGACGGATGGGGAAACAATGCGGAGTCTCACTCGACGAGGGGCGCTCGGAGTCGGTGCGGGCGCCGCGGCGGCCGTAGGACTCGCGGGGTGCGGGACGCTCGGTTCGGACGGGTCGAAGCCCTCCTCCGGCGGTTCCGGGAAGGGGTCCTCCGGCGGTCCCACCAAGTCGCTTGAGCCCCGGGCCAAGCCCATCGGTGACGGCTCCACTTCCTTCACCGGCGCGCAGCCCAAGCAGCCCGCCAAGCCCGTGCCGTTGGAGGCCGGGCAGACCCCGCCGCAGTTCGTGATCTTCTCCTGGGACGGCGCGGGCGAGGTGGGCAACGGCCTGTTCCCCCGCTTCCTCGACCTCGCCAAGCAGCACGGCGCGAGCATGACCTTCTTCCTCTCCGGCATCTATCTGCTGCCCGAGTCGAAGAAGCGCCTGTACAACCCGCCGAACAACGCGCGGGGCGCCTCCGACATCGGCTACCTCACCGACGAACACGTCAAGGCGACGCTCACCAACGTCCGCCGCGCGTGGCTCGAGGGCCACGAGATAGGCACCCACTTCAACGGCCACTTCTGCTCCGGCTACGGCACGGTCGGCAACTGGACGCCTCAGCAGTGGCGCAGCGAGATAGACCAGGCCAAGTCCTTCGTGAAGGAGTGGCGCACCAACACCGGCTGGACCGACCTGCCGTCCCTGCCCTTCGACTACGAGAAGGAGCTCGTCGGCGGCCGGACGCCCTGCCTCCTCGGCCAGGACAACCTGCTGCCCACCGCCCGTTCCCTCGGCTGGCGCTACGACGCCTCCTCGCCCGGCGGCCGCCAGGTCTGGCCCGTGAAGCGGAACGGCGTCTGGGACTACCCGCTCCAGGCGGTCCCCTTCCCCGGGCACAGCTTCGAAGTCCTCTCGATGGACTACAACATGCTGGCCAACCAGTCCGTCAACTCGACCAACGCGCCCGCCTACAACTACCCGGGCTGGCGTACCCAGGCCGCGCAGGCCTACATATCCGGCTTCCAGCGCGCCTACGAGTCCAACCGCGCCCCCTTCTTCATCGGCAACCACTTCGAGCACTGGAACGGCGGCATCTACATGGACGCCGTCGAGCAGGCCTTCAAGCACATCGCCCAGTTGAAGGAGAAGGGCGAGGACGTACGGCTCGTCTCCTTCAAGCAGTTCACCGACTGGATCGACGTGCAGAAGCCCGAGGTGCTGGCCAAGCTGCGCACCCTCGACGTCGGCCAGGCACCGGCCGGCGGCTGGAAGTCCTTCCTGCCCGCGAGCCCCGGCACCTCCTCGTCGGCCTCCTCCACGGCCACTGGAGACGCCGCCTGAAATGCCGTCTGAAATGCGGTTTTCCGCCCGCCGTACGCCGTTGAGGGGGGCGCGCAAGATCCCCAGAACGGGCATGCGAAACTTTTCACATGAGTGCCGCCAGTCGCGCCCGTAGCCGCGCCGTCCTGTCGACCGCCGGTGTTGCCGTCGCCGCGTTGGTGCTGTCCGCGTGCAGCTCCGGAGGCACCTCCGGAGGTTCGGGCAACACCAACTTCATCACCGGCTCCGACGGCATCGCGACCGTCAAGAAGGGCGACCGCCAGGCCGCCCCCGATCTGTCCGGCAAGACCATCGACGGCAAGACCCTCAGCACCGCCGACTACAAGGGCAAGGTCCTCGTCGTCAACGTGTGGGGCTCCTGGTGCTCCCCGTGCCGCGCCGAGGCGGACAACCTGGTCCAGGTCGCCAAGGCCACGGCCAACAAGGACGTCCAGTTCGTCGGCCTCAACACCCGCGACACCAGCACCGACCCGGCCGTGGCGTTCGAGAAGAAGTACCAGGTCCCGTACCCGAGTCTCTACGACCCGACGGGCAAGCTGATGCTCCGCTTCAAGAAGGGCACCCTCAACCCGCAGGCCATCCCCTCCACGATCGTCATCGACCGGGACGGGAAGATCGCGGCGCGCGCACTCCAGGCACTCAGCGAGGAGAAGCTGCGCGAAATGCTCGACCCGGTCATCGCGGAGAAGTGAGCTGACGTGCTGCTCGCCGCCGCCGCCCTGCCGGGCCAGAACGAGACGGTCTTCAGCGGGGCCCTGCTGCTCGCCCTGCCGATCGCCGTACTCGGTGGGCTCGTCTCCTTCTTCTCGCCGTGCGTCCTGCCCCTCGTCCCCGGCTACCTCTCCTACGTCACCGGGGTCAGCGGCACCGACCTGGGCGATGCCCGGCGGGGCCGGATGGTCGCCGGCGCCTCCCTCTTCGTCCTTGGCTTCACCGCTGTGTTCGTGTCCGGCGGGGCGCTGTTCGGCTACTTCGGGCAGACCTTGCAGGAGCAGAAGGACGTCCTGTCCAAGATCCTCGGCGTCTTCATGATCCTCATGGGCGTCTTCTTCATGGGGCTCATGCCGTGGCTGACCCAGCGTGAGTTCCGTTTCCACAAGAGGCCGACCGCCGGATTGATAGGGGCGCCCATCCTCGGCGCGCTGTTCGGGATCGGCTGGACGCCCTGTATCGGCCCCACGCTCGCCTCCGTGATCGCGCTCTCCTCGCAGCAGTCGAGTGCCGGTCGCGGCGCCATACTGACCGTCGCGTACTGTCTCGGCCTGGGTGTCCCCTTCGTCCTCACCGCGGTCGCGTTCCGCAAGGCCCTCGGCGCCTTCGGCTGGGTCAAGCGCCACTACGTCTGGGTGATGCGCGTCGGCGGCACCATGATGATCGTGACCGGCGTGCTGCTGCTCACCGGCGCCTGGGACGCGCTGGTGCAGGACATGCAGGGCTGGTCCGACGGCTTCACTGTAGGGATCTGATCGATGAGCAAGACGACCGCCGACTCGCCCGCCGAGACGCCCGCTGACTCGCCCCGGGCCGATTCCTCCGCCGACGACCAGGATCTCGGCGCCGCAGGCTCCCAGCTCTCCACGGCCCCCGTCGAGACGGCCATGCCCGGCTCCTTCGGCGGCAACCGCAGGCCCGGCCTCACCGGCTGGCTCGCCTGGACCGGTCGCGAGGCGCTCGGCTGGGCGCGCTGGTTCTGGCGCCAGCTGACCTCGATGCGGGTCGCGCTGATGCTGCTGTTCCTGCTGTCGCTCGGCGCGGTCCCCGGCTCGCTGATCCCGCAGTCCGGCACCGACGCGCTGAAGGTCTCCGAGTTCCAGGACGCGCACAAGACGCTCGGGCCGATCTACCAGAAGCTCGGCCTCTTCCACGTCTACGGCTCCGCCTGGTTCGGCGCGATCTACGTCCTCCTCTTCGTCTCCCTCATCGGCTGCATCATCCCGCGCACCTGGCAGTTCGTCGGCCAGCTCCGCGGCCGTCCGCCGGGCGCGCCCAAGCGGCTCAACCGCCTTCCCGCGTACGCCACTTGGCGCACCGCCGCCGAGCCCGAGCAGGTCCGCGAAGTCGCCCTCGCGGCGCTGAAGAAGCGGCGTTTCCGCGCGCACATCGCCGGGGACGCCGTAGCCGCCGAGAAGGGCTACCTCCGCGAGACCGGCAACCTCCTCTTCCACCTCGCGCTGATCGTGATGCTGATCGCCTTTGCCTGGGGCCAGCTCTTCAAGTCCGAGGGCGACAAGCTGATCGTCGAGGGCGACGGCTTCTCCAACACCCTCACCCAGTACGACGACTTCAAGTCCGGCAACCTCTTCAGCGACGACGACCTCGTGCCGTTCAGCTTCAACCTGAAGAACTTCATCGGCACGTACGAGCGCACCGGCCCCAACCGCGGCACCCCGAGCACCTTCCAGGCCGACATCAGCTACAGCATCGGCGCCTACGGCAAGTCCGAGAAGCACACCATCAAGGTCAACGAGCCGCTGGAGATCGGCGACTCGAAGGTCTACCTCGTCAGCCACGGCTACGCCCCGGTCGTCACCGTCCGGGACGGCAAGGGCAACGTGGTCTTCCACCAGGCCGTACCGATGCTGCCGATCGACTCCAACGTCACCTCGCAGGGCGCCATCAAGGTCCTCGACGGCTACAAGAACGCCCAGGGCGTCGCCGAACAGCTCGGTTTCGCCGCCCTGTTCGTGCCGACGTACGCCAAGGGCAGCGGCACGATGTTCTCCCAGTACCCCGGGCTCGACTACCCGGTGCTCAACGTGACCGGCTACCACGGTGATCTGGGCGTCAACTCGGGCATCCCGCAGAACGTGTACCAGCTGGAGACCAAGAACCTGAAGCAGTTCAAGGACTCCAAGGGCAAGATCCTCAAGGCCCAGCTGCTGCCCGGCGAGACGATGAAGCTGCCGAACGGCGCCGGGTCGATCACCTTCGACAAGCAGATCAAGGAGTGGGCGGGCTTCCAGGTCGTCCAGCAGCCCGGCACCACCTGGGCCCTGGCCGGCGCCCTCACCGCGATCCTCGGTCTGGCCGGCTCCCTGTTCATCCAGCGCCGCCGCGTCTGGGTGCGGGCTACGCGCGGCGCGGACGGAGTGACGGTCGTCGAGATGGCCGGCCTCGGCCGCAGCGAGTCCGCGAAACTCCCCGAGGAACTCGGCGACCTGGCCGCGCTGGTGCACGACCGGGCCCCGACGAAGCCGGCCGACGGCCCGAAGATCGACGCCCCCAAGACCGCCGACGCCCCAAAACCCCCCGCCGACGACCCGAACACCCCCAACTCCGACGCCGACACCCACGACTCCGACTCCGGCGTCGAACCGCCCGTACCCGCCGAAGGGGCTGAGAAGTGACTCTCGCCGCCGCAACCGACATCGCCTCCGTGACCAATCTGGCCGCTGCCACCAACGAGCACCTGGCCAACCTCAGCAACACGCTGATCTACTCGTCGATGGCCGTCTACACCCTGGCCTTCTTCGCGTACATCGCCGAATGGACCTTCGGCAGCCGCAGCAAGATCGGCCGTACGGCCGCCGCGCTGACCGGTGCCGAGGCGAAGAAGGCGGCGGCGCCCGCCGTCACCGTGCAGAACGCCGGCGGCACCGCCGTGCTGGAGCGGCCGAAGGTGGTCGTACGGGCCGCGTCCGGCTCGCGTGACGTGCCGGACGGTCCCGGCGCGCACGGCGGGGACGAACAGGGCGACCTCTACGGCCGTATCGCCGTGTCCCTCACGGTGCTTGCCTTCCTCATCGAGCTGAGCGGCGTCATCGCCCGCGCGGCCTCGGTGGAGCGGGCGCCCTGGGGCAACATGTACGAGTTCAACATCACCTTCTCCACGGTCGCCGTCGGCGTGTACCTGACGCTGCTGCTGCTCAAGAAGAACGTGCGCTGGCTCGGCCTGTTCCTGGTCACGACGGTCCTCCTCGATCTCGGCATCGCCGTCACTGTCTTGTACACCGCCAGCGATCAATTGGTTCCCGCCCTCCACTCGTACTGGCTGTACATCCACGTCTCGACCGCGATCATCTGCGGCGCGGTCTTCTACGTGGGCGCCGTAGGCACGCTCCTGTACCTCTTCAAGGACTCGTACGAGAGCAAGCTCGCGAACGGCGGCAAGCCCGGCGCCTTCTCCACCTCGGTGATGGAGCGGCTGCCCGCCTCGGCGAACCTCGACAAGTTCTCCTACCGCGTGAACGCGGCCGTCTTCCCGCTGTGGACGTTCACGATCATCGCGGGCTCGATCTGGGCCGAGTCGGCCTGGGGCCGCTACTGGGGCTGGGACCCGAAGGAGACCTGGGCGTTCATCACCTGGGTCGCCTACGCCTGCTACCTGCACGCCCGCGCCACGGCCGGCTGGAAGGGCCGCAAGGCCGCCTACCTGGCCCTGATCGCCTTCGGCTGCTGGATCTTCAACTACTACGGCGTCAACATCTTCGTCGGCGGCAAGCACTCCTACGCCGGCGTGTAAGCCGTATCCCGAAGCCGCAACTCCCTTACGGCAGAGGCCGGTTCCGTGTGACATGGGTCACCGGAACCGGCCTTCGTCGTCCGGACAGGTAAAGGGGTGTGGATACGAATCTGCGGTTGAGGAAACGCATCCGCGCGGGGGATCACGACGCCTTCGGCGAGCTCTTCGACGCGTACGCACGCTCCGTCTACAACCACGCCTTCCGGCTCACGGGGGACTGGGCGCAGGCCGAGGACCTCGTGTCGCTGACCTTCCTGGACGCCTGGCGCCTGCGCGGCAAGGTCGACGAGGAGGGCGGTTCGCTACGGCCCTGGCTGCTCGGCATCGCCACCAACGTCACGCGCAACACCCGCCGCGCCGCCCGAAGACACGCGGCGGCGCTCTCCCGGCTGCCCCGCGACGAGGTCGAGCGCGACTTCGCCGACGAGGTCGCCGCCCGCCTCGACGACCGGGCCGAACTCGCCCTCGTACGCGCCGCGTTGGCCACCCTGCGCCGCGCCGAGCGCGAGGTGCTCGCCCTGTGCGTGTGGTCCGGGCTCGACTACCAGGCCGCCGCCGAGGCGCTCGGGGTGCCCGTGGGGACCGTACGGTCGCGGCTCTCGCGGGCGCGCGCAAAGCTCGCGAAACATCTCAAAAGTACGGAACTCCTCCCGAGGGACGGACAGATGAAAGGTGACCGCGGCAGTGCGGTCGGGCCCCTGAGGGAGGACAAGCGATGAACCAGCTCCCGGAACTCCCCGAGAGAGACCTCCCGCCGGGCCGTCACCGACTCCTCAAGGAGCATCTGATGACCGAGATCCGGCACGAGGCTGTAGCTGTCCAGCAGGGTGCGCCCGCGCCCCGGCGGAACAAGTGGCTACGGCCCGCGATCGCGGCGACCGCCGTCGCCACCGCCGCGGCCGTCGCCTTCGTGGTGCTGCCTTCGTCCGGCTCCTCGCCGACGCCGCCCGCGAAGCCGCCCCGGAAGTCGACGGCCGCGCTCCTGGAGGACATCGCGCTCGCGGCCGAGCACGAGAAGTCCTACGGCACGGTCCGCGACGACCAGTTCGTGTACGTGGAGAGCCAGGTGTCGTACACACACGACGGGGAGGGAACGAAGGCCACGATCGATCCGCTGCACCGGCAGGAGGTGTGGACGTCGGTGGACGGCCTGCACGTCGGGCTGGTGCGGCAGGCGGGCATGGGGTCGCACTCCGTCCCGGTCGACGTCAAGCCGGGCAAGGCCGGCTGGGACGTCTCGTCCTTCTACAACCACGTGAAGACGCTGCCGACCGACGCCGACGCGATGTACGACTACCTGGCCACCACCGCCCCGAAGTACGGCGGTGATGACAAGAACCAGGCCATGTTCGTGCTGGTCGGCGATCTCCTCCGCGATTCCATCGTGCCGCCGAAGCAGAGCGCGGCGCTGTTCCGGGCGGTGGCCAGGATTCCCGGAGTGGCGACGGTCGAGGGGGTGAAGGACGCCACCGGGCGCCCTGGTGTCGCCATCGCCCGGACCGACCCCTACAACCCGCTCAGGGACGAGTGGATCTTCGACGCGAAGACCTACGAGTTCCTCGGTGAGCGCGAGGTGGCCACCAAGGACAACGCGGGCGTGAAGAAGGGCACGGTCACGGCGAACACCGCCGTCCTGCGCCGGGCCATCGTCGACAAGGCGGGCGAACGGCCGTAGGAAACAGGGGTGTTGAGGCCGTAGCAAACCGCGGTGCTCAGGCCGGAGGCAGGCACTCCTTCCCGGGAGGCCGGTTCTCCGGCCAGGCGATCTTCACGAAGCGGGCGGTGCCCTTCGGCGTGAGTTCCACTATCGGTACGGCCTTGTCGTACGGGTTGCCGTGGATGTCCAGGCAGATCCAGCCGCTCGCCCCGTTCACCCGCAACGACCCCTTCACCTGCGGCCATTGGAGGCCGACGTCCGCGAGGGGCGGGATCTTCTGCTGGTCGGGGGTGGCCTCGCGGATGCCGTGGACGGCGAGGCGCATCGCGTCGTAGGCGATGATCGCCTGGCCGTCGTCGAGGGACGCCGGGCCGATCGGGCCGACGGGGGAGGTCCTGGCGGCGGCCACCAGCTTCTTCAGGTCCTGGGTGTCCTGGGCCGAACCACCCGTCGCCGGGGGCTTGTTGACCCAGGCGTCCGGGTGGGCGAGGGCGGTGTAGCGGACGGCGACGCCGTGTTGCAGGGCGCTGCGGTCGAGCTTCTTGTCGCCGGTGAGGTACGAGCCCTCGTCGCCGGTGAGCACGGTGAACGTGCGGGACTGGCAGCCGCGGCGGCCCAACGCGTTGATGAACTGGCGGAGTTGGGTGTGCCGTCCGGCGAAGAACACGGTGTTCAGCTTGGCGTCCGTGTCGCAGACGAGGTCGGTGATCTGCCGGAAGGTGTTGGGCGTACTGCCCTCCTGGCTCCGGTTCGCGGGCGGGGTGAACGGCCACGACCCGTACGGCGAGCCCTTGAGCAGGGTGGCGAAGGCCTGTTGGAGCGTCTTCGTGTACGGGTCGCCGGGCTTGTCGTAGACCAGCAGGGCCCGGTCGGCCGTCACCTTGGCATAGGCGGCGAGGGCGCGGGCCTCGTCGGTGTTGGTGGGGGAGACGCGGGCCAGGCCGGGGTAAGGGTCCTTGCCCTGCTGGCCGTTGGCGAGGTCGTCGGCGGTGATGGAGGAGCCGACCACCGGGATGCCGAGCCGGGTCAGTTCCGCGACGGCCTTCTTGTTGTTGTCGGTGCTGGTCCCTATCCCGGTGACCGCGCGCAGCCGGTCGGAGGTGTCCGTCATCGCCGAGAGCCGGTCGACCGTCCGCTCCCAATAGGCGCCGTCGGCACCGGGGTTGGCGAGCACGAGCCGGATGTACGGGGTCTCGCCGTTGTCGTCGTGGTTGGCCCGGTACTGCGCGAGATACGCGCCCTGCAACTCGTGCAGCACGTCGTTCAGGTTGTCGGCGTCGCTCGAACTGAACGGCTCGTACAGGGCGACGGTGACGTACGTACCGGCCTTGAGGGAACGGTTCTCGTGGTCCACCGCCCTGATGGTGGCGGCGAACCGGCGCTGCCCGAAGTCGAACGCCGAGGTCGACACCCCCACGCACTCCCCGCTGTCCTCGGGCCGGGCCACCCCGGCCGCGCAGGAACGGTCGTCGTGCAGGAGGGTGCGGGTCAGCTGGACCAGCCCGAAGACCAGCGCGGCGGCGAGCACGAGGGCCGTGTAGCGGTAGATCGGAAGCGTCCGGATCCGCTGGACCAGTTCGTGCAGCCACGCTCTCATCGCCCGCCCCCGTCTCGGTCTTCGCCGCCCGGCACCCGCAACGGGCGCCCGGCCAGGGCCTGTTCGGGCCACTGCTGGGCGGCCCGCCACAGCGGTTCACTGCCCGCGGGCCAGATGTTCGACAACTGCTCCAGATCGAAGTGCATCCGCCCCGCGACCTCCTCGTCCGGCAGCACCAGCGGATCCGTCACCTGCCACACCGCGTGCAGCAGCCGCCGTACCGTCAGATGCAGAGTCGGATCCACGCCGGGCGGAGGGTCCTCCTCGGCGTCCGTGCGGGCGAGCGCGACGGCCTTGCGGTGGTCGCCGGGGGCGCCGATGTCCCGGCCGTGCGGATCGTGCGCGTGGTAGTAGGGCGCGGCGGTGACGAACAGCAGCGTCTCCAGCCAGGCGTACGGCGTGATGGTGCGGAAGGTGTTCCGCAGGTAGGCGACCGCGTCCGCCGTGTCGCCCAGGGCGAGTTCGTGGTGCAGGCGGTAGCGGGCGCGGGCCGGGGTGTCCGGGTTGCCGGGCAGGCCGTCGTAGTGCGAGAGCAGGGAGCGGTGCACGGCACGCCAGCGGCCGTGGTCGGCGTCGTCGAGGTGCAGCCGTAGGAGGAGCAGGGTGCGCAGGAAGGGGTCGCCGACGAAGTAGCCCTCGGCCGGGGGCAGTCCCTCGGCGGCGAGTTGGGTGCGCAGCCGGTTCACCCCGGCCGCCCCGAAACTGTCCCCGAGCCGGGCCTCGGCCAGTGCCCGCGCCGAGTCCCCGTCGTGCGCGGTGGCGAGCACGGCGAGTTCCTCCGCGAGCCCCGGCGGCACCAGCCGGTCGAGCAACTCCCGGTACACAGGCCGCCGATCGTGCTCCGCGTCCCCCTCCCGCTCGATCCCGGCGGTCAGCAACTCACCCGGACTGACCGCCCCCACGGGCCGGTTCTGCCGTACGGCCTGCCCCAGCATCGCGGCCCCCAGCGGACTTCCGGCCGTCAACCGGTGGATGGCGTACGGCAGTTGGGGTGGCACCTCGACACGCGTAGCGCCGTCGGTGTCGGTGGCGGTGGCACATACGTCGGCGATGACGCGCCGTGCCTCCTCGGGAGTCAGCGCCGGCAAGGTCACCAACAGCGCCCGGGACGAGGGCGAGGCCCCCGGCACCCACCCGCTCGCGCGGGCCACCTCCGGCAGCGGATGCCGTACGGCGTCCGGCAGTTCGGGGTGACGGTGGCCGCGCAGCCCGGCGAAGAAGACGACTTGGTCCCCGACTCCGTCGGCACGTTCCTTCAGTACGGCCTTCATCAGCCCGGGACCCGGCCCCGACTGCACGTTGTCGACGAGGACGACGGGCCGCCCGACTCGCCGCATCCGCTCCCACCGGCGCCGATACGTGTCGCCCAGATCGGCCAACAGGGCGCGCAGCAGCCAGCGTTCGGCGTCCGCGCGGGAGGTGCCGTCGGCGCGGAAGTCGCGGGCGATCTCGATCAGCCCGCGCTTGGCGTCACCGCTCGCACCCGGGTAGGCGCGGTACCAGTCGGCGCCCGCCTTCAACAGCCCGTTCGGCGTCCACACCAGCTCGAAGAGGGTGTCCAGGGTCGCCTCGATGACGGCTTGGCCCACCGGCCCCGTACCCGACAGATTCGCGATCAGCCGGGAGGCGACCTTGCCGGCCCAGCCCTGCGCGATCACCGCCCAGCGCCGGGCCGGGTCGCTCAGCAGCAGGATGCGCCGGGCCTCCTCGCGGGCGCTGTCCTCGTCCTGGGCGCCCCAGCCGGTCGCGCACACGGCGAGCAGCCCGGCTTCGAGACGCGGGAAGTCGATGTTCCCGGCCCCGTGCACCACGGGTTCCCTCAACTGCTCGGCCACGGACGCCAGCGCCTGCCACACCGGCGACCAGGTCGCCGCGGGCCGCCCGTCCGGCAGCCGGGTGAGCCGGTCGGCCTCGCAGTCGATCAACGCGACCGGCGTGTGCCCGCGGTACGCGCTCCGCAGCTCGGCCAGCGCCATGCTCTTGCCGAGCCCGCGCGCGCCCGCGAGCACCACGAAGGGCGGTTCCGGGTGTTCGTACGGCGAGGTGAGCAGCTCGTACGGGCGCAGGCCGATCAGGCGCGAGGCGAGACCGGGCGGCTGTGCCTCGAACAGCGCCCCGCGTCCATGCAACCCTCTACCCACCGCATCTCCCCCTGAGCGGTCGCCTGGCACCGGAACCTGTCTATCAACACCAGGGTAAATAGGGGGAGTTGTTTCGGACCAGATCGCGTGGTGTCCGTTGAGTTACGAAAATGTCGGAACGCGTCCGGACTCTTGGGTCAGTCGACGGTGATCGAGTCCAGTTTCTCCCGCAGATAGACATGCGAGTCGACGGCGTCGTACGCCACCCGTCCGACCGGCGCGGGCAGGGACTCCACGAGCGTGCCGGGCGTGCACTCGCCGAAGTAGACGAGCGACATCAGCTCCTCCGCCGGTGAGTCGGCGGGCGGCGGCAGCACCCGGTGCCGCCCGGACCGCCACCGGTCCCCGGTCCAACGGGCCATCAGATCACCGATGTTGATGGTGAACGCCGCCGGATCGAATGGCGCGTCCTCCCACCCGCCCTCGTCGGTGAAGACCTGAAGTCCCCCCTTCCCGGCCTGCCGGTCGAGGATGGTCACGGTCCCGAAGTCGGTGTGCGGCCCGATCCGGAACTGCCCCGGCTCCGGCTCCCCGACGACCTCCACCCCCGGGTACCAGTTGATGTTGAACCCGTACGTCGGATGGTCCATGTGCTGGGAGAAGAAGTCGGCTTCGAGCCCGAGCGCGACCCCGAGCAGCGACAGCAGCTGCTTCTCCAGCTCGCCCATCCGGTCGAGGTACTCCTCGCAGAGCGCCTGGAGCCCCGGGATCTCCGTCGGCCACACGTTGGGCGCGTACCACTCGGCGTTGATCTCCGGGTCCTCGAAGGGCCGGTGCGTGGCGAAGGTCAGCGACTCCTTCAGATCGGGCGGGGTCTCGGTCCCCTCCGAGTACCCGTTGGCCTCGGCACCGGGCCCGAGCCAGCCGCGCCCGCCGACCTTGGCGGAGTAGGCCTCTTTCACGTCGGCGGGGAGGGCGAAGAAGGCGCGGGAGGCCTCCCGGATCCGGGACCGGAGACTCGGGTCGACCCCATGCCCGGTGACGAGCAGGAACCCGGCGGTCTGGAGGGCGTCGTCGACGGTACGGGCGATGTCTTTCCGGGTCTGCTCGTCCCCCGAGATCCAAGGCTTCAGGTCGATCGTGGGGATGCGGGGTTTGGTCTGGGGCTGGGGCTCAGTCACCAATGTCCTCGTTCCAGAGTGCCGGGTTGTTCTTGATGAAGTCGCGCATCAGCGAGGTGCACTCGGGATCGTCGAGGAGGACGATCTCCACACCGTGCTCGGCGAGCCAGTCGTGCCCGCCGTGGAAAGTGGCGGCCTCGCCGACCACAACCCGTGAGATACCGAACTGCCGCACCAGCCCACTGCAGTACCAGCAGGGCGAGAGGGTCGTGACCATGGTCGTCCCTCGATACGACCGCTGCCGCCCCGCCGCCTTGAACGCGGCCGTCTCCGCGTGCATCGAGGGGTCGTCGTCCTGGACGCGCCGGTTGTGGCCGCGCCCCAGCAGGGTGCCGTCGGCGCCGTAGAGCGCGGCGCCGATCGGGATGCCGCCCTCGCCGAGCCCGGCGCGGGCCTCCGCGACGGCGGTGGCGAGCCAGGCGCTCGCCTGTGCCTGATCCAAAGGCTTCATGTCTTCACTCTCCAGTGGGCGAAACACGAGGGCAACGTGCGGAAAGTACTCTCCCCGCAACCCTTAACCGGACGAACTGTCCGCGCCTCTGGAGGTTCCCGTGCCCGCACTCACCCTCCGTGAGGTTCTGGCCCTCGACCCGGTCCGTGCCACCGAGCCCGAACTGCTGGCCGGCGAGGCCGCGCTCGACCGCCCCGTGCGCTGGGTCCACTCCAGCGAGGTCTACGAGGGCGCGAACTTCCTCGACGGCGGCGAACTCCTCCTCACCAACGGCTTCGGCCTCACCGACACGGACGCCGAGATCCGCCGCCGCTACGTCCGCGAGCTGGCGGCCCGGGGCGCGTCCGGCCTGGCGGTGGAGATCGGCCGCTCCCTCCCCACGATGCCTCCGGAGGTCACGGACGAGGCCCGCCGCCTGGGCCTGCCCCTCCTGGCCCTCCACCGGGTCGTCCCCTTCGTACGGATCACCGAGGCCGCCAACCGGGCGATCGTGGCCCGGGGCCTCTCCGGCCGTTCCGTCGTACGACCGTGGGGCGACGACCACACGGCCGCGCTCCTGGCGGACCTCGCCGACCGGGCCGCGCTGAACCAGCCGGAGGTCGAGGCGCGCTCGGCCCTGGCCGGCTTCCACCCCGGCCCGGGCGCCCGCCTGATCGGCGTCTCCGTGCACGGCGCGCGGGACGTGACGGCCGTGGACCGGGCGGTACGGCTGCTGGGTGGCGCGAGCGTGCTGCGGGCGGCGTTCCCGGGCGACGTACTGGCCCTGCTGGCCCTCCCCGGCTCCGTCTCCGGCGACCCCATCCGCGCGGTCCAGGAAGCGTTCCGTACGGCGGCCGACCCCGGGCTGACGGTGGCGGTCGGCCACGCGGTCGACACCGGCAGCGGCTGGCTGCGCTGGAGCGACACGCTACGGGCGGCCCGTACGACCCTGGAACTCGCCCTGACGGTCCCGGCGGCCGAACCCGCCGCCCCCGAGGGCCCGTTGGTGACGTCGGCGCGAGCGCTGGCGCTGGAACGGGAGCTGACGCGGGGCGGTGTCGACGCGAACCGGGACCGGTTGGCGCGGCTGGTGCAGCACGCGTTGGGTCCGCTGCTGTCCTGGGAGGCGGCCCACCCGAGCGACCTGGTGCGCACGCTGGAAGTGCACCTGCGGCACGGCTGCTCGCCCACGCGGACGGCGGCCCTCCTGCACATCGGCCGCCAGTCCCTCTACCAACGCCTGGAACGCATCGAGTCGTTGCTCGGCCTGGAGATCGACGACCCGGATCTGCTGGGGGAGTTGCTGGCGGCGGTGTGCGCGCATCGGGTGGTGCGGGGGATGGGGGCGGCTCAGGTACGGGGGCTGCGGACGGTGGCCTAGAAGTCGGCCTGGCGCAGGGTGACTTGGCTGGGCCCGTTGAAGGGGGCGTAGCAGGTCACGGTGGGCGGGGTGCGGAGGGTGTCGTCCTCGGTGAACAGTTTCCGTACGGCGTCGAAGGCGACCTCGCCGCTGACGACCGGGGCGACACGGTCGTAGAACGCGCGTGAGGCCTCGGGCAACCGTTCCCCGGGCTTGCCCTCGTCCTCGCTCCACACGTCCCACAACAGGGTCTCCACCTTGTTCAGGGCGGCGAGGTCGAGGCGGATGTTGCCCGCGACGAACCGTTCGCCCCAGAACGGGCCCTCCTCCGGCCGGTGCAGGCCGAAGGTCGTCGGGTCGGCGCCGCCGGTGCGGATGGCCTGCCAGGCCTCGCCTGCGACGAGGAAACGTTCGCGGGGTACGTCCATCGGGTCGAAGTCGACGTTCCAGTGGTCCGTGACGGTGGAGTCGGTGAGCTGGGAGTCGGCGAGGAGCCAGCCGCGGTCGTCGTCCCAGTACTCGGTGACGACGTGGTCGCCGTGGAAGAGCTCGGAGGCGTCGGTGTCGGGCGAGTTGAAGTAGTCGGCGAAGCCGGAGCGGATACGGGCCGGGATGCCCAGGTGTCGCAGGAACGAGCAGTGCAGCAGCGAGAAGTCCCGGCACACTCCGACGAACCGGTCGCCGGGTGTGCGCCGCAGGGTGAGCGGGGCGGGGTCGCGGGCGACGAGGATCCGCAGGGTGTCGTCGATGTAGCGGGTCTCGGCGTCGTTGTGGAGGCGGTCGGTGGGGTGGGTGTGGTCGTAGAAGCCGTCTTCCAGCCGGTGGATGAGCAAGTCGCGGGTGATACGGGCGAGTTGGGCGGGGGCGCGCGGGAGGTCGGCGTAGTGGTGGGCGAGGGCGCCGGGGTCGGAGTACGGGCTCTGGGCGGCGTAGAAGGCAAGGTCTGTGCTGAGGTCTGCGGTGAGGGGCATGACACCTGACCGTGTCAAAATTCGCCCTGAATTGTCCATAGCCCGGGGGTACTTCAGTCCTGGGTTGCTTCAGCCCAGGGGTACTTGAGCCCAGAGTTACTTCACTTCGGGTCCGCCGCGACCGATCGCCAGATGCGTTCCGGGAGTACGCGTGCCGCCTCGTCGAGGTCGAGTTCGACGTCGTCGATGCCGGAGAGCCAGCGGCGGACCACGCCGACCAGTGGGCCCAGGACGAGGGTCTCCAGCAGGGGGAGCGGCAGCGGGGCCAACTCGCCTGAATCGACGTGGGTTTGGACCCAGGTCGCGAACACCGAGAGCCTGGCCTCCTGGGAGTCGCGGAGCTCTCTGGCCTGGATCATGTTCCGCTGGTCGGTTCTGGCGGAGTGCAACAGCAGGGCGGCGTCCCGGTGTTCGCGGACGAAGGTCAGATGCGTGCGTACGATCGCGCGGATGCCGGTGCGGGCGGTGCGGGTCGCCTGGAGTGCGGTGATCAACTCGCTCAGCAGCCGGCTCAGCCAGCGCTGCGCCAGCGCGTCGAACAGACCGTCCAGGCTGCCGAAGTGGTGGTACAGGCTGCCGAGGCTGACACCGCTGGCCTTGGTCACGGCGCTGACGGTGAGGCCCTGTTCGCCCTGCTCCGCGAACAGGCGCAGCGCGGCGTCGAGGAGCAGGTCTGCGGTGACCTCGCCGCGGTGTTGCTTGGGGCTCATGCGGGACAGCGTATTGGGAACTCGGTTCTAGAGTGAATTTCTAGAGCAGATTTCTGGAAACCTCTTCCGGTGTGACCATCCGCCGGTCCAGACTTGCTGATACCCGGGCCCGCGTCCGTCCGTTTCGGGGGATACGGATGGCCGTGGGTCCGGTGTGTTGAGCGGGGTGGTGCCTAGGATCGTCGGCATGGCGCTGCGTCCTGTTCAGGTGAATATCAAGGCCGTTGACTGTTCGGGGCTCGGCCGGTTCTGGGGGGAGGCGCTCGGCTGGGGCGTGCTCAGCCCCGGCGTGACGACCTACGTCGGCCCCGGCGGCGGCCTCGTCTGGCCCGAACCGCTCGGCCTGGGCATCGACCTCATCCCCGTCCCGCACCCCAAGCCGCCGACGAAGAACCGCCTGCACCTCGACCTCGCCACCACGTCTACGACCCACCAGGCGGAGCTGATCGCGCGCCTACGGTCTCTCGGCGCGACGCCCGCCGACGTGGGCCAGGGCGATGTGCCGTGGACGGTCCTAGCCGACCCCGAGGGCAACGAGTTCTGCGTGCTGGAACCTCGGGAGACCTATCGGGACACGGGGCCGATCGCCGCGGTGGTCGTCGACTGTGTGGATCCGCGAGCGATGGCCCGGTTCTGGGGCGGGGCGATGGACTGGGCCGTGCTCGAAGTCTCCGACGACCAGGCGTCGTTGCGCTCCGCCGAGGGTGTCGGGCCGTACCTGGAATTCCTCCGCACGCCTGACCCGAAAACCGTGCCGGACCGCATCCACCTCGACCTGTTGCCGTATCCCGGTGACGACAAGGCGGCGGAGGTGGAACGGCTTCGGGGTCTCGGCGCCACCGACCTCGACGTCGGCCAGGGCGATGTCTCGTGGACGTGTCTGACGGATCCGGAAGGGCATGAGTTCTGCGTTCTTGCTCTGCACTGAGGTGGGGCCTTGTTGGTGGGGCCTTGTCGGTGTCCCGACGGTCACGTGTTGGCGTGGGGGGCCTGTTCAGCCCTGAGGCTGTGGCTCCAGCACCGCGTAGTCCGCGAAGCTGCGGCGGTAGCGGGTGTGCCGGGTTTCCTGGGTGTGCTTGCGTTGCCATTCCTCTACGTCGGTCGGGTTGGCGTGGGGGCCGGAGGTGGCGGCGCAGTCGTGGTCGTCGCCGGAGACGCAGTGGGCCTCGTACTCCGGTTCCGCGGTGGGGTCTTGGACGATCGAGTACGGCACGTAGCGGAAGATTCGGCGGTGTCGGATGTCGTGGTCCCGGTGTTGGTGCCGGCGCAGCAGGACGTTCGCGTCGGTCTCGGCGGTGCCGTCGTTGCGGGCACGGGCGTCGTCCCGGAATGCGGCCAGGTCGAAGCAGGGCTGGCAGTCGGGGACGGGGGCGGGGGGTGTGGTGATGTCGTACGGCACGGAATTACCCACCCAGGAGCGGGAGTTGGCCGCCTTCACGCTCGCGATCAGCCGTTCCTGGGGTGTTGCCGGGCGTACGGCTTCCGGTGGGGCCTCCCACTCCCGGCCGCCGCCGAGCGGGCGCAGCATCGCGTAGGGCCCTGCCTTGCCTCGGTATTCACCCACCTTGTTCGTACTGATGTCGTAGACGAGCGTTCCTTGTTCGATCTGGTTCGCGATCGGCTCAACCATGTTCACTCCGGGGCCACTTCATCACTCTGGGTGTATTGAGAGTCGCCTAGGGGAACGGTGCGTATCAATGCTTGGCGCGTGCCATTGGGCCATTGCCACGGAGGGGGGCGGGTTCGGTGACCTATCGCAATGCGGAGGCCACGGGCGGAGTCAGTAACGCGGTGCTGTTCGGTGACTTACTCCGCTTCTATCGCGAGACCGAGTTGCTCACGCAGGAGGCTTTGGCCCGGCAACTCCACTGCGACCGTTCTCATGTGGCCAAGATCGAGGCGGGGACACGGGTTCCGCAGGAGTCGTTCGCGAAGACGTGTGACGAAATCCTGCACACGGGTGGGGCGTTGCTGCGGATGTGGCGCCAGATCGACTGGTACCCCGAGGTGCAGCATCCGGATTGGTTCGAGCGGCGAGCTGAGATGGATGCGCAGGCTGTCGCGCTGCGGGCGTATCAAGAGCGTGTCATTCCAGGGTTGTTGCAGACCCCGGGCTATGCGCACGCGCTGTTCTCTCAGATTGCGAGCGGTGAGGAGGTGGAGGAGCGCGTCCGGGCCAGGTTGAGTCGCCAGCCGCGCTTCTTCGCCGACGAAGGGCCCCTGTATGTCGCGGTGCTGGACGAGAGCTGTCTGCGCAACGCGGTGGGGAGCCCGGAGGTCATGCGGGACCAGTGCGCGCGTCTGCTGGAGGCCGGACAGCGCCCCAACATTCGTATCCAGGTAGTCCCTGCGGGACTCTTCGGACTCATCCGCCCCCGCAACTCCTTCTCGCTGATCAAGCTGCCCGACGGGCATGAGTGGGTGTACTCGGAGTCGCTGGACCGTGGGTATTTCGCCGACGATCCGGCCGTCTTCGCGCGCCACAGTCAGGCCTATGATGTGCTCAGGGCGGACATCCTGTCGGCCCGCGAATCCGCCGCTCTGATCAGCGACGCGATGGAGGGTTACGAGCACCATGGACAGGCACCAGCTCGGCGCGGCGACTTGGATCAAGAGCAGCTACAGCGACAACAACGGCGGCGACTGCGTGGAAATCGCCCCCGCTATCCCCGCCGTGGTGCCGGTGCGTGACAGCAAGGTCGTCGAGGGCCCGGTGGTGGTCGTCACGCGTGCTGCTTGGTCGGCGTTCACGGGTGCTCTTCGCTGACCCGAACGCCCCCTTGCTGGGCGGTAGTTCGTGCCTATGCTGATCGTCATGGACAGGCATGAGCTGGGCGCGGCGACTTGGATCAAGAGCAGCTACAGCGGCGAGAACGGCGGCGACTGCGTGGAAATCGCCCCCGCTATCCCCGCCGTCGTGCCGGTGCGTGACAGCAAGGTGTCCGAGGGCCCGGTACTGATGCTCACCCGTTCTGCCTGGTCGGCGTTCACGGCGGCTCTTCGGTGACGTCGTTGCCGGCCTTGCCGTAGCGGCGGAAGGCGGACGTGTTCACCGTCCAGGGGCCGAAGGGCACTGTGTCCCCGAAGATGTAGGGGTCCTTGCGGGCGTACCCGGTCCTGCATGGATCGGAGTGGACCTCGATGGTGCCGGTGCGCGGGTCGACGATCAGGTAGTGGGCGATGCCCATAGCGGGATAGGCGGCGAGTGCCTCGCCGCCGTAGCCGTCGCTCGGGTCGCACGGCGAGGCGATCTCGATCACGGCCAGCACCTGTGTCGCGTCGACCGCGAACCCTTCCTCGTCGAGTACGGCCTCGGGGATGACGACGGCGTTCGGACGCCGCATACGACCGATCGACGGGTCCTCGATCTCGGGCCCGTTCGCGCAGATGTAGCCGGGATGCGTGCCGGCCAGTTGCTTGGCCAACTGCTCGCGGATGCGGCGAACCGTGCCCTCGCGTCGCTTCGACGAGCGCACCATCGCCAGCACCGGACCCGACGGACCGATCTCGACGCGCCACGTCCCCTCAAGCCCCTGGGCGTATGCCTCAAGCTCCTCCGCGATCGCGCGCATCTTCACGTACTCCATGTACGAAAGGTACTTACTCCGCCACCCTGATCAGCAACTTCCCCGTGCTCGTCCGCGCCCCCATCACCCGATGCGCCTCCGCCGCCTCCTCCAACCCGAACTCTCCAGTCACCGGCAAAGACACCGTGCCGTCGACCACCGTCGCGAACGCCCGCTCCGTCAGGGCTCGTAGGGCTGCCGGGTCGTTCTGGGCCAGGGTCAGGATCGAGAAGCCGGAGACCGAGAAGGCGCCGGGGTACAGCTCGGGTTGGCCCACCTGCCACGGCTTCGCCGAGCTCGCGTTGCCGAAGGAGACCAGGCGGCCGTAGGTCGCGAGGGAAGCGAGGCTGTGCCTGAGGGTGTCGCCGCCCACCGGGTCCAGCGCGAGGTCCACCCCGCGCCCGGCCGTCGCCGCCCGCACCGGTGACTCGAACTCGCCCACGAACACCTCGTCGTAGCCGTACCCCCGCGCGAACTCCGCCTTCGCCGCGCTCGATACGACCCCGTACACGGAACCCGCCCCCGCCGCCCGCGCCAACTGCCCCACCACCGTGCCGATTCCGCCCGCCGCGCCCTGCACGAGCAGCGTCTCGCCGGGCTGGAGGCGGCCGACGGTGTGGACGAGGGCGTACGCGGTCGGGAGGACCGTGGGGAGCGTGGCGGCCGTGCGGAGGTCCACGCCCTCGGGGAGTGGGAAGACCATTCTCGCGTCGGTGACGGCCACCTCCGCGTACCCGCCGCCCGCCGTCAGGGCCGCCACCTCCTGGCCCACGGTGAGACCTTCGACGTCGGCGCCGATCTCCCTTACCCGGCCGGAGACCTCAAGTCCCGGTACGAAAGGGAGACTTGGCACCCGGTATCCCTCGCCGCGCGCCTTGAGGTCGGCGAAGTTCACCCCGGTGTACGCCACGTCGACGCTCACCTGGCCGGGGCCGGGGCGCGGTGTCTCCGTCTCCACGAGTTTCAGGACCTCGGGACCGCCGTACTCCTGGATCTCTACCGCGCGCATGCCGGACTCCCTGCTCGACTGTTCAATGAAAAGCGAACACTTGCGAGTGTATGGTTTTCATCGAACACCCCGCAAGCGAGAGCGCGCGGGAACGTGGGAGAGGGAGCGGGAGGACGGCATGGCGCAGCGAGACCGCACCACTGGAAGTCATCGGGCCGCCCCCGAACACACCCACCCCGACGACGTCCCCGTGCAGACCGCCCTCGCCGCGCTCGCCGACCCCGTACGCCTCACCCTCGTAAGGGAGTTGGCGGGGTCCGACGACTGGTCGCGCACGTGCGGGAGCTTCGACGTGCCCGTCGGCAAGGCCGCGCTGAGTCATCACTTCGCCGTGTTGCGCGGCGCCGGGATCGTGGAGCAGCGCGACGAAGGGCCCAAGCGGGTCAACCGGCTGCGCAGGGATGAGTTCGAGGGGCGTTTTCCCGGGCTGCTGGGCCTTGTGCTGCGGGCGGACGGCCAGGCCTGAACCCTTCTGCCCGCTCCGGCGTCACAGTCGCATGAGGAATCGCAGCTGGATCGTGGCGGCCGTTGCGACCGCGGGAGTGGTGCTGGGCGCCGCTCTGTACGTAGACGAACTGGAGACCGGCCACGCCGACGTGGACGTGGCCGCGCCCAAAGCGTCCAAGGTGCCCGAGGTGTCCAAGGTGCCAAAGGTCAGTGCCCCCGAGCGGTGCGTCGGCACCCGGCCCGTCGGCAGTCTCCCCACCGGCGATGACAACAGCCCCATGTACCGGCTCGCCGGTCACGTCGACGCGCTGGGGGCGGGCAGCTACGCGGCTGTCTACACCGGGCTGTCCGTGAACGACAAGACGCAGACTCTCGACGTCTGGCGCGTCCCCTCCGCCCGCTTCGACGCCGATGTCTGCGGCGCGGCGCTGAAGGGCGTGACCGTCCGGCTGCACGACTCCGACGTCAGCCGGAAGAGCCTCGACAAGCTCTCCGACCGCATCGGCGACGACATGAAACGCTGGGACGGAACCTTCCGGATGCGCGAAGTCGGCGTGAACGAGCGGGGGTTCGTCCGGGTCGGGGTCGATGACCCCGACAAGGCCGAGCCGATCATCAAGAAGGCGTACGGGGCGAAGAACGCCCGGTACATCAAGGTCGAGTACGTGGATCAGTCGTCGGCACTGTCGGCACCGGTGGGCTGAAACTGGACCCCGCCCTTCGGGGCCAGTGCCTTGCGCAGCGCCAGGTACAGCAGCGCGCTCAGTACGAAGCCCACGATCGGCGTGCTGTCGCCGAAGGACGGCCAGTGCTTCGGGACGTAGCCGACGTAGTCCTCCTGGTTGGAGAAGAGCGGGACCGAGACTCCGATGCCGATCAACAGGGCTGCCAGGCCTGGCCAGTTGGTGAAGGTGGGGTCGGTCAGGCGGGGGGCCAGTTCCTCGGTGGGTGTGCGGGACTGGAACCAGCGCTCCACCAGGACCACGCCCAGCCACGGCGCCACCCAGTACGCGATCACCAGCAGGAACGCCTCGTACGCCGAGCCCGCGTCGGACAGTGACGCCCAGGCCGCCGCCGTACCGGCCACCCCGGACACCACCACCAGGACGCCGCGGTTCAGCCACGGGGGGAGCTTCAGGCCGAGCGCGGCGAGGGAGATCGCGCCGGAGTAGACGTTCAGGGCGTTCGCCGAGATCGCGCCGAGGATGATCGCGAGGAGTACCAAGTTGCCGAGCCAGGACGGGAGATGGCCGGTGAAGGCCGCCGTGGGCGTTGCGTCCTTGGGGGCCAGGAGCGTTGCCGAAGCCGCTCCCATCACCGCCACGAACGTCACCGACACGAACAGGCCGACGGCGGGGTACAGGATCGTCTTGAACTTGTTCGCCGTGCGCGGGAGGTAGCGCGCGTAGTCCGTGGCGTACGGGTTCCAGCCCGCCGCGTAGCCCCAGGACGCGCTGAGCGCCAGGAGGAAGCCGCCCACTCCGCCGCCCGTGCCGCCCCCGCCGAGGTGCGCGTCCTTGAAGGTCCACACGCCGGCCAGCACGAAGATCACCGCGAGCGCCGGGAACGCGTACTTCTCGAAGGTGTGCACGAAGTTGTGGCCGATGAAGCCGATGAGGATCTCGGCCACGACCACGAGGAGGAGGGACGGGAGGGGGCGTAGGTCCGTCAGTGTGTTCAGTGCGAACGCCGCGCTCACGCTGTTCACCGCGAACCAACCGACGCCCGCCACAAGGCCGTTGGCCGCCGACGGGAGGATGTTGCCGCGGAAGCCGAAGGAGAAGCGGCCGATCACCATCTGCGGGACGCCGAAGCGCGGGCCGTCCAGGGAGAGGAAGCCCTGGGTGATCGCGCCGAGGCCCGTGCCCAGGACGATCGCCGCGGTCGCCTGCCAGAAGCTCAGGCCGAAGAAGAGGACCGAGATCACGCCGATGTAGACGGTCGCGAACTCGATGTTCGGGGAGGCCCAGGTCCAGAGGAGCTGGAGCGGGCTGCCGTGGCGTTCGGCGTCGGGGATCGGCTCGGCACCGGCCGTCTCCACGGCGATGACCTTGTCACCGTATTCGGGGGCGAGGGTGCCGGTTGAGTCGGCGGGAGCAGTCGTCATGCGAGGTAAGTGTCCGGTTCCTGCCGGTCCGGGCCCAGAGGCGCATTGTCCGTACCGGGCCGCTCACCGGCGTACAACCTGCACGTACTCACTTCACGTCTACTCGGCTCACTTCGCTTCTACTCGGGCTTGGGGTCGTCCTTGAGGTCGTCCTTGTTCAGGGACTTCAGGAACTCGGGGTTGTCGTCCGGCGCGATCCACCGGCCCGGCGTCTCCGCCGCCGCCCCGTCCGCAGTGCGCCGCGGCCGGCCCGCGATCAGCCATGCGATCGGGCCGACCAGCACCTCACCGAAGAGCAGGATCACGAACACCCACGCCAGCTTCGGCATGCCCCGTACGTCCTCCTCGGGCGTGTTCAGGCAGTCCACGAAGGCGTAGATGCACAGAGCCAGGACCAGCAGGAAGGGCAGATACCTGAGCATGGTGGCGAGATTCTCCTGAGTGGTGAGACGGCCCCGGTGACGGGGTCAGGTTAGCGGGTGGCAGATACTTGGACACATGGCTTACGACGATCTTCGCTCCCTGCTCAGGGCACTGGAGCGCGAGGGAGACCTCAAGCGCATCAAGGCCGAGGTGGACCCCTATCTGGAGGTCGGGGAGATCGTCGACCGGGTGCAGAAGGCCGGTGGACCCGCGCTCCTCTTCGAGAAGGTGAAGGGGTCCTCGATGCCCCTCGCCATGAACGTCTTCGGGACCGACCGGCGGCTGCTGAAGGCGCTCGGGCTGAAGTCGTACGGCGACATCTCCGACAAGATCGGCGGGCTGCTGCGGCCCGAACTGCCGCAGGGGTTCGTTGGGGTGCGGGACGCTTTCGGGAAGCTCGGGTCGATGACCCACGTACCGCCGAAGAAGGTCAAGGACGCGCCGGTGCAGGAGGTGGTGCTCACGGGTGACGACGTCGACCTCGACGACCTGCCCGCGCTCTTCACCTGGCCGCAGGACGGCGGGTCCTTCTTCAACCTCGGGCTCACGCACACCAAGGACCCGGAGAGCGGGGTCCGGAATCTCGGGCTGTACCGGCTCCAGCGGCACGACAAGCGCACCATCGGCATGCACTGGCAGATCCACAAGGACAGCCGGAACCACTACCAGGTCGCGGCCAGGAAGGGCGAGCGGCTGCCGGTCGCGATCGCCTTCGGGTGTCCGCCCGCCGTGACGTACGCCTCCACCGCGCCCCTTCCCGGCGACATCGACGAGTACCTCTTCGCCGGGTTCATCGCGGGCAAGCGGATCGAGATGGTCGACTGCAAGACCGTGCCGTTGCAGGTGCCCGCGCAGGCCGAGGTCGTCATCGAGGGGTGGTTGGAGCCCGGCGAGATGCTGCCGGAGGGGCCGTTCGGGGATCACACCGGGTTCTACACACCGCAGGAACCCTTCCCCGCGCTGACCATCGACTGCGTGACGATGCGGAAGCGGCCGTTGCTTCAGTCGATCGTCGTAGGCCGGCCTCCGACGGAGGACGGACCGCTGGGGCGGGCGACGGAGCGCTTCTTTCTCCCCCTGCTGAAGATCATCGTGCCGGACATCGTGGACTACCACCTGCCCGAAGCGGGCGGATTCCACAACTGCGCGATCGTCTCCATCGACAAGAAGTACCCGAAGCACGCCCAGAAGGTGATGCACGCGGTCTGGGGTGCGCACATGATGTCCCTGACCAAGCTGATCGTGGTCGTCGACGCCGACTGCGACGTCCACGATCTGCACGAGGTCGCGTGGCGGGCCCTCGGCAACACGGACTACGCCCGCGACCTCTCGGTCGTGGAAGGACCCGTCGATCATCTCGACCATGCCTCCTACCAGCAGTTCTGGGGCGGCAAGGCGGGGATCGACGCGACGAGGAAGTGGCCCGAGGAGGGCTACACGCGGGACGGCGGCTGGCCCGAGATGGTGCTGTCCGACCCGGAGACGGCGGCGAAGGTCGACCGCCGGTGGAAGGAGTACGGACTTTCGTGAGCAGCGCAGCAGCCGCGATCCCGCAGCCGGGGCGCACCAAGGCGTTCCTACGCCTCGTCATGATCGAGCACTCCGTCTTCGCCCTGCCCTTCGCGTACATCGCCGCGCTGTCCGCGATGTTCGAGCTGGACGAGAACATCCACTGGGGGCGGCTGCTGCTGGTCACCATCTGCATGGTGGGGCTGCGGACCTTCGCGATGGCGGTCAACCGGATCATCGACCGCGAGATCGACGCCCGTAACCCGCGCACGGCACACCGTGAGCTGGTCACCGGCGCGATGTCGGTGAAGCACGCGTGGACGGGCGCGCTCGTCGCCCTGGTCGTGTTCCTGGGCTCGGCGGCTCTCCTCAACCCCCTTTGCCTGGCCCTGGCCCCCATCGCGGTGATCCCGATGGTGATCTATCCGTACGGCAAGCGGTTCACGAACTTCCCCCAGGCCATCCTCGGTCTCGCCCAGGCGATGGGCCCGGTCGGCGGCTGGCTCGCGATCACCGGCGAGTGGTCCTGGAACGCGGTGATCCTCGGCCTCGCCGTCGGCATCTGGATCGGCGGCTTCGACCTGATCTACGCCTGCCAGGACATCGAGACCGACCGCGAGATCGGCGTCATGTCGGTGCCGGCGCGCTTCGGCATCCCGGCGTCGATCTGGGGCGCCCGCGTCTGCCACGCGATCACTACCGCCCTGCTCGCCTGGTACGGCGCGGCTACCGGCGCCGGTGCGTTCTTCTGGTTCGGACTGCTGATCGTCGCGGGCGCGTTCCTGTACGAGCACTCGATCGTCCGGCCGCATGATCTGTCCCGCCTCAACCGGGCGTTCTTCAGCGTCAACGGGTTCATCGGGATTGCCCTGTTCGTGTGTGCGCTTCTCGATCTTCTGGTTCGGGGTCTGACCGTGTGAGTAGCGTGCGGCCTACCATCGAGGGCAGGACCCCAGGGAGGCCACCGTGACCGTCTCGGACCTTGACCGCCTGCACTCGCAGCTCAGCAAGCTGGAGGACATGTTCCCCGGCTATCTGACGGAGATTGTCGAGGGCAGCATCGTGATGAACCCGGTCAGGCCGTTCCACGGGAAGACGATCCTGAGGGTGTCAGCGAGCCTTGAGGGACAGCTTCCGCCGGAGTGGGCGCTGGTGAGCGATGTGGCGTTCCCCTTCGACGAGGCCAATGAGTTCTGCCCGGACATCGCGGTCATCCCGGCCGAGGCCGAGGACGAGAATCGCAGCTCCTACCCGGCTGATCTGATCGAGTTCGTGGCTGAAGTGGTGTCGCCGGAAAGCGTCCGCCGCGACTACGAGATCAAGCCCCGCTGGTACGCCGCCCGAGGCATTGCCAACTACGTGATCCTCGACCCCTTGCAGGGCCACGCGGTCACGATGTGGAACCCAGGCCTTGACGGCTACCGAGGCCGTGACACCGCCCCCTACGGCCCCGACCTCACCGTCGACTCCCCCCTGGGTAAGCTCACGATCCCCACCGCTCACCTCCCGGTGGACCCGAAAGCCCGCCGTCAGGCCTGAACCACTCCACGACCGACGGCCCGCCGCCGGAACACGAACGCCGCCCCCACCCCCGCCGCCAGCCCGATCAGGTGTGCCTGCCAGCTGACCCCCGACTGTGTGGGCGCCAGGCCGAGCAGGATCGACGTGCCCCAGACCGCGCCGATCAGCAGGCCTACGACGATGCCCACCGCGCGGCGCTCGACGAAACCGCTGACCAGCAGGAAGCCGAAGAGGCCGAAGATCAGGCCCGACGCGCCCGCCGTGTTCGTGTGGGCCGGGGATATGAGCCACACGCCCAGGCCGTCCGCGACGATGATCAGCGCGGAGATCGCGACGAAGCGGCGGATGCCGCCCAGCGCCGCGAGGAAGCCGAACACCAGCAGCGGCACCGTGTTCGCGGCGACATGCGCGAAGCCGAAGTGGATGAACGCGGCCGGGACGACGTCGATCAGCTCGGACGGCTCGCGCGGGATGATCCCGAGGCTGTCCAGGGCGTGGCCGGACACCACGTCCACCACTTCGAGCAGCCACAACAGCGCGACCCAGCCCACCATCAGCTTGGCCGCGGCCTTCGCGCGGTCGCCCTGCGACCACCCCAACCCCGTACCGGACATGGCACCCCCCAGAGTCCACTCGTCCCCACAGAAGAACGCCCCGGCCCCCTTGCCCGGTTCCCGCCCCGCCACGCCAGCTAGGCTCGGTGTCGTGAACCCAGTCAAGCCAGGAGAGACGCGGCGTACGCCTTGGATCGTAGGGGTGTCCGGCGCTTCCGGCACCCCATACGCGGCTGCCGTGCTGCGCGCGCTCCTCGACGCCGGCGAGAGTGTCGACCTCGTGGTGTCCCGCGCGTCCCGGCTCACGCTCCTCGACGAGACGGGGATCTCCTTCCGGGACGCGCACTGGCGGGACGACCTGCGGAAATGGCTGGCCCTCGGCGCCGACGGCAAGCCCGGCACCTTCGAGCCCGCCATCGACACCGACGCCGTACGGCACTGGAGCGCGGGCGACCTCGCGGCGGGGCCGTCCTCGGGGTCGTACCCCGCGAAGGGGATGATCGTCGTGCCCGCGTCGACCGCCTGTGTCGCCGGGGTCGCCCTCGGGCTGAGCAAGGACCTGTTGCAGCGGGCGGCGAGCGTGACCCTCAAGGAGCGGCGCAGGCTGGTGGTCGCCGTACGCGAGACGCCGTTGAACGGGCAGACCCTGCGGCACCTGGTGACCCTGGACGACCTGGGGGCGGCCGTGGTGCCCGCCTCGCCCGGGTTCTACGCCGGGGCGACCCACATCCAGGACCTGGTGGACTTCGTCGCCGGACGGGTCCTGGACTCGGCGGGGGTCGAGCACGAGCTGTACCGGCGGTGGAAGGGCGACCTCGGCGCCGGCTTCCGCACCGCCGACACCACCGACTGACGTACGGAACCCACGTATTCATCCATCTTCATCGGCATCACATTCTCGGCATCACCTTCATCGTCAGCACATTCATCGGCATCGTCATCACCGGAAGGCAATCGATCGCATGGACGCGGTGGACAGGCAGCTCATCCAGGCCCTGAGAGAGAACGGCCGGGCTTCCTACGCGGAGCTGGGGCGCCTCGTCGGCCTGTCGGGACCCAGTGTCACCGACCGCATCAACCGGCTGGAGGCGGCCGGTGTCATCACCGGTTACCGCGCGACCGTCGACTCGGCCTCGCTCGGCCTCGGCGTCATCGCCCTGATCGGCATCTCCCTCTCCGACGCCGCCGACCACGAGGACGTGGCGCGCCGCATGAAGGACCTCGGCGAGATCGAGGACTGCTGGTTCATCGCGGGCGAGGACTCGTTCATGCTGAAGGTGCGGGCGCCTGACGTGGACGGGCTGGAGAAGACCATCCGGCGGCTCAGCGGGACGAAGGGTGTGTCCCGTACCCGTACCACCATCGTGCTCTCCACGAAGTGGGAGAACCGGGTCGGAGAGCTGCCCGAAGAGGCGTAGCCGCATAGGCGTACCGTTTAGCAAGCTGTCTTAGGAAGAGGTAAGGGCATGGATGTCGGGCTCAAGCGCGAGCTGGAGCAGAAGGTCCGCTCCGGTGAGCGGCTGTCCCGTGAGGACGGCATCGCGCTCTACGAGTCGGACGACCTGGCCTGGCTGGGCGGACTCGCGCACGAGGTGCGGACGCGGAAGAACGGCGATGTCGTCCACTTCAACGTCAACCGCCACCTGAACATGACCAACGTGTGCACCGCGTCCTGCGCCTACTGCTCGTTCCAGCGCAAGCCGGGCGAGAAGGACGCGTACACGATGCGCATCGAGGAGGCCGTCCGGCTCGCGAAGGCGATGCAGGGCGAGAACCTCACCGAGCTGCACATCGTGAACGGGCTGCACCCGAACCTCCCCTGGCGCTACTACCCGCGCTCCCTGAGCGAGCTGAAGAAGGCCCTCCCGGAGGTCTCCCTCAAGGCCTTCACGGCCACGGAGATCCACCACTTCGAGACCATCTCCGGGCTGTCGGCGTCGGAGATCCTCGACGAGCTCATCGAAGCCGGGCTCGAATCCCTCACCGGCGGCGGCGCGGAGATCTTCGACTGGGAGGTCCGGCAGCACATCGTCGACCACCGGACGCATTGGGAGGACTGGTCGCGGATCCACCGGCTGGCGCACGAGAAGGGTCTCAAGACCCCGTGCACCATGCTCTACGGCCACATCGAGGAGCCGCGTCACCGCGTGGACCACGTGCTGCGGCTGCGTGAACTCCAGGACGAGACCGGCGGGTTCCAGGTCTTCATCCCGCTGCGCTACCAGCACGACTTCGTGGACATGAAGGACGGGAAGGTCCGGAACCGCCTTCAGGCGCGGACACAGATGGCGACCGGCGCGGAGGCGCTCAAGACCTTCGCGGTCTCGCGCCTCCTCTTCGACAACGTCCCGCACGTCAAGGTCTTCTGGGTCATGCACGGCGTCCAGACCGCCCAACTCGCCCTCCAGCACGGCGCGGACGACATGGACGGCTCGGTCGTCGAGTACAAGATCACGCACGACGCCGACAACTACGGCACCCCGAACAAGCTCACCCGCGACGACCTCCTCGACCTGATCCGCGACGCCGGTTTCCAGCCGGTCGAGCGGAACACGCGCTACGAGATCATCCGCGAGTACGACGGCCCGGACCCGGCGCGGCGTGAGTCGCCGCAGCCGATGCGAGTGTGAAGAAAGCCCCATGGCACTGAGTTTTGAACTGGACCCCGCGATAACCCCTGCCCTGCGCGAGGAGATCCTCACCCTCTGGGCGGACGTCTCCAACGCGGGGGGCTCGGTCGGCTTCGTCGCACCGGTGACGGTGGACGAGATACGGCCCGAGCTGGTGAAGCACTTCGTCGCGATGGCGGAGGGCCGGACCCGGCTGCTGGTCGGCCGGGACGAGACGGGCACGGTCGCCGCGACCGTGTTCCTCGCGTTCAACACGCACCGGCTGATGCGGCACTGGATCTGGCTCTACACGGTGATGGTCCACCCCCGCCACCAGGGCAAGGGCTACGGCCGTGACCTCCTCGCCGCCGCCGAGGAGGCCGCCCGCGGCCTCGACGGCATCGAGGCGATCCGCCTCACCTGCCGGGGTGGTCATGGTCTGGAGCGGTTCTACGGCTCCTGCGGCTACAAGGAGGTCGGGCGGGTGCCCGGCGCGATCCGCGTCGCCCCGGGGGACGATCGCGACGACATCTTCATGTTGCTGCCGCTGCTGTGAGCCACGCACCCCGCCGGAAGATCGAGGGCGGCGCGTGCTTCACTGGATGGCACTGTTCGGGTAAGTCTGTTCGTTACGGAAGAGTGGATTGAGATGTTCCGCTACACACTGTGGCGCCTCGGAGTCTTCGCGGGCTGCCTCGGCGTCGTCTGGGGCCTCGTCTACCTCGGCGTCTTCCCGCGCGGCTTCGGCGAGTCCAACGGCATGTGGATCGTGCTGCTGGCGCTGGTGATCTCGGCGCCGATCAGCTTCGTGGTGCTGCGCGGGGTACGGGACCGGGCCTCGGTGCAGATCGTCGAGCGGGTCGACCGGATGAAGGCCAACCTGGACGCCAACCGCAGCCAGGAGGACGAGACGGTGGACGCGACCGGTCCGCGGAGTCAGGCTTCCTGACACCCCTGATACCCCCTGCTGTAACTCCTGTCGGCAGCCGCCCGGTCCGGTCCAACTACCCTTGCCCCATGGGTGCCGTGAAGACCAAACGGATGCCGCGGGCGGTCCGTGAGCAGCAGATGCTCGACGCCGCCGTGCAGACCTTCGGGCAGCGCGGTTACATGGCCGCGTCGATGGACGAGATAGCCGAACTCGCGGGCGTGTCAAAGCCGTTGGTGTATCTCTACCTCAACTCGAAGGAAGACCTGTTCACCGCGTGCATCCGGCGCGAGGGCCAGGCGCTCACCGAGGCGGTACGGGCCGGGGTGGACACCGCATCGCCCGCCGACCGCCAACTCTGGGACGGCTTGCGGGCGTTCTTCAGCCACACCGCGCGGCACCCGGACGGCTGGTCCGTGCTGCATCTCCAGGCCCGCACCCACGGCGAGCCCTTCGCGGCCGAGGTGGCGGCGATGCGGGCCGAACTCGTCGCGTTCGTCACCGAGTTGATCGCGGTCGCCGCCCGTGAGGCGCACCGCGACCCCGACCTCGCCGACCGTGAGGTCGCCGGCCTCGCGGAAGCCCTGGTCGGCGCCGCCGAGTCCCTCGCGGCCTGGTCCAACGCGACCCCCGGCATCACCGCCAAGCAGGCCGCGGCGACCCTGATGAACTTCGCCTGGGCAGGGCTCGGCAACCTGATGGAGGGGCGGCCCTGGTCACCGCCGGCCGAGATCGAGGGCCGTTAGCACGGAGAGCCGTTCGACGCCGAGGGCCGCCAGCACGGAGAGCCGTTCGACGCCGGGGGCCGTCAGGACACCGCCAGGACCAGGGACCGCTCGCCTCACACCGCCCCCCACTTCCGCAACGTCGGCGCGACGCGCTGATACCCCACCCGGTACACCGCCTTGGCGCCGCGCCGGGCGACCCGTCGTACCGCCTTCTTCATCCGGCCCGAGTCGCCGGCGCCCAGCGGGTCGGTCAGCGGGCGGCCCTTCTCGTCGAAGCCGTTGCGGGTGAGCAGGCCGGAGAGGTAGATGCCGGCGCGCTGCGGCGTGTAGTAGGGGCGCAGCGTCGGCAGGGGTCCCGCGGCGCGCAGCGCGGCCACCCGGGCGCGGGTGGCGGCGTACGGGTCGCTCTTGCCGATGCCCTGCGCGTCCGCCCAGGCGGGGTCGGGCAACGGCTGGGCGCCGGCGTCGAGTTCGTCCCAGGAGGCCAGGCAGCCGGAGTGGATGAAGTAGTGGTTGCCGTGCGCCTCGCGGACGCCGAAGTCGGTGAGGATCGCGGTGGGGATGCCCCGCTGCATCGACTCCAGCGCGGCGGTGGAGCTGACGGTCACCAGCAGGTCGGTGCGGTCGAGGACCTCGCCCATGTTGCCGTAGACCAACTGGAGGTTGGCGGGGGCGGGTTCGGCCAGGTTCTGGATGAGGAGCTGGTACGGGTCGGCCTCGACGTGGGTGGTGTGCTCGCCGGGGAGGCTGCGCAGTTTCATCAGCACCAGGCGGTCGGGATGGCGCCGGGCGTGTGCGGCGGCCCGTTCCAGGAGCCGTAGCCGGTCCTGCTTGCTCTTGGGGACGGACGGCTGGACGGCGAAGGTGAGGGTGAACGGCCGGTCGGTGGACGGCTGGTAGGGCTCGCCGCCGAGGAACGGCAGCGCGCACTCCACCACCGACTCCGGATCGACCCCGACGCTCGCGAACGCGGCGCCGAACCGGCGTGCGTCGTAGGCGGAGTTGGCGAGGACGATGTCGCTTCCGCCGCGGGTCAGCAGGCCGTCGATCATCTTCTCGTAGACGACGCCGACGTATCCGGTGACGGTGATCGGCCGGTGCTCGCGGCCCGCCCAGGCGAGGCCGAGGCTGTGGGTGAGGGCCAGGACCGTGCCGCCGGAGACGGCCATGACGACGATGTCCGCTTCCGCCAGTTCCGGGTCGTCGACCAGTGCGGCGGTGGGGAGTTCACGCCGGGTGTCGGGCTCGATGCCGATCTCGGCGAGCTGGCGCTCCGTGGGGGTCGACCGGCCGCGCAGGAAGTACGCGTCGAGCGCGTGCTCGGGGGCGATCTGCCGTGCCACGGACGCGCCCCACTTCCAGCGGGTGTCCGAGTCGGCGAGTACGGCTATGCGTCTGGGCGGCATGGCTCAGGGGCCCTTCCTGGCGGGTCCGGCGAAGTGAGCCGAGGGTAGGAAGCGTCCCTGAGGAGTGCATGAGTGATCCCTTGAAAGCTCATTGGGTGAGCTGGGCGTTTCCTGTGCGGAAACCTCAAGGCCCCTTGTCCGCCTGGGATTTCGTGATCCGCCGAATGTGGGCGGACATGTATTGTTCGCCCACTGTTCATGGGGGTTCAGGCAACGACCGGGTACACGAATCCCTCCACATGCACCCGCCCGGCCCCGTCCCGCAACGCGAAGCGGTCGTCGAGCGCCGCGTACTCCACGGTCCCCGGCAGCAGCACCGGCGCCCTGAACTCGGCCCGCACCAGCGTGCGTTCGGGGGTGCCGCGGGCGGCGAGACACCGGGCCGCCGTCCACATGCCGTGCGCGATGGCCCGCGGGAAGCCGAACAGGCGGGCGGTGAGCGGGTAGAGGTGGATGGGGTTGCGGTCGCCGGACGCGGCTCCGTAGCGCCGGCCCACGTCCTCACCGAGCCGCCACTCGGCGACGGTGGGCAACGGGGCGCGGGCGGGCGGGAGTTCGGGCGTGGGGGTGGGTGTGTCGGCGCGGTGGTGCCGGGCGAGATACGTGCTCCGCGACTCCCATACGACCTCGCCCCCGGTCCCGTCTTCGCTTGCGTTCCCGACCCGCATCTCGGTCGTGACCGTCGCCTCCGTGCCGCGTCGGTGCGGGGCCAACTCGTCGACGTAGACCGTGATTTCGTACTCCCCGGTGGCCGGTACCGCCGTGTGCCGGGTGATTTCGACCGACGTGTGGACCAGGCCGAGGAGGGGGAGCGGGAAGGCTCGGCAGCTCATCAGGCGCATGGCCAACGGGAAGCCGAGGACGTGCGGGTAGGTGATGGGGAGGGCGTCGTCGCCGGTGGCGAAGCCGCAGACGCGTTCGTAGGCGGCGAGTTTGGCCAGGTCGACGCGGACGCCGGGCAGGACCAGGCGGGTGCGGGGGAACTCGGCGTCGGGGCGGGGCCGTTTGAAGGGGGAGAGGAAGGCGCCGCGGAGGAGGAGCGGGGTGAGTGCGGGGGTGTCGGTGAGAGGCGGATAGGGGTTGGCCATGTCCCACTCCCGGGTGGCGTCCTGGGCGGCTCTTTTCGGCTTACTTCGCCGTAAGGTTACCGTAGGTAAGGCCAAGTGGGGCGAGCCGGACGGCCCTTGGTGGGTACATGGATGACGCGCAGGCGGCACATGGCTGACGTACGGCCGATCTATGGCTGACAAAGTGCCGTGAACCCGACGAGGTTGCACAGGCCCGGCTCCGTACCACCCCCGAACCCGCACGAACTCCCCACGCGGGGCCCGTACGATCTTCGACCTAACCCGAGGTAACACACCGGCTGCGGGCCGGGATGAACGCCTCGGTACGCACCATGCGTACCTAATGCAGCAGAGCGGTACAAGCTGCACGCCACAGGAGCTGCCATGTCCCTCGCCTACCCGTCCGGCCATGACTACGACGGCGCGCCGGTACTCGTCGAGCCCGAGATCCGGCGGCTGGACGGCGTCGTGCGGGAGGTGTCCGTGCCGCTGATGGTCCCCCCGGCGACACACGGCTCGCTCGCCGACGTGCCGTTCGAGAACGCGGCGGCGACGCCGGACCACCTGGTCCTCAGCAGGCAGGACGAGGACGGGAACTGGCAGGACGTGACGGCGGCCCAGTTCGCCGAGCAGGTGCAGGCCGTCGCCAAGGGACTGATCGCGGAGGGGCTGGCGCCGGGCGACCGGATCGCGGTCATGGCCCGGACGTCGTACGAGTGGACGCTTCTCGACTTCGCCGCGTGGGCGGCGGGTCTGGTCACCGTCCCCATCTACCCGACCTCCTCCCTCTTCCAGATCCGGTGGATCCTCCAGGACACGGGCGCGGTCGCGATGGCCGCGGAGACGGTCGCGCAGGCGGCGGCGCTGGGTCCGGAGACGCCCCGGCTGCCCGACCTGCGGCACATGTGGGTCTTCGAGAAGGGGCACCTGGAGCGGCTGGCCGAGCTGGGCCGGACCGTCCCGGACCAGGAAGTCGCCGTGCGGCGTGGGGTGTTGCTGCCCGCCACGCTCGCCACCGTCATCTACACCTCGGGCACCACGGGCCGCCCCAAGGGCTGCGCGATCTCGCACGGCAACTTCCTCGCGGAGATCGACAACGCGATCGAACTCCTCTACCCCGTCTTCAAGAACAAGCCGAACGAAGAGCCCTCCACGCTCCTCTTCCTCCCCTACTCCCATGTCTTCGGCCGCATGGTCGCGATCGCCTGCGTCCGCGCCCGGGTCCGCCTCGGCCATGCCGCGAGCCTCAAGTCGGAAGACCTGCTTGCGGACTTGGCGAGTTTCCAGCCGACCTTCCTGCTGGCCATCCCGTACATGCTGGAGAAGGTCTTCAACAACGCCCGGGCGAAGGCGGAGAAGGGCGGCCGGGGCAAGGTCTTCGACCGCGCCACGAATGCCGCCATCCGCTACGGCGAGGCGACGGAGGCCCGCCAGTCGGGCAAGGGGTCGGGTCCGAGCCGCCCGTTGAAGACGGCCCGCGCCTTCTACGACCCGCTGGTCTACCGCAAGATCCGCAACGCCCTTGGCGGCAAGCTCCGTTACGTCATCTGCGGCGGCTCCCCGCTGGGCCGCCGGCTCGCCGCGTTCTACGCCGGCGCGGGCATCGAGATCTTCGAGGGCTACGGCCTGACCGAGACGACGGCGGCGGCAACCTGCACCCCGCCGCTCAAACCCCGCCTGGGGACGGTCGGTTGGCCCATGCCGGGCACCAAGGTCCGCATCGCCTCGGACGGCGAGATCCTGCTCTACGGCGGCCAGGTCTTCCGGGGCTACTGGGACCCGCACGGCGACGGGGTGATCCCCGCGTCCCAGGACGGCTGGCTCGCCACCGGCGACATCGGCAGCCTCGACGACGAGGGCTACCTCACCATCACCGGCCGCAAGAAGGAGATCCTGATCACCGCGGGCGGCAAGAACGTGGCACCGGCCCCGCTGGAGAACTGGCTCCGCTCGCACCCGCTGATCGCCCAGTGCATGGTCGTCGGCGACCGCCGCCCCTACGTCGCCGCCCTCATCACCCTCGACCCCGAGGGCATCACCCACTGGCGCCAGATGAACGGCAAGCACCCGGTACCGGCCGAACTCCTGGTCAACGACGCGGAGTTGATCGCGGTCCTGCAGCGGGCCGTGGACGACGCCAACAAACTGGTCTCCCGCCCCGAATCCATCCGGCGCTTCAGCATCCTGCCCGGCGCCTTCACGGAGGTGGACGGCCATCTGACCCCGTCGATGAAGCTGCGCCGGGAGGTCGTCATGCGGGACTTCGCGAAGGACATCGAGGGCTTGTACGCCAACTAGGCGGCGGACGGGGGCGCGTTGGTCCGATTCGGAGAGGGCGTGGGCCACCGACTGCCGACGCCCGCACCCGGTCCCTGGTTATTGACTTCACAAGACCCCCGCGCGACATTCCCAGCCCACTTCCTCGTCGGGCTGGAGCGGCCATGACCACGAGCGCGGACGGACAGGTACAACTCCCCGGTAGAAGACGTGTGTTGGCGGGCGGTGCGGTCGCCGCGCTCGCTGTCGCCGCCGGGGTGCAGCACACAGCCCATGCCGCGGACCTTCCCCTCCTCGGCACCTACGACGTCGTCGTGATCGGATCGGGAGCGGCCGGGATGACGGCCGCGCTGACCGCCGCCAAACAGGGCCTGAGCTGTGTGGTGGTGGAAAAGGCGCCGACGTTCGGGGGATCGGCGGCGCGCTCGGGGGCGGGGATCTGGATCCCCAACAACCCGGTGATCCTGGCGGCCGGAGTCCCCGACACCCCTGCCAAAGCCGCCACTTACCTCGCCGCGGTCGTCGGCACCGACGTCCCGGCGGACCGCCAACAGTCGTTCCTCGCCCACGGCCCCGCCATGATCTCCTTCGTGATGGCGAACAGCCCGCTGCGCTTCCGCTGGATGGAGGGATACAGCGACTACTACCCGGAGTTGCCGGGCGGGCTGCCCAACGGCCGTTCCATAGAACCCGATCAGCTCGACGGCAACATCCTCGGCACCGAACTCGCCCACCTCAACCCGCCCTACCTGGCGGTCCCTTCGGGCATGGTCGTCTTCAGCGCCGACTACAAGTGGCTCGACCTGGCCGCGGTGAGCGTGAAGGGCGCGGCCGTCACCACCGAGTGCCTGGCCCGGGGCACGAAGGCGGCGCTGCTCGGCCAGAAGCCGCTCACCATGGGCCAGTCCCTCGCCGCCGGCCTACGGGCCGGACTCCAGTCCGCGCAGGTGCCGGTGTGGCTCAACACCCCGCTCACCGAACTGTACTTGGAGGGCGGTGCCGTCACCGGCGCGGTGGTCACGCGCGCCGGAACCGCCGGGCTCGTGCGCGCCCGGCGCGGGGTCGTGGTCGGCTCCGGCGGCTTCGAGCACAACGCGGCGATGCGCGCCCAGTACCAGCGCCAACCCATCGGCACGGACTGGACGGTCGGCGCGAAGGAGAACACCGGCGACGGCATCCAGGCGGGCCAACGGGCGGGCGCGGCACTGGCGTTGATGGACGACGCCTGGTGGGGCCCCACCATCCCCATCCCCGGCGACCCGTACTTCTGCCTCGCCGAACGCACCCTCCCCGGCGGCCTGTTGGTCAACCAGGCGGGTTCCCGCTTCGTCAACGAGGCCGCGCCGTACAGCGACGTCGTCCACATCATGTACGACCGCGACGCCGCCGCCCCCGACATCCCGGCCTGGCTGATCGTCGACCAGAACTACCGCAACCGGTACCTGTTCAAGGACGTCCTGCCGACGTTCTCGTTCCCGGACGACTGGTACAGCTCGGGGGCGGCGTACAAGGCGTGGACGCTGGACGCCCTGGCCACGTCGATCGGGGTGCCCGCGGCTGCCCTCCGCTCCACCGTCAGCCGCTTCAACTCCCTTGCGGCGAGCGGCAAGGACACGGACTTCGGGCGCGGTGACAGCACGTACGACCACTACTACACGGACCCGTCCGTCCTCCCCAACTCCTGCCTCGCCCCGCTGTGGCTGCCCCCGTACCACGCCTTCCGCATCGTCCCCGGTGACCTCGGCACCAAGGGCGGCATGCGGACGGACGCGCGGGCGCGGGTGCTGCGGGCGGACGGTTCGGTGATCCCCGGTCTGTACGCGGCCGGGAACGCGAGCGCGGCGGTGATGGGGCACAGCTACGCGGGGGCGGGCTCGACGATCGGTCCGGCGATGACGTTCGGGTATGTGGCGGCGCTGGATCTGGCGGGGGCGCTGTAGAGGTCGTAGGCCTGCCGTCTTGGCCGTCCCTGGTCTGGTCATCGCGGGGTCAAGGGATGACCAGGCCGGGGCCAAGCGGCCGTATGCATTGCGCATGCAACGGGTTCGTAGGCCTGACATAGCCGGATTTGGGCGCTCGTGCGGTGGCTACTGTGATGGCGCGAAGACGTCCACAGTGGCCGAGATGACTCACGGTCGACTCACGGGGAAGAGGAGACGGCGGTGGGGGAGCCGAACCGTTCACGCCTTCTTGACTATGCGCAGGGGCCATCGCCGGCACCGCCCGAGCTGCGCCGCTCCAGTCTGCTCGACTACGCGGAGGCGGGACCGCCGGTTCGCGCGGCGACGGATGGTCGACCGGGTCCCAGGCCGGGTGTTCCGGCCTACGAGACGCCCGTCGTCGTGCCGGCGCATCCCCGGTCCATCGAGATCGCGGGCGAGGACGGGCGGCCGGTTCGTATGCCGTTCGTCGTCTACGAACTCTTCGAGCATCCCGCGGGCCGGACCGCGGCCTTCGCCTTCACCACGGTGGAGAAGCTCGTGGAGGCATTCGGCGAGGCCCAGCCCTGGGTCCTCACCTCGATCGGGCCGCTCGCCGAGGCACTGGGCGAGCGGGGAGCCACCGTCGTACTCGATCCGAGGGTCGCTCCGGGGCGGCACAACTGGCGGCCGGCCGACCTGACCGCCTACGCGCGGGAGGTGCGCTGATGTCGGTCGACTTCAAGGCGGTACTGAGCGACCTCACGTCGATGGCCACGACCTTCCACGACCAGGCCACCGACTACCGGAAGCTGCATCCCCAGGTCGCCCCGCCCGTGGTGAGCGGCGGGGACCCGGGGCTTGACGACGCCATCAAGGAGGTCGCCCACCTCATCCTCGGCCTGCACACCGGCTTCGCCGACCGGCTGGACGACCACGGCGACAAGGTGGCGTACGCGCGCGACTCGTTCCACCGGCACGACGTCGACGTCCACGGTGTGTTCGAGGACCTGATGGTGGAGGAAGGCTGATGGGCGACAGCTGGGTCGGCGGCGACATCGCCGGGCTGCACACGATGGCGACGACGTACAAGAACGCCAAGGACAAACTCGACGATGTCGTCCGCCCGGTCACCAGCGCCGTCGAGAAGCTGGTCGGGGACGCGGGCTGGAAGGGCGACGCGGCGGAGGAGTTCCGGGCGAAGTGGAGCGAGGACGCGCTGACGGCGGGGGCGTTCGCCGGCATGGTGAGTGACGTGGGGGACATCCTCGGCACCCTGGCCGACGCGCTGTCCACGTGCGAGACGGCGCTGCAGAACGCGGAACACGTCGCCACGGGCAAAGGCGTGTCCATGGGCGACAAGGGTGTCCCCCTGCCCATGGTCACGGCGAATCCGCCCGGCGCGGCGGACCAGAAGACGATCTCCGCGATGACCGAGTACGACACGGTCCGCAAGCAGGTCATGCACACCGCGCAGCACGCCCGGCTGGTCGCCGCCGACAAGCTGAGCGGGCTGTACGGCCAGGTCACCGCGCCGGTGTCGACCGGCGACAAGATCACCATCGCCGACGCGCTGCGCGGGCTGTACGCCTACGACGCGGAGGACGCCCGGGCCGGGGGCAAGAAGGCGCGCGCCGCGCTCGACGACGCCAAGGCCGAGGCGCAGGCGGCGAAGAAGGAGATGCGGGCGGAGCGCAAGGCGTACCAGAAAGCGGGCCGCGGACTGCCCAAGGACCTGCCGGCCAAGGGCGCCTACGGCGACGCGGTCATGAAGGTCGACTCGCTGGAGGAGGCCATCGCCCGCGCGGACGTCGGCAGCAGCAAGCTTCCGTACGACCGGGTGCTGAACGTCAAACTCGCCGATGCCGCGGACGCGTTGAGGTTGGGCAAGGGGCTTGAGGCGGTGCCGGAGTTCCTCAAGGAGGTACCGGTGCTGGATGTCGCGGCGGCGGCAGCGTGCGGGTTGGTGGAGGCGAAGGACGACCATGACAAGGGGTGGTCCTGGCAGCACTCGGTGACGGTGGATGTGGGTGTCGCCGCTGGGGGTGTGGCTGCGGGCGCGCTGGCGGTGTTGGCCGCGCCGGTCGAGGGAGCGGTCGGGGTGGCTGTGGTGGGAGTCGGCGCGACGATCCTCGCGACGGATGTACTCGACCACACTTTCCACGAGCACTGGAGTGAGGACATCCATGACCACGGCGTGGTCGGTGGCGTACTGACCGGTGCCGGCCATGTCGGATCGGAGACCTGGGACGACACGAAACGACTGGCGAAGGACGTGTGGCACGGTGTCAAAAGCATCTTCTGAGGTCGCTGCCGCAGGGGCCCCCGTGGAGATCCCGAAACTGCCGAAGCTCGGTCGGACCTGGTACAAGCGCGGCACGCTCTACTGGCTGTGCCGGACCCGCACGACGCTGTTCCTCCTCATCCTGATGACGGGGATCTCCTTCTTCTCGCTGGCCCTCTACTCAGGGTTCCGCGACGAGATGCCGCCCACCGTGCGCACGGTGTGTGACGGCCTGCAGGTGGTCGCGGCCTGCGCGGCCCTCGTCTGGGGCTGGATCAAACAGCGCCGGAGCCACCGCAAGGCCCTCCTCGACCCGCCCAGCCCGAAGCAGACCTGGATCGCCAAGCGCGACCACAACAGGCAGGCCGGCAAGTCGGCCGGCTTCGGCGCCGCGGGCGGACGCGTGCTCATCGCCCTGGCGGCACCCGTCATGCCGGCCTTCGCCGCGTACCTCGTCGGCTGGCTCGCCGCCTGGACCACCGTCCGCGAATACCCCAGCGAGGTCGGCGCCCGCCGATTCCTGGAAGCCTCAGCCGAACTCCACCGGCTTCCGGGCGACAAGAAACGCCTGCGCTGACGACTCCCCGAGCTCCTCGTCCGCTTCCCGCACCGTCCGTGACCGCACCGCGAACCCCGCCGCCACCAGCAACTCGGCCATCCGCTCCGGTCGTCGCCGTTCGAAGTCCAGGCGTACGGGGTGACCGAAGGGCCGGTCGAGGGTGAGGGGGCGGTCGCCCGCCTGGAAGGCGAGGAGCAGGTGGCCGCCCGGTGCCAGGACGCGGCCGAACTCCGTGAACAGGGGCGGGAGTTGATCCACCGGCGTGTGGATGGACGAGTACCAGGAGACGGCCCCCGCGAGTGTGCCGTCGGGGAGGTTCAGGGCCAGCATCGAGCCCTGCCGGAAGCGCAGTCCCGGGTTCTCGCGGCGCGCGATCGCGAGCATCGACTCGGACAGGTCGAGGCCGAAGACGTCCAGGCCGAGGGAGGCGAGGTGCGCGGTCGTCCGGCCCGGCCCGCAGCCCAGGTCGGCCACCTGCCCGCCCCCGGCACGGGTCACCAACTCGGCGAAGGCGGCCAGCACCGTCCCGTCCCGCGGCTCGGTCCGCTCCCCGGCGAACATCTCCGCGTAGTCCTCGGCGACGGCGTCGTAGAAAGTCCGGGTGACGGTCACGAAGTCGGCTTCGGGGGAGGGGGAGGGGGAGGGGGAGGGGGAGTTGGAGTTAGAGGGGGAGGCGGAGGTGGAGTTGGTCGGCGTCGGTGTCATGGCCGGGGACCCTATCGACGCCCACTGACAACGCGCCCGGCGACAAGCAGCCCTCAACCGCCCAACCCGCCCGACCGCCGGGGGCAAAGGCAGGAGCCCCGTCGCCTTGCGGCGCGGGGCTCCTTGGGTCTTGCTATCCGTTCCGGATCAAAGCACCAGGCTCCGAGACCGAATGACTGCGATCAGGTGACTCAGACGGGGGTGACGTTCTCCGCCTGCGGGCCCTTCGGGCCCTGGGTCACGTCGAAGGAGACCGCTTGGTTCTCCTCCAGCGAGCGGAAGCCGCTCGCGTTGATCGCGGAGTAGTGAACGAAGACGTCGGGGCCTCCGCCTTCTTGGGCGATGAAGCCAAAGCCCTTTTCGGCGTTGAACCACTTCACGGTTCCGGTAGCCATAAGCCCTCCTTGGGCCCAAAGGGTTGCCCTGCTCCAGAACCCTGCAAGTGTGAAAACAAGTCCCGCACTACTGCATACGTCTGAAAACGACAAGAGCCCGCGGTTACATGCTCCGCAGGCTCTGTACTGCAAGGGAAACCAAACTGCAACTTGCGGCGAGCCTAGCACTTGGGCAGCCGAAAGCAATAGAGGCCAAGATCACATCACCCGGACGTTTGAAGATCGCCGGGGGCTTGACTGTGGGGCCGAAGTATGGAGCGTACCGCATGAGGTCTAGCCTCGCGTTGTGGACAATTCTCGCACCCGGCCGCGCGTCGGCCACATCCAGTTCCTGAACTGCCTGCCCCTGTACTGGGGGCTCGCGAGAACAGGCACGCTTCTCGACTTCGAGCTCACCAAGGACACCCCGGAGAAGCTCAGCGAGCAGCTGGTGCAGGGCGACCTCGACATCGGGCCCATCACGCTCGTCGAGTTCCTCCGCAACGCGGACGACCTGGTCGCCTTCCCCGACATCGCCGTCGGCTGCGACGGCCCGGTGATGTCCTGCGTGATCGTCTCGCAGGTCCCGCTGGACCAGCTCGACGGCCGCCGGGTCGCCCTCGGCTCGACCTCGCGGACCTCCGTCCGCCTCGCCCAGCTCCTCCTCGCCGAGCGCTACGGCGTCCAGCCCGACTACTACACCTGCCCGCCCGACCTGAGCCTGATGATGCAGGACGCCGACGCCGCCGTCCTCATCGGCGACGCCGCCCTGCGCGCCAACCTGCTCGACGGGCCCCGCTTCGGCCTGGAGGTGCACGACCTCGGCTCGCTCTGGAAGGAGTGGACCGGGCTGCCGTTCGTCTTCGCCGTGTGGGCCGCCCGCCGCGACTACCTGGAGCGCGAGCCGGTCATCACCCGCAAGGTCCACGAGGCCTTCCTCGCCTCCCGCAACCTCTCCCTGGAGGAGGTCGGCAAGGTCGCCGAACAGGCCGCCCGCTGGGAGGACTTCGACGAGACCGTCCTGGAGCGGTACTTCACGACGCTGGACTTCCGCTTCGGTGCGCCCCAGCTCGCCGCCGTCGCCGAGTTCGCCCGCCGGGTCGGACCTACGACCGGATTCCCGGCCGACGTGAACGTGGAACTGCTCCAGCCGTAAGTAGCGGAGGGGACGGCGCACTACCCTGCTGGAAGCCGTACGGGGGACCTGGAAGTCGTACGGGGGAGGGGTGGACGGCATGCAGCCGCTCGGAGACGACGAACCCACGGTCGTGGGGCCCTACCGGCTGCTCGGACGGCTCGGGTCCGGTGGGATGGGCCGGGTCTATCTCGGGCGCAGCGCGGGCGGTCGTACGGTCGCGGTCAAGATCGTGCATCCGCACTTCGCGCTCGACGAGGAGTTCCGCGCCCGCTTCCGCCGCGAGGTCGACGCCGCGCGGCGGGTGGGCGGTGCCTGGACCGCCCCTGTGCTGGACGCGGATCCCGAGGCCGCGGTGCCGTGGGTGGCCACGGCCTACGCCGCCGGGCCTTCCCTCTCCGCCGCCGTCGCGGACGGCGGGCCGCTGCCCACGGCGACCGTACGGGCGCTGGGCGCGGGGCTCGCGGAAGCGTTGACGGCCGTCCATGAACTGGGGCTCGTGCACCGGGACGTGAAGCCGTCCAACGTGCTTCTCACCCTCGACGGGCCGCTGTTGATCGACTTCGGGATCGCCCGCGCGACGGAGGGCACCGCCTCCCTCACCTCCACCGGCGTCTCCGTCGGCTCGCCCGGTTACATGGCCCCCGAGCAGATCCTCGGGAAGGGGGCGACGGGCGCCTCCGATGTCTTCTCGCTGGGTGCGGTGCTGGCTTACGCGGCCACGGGTACCTCCCCCTTCCCCGGTGACTCCTCTGCCGCGCTCCTCTACAAGGTCGTCCACGAAGAGCCCCAACTCGGGGAGATGGACGGGGACTTGCGGGAGCTCGCGAGCGCCTGCCTGGCGAAGGATCCCGCCGCGCGGCCGACCCCGGGCGAGGTGGGACGGTGGCTCGCTCCGGACGGGGCGGCTCGGCTGGTGGCCGGGGGGTGGTTGCCGGGGACCTTGGTGGAACAGGTCAGCCGAAGTGCCGTACAGCTGCTGAATCTTGAGGCGGCGGGGGTTGCCGAGGGCGTGCATTCGGGGCCGGTGGGGTTCAGCAGTCCCTCGGTGGGGGCGGGGGGCGGGGCCTTCGGGCCGGCGCCGGTGATGCCCAAGTCGCCTGTGGGGCCGGCCGGGTTCGTACCCGAACCCCGTGACGCGGCTCCGTACGACACCGTCCCACCGGCCTCCGGTCGTCACCCCGGCCCCGGGAAGCTCTCCGTCTCCGTCGCCGCCACGGCGGCTCCCGGCCCCAACGGGCGTGGCCGCAGGGTCGGTTGCGCGGTGGCGCTCTCCATCGCCGGGGCGCTGGCGGTGGTGACGCTGGTGCCGGTGCTGTTGTACTGGATGCAGCCGGGCGACAAGGGCAAGGACTCCTCGGCCGCGGGCAAGGCCCCCAGCTCCAGCTCCAGCGCCACCGCTACGGCGAGCAGCGCGCCCAGCGCGGGCAGTGGCACCCCGCTCCAGTCCATCCCCGATTCGTACCTCGGCACCTGGCAGGGCGACGGCACCGCCCTCGGCGGCACGCTCGCCGACGGGACCTTCCGGATCACGATCGCCAAGGTGGGCGTGGGGCAGAAGCTGGGCATCCTCCGGCAGACCGACCAGCTCGGCGGCGTCTGCGACGACGTACTGACCCTGAAGCAGGTGACGAAGACCCGGCTCGTCGCCTCGGCCGCGGGCGCGACGTCGAACCGCAGCGTCTGCAACCAGGCCGCCCACACCGTCACCCTCACCCCCGTCGGCGACGACCTCAAGTACGCGTCGGACAGCTCGGCCGAGGGCTCGCCGACCGCGCGGTTGTCCAAGGTCGAGTAGGGAGTCGGGACCGACGAGTGGACTACGACCAGCTGCTGATCGCCCTCGCGGGGGTGTGGGGCGCGGGTGCGGGGGCGGTGGTGGCGCGGGTCGGCCGGCGCGGTGTCGGTACCGCGCTCCTGGTCGTGCTGGTGTGTGTCGCCCTCGCCGCCGCGACCGGTACGCGGCCCGAGCTGGCGGTGTGGCTGCTGCTCGCGCCCGCCGCCGTCCTGTCCGTCGGCGTCACCGGCCTGGCGGTTCCGCTCGCCGGTGCGGCCCTCGCCCTCCTCGGCCTCGTCACCTTCGTGCCGGAGCACGCCGGGCACTGGACGACCGCGCTGCTCTGCGGCCTCGCGCTCGGCGCCGGGTACTTCGGGCTGAGCCGTATCGATTCCGGCGGCAGCGGCGATGGTGATGGCGGTGGTCTGGGGCTCGGGGAGGTGAAGCTCGGGGCCGGGGCCGGGGTCGTGCTCGGGTGGTACGGGTGGCCGACGGTGATGCTGGGCGCGTTCGCGGGGTTCCTGCTGCGGGCGGTCTACGGGGCGTTCGCGGCCCGGAGACGGCGGGACGGCCGGGGGATCGTCGTCCCCTTTGGGCCGTTTCTGCTCGCCGGTGCTTTCCTCGGGCTGCTGGTCGGCGCATACACGGCCTGAGGGCGGGGCGGTAAATCCGCTGGCGTAGGCTGACAAGGTCCGTCAGTACCACCTGCCCGTCCGCAACCCTTGACGAAAGGGACCTCCCGGTGACCGAGAAGGCCGAGCTTCAGTCCGTCCTCGACCGTGCCGCCGAGGGCGGGCGCATCACCCCCGAAGAGGCCCTCGACCTCTACCGCGGCGCCCCGCTGCACGCGCTCGGCGCCGCCGCCGACGCCGTACGCAAGCGTCGGTACGCGGGTACGGAGCACATCGCGACGTACATCATCGAGCGGAACATCAACTACACGAACGTGTGCGTCACGGCGTGCAAGTTCTGCGCGTTCTACGCCGCTCCCAAGGACACCGCGAAGGGCTGGACGCGGGACCTCGACGACATCCTGCGCCGGTGCGCGGAGACCGTCGAACTCGGCGGCACGCAGATCATGTTCCAGGGCGGACACCACCCGGACTTCGGCGTCGAGTACTACGAGAAGCACTTCGCCGCGATCAAGGGCGCGTACCCCCAGCTGGTCATCCACTCCCTCGGCGCGTCCGAGGTCGAGCACATGGCCCGCATCTCGAAGGTCTCCGTCGAGGAGGCCATCACCCGCATCCACGCGGCCGGTCTCGACTCCTTCGCAGGTGCCGGTGCCGAACTGCTCCCCGCCCGCCCCCGCAAGGCGATCGCCCCGCTCAAGGAGTCCGGCGAGCGCTGGCTGGAGATCATGGAGGCGGCGCACAACCTGGGCGTCGAGTCCACGTCGACGATGCTCATGGGCACCGGCGAGACCAACGCCGAGCGCATCGAGCACCTGCGGATGATCCGTGACGTACAGGACCGCACCGGTGGCTTCCGCGCCTTCATCCCGTACACCTACCAGCCCGAGAACAACCACCTGAAGGGCCGCACGCACGCCACGCTCTTCGAGTACCTGCGGATGATCGCCATCGCGCGTCTCTTCATGGACAACATCGCCCACATCCAGGGCAGTTGGCTGACGACGGGCAAGGAGGTCGGCCAACTGTCGCTCCACTACGGCGCGGACGACCTCGGCTCGATCATGCTGGAGGAGAACGTCGTCTCCAGCGCCGGTGCCAAGCACCGCTCCAACCGCATGGAGATCATCGACCTCATCCGCAAGGCGGGCCGCGTCCCCGCCCAGCGGGCCACGACGTACGAGCACATCGTCGTCCACGACGACCCGGCGAACGACCCCGTCGACGAGCGCGTGATGTCCCACATCTCGTCCACGGCGATCGAAGGCGGCACGGCCCACCCGGAGTTGAAGCTCCTGTCGGCCAACTAGGCCTCCTGTGCTGACGATTCACACGGCGGACGAGGGCGGTGCCGTCGCCGTCGAGGGCACCCGGGTCGCGGGTGTGGGGACGCTGACGGAGGTCCAGGAGCGGTTTCCGGGCGCGAGGGTGCGGAGTTGGCCGGGTGTGCTGGGTCCCGCCCGCGTCCACGAAGGGCCGCTCCCGGACGCCCCGAGCCCGCGTGAGCGGATCCACGCCGTACTGAAGTCAGGTGCTACGGCTGTCCTGGCGGAACACGTCGACTCACCCGAACTCCGGGCGGCGGCACAGCGGAACGATGTCGCGATCCTCACCGCCGCACGCCCTACGGTCCTTTCAGACCTTGGCCGAGCCGACCTGGCCGTTTTCGACGAGGCCGGCGCGTGCATCGCAACGGTGTGTGCGGGTCGGCTAGTCCACAGACGCCGCTAGGGGCAGGTCTTTTAGGGGCGCGGGGAACTGCGCGCCCAGCCACAACGGACCGTAAGTCGGCAAACAACCTGTCACCCGGCAAACGCTTCCCCGAACGCCCCCGAACTCTGCGTCACCCCACTGCAGTCCGTAGCCGCGTCATCGTCCGAACTCCCGCTCTCACACTGCTGATCCCGAAACGTAGACCACATAGACACCCACGCGATCTCCTTCGACTCGGCAAACGTCCGCACCTGCGCCGCATCCGAGAGCGAGAACGTCTCCCCGGAAACATCGTTCACGCCCAGCATCGACGTGAGCGCCATCCCCTGCCAGGCCCCCGCGTCCGAGAGCCCGAACACCTTCTTCAACTGGGTGTGCGTGGCCGTAGCAGACGTGATCGCGTAGTCGCCCATGTCCGCGGTGTACGACTCGCCGTAGTTCATCGTCATGATGTTGACCGTGGAGACGGCGACCGAGTTGTCGTTCGCGGACTCCAGCAGCGCGAGGCTGTCCGAGTCGAGGCCGGACGGCATCACGGGGAGGGTGAAGGAGATCTTGAGGTCGGTGCGTTCCTTCTGGAGCAGGGCTATCGCCTTGGAGCGCAGGGCGACCGAGGTCGAGTCGGTCAGCGCGTCGCCCTCGATGTCGAAGTCGGCCTGCGTGGAGCCCGCCGCGTCCAGCGCCTCGCCGTACGCCTTCGCGAGCGCCGTCGCGCTGGTGCAGGTCTCCGCCAGCTCCTTGCCGGACGCCCCGCCGAAGGAGACCCGGACGGTCGCACCGGAGGTCTTCAGCGCCGAAATCCTGGATTTCACGGCCGAGTTGTCGATCGCCGTCGTACCGTTCCACTCCGGCGTACAGGTGCTGCCCTTGGCGATGGCGAAGGAGAGGTTGTACGTCGACGGAGACCCCGCGCTGTCCATGTCGGCGGCGGTCGTGACGCTGACGTACGGCGCGTAGGCCGTGGTCGACGAGGGCGTCGAGGAGGCACTCGCGGACGGGGTCGTACTGGTCTTCGGTGTTGCCGATGGGGCCGAGTCCGACGAGTCGTCGGAGCTCGAGGAGCATCCGGTGACCGCGAGGGCAAACAAGCAGGTGAGCCCGGCCGCCGGTTTCAGGAAACTCCTCATATGAGCGTGCACCCTTTCCGTCTCGGGACGGTGATTTCTGTCTCAGGATGGAAACAGAGTCGGATTCCGAAGGCTAAATGAAGCACACGGGGCTGTGTCTCACGAAGACAGAAAAAACATAGGAAACCCACGGGTTTCGATGCGCGAAACGGTCAAGCCGGGCGGCGAAGCGGAAAATTGGGGACACTACTGACACCGGCCGCTCATAAGGCTTTTCCTGGGTTCTCTAAGGGAAGGCACAGGTTTCGGTGTTTTTCTGGGCGGGCTCACAAGAGAATCAGAGTTTTGGTCACATAAAGGCGGCCTAATGTCTGGGGAATGCAATCCGAGTCCGCCATCGATAACCGCGCCTCTGCGCGGGGTCGCCGCCGCAAAGCCGGCAACGGGTCCGCTGAAGGTCCCGTGTTCGTTGACAACTCCGGCCGCCGGTCCAAGGTGCTGCGCCGGATCGGCCTCCTCATGGGCACCGTCTGCCTCGGGTACGCGTTCGTACTCGGCATGGCGTTCATGGGCTGGGGCATCTCCGCCACCCCCTCCTCGCTGCTGCCGTTCGGCGGCGGCCAGGCCGGTTCCGCTCCCGGTGGCGGCAACGCCCCCAACGGAGGCAGAGGCGGCGTAGCGCCCTCCGGTGTTCCGACCGGCGGCCCGACCGACGTCCCCTCGGCGCGCCCCACGGGTGCGGCCCCGTCCTCCTCAGCCACCGCACAGTGACCGGAGCACCACCGCAGCCATGACTACGACGACTCCTTCGCGCGGGCGCCGACGCGCCCCCACTCGAATGGAACGCGCGGCCGGCAAGGCCGCCGCACTCCAGCGCCCCCGAGTGATCCTCGCCCTGCTGCTTCTCCTCGGCCTCACCTGCGTGATGCTGCTCGACGGCTACCTGCGCGCGGAAGTCGGCGGCGACGAACGCGTCCGGGACGGCGCGAGCGCCAGCAAGGTCCCCGACAAGGTGCTCTACGGCGGCCCGATCCTGACCTTCCGCAACGGCAAGCCGGTCACCCAGACCATCCCGAAGAAGACCATCGTCCTCACCTTCGACGACGGCCCGAACCCCACCTACACACCCACGGTCCTGAAGATCCTCAAGAAGTACGACGTGCCGGCCACGTTCTTCCTGGTGGGCTCGATGGTCTCGCGCTACCCCGACATCGTGAAGCAGATGGTCGCGCAGGGCGAAGAGGTGGGCATCCACACCTTCACCCACGTCGACCTCTCCTACCAGAGCGACGCCCGCGTCAAGCGCGAGATGCAGCAGACGCAGCTCGCGCTGGCGGGCGCGGCCGGCATCACGACCACGCTGTTCCGCGCGCCGTACTCCTCGGAGACGGACGCCATCGACAACTACAGCTACCCCGTCTACAAGAAGCTCGGCGCCGAGGGCTACACCAGCGTCTTCGTCGACACCGACAGCGACGACTGGAAGCAGCCCGGCGTCGCGAAGATCATCAAGTGGGCTACGCCGTCCGGGACTTCGGGTTCCTCGGTGCTCTTCCATGACGCCGGTGGTGTGCGCTCGCAGACCATGAAGGCGCTGCCCACGTACATCGAGAAGATGAAGGCGAAGGGCTACACGTTCACCACGGTGAGCGGCGCCATCGCCAAGAACGAACCCGCCCAGCGGCCGGTCACGAGCACGGGCGCGGCCGCGGGGACGAGCACCGGCACGGTCGAGGCCGGCGGGCAGCCGTCCGCGGCACCGTCCGCGGTTTCCTCCGCCGCGCCGTCCACCGCACCCGGCGGCACGGCCGGCGCGGGCAACGGCCAGACGCCGGTCGACTCGGCCGTCGGCGGCGCGGGCGCGGCAGGCGGCGGCACCGGGGGAGCCAGCGGCAACGGCTCCGGTACCGGCAACGGGCGGACCTCGACCCTCCAGGGCGCCCACCGCCAAGCCACCGGCATGACCCTCTACGAGGGCAAGGCGCTCATCTACGCCGTCTCCGTCGCGGAGTGGGTGGTGCCGGGACTCGCGGCGGGCCTCACCGTCGTCGGCGTCGCCGTCATGAGCCGCTTCGGGATGATGCTGATCCTCGCCCGGCGCCACTACAGACAGCGCAACAAACGCAGGTTCAGCTGGGGACCGACCGTCACCCGACCGGTGACCGTGATCGTCCCGGCGTACAACGAGAAGGAGTGCATCGCCAACACCCTTGAGTCGCTGGCGAAGAGCACCCACCCGATCGAGGTCATCGTCGTCGACGACGGCTCCTCGGACGGCACCTCCGAGATCGCCCGCGAGGCGGCGCGCTCCTTCGGCATGACGAACGTCCGGGTCATCCGCCAGGAGAACGCGGGCAAGCCCGCCGCCCTCAACAACGGTGTGCGCAGCGCGAGTTACGACATCGTCGTGATGATGGACGGCGACACCGTCTTCGAACCCGACACCGTACGACACCTCGTGCAGCCCTTCGCCGACCCCGAAGTCGGCGCGGTCGCGGGCAACGCCAAGGTCGGCAACCGCAACACGATCATCGGCGCCTGGCAGCACATCGAGTACGTGATGGGCTTCAACCTCGACCGCCGCATGTACGACCTGCTGCGCTGCATGCCCACCATCCCGGGCGCGATCGGCGCGTTCCGCCGCGAGGCGGTCCTCCAGGTCGGCGGCATGAGCGAGGACACGCTCGCCGAGGACACGGACATCACCATCGCCATGCACCGCGAGGGCTGGCGGGTCGTCTACCAGGAGCACGCCAAGGCCTGGACCGAGGCCCCGGCCTCCCTCAAGCAGCTCTGGTCGCAGCGCTACCGCTGGTCCTACGGCACCATGCAGGCGCTGTGGAAGCACCGCAAGTCCCTTACGGACAAGGGTCCTTCGGGCCGCTTCGGCCGGGTCGGCATGCCTCTGGTGGTCATCTTCCAGATCATCACGCCGGTCTTCGCCCCGCTGATCGACGTCTTCACCGTCTACTCGATGATCTTCGTCGACTTCTGGGCGTCCCTCGCGATGTGGTTCGCGGTGCTCGGCATCCAACTCCTGTGCGCGGCCTACGCGTTCAGGCTGGACCGGGAGAAGTACCGCTACCTGCTGATGATGCCGCTCCAGCAACTGGCCTACCGCCAGATGATGTACCTCGTCCTCATCCACTCCAGCATCACCGCCCTGACCGGCGGTCGGCTGCGCTGGCAGAAACTCAAGCGCACCGGCGAGGTCGGCACACCGGCGGGGGCGAGCTGATGAGCTGGGAACAGCAGCAGGGATACGGGGGTGGCTACGGCCCGCCGCAACAGCCCCAGCAACCCCAACAGCCGTACGGCTACGAGGGGTACGGCCACCCGCAGCAGTACGGCCAGCCCCAGCCCTACGTACAACAGCCGTACGTACAACAGCCGTACGAGCAGCAGCAGTACGCCGACCACGGGCAGCCGCCGTACGCGACGGCGCCCCTGCCGGTCGTAGAACCGGAGCCGGTGGTCGAGCCGGAACCGGCGCCCGAGCCGGAGCCGGTGGTCGAAGAGGTTGCCGAAGAGCCCGCGCCCGCGCCTCAAAAGGCGGGCCGGGACCGGTACTTCGACACCCTGCGGGCCGTCGCGCTGGTCCGGGTCGTGACCTACCACACCTTCGGGTGGGCCTGGTGCGGGATGGTGTTCCCCTCGATGGGGATCATGTTCGGGCTGGCCGGGACGCTGATGGCGAAGTCGCTGGAGCGGCCCGCGTTCAAGGTGGTCAAGAGCCGGATGCGGAGGCTGCTGCCGCCGTTCTGGTTCTGGGGCTTCTTCGTGCTCGTGGCGATGATGATCCACGACTGGATGCCGGGCTGGCAGATCGTGTTCTGGATCGTGCCGGTCGGTGATCCGCCGGGCAACGCCTGGGGCACGCAGGCCTGGGAGATCCTCTGGTATCTGCGGACGTACCTGTGGTTCGTGATGCTGTCGCCGGTGCTGCTGTGGATCTTCCGCAAGGCGCCGATTCCGGTGCTGCTGTTGACGCTTGTGCCGATCGTCGTCCTCAAGTACGTGTGGGCGGGGCCGGACAACCGGTTCGGCAACGCGCTCTGGGACCTGTCGACGTACCTCTTCTGCTGGATCCTCGGCTTCGCCCATCGCGACGGGGTGCTCCAGAAGCTGAAGCCCTTCCTGGTGGTCACGCTGTCGGTCGCCGCGATCGTCTTCGGCGGCTGGTACGCCTTCTCGCACCAGGCCGAGGCCGGGACCTACGACCTGGACGAGAACCCGCTCGCCCAGACGTACTGGTCGGCCGGCTACGTCATGCTGCTGATGTGGGCCAAGGCCTACTTCAACATCGACTTCGCCTGGCTGACCCGCTTCAAGCGGCTCGACCGGATCGTCACGATCTTCAACTCGCGGGCCGTGACGATCTATCTGTGGCACGAGATCGCGCTGGTGGTCGCGGTGCCGCTGACCGACCAGTTCTGGAAGGTGCCCGCCTTCGAGAAGTGGCTGCCGCTGGGGAGCCAGTGGTTCATGTTCGGCATCGGCTGGATTCTCATCGCCGTCTTCATCGTGCTGTGCGGCTGGGTGGAGGACGTGGCGGCGAAGAAGAAACCGAGACTGCTGCCGTCGTAAGCAGGTGTTGGTGGGTGAGTACGGGCCGGGCGCCTTCGGGATGCCCGGCCCGTACTGCCACAATGGGCCCGTGACCCGCGCATCCCTGGACAAGCAGCCGCACGAAGTCGCCTCGATGTTCGACGACGTGGCGGAACGGTACGACCTGACCAACGACGTGCTGTCGCTCGGCCAGGACCGCCGATGGCGCAAGGAGGTCACCAAGGCGGTCGACGCCCGCCCCGCGCAGAAGATCCTGGACCTCGCCGCCGGTACGGCGACCTCGTCCCTCCCCTTCGCCCGCAGCGGCGCCTATGTCGTGCCGTGCGACTTCTCCCTCGGCATGCTCCAGGTCGGCAAGAAGCGCCACCCCTGGCTGCCGCTCACGGCCGGCGACGCGACCAGGCTGCCGTTCAAGGACGACACGTTCGACGCCGTGACCATCTCCTTCGGGCTGCGCAACGTGCAGGACACCGACACCGCGCTGCGCGAGCTGTACCGGGTGACCAAGCCCGGCGGCCGGGTGGTGATCTGCGAGTTCTCGCACCCGACCTGGGCGCCGTTCCGCACGGTGTACACCGAGTACCTGATGCGCGCGCTGCCGCCGGTCGCCCGGACCGTTTCCTCGAACCCGGACGCGTACGTCTATCTCGCCGAGTCCATCCGCGCCTGGCCCGACCAGCCCGCACTCGCGGAGCGACTGCGCAAGGCCGGCTGGTCGAAGGTCGCGTATCGCAACCTGAGCGGCGGGATCGTGGCCCTGCACCGCGGTTTCAAGGACAGCGTGGGCTCCGCTACCTGATCACCGTCTCGAAGAACGCGTCGCCCGGCGGCTCGTCCAGCTCGCGCTGCATTCCGCCGCTCGGCGGCCGGGGGATGCGCGGCTCACGCATACCGCCCCCGCCGTCGCCCTCACCGAAGTCGAACCACACATAGACCACGGAGTCCCGCGCCACCTCGGCGTCGGGCTGCGGATACTGCCGTACGACGTAGTCGACGACGGCGAGATGGAAGTCGGGCCGGTCCGGCGAGTTGATGAACAGCCCGCGCGACTGGGCTGTCTCGCGCGCGTCCACGGCCATCAGGCCGACGAGCCGCGGTACGCGCACTTCAGGTGTTTTGGGTGTTATGCCCACAGATGTCACCCCCAGCGGTATCGGAAGGGTAACCCCGGTCCGGTACCGATTGGAAGCGTCAAGTGTCGTTCTGTAGCTGTTGGTTACTCTGGGTTACAGTTCGAGCCGGTAGCAGTGGCCCTCCTCCTCGCGCGAGGGCGTGGTGAAGACCTCGGCGAGGTGCATGCCCAGCCGCCGGGTCACCGCGATGGACCGGGTGTTGCGGGCCAGGACCATCGCCACCACGCTCGGCACCCCGGCCGCCCGCACCCGCTCCAGGGTCGCTTCCGCCGCCGCGGTGGCATACCCCTGGCCCCAGAACTCCCGCCCCAGCCGCCACCCGATCTCGATCTCACCCTTCGGTCCCCAGTCCCCCGGCCAGGGCTGGGCGCCGGTGAAGCCGATCACCCGGTCCGTCTCGTCGAGCATGGTCCACAGGCAGAAACCGCGCTCCGCGTCGTGCCGGCGCTGGCGGGCGGTGAGCTCTTCGTAGACGGACAGTTCGGCGGACTTCCCGCCGTGGAACTCCATGACGTCCGGGTGGTCGAAGGTCCGGTGCCAGGCGACGGCGTCCTCGTCGGTCGGGACACGGAGCCGTACTGCGGGGAGAGCTCGGTTCACGGGGCAGCCCTTCAGCCTGGTGATCAGTGGCGCTGAATAGACTGCCCATGTCCAGTGCCGGTCGGCACGCAGATTTCGAACTTGGGGAGATCCCGCCGTGACCGAGCCCCTCTCCGAAAACACCGCCGACGTGATCGTCGTCGGCGCGGGGCCAGCCGGCTCCGCCACCGCCTATCACCTCGCCAAGTCCGGACTCGACGTACTCCTGCTGGAGAAGACCGAGTTCCCGCGCGAGAAGGTGTGCGGCGACGGACTCACCCCGCGCGCCACCAAGCAGCTCGTGGCCATGGGCATCGACATCTCCGAGGAGGCCGGCTGGCTGCGCAACAAGGGCCTGCGCATCATCGGCGGTGGCGTCCGCCTCCAGCTGGACTGGCCGGAACTCGCCTCCTTCCCGGACTACGGCCTCGTCCGCAAGCGCGACGACTTCGACGAACAGCTCGCCCACAACGCCCAGAAGGCGGGCGCCCGCCTCTACGAGCGCTGCAACGTCGGCGCCCCGATCGTCGACGAGCGCACCGGCCGGATCACCGGCGTCAACGCCAAGCTCGGCGAGGAGAAACGCGAAGTCACCTTCCACGCGCCCCTGGTGGTCGCCGCCGACGGCAACTCCACCCGCCTCTCCCTCGCGATGGGCCTGCACCGCCGCGAGGACCGCCCGATGGGCGTGGCGGTCCGGACGTACTTCACCTCGCCCCGCCACGAGGACGACTACCTGGAGTCCTGGCTGGAACTGTGGGACCGCCGCGGCGCCGAGGACCGCCTGCTGCCCGGCTACGGCTGGATCTTCGGCATGGGCGACGGCACCTCGAACGTCGGCCTCGGTGTCCTCAACACCTCTGATTCCTTCAAGGAGCTGGACTGGCGCGAGGTGCTGAAGGCCTGGTGCGCGTCCATGCCCGAGGACTGGGGCTACACCCCCGAAAACATGACCGGCCCGATCCGCGGCGCCGCCCTCCCGATGGCCTTCAACCGTCAACCCCACTACACGAAGGGGTTGTTGTTGGTCGGCGACGCCGGCGGACTGGTGAACCCCTTCAACGGCGAGGGCATCGCCTACGCCATGGAGTCCGGCCAGATCGCCGCCGACGTCATCGTCCAGGCCCACGCCCGCCCAACCCCCGCGAGCCGCGAACTCGCCCTGCAGCGCTACCCGCAGGTCCTCAAGGACACCTACGGCGGCTACTACACGCTGGGCCGCGCCTTCGTGAAGCTGATCGGCAACCCGAAGGTCATGAAGATCGCGGCCCAGCGCGGGCTGACGCACCCGCTGCTGATGAAGTTCACCCTGAAAATGCTGGCCAACCTCACCGACCCCACGGGCGGCGACGCGATGGACCGCATCATCAACGGGCTGAGCAAGGTGGCGCCGAAGGCGTAGCGGCAGGCCCGGTCCTGGTGGTGATCAGGCGGTCAGGGCCTTCGTCTTGGCGGCCCGGCGGGCGAACACCTCGTCACGCCGGTCCGCCACCTGTCGTAGCGCCTCCTTGCGGTCCCGCTTGGAGAGCCGGTCCAGGTACACCTGGCCGTTGACGTGGTCGGTCTCGTGGGCGAGGCAGCGTGCGAAGTACCCCGTGCCTTCGATCACAAGCGCGGTGCCGTCCTTGTCGAGCCCGCGCACCACGGCCCGGTCCGGACGCGGTACGTCCATCACGGCGCCCGGCACCGACAGGCAGCCCTCGCCCTCGTCGAGCAGCCGGCGCCCGGCCGGGTCGAGCGGGTCGAGGACCGGATTGACGATGTGTCCGACATGCCGGACATAGTCGTCGTCGGGGCAGTCGTACACGAACAGGCGCAGATCGACGCCCACTTGGTTGGCCGCGAGGCCGGCTCCGTCGGCGACGTACATGGTGAGGAACATGTCGTCGATGAGCGCGGCGAGGTCGGGCCCGAACTCGGTGACGTCCCGGCACGGCCGGTGCAGGACCTCTTCACCGACCTCGGTGACGCGTCGCACGACACCGCGTCCGGCCTCGGGCGCGGGCCGGGGATAGGAGTCGACGGGGCTGCCCTGGACGAAGACACGTGGCATGAGTTGCTCTCCTCGGGTTTGGCGTCCGGCCGTCTGGTCAGCCGAACTTGAGAACCTTGAGAAGAGAGCCTTTCAGGAGAGCCGCGAACTCCGGTAGAGGGAAGGCCGGGAGCGCCCTCGGGTACGCCGAGGGGACCGCTGCCCCCGAGGCAGCGGCCCCATGCTCACGGCGTCGTGCGCGGGTTCAGAGCACCCGCACCGCACCGGTCGGCATGTCGTACGACAGCGGCCGCTCCACGATGCCGGTGGAGGGGTTCTGCGCGCCGACGAACATGCCGTCGCCCACGTACACCGCCACGTGGTAGGCGCTGCCCGCGCTGCCCCAGTACAGGATGTCGCCGGCCTGAAGGTTGCTCAGGGACACCTGAGTACCTGCGGTCGACTGGTCCTGGGAGACGCGCGGCAGGCTGATGCCGACCTGCTTGAAGGCGGCTCCGACGAGTCCGGAGCAGTCGTAGGCGCTGGGGCCGGTGGCGCCCAGGACGTAGGACTTGCCGATCTGGGCCTTCACGAAGGACACGACGGCCGCGGCCGAACCGGTCGCCGTCGACGAGCTGGTGCTCGTGGAGGCGCTCGTGGTCGCCGTAGAGGCCAGGGTGGTCCTCTCCGAGCTGCGCGACGCGGCACGCGCTGCAGCGTCCTTACGAGCGGCTTCCTGGGCCTTCTTCTTAGCCTCCGCCTTCTTCTTGGCGACCGCGAGGTCCGCCTTGGCCTGCTTCGCGGCGTTTGCGGCTGCCGTGTCGCGCTCGGCCTGCAGCTGGTAGTTCGCCGCGGCCTGCTGCGTGGCCTCGGCGGACTGGGCGACCTGTGTGGACAGATCGGCGGTCAGGGTGGGCAGTTGCAAGGTCTGCGTCGTCTCGGCGGCATTGGCCGAGGCTGCACCAGCCGCCGCCATGCTGAGAACGCCACCGGCAACTCCGGCCCGCACGGCGATGTTCGTCGTCGCGCTGCGGCGGGGTTTCCGATGGCTGCGTATGTGAGCGGTGTGGGACATGAGACCAACCGGTATCAGGGGCTCCTCCATACCTTCAAGAAACGTGTGCTGCGCCACAATTGTTCAATGGGCCCCATCAACCCCGGGTGTGTCGTTCCTTATTGACGCCGTAACGGACATTGCGGACCTGGCCGATCGGGCCCGTGATCACGGCCTTTCATCGGTACGCCCGAATTGCCCGGCGCCTACCACCTGTTGGGACAGGTGGCCAAGCCCCGTTCTCATGCGCCTCTCATGGGTGTGGCGGAGGTCACGGAACGGTTACCGGAATGCGTGCGTCCTGCGTGGGTACCGCGAGCGGGTGACTTCGTGAACGTGTGCACGCGTCCACACCGTGCCGCGCGCTTCCCTCTGATGTGTGAACGGGCCTCCACTATCAAGCGGTCCCGTCCAGCTCCAATTTGCATGCAAGGGAAGCCTCTTGATATTGAGATGCCGCCCTCGGCCTGCGATGACGAGCGCAAATGTCACCTCTGGTGATCGGTCGGACGCTTCACGTGCGAAGATCGCCGCTCGCCCGGCTTGATGATCCACTGTCAGGTGGTGGAGATCACAAAGCTTGTGTAATACCCCGTGTCGCAGATCACAGAGCGCCGGGCATAAGATGCGAGGCAGTTGGGCTTGTGACCTGCTTCACATGTTCTCGATCTTCGTTGGGACGAACGGGGATTGAGCGGCGCGTGAGCCGGAAGCGGACCCGATGCCATCGCCAGCAGTCAGTGCCGACTGAGAGGAGCGAGGAGCGGTGAACGCGTATGCGCCCATCCTCGTACTGGGAGCCCTCGGGGCAGGCTTTGCGATCTTCTCCGTGGTCATGGCCACGCTGATCGGTCCGAAGCGGTACAACCGGGCCAAGCTCGAAGCGTACGAGTGCGGCATCGAGCCGACCCCCACGCCGGCCGGCGGCGGGCGCTTCCCCATCAAGTACTACCTGACGGCGATGCTCTTTATCGTCTTCGACATCGAGATCGTCTTCCTCTACCCCTGGGCCGTCACCTTCGACGCCCTGGGTGTTTTCGGGCTCGTGGAGATGCTGCTCTTCGTGCTCACCGTCTTCGTCGCGTACGCGTACGTATGGCGGCGCGGCGGCCTGGAATGGGACTGAGGGGCCTTTAACTCATGGGACTCGAAGAAAAGCTGCCGAGCGGTTTCCTGCTGACCACCGTCGAGCAGGCCGCGGGCTGGGTACGCAAGGCGTCCGTCTTCCCGGCCACGTTCGGACTCGCCTGCTGCGCCATCGAGATGATGACGACCGGCGCCGGACGGTACGACCTGGCGCGCTTCGGCATGGAGGTCTTCCGCGGATCTCCGCGCCAGGCGGACCTGATGATCGTCGCGGGCCGGGTGAGTCAGAAGATGGCGCCGGTCCTCAGGCAGGTCTATGACCAGATGCCGAACCCCAAGTGGGTGATCTCCATGGGGGTCTGCGCCTCGTCGGGCGGCATGTTCAACAACTACGCGATCGTGCAGGGCGTCGACCACATCGTCCCGGTCGACATCTACCTCCCGGGCTGCCCGCCACGGCCCGAGATGCTGATCGACGCGATCCTCAAGCTCCACCAGAAGATCCAGTCCTCCAAGCTCGGTGTGAACGCCGAGGAGGCGGCCCGTGAGGCGGAGGAGGCGGCGCTCAAGGCACTGCCCACCATCGAGATGAAGGGCCTGCTGCGGTGAGTGACGCGAACGGCACCAACGGAGCCAACCCGGAGAAGGACCTGAGCGCCTCCAACCTCCCCGGCCAGCGCGGCGACGGAGGTGAGGAGATCCGCGTCCAGCGCGGCATGTTCGGTGCCAACAACGGTGGCGACACCTCCGGTTACGGCGGCCTGGTCCGCTCGGTCCGCCTGCCGGGCGAGGCGAGCCGGCCCTACGGCGGTTGGTTCGACGAGGTCGCCGACGAGTTGGAGGGCGCCCTGGAGGAACAGGGCCTGGTGCCCGGCAACGCGATCGAGAAGACGGTCGTCGACCGCGGTGAACTCACCTTCCACATCGAACGCGAGCACCTGCTCCGCGTCGCCCAGACCCTGCGCGACGACCCGGCCCTGCGCTTCGAACTCTGCACCGGCGTCAGCGCGGTGCACTACCTGCACGACAAGGGCCGCGAGCTGCACGCCGTCTACCACCTGCGCTCGATCACCCACAACCGGCTGATCCGCCTCGAAGTCAGCGCCCCGGACAGCGATCCGCACATCCCGTCCCTGGTCCCGGTCTATCCGACCAACGACTGGCACGAGCGCGAGACCTACGACTTCTTCGGGATCATCTTCGACGGTCACCCGGCTCTGACGCGGATCATGATGCCGGACGACTGGCAGGGCCACCCGCAGCGCAAGGACTACCCCCTCGGCGGCATCGCCGTCGAGTACAAGGGCGCCCAGATCCCGGCTCCGGACCAGCGGAGGTCGTACTCGTGAGCACGCAGTCAGCATCCGCTCGGGAAACCACCGAGGGCACCGTATATACGGTCACCGGTGGCGACTGGGACGAGGTCGTCCAGTCCGCAGCCAAGGCCGACGACGAGCGCATCGTCGTCAACATGGGGCCCCAGCACCCCTCCACGCACGGTGTGCTCCGGCTGATCCTGGAGATCGACGGCGAGACGGTCACCGAGGCCCGCTGCGGCATCGGCTACCTCCACACCGGTATCGAGAAGAACCTCGAATACCGCACGTGGACGCAGGGCACCACGTTCGTGACGCGCATGGACTATCTGACGTCCTTCTTCAACGAGACGGCATACTGTCTCGCCGTCGAGAAACTCCTCGGCGTAGAGGACCAGATCACCGAGCGGGCGAAGATCATCCGGGTGCTCCTGATGGAGCTGAACCGGCTCTCCTCCCACCTGGTGTGCATCGCCACCGGCGGTATGGAACTCGGCGCCACCACGATCATGATCTACGGATTCCGCGATCGTGAAATGATTCTCGACATCTACGAGCTCATCACGGGCCTGCGGATGAACCACGCGTACATCCGCCCCGGCGGACTCGCCCAGGACCTGCCGCCCGGCGCGGTGGACCACATCCGCGAGTTCGTCAAGAAGATGAAGAAGAACCTCCCCGAGTACGACAAGCTCGCCACCGGGAACCCCATCTTCAAGGCCCGTATGCAGGACGTCGGTTACCTCGACCTGGCCGGCTGCATGGCCCTCGGCGCCACCGGCCCGATCCTGCGCTCCACCGGCCTCCCGCACGACCTGCGCAAGGCGCAGCCGTACTGCGACTACGAGACGTACGACTTCGACATCCCGACCGCCGACACCTGCGACTCCTACGGCCGCTTCCTCATCCGCCTGGAGGAGATGCGCCAGTCGCTCAGGATCGTCGAGCAGTGCCTGGACCGGCTGCAGCCCGGCCCGGTCATGGTCGCCGACAAGAAGATCGCCTGGCCCGCCCAACTCGCCCTCGGGCCCGATGGGTTGGGCAACTCGCTCGACCACATCAAGCAGATCATGGGCACCTCCATGGAGGCCCTGATCCACCACTTCAAGCTGGTGACCGAAGGCTTCCGCGTCCCGCCGGGACAGGCGTACGCGGCGGTCGAGTCGCCCAAGGGCGAACTCGGGGTGCACGCCGTGTCCGACGGAGGCACCCGCCCCTACCGGGTCCACTTCAGGGACCCGTCCTTCACCAACCTTCAGGCCATGGCGGCGATGTGCGAGGGCGGCCAGGTCGCCGACGTCATCGTCGCCGTCGCGTCCATCGACCCCGTGATGGGAGGCGTCGACCGGTGACCACCAGTTCTTCGGAGCAGGGCGTCAGTCTGGGCATGCCCCAACTGCCCGCGCCCGCCTACCCGGACGACGTCCGGGCCCGACTGGAGGCCGACGGGCGGGAGATCATCGCCCGCTACCCGGACTCCCGCTCGGCCCTCCTGCCGTTGCTCCATCTCGTGCAGGCGGAGGAGGGTCATGTCACGCGCACGGGGCAGCAGTTCTGCGCGACCCTGCTGGACCTGACGACGGCCGAGGTCGCCGCCGTGGCGACCTTCTACTCCATGTACCGGCGCCGGCCGAGCGGTGACTACCAGGTCGGGGTCTGCACCAACACCCTGTGCGCGGTGATGGGCGGCGACGCGATCTTCGAGTCCCTCCAGGAGCACCTGGGCGTCGGCAACGGTGAGACCACCGACGACGGCAAGGTCACCCTGGAGCACATCGAGTGCAACGCGGCCTGCGACTTCGCGCCGGTGGTGATGGTCAACTGGGAGTTCTTCGACAACCAGACCCCGGCCAGCGCCCGCCGCCTCGTCGACGACCTGCGCACGGGCGCTCCGGTCGAGCCCACGCGCGGGGCGCCGATGTGCACCTTCAAGGAGACCGCGCGGATCCTCGCCGGCTTCCCCGACGAGCGGCCAGGGGCCGTCGAGGCAAGCGGCGGTGCGGGACCCGCGTCGCTGGTGGGCCTCCGCCTGGCCAAGGGAGAGACCGCACCCGCGCGCGTGGTCCATCCGCGGGGCTCCTCAGCGCCGCAGGACCAGTCGCCGACGACCGAGCACCTCAGTTCGCACGATGCGCCGCAGGACACGTCGGCCTCCGACCCCGCCCACCCGGCGGGGCCTGTCGCCGAGGAGGGGGAGTGATGACCTTGGCACCCGAACTGAAAGACCACAGCCCCGAGAAGTTGCTCGCACCCGTCCTGTCGGCCTTCTGGGACGAGGACGAGTCCTGGACTCTGGACACGTACCGAAGGCACGAGGGATACGAGGGGCTCCGCAAGGCGCTCGCCATGTCGCCGGACGACCTCATCGCGTATGTGAAGGACTCCGGTCTGCGCGGTCGCGGTGGCGCCGGCTTCCCCACCGGAATGAAATGGCAATTCATTCCCCAAGGGGATGGAAAACCACACTATCTAGTTGTCAACGCCGACGAGTCGGAGCCAGGGACCTGTAAGGACATCCCGCTCCTGTTCGCGAACCCGCATAGCCTCATCGAGGGCATTGTCATCGCGTGTTATGCCATCAGGTCGTCGCATGCCTTCATCTATCTGCGTGGTGAAGTCGTCCCTGTTTTGCGGCGGTTGCACGAGGCCGTACGCGAGGCGTACGACGCGGGCTACCTCGGCGAGAACATCCTGGGCAGCGGACTCGACCTCCAGCTCACCGTGCACGCGGGCGCCGGCGCGTACATCTGCGGTGAGGAGACCGCACTGCTCGACTCGCTCGAAGGCCGCCGTGGTCAACCGCGGCTCCGTCCCCCTTTCCCTGCGGTCGCGGGCCTCTATGCGTGCCCGACTGTTGTGAATAACGTCGAGTCGATCGCGTCAGTTCCCGCCATTCTGCAAAAAGGCAAGGAATGGTTCAGGTCGATGGGCAGCGAGAAGTCCCCGGGCTTCACGCTCTACTCGCTCAGCGGCCATGTCACCAGTCCCGGCCAGTACGAGGCGCCGCTCGGCATCACCCTCCGCCAGCTGCTCGACATGAGCGGCGGGATCCGGGCCGGGCATCGCCTCAAGTTCTGGACGCCGGGCGGGTCTTCCACGCCGATGTTCACCGACGAGCACCTCGACGTCCCTCTTGATTACGAAGGGGTGGGTGCCGCGGGTTCCATGCTCGGCACCAAAGCTCTGCAGTGTTTCGACGAGACGACCTGCGTCGTGCGTGCCGTCACCCGCTGGACCGAGTTCTACGCCCACGAGTCCTGCGGCAAGTGCACCCCGTGCCGCGAAGGGACGTACTGGCTCGTGCAGTTGCTGCGTGACATCGAGGCCGGCAAGGGCTCGATGTCCGACCTCGACAAGCTGAACGACATCGCCGACAACATCAACGGCAAGTCCTTCTGCGCCCTCGGCGACGGCGCCGCCTCGCCGATCTTCTCCTCGCTCAAGTACTTCCGCGAGGAGTACGAGCAGCACATCACGGGCCGGGGCTGTCCCTTCGACCCGGCCAAGTCCACGGCCTGGGCCGACCGCACGGAGGTGAACGCATGACGGTACAGCAGTCGACTAGCGGCTCCGCCGCGGGCTCACGCTCCTCCGGTGGGGGAGAGACGGCGGTCCCGCCGGAAGATCTCGTCTCGCTGACGATCGACGGCGCCGAGATCAGCGTGCCCAAGGGCACCCTGGTCATCCGCGCCGCCGAGCAACTCGGCATCGAGATCCCCAGGTTCTGCGACCATCCCCTCCTCGACCCGGTCGGCGCCTGCCGGCAGTGCATCGTCGAGGTCGAGGGCCAGCGCAAACCGATGGCGTCCTGCACGATCACGTGCACGGACGGCATGGTCGTCAAGACCCAACTCACCTCGCCGGTCGCGGAGAAGTCGCAGCACGGTGTGATGGAGCTCCTCCTCATCAACCACCCGCTGGACTGCCCGGTCTGCGACAAGGGCGGCGAATGCCCCCTGCAGAACCAGGCCATGTCCCACGGCAACGCCGAGTCCCGCTTCGAGGGCAGGAAGCGGACCTACGAGAAGCCCGTCCCGATCTCCACCCAGGTGCTCCTGGACCGCGAGCGGTGCGTACTGTGCGCCCGCTGCACCCGCTTCTCCAACCAGGTCGCGGGCGACCCGATGATCGAGATGGTCGAGCGGGGCGCGCTCCAGCAGATCGGCACCGGTGAGGGCGACCCCTTCGAGTCGTACTTCTCCGGGAACACCATCCAGATCTGCCCGGTGGGCGCGCTCACCTCGGCGGCGTACCGATTCCGCTCCCGCCCCTTCGACCTGGTCTCCACGCCCTCCGTGTGCGAGCACTGCGCCGGTGGCTGCGCGACCCGTACCGATCACCGGCGCGGCAAGGTCATGCGGCGCCTGGCCGCCGTGGACCCCGAGGTCAACGAGGAGTGGATCTGCGACAAGGGGCGCTTCGCCTTCCGGTACGCGCAGCAGCGCGACCGGCTGCAGACGCCCCTGGTGCGCAACGCGGACGGTGTCCTGGAGCCCGCGTCCTGGCCGGAGGCCCTGGAGGCCGCCGCCCACGGGCTGTCGGCCGCGCGGGGCCGTACCGGTGTGCTGACCGGCGGCCGCCTCACCATCGAGGACGCCTACGCGTACAGCAAGTTCGCGCGCGTGGCGCTCGACACCAACGACATCGACTTCCGCGCGCGCGTGCACAGCAGCGAGGAGGCCGACTTCTTGGCCGCCCGGGTCGCGGGCCGCGGCCGGGACCTCGACGGCAACGGCGTCACGTACACCTCCCTGGAGAAGGCGCCCGCCGTACTGCTGGTCGGGTTCGAGTCCGAGGAGGAGGCGCCCGGCGTCTTCCTGCGGCTGCGCAAGGCCTCGCGCAAGCACGGGCAGCGGGTGTTCTCGCTCGCCACCCACGCCACGCGCGGCCTGGACAAGGCGGGCGGCATCCTGCTGCCGGCAGCTCCCGGCACCGAGACCGAGTGGCTGGACGCGCTCGCCAGCGGGGTCGGCCTTGAGGATGACGGCGCCAGCGCCTCCGAGGCGTTGCGTACCGAGGGCGCGGTGATCGTCGTCGGTGAACGGCTGGCCGCCGTCGCCGGGGGCCTCACCGCCGCCGTACGGGCCGCGTTCGCGACCGGGTCCCGGCTGGTGTGGATTCCGCGCCGGGCCGGGGAACGCGGGGCGATCGAGGCGGGCGCGCTGCCGTCGCTGCTGCCGGGCGGGCGTCCGGCCACCGACCCACGCGCGCGTGACGAGGTCGCCGTCGCCTGGGGTGTCGCCGAACTCCCGCACCGCTACGGCCGCGACGCCGGCCAGATCGTCGAGGCCGCCGCCGGAGGTGAACTCCGGGCGCTGCTCGTCGCCGGTGTGGAGCCGGGCGATCTGCCCGACCCGGCACGCACGCGTGCGGCACTGCACGAAGTCGGCTTCCTGGTGTCGCTCGAACTGCGGCCCAGCGAGGTCACCGAACACGCGGATGTCGTCCTCCCGGTCGCGGCGGTCGCCGAGAAGGCGGGCGCCTTCCTCAACTGGGAGGGCCGGGTCCGCTTCTTCGACGCCGCGCTCAAGCCCGACCAGATGACCCGCACCCTCGCTCCCACGGACGCGCGTGTGCTGCACATGCTGGCCGACGCCATGGACGTACACCTGGGGCTGCCCGATCTGCGCACCGCGCGCGCGGAGTTGGACCGGCTCGGGGCCTGGGACGGGCCGCGGGCGAGCGATCCGCTGGAGACCGCGGGTGTGCTGCCGCGGCCGGCCGCCGGGGAGGCCGTGCTCGCCGGGCACCGGCTGCTGCTCGACCAGGGCGCGCTCCAGGAGGGCGACGAAGCGCTCGCCGGTACCCGGCACGCCGCCCACGCGCGCGTGTCGGCCGCCACGGCCGCCGAGGCGGGCGTCAAGGACGGTGACGCGCTCGCCGTGACCGGCACCTCCGGAACCGTCGAACTCCCGCTGCGGATCACCGAGATGCCCGACCGCGTGGTCTGGCTCCCGCTGAACTCCACCGGCGGGGGCGTCGCCTCCGACACCGGGGCGCTGCCCGGCGCACTCGTCCGCATCGGCCCGGCCACGCTCGCGGGCGAGGCCCCCAAGGAGGTGGAGGCATGAGCCCGTACCCGTACCTCGCTGCCGAAGACCTCTCCATGTTCGGCCGCGACCCCTGGTGGCTGGTCGTCGTCAAAGCGGTGTTCTGCTTCGCGTTCCTGATGATCACCGTGCTGTTCTCGATCGTCTGGGAACGCAAGGTCGTCGCCTGGATGCAGCTGCGCATCGGCCCCAACCGGCACGGCCCCTGGGGCATGCTCCAGTCGCTCGCCGACGGCGTGAAGCTGATGCTCAAGGAAGACCTGATCGTCAAGCGCGCGGACAAGCTGATCTACATCCTCGCGCCGATCATCGCGGCCATCCCGGCCTTCATGGCGATCGCGGTGATCCCCTTCGGGCCCGCCGACAACGAGGTCTCGATCTTCGGCCACCGCACCACGATGCAGCTCACCGACCTGCCGATCGCGATGCTCTACATCCTCGCGGTCGCCTCGGTCGGCATCTACGGCATCGTCCTTGCCGGTTGGAGCTCCGGCTCCACCTACCCGCTGCTCGGCGGCCTGCGCTCCTGCGCCCAGATGATCTCCTACGAGATCGCGATGGGCGCCGCGTTCGCCTCGGTGTTCCTCTACTCCGGGTCGATGTCGACCTCGACGATCGTTGAACAACAGCACGACCGCTGGTACATCATCCTGCTGCCGGTCTCCTTCATCATCTACGTCATCACGATGGTCGGCGAGACCAACCGCGCCCCCTTCGACATGCCGGAGTCCGAGGGCGACCTGGTCGGCGGCTTCAACACCGAGTACTCGTCCATCAAGTTCGCGCTCTTCATGCTCGCCGAGTACGTGAACATGGTGACGGTCTCCGCGGTGTCGACCACGCTCTTCCTGGGCGGCTGGCGGGCCCCGTGGCCGATCAGCTCCTTCTGGGAGGGCGCGAACCACGGCTGGTGGCCGATGCTCTGGTTCGTCATCAAGGTCCAGCTGCTGCTGTTCTTCTTCATCTGGCTCCGCGGCACCCTCCCGCGCGTGCGCTACGACCAGTTGATGAAGCTCGGCTGGAAGGTCCTCATCCCGGTCTCCGTGGTCTGGCTGATGCTCGTCGCGACCGTACGGACCCTCAAGAACGAGAACTACGACTTCGCCGACATCGCCCTCTACATCGGCGGCGGTGTGCTCGTCCTGCTGTTGCTGTCCTTCATCGCGGACATGTTCCGCCAGAAGGCCAAGGACGACGCGCAACTGGCCGAGGAACCCGCCGGGTTCGACGCGATGGCGGGCGGATTCCCCGTACCGCCGCTGCCGGGACAGGAGTTGCCACCGGTGCCTCGGCGCCCCTCGCGACGCGAGCGGGAGCTGATTGTCAGTGGTGGCTCGGATACTGGCAGTGACGGATCTCTGGATGGAAAGGAGGCGTCCGATGGCTGAGGAGCCCAAGGAAACCAAACCCGGTTTTCAGAACCCCGTGGCCGGCTTCGGCGTGACCTTCAAGGCCATGTTCAAGAAGCGGCTGACCGAGCAGTACCCGGAGCAGGAGAAGACCACAGCCCCCCGGTTCCATGGACGGCACCAGCTCAACCGCCATCCGGACGGCCTGGAGAAGTGCGTCGGCTGCGAGCTGTGCGCCTGGGCCTGCCCCGCCGACGCCATCTATGTGGAGGGCGCCGACAACACCGACGAGGAGCGCTACTCGCCGGGTGAGCGGTACGGCCGCGTCTACCAGATCAACTACGCCCGCTGCATCCTGTGTGGCCTGTGCATCGAGGCGTGCCCCACGCGCGCGTTGACGATGACCAACGAGTTCGAGCTCGCCGACACCAGCCGCGCGAACCTCATCTACACCAAGGAACAGCTGCTGGCGGGCCTCGACGACACCATGGTCGACAGCCCGCACGCCATCTACCCGGGGATGGACGAGCAGGACTACTACCGGGGCCTGGTGACGGAGGCCGCGCCCGGCACGGTGCCCCAAGTCGCCGTCTCCAAGGGCGAGAAGCCCAAGGAAGAGGGGGTTGAGGCATGAGCGCGCAGTTCGCCGCCGCCTACTCCACCTCCACCGGAGAGGCCTTCCAGTTCTGGATCCTCGGCACGGTCGCGGTGATCGGCGCCCTGTCCACCGTCCTCATGAAGAGGGCGGTGCACAGCGCGCTCTCGCTCGCCGGGACCATGATCATCCTGGCGGTCTTCTACCTCGCCAACGGCGCCTACTTCCTGGGCATCGTGCAGATCGTCGTCTACACGGGCGCGATCATGATGCTGTTCCTCTTCGTGGTGATGCTGGTCGGCGTCACGGCCGCCGACTCCCTGACGGAGACCATCAAAGGCCAGCGCTGGCTGGCCCTTCTCTGTGGGCTCGGCTTCGGCGTCCTGCTGTTCGCGGGCATCGGCAACGCCTCGCTCACCCAGTTCGACGGCCTGGGCACGGCCAACGCGAACGGCAACGTAGAGGGCCTGGCCGCCCTCATCTTCACGAAGTACGTGTTCGCCTTCGAGATCACCGGCGCCCTGCTGATCACGGCCGCGGTCGGCGCCATGGTGCTCACGCACCGCGAGCGCACCGAGCGGCCCAAGACCCAGCGCGAGCTGTCCGAGCAGCGCGTCCGCGACGGCAAGCACCTCCCGCCGCTCCCCGCCCCGGGTGTCTACGCCCGGCACAACGCGGTGGACGTCCAGGGCCTGCTGCCCGACGGCACCCCGTCCGAGCTCACGGTCAGCAAGACGCTCCGTGACCGCGGCCAGATCCGCGACGTGTCCAGCGAGGCGCTGAACGATCTGCGGGCTCTGGAGCAGCGCGCCGAGGAGCGTCTGGAGCGCACCGAGATCGCGCCGGCGAACCTCAAGCGGACCGAGGAGGCGTCGAAGTGAACCCCGTCAACTACCTCTATCTCTCCGCCTTGTTGTTCACGATCGGCGCCACCGGAGTGCTGATCAGGCGGAACGCGATCGTCGTGTTCATGTGCATCGAGCTGATGCTCAACGCCTGCAACCTCGCGTTCGTCACCTTCTCCCGGATGCACGGCAATCTCGACGGTCAGGTCATCGCCTTCTTCACGATGGTCGTCGCCGCCGCGGAGGTCGTGGTCGGGCTCGCGATCATCGTGTCGCTGTTCCGTTCCCGCCACTCGGCCTCGGTCGACGACGCCAGCCTGATGAAGCTCTGAGGGGTCGCTGAATCGTGGAGAACCTGATTGCGCTGCTGGTAGCGGCGCCTCTGCTCGGAGCGGTCGTCCTGCTGTGCGGCGGCCGGCGGCTCGATGCCGTCGGCCACTGGATCGGCACGATCCTCTCGTCCGCCTCCTTCGTGATCGGTGTCGTCCTCTTCACCGACCTGCTGGGGAAGAACGCCGAGCACCGGACGCTCATGCAGCACCTGTGGACCTGGGTCCCCGTCGAGGGCTTCCAGGCGGACGTCACCTTCCGCCTCGACCAGCTGTCGATGACCTTCGTCCTGCTGATCACCGGTGTCGGCTCGCTGATCCACCTGTACTCGGTCGGGTACATGGAGCACGACGAGCGCCGGCGCCGTTTCTTCGGCTATCTGAACCTGTTCCTCGCGGCGATGCTGATCCTCGTCCTCGCCGACAACTACCTTCTGCTGTACGTAGGTTGGGAAGGCGTCGGTCTCGCCTCCTACCTGCTGATCGGCTTCTGGCAGCACAAGCCCAGCGCGGCGACCGCCGCGAAGAAGGCCTTCCTGGTCAACCGGGTCGGCGACATGGGCCTGTCGATCGCCATCATGCTGATGTTCACGACGTTCGGGACCTTCGCCTTCGGCCCGGTCCTCAGCCACGTCGGTGACGCCTCCGAGGGCAAGCTCACGGGCATCGCCCTGATGCTGCTGCTCGCCGCCTGCGGCAAGTCCGCCCAGGTGCCGCTGCAGTCCTGGCTCGGCGACGCGATGGAGGGCCCGACCCCGGTCTCGGCCCTCATCCACGCGGCGACCATGGTGACCGCGGGCGTGTACCTGATCGTCCGCTCCGGAGCGATCTTCAACGCGGCACCGGACGCACAGCTCGTCGTCACCGTCGTCGGTGCCGTCACGCTCCTGTTCGGTGCGATCGTCGGTTGCGCGAAGGACGACATCAAGAAGGCCCTCGCCGGGTCGACCATGTCGCAGATCGGCTACATGGTGCTCGCCGCGGGCCTCGGCCCCATCGGCTACGTCTTCGCGATCATGCACCTGGTGACGCACGGCTTCTTCAAGGCCGGGCTGTTCCTCGGCGCCGGTTCGGTCATGCACGGCATGAACGACGAGGTCGACATGAGGAAGTACGGCGGCCTCAGGAAGTACATGCCGGTCACCTTCATCACCTTCGGCCTCGGCTACCTGGCCATCATCGGCTTCCCGGGCCTGTCCGGCTTCTTCTCCAAGGACAAGATCATCGAGGCGGCCTTCGCGAAGGGCGGCACCGAGGGCTGGATCCTCGGCGGCGCGGCCCTGCTGGGCGCGGCCATCACGGCGTTCTACATGACGCGCGTGATGCTGATGACCTTCTTCGGGGAGAAGCGCTGGCAGCCCGACGAGAACGGCAACGAGCCGCACCCGCACGAGTCCCCGAAGACGATGACGATCCCGATGATCGTGCTGGCCTTCGGATCGGTCTTCGCCGGCGGCATCTTCGGCATCGGCGACCGCTTCCTGCACTGGCTGGAGCCCATCACCGGCCACGAGGAGGGCAACTCCCCGGTCAGCGCCCTGACGGTCACCCTGGCCACCATGGTGGTGCTGGTCATCGGCGTCGGGATCGCCTGGGCGCAGTACGGGCGCAAGCCGGTCCCGGCCGTCGCCCCGCGCGGGTCGCTGCTCACCCGGGCCGCCCGCCGCGACCTCCTCCAGGACGACTTCAACCACGTCGTCCTGGTGCGCGGCGGCGAGCACCTCACCCGCTCCCTGGTCTACGTCGACCACACCCTGGTCGACGGCGTCGTCAACGGCACGGCGGCCTCCATGGGCGGCCTCTCCGGAAGGCTGCGCAAGCTGCAGAACGGCTACGCGCGGTCGTACGCGGTCTCGATGTTCGGCGGTGCGGCCATCCTCGTCGCCGCGACCCTGCTGATGAGGGCGGTCTGATACCGATGTCCTTTCCCCTCCTGACAGCGACGGCGGCGCTCCCGGCCCTCGGGGCGGTGGCCACGGCCGCCGTCCCGGCCGCCCGGCGCACCGCCGCGAAATGGCTGGCGCTGCTCGTCTCGCTGGCGACGCTCGCGCTGGGCATCACGATCCTGGTGCGCTTCGACCCGGGCGGCGACCGCTACCAACTCACCGAATCGCACCCCTGGATCGCCGACTTCGGGGTCCGCTACGAACTGGGTGTGGACGGCATCGCGGTCGCGCTCATCGGGCTCACCGCCCTGCTGATCCCGTTCGTGATCCTGGCCGGCTGGCACGACGCCGACCCCCTGGAGACGGGCAACAAGCGCTGGCGGCCCACCCAGGGCTTCTTCGCCCTCATCCTTGCGGTGGAGGCGATGGTGATCATCTCCTTCGAGGCCACCGACGTCTTCCTCTTCTACATCTTCTTCGAAGCCATGCTGATCCCGATGTACTTCCTCATCGGCGGCTTCGGGGACAGCGCCCACGAGCACGGCGACGAGGCGGCGGCCACCCAACGGTCGTACGCGGCGGTCAAGTTCCTGCTCTACAACCTGGTCGGCGGGCTCATCATGCTGGCGGCCGTGATCGGCCTCTACGTAGTGGCCGGGAACTTCTCGCTCGCGGACATCGCGCAGGCGCGGGCCGACGGCACGCTGCACATGGCGACCAACACCGAACGCTGGCTGTTCCTGGGCTTCTTCTTCGCCTTCGCGGTGAAGGCGCCCCTGTGGCCGCTGCACACCTGGCTGCCCAACGCGATGGGCGAGGCGACGGCGCCGGTCGCCGTACTGATCACGGCAGTTGTCGACAAGGTCGGCACCTTCGCGATGCTCCGCTTCTGCCTCCAGCTGTTCCCGAACGCGAGCAAGTGGGCTACGCCCGTGATCCTCGTCCTCGCGGTGATCAGCATCATCTACGGGGCGCTGCTCGCGGTCGGGCAGCGGGACATCAAGCGGCTGGTGGCGTACGCGTCGATCTCGCACTTCGGGTTCATCGTCCTGGGCATCTTCGCGATGACCAGCCAGGGCCAGTCCGGCGCGACGCTCTACATGGTCAACCACGGTATTTCCACGGCCGCGTTGATGCTGGTCGCCGGATTCCTGATCTCGCGGCGCGGCTCGCGCCTGATCGCCGACTACGGAGGGGTGCAGAAAGTCGCCCCGGTGCTCGCGGGCACCTTCCTGATCGGCGGTCTGGCCACGCTGTCGCTGCCGGGACTCGCGCCCTTCGTGAGTGAGTTCCTGGTCCTGGTCGGCACGTTCTCGCGCTACCCGGCGATCGGGATCATCGCCACCTTCGGCATCGTCCTCGCCGCGCTGTACACCCTCGTCCTCTACCAAAGGACGATGACCGGCCCGGTGAAGCCCGAGGTCGCCTCGATGCCGGACCTGCGCCCGCGTGAACTCCTGGTCGTCGCCCCGCTGATCGTGCTGCTGATCTTCCTGGGCGTCTACCCGAAGCCGATCACGGACATCGTGAACCCGGCGGTCAAACAGACCATGTCCGACGTACACAAGAAGGATCCCAAGCCCTCGGTGGAGGCGGCCAAGTGAGCGCAACAGCCGTCCACAGCCTGTGGACAACGGCGGCAACCGCGGCGGACCCGATCTCGAAGATCGACGCGCCGAAGATCGAGTACGGGCAATTGTCGCCCACCTTGATCATCCTCGGCGCGGCCCTCATCGGGGTACTGGTCGAGGCGTTCGTCCCGCGCAAGTCCCGTTACTACGCCCAGGTGTTCGTGTCCGCCGTAGCGCTCTGTGCCGCCTTCGCGGCGGTCGTGGCGCTCGCGGCGGACGGGTACGGCACCACCAAGGCGCACATCGCGGCGATGGGCGCGATCGCGGTCGACGGACCGGCCCTGTTCCTGCAGGGCGTGATCCTGCTGTCCGGACTGGTCGGCCTGTTCACCTTCGCGGAACGGCGACTCGACCCCGAGGCGCACGGAAACCGGGTCGACTCGTTCGCCGCGCAGGGCGCGTCCGTTCCCGGCAGCGACAGCGAGAAGGCGGCGGTCAAGGCCGGGTTCACCACCACGGAGGTGTTCCCGCTCCTGCTCTTCGCGGTCGCCGGAATGCTGGTCTTCCCGTCCGCCAACGACCTGTTGACCTTGTTCGTGGCCCTGGAAGTCTTCTCGCTCCCGCTCTACCTCCTGTGCGCCCTGGCCCGCCGCAAGCGGCTCCTGTCGCAGGAGGCCGCGGTCAAGTACTTCCTCCTGGGCGCCTTCGCCTCCGCGTTCACCCTGTTCGGCATCGCGCTGCTCTACGGCTACGCGGGCTCGATGTCGTACTCCACGATCGCGCAGGTCGTCGACGGCTCGATCACCAACATCAACCCGGCCCTCGCCGACACCATGGGCAACGACGCGCTGCTGCTCATCGGCGGCGCGATGATCGTCATGGGGCTCCTCTTCAAGGTGGGCGCGGTCCCGTTCCACATGTGGACGCCCGACGTCTATCAGGGCGCGCCGACCCCGGTCACCGGCTTCATGGCCGCCGCGACCAAGGTCGCCGCCTTCGGAGCGCTGCTCCGCCTGCTCTACGTCGTGCTGCCGGGCCTGCGCTGGGACTGGCGGCCCGTCATGTGGGGCGTGGCGATCATCACGATGCTGGGCGGCGCGATCGTCGCGATCACCCAGACCGACATCAAGCGGCTGCTGGCCTACTCGTCGATCGCGCACGCGGGCTTCATCCTCGCGGGTGTCATCGCGACCACCCGGGACGGCGTGTCGTCCGTGCTCTTCTACCTGGGCGCCTACTCGTTCGTGACGATCGGCGCGTTCGCGGTCGTCACCCTCGTACGGGACGCCGGTGGCGAGGCGACGCACCTGTCGAAGTGGGCGGGGCTCGGGCGGAGGTCGCCGTTGGTCGCGGCCGTGTTCGCGGTGTTCCTGCTGTCCTTCGCGGGCATTCCGCTGACGGCCGGCTTCGCCGGGAAGTTCGCCGTGTTCAAGGCGGCGGCGGCCGGTGGCGCGGCGCCGCTGGTCGTGGTCGGTGTGCTCTCCTCGGCCATCGCGGCGTTCTTCTACATCCGCGTGATCGTGCTCATGTTCTTCAGCGAGCCGCGGCCCGACGGCCCCACCGTCGCGGTCCCGTCCCCGCTGACCATGGCGACGATCGGGGTGGCCGTGGCGGCGACGCTCGTCCTCGGTGTGGCTCCGCAGTACTTCCTGGACCTGGCCAACCAGGCCGGGGTGTTCGTGCGCTGAGCACAGGCCGCTGAGCCCACGCGTAAGGCCCCGGTTCCCTTCGTGGGAGCCGGGGCCTTCGCGTAGGCGCGGTCAGACCGTCGGGCACACGACCTCGGGGTTCCACGCGGCGAACAGGCCAGCCGAGTTGGGCTTGTAGAGCCAGGCGTGGAGGGTGAAGTAGCCGGGGAGCTGGTCCTTCTGGAAGGTCTGCCCGAACAGCGTCGGCGCGGTCGCCTGACCTGTGTCCTTCACGATCCACTCCACCGCGACCAGCTTGCGCCCGTCGGCGAAGTCGGACCCGTCCGCGTACACGAGGGCCGCCGGCTTCCGCGGATCGACCGAGTCGATGTTCGCCGGGTTGACGTAGTGGTAGCCCATGCCGCCCTCGGCGGGGTCGGCGACGCAGGTGTCGGTGCGGGCGTATCCGCCGCTCGCCGCGGACCCCTCGTACCCGTACTTGGCGGTGGCCTGGGTCGTCCTGCTCAGCTCGGGCCACACCGACGGGTCGGGGCCGGACGCCGCGTGGGCCGGGGCGGCGGTCAGTGCGAAGGCCGTGGCCGTCGCCACCGTGATCGCGGTCGTGACGGCGCTCCGCAGGGGGCGACGGGACCGTGAGGACCGAGGGGACATGGTGGGGCTCCTTGGACTTTCGGGAGGCGTCCGCACGCACGGCGCGCCGTCCGTTCGGGGCGTGGCGGGCCTCCGCGGTCCCGCCCGAGCAGCATGTTCCGGCCGCAGTAGTCGCGCCATGTGATGGGCGCCATTCGAATGACCACACTCGGTCACGGCCGCCAGCCTGTGGATAACTCCGACGCTGTCAGCGCGGAGCTCTATCGTGGACGCAGTGGTCGAGGGACGACGTACGGGGGACGAGCGATGCACGGGATGGGCGGGACGGTTGTGACGACCGAAGTACGGACGCCGGCGGCACAGGGCGAGAGCGAGGCGCTGGCCACGCTCCACCGCGTCTTCGGCTACGACAGCTTCCGCGGCGAGCAGGAAGAGGTCATCGAGCATGTGGTGGCGGGCGGTGACGCCGTCGTCCTCATGCCGACCGGTGGCGGCAAGTCGCTGTGCTACCAGATCCCGTCCCTGGTCAGACCCGGTACGGGAGTTGTCGTTTCGCCGCTGATCGCCCTGATGCAGGACCAGGTGGACGCGCTGCGGGCGCTCGGGGTGCGCGCCGGGTTCATGAACTCGACGCAGGACTTCGACGAGCGGCGCCTGGTCGAGGCGGAGTTCCTGGCGGGCGAGCTGGACCTGATCTATCTCGCGCCGGAGCGGCTGCGGCTCGACAGCACGCTGGGCCTGCTCTCGCGCGGCAAGATCTCGGTGTTCGCGATCGACGAGGCGCACTGTGTGTCGTCGTGGGGTCACGACTTCCGCCCCGACTACCTGTCTCTCTCGGTGCTCGGCGAGCGGTGGCCGGACGTCCCGCGGATCGCGCTCACGGCGACGGCCACGGACGCGACGCACAAGGAGATCACCCAGCGGCTGAACATGCCGAGCGCCCGGCACTTCGTGGCGAGCTTCGACCGGCCCAACATCCAGTACCGGATCGTGCCGAAGGCCGACCCCAAGAAGCAGCTGCTGAGCTTCCTGCGAGAGGAGCACGCGCGCGACGCGGGCATCGTGTACTGCCTGTCGCGCAAGTCCGTGGACACGACGGCCGAGTTCCTGTCGCGCAACGGCATCGAGGCGGTGCCGTACCACGCGGGCCTGGACTCGGGCACGCGCGCGGCGCACCAGTCCCGGTTCCTGCGCGAGGACGGGCTGATCGTCGTGGCGACCATCGCCTTCGGCATGGGCATCGACAAGCCGGACGTACGGTTCGTCGCCCACCTCGACCTGCCCAAGTCGGTGGAGGGGTACTACCAGGAGACGGGTCGTGCGGGGCGTGACGGAATGCCCTCCACGGCGTGGATGGCGTACGGCCTGAACGACGTCATACAACAGCGCAAGATGATCCAGTCCAGCGAGGGCGACGAGGCGTTCCGCCGCCGGGCCGCCTCCCACCTGGAGGCCATGCTCGCGCTGTGCGAGACCGCGCAGTGCCGACGCGGCCAACTCCTCGCCTACTTCGGGCAGGACCCGGACGCGGCGGGCTGCGGCAACTGCGACACGTGCCTCACCCCGCCGGAGACCTGGGACGGCACGGTCGCCGCGCAGAAGGTGTTGTCGACGGTGGTGCGGCTCCAGCGGGAGCGGGGCCAGAAGTTCGGCGCCCTGCAGATCGTCGACATCCTCATGGGGCGCCGGTCGGCCAAGGTGATCCAGTTCGACCACGACCAGCTGTCCGTGTTCGGCATCGGCGAGGACCTCGCCGAGGGTGAATGGCGGGGCGTCGTACGGCAGTTGCTGGCACAGGGGCTGCTCGCGGTCGAGGGGGAGTACGGCACGCTGGTGCTCACCGAGGCGAGTGGCACGGTGCTGCGGCGCGAGCGGGACGTGCCGCTCCGCAAGGAACCGAAGAAGCCCGCGGGCTCCTCGCGGTCGGGGTCGTCGTCCTCGGGCCGGGGCGAGCGCAAGGCCAAGGCCGCGGCGGTGGAGTTGCCCGAGGCGTTGCAGCCCGCTTTCGAGGCGCTGCGCGCCTGGCGTGCGGAGCAGGCGCGTGAGCAAGGAGTTCCGGCGTACGTCATCTTCCACGACGCCACGCTCAAGGAGATCGCGACGATCTGGCCGACGTCGGTGGGGCAGCTCGGGGAGATCAGCGGGGTCGGCGAGAAGAAGCTGGCCACGTATGGGGAGGGCGTGATCGGGGTGCTGGCGGGGCTGGGTGAGGCGCCGGTGGTGGCTCCGGCACCGGCTCCGGCTGCGGTGCAAGTGCCGACACCGGCACCGGCGCGGGCACCAGCACCAGCACCGGCGCGGGCACAGGCGTCGACGCGGACACAGGCGTCCGCGTCGGGTCGGGCGGCGAAGGATGTTGATCCCGGGGCGGACTACTGGCCGGAGATGGATGAGGAGCCGGAGCCCGAGGACTGGATGTAGGGGCTGGGGCCTGAGGTGCTGAGACCCGGGGTCCTGGGACCCGGGGTCCTGGGACCGGGGTGCGGGGAGCCTGGTAGGGGCCTCGGGACAGGTAAGGCCCTCGGGACAGGGCCCTCAGCTCAAGGCCGTTAGCCCCGGTGCGAACACGATCAGCAGGGGCAGCAGCGGGACCAGGGTCGCTACCGTCGTCGTCAGGGCGCGGTGGCGGCGGCCGAGCCTCGGGCGGGGGTCCAGGAGGCGGTTGACGCGTTCGCCTAGGAGGCGGTGGCTGGAGGCGCAGGAGAGGACGCCTCGGTGGTTGTTGAGCTCGATGAGGGCCAACGCCGTTGTCAGGTGGCCGCATTGGCGGGAGGCCGTGTCGTCGGCGGCCAGTTCGACCAGGCGGTGGGTCTGGTCGCAGAAGTGGGCGAACAGGGGGACGTGCGGGAAGCCCGAGGCCAGTGCGGTCGAGAGGTGCAGGAGCCAGTCGTGGTGGGCGCGGGCGTGGCCGCGTTCGTGGGTGAGGACCGCGTCGAGCTGGTGGCCGGTGAGACGGTGCAACGCGCCTGTGGTGACCACGAGTTGGGGCGGATGGCCGGGCATCCACCAGGCGTCCGGGTACTCGTCCTCCAGGACCAGGAGGGGGCCGCGCGCCGGGGGCAGGCCGGCCGGTAGGTCGGGGGCGCGTTCGCGGAGGTGGGCGCGAGCCTGACCTCGGCGGCGGCGGGCCTCGGCGAGTTCGCGGGCCAGCATCGCGGTGGTCCAGGCGGCACCGCAGGCGAGAGACAGCGTGAGGGCGACTGCCCAGACGGGGGCGGCGGAGAGGTCGTAGGCCGCGGTGACGGCCGGGGGAGCGGGGGCGAAGACATGATCGCGGACGGTGTGGAAGACGGCGGCCGCGCCCAGGACCAGGGCGGCCAGGCAGCAGAGCAGGACCGTGGCGACCAGGCACTGCCACACCCACAGGCCGATCACGGGTTCCCGTTCGGGCCACAGTGCCCGGGTCAGCGCGCGCGGAGCCGGCACGGCGGCCGAGAGGGCGACGACGCTCAGCAGGAGCAGGCAGACAGTCATGCCACGGGCTCCGGATCCTGGTCAGCGGAACGAACGGAAGAAAGGGGAGGAACGGAACGATCAGCAGGCGCGGGTGCGGCTTTACCCGAGGGCGCGCACCTGACGTGTGTGCCGCCCGCCGTCAGTATGACTGCACGGGCGGTCGGAGTCAGGTGTACAGAGACCACCGAACTCATCACACCCACCGGCCCCCGCGCCTCGGACTCCGCCGACCTCACCGTCCCCGCCGTCTCAGTCCCGTGCCACGATCCGGCCCGTGACCTCGCCCAGGCCCACGCGCGTGCCGTCCGCGCCAGGCGCCCACGCCGACAGCGTGACCACATCCCCGTCCTCCAGGAACGTCCGCTTGCCGTCCGGGAGTTCGAGGGGGTCGCGGCCGTTCCAGGTCAGTTCCAGGAGCGAACCCCGCTCGCGTTCCGTCGGGCCGCTGACCGTGCCGGAGCCGTAGAGGTCGCCGGTGCGGAGGGAGGCGCCGTTGGCCGTCATCTGGGCGAGTTGCTGGGCGGCCGTCCAGTACATGGTGGAGAACGGCGGCCAGGAGACCGTGTGGCCGTTGATCGCGACGGTGATGCGGAGGTCGTAGCCGCCCGGTTCCTCGGCCGAGTCGTCCAGGTAGGGGAGGAGATTGTGGGTGCGCTCCGGCGGTGCTACTCGCGAATCCTCCAGCGCGTCCAGCGGGGTGATCCACGCCGACACCGAGGTGGCGAAGGACTTGCCGAGGAACGGGCCGAGGGGGACGTACTCCCAGGCCTGGATGTCGCGGGCCGACCAGTCGTTGAGGAGGCAGAGCCCGAAGACGTGCTCGCGGAAGTCGGCGAGGGCGACCGGCTCGCCCATCGTCGACGGCGTCCCGACCACGAAGCCGACCTCCGCCTCGATGTCCAGGCGGACCGACGGGCCGAAGACCGGTGCGGGGTCGGCCGGGGACTTGCGCTGGCCGGAGGGGCGTACGACCTCCGTGCCCGAGACCACGATCGTGCCGGAGCGGCCGTGGTAACCGATCGGCAGGTGCTTCCAGTTGGGGGTCAGGGAGTCGGGGGCGTCGGGGCGGAAGATGCGGCCGACGTTCCGGGCGTGGTTCTCCGAGGCATAGAAGTCGACGTAGTCCGCGACCTCGAAGGGGAGGTGCAGGGTCACCGAGGAGAGCGGGTGGAAATACGGGGTGATCGTCTCCTGGTGGGACGGGACCGTCACCCACGCGGTCAGCGCGCGGCGGACGTCCGACCAGGCCGTGTGGCCCGCCGCGAGGAGGGGGTTGAGGGTGGGGTGCGCCAGGAGGGAGACGTACGGGGAGCCGAGGGCCTCCGCTGCCGCGCCCGCGTCGAGCACGTGGTCGCCGAGCCGGATGCCGACGGTCCGTTGGTCCGAGCCGGCGGGCGAGAAGACGCCGTAGGGAAGGTTGTGCGGGCCGAAGGGGTCGCCCTCGGGAAGATCGAAGGGGGGCATCAGGTGCTGCCTCACTCTCGTGCGTACTCGCATGTGGCCGCGCCACACGTTACGGGTGAGTTGCGGGAACCGGCAGTGTCTAAAGAGTTCGCAATGTCCGAAAAGGCCTTGTCGGAGGAGGCAATTCCGGCTTAGCGTCCTTTGGGGGACACGGACGGGGTGGGTCCGGTCTGTAGGGGGGACACGTGGGGGGACCCGTGGCCAAGCGCACCAGCAGCGTGCCTTTCGAGGCCGACCGCGAAGTGCCGGGCCTGATCGTGAAGTTCGGCGACTATCCGCTGCATCACGGCGGGGTGGGCGCGATCCGGAGTCTGGGGCGCCTCGGCGTGCCGATGTATGCGATCACGGAGGACCGTTACACACCGGCGGCCGCGTCCCGTTACCTGGAGCGCGCGTTCGTGTGGCCGACGACCGGCACGGAGGAACCCGGGCGACTGGTTGAGGGCCTGCTGCGCATCGGGCGCCGTATCGGTCGGCCCACGGTCCTCATCCCCACCGACGAGGAGGCCGCCGTCCTGATCGCCGAGCACCAGGACGCGCTCGGCGCCCGCTTCCTCTTCCCGCGTGTGGAACCGAAGTTGCCGCGTCGCCTCGCGAGCAAGCAGGGCCTGCACGAACTCTGCGTGGAACACGGCATACCCAGCCCCGCGGCGGCCTTCCCGCAGTCGTACGACGACATCCTCGACTTCGCGGAGAAGGCCCGCTTCCCGATTGTGGCCAAGAACAGGGAGGCGTTCGTACGGCGTTCACGGCCGGCGGTGAACGGTACGACGAGGATCGCGACCCGCGAGGGGCTGCTCACGCTCGCCCCGGACTGGGGCGAGCGTCCCGGGGTGATCCTCCAGGAATACCTGCCGAGGGAGGACGCCGAGGACTGGATCGTGCACGCGTACTTCGACCAGGACTCGACCCCGCTCGCCCTGTTCACCGGCGTGAAGGTGCGCTCCTGGCCGCCGCACGCGGGCATGACGGCAAATGCATATGTAGTCGACAATCCGGAACTCGCGGACCTCGCCGCACGTTTCATCAAACAGATCGGCTTCACCGGAATCATCGACCTCGACCTGCGCTTCGACCGGCGCGACGGTCAGTACAAACTGCTCGACTTCAACCCCCGCATGGGCGCCCAGTTCCGGCTCTTCGAGAACGAGTCGGGGGTGGACGTGGTCCGCGCCATGCACCTCGACCTGACCGGCCGCTCCGTCCCGGAGGGGGAACAGCGCGCCGGACACCGGTACATCGTGGAGAACATCGACGTGCCCGCCCTCCTCGCCTACCGCCGCAGCGGCTATACGACGCCGCACGCACCGGCGCGGGCGAGCGGGACGGAGTTGGCCTGGCTCGCGGGTGACGATCTGCGGCCGTTCTTCACGATGCTGGCCCGCTTCGTGCGGCCGGGCGCGAGGCATCTGTATCAGCTGTGGCGCACCAACCGGCGCGGCAGCAGCACCAGTAGCGGCAAGCAGTAACTCCAGCAGCGAGCAAGTAGCGCAAGGGGCACGCGAGTTCGAGCAGCGGCCCCGGCACGAAGTGACGAATTGACGTCCTGGGGAGGGACTTCGTGATTCAACCGGTAGCAGTCATCGGCGCCGGGCCGTTCGGCCTTTCCACCGCCGCGCATCTGCGGGCGCGTGGCATTCCGGTCCGTGTCTTCGGCGAGCCCATGGTCAGCTGGCGGGACCACATGCCCGCAGGGATGCTCCTGAAGTCGACCCCGGCCGCCTCCAACCTCGACGCCCCGCAGCCCGGCCACAACCTCGTCGACTACTGCGACGCGGCCGGCATCCCCCGCCTGGTCACCGACGAGGACATCATCCCGGTGGAGACCTTCACCGCCTACGGCGAGTGGTTCCAGCAGAAGCTGGTGCCCGAGCTGGAGCGGGTGCGGGTCGTCTCCGTGGACCGGAATGTCGGCCGGAACAAGGGGGGCGGCTTCGAACTCAAGCTGGACTCGGGGGAGTTGTTCACGGCGCGGGCGGTCGTGGTCGCGACCGGGCTGTCCGGCCTCGCCCATCTCCCGCCGGAGCTGGCCGCGGCGGCGGTCGACGGGCCCGCGCCCACCGGTCCCGTCTCACACAGTTCGCAGCACCACGACCTGAGCGGGTTCAAGGGCAAGGAGCTGATCGTCGTCGGCGCCGGTCAATCCGCCCTGGAGACGGCGGCGTTGGCGGCGGAGGCGGGCGCGAACGTGCGGATCGTCTCGCGCGGGCACGGCCGGGTCGCCTTCGGCGCACCGCCGTGGAAGCAGCCGAAGCTGCGCCCCGAGTCGCCGTTCGGGCGGGCGTGGTCGCTGTGGGCGCTGAGTTACTACCCCCAGCCGTACCGCTACCTGCCCGCGGAAACCCGGCATTACCTGGTCCGCCGGGTGCTCGGGCCGCTCGGGGCGTGGTGGCTGCGCGAGCGGTTCGAGGAGAAGGTGCAGGTCAGCGAGGTCGAGCGGATCGTACGGGCGGAGCCGGACGGGGGCGCGGGCGCGGCGAACGGCGGGCCGGTACTCACCGTCGCGACGCCGGGCGGGGGTACGCAGCAACTCACCGCCGATCACGTCATCTCCGCGACGGGGTACCGGGTGGACATCGCGGCGATGGACTTCCTGGGGCATGAGCTGCGCACCCAGCTCGCGGTGAGCCGGGGTACGCCGAAACTCAGCGCCGGGTATGTGTCGTCCGTGCCGGGCGTCTACTTCACGGGGCTGCCGTCGGCGTCGTCGTACGGGCCGGTGATGCGGTTCGTGTGCGGGACGGAGTTCGCGTCGCCGCGGTTGGCGAAGCATCTGGCCGCCGCGCACGGGTAGTCGGCGACTGGGGTTGCCACCGGGGCCGGGGCTCAGTTCGTCACGGACCTGACCGACCGGGCGACGCGGAAGCCGACGTCGTCCACCCGGAAGCTCGGGTGGCTTCGGCGGCGTACGGAGGCGCGGCAGCTCCAGTGCTCGTCGAACCAACCGCCGCCGCGCAGGACGCGGTAGGTGCCGTAGACCTCGGGGTCGTAGAGGTCCCAGCACCACTCCCATACGTTGCCCAGCATGTCGTGCAGGCCCCAGAGGTTGGGGAGTCGGGTGCCCGGTTCGTGGGGGCGCTCGGCAGAGTTGCCGCGGTGCCAGGCGATGTCGTCGAGGGGGCCGTAGCGGGGGCCGCTCGTCCCGGCCCGGCACGCGTACTCCCATTCGGCTTCGGTGGGGAGGCGATAGCCGTCGGGGGAGGGGGCGCGTAGGACGGGTTCGCCATCGGCGTCGAAGTCGTACGCCGGGGTCAACTCCTCTTGCAGGGAGAGGGAGTTGCAGAAGAGGACCGCGTCCCGCCACGACACGGTCTCCACGGGGAGGCGGTCGTTGCCCTGTGCGGTGCTCGGGTGTTCGCCGGTGACCTGGGCGTACTGCGCCTGGGTGACGGGGAGGGTGCCGAGGTGGAAGGGGGCGAGGCCGACCGTCCAACTCCGTTGCGTGCGGCGGTCGGTGAGGGTGGCCTGGCCGGGCGGGACGGGGGTGAGGTCGATGTGGGGCGTGGTTGTGCCCATGAGTTACGTCAGCTCCGTGAGCATCGGGTGCAGACGGACGGCGAGTTGGGGGTCGGAGAGGTTCAGTTCGGTTGTGGCGGCTGTGATCGTTGCGGTGAGCGCGCGGCGGAGTTCGGGGTCCGTGAGAGAGCGGATGAGGGTGGACTCCAGTGGGGTGGTGATCTCGTCCGGGAGCAGGTGGGCGCCCTTCGAGTAGGCGGTGGGGAGGTCGAGGCGTAGGCAGGCCAGGGTGATCAGTTGGTCGCGCAGGGCGTTGATCCAGTGCGCTGCTTGCCAACTGCGGCCCCGTTCAAGGCAGATGCGGGCGTGCAGGGCGTGGTGCCAGACGTAGCCGATCACTGTGTCGCGGTCGGGCGGGGGGAACGGCGGCTGTTCGTGGGGGGTGCCGAAGAGCGTTTGCCAGGCCGGACCCCGGGCGCCGAACTCTGCCTCCGGGGCGAAGGTGAGGTCCAGCTCCACCCAGTCGGGCAGCAGGAACACGCGGATGAGGCCTGTGCCAACCGCGCGGAGGTCCCAGTGGTGCCGGGTGTCGAACTCGTCGTAGATCCACGCCGTCCACCGGTTCACTGTCTCGGCGACCTCGCCCCGGACCGCCAGCACGATGTCCGTGTCCGACCAGCGGTCGCCGGTGCCGGTGGCGTGCGAGCCGGTGTGGGCGAAGCCGATGATCGCGTCGTCGGACTCGGCGTGGGCGAGGAGTTGGGCGCGGGTGCGGTCGCGTTGTTCGGGGGTGAACATGCCTCGATGATGCATTCCGAGGGGCCCCGGGCCGGGGCCGCCTGAGTGGGTGTGCGGCTGTTTTCCGTCGTGGAGGAGGCGATTTTGGCTGCTTCCCGTCAGATTTCCTGGTGCTTGCGTGCCGGTGCCCATCCTTGAGCCGCGGGGGACGGTGAGTGGAGGTGGGCGTGAGATGGGTTTCTCTGCGGTGGCGGAGCGGGACGGGTTCGATCCGGTGGCGTGTCTGGAGGAGCTTCTGGCGCCGTTGGGTCTTTCCACGGCCGACACCGGTGGTGAGGTGACGTTCGCGGGCCAGGATCCGATCGTGCCCGATCGGATTCGTCTGGGTGCCGCCATCGGTGTCCCGATGATGGCCGCGGCGGTGGGCGCGGCGGCGCTGCACCGCATCCGGTCGGGCATCGGCCAGGACCTGCGTCTGGACCTGCGGCAGGCCATCCACCATGTCACCCCGCACGCCTTCTGGCATCCGACGCTGGCCGGTGAGCTGCCCGAGCACTCGCTGATCTTCGACAACCCGTTCCTGCTCGACAGCTACCGCACCCGGGACGGGCGGACCGTCATGGCCTCGGGCGTCTATCCGCATCTGGCGGCGAAGTGGTGCCGCTTCCTGGACGTTCCGCCGGACCGGGACAAGGTCGCCGCCGCGTTCGCGAAGTGGGACGCGTTCGCACTGGAAGAGGCGGCCAACGCCGTCGGTCTGCCTCTGTGCGTGGCGCGCACCGCGCAGGAGTGGGCGGCACATCCGCAGGGTGCGCTGCTGGCCTCGCAGCCGGTCATCGGGCTGGAGCGGATCGGCCCGGCCCCCGTGAAGAAGTTCTCCGCCTCCGATCGCCCCCTGGACGGGGTCAGGGTGCTGTCGTTCACGCACGCGGTGGCGGGTCCGACCGTCGGCCGGACGATGGCGGAGCAGGGCGCCGACGTACTGTGCGCGACCCGGGCCAACGACTACGAGCACGCCTTCATCTACACCCAGGCCAACATCGGATCGCGCAGCACGCTGCTGGACCTGAACTCGGACAACGGCAGGCGGCTGGCCGAGGAACTGCTGGCCGAGGCCGACGTCGTGGTCAACAACCACCGCGGTGACAAGCTCGAACGGCTCGGACTCGCCCCGGACGAGCTCGCGAAGCGCCACCCCGGCCTGGTGCAGGTGTCGGTCACCTGTTACGGCTCTCAGGGGCCGTGGGCCGCCCGCGGCGGCTTCGACATGAACGGTTCCGCCGCCTCCGGCCTCATGGCGGCAGCCGGGTCGGAACAGGAACCGAGGCTGCCCGTGACCGGCATGATCAACGACTTCGTCACCGGCTGCATGGGTGCCGTCGGCGCCACCGCCGGCCTGGTCAAACGGGCTACCGTGGGCGGGAGTTGGCGTGTGACGGTGAACCTGACCCGCAACGCCATGTGGTACCTGACCCTGGGGCTGGTCGACCCGGCCCTGGCCGGCCGCGACGAGGAACACAGCCTGCGGGAGCCGAAGGTGTTCGACGCGGACACACCCCTTGGCGCCCTGCACTTCCCCGCGCCGCAGGTCGAGTTCGGCCGGACTCCGCCCGCCTGGCCGGACCCCGCGCTGGTGCCACGTGGTTCGAGCAGTCCCCGGTGGCGGTGAGCCCGGTGCCGCTCGTCGAACGCGGTGAACTGACGGTGGGCGGGCGCAGGCGCACGTACGTCGTGGTGACCGGTCGGCCCCCGTCGCCGGTGCCGCCGTCCGGACGGCCGCTGGTGGTGTTCTTCCACGGTACGGCCCAGACCGGTAACGGCATGCGCCACTTCAGCGGCGACTCCTTCGACGCACTCGCGGACCGCGCCGGAGCTGTCGTCGTGTACCCCGACGGGTACCGCCGGGACTGGAACGGCGCACGCGACATCGAGACGCCCGCGCAACGGCACGGTGTCGACGACGTCGCCTTCTTCACCGCGCTGGTCGAGGAGATGGCCGCCCGGCACGACATCGACGCGGGTCGGGTCGTCACGGTCGGCTTCTCGCTGGGGGGCCAGATGGTGATGCGCCTGCTGCACGACGTACCGGAACGACTGGCCGCGGCCGCGATCATCAGCAGTACCCAGCCCGACGCCGCCCATTTCTCCGCCGCACACCGCGGGCCGGACGCGAGCACACCCGTTCCGCTGCTGCTCTTCCACGGCACCGCCGACCCACTCGCCCCCTACCAGGGCGGCATCGTCAGCGTGCACGGCCTCTTCCCGCGCGGGCTTCACCTCTCGGCGCCCGATACGGCCGCGTACTACGCCGCCCGCAACGGCATCTCCGCGGCCCCGGTGAGCGAACCACTGCGGCAACCGGGTGGCGCGAAGGTGTCCGCCGTCACCGTGACGACCTACGGAGGGGACACCGACGCCCCGGTGGCGCTGTTCACCGTCCACGGCGGCGGGCACCAGGTGCACAACGCCGTTCGCGCACCACTGCGGTGGCTGCTGGGCCCGGGGTGCCGCGGCCTGGTGTGTGCCGACGTGATCGCAAGGCGATTCGCGCTGGTGCCGCGGTACCCGGACCGGACAAAGATGGACCGCATGGACGAGAGCGGCAGACCCGGGATCGACGAGGACGACGTCGCTCTCATCGACGCCCTGCACGTCAATCCGCGGGCCGGCTTCGAACAGCTCGGCCCTGCCCTGGGCATGTCCGCGGTCACGGCCGGGCGGCGCTGGCGACGACTCACCCGGGCGGGCCTGGCCTGGATCTCCAGCGCGCCCGGCCCGGCGATGCCGCTGGCGAGCGCCGTGGTCGAGGTGGCCTGCGCACCGGGCGACGCCGCCGGCATCGCCAGGGCGCTGGCGGCCCGGCCGCAGGTCTTCAGCGTCCACCTGACCGCGGGGAGCCACGACCTCTACGCCCTGGTGCTGGCCGGGGACTCCGCGGCCATGGCACGTCTGCTCCTCGACGGCATCGGTCGCATCCCCGCGATACGGCAGCTCACGGCTCGCGTCGCGACACACGTGTTCAGCGGCGTGCACTGGCGCCTGGGGGCGATCGACCCCGAGGCCGTGGAAGCCCTGTCGTCCGCGGATTCCCCGGACCACGCCACGACGCGGGAGCTGGACGCATTCGACCAGGCCCTGTTCCTGGCACTGCAGAGCGACGGACGTATGACCATCCGCGATCTGTCCCGCGGCCTGGACCGGTCCGAGCGAGCGGTCACGCGGCGCCTGGAAAGTCTGGTGCGCGCCGGAGTCCTCGCGTTCCGGACCGACTTCGTACGATCCGAGGGCGGCTGGCCCGCGCAGGTCGCACTGTCCCTGCGGGTTCCCGACGAGGCGCTGCACGAGGTGGGCGGCCGCGTGGGCGCGTGGCCACAGACCCGGGTCTGCGCGGCCGTGATCGGGGCGGCCAACCTGTTCGTCACCGTGCAACTCCACGATCTGCCGGCTCTCGGCCCCCTGCTACGGCGCATCCGCACGACCTGGCCGGCCGTCGAGGTGACAGACCGCCAGGTCGTCCTGCGCCCGGTCAAGTCCTGGGGCCGGCTTCTCGACACCGAAGGCCGGGCGATCGATACGGTCCCGGTCGATCCCTGGGCTTGAACACCGCGCAGCGGAGGGTGAGTTGGGCGGTGACGTCGTCGAGTACGGCGTTGTCGGTGGGGCAAGGCATGATCCGGTGGATGCGCTACACGACGTGGACTTCGGATCGGATGTTCGTCGCCTATGGGCAGTACTACCTGCAGGGCGACGAATTTCTCAGCGTGTACGACGACACCGACACGGTCCAGCGGATCTTCGCGGGGAACAGCCTGGCGGCAGGGGGCCCGGAACATCTCACGGTGCACGCCGGCACGCACACCGGCTGGATACGTCTGACCACCCGGCAGTGCGCGGCTGAACCACCGCTGCCCGGTGATGAGTGGGAGACCGTGGCGGACGTGAGTATCTGCAGTACGAGTGGCGTCCTGCGGTTGTTCCAGTGGGGCGGTGATGTCCAGGGCGATGCGGGGAACTTCGCGACGTGCGGCGCGGGTTGGTATCGCGTCCGTGTCCAGGCGCGTGGACGCGATGAAGGCGACGCACAGCAAGGCGACACCCCGGTGGAAGAGCATTTCCTCAGCGTGTGGCCGGCGCCGCCTGAACCTGACACCGTGCACCGTGCGAACGACACCTTCGCCCGCACGCACTATGACCCAACTCGACCTGCCGGCCGGCCTGTTCAGCCCTGATCGGAGGTCTCCGGGTCGGGGTGGGTCAGTCCGTCGCGCGGCGGGGGACAGGACGCACGCAGAGCAGCCAGCTTCTCCGCGGCGGTGGTCTCGGCCGCAGTCGCACACGTGAGGATCCTGAGGTCGGTGCCGGCGGGGATCAGGGTGTCGATGTCGAGGGCGATGTCGCCCACCAGCGGATGCTCGATGGTCACGTGGTCGCCGGCGTAGGGGCCGGCGGTGCCGTTGGACCATAGGCGGGCGAAGCGTGGGTTGCTTCGGAGTATGCGTTCGACGAGTGAGGCGAGACGTGCGTCGTGGGGGTGGGCGGCGGCCGTCACACGGAGGTCGGCGACGAGGTCCTCCTCCTGCGCTTCGATGCCTTTGCCCGGCCGGATGGGCCATGCCGCAATCGGTGCCGGTCCTCGGCTGCCGCTCGCCGGGAACGTCCCGGTAACGAGGCTGCACTCGTCCCAGCCGTACGCACGGGGGTCGCCGATCGCGGCCGTCCACATCCCGTTCCAGCCGAGGATGGTCCAGTCGGCGGCGAAGACCGCGGCGGGAACGTCTCCCAACTGCCGTACAAGTCGCCGCGCACTCAGGGGTATCTCCCTGGAGACCTTCCCCACCGAGGGAGGTACGAGGCCGGCGCAGCGAAACAGATGGTCACGCTCGGACGGGTCGAGACGCAGTGCTCTGGCCAGAGCGGTGACCACTTGGACCGACGGATTGCGAGCACGGCCCTGCTCCAGCAGCATCACGTAGTCGACCGATATGCCCGCCAGACCGGCCAGCTCTTCGCGGCGCAGTCCGGAGATGCGCCGTTCCCCGCCTACCGTCAGCCCGCTGTCCTGCGGTGACATGCGCTCACGCCAACCGCGCAGAGTCATGCCGAAGTGGTTCATCGCTGCCATATCGGCCATGTCGGCCATGCCAGCCACATCGGCCATGTCATTGGAGGGTCCAGGTCTGGTTGTCCCAGGCGTTGCATTCCCACAGGACCACCACCGTGCCGCTCGTGCCCCCGAAAACGGTGACGCATTTCTGTGACTGATCGGCCACCAGTTCCGTACCGGAGAAATGGAATCGCTGGCTGGAGTCGCCGCTGCACGCGCTCAGTTGGATCTCGGTCCGGTCGTCGCTCGCTCCGCCGGCCACGGTCATGCATTTCCCCAAGGAGTGGAAGGTGCCCCCCGATCCGGTCTGCCAGCGCTGCGCCGCGGAGCCGTCGCAGGCGACATGGACCAGCTGGATTCCCTCGGTCCCGGCGCCGCCGCTCAGGCACTTCTGCGTGGCGGGGACCACCAGGGCATGGCCGACGGCCGGGTCGACCGTTGCGCCGGATCCGTTTTCCTCGGATCCGGCATCGCCTCCGGACTCCGGCTCGGAGTCCTCCTGCACGGTTGTGGACGTCGGCTTCGAAGAGGTGTGCGGCGTCGGAGACTTGGCGCCGGAACTCGCGGAGCGGGACGCCTTTGGGGAGGAGACCGTGGGTGCGGATGTGTCCGTGGACCGCTGGGTGGGGTTGTCGGCCGGGAGCGGGCCGTCCGACGCGGTGGCGCTCACGCTGGCGCTGCTCTTCCCCGTCGGCAGGTTGGTCAGCAGTACGGCGATCGTGATCAACAGCGCCGTGGCGACGGCCGCGGCGAGCACGATCGGCTTCTTCGAACGGCCCGGGGGCCGGTGCGCCTGTTGGTCGGTCGTATCGGTCGTATCGGGCTGCGGAGGTTCTACGGGTGGCTCGGCTGCGGGGGCCTCGTCGGTTCCGTGGTCCGAGTTGAGTCCCGGTGCCGGTGCCAGTGCCGGTGCCGATGCTGATGGCGGTGCCGATGGCGATGGCGATGGCGATGGCGATGAGGCCTCGGGCACTGGGTCCGAGGCCGGAGCCGGAGCGGGAGCGTCGTCGGCCACGGCCATTGGGTGGGCGGCGGGTGGAACAACGGAGGACCCCGCTGCGCCCGCCGGTCTTCGCAGCATGCGTTCGGCGTCCTCGGCCGACAGCCGGTCGGCCGGTTTGGCCACGAGCAGGCCCTGGATCAGCGGGGTGAGTGGTCCGGCACCGCGCACTTCGGGGGCTGGTTCCATGGCGATGGCGTACATCGTCTGGGCCACCGTTTCCCGGAGGAACGGTGAGCGGCCCTCGACCGCTTCGAAGAGCGTTGCGCCGAGTGCCCACAGGTCGGCCTCCGGCCCCGGTTTGGCGCCGACCAGTCGCTCGGGGGCCATGAAGTCGACCGATCCCACGAGTTGGCCGGTGCGGGTGAGCGCCGAGGTCTCGACGGCCTGGGCGATACCGAAGTCGGTGAGGACCACGCGGCCGTTCTCGGCGAGCAGCACGTTGGCCGGTTTCACATCCCGGTGCAGGACCCCGGCCCGGTGCGCGGCCCGTAACGCGGCGATCACGCCCCGGCCGATCCGGGCGACCTCGTCGAGCGGGACCGTGCCGTACGCCTTGATCCGGTCGGCGAGGGTGGTGGAGCGCACGTACTCCATCACGATGGTGGGCCGGCCCTCGTCGTCCACGACGTCGTGGACGACAACGACGTTGGGGTGGCTGATCCGGGCGGCGCTGTGCGCCTCGCGCCGGGCGCGTTCGAAGAGGGTGGCGAGTTCGGCGTCGTCGAGTTGGGGCTGGGAGTGGAGCTTCTTCACGGCGACCTGGCGGCCGAGGAGTTCGTCGTGGGCGCGCCAGACGGTGGCCATGCCGCCTCGGCCGATGCGGTCGAGGATGAGGTATCGGCCGGCGATCAGCCGTCCTTCGTCGGACACCGTGGGTTCCTTTTCTCTGCTTCAGACCGATCCGGCCGACGGCGCCACGGGGTTCCTCCGGCCGACCGCACGCCCAACGGCCCTTCGCCTACGGCTAGTTGAGGAGCATTTTGGCAGCGAAGGGTCCGGAAGCAGCCGCTTTCCACGGCGCGCCGGGCCCGGTTGTCGCGCGCGGGGCGACTCCAGGGCTGTTGGTCGGTTCCATGAGGAGCAGGGCCCGGCCGCGAGCGGGGCGGCGCCGCCGTCTCACGTCATGAAGATCCGACGACCGTGGTCGACGAACTCGCCGGGCCCTTCGCGTGCCGATCATCCTCTACGGGGGCGGCAGCGGCCTAGGGGGCAGGGTAGGGACAGCAGTACTACCCACGGCGTTGCTCCAACCAACTCCAAGCGCGGGGCTAGTTGTTCGAGGCGTAGGGGATGAAGTCGGTCCAGGTGGTGGGGGTGAAGGTGAGGCGGGGGCCCTGGGCGTTGTGCTTGGAGTCGCGAACATGGGTGGTGCCGGGGGTGGTGGCCACTTCGACGCAGGAGTCGCCTTCGGAGCCGCTGCTGTAGCTGCTCTTGAACCAGGTCAGGTTGGAGGGCTTGATCATGCTTCTCCCGCCAGTTGCAGGAAGTTCGTCCACGCGGCTGCCGTGACCGTGAAGCGGGGGCCCTGGGTGTTCTTGGAGTCCCGGACGTGGATGGTGCCGGGGGTGGTGGCCACCTCGACGCAGTCGTTCGGGTTGCTGGTGTCGCTGTAGCTGCTCTTGAACCACGCGAGTTCGGCACCGTGTCCGTCAGGGGCGTTGCGGATCATGTCTCTCCCAGCAGTTGCTCGATGAAGGCCATGGACTCCCGAGCGGTCATTGCCTCCGCCCGGATGATCCCATAGCTCAGTTCGAGGATCCGCAGCTGTTTCGGTTCGGATACGGGACGGCCGTTGAACTCGTCGTCCATGCGCCCGACCGCCGTGCCGTCTCCGAACTTCAGCACCTGGATCCGTCCTCCGGTACCAGGGTGGTCCCAGCGGGTCATCGGCATCACCTGAATTTCGACATTCCGCAACTGCGCCAGTTCCAGGATGTGTTCGATCTGCCGGTGTAGCGCCATCTGCCCGCCGACGGGGCGCCTCAGCGTCGCCTCTTCCAGTACGAAACTGAGTTCAGGAGCAGGTGAGCGCTGGTAGATCGATTTCCGGGCCACGCGTCCGGCCACCGCCCGCTCCAGATCCGTGTCAGAGGGGGGAGGGGCGCCGCGTCTGCAGCAGCGCCCGGGCGTATTCCTCTGTCTGCAGCAGGCCATGCAGAGTGTGACTCCCGTACGAGAGCAACTCGACCGCCTTTGCCTCCATCTTCGCCAGCGCTCGAACCGTCTTCGGGTACCGGACCCTCGCCACGTCCTCCTTCATCGCGGCGATCAGTCCATCCGCGTCCAGCACCTCCTCCGCTTTGTCCAGATACTCAGGTCGGGGAATCCGTTTCCCGCCCTCGATCTTGTAGACGAGGTCTTCGCCGTACCCCACCGCCACCGCGAAGTCCGAGGCCCGCATCCCCACAGCCTCGCGCCGCAGCTTCAACTGACGGCCCACGGTTGCGAGGACCGCCAACCCCCAGTCGTCGTCCGGGTCCACCTCCCAACCCGGTTCGTCCACTTCGTTGTTCACGCTCATCCCGCGCCTTCCCGTCGTACGACCGTGCCGCGACGGCCCCTACCCGTACGAACTGTCCCACCCACCCAGACAGCACCGGACAAACACCGGACAAGTCACCCCAGCAGCTTTACGACCGGTAACGACCCAGCGTCCTCAACCCCGGCAACGCCCTGTCCTGGAAGTCGAACAACGCCAAGTTCTCCCACGCGTTGCCGGACGTCGGATCCGCCGGGTCCCAACCATCCCCCTTGCGATACGTCCAGACGCCCTCCCAATAGCAGTAGCCCAGCCCCTTGTTGCCGGGAACGTTCGCCATCAGGTCCGCCACCGTCCGCAGCCACGCCGCCTGGCCGGCCGGGGTTGCCGGGTAGCCCTCCGTGAGCTGCGACGCGTCGTACATGATGTCGTTCGTCGCGTCCTCGCTCTCCAACGTGAACGGGTACGCCGTCTCCGCGATCAGCACCGGCTTGTCGTAACGGGCCGCCAGATCCGCCAAGTTGGCCGCCGCTGCCTCCGGGGCGCCGTGCCAGAACGGGTAGTACGACTGGGCGATGATGTCGAAGTCGACGCCGTCGGCCACCACGTTGTCGTACCACCAGCGCGACGTGCCGTTGTCGCCGCCCGAGGCGATGTGGAGCATCGTGCGGATGCGCGGGGTCGTGTCCCGGGCGGCATTCAGACCTGCCTTCAAGAACGTCGTCAGGTTGCCCCAACCCCCGCCGTCGTCACCCCAGTTCTTGCCGGTGGGCCAGAGCAGCCCGCCGTTGATCTCGTTGCCGATCTGCACCAGGTCCGCCGGGGTGCCCTGGCGGCGCAACGCGCCCAGCACGTCGGCCGTGTGGTCGTAGACCGCCCTCGTCAGACCCGCCACGTCCAGGTCGGCCCAGGCCGTCGGCTTGCTCTGGTGGGCCGGGTCCGCCCACGTGTCGGAGTAGTGGAAGTCGACCCAGATGCCGATCCCCGCCCGGCGCAACCGCTTCGCCAACGGCAGGATGTGCTTCTTGTTGTTGTAACCGTCGGCCGGGTTCACCCAGACCTTGAGGCGGGCGTGGGTGACGCCCGCGTCCGCGAGGATGCGGATCGGATCGTCCCGGCGACCGTCCGCCCGGCGGTAAATCGCCCCGAACGCCTCGTCCTTGGGGAGCGACGAGATGTCCATCCCCCGGATCTCCAACCGGCGCCGGTCCGCGGCGACCGCTGGCGCCGCCGCCAGCACCGGGATCGAAAGTGCCGCCGCACCGGCCGCCGTAAGAACACTGCGTCTGCGCATCACAAGACTTCCCTTCACCAAGTAACCAAAGAAACAAGCGAGTTGAGCCGAGGTCAGCGCGGGTCCCGGAAAACCTCCACCCCGCCCGCCGGTACCGTCGCCCGACTCCCGTCCGGCAGCACCACCTTCACCTCGCCCCCGGTGTGGTTCACCGCGAAGCGAAACGTCCCCGCCTCGCCCTCCCGTACGACGAGTTCGACATCGCGAGGCAGGTCGACCGGCGTGATCCCCGCGTCCGCGAGGGCGAGATCCACCACGGCCGCGAGATCCGCACCGGTGAGCCGCGTCGCCAAGTACCAGGAAGCCCCCGACCCCAGCGCGTACCGGGTCAACGCGGGCCCTCCCGCCGTACGACCGTCCGCGAAGACCGCGACCGTCTCGCAGCCCGCACCCGGAATCACGACCTCCGACCACAGATCCGCCTCGTACAGCGCGCCGTCCGCACCCCGAACCGACACCGTCTCCCCAGGCAGCAACGGGTCGAACTCCTCGACAGTCAGCCCGAGTACATCCCGCAACGCCCCCGGATACGCGCCCGGATGCAAGGTGTCGTTCTCGTCGACGATCCCGGAGAAGAAGGAGACCAAGAGCGTCCCGCCCCGCGAGACGTACCGCTTCAGATCCGCCCCCACCCCGACCGGCGCCGCGTACAACTGCGGTACCACCAGCAGCGGATACCGCTCCGGGTCCAGGTCGCCCAGACCCGTCGGCGGCAGGAAGTCCACCGTCAAGTGCCGGTCGTACAGGGCCTCGTAGAACGAATCCAACCGTTCCCGCGCGTCCAGGTCCTGACTCGGCCGCCACTCCAGGCTCTGTGCCCACCAGGAGTCCCAGGACCACACCATCGCCACGTCACCCCGGGTCCGCGTACCCCGCAGACCGGACCGGCTCAAGTCGGAGACCCTGCGGCCGAGTTCCGTCACCTCGCGCCAACCCCGGTTGTCCGTACCGGAGTTCGCCAGCATCGCCGTATGGAACTTCTCCGCCCCCGACTGCGACTGCCGCCACTGGAAGAACATCGCGCCCTCGGAACCCCGGGCCACATGCCCGAGGGAGTTCCGCGCCATCTCACCGGGTCGCTTCGCGGGGTTGTACGGCTGCCAGTTGACCCCGGACGTGGCGTGTTCCAGGAGCAGCCACGGGCCACCGCCCGCCACCGAGCGCGTCAAGTCGGCGGCCAGCGCCAGGTTCACGTGTGTGCGGCGGCCGTCCGTCATCAGGTAGTGGTCGTTGGTGACGAGGTCGACCTCCTTCGCCCAGGCCCAGTAGTCCACGGTCTGGCCCTGGCTCGGCGCGACCATGAAGTTGGTGGTGACGGGGACGCCGGGGGAGAGGCGGTGCAGGATGTCCCGCTCGGCGACGAAGTTGGCGCGGGCCTGGGCGTCGGCGAAGCGGTGGTAGTCCAGTTGCTGGGTGGGATTGCATACGGACGGGGTCGCGCGGGGCGGAGTGATCTCCTCCCAGTCGCCGTACTGCTGGCCCCAAAACGCCGTCCCCCAGGCCTGGTTGAGGGCATCGAGGGTGTCGTAGCGCTCGCGCAGCCAGCCCCGGAAAGCCGCCGCGCACACCTCGCAGTAGCAGGCGAGCACCGGGGCGCCGTACTCGTTGTGGACGTGCCACAACACCACCGCCGGGTGGCTTCCGTAGCGTTCCGCGAGAGCCGTCGTGATCGTGGCCGTCGCCGCCCGGTACTCGGCGTTGGAGTGGCATATCGCGCCCCGCGAACCGAACGCGAGGCGGACTCCCTCGCGCGTCACCGGAAGCGCGTCAGGGTGCGCGCGGTAGAACCACGCCGGCGGGACGACGGTCGGCGTGCCGAGGTTCACGGAGATCCCGGACGCGTGCAGCAGGTCGATCACCGTGTCCAGCCACTCCCAGTCGTACTCGCCGGGGCGCGGCTCCATCCGGGCCCAGGAGAAGACGCCGAGGGAGACCGCCGTGACACCGGCCTCCCGCATCAGCCGTACGTCCTCCTCCCGGACCTCCTGCGGCCACTGCTCGGGGTTGTAGTCACCTCCGAAGGCGAGCGGCAGACGGTCGTGCGGGGCGGGGGACGGCATGGGTTCACTCCCGGGGGTCGATGACCGAGGCGGCCGAATCGCGGCCGAAGCACGGCCACAGCACGGCTGAAAAGCCAGCGATTCTGTGATCGTGCACATGGATGGTTGCGGCGTCCATCCGTCAGCAACAAGTAGGTAACCCCACGGTTCATCCATTGACAAGGGTCCGAAACAATTCTCTACTGTGCACGGTCACAGAGCCGTGCGGAGCAGGTGGGACACATCCGAGGCCGGCTCGCACTCAGTCAGGGGAGATGAAGATGTCGATCCACCGCCACCAGTTCAGCAGGCGCAGCATTCTTGCCGGGGCAGCAGCCGTAGGCCTCACGGGCACCCTCGCCGCCTGTGGCGGTTCCGACGACGACTCCGGCAAGAGCAGCGGGCCCGTCAAGCTGACCTACTGGGCCTGGGCGCCGAACATGGACAAGGTCGCCGCGATCTGGAACAAGAAGAACCCGGACATCACGGTCACCGTCTCCAAGCAGGCGGCCGGCAAGGACATCGTCTCCAAGCTGATCACCGCGAAGAAGGCGGGCAACGCCCCCGACCTGATCCAGGTCGAGTACCAGTCGCTGCCGACGCTGGTCTCCAACGACGTGCTCGCGGACATCTCGAAGTACGCGAAGTCCGCCAAGTCCCAGTTCGCCGAGGGACTTTGGGCCATGGTCACGCTCGGCACCGACGCCGTGTACGCGATACCGCAGGACTCCGGGCCGCTGATGTTCTTCTACCGCGAGGACCTGTTCAAGAAGCACAACCTCACCGTCCCGGCCACCTGGGACGACTTCGCCAAGACCGCCCGCGCCGCCAAGAAGGCAGTCCCGGACGCCTACTTGACGACGTTCTCCGCCAACGACCCTGGATTGTTCGCCGGGTTGGCGCAGCAGGCCGGTGCCAAGTGGTGGACCGTGGGCGACGGCGGCAAGTGGACCGTCGGGATCGACGACGCGGCGACGAAGAAGGTCACCGACTTCTGGGGCGGGCTCGTCCAGGAGGGCGCGATCGACAACCAGCCGATGTACACGCCGGCTTGGAGCAGCGCGCTGAACAAGGGCACCCACCTCGGCTGGGTCTCCGCCGTGTGGGCGCCCGGCGTGCTGATCAGCTCGGCCCCCGACACCAAGGGCAAGTGGCGGATGGCGCCGCTGCCGCAGTGGAGCGCGGGCGAGGACGTCACCGGCAGCTGGGGCGGTTCCTCCACCGGCGTCTCCACCGACTCCAAGCACGCCGAGGCCGCGGCCAAGTTCGCGACCTGGCTGAACACCGACGCGGAGGCGCTGGCCGCCCTGGTCAAGGAGGTCTCCATCTACCCGGCGGCCACCAAGGGCCAGTCCGGCTCGGTGCTGACGGCCCCCGCGTTCTTCCCGAACCAGACCGACTTCTACGACACGGCCGCCAAGATCGCCGCGACCACGGCCGCCTCCGCCTGGGGCCCGAACGTCCAGGTCGCCTACGACACCTTCAGCGACGCGTTCGGCAAGGCCAGCAAGGCGAAGAAGTCCGCCCAGTTCGACACCGCGCTCGCCACCATGCAGTCGGCGACCTTCACCGACATGAAGAAGCAGGGCTTCAAGGTGACCGAGGCATGACCGCCACTCCGCTCAAGGGCTCCGACCGGACGACGGCCGGGCCCTTGGCGGACGGCACCGCCACCTCCGTCCGCCCCCGCCGCCGTGGCCGCAGCGCGCCGTACTGGTTCCTCGTACCGGCCCTGTTCCTGTTCGCCGCCTTCACCGTCGTACCGATCGGGTACGCGGTGTGGCTCAGTCTCCACAAGGTCCAGGTCAAGGGCATCGGCCTCGGCAAGGGCGCCCGCGAGCAGGTGTGGAACGGCCTCGGCAACTACACCGACGTCCTGCACGACTCCGAGTTCGGCCACAGCGTCCTGCGCGCCTTCGGCTACGGCCTGATCGTCATCCCCACGATGCTCGGTCTGGCGCTCGTCTTCGCGCTGATGCTGGACACCCCGCAGGCCCGCAGCGCCAAGTTCGCCCGGCTCGCGATCTTCCTGCCGTACGCCGTCCCCGGCATCATCGCCGCCCTGATGTGGGGCTTCCTGTACCTCCCGACGGTCAGCCCCTTCTACTACCTGCTCCGGGAGTTCAACCTCCCGCAGCCGGACCTGTTCGACGGCGGCAACCTGTACCTCTCCTTCGCGAACATCGCGGTGTGGGGCGGCACCGGCTTCAACATGATCGTCATCTACACCGCGCTGCGCGCGATCCCGCTGGAGATCTACGAGGCCGCGAAGATCGACGGCGCGTCCGACCTGAAGATCGCCCTGCGGATCAAGATCCCGATCGTGATGCCGTCGCTGGTGCTCACGTTCTTCTTCTCGGTCATCGCCACGCTCCAGGTCTTCACCGAGCCCATGGCCCTCAAGCCGCTGACCAACGGCCTCTCCGGTTCCTGGAGTCCGCTGATGGCCATCTACGACGCCGCCTTCTTCAGGTCGGACATCTACGGCGCCTCCGCCACCGCCGTGGTGCTGGCCCTGGCGACCTTCGCGCTCTCCTTCACGCTGCTGCGCGTCTCCGACCGCTACACCCGGGAGGACCGGGCATGACCCCTCTCACCCTCACCGCCACCGACGCCCGCCCGGGCCCCGCGAAACCGAAGCGCACGGCCTGGGTGCCCACCCTCGTCCTGGTCCTCGGCTCGCTGTACTGCCTGATCCCCGTGGTCTGGGTGGTCATCGCGGCGAGCAAGGGCCGCAGCGAACTGTTCTCCACGTTCACCTTCGCCCCCGGCACCGGATTCGCCGCCAACTTCAAGGAGTTGAGCTCCTACCGGGACGGCATCTACTGGCAGTGGATGGCCAACTCCCTCCTCTACGCGGGCGGCGGCGCCCTGCTCTCCGCCGCGGTCTCGGCCGGCGGCGGCTACGCACTGGGCCGATTCGCCTTCAAGGGCCGGGAGTTCATCTTCAAGCTGATGCTGGCCGGTGTCCTGGTCCCGAGCATCGTGCTGACGGTCCCGCAGTACCTGCTCCTGTCGAAGCTGGGCCTGGCCGACTCCTACTGGTCGATGCTCCTGCCGTCGATCCTCTCGCCGTACGGCGTCTATCTCGTCCGCATCTACGCGGCCGCCGCCGTACCGGGCGAACTCCTCGAAGCCGCCCGCATGGACGGCGCGAGCGAGTGGCGGATCTTCTCGCGGATCGCCGTACCGATGATGATGCCGGGGCTCATCACGGTGTTCCTGTTCCAGTTCGTCGGCATCTGGAACAACTTCCTGCTGCCGTACGTGATGCTCGCGGACGACACCAAGTTCCCGATCACGCTGGGCCTTTACACCCTGCTGACCCAGGGCGCCTCCCAACCGGCGCTCTACACCCTGGTCATCATGGGCTGCTTCCTCGCGATCCTTCCGCTGATCGCGCTGTTCCTGGTGATCCAGCGCTTCTGGTCCCTGGACCTGCTGAGCGGATCGGTCAAGGCTTGAGGTAAGTACGGAGCTGAGCGCAGTGCCTCCCCCCACCGCACCTGAACCAGCAGAACGAGGACCATGGCCACCAGTCCGAACGGACGCCGCAAACCGCCCACCATCCACGACGTGGCCCGGGAGGCAGGGGTCTCCCGGGGGACCGTCTCCCGGTTCCTGAACGGCGGCCACTACGTCTCACCGGCCGCCCGCACCGCGGTGGAGACGGCCATCAGGAAGACGGGCTACGTCGTCAACCGGCACGCCCGCTCCCTGAGCACCGGACGCTCGGACTCGGTGGCGTTCCTCCTCACCGAGCCGCAGGAGAAGTTCTTCGAGGACCCCAACTTCAATGTCCTGCTGCGGGGTTGCACCGAACACCTGGCCCGCCACGACATCCCGCTCCTGCTGATGCTGGCCTCCTCGAAGGACGAACGCCGCCGCCTCACCCGGTACATCACCTCGGGCCACGTGGACGGCGTACTCCTCGTCTCCAACCACAGCGGCGACCCGGTCGCGGCCGAACTCCGGGACGCGGGAATCCCGTTGGTGGCCTGCGGCAAACCGCTGGGCACCGCCTCCAAGTACAGCTACGTCGCCGCCGCCGACCGCGACGGCGCCCAGGAGATGGTCCGCCACCTCATCGCGGGCGGCCGCCGCCGCATCGGCATGGTCACCGGCCCACTCGACGCACCGGGCGGCCCCGACCGCCTGGCGGGTTATCGAGATGTCCTCACCGAGGCAGGCCTGCCCCACGACCCGACCCTCGTGGTGGAGGGCGACTACCGCCGCACGGGCGGCGAGGAAGCAGCCCGCAGACTCCTCGCCCAGGCCCCCGACATAGACGCGGTCTTCGTAGCCTCGGACCTGATGGCCCTGGGAGTCGTCAACACCCTTCAACAGTCCGGCCGTTCGGTCCCGGATGACATCGCTGTCGGAGGCTTCGACGACTCGGCGGCTGCCACGTCCATCACCCCGGCCCTGACGACCATGCGTCAGCCTTACGACCGCATCAGCGCCGAAATGGTGAGAATGCTCCTCGCCCAGATCGCGGGCGAGGACACGGCGGGCGTGATTCTGCCTACGGAACTGGTGGTACGGGAGTCGGCATAACGGCCGTAATTGTCAAACCAACCGGAACACGGGTACACGCATGTGAAGGCAGGAGCCGTCCGGTTCGTGTCGAGTCGGTGGGGCGTTCCATCCGTATTCTCTGATCATGGCCGCCCCCCTCGCATATGCACTGATCGCCACCGACCTGGACGGAACGCTGCTGCGCGGCGACGACACCCTCTCCGACCGGTCCCGCGCCGTACTGCGGCGGGTGGCGGGGGCCGGTGCCCGGCACCTCGTCGTCACCGGCAGGCCCGCCCCGAGGGTGCGGCCCCTCCTCGACGACCTCGGCTCCAGAGGGCTCGCGGTGTGCGGACAGGGCGCGCAGTTGTACGACGCCGGCGCGGACCGTCTGCTCTGGTCGGTCACCCTGGACCGGGAGTTGGCGGAGACCGCGCTCGGCAAGATCGAGGCGGAGGTGGGCCAGGTGTACGCGGCGGTCGACCAGGACGGCGTGGACGGCCTCACCCTGATCGAGCCCGGCTACTTGATGCCGCACCCCACGCTGCCGGCGGTACGGGTAGGCAAGCGCGACGACTTGTGGTGCGAACCCATCAGCAAGGTGTTGCTCCGTCACCCCGCCCTGGAGGACGACGAGTTGGCATCCACGGCCCGCTCGGTGGTCGGTTCCCTGGCCTCGGTCACCATGTCGGGCCCCGGCACCGTCGAACTCCAGCCACTCGGCATCACCAAGGCGACGGGACTGGCCCTCGCCGCCCGCCACTTGGGCCTGACCCCGTCCGACACCATCGCCTTCGGCGACATGCCGAACGACATTCCCATGTTCGACTGGGCAGCGCATGGAGTGGCGATGGCCAATGCTCATCCCGAACTCAAGGCGGTGGCGGATGAGGTGACGTCCTCGAACGAGGACGACGGAATCGCGCTGGTACTTGAGAGATTGTTCAGCTAGAACGCGCCCTGTTTTTAGGGGCGCGGGGCTGTGTCTATTTGCGGCTCCGCCGCGCGGGCGCGACCAGCCACGACGGCGCTGCACTCAAAACACAACCCGTCGTGGCTGATCCAACGTTTTCTAGTAAGCGCCGTACACGTTGTCGATGGACCCATACACGGCCGCCGCGTAGTTACAAGCAGCGGTGATGTTGGCGACCGGGTCATACGGATCAAACGAAGTCCCGGCAACGTGATACGCGTTGAACGTCGGGTCGATCACCTGGAGAAGCCCCTTGGACGGCGTACCCGCCGCCGCGTTGGAGTCCCAGTTGTTGATCGCGTACTGGTTACCGGACGACTCACGGATCACGTTCCGGTAGATCCCGTTGTACGTACCCGGAATCCCCTTCTGCGCCATGATCGCGAGCGACTGCCGGATCCACCCGTCAAGGGTGTTGGGGTACCCGGCAAGCGTGGTCGAGGCGGTGGTGGTCGACGTGGTGGCCGCGGACGCGGTGGTCGCACCGACGACAGGCAGCGCGAGGATCGCGACACCGGTACCGGTGAGAACGGCACGGCGGACAAGGCGGGCACGGCGGGACTGAGCGGATGCAGGCATGACGAGGTTCCTCTCCGTCGCCTGCGAGGTGAGCTGTCGGGTTCGGGCTGGGAGGTGCCCGGCCGCGCCCTGACGGACGTGACTTAACCCCAAGCCGTTCCGGTCGAGACGACCGGCCCGGCGACTTACCTGGTTCCCCCGCTCCTGCCGTGCGAGAAGTTCGTGACTGGGATGCCGGGCGGCGGCAGGATTCGGCGTTCCGCTCGACAGGCCGGGAAACTATGCGAGAGCACATGTCCGGAACAAGTGGCGGAATCACACCTAACCCCTATTGACCTTGGTCTGAGGCGTATGGGGCACTTGATCCTTTGCGCGAGCCAAGGGTCAACTGTCAAACGCCATAAGGGAAAACGCGGGCAGGCCGGGACACAGGTCACGCACAGAAACGCGTGACCCAACTCACGGGAGGATTAAGAACGGCAAATCGGGCATTCACCCTCAACTGGCGGTTCTCGGAATCCTTTTCTCCCATGTGCGGTGGAAGATCACTTCTTCGCCCTCGGTGCAGATGACCTCGTTCGAGGTAATAAATTCCGTTTCGTCGCAAGTAATCTCCGACCGCGTCCGCACGGTCGTGTCCCACCCGAGCTCCGGCCGGTGCAGCCGGATCGACCAGTCGGACCGGGTGCGCGCCGACAAAGGATCCGACTCGTCGATCGTGTACGTCTCCAACGCGTCCTCGGTGAACTCCAACCCGTCCGGGTACACGCGCGTGCCGCCGTACCGGGGGTCCACCTCCAGCCGCCACTCGCCCTTCGCGACGTCCCGTACGACCAACCGCTCGGGCCGCGGTTCGTCCAGCGTCGCCGGGTAGTTGACCCCGAGCGGCTCGGCCTCCTCGGGTTCGTCGAAACGAATGCCCTCTGTCAACTCCTGCTCCCGCACCGGGAGTTCGAGCGCGCTGCCCTCCGGGTCCAGCGTGAACCCCGCCGAAGACTCCGGCTGCGGCCAGATCCACGGCCAGTACGCCGACGACACCGCGAGCCGGATGCGATGCCCGGGCGGGAACGCGTGCCCGATGCCGTTCAGCTCGAAGGTCACGTCCTCGGTGGTGCCCGGCGTCCACGGCACGGCCCGGTCCCGCCCGTGCCGCGCCGACAGGTTCAGCACGCCCCGGGTGACGAGGGTCGAGGCGCCGTCGGGGGCCACGTCGCACAGCCGGGCGATCACCTGCCCGCGCGGCACCTCACAGGTCAGCCGCAGCCGTACCCTCGGCCGCCCCAGCACCCACGTCTCGGCCGGTATCTCGAACTCGAAGCACGCGGAGCGCGCGTCCTCGTCCCGCTGGTCCGGCGGCAGGTCGGCGTCGTTCCCGAAGGGGAAGAAGCGGCCCGCGTCCACACCGGTGTGCATGGGGGAGCGGACGATCACGGGTGCGCCCCGGAGGCCGTACGTCGTCGTCTTGACGTGCGGCGAGGGCCACGCGGGTTCGCCGACCCAACGGCCCGGGAGGGTGTCGTAGACCGTGGCCGGAGGGTGCGAGTCGCTGACGTAGGCCCGTAGGAGCGGGTCGGTCGTGACGCCGGTGTCTTTGCCCTTCAGCCAGTGGTCCCACCAGCGGAGGGTCTCCTGGAGGAAGCCGATCGCGGGGCCCGGCGGCAGGCCGCGGTCCGGGTACTGGTGCGACCAGGGGCCGATCAGGCCGCGTACGCGGTCCGGCGGGAGGTGTTCGACGAGCCGTAGGACCGTGTCGCGGTACGGGTCGTGCCAGCCGCCCACCGCGAGGACGGCCGCGTCGATCGCGCCGTAGTCCTCGCAGACACTGCCGTGCTTCCAGTAGTCGTCGCGGATCTGGTGGGCGAGCCAGGTGTGGATGAACGGGTCGATCTGCTCCAGGCGCTTGAGCCACATGTCGCGCCAGATCAGGCCCGCGTACTCGGGGTCCGGCGGGCGGGCGACGAAGGCGAGCATGGTGGCCGCCCAGGCGTGCAGGTCGACGGCGAGGGCCGAACCGCCCATGTAGTGCACGTCGTTGTCGTAGCGGTCGTCCGTCGAGCAGACCGTGACGATCGCCTTCAGCGGCTCGGGTGCGAGGGCCGCGATCTGGAGGGAGTTGAAGCCGCCCCAGGAGATGCCGAACATGCCGACCTTGCCGGTGCACCAGGGCTGCGCGGCAAGCCAGTTGACGACTTCCACGCCGTCGGCGAGTTCCTGGGCGTCGTACTCGTCGCCGGGGGCACCCTCACTGTTGCCGTGCCCTCGCACGTCGACCCGGACGGAGGCGTAGCCGTGGCCCGCGTACCAGGGGTGGCGCTGGGCGTCCCGGGGCGCGGTCCAGTCGGTCAGGCGGTACGGGAGGTATTCGAGGAGCGCGGGGACGGGTTCGTCCGTCACCGGGCGCCACACGCGCGCGTAGAGGCGTGTTCCGTCCGCGAGGGGGATACGGATGTCCTCGTGGGCCGTCTCGTGGGGGAAGGACGTACGGATGCGCATGAGGGGACCCCTGGGTTCAGTGGACCGGGTGCATGGTGCGGCGCAGCCACGGCGCGGCGGCCATCACCGCGAGGCCCGCGGCCACCGCGATCGCGCCGTTGACGCCGAAGTAGGCCGGCTTGGAGACGTCGTCGTAGAGCTTCACCGTCTGGGCCTGGATGCCGTTCGCGAGGGCGAGGGACAGGAACCAGAGGGACATGGTCTGGCTGGAGAAGGCGGCCGGGGCGAGCTTGGTGGTGGCCGACATGCCGGAGGTCTCCAGGAGGATGTCGCCGAGCCCCAGCAGGAAGTACGAGCCGACGATCCACCAGGCCGACATGCGGTAGGCGTCGCCGCTGTGCCCGCTGGTCGGCAGGACCATCAGCAGGAAGGAGAGGCCGCCGAGTACGACGCCGATCGCGATCTTGTTGGAGGCGTGCGGCTGGCTGCGGCCCATGCGGACCCAGAGCGCGGCGACCACGGGCGCGAGCCCGACCTCGAAGGCGCCGAGCGCGCTCGCGTACCAGCTGGCGGGGAAGTCGAAGCCCAGGATGGTCGTCTCGGCGTTCGACGCGGCCAGTAGCATCATCGTCGAATAGGCCTGGAAGAGAATGAAGTTGAAGACCGTGGAGGCCAGGAAGAGCACGATGTACGGGCGCAGTCGGCCGCGTTCGGCGGGGCTCACGCGCGGGCTCATGAACATCACCGCGAAGTACATGACCGGCGCGATGACCGAGATCACCGTGAGGAGGTCGACGAAGCGGCCCATCGTCAGCCAGCCGGCGGTGGCCAGCGCGGTCGCGAGTGCGGCGGCGATCAGGATGCCTACGACGATCAGCTTCACCGCGCGGCGCAGCGCGTCCGGCGCGAGCGCGAACTCCGCGGTGTTCCGGCGACCGGCCAGGTGACGGCGCCCGGCGACGTACTGGATGAGCCCGAACGTCATGCCGACCGCGGCGGCCGAGAAGCCCCAGTGCCAGCCCTCGTGGTCGCCGAGCCAGCCGGTGATCAGCGGGCCCGCGAAGGCGCCGATGTTGATCGCCATGTAGTAGAGCGCGAAACCGGCGTCCCGGCGCTCGTCCTCGGTGCGGTAGAGCTTGCCGACCATGGTGGCTACGTTGGGCTTGAGCAGGCCGGTGCCGGCGCTGATCAGGCCGAGGCCCACCCAGGTCATCGTGGGCGTGGGGACCGCCATCGCGTAGTGGCCGCAGGCGATCAGGATGCCGCCCCACAGCACCGCGCGGTACGAGCCGAGGATGCGGTCCGCGAGCCAGCCGCCCGCGACCGAGACGAGATAGACCAGCGTTCCGTAGGCTGCGGACACGGACGCGGCCGTTCCGGACGACATGCCCATGCCGCCGTGCGCGACGGTATCCGCGAAGTAGAGGACGAGGATGGCCTGCATGCCGAGGAACGAGAAGCGCTCCCAGACCTCGAGTCCGGAGAGCGTGAGCAGCCCCTTGGGCTGGCCGAAGAAGGTGTGGTCGTCCTCGGGCGGCGGTTGGTCGTCGGGTTCGGCTTCCAGTGCGGTTCGGGACACCATCCACTACTTCCGCGTAAGTCGATAAATATCCGTTCTTATCAGGTGATCAAAAACATACCGGTCATGATCCGATACCGCCCCCGCTGGACGGGGTGGGCGGCATGGGTGATCGAAAGCTGACCGGATACGCTGACTTGAGTGATGCCAGCGACCTATCGACAAACCGTGTGACCGCCCAGGGACACCAGCAGACAGGAGACCCCTCGTGACCGTCGTCGGGCCGTTCGGGCTGAGCGTGCGGGACCAGGCTCTGGAAGCCGATGTCCAGGCCGGAATGGCGGCAGTCGAGGAGGGTCTGCTCGAAGCCACCAAGAGCGAGGTCCCCTTCATCACGGAGGCCGCCCAGCACCTCGTGCGCGCGGGCGGAAAGCGGTTCCGGCCGCTCCTCGTGATGCTCGCCGCCCAGTTCGGTGACCCCTACGCGCCGGGTGTCGTGCCCTCGGCCGTCGTCGTCGAGCTGACCCACCTCGCCACGCTGTACCACGACGACGTCATGGACGAGGCGACCGTGCGGCGCGGCGTGGAGAGCGCCAACGTCCGCTGGGGCAACTCGGTCGCGGTCCTCACCGGCGACTTCCTGTTCGCGCGCGCGTCGCACACCCTGGCCGACCTCGGCCCCGAGGCGGTGCGGGTGCAGGCCGAGGCGTTCGAACGCCTCGTCACCGGCCAGATCCTGGAGACGGCCGGCCCGTCCGACGGGCGCGACCCGGTCGAGCACTACCTCGACGTGCTCGGCGGCAAGACCGGCTCCCTGGTCGCGGTCGCCTGCCGCTTCGGCGCGATGATGTCCGGCTGCGACGACACCGTCGTGGACGTCCTCACCCAGTACGGCGAGCGGCTCGGCGTCGCCTTCCAGCTCGCGGACGACGTCCTGGACATCGCCTCCGACGGGGAGGAGTCCGGCAAGACCCCGGGCACGGACCTGCGCGAGGGCATCCCCACGCTGCCGGTCCTCTTGCTCCGGGAGCGGGCGGCCCGCCTGGGTCTCGCCGAGGACATCGCCCTGTGCGAACTGCTCGACTCCGACCTCACGGACGACGCCCGGCACGCCGAGGCGCTCGCGCGGCTCCGTGTCCACCCGGCCCTGGAGCAGGCCCGCCGCGACACCGTCCGGTACGTGGAGGACGCCCGCGCGGCGCTCGCTCCGCTTCCGGAGTGCGACGCGAAGGTCGCGCTGCTGGAGATGTGCGATGCGGTGGTGCATCGGGCGGGCTGAGGTGGTGGTGCACCGCGCGGGCTGAGGTTCTGAGCAAAAGGTCCTGAGCAACTGCCGTACGGAGGCGGCGTCTTCCCCCTAAGGGTTTGGGGAGGCGCCGCCTCCGTGTGTCATACCGCAGGAGTACGTGGAGTTGCCTCCCGGGTCTGACGCTTATCCCTCGGCGATTTGGTCAGATGGAGAACAGAGAAAACACCACTCCTCACCGATTCGGGTGAGAATGGCGGCTCAGGGTGGGACGAGTACAGCAAGGGTTGGCCGCCGCCGACGACGGAGGTAAGGCAGACATGGCACCGTACGAAACCGACGACAGCACGGACACCGGAGAGCGCGACGAGCTCCGGGCCGGGCGGCGCAGGGCGGCGCGGTACATCGTCCCGGTCACCGTGGTGGGGGTGGCGGCGGCGACCATCGGACTGGTCCCGGCGCTCGCCGACTCCGGCGACCCGAACCTTCCGAAGATCACCGCAGAGCAGCTGATCAACAAGATCGCCAAGTCGGACGTCCAGCAGCTGTCCGGCACCGTGAAGATCAGCACCGACCTGGGCCTGCCCGACCTCGGCGGCCTGGAGAGCAGCATGCTGTCCGGCGCCACGAAGTCCGGCGACGGCTCCTCGGCCGACCCGACCGCCAAGCTCACCGAGCTGGCCAGCGGCACCCACACCCTGCGCGTCGCGGCCGACGGCCCCGACAAGCAGAAGGTGTCGCTGCTGGAGAACGCGGCGGAGTACAGCCTCATCCACAACGGCAAGGACGTCTGGGGCTACGACAGCAAGTCGAACGAGGTCTTCCACGGCACGACCGCCGCGGATGCCTCGAAGGGCGACGAGACCCGGGCGACGCCGAAGGGGCTCACCGACGAGGCGCTCAAGTCGGTCGACGACACGACGTCCGTCACGGTCGACGGCACCGAGCACGTCGCCGGGCGCGACGCCTACAAGCTGGTCATCAAGCCCAAGCAGTCCGGTACGACGGTCGGTGCGATCAGCATCGCGGTGGACGCGAAGACCGGCCTGCCGCTCAAGTTCACGCTCACCCCGGCGAGCGGCGGCGCGGCCGTCGTGGACGTCGGCTTCACCCAGCTCAGCCTCAGCAAGCCGGCCGCCTCCACCTTCGACTTCAAGACGCCCAAGGGCGCGAAGGTCACCACGGAGGACAGCCCGGGCAAGGCGACTCCGGACCACTCCGCCCCGTTCGGCAAGGACGACAAGAGCGGCAAGACGGACAAGGGCCTCGCCAAGGGCGCCGACGACCCCACGGTCATCGGCAAGGGCTGGAACTCCATCGCCGTCTTCGAGACCGGCGGCGAGGGTGTGCCGTCCGGTTCCTCGGCCGGTGGTGGGGACCTCGGTGGGTTCCTCAGCTCGCTCGGGGACCAGGTGAAGGGCTCCTTCGGTTCGGGCACGGTGTACTCGACCCGGCTGGTCAATGCCCTGATCACGGATGACGGCAAGGTGTACGTCGGCGCGGTGACCAAGAGTGCCTTGGTCAAGGCGGCTGACGCGGCGAAGTAAGTACCGACGGTTGATCAACTGCCGTAGGGGCACGGCGAATTGAGGGAGTCGATGGGCGAACCGTCCGCTGAAGTGCCGGAACAGGTGGACGCGGGTGACGGCATCATCGCGACCCGTGGACTCACCAAGCGCTTTCGCGGCGGGCAGCTCGCCGTGGACGGTCTCGACCTGACCGTCCCGGCGGGCAGCGTCTTCGGCTTCCTCGGGCCCAATGGGTCGGGCAAGACCACCACCATCCGGATGTTGATGGGGCTGATCGAGCCCAGCTCCGGGACGGCGCGGGTTCTGGGCCGTCCCATGCCGAGGTCGGTGCGTACGGTTCTGCCTCGCGTCGGTGCGTTGATCGAGGGGCCCGCGCTGTATGGGTTTCTGTCCGGTCGCGACAATCTGCTTCGGTACGACTCCGCCGATCCGACCGCCGATCCGCGTACCCGGCGGGCCCGCGTTGCCGCCGCGCTGGATCGGGTGGGGTTGACTGCGGCCTCCGGGAAGAAGGCCAAGGCGTACTCGCTGGGGATGAAGCAGCGGCTGGGGCTTGCCTCTGCCTTGCTTCAGCCCCGTGAGCTGCTTGTTCTGGATGAGCCGACGAACGGGCTCGATCCGCAGGGCATGCGTGAAATCCGGTCTCTGATCCGGGAGTTGGCCTCGGACGGTACGACCGTTTTTCTGTCTTCCCATCTCCTTGATGAGATCGAGCAGGTCTGCACGCATGCGGCCGTGATGGCGCAGGGGCGGCTGATCACGCAGGGCTCGGTGACCGAGCTGGCGGCGGGGACGCGGGGGCGGTTGTTCGTGACCACGCCTGATGTCGGGGACGCGGCGCGGGTGCTGAAGGAACTGGGGTTGGCCGACGTGGTCGTGGCGGAGGAGCGGGTTACTGCCGAGCCGCCCGATCGTGAACTCGCCGAGGTGAATGAGGCGTTGGTGACCGCCGGGGTGCGGGTGCGGGGGTTCGGGGTTGAACGGGCCTCGCTGGAGGACGCGTTCGTGGCGCTCACGGGGGAGGGGTTCGATGTCGCAGGCTGATCTTGCGGTGCGGGCGCCGCGATTTGTGTGGACGTTCGGGCTGTTGCGCAGTGAGTTGGTGACCACGTTTCGGCGGTGGCGCACGCTTGCGTTGCTCGGGGTGTTGGCCGCGGTGCCGATCCTTGTCGGGATCGCGGTGAAGTTGGAGACGCAGGACGGGGGCGGGGCTGGGCGGGGGACGGGGGTGGGGGCGGTGGACCCGCGTTCATTGCGCAGATCACCAACAACGGGCTGTTCCTGGTGTTCACCGCGTTGGCCGCTACCCTTCCGTTTTTTCTTCCCATGGCCATCGGAGTTGTCGCGGGCGACTCGATCGCGGGCGAGGCCAGCGGGGGGACCTTGCGGTATCTCCTGGTCGCTCCGGCCGGCCGTACTCGGTTGCTTCTCACCAAGTACGCGACGGTGATGACGTTCTGTGTGGTGGCGACGCTGGTTGTGGCGCTGTCGGCGCTGACGGTGGGCGCGTTGCTCTTTCCGCTGGGGGATCTGACGACGATCTCCGGTACGCAGATCAGCTTCGCGGAGGGGTTGGGGCGGGCGTTGTTGATCGCGTTGGTCGTTGCCGCGTCGCTTGTTGGTATTGCCGCCCTGGGGTTGTTCATCTCGACCATGACCAGCAGTGGGATCGCGGCGATGGCCACTACCGTGGGGCTGCTGATCACCGTTCAGATCCTTGATCAGATTCCTCAACTGCACGCGCTTCAGCCGTACTTCTTCTCGCATTACTGGTTGTCCTTCGCCGACCTCATGCGCGAACCGGTCTACTGGGACGACCTGGTGAAGAATCTGGGCCTTCAGGCGTTGTACGCGGCGGTGTTCGGGTCTGCGGCTTGGGCGCGGTTCACGGCGAAGGACATCACGGCGTAGGGAAGCGGGCGAGCGGGGTGTCCTGGGCGAAGAACGTCTTCGCTCGGGTCAGTGCCTCGGTGTCCTTCAGTACGTCTCCGGGGGCGCTGCCGTTGCCGAGCAGGACTCCGCCGAAGCGCATCTTGAGGTACGCGGCCGAGTTGTTGAGCGTACCGATCAGCGGGTCGGCGACCACGGGTTCGTCGTCGGCGAGTGCGGAGACGCCCCAGAGGGTGCGGCCGGCCATCGTCGCCCTGAAGTCCGCGCCGGGGACGCGCAGCCAGTCGGACCAGTAGTCCAGGTAGCGCTTGGTGAGGCCCGACAGGGAGTACCAGTAGACCGGCGAGGCGATCACGATGTCCGTCGCGGCGAGGGTGGCGTCGAGGAGTTGCCGGATGGTGTCGTTCTCGGTGGGCTGGACTGCCCCGACGATTCCGTCGTGCCGGATGTCCAGGAAGTCGGGGAGCGGGTGGTCGGCGAGGCGTATCCACTCCTGCTCGACGTCCGGGGGCAGCTGTTCGGCGGCCCTGCGGGCGAGCCGTTCGGTGTTGCCGTCCGGGCGGGCGCTGCCCAGCACGAAGAGGAAGCGGCGGGTCATGGGTCCCCCAGGGGTGGTCGGCGCGCGGTGGTTATAGCTGTGTGCATTATATGCGCGCGCAATCATCTGTCCATGGGGTGCCTGCGGGGTGGGGTGCCTGCGGGTTGGTGGGGGCGCCCGCAGGTGAGTGGTGGGGTCGGGGTCGTGGCGGTACGGCGAGCCCGCCGCACTCGGGCCCCTCTGGTGTTGTCAGAGTCGAACGGGTTGGTGCCGGGTACGCGGCGGGCTGCGCCGTACCGCCACGACCCGCTCCCGTGGTTCGGCGGCTGCGGGCCTGTGGGGGTGTGCGTGTTGTCAGCGGGGGTGGCGGGTTGACCCTGTGAGCCTGGCCAGCGCCTCTGTTTCGCGGGGTGGGTCGCCGGTGAGGTCGCCGATGCGCCAGGACGGGACCCAGGGGACTCGGTAGACGTCGATCATCGACTCGATGGCCTTGACGTAGTGGGCGAGCTGGCGGGGTAGGCGGCCGGGTGCGTCCGCTACGAGGACTACGGCGTCCAGGTCCAGCCCGGGCGGTGCCTCGCCGCGCCGGAAGACGTCCAGGGCGCGGGAGATCGCGGCCAGCCCTGCGGCATGCGTGCGGGCGACGAGCAGGATCGAGGGTGGGTCCTCGGGGGCCGGCCAGTCGCGGCCGCAGTCCTGGCCGCCGTAGACGGAGGCGAGGGTGGTGACGCCGGTGCCGCCGTGGGTGGCGACCCAGGAGAAGCGGCGGCGTGGGGTGGTGGCGATACTGGAGGGGCGCTCGGGTGTTTCCGGTGCCTCTGCGTGCGGGCCGTTGGCCACCGGTAGCGGTACCGGTCCGCGGAGCCAGATCTCCGGGCCCTGCCGTCCACCTGTCTGCATGACCAGCTCCTCCCTCGTGGTCCCGCCGGTCCTCACGGAACTCCTGGGACGAGGCTGTGACGTCGCGGTTACCTGAGAACCTGAAGGGAACGGCGAGACTCAACAGTACGCGTACGAACGGATCTTGACGCTGGGGAACGCGGGCCGCCTCCCCGACGCATGCGAGTGAGGGAACCGATGACTCGACTCAGCCGCGAGCAGAAGCGGGAACAGAAGCGAGCCGCACGCTCGGCACCCGCCGCGTCACCTTTCGAGGTACGCGTCCCTGTGGACGGCCCGGGCGCCGGGGGTGCGTCGATCGGCGGCGTGCCGGTCGCGGTCGTCGCGGGCGAGGAGATCCAGCAGACGGTTCTGAGTCATCTCCATCGCATTGCCTCGGCCACGGGGCACCCCGTGCGCGCGACCGTCCATGACGATCGGATCGGGTACGTCGTTCCGCTCCAGATCGATCCGGACGGGTCCAGTCACTTCTCGGCCGAGCCGTGGGCGATCGTCGGTGCGGGGAATGCCCCCGGTGGGGTTCCGCCGGTGCCCGCGCTGCCGTCGGCGGTATCTGCGGACGTCGTGGAACCGCAACCGGCACCGGAATCGGAAGTGGCGCGGGAGCCTGCGGATCTCCGTGGGGCGAGTGGTGACCCGGTCACTCATCGGCTGCGGGCCGTGTCCGCTCCGGGGGTGGAGGGGGAGGTGGTTCCTACCTTTCCGTTGCGGGCTGTGCCCGAGTCGGCGGGGGAGCCGGCGCCCACGTTCCCGTTGCACGCCGTGCCTGAGTCGGCCGACGGGAGTGCGCCGCTGGGGTCGGTGCAGGCCCCCACGGGGGCGTTCGGGCCGCCGCCGGTGATGGACGCGGCGCCGGTGACGGACGTACCGCCGGTCATGGGTGGGCAGTCGGTGTCGGACGTCCCGCCGTTCGTGGATGCGCGGCCGGTCGCGGAGCTACCGCCTGTCACCCCGGAACGTGCCCCCCGGCCCGCCGCCATCCCCATCCCCGACCTCGCCCTCACCGCCCCGGAACCGGACCCCAAGCCGACGCCCGCGCGGGGGTTCGACGCCGTGGCCGAGGCCGTGCTGGGGGACGAACCGGTGACCACCGACGGCGCGGGGACCGCGTTCCTCATCGAGCCGATGGTGCGGATCAACGACGCCGTCAAGGCGGGGCGGATCGACGAGGCCGCAGGGCTGGCGGAGCGGACCGTCGCGGACGCGGCGGGCGCTCTCGGTCCCGAGCACCCCGAGGTTCTGCGGTTGCGCGAACTCGCCGCCTACATCGCCTACTTGGCCGGTGACCCGCTCCACGCCTTCCACCTCTCGCTCGACCTCGCCCGCATCCGCCACCGTGCCCACGACGCGGAGGCCGCCTACGGCAACGTCCAGAGCGCGGCCACCGCCTGGCGGGCCGTACGCGACCCGGAGCAGGGCCTGGCCCTCGGCCGCGACCTCATCGACCTGTGGACCGAACTCACCACCGAGGACGGCCCCGCCGTAGAGGACATCGAGGAGCTGGAGTCCGCCCGCGCCCGTATGGGGCGCCTCACGGAGCGTGCCCGTAGGGCTGCTGAGTGAAGCCCGCCCCCTAGGCCACGCAGAATTCGTTCCCCTCGGGGTCCGTCATCACGACCCAGGCGCCGGCCGGTTCCGTCACCCGGCGCAGGACGCTTGCGCCGAGGGTTGTCAGGCGTTCCACCTCCGCCTCGCGGTGGTCCGGGCCCGGGTGCAGGTCGAGGTGGAGGCGGTTCTTGGTGGTTTTTGGTTCCGGTACGCGTTGGAAGAGGAGTCGGCGGCCCAGGCCCGTGCCGCGGTCCTTGTCGTAGGGGTCGTCGGGGTGTCGTACGGCCATCAGGTCGCGGAAGGCCGGGCGGCCGTGGAAGTCGACCGTCGCGGCCGCGGGCAACGCGCCCATTTTCAGGAGCTGTTGGACGAGGGTGCTGTTGTCCTCGGGCTCGTAGTGGAGCGCGGCGGCCCAGAAGTCCGCCTGGGTGTGCGGGTCCGCCGCGTCGATGACCAGTTTCCAGTGGAGTGGGGTGGGCGGGGGTGCGGGCGTCTGTGTCATGCCCTTCACTCTGGCATCGGTGCGGTGTGCCTGCGGGGCTACGCCTCTACCGTGTCCGCCGTGCCCACCGGGTTCGGGCTCCCGGTCGGGGGCCTCTCCGGTGGGAGTGCCGCCGCCGGTGCCGCCGTCCTGCCTCTGCCCCTGCGCGCGGTGCGCCACGCGTCCGTCGTCAGGAGGATGAGCGCCAGCCACACCAGGGCGAAGCCCGCCCAGCGTGCGGGGGGCATCGACTCGTGGAAGTAGAAGATGCCGAGCAGGAACTGGAACACCGGCGCCAGGTACTGGAGCAGGCCCAGCGTCGACAACGGGACCCGGATCGCCGCCGCGCCGAAGCAGACGAGGGGGAGGGCGGTGACGATGCCGGTGGAGGCGAGGAGCGTGGCGTGGCCGACGCCTTCCTGGGCGAAGGTCGCCTCGCCGTGCGCGCCGAGCCACAGCAGGTAGGCGAGTGCCGGCAGGAACTGGATCGCCGTCTCCGCGGCCAGTGATTCGATGCCGCCGAGGTTGACCTTCTTCTTCACCAGGCCGTAGGTCGCGAAGGAGAAGGCGAGCGTGAGGGAGATCCAGGGCGGCTGGCCGTAGCCGACGGTCAGGACGATGACGGCGGCGAAGCCGACGCCTACCGCTGCCCACTGTGCCGGGCGCAGGCGTTCCTTCAGGAGCAGGACGCCCATCGCTATGGTGACGAGCGGGTTGATGAAGTAGCCGAGCGAGGCCTCGACCACGCGGCCGCTGTTCACTGCCCAGATGTAGACGCCCCAGTTGACGGTGATGAAACCCGCGGCGACCGTGACGAGGGCCAACTTGCGTGGCTGGCGCAGGAGTTCACCGGCCCAGGCCCAGCGCCGGATCACCAGGAGTGCCACGGCGACGAAGGCGAGCGACCACACCATCCGGTGGGCCAGGATCTCGGCGGCGCCGGCCGGCTTGAGCAGCGGCCAGAAGAGCGGGACCAGGCCCCACATGCCGTATGCCGCGAAGCCGTTCAGCAGTCCTGTGTGGTGCTGTTCGCCCTTCGGCCTCCCGCTCGGCTTCCCGCTCACGGGCCCCTCCTTCGTACGCGCCCCGCCGCGTCGATGCGGCCAGCACGAAGGTAGCGCCGAGCGGCCTCGGCTGTCATGGCCGTATCGCCATACGGTCATGACAGCCGAGGGGGCGTCCACGACCTCCTGACCCTGCGTGGCGCCGTCAACTCCTGGGCGTCCTCGCGGGCAAGGGCCTCGACGGCGTCACGATCGGCGGCGGTCAGCCCTTGAGCGCGAGGGCGATCGACTCGCTGATCGGCGTGGTCGAGCGGCCCGACAGGCGGGACAAGTCGCCGCTGGACACGACCAGTTGGCCCTGCGCGATGGACGCGTCGACCCCGGCGAGGATCGCGGCGAACGGCTCGGGCAGACCGGCGCCGGTGAGGATGCCGATCAGGGTCTCGGCGGGCACGTTGTTGTAGGCGATCTCCTTGCCGGTCTGCCGGCTCAGCTCGGCCGCGTACTCGGCGAAGCTCCACGCCTCGTCGCCGCCCAGCTCGTACGTCTGGTTCTCGTGGCCCTCGCCGGTCAGTACGGCGACGGCGGCAGCGGCGTAGTCGGCGCGCGAAGCGGCGGAGACCCGGCCGTCACCGGCGGCGGCCACGACGGCGCTGTGCTCCAGGACGGGGGCGAGGTTCTCGGTGTAGTTCTCGTTGTACCAACCGTTGCGGAGCAGGGCGTACGGCACTCCGGACGCCAGCAGTGCCTCCTCCGTGCCGCGGTGGTCGTCGGCCAGGGCGGCGGCGAGGGGGCCGGGGGCGCTGGTGTAGGCGAGGAGCGCGACACCGGCGGCCTTGGCGGCCTCGATGACGACCTTGTGCTGCCCGACCCGGCCCTTCTCGAACTCGTTGCCGGAGATCAGCAGCACCTTGTCGCCGGCGGCGAAGACGGTGTCGAAGGTCTCGGGGGTGTTGTAGTCCGCGACCACGATCTTCACGCCGCGCTCCGCGAAGTCGGCGGCCTTCTCCGGCGTCCGTACGACAGCGGTGATCTGGTCGGCCGGAACCTTCTCCAGCAACTGCTCCACGACGTGACGGCCGAGGTGTCCGGTGGCTCCGGTGACGACGATGCTCATGAGTGACAGCTCCTTGTAGGGGTGCGGCGTGGTGCGGTGCGTGTCACTAACCCTAGGGGAGGCGCTAACTCGTGGAAAGTACCCACTTTGAAGTAAGGTACCGGCATGGCAGTAAGCGTAGAGATGACGGGTGGCCGCGCGGTGGGCGAGGCGATGTGCCCGCACCGCCTGATCATGGAACACGTCACGTCCCGCTGGGGCGTCCTGGTTCTCATCGAGCTCCTGGACCGTCCGTACCGCTTCAGCGAACTCCGCCGGGCGATCGGGCAGGTGCGGCAGGTGAGCGAGAAGATGCTGGCCCAGACCCTGCAGACGCTTGAGCGGGACGGCCTGGTCCATCGCGACGCCAAGCCGGTGATTCCGCCGCGGGTGGACTATTCGCTGACCGACCTGGGGCGTGAGGCGGCGGAGCAGGTGCGGGGGCTGGCCCTGTGGGCCACGGATCGGATGGGGCGGGTACTGGAGGCGCGGGAGGAGTACGACGCGGCGAAGGCGCGAGCAGGTACTGCCGGGGCGCTCTAGTCCTGCCTTGTGCGCGGTGCGTCCTTCCGTGCGCCCCCGTTCCGCCTCGCGCGCCGCGTTCGGGGGCGGGGCAGGCTGGACGGCATGGCTGCGTCACAACAGGACGAGTTCATACGGGAGTTGGCCCGGCAGCTCGGCCGCATAGCGGAGGAACTGCACCGGGCGATCGACGACCCGTCGCTCGCGGAGGTACTGAGCGCCCTGGGCAGTGTCTCGGAGGTCAAGCGCCGGCAGCTCTTCGCGGAGTACTGGCAGTTGACGGCCGAGCACCGGCGGTTCTTGCCGCCGGAGTCGCGCGGCGCGACGCCGTCGGCCCGCCCGGTTCGCCGTCTCGGTGACTCGCCGCGCCAGAGAGGAAGCATGACCGGGGAGACCTGCCCCGATGTCTTCGAACTCAGCGACGGCAGCTTCGCGGTCATCGGAACGGACCGCACCGAAGAACTGGACGCACTCCTCCCCGGCGACGCCGCCCGTGCCGACTACGAACGCATCGTCGTCATCACCCGGGAGACCCTGATCCGGGCCAAGCGGGACATCCCCGACGCCTGACGTAAGCAGAGCAAGAGGGCCCGGGCATCACGCCCAGGCCCTCCAGCCGTACGAGCGGAACCGGTCAGCCCACAACCGTCCAGGTATCCCCGCCCGCCAACAACGCGGCCAGGTCACCCTTCCCGTTCTGCACGATCGCCGTGTCCAGCTGGTCCGCCATCTGCGTGTCGTAGACCGGCCGTTCCACCGATCGCAGCACCCCGATCGGCGTGTGGTGCAGGGTGTCCGGGTCGGCCAGGCGGGACAGGGCGAAGGCCGTGGTCGGGGACGTCGCGTGGGCGTCGTGGACCAGGATCTGGGACTCGTTGTCCGCGGTTACGTCGACCACCTTCAGGTCGCCCGTCGTCGCGTCCCGGATCACGCCGCGCGCAGCGTCCGCACCGAAGCGGATCGGCTGCCCGTGTTCCAGGCGGATCACCGCCTCCTCGGCCCGCTGGCGGTCCTTCAGCGCGTCGAAGGCGCCGTCGTTGAAGATGTTGCAGTTCTGGTAGATCTCGACCAACGCCGTGCCGGGGTGGGCCGCCGCCTCGCGCAGGACCTGCGTGAGGTGTTTGCGGTCCGAGTCGATGGTGCGGGCGACGAAGGACGCCTCCGCGCCGATCGCCAGCGACACCGGGTTGAAAGGGGCGTCCAGCGAGCCCATCGGGGTCGACTTCGTGATCTTGCCGACCTCCGAAGTCGGCGAGTACTGGCCCTTCGTCAGGCCGTAGATCCGGTTGTTGAAGAGGAGGATCTTCAGGTTGACGTTGCGGCGCAGGGCGTGGATCAGGTGGTTGCCGCCGATGGAGAGCGCGTCGCCGTCGCCCGTGACCACCCAGACGCTCAAGTCCCGCCTGGAGGACGCCAGTCCGGTCGCGATCGCCGGGGCGCGGCCGTGGATCGAGTGCATGCCGTACGTGTTCATGTAGTACGGGAAGCGGGAGGAGCAGCCGATGCCGGAGACGAAGACGATGTTCTCCTTGGCGAGGCCCAACTCCGGCATGAAACCCTGCACCGCCGCGAGGATCGCGTAGTCACCGCAGCCGGGGCACCAGCGCACTTCCTGATCGGACTTGAAGTCCTTCATGGACTGCACTGCCTCGGCCTTGGGGACGAGTGAGAGTGCCTCGATCGTGCCCGTGCCTTCCGTGGACGTCTCAGCCATCGATGGCCTCCTTGAGAGCCGTGGCGAGCTGCTCAGCCTTGAACGGCATGCCGTTCACCTGGTTGTACGAGTGCGCGTCCACCAGGTACTTCGCCCGCACCAGCGTGGCGAGCTGACCGAGGTTCATCTCGGGGATCACCACCCGGTCGTAGCGTTTCAGGACCGCGCCGAGGTTGCGGGGGAAGGGGTTGAGGTGGCGGAGGTGCGCCTGCGCGATCGACTCACCGGCGCCCCGCAGGCGGCGGACCGCCGCGGTGATCGGGCCGAACGTCGAGCCCCAGCCGAGGACCAGCGTCCCCGCTCCGTGCGGGTCGTCGACCTCCAGATCCGGTACGTCGATGCCGTCGATCTTGGCCTGGCGGGTGCGGACCATGAAGTCGTGGTTGGCGGGGTCGTAGGAGATGTTGCCCGTGCCGTCCTGCTTCTCGATGCCGCCGATGCGGTGTTCCAGGCCGGGCGTGCCGGGGATGGCCCAAGGGCGGGCGAGGGTCTGCGGGTCGCGTTTGTAGGGCCAGAAGACCTCGGTGCCGTCGTCCAGGGTGTGGTTCGGGCCCTGGGCGAACTGGACGGTGAGGTCCGGGAGTTCGTCGATGTCGGGGATGCGCCAGGGCTCGCTGCCGTTGGCCAGGTAGCCGTCCGAGAGGAGCATCACCGGGGTGCGGTAGGTGAGCGCGATCCGCGCGGCCTCGATCGCCGCGTCGAAGCAGTCGGCCGGGGTGCAGGGGGCGACGATCGGGACCGGCGCCTCGCCGTTGCGGCCGAACATCGCCTGGAGCAGGTCGGCCTGTTCGGTCTTGGTGGGGAGGCCGGTGGAGGGGCCGCCGCGCTGGATGTCCAGGACGAGGAGGGGGAGTTCCATCGATACGGCGAGGCCGATGGTCTCCGACTTCAGCGCGACACCCGGGCCGGACGTGGTGGTGACGGCGAGGGAACCGCCGAAGGCCGCCCCCAGCGCCGCGCCGATGCCCGCGATCTCGTCCTCGGCCTGGAAGGTCCGTACGCCGAAGTTCTTGTGCCGGCTCAGCTCGTGCAGGATGTCCGAGGCCGGGGTGATCGGGTACGAGCCCAGGAAGAGCGGGAGGTCCGCCTGCTGAGACGCGGCGACCAGGCCGTAGGACAGGGCCAGGTTCCCGGAGATGTTGCGGTAGGTGCCGGTCGGGAAGGCGGTGGCGGCCGGGGCGACCTCGTAGGAGACCGCGAAGTCCTCCGTCGTCTCGCCGAAGTTCCAACCCGCCCTGAACGCCGCGATGTTGGCCGCCGCGATCTCGGGTTTCTTCGCGAACTTCGACTTCAGGAACTTCTCGGTGCCCTCGGTCGGCCGGTGGTACATCCACGAGAGCAGACCCAGCGCGAACATGTTCTTGCTGCGCTCGGCCTCCTTGCGGGTCAGGCCGAAGTCCTTCAACGCCTCGACGGTGAGGGTGGTGAGGGGCACGGGGTGCATGCTGTAGCCGTCCATCGACCCGTCGTCGAGGGGTGAGGCGGCGTAACCCACCTTCTGCAGCGCGCGTTTGGTGAACTCGTCCGTGTTGACGATGATCTCCGCGCCGCGCGGAACGTCGGCGATGTTCGCCTTCAGGGCGGCCGGGTTCATCGCGACCAGCACGTTGGGCGCGTCACCCGGGGTCAGGATGTCGTGGTCGGCGAAATGCAGCTGGAACGACGAAACCCCCGGCAGGGTGCCTGCGGGGGCGCGGATCTCGGCCGGGAAGTTCGGCAGGGTGGAGAGGTCGTTCCCGAAGGACGCCGTCTCCGAGGTGAAGCGGTCGCCGGTGAGCTGCATACCGTCACCCGAGTCACCGGCGAACCGGATGATGACCCGGTCCAGGCGGTGGACGTCCTTCACCCCCGCCGGTTTGCGTTGTTCCCCGACCAACGTGCTGTCGGCTCCGTCGGCCTGCTCCGCTGGGCTACTGACCTGGCTGGTCACTGAACTGGACCTCCTCTTCGAGGACGCTGTCCGGGCATGGTCGTCACGCCGACCCTCCCAGGATCAACCCTACGTCTGTAAGGGTCGCCTTCCTTCGGCCGTTCGCATGATGGACGCTGTTTTGAGACGGCCTGACACCCTGACTTGTCATGATTTCTCGCCCCCCGACGCTTGCCTTGAAGACGCTCCCGTTGCGTTGTCTGGTTCTCGGATCGCGCTGTCTGGTACTCGGACTTGGCTGACAGATGACTGACGGCGGTGAACAACCGCCGGTCGGCGGCCGGACAGCTGACACAGTGTCAGTTTGGCAGGTTTTTGTCAGGAGTTGAGGTAGGTGAGGACGGCCAGAACACGTCGGTGATCCCCGTCACTCGGCGACAGGCCCAGCTTCAGGAAGATGTTGCTGACGTGCTTCTCGACCGCCCCGTCGCTCACCACCAGCTGCCGGGCTATCGCGGAGTTCGTCCGCCCCTCGGCCATCAGCCCCAGCACCTCGCGCTCCCGCGGGGTGAGCCGTACGAGCACGTCCTGCTTACGGCTGCGCCCGAGCAGCTGTGCGACCACCTCCGGGTCGAGCGCCGTACCCCCCGAGGCCACCCGCACCACCGCGTCGACGAACTCACGCACCTCGGCCACCCGGTCCTTGAGCAGATAGCCGACGCCATGGCTGGAACCGGCCAGCAGTTCGGTGGCGTAGCGCTCCTCCACGTACTGCGACAACACCAGCACGCCGAGACCGGGATACGCCTTGCGCAGCTCCACCGCCGCGCGGACGCCCTCGTCGGTGTGCGTCGGCGGCATCCGTACGTCGGCCACCACCACGTCCGGCAACGCGTCCTGCTCGGCCAGCTCGGTGATGGTCTTCACCAGCGCGTCCCCGTCACCGACCCCGGCCACCACGTCGTGCCCGCGGTCGGTCAACAACCGGGTCAGGCCCTCCCTGAGCAGCACCGAATCCTCGGCGATGACCACGCGCACCCTGTCCTCCACGATGTTCGGCCCCCCACTGCCCGCCCTGCCGGCCCACGTCGACTCGCGTCCGTCCACATGACAGGTCCAGCATTCCAGGGTTCGCGACTTGGTGCGGGCGGGGGCATGGAATCGGGGGTGGTGAGGGTGGAGGAATCCGGCCTGTCCGGTGTTTGCTTCGCTGCGCGGGCGTTCGCCTTTTAGCGCAGGCCGGCTGTGTCCAGCCCGTCCACTCTTTCAGCGCAGGCCGCATCACTCAGCCTGTCCGGCGATTGAGGACGAGGCCGTTCAGGCCGAAGGGGGGTCTGGGGGCGCAGCCCCCAGAGGGCAGAGCAGGGGGCTGGACCCTTCAACGCCTCGGGCCCTCAACTCCCCGCCCCCTACAACTCCAGGCCCCCTCAACCCCGCCAGGGCAACTCCGCCGTGATCCGGGTGGGCCCGCCCGCCGGTGAGTCGACCACCAGAATCCCGTCCACCGCATCGAGCCGCCCGGCAAGACCGGCCAACCCCGAACCGCCGGAGGCATCCGCGCCGCCCACCCCGTTGTCCACGACCTGAAGCATCAGCCGGTTCTCCACCCGCCACACATCCACCGCGGCCCAGGTCGCCTTCGCGTGCTTGCTGATGTTCTGCAGCAGCTCGGAGACGGTGAAGTACGCGATGCCCTCGATGGCGGCCGCCGGCCGCGCCGGCAGATCCACGTCCACCTGCACCGGCACCGTGCACCGCGAGGCGACGGAGGACAGGGCCGCGTCCAGCCCGCGGTCGGTGAGGACGGCGGGATGGATCCCGCGCGCCAGGTCCCGCAGCTCCTGCAACGCCGTCTTGACCTCGCCGTGCGCCTCGCCCACCATCCGCGCCGCCGCCTGCGGATCCTCCGTCAGCTTCTCCTTCGCCAGCCCGAGGTCCATGGCCAGGGCCACCAGCCGGGCCTGCGCCCCGTCGTGCAGG